>CAWAPQ010000005.1:0-321810 GCA_963783965.1 uncultured Acidimicrobiaceae bacterium | reverse complement strand
TAGCGAGAGCGACCGCGAGAAGAGATGGTGCACCCGATCTCGTACCTTTGGCATCGCCGATCTGCCCTGAGTCGACCCGCAAGAACCTAGGTCAGCTTGCTTCGCGTCGGGAGCCACTCGCGTCGACCGCAGCGCGGGGCCAACGGGTGCCGTATCCCAGTTGGCCTAAGGGCACTGTGGCGTGAGCCACTGACCGTCCTCAGGAATCAAAATATCCGCTTCACGATTTACGGTCAGTTTCAGTAGGATCGGGGATTTCACCAGGGGTGACGGCTTCAACCGAGGCGCGACCTGATCTTCAGCTTCACCGGGGTAGACCGTGGATACGAGCACCGTGTTCCTAGATCGCACACGAGAGAAGAGTGTCCTTGACGACCTTCTTAACGGGGCTCTCGAAGGGAGAAGTGGGGCCCTAGTTCATCTACGGCGACGCCGGTATGGGAAAGACCGCAATGCTCGAATATGCGGCCAGAACAGTGGACTTGTCCCGTGGCACGAATCTCCGGCGTCGAGACGGAGAGCTCCTTGGCTTTGCGGCGCTCCACCGACTTGCTGTTCCTTTCCTTCATGAAATCGATCGGCTACCCTCACCCCAGCGAACGGCCCTCGAATCGGCTTTTGGGCTCGTTGACGCACCAACGCCCGACCGATTCATCGTCGCCTTAGCCGCTCTGAACCTTCTTTCCTCGGAGAGCGGCCGATCGGGCCTCCTCTGCATCGTGGACGACGGTCAGTGGATCGACGTCGAATCGCTCCAAACTTTGGCGTTTGTCGGCCGTCGTTTGCACGCTGAGGAAATCGTTCTCCTTTTCGGGCTCAGGACCTATTTGGATGTTCCGTCCGACTTGGCTGGCCTGCCCTCGCTTGAGGTCTCTGGGCTACCAGACGATGCCGTCTCTGAAAATCTTCAACATCGCAGCCGATCGCCCCGTTCCCGCGCAGCTTGCGAAAGATATCGCCGCTGAGACCAACGGATGTCCGCTCGCCCTGTGGGAAATGGGGTCAACGCTGACTGAATCTCCGTCAGCCTTCGCTGGCTTGCTGGACAAACCAGTTGCCGTGACGCGGCAGCTGGAAAACCACTTCAACCAAGAAGTTGCATCGCTTTCTTACGATGGTCAGCTGTTTCTCCTCGCGGCGGCGGCGGATACTTCGGGTGATCGAGCACTTGTGCGTGCAGTAGCCAACCGTCTGGGCTGTACCAGGGAGGCGGAGGCAGAGACCGAACGCCGCCAGTTCATTCTTCCTGGACCGGTCGTCAGATTTCGTCATCCACTGATTCGCTCGGCAAGCTACGTGAGCGCCGACCCGGACATTCGAGTCACTGTTCATCGTACGTACGCAAGCCTGATTTCAAAAGCGACTTACCCCGATCGGTGGGCCCGCCATGTCGTCCTGGGAACGACAGGTCCCGATTCTGTGCTGGCCTCGGAACTCGAGGAGACATCGCAGATTGCGAAGGCGCGTGGAGGCTACACAGCAGAATGCGCCTTGTTGGTGCAGGCCAGTGAACTGACAGATTCTCTTGAACTGAGAGCAAAGCGACTGGTGCACGCCGCAGAAGCCGCCATGAATGCTGGCGACCACAACCAGGCGAACGCTCTCCTGGACCAAGCACAATCGCACATCTCGGAGCCACTTACCGTTGCGGAAGCCGAGCAGCTACGTGGCCAACTCAGCATTCGCAATTCGCAGCCAGCTGAAGCAGCACGGCAGCTCCTTGCAGCGGCACGCCTATTTCAAGGACAGCAGGAACCTCGGACGGGCTCGGGAGACTCTGCTGGAAGCATTTGCAGGTTATGGAATCTCTTTGCACCTTACCCAGGGTCTTCAGGCTCACGAGATTCCGAGACCGTCCAGATGACTCGCCGTGAGAATGCTTTCCCCGCCAGTCTCGAGGATCATCTTCTTGATGGGACTGCCCTTTTGTTCACGGACGGTCCGCAGGCCGCATTCGAAGACTATCGACAAGCGGCGCTTGCTTTCACGCAGGGAGAGGTCTCGCATGACCAGATCGCTCGGTGGTTTGTATTCTGTCTCATTACCGCGAATGAGCGCCTCGATGATCGGGCCTACAAAGCCTGGGCTGAGCGGACTGATAAGTCAGCTCGGGAGAATGGTGCGCTTCTTGTACTGCTCTTCAACCTGGTCGGAATGGCCGAACTCGACCTACGCGCAGGTGATCTGCAATCAGCGACTGCACGATTTGACGAAACACTGGACGTTGCGGCAGCGATCGGCCTGCCCGCTGTGCACTTCGGACCCACGAGCGCCGAAATCTCGGCCTGGGCGGGAGACGAGGAGTCGACAAAGCAATCCACGTCAATACTTATCGATTTCATGTCGGCAGTCGGTTCCGGCGTTGCCGTAATGCTGGGCTACCACGCTCTTGCGGTCCTGCATCTAGGCGCCGGTCGGTATAGGGAGGCTCTTGAGGCGACCGCCTGTGTCCATACGAGTCGCCCACTCGGTTGGACATCGCAAACGCTTCCACTCGCCGTTGAGGCGGCCATCCGTTCCGGAGAACCGGAGCTCGCCGAGTCCCTCCTGGAGCGACTCGCCGTGCGCGCTGAAGCAAGCAGGACTCCCTGGGCTCTCGGTCTCTTGGCTCAATCGAGAGCCTTGGTGTCGAGCGGATCCGAAGCCGAAGCGTTCTTTGAGTCCGCCCTTGGGTATCTCGCCGAAACACTGGTTCCGCGAGATCTCGCCTATGCCAGTCTTCTCTACGGAGAGTGGCTTAGACGAGAGAATCGGCGATTAGATGCCCGGAAGCACTTGCGGCACGCTCACGAGTTCTTTGTAGCGATGGGCGCAAAAGACTTCGCAAAGCGCGCGCAAGCAGAACTTCTTGCCACGGGAGAGAGGGCTCGATCGCGAACTGTCGAAAGGCGTGCCGACTTGACTCCCCAAGAACGCCGAGTTGCGCAGTTGGCCTCGGAACGGCTGACGAACCCTGAAATTGCCGCACAGCTCTTCATTAGTTCGGCGACCGTCGACTATCACTTGCGAAAGGTTTTCCGGAAGTTGGACGTCACGTCTCGACGCCAGCTTGGCGAGGTCCTGCGCTCGCAGGCGCCTGCTTGATCAGGGCACGGGCATAGGGCATGCACTGGGCAGCCCCATGCAGCTACACGCCGACCGAAGACTCCACCACGAAACCGCAGCGTCAGGAGCACGTGCGCGGCGCCACCCTGCATAGGGCTGCAGACTCAAGGGTGAGTAGGTCCCGAGAAAAGCCGAGAAACGGCATCTTCGCCCACTCCGCCGAACGCGAAATCGTGGCGGGGGGAGGATTTGAACCTCCGACCTTCGGGTTATGCGCTCCATAAACCTGTGGATGAGCGCGGCTGCGACGCGAGTCCAGCAAAAGCTGGACTCGCTAGGTGGAGGTGAAGGGACTCGAACCCTCGGCCTCTACATTGCGAACGTAGCGCTCTGCCAGCTGAGCTACACCCCCGGCAGGACCCAGAATAGTCGGGCTGTGGGAGGCTTCCGGAGAGGCCGGGTGTGGCGCTCAGCGGGCAGCGGCCCGCGGCACCTCGAACTCGTCGTCGTCCCAGGCACCGGGGTAACCCGCTGTCGCCAGATCCTCGGCCGGCAGTTCTGAGGAGTGCTGCGCGTCGGGTACGGCGACGCTCCTGTTCGGCCTCGAGCTCCTTGGCATAGGCCATCAGACCCACGAGCCCGAGCGCGGCCAGAGCGGTGAGTCCGGTGAAGATCCAGACCAGATGCATCCCAGGAAACACGCCGATGAGTGCAGTGGAGATGGCCACACCACTCAGGCAGCGCAACAGCATCGTGCAGCGCCGTCGCGCCTGCTCGCGGCGCAACGACGGCAACGTGACGCTCACCTCGGGCAGACAGGCCGGCTCGGGCCGGTCGAGGACGCCGACGCGTTCGTAGTGCGAGCCGTCTTCGCCGTCGACATCGGCCGCCGACGCGTCCTCTGTGGGTCGTAGGAGCACCAACTTCGGACGTGACGAGTCGACCGCGAGGTCCGGGGCAACTTCCGGTGTTGTACCCCCGGGCACAGCCGTGTGCAGCCGGTAGGCCGGAGCAACGGTCTTGGGCCCGGCGTGCTCCAGGAGCTGCAGTTGATGATGGAAGTGGTCGATGGAGCCGACCCCCTGGCGCTCACCAAATCGTCGCCAAGCGCTCGGGGCGAGTACCGCCACCCAAAGAAGCACTACGAGGACCAGCAGGATCACAACCGTCACTCCCCGACGACCTACCTTCGCTCTGCGCAAAAACCCTAGTAAATGAGCTTTTACAACTGGTGGATGGTGGGGAAATGCCACAGCGCCGACCTCGTCGGCACTTCTCCTGTGGTGTCGGTTGTACCCTCAGCGTTCCGCTGAATCAAGTGCCCCTCTGGACGCCCTGTTCACCGGACCGGACTGCGCGTCAGAGGGCGCGACTCCACCACCGCCCGTCGGTACAACCGACGGTGACCTCCACCCCGAAGCAGGCCGAGACGCGCTCTGAGGTCACCACGTCCGACAACGGGCCCGCCGCGACCAGTTCGCCGCCGGACACCAGTCCGCCGTGGGTGAACCCCGGCGGGATCTCCTCGCAGTGGTGCGTCACGAGGACGATCGGCGGGTTCCCGGCGTCCCGAGCCAGAGAGGTGAGGCGGGCCAGGAGGCGCTCCCGGGCCCCGAGATCGAGCCCGGCGAACGGCTCGTCGAGAAGAAGCAGCTCGGGATCGCTCATGAGCGCCCGTGCCAGCAGCACCTGCTGGCGCTCCCCTTCCGAAATCACCCCGAACGGGCGGTCGCCGATGTCGCCGACGCCGGCGAGGACCAGAAGCCCGTCCGCCTTCTCCCAGTCGGCATCCGTGTACCGGTTCCACCACGTCTCCAGCGCCCCATAGCGGCCGCTGACCACCACATGTCGTGCCACCAGGTCGGCACGGAGCTGTCGCGTGACAGCGCCGCTGACCAGGGCCACGCGCGGACGCAGCGTCCGGACGTCGACTGCTCCGAGGCGGGCTCCCAGCACTTCCACGGTGCCGGAGGTCGGCCACAGCCGCGCGCTGGCCACTTGCAGCAACGTCGTCTTGCCCGAGCCGTTCGGGCCGAGAATCACCCAGCGGTCAGCGACCTCGACGAGCCAGTCGATCCCTCGCAGCACGGGTACGCCCTCCCGTTGGACCGTGACGCCTGCCAACGCGATCGCTGCAGGTCGTCCTGTAGCGCTCACCCCGCGGCGCCGTCGCCACCACCCACGCGGCGCCGGTTGATGCGACCGATGAGCCCGGAACAGCACTGCGCCCATGTCCGCTCGCCGGCCAGCCAGAGCCAGATCTCCCGTCGGTAGCCGAGCACGATCTGGCCGAATTGCTCCTCGTCCATGCCGGCCGATGCCAGCGTGCGCCAGCGGCTCCAGCACCAAGCGACGACTCCGTCGGACTCTTCGTTGAGGACGTCGTCAAGCTCTCTCCCGTCCAAGACCGCGGCCAACCAACGCTCGGCGTGGGCGGTCGGTTCGTCGGGAACGTGCAGAACCGGCGAGGCGGAGACGGTCAATGTCGTATGTAGACGGGCTGTCGGTCGGAACCTTCGTAGGCCCGGACGTGCTCGTCGAATTCGATGAAGAGCGGTGCATCCGGATCAAGCTTCCGCTGGAGGGAGCGGTCCGCGATCTTCTTGTCCAGTGCGTCGAGGCGCAGCAGCGCGGCCGGATCATCGAGTCCCCGCACGTCCAGCTTGGCCCGAGCCGCCTGGAAGGCCAGTCGACCTCGCTCGGTCCGGATCAGCACGCTGGTCCAGCCGTTCATCGACCCGACGCTGCCCACCGAGATGTCAGCCGAGCGACCGAGGAAATCGGCGCACTCGTCACAGCCCTTCAATGCGGCACCATGGAAATCCTTGACCGGCTCGTCGACCGCCAGCTCGCCGTCGCGGTACTCGACGATCATGCGGCCACGGATGACATCCATCTTCGATACACGGTCCAGGTCGACGCCACGCTTGTCGCGGAGCTCGCGGAGGGTCAGCGCCTCGTAGTCGAAGTTCTTGGTGCACATGAGTGCGATCGTCAACACGACCGCATCGACCCGATGGGCGCCAGTCGGCCAACGCCTGGCCTGCAGAGCCCGAAGTCCCTGTACCTCGCAGGGCGTGCCCACCACCGCAATCCTCGGCTTCGGAGGCAGCGCGTAGCGCGAGAGATCCAGCTCGGCCAAGGCCATCGTCTGGTTGTAGAAGCTGCCGGAGGCAGCTTTGATCTCGCCCGCCGTGGTGGCGATGGTGGCGATGCCCTTCCACTGCTCGTCGGGATCGGCAGAGGGCTTGGAGACGAGCGCGCCGTCGATCTCGTCCGCGGCCAGCAGGCCGATCAGCAGCGCGCTGACGGCGCCGCCGTCTTGTGCGTCGTCGATCTCCGCGCCTGCCCGCACCGCGTAGGACTCCACGACCGCACCGAGCCCCTCCGCGGGCGGTCCGCCACTGATCTTCCAATACGTGTCCGAAGAGTCAGAGCGGACCTGGGAAGGTTGCACCTGGGCGTCCTCTCCGCTTACCGCGGTGGACGGCGGCCACAACGCCTCGTAGCGAAGGCCTCCCCGGGGACAGAAGTCCCAGCAGAGGGAGCAGCCGGTGCACATCTTGACCAGCTCGGGGAGATTCGTGTCCTCGTCCACACCGATGGAGTTGGACGGGCAGACCGCGACGCAGGTGCCGCACTGGATGCAGCGGTCAGCGTGGATCACGCCCGCCTCCAACTCCCAGAACCAGACCTTGCCCGGTGGCTCGGCGATCCCGTTCATCTGCTCCCGGATGCGATAGCGCTTCACGACGTCACCGCCTGCGCGACACCGGCCAGCGTGGACCGCAGTTCGTCCGGGTTCGTGCGGCGCGCCCAGAGGTGGAACGGCTCAGCGGGACGACGCTCCTCGCGGTAGCGGCTCACCACCCGGAGGAGCGCGTCGGGTACTTGGTCAACCGGCATCGCGCCCTCCACCCAGTCGATGAACGCCGCGTCGGGGCCGAGCGAGCCGCCCAGACCGATGTCGACGGCCTCCTCGATGTGCTCGTCGACATGTGCGATGTCACCCCGGAACCCGATGTCGGCAATCTGTGGCTGGGCACAGGAGGCGGAGCAGCCCGAGAAGTGCATCCGGATCACGCCCGCGTCGCCTGGTGCCTCCGCACCCTCGCCACCGGAGAGCTGCGCGTCCAGCGTCCGTGCCCACTTGACCGCCCGCTCCTTCGTCTCGACCACGGCAAAGCGGCAGAACTCAGAACCGGTGCAGGCGACGACACCGCGCTCGAAGGGTCCAGGGAAAGGTGAATACGTCTGCATGAGAGGCTCAGCCAACAGATCGTCGAGACGCTCCTCGGGGACGCCCGACACAATGAAGTTCTGGTCAGTGCCGATGCGCACGCCCCCGTCGCCGTACGTCTCCGCCACGCGCGCCAGCTCGATCAGCTCTATCCCGTGCATCCGCCCCACGGGCACCGAACAACCCACATAGAGCAGGCCAGGCTGCTTCTGTGGGTGAACACCGACGTGGTCACCGCGGAACGCAGTGGTCAGCTCACGTCCGGCGGACGAAAGCGAGAATTTGGTGCGCTCGTCCAGGGCCGCTCGGAACCCCTCCGGACCCAGCTCTTCAGCCAGGTAGCGCATGCGGGCCAGGCCGCGGTTCTCCCGGTTCCCAAGCTCGCCGAACAGTTGCGCGACCCCTCGGCAGAGCTCCACGGCCTGGTCGGGCTCAATGAAGACGTCGATGTCCGAAGCCATGCGCTCGCCATCGGAGAGACCCCCGCCGATGAGCACGTTGAAGCCGACCGTCCCGTCGGTCTGTTCCGCCGGCCACAGACCGATGTCGTTGATCTCGACCCTGGCGCAGTCCTCGGTGCACCCCGTGACGGCGATCTTGAACTTTCGAGGCAGGTTGGCGTACTCGCGGTTTCCCGTGAAGAAGGCCGATATGGCCTCGGCCACAGGAAGCGCGGCGACGACCTCCTTCTCGTCGATACCGGAGACCGGGCACGAGCACACGTTGCGCGCCGAGTCGCCACACGCTTGGACCGTGGTCAGTCCGACGTCCCAGAAGCGCTGCCAGATGCGGGGGACATCGGCAATGCGGATCCAGTGGAGCTGAATGTCCTGGCGGGTCGTCAGGTCGGCGTAACGATTCCCGAAGACGGGGCTGTCATCAGGTCCCTCGGCGAACGCGTCGGCCGCCACCCCGATCTCGCGGACCTGGGCCGCGGTCATCACCCCGCCCGGGACCTTGATCCGCATCATGAAAGCGTCCCCCCCTGGCGCTGCGGGTACATCCCGACCCATTTGAGGCGTTCCACCTCCCCGGGCACCTGGTTGATGGAGCCGGGGCCTTGCTTGGAGTAGGTGTCGATGACCGCCTGCGCAACCTCGAAAGGGTGCCGCGCCAGCTTCAGCTGCTCGGTGGGGTTGAGCTCGCCGATGTTTCGATAGGGCCTGATGAACTTGAGCCCGCGGTCACGTCGACCACGGAACTCCATCCCGTAGGGGTTGTCGAGGTCACGAGGCACTAGACGTGCAGGCCGCACTCGGACTTGTCCGCACCGGCCCAGCGACCGGCGCGAGCGTCTTCACCGTCGCCCACCGGCAGCGTGGTCGGCGCACATCCAATGGAGCGGTACCCGCGAGGAATAAGAGGGTGGACAGGGAGGTCGTGGTCAGACAGATAGGAGGAGATGTCATCTTCGGTCCACGTGGCCAGCGGATTGATCTTCACCAGCCCGAAGCCGGCATCCCAGCTCACCATCGGCGCGTCGGCGCGGCTAGGACCATCTGACCGCTTGAGCGAGGTCAACCACGCCCGCTTCCCGGCGAGAGCACGGCGAAGGGGTTCAACCTTGCGGAACTGGCAACACTGATCGGAACCACAGGGGTACGCGGCGGCTTCGGGTCCCGGCTTGGTGACCGTGAGGTTGAGGCGGTACCGCTCACGCATATCGTCGACGAAGGACAACGTTTCGGGAAAGTGGGCCTCTGTGTCCAAGAAGACGACTTCGACCGCCGGTGCAACCTTGGTGACCAGGTCAATCAGCACGACGTCCTCGAACGAGGCCGCCAGCACCAACGAGTCGCCGAATGATTCGATCGCCCACCTGATCACGGCACTGGCTGGAGCGGACTCGAAGCCCTCACTGACCACGGCAAGTTCCTCCGCAGTCAACTGCTGGTCGCTCACGTTGGTCTCGGCCACAGATCCCTCACTTTCTCCACGGGGCATTGGGCCGTTCTCGGGGGCCCGCCGTCGGCGCTTGACGCCCGTCCGAATGCAGGCTCTAGTATACATGACCAAAATGGTCATGATTTGAGAGGATCCATGGACTCCGCCGCCGCCTACCGCTCTCCCGAGAACTCTGAAGCCCCGGGCCCTGCCGCAATCCGGGCCGGCGGGTCCGTTACCGCCCTCGTCAGGCCCGTGGAGCACCCCCTGGGGCACCTCGACCTGCTGGAGTCTCTGGCCATCTTCATCATCCGCGAGGTCGCCGCCGAGTCGGAGCGGCCGGTGCTCCTCTTCAGCGGAGGAAAGGATTCGGCCGTCCTGCTGCACCTGGCGGCCAAGGCGTTCAAGCCAGGGAAGATCCCCTTCCCGGTGCTCCACGTGGACACGGGCCACAACTTCCCCGAGGTGCTCGACTACCGGGACGCACAGGTCGCGGGTGAGGGCGCCCGCCTGCTGGTGGCGAGTGTGCAGGATTCCATCGAGCAGGGCCGCGTGGCCGACCCTGGGCCGGTGGCCTCGCGCAACCGCCTGCAGACGACGACCCTGCTCGATGCCATCAACGCCCACGGGTTCGACGCCGCCTTCGGTGGCGCTCGCCGGGATGAGGACAAGGCCAGGGCAAAGGAGCGCGTGCTCTCGTTCCGTGACTCCTTCGGGCAGTGGGACCCCAAGGCCCAGCGTCCCGAGCTGTGGCAGCTGTACCAGGGCAGCGTGCGTCCGGGCGAGCATCTGCGTGCCTTCCCGCTGTCTGACTGGACCGAGCTCGACATCTGGCAGTACATCTGGCGTGAGCGCATCGAGCTGCCGTCCATCTACTACGCCCATGAGCGCGAGGTGGTCGAGCGCGACGGCATGCTCCTGGCCATCAGCGAATGGGTGGGTCCCGAGCCTGGCGAGGAGGTCCGCAAGGAGACGGTCCGGTTCCGCACGGTAGGCGACGCCACCTGCACCGGCGCGGTGCGCTCGTCCGCCGACACGGTGGAGGAGATCATCCGCGAGGTCTCGTCCTCCCGGATTTCCGAGCGTGGTGCCACACGGGCGGACGACCGCTTCTCCGAGACCTCCATGGAGGACCGCAAGCGTGAGGGGTACTTCTAGACCCATGACCACGTTGCCCGGCTCGCCGCCGGCTGGCGGTCCCGAGCTTGGCGTCGACACGATGGATCTCCTCCGATTCGCCACAATCGGCTCGGTGGACGACGGCAAGAGCACCCTGATCGGACGGCTCCTGTTCGACACCCGTCAGCTGTTCGACGACCAGCTCACCGCCATTGAGACCGCATCAGAACGACGGGGGCTGGGCGAGCTCGACCTGTCCTTCGTCACCGATGGGCTCCGTGCGGAGCGCGAACAAGGCATCACGATCGACGTCGCCTACCGCTACGCGGCCACCCCGCACCGGAAATTCGTCATCGCCGACTGTCCCGGGCACATCCAATACACCCGCAATATGGCGACGGGCGCGTCGACCGCCGATCTCGCCCTGGTCCTCGTTGACGCGACGTCCGGATTGCGAGAGCAGTCACGACGTCACATCTGCATCGCCGCGCTGCTCGGCGTGGACCAGCTCGTCGTCTGTGCCAACAAGATGGACCTCGTCGACTGGGACCGCTCTGCGTATCAGCACATCGCCGACGAAATGGAGGCCCTGGCCCGTCGGCTCGGCATCTCCTCTTGCACCGTGATTCCCATCGCCGCCCTCCACGGTGACAACGTGGTGGCGCGCTCGGACGCTGCTCCCTGGTACGACGGTCCGACCGTGCTCGATGCACTGGAGTCGGCCCGGGCCGGCGGATGGGCGGCCCAGCACGGATTGAACCCAGGAAGCGGAGCCCGCCTGCCCGTGCAGTGGGTGCTTCGCCAGCCCGGAGGCGGGCGCAACTACGCGGGGATGGTCAACGGAGGGCCGTTCCGGGTCGGCGACCCGGTCGTCGTGCTCCCGCAGGGCGCGCGCACGACGATCCGCGCCATCGAGACAGCTGACGGCCCACTGCAACGAGCCGAGGTCGGCCTCTCGGTCTCGGTGCGACTCGCAGATCACCTCGACGTCTCACGCGGCGACCTCATTGCCGCTTCCGAGGGCGCGCCGGAGGTAACCGATACCTTCGAAGCGACCGTTTGCTGGTTCCAGGACCGTCCGCTCGCCGTTGGGGATCGCCTCCGCATCAAGCACACGACGAGGGTCACACCTGTCGTCGTGGAAAGCGTCAAAGGGATCTTCGACGTCAACGAGCTGCGCGTGGTGGATGCGACCGAGCTCCGGGAGAACGACATCGGCGTCGTGACGTTGCGCACGGCCACGCCGCTGGCGGTCGACCCCTACGTCAGCGACCGCATCACCGGCAGCTTCGTGCTGATCGACGACCTTACGTTCGCCACGATCGCGGCGGGCATGGTCGGGCCGCCGCGCCTCCATGACTGAGCTACCGGCTCCACCTCTCCTCTACCCCGTCTCGCTCGACGTCACTGGCCGTCCGTGCCTCGTTGTCGGTGGTGGGAAGGTGGCCGCGCGGAAGGCACGCGCCCTGCTTCTGTGCGGCGCCCAGGTGACCGTCATCGCGCCCTCCTTGGCCGACGACATGAAGACCCTGGCGCCGTCGCTGCGTGCCCTCCTGCGACGGAATTATGCAGAGGGCGACGCATCTGCCTTTCACCTGGTCGTCACCGCGACCGGTTTCCCGGACGTGGACGGTGCCGTCTACGCGGACGCCGAGGCCGCCGGCGTCTGGGCCAACAGCGCCGACGACATGGCCAACTCATCGTTCATCCTCCCCGCCGTGCACCGGGACGGTGCGGTCACCGTCTCGGTGTCGACAGGCGGGCTCAGTCCAGCGCTGGCCTCGTGGCTCCGTACCCGTCTGGCGGACGAGTGCGGAGAGGGGATCGGTGTCCTGGCCCAGTTGCTCGGTGAAGCCAGAGCACGCCTCAAGCAGGAAGGTCGCCCGAGCGACTCGGTGGACTGGGCTCGACTCCTCGACGGCCCACTGCCGGACTTGGTCCGCGCCGGTGACATCGAAGGCGCCAGGGCAGCCCTACGTGCTGCGACAGAGGTGTAAACACCCCCACACGCAGGTGTTAACACCTTGAACCCCGGGCCGCGCCGATCGGTCGCCTTCCCGCGAGACGGTCTGGCGCGGCGGAGTCCCGACTCGGTGTCGCCGGCGCGCTGCGCCGCTGACAACGACGAGCCAATTGTCGTTCAGGGCCCGTCCAACTAGTCCTTTTGTCCCTTTCGCCACCCTGAGCGACAACGCATATTCACTGCAAGCACTGCGCCTGCACCATCGAAACAGCGGGCGTCTGCGTGATTGATCGCTGCATCCGGACAACGGTGCACCTATGAGGGGGCGTAGATGAGATTGTCGATTGCTCGAACGTCAGCGGGTGGCCACAACCCAGCCGAGGCGGCGAACCGCGCCGAGGCGGGGTTTGATGTGCGCAGCGCCGCCTGGCGCCGCATGGCGCTCGCGCTGTCAGCTGTCCTGATTCTCGGCTGTATCGGTATCGTCTTTGGTTCTTCGAAGCCGGCCGGTGCAACGACTCAGTTCACGTCGGGTCAGGTCTTCGCGTCAGTGGGCAATTCGGCGGTCAATGTGTACAGCCAGGGCTCGGGCAACCCGCTGCTCGAGAGCCTCAACGATGGCCAGGACGAGCCCTACACCGCCGGTAGCGCGTTCGACTCTTCCGGCAACTTCTATGTCACCGACGATTACAGCGGAGATGTCAGCGAGTACGCCCCCGACGGCACTCTCGACGGGGTCTTCGCCAGCGGCCTACAGAACCCGCTTTCTCTCGCCTTCGACAACCAGGGCAACCTCTACGTTGGACAGCAAACCACGCCCTACATCGCGGAGTTTTCCAAGACCGGCCAGTTCTTGCAGAACATCGGACCGCTGCAGACTGAACTCAGCGGTGACGACTGGATTGCGCTCTCACCAGACGAGTGCACCATCTACTACACGACCGAAGGCTCCGACATCCTGCGCTACAACATGTGCACCAACCAGCAGCTGCCGAACTTCAACGTGCAGTCATTCCCGACGAGCGACTCGTCGACGGGCCTCCCTGTACAGGCCTTCGAACTCCAGATCCTCCCCGACGGGGACGTGCTGGTGTCGGATTCGAATGCGGACATCCTCCTCGACCAGAACGGCAACGTGTTGCAGACCTACACGTGTGCTTCGTTGCCAGGTTGCCAAGGCTCGCTGTTCGCCATAAGCCTTGACCCGGACGGCAACTCCTTCTGGACCGGGGATTCGACCTCCGGCGACGTCTGGAAGGTCGACATCGCCTCCGGCGACGTGCTGCAACAGATAAACACGCACTCTGGTGCCCTGTTCGGACTCTCAGTCGACGACCAGATCGAGGTGGCTGCGCCGGCGCCGCCGACGAACTACGGTGCCCTCGACGCTCGCGGTCCAACCCGTGACGGGCAATTTCTCGACGCCGACGCCGGTGTCAGCCGTCTTGACGAATCCGAGCACCGGCATGCCGATCGTCGACGAGCCGGTCACGTTCACCTTGAACGGATCCGAAACGTGCACGGCGAACACCGACGCCACTGGCACCGCCACCTGCGATCTCACGGCCGGAGAGCCATCGAGCAGCTACACGCTCACGGCATCCTTCCCCGGTGACACGACGACGTCGACTCCGATCGGCTCGAACAGCTCGACGAGCACCTTTACGGTCAATCCGGACACGAGTTCGCTGACGTACACGGGCGCTACCACCGCGGTCAACGGATCGCCGACCACGCTCTCCGGGACGTTGACCACGGACACCCCCACGTCGGGAACGCCGTTGCCGGCCAAGGTCGTCACCTTCACCATCGGCTCGGGGACAACGGCACAGTCCTGCAGTGGGACCACCGATGAGAACGGGAACGTGAGCTGCGCCGTTCCGACGGTGGACCAGCCGCAAACGGCCGAGACCGTGACGTCGAGCTTCGCCGGCGACGCGTACGACACCGTGGCAACGGCGAACACGCCGATCACGGTGACCGAGCCGACGACACTGACCGTGAACCCGGCCACGAGCCCCTACTCCGACACCACGACCGTGTCGGGCGTGCTCACGGACACCAATACCAACGCACCGATCTCAGGTGAGCCGGTGACGTTCCAGCTCAACGGGATTGAGACCTGCACGGGCACGACTGATGCCACCGGCACCGCCTCGTGCTCCATCACGCCCGGCGAGCAGGCGGCGACCTATACCGTGACCGGGACTTTCACGGGCGACTCCACCGTGCCCTTGCAGCTGAATCCATCGAACGGATCAGCCAGCTTCATCGTGACGCTGAACCAGACCACGCTCACCTACACGGGCGGGACCGTGGGACAGAATGGGCAGCCGCTGACCGTGTCGGGCGTGCTCACGAACGACAGCAACACCCCGGTGAGCGGCCAGCCGGTCACGTTCACCCTGGGCAGCGGAACGACGGCACAGACCTGTGCCGCCGTGACGACAGCGACCGGGGCAGCCTCCTGTGTCATCAATGTGACCGGGCAGCCGCAGGGTCCGATCCCGGTGACCGACACCTTCGGTGGCACGACCTACTACCAGACGTCGACGGCCACCTCGACGGTCAACCTGCCCGAGGGCACCACGTTGACCGTGACGCCGGGCAGCGGCACCTACAACGGGCCGACCACGGTGTCGGGCACCCTCGTCAACAGCTACACCAACGCTCCGGTGCCGAACGAGACCGTGACCCTGACGGTCAACGGGACCCAGAAGTGCACGGCGACGACGAACGCCAGCGGCGTGGCCTCCTGCACCGTGACGCCGAACGAGCCCGCCGGCACGTACACGCTCTCGGGATCCTTCGCCGGTGACACGACGATCACCCCGACGCTGCTGCCCAGCACCGGAAAGAGCACCTTCACGGAGAACAAGGCGCCCACCACGGTGACCTACACAGGCAGCACCTCCATCACGAGCGGGAACTCACCCGTCCTGTCGGCCACGCTGACGAGCAACGGGGCGCCGCTGGTCGGTCAGACGGTGACCTTCACCGTCGGCTCGGGCTCTTCGGCCCAGCACTGCAGCGGCACGACCAACTCGGCCGGCAAGGTCAGCTGCAGCATCTGCTCCTTCAACCAGAGCGCCAGCCCACTGCCCGTCACCGTGACCTACGGCGGCAACACCTACTACGTGGGCTCGTCCACGTCGCAGTCCGTCACCGTCACCACGCCGACGTCGCTGTCCGTGAGCGCCGTCACCGGGGCCACGGGGTCACCCACCACGGTCACCGGCACGCTGACCAACCAGGTCACGGGTCAAGGGATCAGCGGGCAGACGGTCACCTTGACACTCAACGGGACCCAGTCCTGCACGGCCACCACCAACTCCTACGGGAAGGCGTCGTGCTCCATCACGCCCAACGAGTCCTCAGGCACCTACCCCGTCACCGGGACGTACGCCGGCAACGCTTCCACGTCGCCCCAGCTGCTCGCCAGCAGCGGGCACAACAACTTCGTGGTGACCCCGGCGATGACGAACGTGACCTACACCGGGGCGACCACGGCGACGAACGGCTCGTCCGTGACCCTGTCGTCCACGTTGACGAGCAACGGCACGCCTCTGAGCGGGCAGCCCGTGACCCTGACGCTCGGGACCGGTAAGACCGCCCAGAGCTGCACGGCCACGACGAGTTCCTCGGGCGTGGCGTCGTGCTCCATCCCGTCGGTCAACCAGGTTGCCGGCTCTGTCACCGTGACGGTGAGCTACACCGGGAACGGCTACTACCAGTCGGCCAGCACTTCCGGCACCGTCAAGATCTCCAACTGCGGCGGCTCCGGTGGCGGCGGGAGCGGAGGCAGCGGCGGCGGGAGCGGCGGCGGCTACGGGGGCGGCTACACCGAGCCTCCGCCGGTCGGCGGCGGCCGGGGCTGCGGCTGAGCGGCCGGGCGGGCCTCTTGCCGGCCAACCACACGCACTGACAGAACGGGACCCTCCCGGGGGTCCCGTTCTGCGTTCTGCTCAGGGTTGCGCCACCATGAGGACGGTCCCGGCCAGCAGCAGGACCAGCGCCGCCACCGCCGCCCGTGACATGGCTGTGGCGTCGCGGTCCAGCACCTCCGGGGTCGGCGGCGAGGCGGCGTCGCTTTCCGAGAGGGCGACCTGCAGGCGCTGCTCGGCGGGCCACAGCACCCCCTCTCCGAGCAGGGCGACCGCACCGAAGATGGCCAGCCCCCCCAGCACCCATCCCTGCCCCAGCGCATAGGCGCCCTGGCTCATGGCGACCAGGGCGAACCCGAACACCGGGATGCCGTAGACGGTCCGCCCGGCCCAGTTGACCCCGGGCCGGAAGTAGCGGCGCAGGGTTTCGGGCAGCGGCAGCGACGACCCGAGGAGACGGCGCAGTCGGGCCGACGTGGCCGCCGCGGCCGCCGTGGTCACGAGCCCCACGACGACGCAGGCCACATGGAGCAGCAACACGATGTCGAAGGCCGCGCCGTCCGGCTGGTGGTGCATGGCCGACATGTTCTCCTATGACCGGGGGACCTGGGTGAACGTTCCGCGACGGTGGCGTTTTCCGGGGTAGTGGAACCTGTACCGTAGAGGTGGAGGGATGAGGATGAGGTTCTTTTCGATGTCTACAGGCCAGGGAGCGCCCGAGAGCGTGGACCGATGAACCAGTTACGCCTCGATCCGTTGTCCGGTCGCTGGGTGGTCGTGAGCCCGGGCCGCTCCGAGCGGCCCCACTCGTTCGTGACCCGCACGCCGTGGGTGCCCGAGGCCCTCAATCGTCCCTGCCCTTTCTGCCCAGGGAACGAGGAGGACACCCCGCCCGCCCTCGAGACCTACGGGCCGGAGGGTCGCTGGCTGGTGCGGGTCGTCCCGAACCTCTTCCCGGCCTTCGAGGGAGACGAGCCGTTCGTCGTGGCCAACCGGGGCCCGGTCTTCACCCAGGCGTCCGCCGGCGGCATCCACGAGATCCTCATCTTCTCCCCCGAGCACGACGCCACTCTGGGGCAGTTGAGCCAGGAGCAGGTCGAGCTCGTCATGGCGGCGTTGCGCGATCGCCTGGAGGAGCACGCCTCACAGCCCAACCTGCGCTACACCCAGGCCATCGTCAACTCCGGCCGCGAGGCGGGAGCCTCGCTGGAGCACCCCCACGGCCAGTTGCTCGGCATGTCCTTCATCCCCCGCGAGCTGGCCGAGGAGCAAGCACGCTTCGCCCGCTTCGTCGGCTCCTGCCTCCTGTGCACCACCATCGAGGCGGAGGAGGACTCCACCGAACGGGTGATCTACGCCAACGACCGGGTCGTCGTGGTCTGCCCCTTCTGGAGCGCCGTGCCCTATGAGATGTTGGTCCTGCCCCGGGAGCACAATCCGCATCTGCACCGGAGCCCGACCGAAGACCTCGTCGCCGTCGGGGAGGCGATCCGCCGCTCGCTGCAGCAGCTGGCCGAGTCGGTCGGCGACGTCGCCTACAACATCGTCTTCCACTCCGCCCCGTACCGGGTCGGCGAGCCGTACCACTGGCACGCGCACATTTGGCCCAAGGCGACGACGACCGCCGGCTTCGAGCTCGGCACGGGTGTGGCCATCAACGTGATCTCACCCGAGGAGGCGGCCGAGACCCTCAAGGTCTCCGCCCTGGCCGTTTAGCCCGCGTCGTCCCGCACCGAGCGGGCCAGCTCAAGGAACGAGACGAGTCGCCGCACGAGGTCCCGGTCGGGCCCGACCAGTCCACCGATGCCCGGCGTGCCCAGGTAGCCCGTGACGAAGGCGCGACGGTTCCGCATCTCCCAGGCGTGCCCGAGCGCGGCGAGCCCGAGCCTGCCGGTGGGATCGCGCTCCGCTGCCGCCACTGCGCTGGCGCGGTGCATGGACCACAACATGTCGGCCACGTCGCCGAGTGGCGTGCGCATGACCACCGTGGACGCCGGGGCGACGACGCCGCCGGGGGCACAGTCACTCACCACCCATCCCTGATCCGTCCGGGCCGTCCGGGCCAATTGGAAGTCACCGTGAGTGCGGATGACCGGCAGTCGCGCTTCGGATTCGCGGAGCCACTTCACCAGATCGGTGACGCCCGGGGCCTCCAGGAGGGACGCGTCGGATGCGGCGATGGTCGCCTCGGCCTCGTCGACCCACTGCATGACGGGCTCGTGCTCGCGCTGGAACGCGCTGTCGAGAGCGAGGTGCATCCGAGCGGTCATGGTGCCGAGGGCCCTGGCCTCGGTGCCGAAGTCGGCGCCGGCGACCTCGGGCGAACCGCCGGACGCATAGAAGTCGCGCAGCGAGGTCAGGGCCAGCGCCCACCCGGCGGAGCGATCGGCCAGCGGTTCCTGGACCACCCCGAGGTCAGATCCCTCCCAGACCCAGCGCACCAGCGGCGCGGCCACATGGTTGAAGCCGGACGCCTCCAGCGCAACCATCAGATCGATGTCGTGGCGCGGCGTTGCCTGCAGCCACGGGAAGACCAGGAGGTCGCCACGGTCCCCGCAGTCGAGCACCGTGGCGTCGTCGTCCTCCCGCAGGACCGCCACCGGTCCGGGACGGGCCTCGACTCCCCGCACCGTGGCGAGCAGGAGACCGGCCAGCTGCGCATCACGCAAGGCGTCGGTGCAGACGGCCAGCCCGTCCTCGTCGTCGAGCAGGCCCAGTGCCGCCTCCTCGCCGCTGCGCAGGAAGTGGGGCTCGTCGGCCACGCCGCGCAACCCCGCGACGATGTGTGCGCGTCGCTCGCCGACGCGCACCACGATGTCGAGCAGGCCGGGCCGGCCCGCCTTCAGCACCTCGTCGCGCTCAATGACGATGTCGCCCTCCGGCACGACCCGGCGCAGTCCGAGCCACGCCTCCGACAGCGTGCGCAGGGCCTGGTCGCGCTCGGCCGTCATTCGGGTGGTCGCTCCTCCAGCGCGAGGTCGAACCACAAGAACCCGTACGGCGGCAACGTGACGGCGTAGGGCTCCTCGGTGATCACGGGGAAGGGCACCCGGCCCAGCACCTCATACGGCGTCGCACCCGCCCACTTGGCCAACGCCAGCTCGGCCGGTTGGGCGAACCGGCTCAGGTTGTGCACGCAGAGCACCGCCTGGTGCCGGTGCACCGCCTCGTCGTCCTCGCTCTCGTTGCCGGCCGGGACGGTGCGGGCCAACACGGTGGAGTGGCCCCAATCGAGTGCGCCGTCGACTGCCGGGCTGACCGAGGGGCCGGTGGAGCTCGCTCCGGTCAAGATGTCGGCCACCTCGCCCGACCGCATGTAGGCCAGGACGGAGGGGTTGGCGCACGGCAACACCTCCATGGCGCCGACACCCATCACCGGCAGCGCCCGCCGCTCGGTCAGCATGCGGCGCAGCCAGTGCAGGAACGACCCCTGGTTGCGGAGCTGGGCCTCCACGTTGAGTGCGCTGAAGCCGTAGACCGGATCCATGAGCGGTGGCAGGTAGAGCTGGGCGAAGTCGGCCTTCGAGAACCCGCCGTTGCGGTCGGGCGACCACTGCATGGGTGTGCGCACGGAGTCCCGGTCACCGAGGTAGATGTTGTCACCCATGAGCAGCTCGTCGCCGTAGTAGATGACCGGGCTCCCCGGCAGGGACAGGATCAGGGCATAGAGCAGCTCGGCGGTGCGGCGGTCGTTGTCGAGGAGGGGGGCCAGGCGCCGCCCGATCCCCATGTGGCGCTTCATCCTCGGGTCCTTGGCGTACTCCGCCATGAGGTAGTCCCGCTCCTCGTCGCTCACCTGCTCCAGGGTCAGCTCGTCGTGGTTGCGCAGGAAGATGGCCCACTGGCAGGCGTCGTCGATGACCGGGGTCTGGGCCAGGATCTCCGTGATCGGGTAGCGCTGCTCCCGCCGGACCGCCATGAAGAGGCGCGGCATGAGGGGGAAGTGGAAGCACAGGTGGCATTCGTCACCGTCGCCGAAGTAATCGGCGACGTCGCTCGGCCAGCCGTTGGCCTCGGCCAGGAGGATGCGACCCGGGTAGTCGGCATCAATCTGCTTGCGGATCCGCTTGATGAACGAGTGCGTCTCGGGAAGGTGCTCGCCCGAGGTCCCGTCGCGCTGGTACAGATACGGGACGGCGTCGAGCCGGAACCCGTCGAAGCCGAGGTCGAGCCAGAAGCGCACCAGATCGATCATGGTGTCGGCGACTTCGGGATTCTCGTAATTGAGGTCCGGCTGGTGATGGTAGAAGCGGTGCCAGTAGTACTGCTGACGCGTGTCGTCCCAGGTCCAGTTCGACCGCTCGACGTCCGTGAACACCACTCGTGCGTCGGGCCATTTCTGGTCGTCGTCGTTCCAGACGTACCAGTCCGCTTTGGCGTTGTCCCGCGACGACCGGGACTCGGTGAACCACGGGTGCTCGTCGCTGGTGTGGTTCATCACCAGGTCGGCAATGACCCTGATGCCGCGGCGGTGCGCGTCTTCGAGGAAGGCCACCAGGTCGCTGATGCTGCCGTAATCCGGGTGGACGTTGAAGAAGTCACTGATGTCGTAGCCACCGTCACGGAAGGGCGAGGGGTAGAAGGGGAGCATCCAGATGCAGTCGACCCCCAGCCACTCCATGTAGTCGAGCTTCTCGCGCAAGCCGCGCAGATCACCCGTCCCGTCGTTGTTGGCGTCGTGGTAGCCCCGGATGAGCACCTCGTAGAAGACGGCATGCTGGAACCAGCGGACCGAGGGGTCGAAGGCGCCCTCGCGGGCGCTCACGGGAATCGGTGGGGAACTCAACGCATCACCGCCCGACGAAGGTCGCCTTGCCGGCGCCCTTCTCGCGGAAGGATGCGATGCCGCGTGCCGCATCCTCAGTCCGGGCCACGGTGACGAACGCCTCGTGCTCCAGCGCCAGCCCCTCGGCCAACGTGGTCTCGAGGCCCCCGTCGACCGCGGCCTTGGCCAACCGGTGGGCGACGACGGGACCGGCCGCCAGCTCCGCCGCCCAGGTCAGCGCCGCCTGGAGCACGTCGTCGGGCGCCACGGCTCGGTTCACCAGCCCGATCGACAGCGCCTCGTCGGCCCGGACCTGGCGACCCGTGAAGATCAGCTCCTTGGCCCGGGAGGACCCGATCAGGCGCGGCAGGCGCTGCGTGCCGCCCCCACCGGGGATCACGCCGAGCAGGACCTCGGGCAACCCGAAGCGCGAATCGTCCCCGCAGACGCGGAAGTCACAGGCCAGCGCCAGCTCGAGCCCACCGCCGAGGGCGTAGCCGTTCACGGCGGCGATGGTGGCCCGGGGCACCGACGCCAGTGCGCCCAGCGCCTCGGCGAAGTTCGCGCCCACGGAACCCGCGCCATTGTCGCCGAGCTCGACGATGTCGGCTCCCGCCGCGAAAATCCGTCTCCCGCCCCACAGCACGACCGCACCCGGCGGGTCCTCGTGCAACCCGGTGGCGACGGCGTGCAGCTGCGCCAGGACGGCGGCCGAGAGCGCGTTGGCCTTGGGCCGGTCCAGTCGGATCAGCGCGACGTTGTCGGGCCGCCGTTCGACCGTGACGAAGGTCTCAGCCATCGCCGCACCGTACCGGAACCGACCTGCGATGGCTCATCCGGCCAGCAGGCCTTCGGCCGCCTCGTAGGGATCGAGCTCCCCGGCGGCCAGGGCCTTCACCGCGGTGGTGAACTCCTCCCCCGCCACCAGCTCGTCCACCGTGACCTCGGTGCGGGCCAACAACACGCGGCGCAGCTCCTGCGCCACCCGGTCGGCGCGGCGGACCGCCAGCTGTCCCGAGCCCACCAGGTGGGCGCGGTGACGGGCCACGGCGTACCAGAGCTCGGTGATCCCCTCGGCGGCGGTCGCCGTCGTCTCGACGATCTCGGGCCGCCAGGCCCCCGGCCGCGCCAGGTCGAGCATCTGCTCCAGGTCGCGCCTGGCCTCGCGCACGCCGGGCCGGTCCGCCTTGTTGATGACGAACACGTCGGCGACCTCGAGCAGGCCGGCCTTGCTCGCCTGCATGGAATCACCCCACCCGGGGGTCACGACCACCACGGTGGTGTCGGCCGCCGATGCGATCTCGACCTCCATCTGCCCCACCCCGACCGTCTCGACGATCACGACGCCCCACCCGGCGGCGCCGAAGAGGCGGACGGCGTCAGGGACCGCCAGCGAAAGCCCCCCGAGATGCCCATGCGTCGCCATGGACCGGATGAACACCGTGGGGTCGAGCGCGTGCTGGTTCATCCGCACGCGGTCGCCCAGAATGGCCCCGCCGCTGAAGGGCGACGTCGGGTCCACCGCCAGGACTGCCACCTGCCCGATGGCTGCCCCCTCGGGCCACCCGCCACGGACCGCAGTGATGAGGCCGTCGGTCAGCGTGGACTTCCCGGCGCCCGGGGCGCCGGTGAGCCCGACCGAATAGGGGGCGTCGGCGCGATAGGCGAGGCGGGCCACGTCCATGGCTGTCGCGCCACCCCGATCGACATAGGTCAGCAGGCGGGCCAGAGCCGCCCCGTCGCCTGCCCGCGCGCGGTCGAGCAGCACTTCGGGGGCCGTCGGGAGCGGGCTCACCGGCAGGTCACCCTGGCTCCGAGCGAGCACAGCGCTCCGGCCAGGTCCTCGTACCCGCGGCGCATATGGTGCGCGCCGCTCACGACGGTCTCGCCCTCGGCCACCAACCCGGCCAGCACGAGCGCCACGCCCGCCCGGATGTCGGGGGCACGGACGGGGGCGCCCGACAGGCGCGGGACGCCCCGCACGACGGCATGGTGACCCTCGGTCCGGATGTCGGCCCCCATCCGGCGCAGCTCCTCCACGTAGCGGAAGCGGCCGGAGAAGAGATTCTCGGTGAGGATCCCGACGCCGTCGGACACCGTCAGCATCGCCACGAGCAACGGGCTGTAGTCCGTCGCCACGCCCGGGTACGGGAGCGTCGCCACGTCGGCCGCGGTGAGCCGCTGCGCCGCGCTGGCCCGCAGGCCGGACGGAGACATCTCGGTGGTCACACCCATCTGCTGGACCTTGCGCAGCAGCATCTCCATGTGCTCGGGCCGGGCGTCGGCGATGGTGACCTCGCCGCCCGCCATACCCACCGCGGCGAGATACGTGGCGGCCACCACCCGATCGGGAACGACCGTGTGCCGGGTGGGCCGCAGCGACTCCACCCCCTCGATCTCAATGCGGGACGTCCCCGCGCCCCGCACGACCGCACCCATGTCGCAGAGCATGGAGGCCAGGTCCGCCACCTCGGGCTCCTTCGCCGCGTTCTCGATCACCGTCGTGCCCTTGGCCAGGACCGCGGCCATGAGCAGGTTGTCGGTCGCCGTGTGGCTCGGGTACTCCAGCACGACGCGCGTGCCGACCAGGCGCCCGCCAGGGACCGTTCCCCGCACCTCGCCGTGGGACGACTCGAAGCGCGCCCCCATGGCACCGAGGCCGGTGAGGTGGAAGTCGATCGGCCGGTCCCCGAAGTCGTCCCCGCCCGGCAGCGGTACCCGGACGGAGCCGCAACGGGCCAGCAGGAGGCCGAGGACGACGACCGAGGCGCGCATCCGCTCGAACAGCTCGAAGGGGCCCGAGGGCACCAGCTCCCCCTCCGGTGGGGTCGTCACGCTCACATCCCCGTTGTCGAGGCGCTCGACCCGCGCCCCCATGGCCCGCAGGACCTCGGCCATGGTGTCGACGTCGGAGATGCGAGGGACGTTGGAGAGCACCGTGCAGCCCTCGGCGAGCAGGGAGGCCGCCATCAGCTTGAGCGCCGAATTCTTTGCACCACCTGCGCTGACGGTGCCCTGGAGCGGGCCGCTCGGCTCGACGACGATCTGATCCACGACCCCAAGTATCGCCGCTGGAGGCCCGGCCGAAGGGCAAGCCGCGATCAACGACCCACTATGGTCAAAGGCCGTGGTGACCGAGCGCCAGGCCCCCGACCGCAACCTCGCCATGGACCTCGTCCGGGTCACCGAGGCCGCCGCCATGGCGGCGAGCCGATGGATGGGCCGCGGCGACAAGCTCGGTGCCGACGGGGCGGCGGTCGAGGCCATGCGGACCGTCCTGTCCAGCGTGCCGATGGACGGCATCGTGGTCATCGGCGAGGGCGAGAAGGACAACGCGCCGATGCTCTTCAACGGGGAGAAGATCGGTGACGGCACGCCCCCGCTGACCGACATCGCCGTCGACCCCATCGACGGCACGACGCTGACCGCCCAGGGGCGTGGCGGCGCCCTGGCCGTCATCGCCGTCGCCGAGCGGGGCGCCATGTTCGACCCCGGTCCCTGCGTCTACATGGAGAAGCTGGCCGTGGGGCCACGGGCCAAGGGCGCCTGCGACATCCGCCGCACGCCCACCGAGAACCTGCACGCCCTCTCCGAAGCGCTGGGGCGCCCCATCCGCGACCTGACGGCCGTGATTCTGGACCGGCCCCGCCACGACGCCCTGGTGGCCGAGGTACGCGCCACCGGGGCCCGCATCCGGCTGATCTCCGACGGCGACGTGGCGGGGGCGATCGCCACCGGCTGGCCGGGGGCGGGCACCGACATCCTCTTCGGCATCGGCGGCACGCCCGAGGGTGTCCTGGCCGCCGCCGCCCTCAAGTGCATGGGAGCGGAGATCCAGGGCCGGCTCTACCCGCGCGACGAGCAAGAGCGGGCCGCCGCGGCCGAAGCGGGCTACGCGCTCGACCAGGTGCTGACGACCGACGATCTGGTGCAGGGGAACAACTGCTTCTTCGCCGCCACCGGCATCACCGACGGCGAGCTGCTCCAGGGCGTGCAGTACCACGAGTTCGGGGCCACCACGCAGTCGCTGGTCATGCGGTCCAAGTCCGGGACGCTGCGCAAGATCGACGCCAGCCACGCGCTGGCCAAGCTGGCGGAGTTCAGCTCCATCTCGTTCGGCTGAGTCAGGGCGGCGACCGGTCCGGCCGCCGGAAGGGGTCTAAGCGGCCGACTCGGTGGCCACGGCAATGCGCAGCTCGGCCCGTTCCAGGGCACCCTCCGCCTCGGCCAGCTCCACGTCCTCCCCGGTGTCCTCGGACACCGGGCCGCGGCCGGCCCCCAGCTCGTTCACCCGCTGGGCCGCCCGCTCACGGGCCTGCTCGGCTCGGGGGATGTCGATCTCCGAGGCCAGCTCCGCCACGCCGGCGAGCACCGTCACCCGGGTCGACAACCCGGGCAGGGGGCCGTCGCCCTCGGCCAGGCCCGCGGCCGCGCCCGGGCTGGTGTCGACCTGCAGGAAGCCGCCGTGCACGGCCAGGCGCAACAGCGTCCCCTCGGGCTGCTCCACCTTGACCTCGCAGTGCACCACGTCGCCCACCAGGGGGGTGTGGCCGTCGAGGACGGTCAGGGCACCCTCGGAGGTCGCCAGCACAATGGAGGTCGCGCCACCGGCGTAGAGGGACTGTTCGGGCGTGACGATCTCCACGCCGAAGACGCCGTCGGCCACTAGCCGGCCTCGGCCTCGAGCGTGCGCGCCTTCTCGAGCACGGACTCCACGCCGCCGACGTTGAGGAAGGCCTGCTCGGGCACGTTGTCCAGGTCGCCGTTGGCCAGCGCCTCGAACGACTCGACCGTCTCGTCGATCGGCACGAAAATGCCCGGCACGCCGGTGAAGACCTCGGCCACGAAGAAGGGCTGGGACAGGAAGCGCTGGACCTTGCGGGCCCGGCTCACCGTCACGCGGTCCTCCTCGGACAGCTCGTCCATGCCGAGGATGGCGATGATGTCCTGCAGCTCCTTGTAGCGCTGCAGGATCTCCTGCACGCGGCGGGCGACGGCGTAGTGGCGCTCGCCGACGATTTCGGGGGCGAGGATGTTCGACGTCGAGGCCAGCGGGTCGACGGCCGGGTAGATGCCGAGCGCGGCGATCTGCCGCGACAGCTCGGTCGTCGCATCGAGGTGGGTGAACGTCGTGAACGGCGCCGGGTCCGTGTAGTCGTCCGCAGGGACGTACACGGCCTGCAGCGAGGTGATCGACTTCCCCTTGGTCGAGGTGATCCGCTCCTGCAGCTCGCCCATCTCGTCGGCCAGCGTGGGCTGGTAGCCCACGGCGGAGGGCATCCGGCCCAGCAGGGTGGACACCTCCGATCCGGCCTGGACGAAGCGGAAGATGTTGTCCACGAACAGCAGCACGTCCTGGTTCTGCACGTCACGGAAGTACTCGGCCATGGTCAGCGCGGCCAGGGCGACGCGCAGGCGCACGCCCGGGGGCTCGTCCATCTGGCCGTAGACCAGCGCCGCCTTGTCGATGACCCCGGACTCCTGCATCTCGAGCCACATGTCGGTGCCCTCACGCGTGCGCTCGCCCACGCCGGCGAAGACCGAGACGCCACCGTGCTGCTGCGCGACGCGGTGGATCATCTCCTGAATGATCACGGTCTTGCCCACCCCGGCACCACCGAAGAGGCCGATTTTGCCGCCCTGCACGTACGGCTCGAGCAGGTCGATGACCTTGATGCCGGTCTCGAACATCTGGGCCCTCGGCTCCAGCTGGTCGAAGGCCGGCGCGCTGCGGTGGATCTCCCAGCGCTCGTCGATCCCCTCAATCGTGTCGGTGTCGAGCGGTTGGCCCAGCACGTTGAAGACGTGGCCGAGCACGCCGTTGCCGACCGGGACGGAAATGCCGCGGCCGAGGTTGCGCACGGCCGCGCCGCGCACGAGACCGTCGGTCTGCTGCATGCAGATGCAGCGCACGCGCCCGTCACCGATTTGCTGGGCCACCTCGGCGGCCACGGTGTGGGTGGACCCGTCGAGCTCAATGTCGAACTCGACCTCGTAGTTGATCTCGGGCAGGGCGTGCGGGGGGAACTCGACGTCGATCACCGGCCCGGCGATGGCGACGACGCGCCCCTCTTCGAGTACGCGTCCCGCGGTGTCGGCGCTCTGTGCGGTGGTGGTCATACGGTCAAGCTCCCTTCGACTGGCGGAGCGCCTCGGCCCCGCCGACGATCTCCATGATCTCGGTGGTGATGGCGTCCTGACGGGCGCGGTTCATGACGCGGGTCAGGGTGCGGACGAGCTCGTCCGCGTTCTCGGTGGCGGCCGCCATGGCACGCTGCTGGGCGGTGAAGAATGCGGCTGCACCCTCCAGCAGGGCGGCGAAGATCTCCGCCTCCAGCGCGCGGGGCGCCAGCTTCTCCAGCAGCTTCGCCGGCTCCGGCTCGAACTCGGTGTAGCCCTCCAGCGTCCCTTCCTCCTCGTAGACCACCCCGGCCTCCTCGGGCAGGGGCAGCGGCAGCATCTGCATCCGCTCGACGCGCTGGGTGCCGGCGGAAATGAAACGGGTGGACACCATCTGCACGAGGTCGATCTCACCGGCGATGAACGGCGCCGCCACGAGGGCCGCGATGTGCCGGGCGTCGCCGAACTCGGGGCGGTCGGCCAGACCGACGAACGACTGCGCCACGTCGATGCCGCGGTAGCGGAGGTAGGAGGGGGCCTTCTTGCCGACGGACCACACCGTGACCTCGGTCCCGGCGGCGCGGTACTCGGCGACGGCGCGCTCGGTCAGGCGCAGCACGCCCGAGTTGTACGACCCGGCCAGGCCCCGGTCACCGGCGATGACCAGGATCCCGACGTGCTGGGGCGACTCGGGCGTCCCCAGCAGCGTCTTGGCGGCCATCGGGTCGGCGGCGGCGGCGAGCCGCAGCACGCGCTCCATCCCCTCGCGGAAGCGGCGGTTGGCGGCAATGCGGTTCTGGGCGCGCACGATCCGCGAGGCGGCGATGAGCTCCATCGCCTTGGTGATCTTCCTCGTGGACTGCACGCTGCGGATCCGGCGCCGCAGGATGCGCTCTTGGCCTCCGGCCATGCGTCAGTCGACCTTCCCCGTGTCGAAGCCCTCCAGGAAGGTGGTCATGCCCTCGTCGAGCTCGTCGCCCTCGGGCATGGCACCGGTGGTGCGGATGGCCTCGAGGACCGCGGGGTGGTTGGCCCGGAAGTACTCGATGAGCTCGGTGGCGAATCGGCGCACCTCGCTCACGGGGACCGTGTCGGTCCAGCCCTTGGTGCCGGCGTAGATCACCAGCACCTGCTGCTCGACCGGCTCCGGCTGGTTCTGGGGCTGCTTCAGCAGCTCGGTCAGGCGGTAGCCGCGGTCGAGCTGGGCCTGGGAGACCCGGTCGAGCTCCGAGCCGAAGGTGGCGAAGGACTCGAGCTCGCGGAACTGCGCCAGGTCCAGCTTGAGCGTCCCCGACACCTGCTTCATGGCCTTCACCTGGGCTGCGCTGCCCACCCGGCTCACCGAGTTGCCGACGTTGATGGCCGGCCGGATGCCCGAGTTGAACAGGTCGGTCTCCAAGAAGACCTGGCCGTCGGTGATGGAGATCACGTTGGTCGGGATGTAGGCCGAAATGTCCCCGGCCTTGGTCTCGATGACGGGCAGCGCGGTCAGCGAGCCGCCGCCGAGCGCGTCGGACAGCTTGGCCGCCCGCTCCAGCAGGCGGGAGTGCAGATAGAAGACGTCGCCGGGGTACGCCTCGCGCCCCGGTGGGCGCCGGAGCAGCAGGGAGACGGACCGGTAGGCCTCCGCCTGCTTCGACAGGTCGTCGTAGATGATCAGCGCGTGCTCGCCGTTCTCCATCCAGTGCTGGCCCATGGCACAGCCGGCGTACGGCGCCAGGTACTTGTACGGCGCGGGGTCGCCGGCCGAGGCGACCACCACGACGGTGTACTCCAGCGCCTGGTGGTCCTCCAGGGTGGCCACGGTCTGCGCCACCGAGGAGTTCTTCTGGCCGATGGCGACGTAAATGCACTTCACGCCCTGGCCCGCCTGGTTGATGATGGTGTCGACGGCGACGGTGGTCTTGCCCGTCTTGCGGTCGCCGATGATCAGCTCGCGCTGCCCGCGGCCGATCGGCGTCATGGCGTCAATGGCCTTGATGCCCGTCTGCAGCGGCTCGCTCACCGGCTGGCGTCCGACGATGCCCGGGGCCTGCACCTCCATGCGGCGCGTCTCGGTGGTGTTGATCGGTCCCTTGCCGTCGAGCGGCTCGCCGAGGGCGTTGACCACGCGGCCGAGCAGCGCGTCACCGACCGGGACGGTCTGGATGCGCCCGGTGGCCTTGACCGTCTGTTCCTCTTCGATGCTGTCCACCTCGCCCAGGACGACGGCACCGATGGTGTCCTCGTCGAGGTTGAGCGCCAGCCCCAGGGTCCCGTCCTCGAACTCGAGCAACTCGTTCACCGCCGCGCCGGGCAACCCGGAGACCCGGGCGATGCCGTCGCCGACCTCGACGACGCGCCCGATCTGCTCGGTGCCCACGGCCGGGGTGTAGTCCTCGACGTTGCGCTCCAGCGCCTCGGTGATCTCACTGGCGTCAATCGTGAGCTCTGCCATCACTCTGCTCCCTCTGTCTGGTCCTGCGAACTCTGGCCCCGGCCGAACCCGGCCGGCTCCCAGCCCGTCGGCGCGAAGTGCTCCCGGAGCGCATCAATCCGGCCCCGGGCCGTGGCGTCGACCTGCAGGTCGCCGATGCGGATCAACGCGCCACTGAGCAGTGACTCGTCCACCTCCACCTGCAACTCCACGGGCGCGCCGGCCAGGGCGCCGAGCGATTCGGTCAATTCGGTCCTCTGGGCGTCGTCGATCGGCGCCGCCGCACGCACGCGGGCGATGCGCCAGCCCCGCGCCTGGGCGGCCAACTCCACCAGGAAGTCCAGGGTCCCGACGATGTCGCGGGCCCTCCCCCCGGTGACGGCGTAGCGGGCCAGCGACAGGCTGGCGGCCGAGATCTTCCTCTCCAGCAGCTGCGTGACCAGCCCCTGGCGCGCCGCCACCTCCAGGTCGCGGTCGGTCAGCGCGGCGCGGAGGGGGGGCGTGGCCTCCACGATGCGGGCGAACCGGAACAGGTCGTCCTCGAGCGACTCCAGCTCCGCGGTCGACATGTCCTCGTGCACCGCCGTGGCGTAGCCCCCGACGCGCTGGCGGGACTGCAGCAGGCTCAGGCCGGGCTCCTCGTCCTGGCCCTCGGACAGGTGGCGGACCCGGGTGCTGACCCAGCCGAGCGCATTGGGAACCTCGGGCGCGATGACGACGCCGCTGGCGTACGCGGCGAGGCGGCGGGCCTCGGGCGTGACCTTCCCGTCGAGGAGGTCCAGCACGACGGCCCGGCGGGCCGGGCCGGGCACGGCGGTGTCGGTCAGCGCCGCCCGGAGCTGGGGGTTGGCCAGCACGAGTTGCTCAATCGCCTCGAGGTCGGCCGCCAGGCCGCCGAGCGCGGCCGTACCGGCCTTCTCGGCGACCGCGGCGGTGTAGCCCTGAAGCGTGGGGTTCACTGCCTGGCCCCGGTCCCGGCGGCGGCGGCGCCACCGGCCGTGTCGGCCCGCAGCGCGGCGACGGCCTCGTCAATGAGGTCGCGGTGGGCCTCCGCGTCCACCTCACGCCCGATCACCCGCTCCACGACCTCCATCACGATGTCACCCATGCGCGCCGCGGCCTCCTCGACGGCCCGCTGGCGGGCCAGGGCGATTTCGACGTCGGCGTTGCCCACAATGCGCTCGTAGTCGCTCTGCCCCTTCACCTGGGCGTCGGTGCGGACCTGCTCCGCGGTGCGATTGGCGGTGGCGACGATCTCGCGGGCCTGGTGGCGCGCCTCTTCCAGCACGGTGCGGCGCTGGTCGTCGGCGGCCTCTGCGTCGGCCCGAGCCTTGTCAGCGGCCTCGAGGGACTCTCTGATCTTCTCCTGGCGCTCCTCCATCGCCTTGTTGATGGGAGGAAGCACCCATTTGTAGATGGCCAGGATCAGAATGATCGAGACGATCAGCTCAATGAAGAAGGTCCCATTGGGCAAGAGGAATATGCCTGCGGTGGTCATGGTGCTCTCAGTTTCCGGAATGTCTCCGTGAGGGAGTCGGTGAGTTGGGTCGCGCTAGCCGGCGATGCTCTTGGCGGCGAAGACGTAGACGAACACCACCATGAACAGCAGGTTGATGAAGTACATCGCCTCCACCAGGCCGACCGTCAGGAAGAAGTACTGACGGGCCTTGGCCTCAATCTCGGGCTGCCGTGCGATGGCTGCGATCGTCTGCGAACCGGCCAGGCCGTCGCCGACCGCGGCACCGATGGCGCCGCCGCCCAGCGCGAGGCCACCACCGATGAGGGCGCCGGCGACACGTACCGCACCTTCAATGTCGTTTGTTGCCATGTTTCCTCTCCTTTGTCGAGATCGTGAGTTCGAATGGTCCGCTGATCGCCCGGATCCTCAGTGCTGATCCCTGCTCATGCCCATACCGAGGTACATGATGGTCAGAAGGGCGAAAATGAAGGCCTGGATGGCGCCGATGAAGAGCTCGTCGAAGGGCTTCCAGACGAGAAGGCCGATCCAGGACAGGTAGGGCGGGATCAGGGCGACGATCACCGCGACCATCAGCACGCCGGAGAAGATGTTGCCGAAGAGCCGGAAGGTCAGCGTGATCGGCTTGGTGATCTCCTCAATGATGTTGATCGGGGTGAGCGCGGCATAGGGCTGGGCGTAGTGCTTGAAGTAGCCGCCCCAGCCCCGCGCCTTGACCGAGTTGTAGTGCACCAGGAAGAAGACGGTGAGGGCGAGGGCCAGCGGGAGGTTCACGTCACCGGTCGGCGGCGCCAGGAAACCGGGGTCCCCGCTCGGCACGAAGGCGAGCCAGTTGCAGATCAGGATGAAGAAGAAGACGGTCACGCCCAGGCCGACGAAGGGACGGCCCTCGGGCCCGATGGCCGAGTCGGCCAGGTCGGTCACCTGCTCGACCAGCGTCTCCCAGAAGAGCTGCAGCTTGCCGGGCACGCCCGACGTGACCTTGGCCCGCATGCGGAACCCGAAGGCGAGAACGATGGCCGCCGCCAGCAGCGTGGTCCAGACGACGTCGCCGTAAATGGTGAGTCCCGCCACGTGCCAGACGCTGTGGTGATCGCCGATCGTGATGTTGCCGCTGGCGAGCACGAAGTGGTTCTTCATTGAATCCCCTGCGAAACGATGACGCGCCCCACGTTGACGACGAAGAGCAGTTGGAAGATGACGAGACCGGCCACCGCACCGATGCCGAGCGCGCCGTTGAGCAGCAGCAGGCCCACGCAGATCACGGTGATGATGCCCAGGCGGGTCACGCTCTTGGTCCCGATGGCGCGCCGCAGCACCTTGTTGTTGGTCTCTCCGGACGTGTTGAGCTTGGCCACCCCGGCATCGAGGAAGCGGAAGTTGAGCACGGCGATCGTCAGGCCGATGGCGAGGCCGAGCGCGGCCCACGGGACGGACAGCAGCAGGGCGATGAGGATGGCGGCGGCGCCCACGATGATGGCCGAGACGATGGTGCGGCGCAGCACCTTGGCCAGCGCGTTGCCCCCGAGGCCCGAAAGCCCGTCGAGCATGTTGTTCATGGCCGGGCCCCTACAGGTACGTGCGGATCTGCTTGACGACGCTCAGGGCGGCCACGGCCAGCCCGAGCGCCAGGCCGACCAGCAAGAAGGCCGGCGCGGTGTGCAGCGCGTCGTCCACCAAGATCCCGAGCCCGAGCCCGATGCCCACGCAGACGGCGGCCGACAGCCCCATGCTCAGAAAGGCCATGGCGCCCGGCAGCGGCTTGGGCTCCTTCTGCTGGGAGGACTCGTCCGGTGCGCTCACCCGGATGGGCGCGCACGTCGAGGCTCACTTGACCACGCATCCGACTGCTGACCCCTTATGCGGTGCGTGGCGCGCCGGAGTCCGTCGTCCGCGAGGCTGCCGGGACGGCAGCGTCGGACGAGGCGAGGTGGACGGGGTACACAGGCCTCATCATCGCATCCCGGCCCAGATGGCGTCCAAACGGTCAGGAAGGGAACTGGACGACCTCGCTGAGCCGCTCCGCCTCCTCGGGAGGGGGCGGAATTCCCAGCTGACGCTCATCTTCCTCGTCGTCATCCCCGTTCCCCCGGCGCAGTCCCGGGTGGAAGAAGGTGTAGAGCCCCACGCCCAGGGCGGCGGCGCCGATCGGGATGAAGGCGTTGACCTGGTGCACGAACAGGGGGAAGAGGAGGAAGCTGGAGAGGATGGCCGTCCAGGCCCACAGGATGATGACGCTGCGCCGCGGGCCGTGGCCGAGACGGAGCAGCCGATGGTGGATGTGCTCCTTGTCCGGGGTGTGGAACCCGGTCCCGCGCGCCGTGCGCCGGACGAAGGCGAACGCCATGTCGACCAGGGGGACGCCGAGAATCAGGATGGGGATGAACAGGGGGGCGAAGAAGAAGTAGGTGACCCCGCTGATGGGCACCGCGGTGGGGACGCGGCCGCCGATGACCATCGTCGAGGCCGCCATGAGCAGGCCGAGGAAGTGCGCGCCGGCGTCACCCATGAAGATGCGCGCCGGGTTGAAGTTGAACGGCAGGAAGCCCAGGCAGATGCCGCAGGCGGCGACGGCCACCAACGGTCCGATGTTGTCGCTCGGCAGCAGGCCGAGCCCCATGAGGCGGATGCCGTAGAGCGCGAGGGCGCCCCCGCCGATCGCCACCACGCCGGCGGCCAGGCCGTCGAGGCCGTCGATGAGGTTGACGGCGTTGGTCAGTGCGATCACCCAGACCGCGGTGATGAGCGGGACGATGCCCGGCGTCAGGACGAAGAACCCCGCCAGCGGGATCTTCAGCTCGTACATCGTGACGCCGCTGAAGTAGAGGATGCTGGCGGCCAGGACCTGCCCGGCCATCTTGGCCGGGGCGGACATGTCGCGCACGTCGTCGATCAGGCCGACCGCGAACATGGCGCCGGCCGCCAGCACGACGCCGGCCATCTCCGGCGAGTCCTGGAAGATCGGCCGGAGCTGCGGGATGGACGCCGCGCCGAGCACGGCGACCATGAACCCGAGGAACATGGCGGCTCCACCGCCGTACGGCGTCGGCTTGGTGTGGACGGTGCGGTCGCCGGGCTGGGCGACGTAGCCCACCCGCAGCGCGATGCGCTTGGCCGGGACCGTCAGTGCGGCCGTGGCGCCCGCCGCAATCACCAGCACCAGGCCGTACCAGCCGATGTCGGGCACGCGCTAGGCCAGGAGATCGGGGTACGGCGGGAAGGCGGCGCACAGGGTGGCGACCTCCGCGCGCACCGCGTCGATCTCGCCCTCGTCGGTCCGGGCCCTGAGCGTGCGCGCGATGAGGTCGGCCACCAGGCGCATCTCGTCCGTCCCCATGCCCGCCGTCGTCTCGGCCGCCGTGCCCAGGCGCAGGCCCGAGGTGAGGAACGGTGAGCGCGGGTCGTCGGGAATGGTGTTGCGGTTGCAGGTGATGCCGGCCCGGTCGAGGACCTCCTGGGCCTCCTTCCCGGTCAGCTCCGGGTCGAAGGGCTGCAGGTCGACGAGCAGCATGTGGTTGTCCGTGCCGCCCGAGACGAGCCGGAACCCGTGCCCGGCCAGGGCACCGGCCAGGGCGGCGGCGTTGGCCACGACCTGCTCGGCGTAGAGACGGAACTCCGGCTGCGCCGCTTCGGCGAAGGCCACCGCCTTGGCGGCGATCACGTGCTCGAGCGGGCCACCCTGCAGGCCGGGGAACACGGCGCTGTCGATCTTCTTGGCCAGCTCCTCGCCGCACAGGATGGCGCCGCCCCGCGGGCCGCGCAGCGTCTTGTGGGTGGTCAGCGTGACCACGTCGGCCACGCCCACCGGGCTCGGGTGGGCGCCGCCGGCGATGAGGCCCGCCGGATGGGCGGCGTCGAACATGAAGCGGGCGCCGACCGAGTCCGCGATCTCGCGGAACGGCACGGGGTCGATGATCCGCGCGTAGGCCGTCGAGCCCGCCACAATCAGCGCCGGCTTCTCGGTCTTGGCGAGGTGGGCCACCTGGTCGAAGTCGATGACCTCACCGGGGTGGGCCGCGTCGGACGACTGCGGTGTGACGCCGTAGGACACGAAGCGCCAGAACTTCGAGACGATGGAGGCGGGCGATCCGTGCGTCAGGTGGCCGCCGTGGTCGAGGCGCATGGCGAGCACGGTCGCGCCCGGTTCGAGGAGGGCCTGGTATGCCGCCAGGTTGGCGTTGGCCCCGGCGTGCGGCTGCACGTTGGCGTGCTCGGCACCGAACAGCGCGGTGGCGCGGGTGCGGGCGAGCTCCTCCACCTCGTCGATGACCCGGTTCCCCCCGTAGTACCGCCGGCCGGGGTATCCCTCGGAGTACTTGTTCGTCAGCACCGAGCCCGAGGCGGCGAGCACGGCCGGCGACGTGAAGTTCTCGGAGGCGATCAGCTGCAGTGTGGTCTGCTGCCGGGTGAGCTCCTCCCCGACGAGGCGGGCCACCTCGGGATCGGCGTCCAGCGCGGTCTCGTCGCTGCTCATGAAATCCCTTCCCCGGCGCCACGGAGGCCGGCGGCGGCACGCATGGGGATCGAGTGTACCGGGGCACCGGGGAGGCCCAGGGGCGTCAGCCGGTACGCTCCCCGGTCCATGGCGCTCGACCCGCGGACCCCGGTGGTGGTGGGCGTGGGCCAGGTGGCCACCCCGGCGGACGCCGGCTTGGACCCCACCGCCAGGCCCGAGCCGCTGGACCTCATGACGGCGGCGCTGCTCGCCGCGGCGGAGGACTGTGACGGCGCGGCGGCTGGCGGGGCGGCCCCGGCCGGACGGACCCTGATCGGGCGCGCCGACAGCATCCGGGTCGTGGCCTCGCTGGGCTGGTCCACCCCGAATCCGGCCCGCCTGGTGGCGGCGCGTCTCGGCTTCGCCGAGGGGGACGAGCCGGCCGAGCTGATGGTCTCCTCCATCGGGGGCAACAACCCCCAGGCCCTCATGCACCATGCCTGTCTCGCCATCAGCCGGGGCGAGCGCGAGGTCGTGCTGGTCACCGGGGCCGAGGCGATGTACGCCCGCGCCCTGGCGCGTCGTGACCCGGCCCGGCCCTGGTTGGCCTGGGCCACCCAGCCGGAGGGCACACCGCCCGCCGCGCTCTTCGGCGTCGAGAAGGCCGGCGCCACCGAGCTCGAGATGCAGCGCGGCGTCGTCCTGCCGATTCACGCCTACCCCTTGTTCGAGAACGCGCTGCGCGGCGCCAACGGTTGGACCCTGCCGGAGCACCGCGCCCGCATCGGCGCCCTGTGGTCGCGCTTCAGCGAGGTGGCGGCGGGCAACCCCCACGCGTGGATCCGCGCCGCCCGCACCCCGGAGGAGATCATCACCCCCGGGCCGGCCAACCGCATGGTGTCGTTCCCCTACCCGAAGCTCTGCACGGCCAACATGCAGGTCGACCAGGGCGCGGGGTTCATCGTGTGCTCGGTCGCCGCGGCGCGCGCCGCCGGCGTCCCCGAGGAGCGCTGGGTGTTCCCCCTGGCCGGCGCGGACGCAAACGATCACTGGTTCATTTCCGAGCGACCCGAGCTGCACCGCTCCCCGGCCATCCGCCTCGCCGGTGGCGCGGCCCTCGAGCAGGCCGGACTGGGGATCGACGACATCGCCTTCGTCGATCTGTACTCGTGCTTCCCCGTCGTGGTCCAGATGGCGGCGGCCGAGCTCGGCCTCGCCCCCGACGACCCCGGCCGCCCCCTGACCCTGACCGGCGGGCTCACCTTCGGCGGGGGGCCCGGCAACAACTACACCTCGCACGGCATCGCCCAGGCCGTCGGCGCGCTGCGCCGCGCCCCGGGCAGCGCGGCACTCGTCAGCGGCCTGGGGTGGTACGCCACCAAGCATTCCCTGGGGGTGTACGCGTCGCGCCCGCCCGAGCACGGCGGGGCCCGGCCGTTCGCCTGGCGGGACGTGCAGCCCGCCGTCGACGCGCTGCCGCGCTGCGCCGTCGCTCCGGAGGCCAGCGGCGCGGTCCGCGTCGAGACCTACACCGTGACCTTCGACCGCGACGGCACGGCCGAACGCGGCATTGTGGCCTGCCGCACCGGCGACGGCAGCCGGGCCTGGGGCAACCTGTCCGATCCCGATGCGCTGGCGCTCCTGTGCGCCGAGGAGGGCATCGGCCGCCGGGGCGACCTGGCGCGTGACGGCACCCTGACCCTGGCGGGTTGACCCGGACCCGGCGCGCGACGGCCCGGCGCGGCGAACCTATGGTGCAGCGCATGGCCTCCCCACCGGACGAACGGGTGCCGGGCGTGCGCTTCGTCGTCTCGATGTACCGCGAGTTCGAACAGGTGGCGCGGCGGGGTGACCTCAGCATGGCGCAGTACCGCACGCTCCTGTACCTGTTGGGCGGGTCCCGCCGTGCCGGCGAGCTCGCCGCGGCCAACGCCGTCACCAAACCGACGGTCTCCGCCATGATCACCAGCCTGCGCCAGCAGGGCTGGGTGGCCGACGCCGTCGACGAGACGGACGACGGGCGGGTGACCCGGGTGGAGCTCACGACGGCAGGGCGCGCCCGGCTCGCCCGCTTCGAGCAGGAGCTGGCGGGTCGGATGGAGGAGCTGCTGCCCGGCATGGACCGCGTCGCCGTGCGGGGATTCCTGCGCGAGCTGGCGGCGGCGCTGGCCGAGACCCGCGAGGAGCGCCTGGGCTCGGTCTTCGGGGCGGAGCCATGATCGGGGACGACGGGCAGCCCGGGCTCGGGTCTTGCCAGGGCATCGCATCCGGCATATAGTTCGACTGATCTAACTAATCCCGGCTCGCCGGGAGGGTGGGGGCAGGACATGGCAGTGACTGCACACGACCTCGTGGTCCGCGGCGGTTCGGTGGCCGACGGCCTGGGCGGCGAGCCGCGCCCGGCCGATGTCGCCGTCGACGGCGGGACGATCACCGCCGTGGGCCCCGTCCCCGGGCGGGGCGCGGAGGAGATCGACGCCGACGGGCTGCTCGTGACCCCGGGCTTCGTCGACATCCACACGCACTACGACGGACAGGCGACCTGGGACGAGCGGATGACGCCGTCGAGCTGGCACGGCGTCACGACCGCGGTCATGGGCAACTGCGGCGTCGGCTTCGCGCCGGTGCGACCCGATGCGCACCCGCGCCTCATCTCCCTCATGGAAGGGGTCGAGGACATTCCCGGCGCGGTGCTCGACGAGGGGATCGACTGGTCCTGGGAGACCTTCGGCGAGTACCTCACCGCGGTCGAGCGGCGTCCCCACGACATCGACCTCTGCGCCCAGCTTCCGCACGGTGCGCTCCGCCTGTACGTCATGGGCGAGCGAGCCGCCCGGCTGGAAGCGGCGACCCCCGAGGACATCGCAACGATGCGCTCGTTGGCCACCGAGGCCCTGCGCGCCGGGGCGATCGGGTTCTCGACCTCTCGCACGCTGAACCACCGCACCGCGAGCGGGGACCCGACCCCGTCGCTGCGCGCCGGCACCGACGAGCTCGAGGCCATCGCCCTCGGTGTCGCCGCAGCCGGGCACGGGGTCGTGGAGTTGATCTCCGACTTCTCGCCCGACACCGACGGCGAGTTCGCGTTGGTGCGCGCCATGGTGGCGCGCACCGGCGTGCCGCTGTCGCTCTCGCTGGCCCAGAGCCACCGCCGCCCCGAGGCCTGGCGCGACCTGCTGCGGCGCATTGAGGAGGCGGTGGCCGACGGCCTGCCCATCCGGGCCCAGGTGGCGCCCCGTCCGGTCGGGGTGCTGGTGGGGCTGCAGTCCTCCTACCACCCCCTCCTCGCGCTCCCCTCCTACGCGGACCTGGCCGGGCTGCCCGTCGCCGAGCAGGCGCGTGCGCTGCGCGACCCGGCCTGCCGGGCCCGCCTGCTGGCCGACCTGCAGAGCGACGACGGGACCGACGGCGGGCGCGGCGGGCGGCGGGCCCCCGACTACGGCCACCTCTACCCGCTCGGCGACGTGCCCGACTACGAGCCCGCGCCCGAGACGAGCGTGCTGCGGCGCGCCGCGGCCCGGGGCGTCGACCCCGCCGCGTTGCTCCTCGACCTGCTGGCCGAGGACGACGGCCGCACCTTCCTCTACACCCCGTTCCTCAACTACGCCGACGGGAACCTGAACGCGTGCGGCGAAATGCTCGCCCATCCGCTCACCCTCTTCGGCCTGGGCGACGGCGGGGCCCACGTCGGCCTGATCTCCGACGCCAGCTTCCCGACCTACGCGCTCACCCACTGGGCCCGTGACCGCTCGCACGGCCGCATGGAGGTGGGCCAGGTCGTGCAGCAGCTGACGAGTGTCACGGCCACCGCCGTCGGGCTCCGCGACCGCGGCGTCCTGGCCGAGGGCATGCGGGCCGACCTCAACGTCATCGACTTCGACCACCTGGCCTGCGCGGTGCCGGTCATGGCCTACGACCTGCCCGCCGGTGGGAAGCGGCTGCTCCAGGGCGCGCGCGGCTACCGCGCCACCGTCGTGGCCGGGGAGGTCACGTACCGCGACGGGGAACCCACCGGTGCCCTGCCCGGCCGCCTCGTGCGGGGTGGACGTGACACCGCCCGCACGCCGCTCGCCTCGTGAGGCGCATCGACCGGACACCCCGACGAGGAGAGGAGCCGACATGACAGCCAGCGCACTGCACGAGCTGGAGCCCGCCGCCGAGTGGCGGGCCGCCGACATCGCCGATCCGGCGGACTGGACCCTGCGCCTGAGCGCGGCCGACCACGCCGAGCTCCATGCCGCCCTGGCGGTGGCCAAGCGGAAGAGCGCGGACCCCTTGGAGCTCGCGCGCGAGGACTTCCCGCTCCAGCACCTGGCGGCCAAGCTCGACGCGGTCGTGGACACGCTCCTGGACGGACGCGGCTTCGCGCGCATCGCCGCGCTCGACACCACGCGTTACGGAGACGACGACCTCACGCTGCTCTACTGGGGCATCGGCCTGCACCTCGGCGAGCCCTGGGCCCAGAACCAGCACGGCCACGTCCTCGGCGACGTCACCGATCAGGGCAAGACGATCGACGATCCGACGGTGCGCGGCAACGAGCTGGGCGGCATCGCGCTCGACTACCACACCGACGGGTCCGACCTGGTGGGCCTCCTCTGCCTCCGCACGGCGCGGCGCGGCGGCCTCTCCTGTGTGGCCAACGCGGTGGCGATCCACAACCAGCTGGTCCGCACCCGACCGGACCTGGCGGCGGCGCTGTACGAGCCGATGCCCTACGACACGCGGGGCGAGCAGGCCGACGGCGCACCGGCCTTCTACTCGGTGCCGGCCTTCACCGAGCACGCCGGGCGTCTCTTCGTGCGCTTCATCCCCCAGTACATCCTGGCGTCCCAACGTCACCCCGAGGCACCCCGGCTCAGCCCGCTGGCCCGGGAGGCGATTGCCGCGGCCTCCGCGCTGGCGAACGAGCCGGACTTCAACGTCTACATGGACCTGCAGCCGGGCGAGATGCAATTCATCAACAACTACCACGTGCTCCACGGCCGCACGGCCTACGAGGACGATGTGGCGCACGGCTACAAGCGGCACCTCAAGCGACTGTGGCTGGCCACCTACGCGCTGACCGACCGGCCGCCGCACTTCGCCGCGCTCGGGCGGCGCAGCCACTGGGAGGCGCGGCGCTCGGTGAGCACGCTGCCGGCCGTCGAGCGGGTGGACGCCGCGCCCTGAGGCGCCGGATCAGCCGGCGGTGGGCTTCTTGCGCGAGAAGAGCTTGCGCCGCGTGCTCATCAACATCGTCCCCTCTATGAACGACGACGGCAACGCGCCCTCGCGCAGGACGCGGATGGGCGTCACGGTGGCGTCGACCACCGTCGGGAGGGGCCCGTCGCGCCGGCCACCGTCGACCACCAGCGCCACGTCGTCGGCGCGAAAGGCGTGTGCCACCTCCTCCGCCTCCGTGAAGCGAAGCGGCACAATCCGCCACGGGCCCACCTCGCGGCACAGGCGCCGCAGCGCACGCCCGTCGGGCATGCCGACCACGACCGCCCAGGCGCCGGACTCGGGCCCACCCTCGTCTCCGACTGTGCGCAACAGGACGGGCGCGGCGGGCCCGCCCTCGTCCTGGGCCTGGCCGACGGGGCCGCCGGCGGATGCGGCCCACGGAAGGAAGACCTCGACCGGCCCCGGCCAGCAGCGTTGGAGCAGCGTCCCGAGCTCGTCGGTCCACCCCGACGTCAGCGCGCGCACATCGTCGATCTGCCCCACCGCGTAGTGGGGCCCGTCCGGGTCGGCCGCCAGCTCGACCAGCCGGGCCTCCTCCTCGACGGAGCCGGCCCGCACGGCCAGGCTGTAGCCGCCCACGTTGGGGACGGCAATGATGCCCCCGGCCCGCAACGCGTCCATCACCGCGGCCGCCCCCGCCCCGACCAGCGGCGGTCGGGGTTCGTCCGACAGTGCGACGGCGTCCATGTCCCTATTGTCCCCGCTGCGGGCCGCTGCGCAGTGCCACCAGCGCGCGGGGCCGTCCCGTCAGGTCCGGCTCGACCCGCACCTCGTCGTACCCCAGTTGCCGGGCCCACTCCCGAGCCGGGCCCGCCTGGTGGGGCGCCAGCTCGACGACCACGGCACCGGGCCGGCCGAGCCAACGGCGGGCCTGCTGGAGCACGGCCTCCACGTCGGCCAGCCCGGCCGCACCCTGCCGACCGGGTCCGGCCAGCAGGGCCCCGCGGGGTTCGGCCTGCACCTCGGGGTCCAGCCCGGCCCACTCCTCCGGCGCCACGTAGGGCGGGTTCGACACCACCAGGTCGACGTGGCCGCGCATCTCCTGGGGCAGCGGGTCGAGCCAGCTGCCCCGGACGAGCGTCACCGCCGGCAGGGCACCGGTGCCGTCCCCGGCGGCCCGGCAGGCCTCCAGGTTGGCCGTCGCCACCTCGAGCGCGTCCGCGCTCACGTCGGTCGCCCAGACCTGCCCCACCACACCGGGACCGAGCTCGCTCGCCAGCGCCAGCGCCACGGCGCCGCTGCCGGTGCCGGCGTCGACCACCGTCAGGTTCCCGGGCCCCAGCGTGCGCAGGCGCCGGGCCTCGCCCAGAGCCACCTCGACGACGCGTTCGGTCTCCGGACGCGGAATCAGGACACGGGAGTCGACACACAGGTCGAGACCGCGGAAGGGCCAGTGGCCGAAGACGTACTGCAGCGGCTCCCCCGCCGCCCGGCGCGACGCCATGGCCCGCGCCGCCGCCGCCGCACCGGCCGGCACCGTCGTGGCCCTCGGTCCACCGGGAACGGCACCACGGGCCTCGTCGACGATGAAGCGCGCCTCGTGACGCGCTCCACCCACCACCGCCGTCAGCTCGTCCACCAGCGCAGCGGCCTCGACCTCGCCGGGGTCACCATCAGGCGGCGCGGCCGGTGACGGGCGCCCGGGCGACCCCGTCGCCCCCGCCCGGGCCGTCACAGCCCGCCGTCCTCCTCGCCCTCGAGCTGGCGCGCCCGCTTGTCCGCCATCAGGGCGTCGGTGAGCTCGCTGAGGTCGCCGGCCAGGACCTGGTCGAGCTTGTAGAGGGTCAGGTTGATGCGGTGGTCGGTGACCCGGTTCTCCTTGAAGTTGTAGGTGCGGATTTTGTCGGTGCGATTCCCCGCCCCCACCTGACCGCGTCGCTGGGCCGAGATCTCCGCCGCCTGGCGGTCCTGTTCGGCCTTCAGCAAGCGCGCCCGCAACACGACCATGGCCTTGGCGCGGTTCTGAATCTGGCTCTTCTCGTCCTGCATGGCCACGACCGTTCCGGTGGGCAGGTGCGTGATGCGCACGGCGGAGTCGGTCGTGTTGACGGACTGGCCGCCCGGTCCGGTGGATCGGTAGACGTCGATTTTGAGGTCGTTCGGATCGATGTCGATCTCGACGTCCGCGGCCTCGGGCAGCACGGTCACCGTGGCGGTGGAGGTGTGGATCCGCCCCTTCGCCTCCGTGACCGGCACCCGCTGGACGCGGTGGGTTCCCGCCTCGTGCTCCAGGCGGATGTAGGCGTCGGGGCCCTTCACGAGGAACACGGCCTCGTTGATGCCGTCCTTCTCCGACGCGTCCTCCGAGAGGACCTCCACCTTCCACTTCATGGTGGCGGCGTAGCGCAGGTACATGTCGTAGAGCACCCGGGCGAACAGGTTCGCCTCGTCGCCGCCGACCGCTCCCCGGATCTCCATGATCACGTTGCGACCCTCGTTCGGATCCTTCGGCAGCAGCAACGCCTGCATGCGCTCCTCGAGGGATGCCACGGACGCCTCGGCCTCGTCGACCTCCTGGCGCACGAGCTCGCGATCGTCGCCCGACGTGTCGGTCAGCATCTCGCGGGCGGCGGCGACGTCCCCCCGCGCCGCGCTCGAGCTCGTGCCAGGCCCGCACGATCTCGCCGAGCTCCTTGTGGCGCCGCGACAGGTCACGGAGGCGGTCAGGGTCGGAAAGCGTGACCGGGTCGGCCAACTCCTTCTCGACGGCGTCGAACTCCGTCTCGAGCGCGGCCATCCGGTCGTCGAACATGCGTGTCCGGGGCTCCTCGTCGGGGCGGGGACGCGGCGGAATACGCCGGTCCCGGCCGGGTCAGTCCTGCGCGGTCGGAGCGGGCTTGGCCTTGGCCTTGCCCTTGCGCTCTCCGTAGCGGCGCTGGAAGCGCTCCACCCGGCCCCCGGAGTCGACCAGCTTCTGCTTGCCGGTGAAGAAGGGGTGGCACTCGTTGCACAGCTCGACGTGGAGGTCGGCCTTGGTGGAGTGGGTGGTGAACGTGTTCCCGCACGAGCACTTGACCGTGGCCTCGACGTACTCAGGGTGGATGTCGGTCTTCATGGTGTCTCCAGTGTGGGGTGTGAGTCGGTTCAGTGTAGGGGTCGGAGGGGCGCCGGCGATCAGGTGCCGGGGCCCTTGGCGATCTCGGCGAGGAACTCGTCGTTGCTCGCCGTCGTGCGGATCTTGTCCATGAGCAGCTCCAGGCCGGCGGCGTCCTTCCCGTCACTGGCCAGCGCGTTGAGGACCCGGCGCAGCTTCCAGACCTGCTGCAGCTGGCCCCGCTCGAAGAGGAGCTCCTCGTGCCGGGTGGAGCTGGCATTGACGTCGATGGCCGGGTACAGCCGGCGCTCCGAGAGCCGCCGGTCGAGCCGCAGCTCCATGTTGCCGGTGCCCTTGAACTCCTCGAAGATGACCTCGTCCATCTTCGAGCCGGTCTCCACCAGGGCCGAGGCCAGAATGGTCAGCGAGCCACCCTCTTCCACGTTGCGCGCCGCGCCGAAGAACTTCTTGGGCGGATAGAGCGCACCGGAGTCGACACCGCCGGACATGATGCGACCGGTGGCCGGGGCGGCCAGGTTGTAGGCCCGGGCGAGACGGGTGATGCCGTCGAGGATGATGACGACGTCGCGACCCTTCTCGACGAGGCGCTTGGCCCGCTCGATCGCCAGCTCGGCCACCTGCGTGTGCTCGTCCGCGGGACGGTCGAACGTCGAGGCGATCACCTCGCCCTTGACGGATCGGCGCATGTCGGTGACCTCTTCGGGCCGCTCGTCGACGAGCAGCACCATCAGGTGCACGTCGGGATTGTTGGCCTCAATGGAGTGGGCGATCTGCTTCATCACCGTCGTCTTGCCGGCCTTGGGCGGTGACACGATCATGCCGCGCTGCCCCTTGCCGATCGGCGAGATCAGGTCCACGATACGGGCCGTCAGGTTGTCCTTGTCGCCGTCCCTCTCGAGGTGGAGCTGTGAGTCCGGGAACAGCGGGGTCAGGTCCTCGAAGCGGGGACGGTTGCGCGCCTCGTCGGGATCCATCTCCGAGACCTTGTCGATACGCAGCAGCGCCGGGTACTTCTCGTTGTTCGACGCCGGACGGCACGCGCCCTCTATGTAGTCGCCGCGGCGCAACGCGAACTTGCGGGCCTGGCTGATGGAGACGTACACGTCCTTGGACGAGGGGAGGTAGCCGTCGCAGCGCAGGAAGCCGTAACCCTCGTCGCGCAGGTCGAGCATCCCGCTGACCTCGACCAGCTCGCCCGAGTAGGGCTGCTCCTGGCCGCCGCCCTGCAGCTCGCCACCCTGGCCGGGCCGGTCACGACCCCGGCGCCGGCGGCTCCGGCGGTTGCCGACGTCACCGTCGTTCTGGTTGCTCTGGCTGTTCCGGTTCTGGTTGCCCTGGTTGTTCTGGTTGCCCTGGTTGTTCCGGTTCTGATTGCGGTTGCCGGGCTGGTTGTTCTGGTTGCTGTGGCCCTGCTGCCCGTTCTGCCGGGTCGGCGCCGGGTCGGCGCCGTCGGCCAGCTCGGGCGGCTCGACGAAGACGGCGGGACCGGAGTCCCCGTTGCTCGCCGTGTCGGGCGTGGCGGCTGTCGCTGTCTGGGCTTCCGCCCGAGGGGCGTCGGCGGCCTCCGCCGTGCTGTCACCCCCGGCGTCGTCGCCGGCCACGAAGGACGGCGTCTCGGCGGCGCCTCTGGCGGCGGCCGAGGCCCGGGAGCGGCGCGCCGGCTTGGCGCCGTTGGTGCCCGACGCCTCGCCATCGCCGTTGCCGGCGGGGGCCGCCGGCCCGGAGGTCACGCCCGTCGCATGGAGAATCTGGTCGATGATGTCGGCCTTTTTCGTCCGGGTCGTCGTCTTGAGCGACATGGCCTGAGCGATGGCACTGAGCTCATCGCGCTCCTTGCCTTCGAGAACTGATCGTTCGAGCTGCTGTTCCGCAGTCATCGGCTCCTCTTCCAAGAGGGTTATCGCCGGCCCGGGTTCGTCCGCGCGTGGCGAGGGAAATTTCAGGGAGGAGAAGGGATTCGCGTGTGAATGCCTTCCCCCGGATCACCGCTGCGTGATGCTCTCCCGGGACCGCTTGTACCCGCGGAGGGCGCTGCGAAGCGCAGTGGGGATATCTGTACTTTAGCGGGAGCTGAGGCGTTATGCCAACACACCCCCCTTTTCTGCAGGTCAGTGGTCCGGGCACCCGCCCGGCCTCCGCCTCTACAGGGAGATCTCGGCCAGGACCGATTCGAGCTTGAGGTCGATCACCGAGGGGACCGAGATCGCCTTGATGGCCAGGTCGGGGTCCTTGAGCCCGTGCCCGGTCAACACACACACCACGGTTGAACCCTCGGGCACCCCGTTCTTGAGCAACCCGGCCACCGAGGCCGACGACGCCGCCTCACAGAAGACGGACTCCTGCTGGGCGAGGAACGTGTAGGCGTCCATGATCTCGTCGTCGGTGACCGCCGTGATGGATCCGCCGGACTCGGTGGCGGCGGCCGTGGCCGAATACCAGCTGGCCGGGTTCCCGATGCGGATCGCGGTGGCGATCGTCTCGGGGTTCTCGACCGGGTGGCCCAGCACGATCGGCGCCGCTCCCGCGGCCTGGAAACCCATCATCCGCGGCAGCCTCTTCGACCGCCCCGCCTCCTTGTACTTGAGATAACCCCGCCAGTAGGCCGAGATATTCCCGGCGTTGCCCACAGGAATGCAGTGCACGTCGGGGGCATCGCCCAGGACGTCGACGATCTCGAAGGCCCCGGTCATCTGGCCCTCGATCCGGTGGGGGTTCACCGAGTTCACGACCGTGATCGGCGCGTGGTTGGGCAAATCCCGCACAATGGTGAGCAGCTGGTCGAAGTTCCCCCGCACCTGCAGCACGCGGGCGCCGTGCATGAGTGCCTGTGCCAGTTTGCCGAGTGCGATGTGGCCGTCGGGGATCAGGACCACGCAGGCCAGTCCGGCCCGCGACGCGTAGGCGGCAGCGGAGGCGGACGTGTTGCCGGTGGACGCGCACACCACGGCCTTGGCTCCCTCGTCCACCGCCATGGAGATCGCCATGGTCATGCCGCGGTCCTTGAAGCTGCCCGTCGGGTTGGCCCCTTCGACCTTCAGCCACACCTGTGCCCCCACGCGCTCGGACAACCGCGGTGCCGGGACGAGTGGCGTGCCACCCTCGAGCAAGGTGACCACCGGGGTCTTCTCGGTGATCGGGAGGAAGTCACGGTATTCCTCCATGACGCCGCGCCACCCGGCCGTCACGACGGGTCGCCGCCCCGGTGGTCGGCCGGCTCACCGATGACGCGGAGCACCCCGCTGACCCGGTCCACCGCCTGGTGCCGGCGCAGCTCGTCGATGGTCGCCAGCAGATCGCCCTCGCGGGCCACGTGGGTGAGGAAGATCAGCCGGGCCTCCTCGGCCAGGCCGAGCTGCTCCATGGCCCGGATGGACACATTGTGCTCGCCGAAGATTCTGGCCACGGCCGCCAGCACGCCGGGGCGGTCCGCCACGTCGAGGCTGAGATAGAAGGCCGAATGCATGTCGTTCTGCGAGAACATGGTCGTGCTCGTCCGCTTCGGCGCCGGGGCGGGCGCGCCGGCGAGCAGGTTGCGCGACGCGTCGACGAGATCGCCGAGCATCGCGCTGGCGGTCGGTCCTCCGCCGGCGCCGCGCCCGTAGAGCATCAGCTCGCCGCTCACTGCGCCCTCGACGAAGACCGCGTTGAACGCGCCGCGCACGGCGGCCAGAGGGTGGGTCTTGGGAACCATGGCCGGGTGCACGCGCACGGAGAGCTGCGGCCCACCATCGATCAGCTCGGCAATGGCGAGAAGCTTGACGGAGTACCCGAGCCGGCTGGCGTAGGCGACGTCCGCGGCGCTGATCCCACTGATGCCCTCGCGGTGTACGTCCGCATCGACGACGTCACTCCCGAACGCGAGCGCGGCCAATATCGCCGCCTTGGCCGCGGCATCGTGGCCCTCGACGTCGGCCGTGGGGTCGCGCTCGGCCATGCCGAGCTCCTGGGCCTCGCGCAGCACATCGTCGTAGCTGGCACCCTCCTCCTCCATGCGGGTGAGGATGTAGTTCGTCGTGCCGTTCACGATTCCCATGACGCGGACGATCTGCTCACCCGCCAGGGACTCACGCAACGGCCGGATGACGGGGATCGCCCCCGCCACGGCGGCTTCGTAGAGGAGGTCGACACCCGCCCGGTCGGCGACCTCGGCCAACTCGGCACCGGCCACGGCCAGCAGTGCCTTGTTGGCGGTGACCACCGGCTTGCCGTGACGCAGGGCCGCCTCGACCAGCTCGTGGGCGGGGTGCAGCCCCCCGATGACCTCCACGACGACATCGACGTCGGCCCGAGCCACGAGTCCGGCGGCGTCCGTCCCGATGAGATCGGCGGGGATGGCCGCCGGCCGGGACCGTGTCGGGTCGGCGACGGCAATGGCGACGAGCTCCAGACGGATGCCCGTGCGGGCGGCGACGTCCTCGGAGCGGGTGAGGAGGATTTCGGCCAAGGCGCCGCCGACGTTGCCGCAGCCGAGCAGGCCGACGCGCACGGTCGGGGCCTGATGGGTGTGCGGGAAGGTGCTGGCCGGGTCCGCGGTCACCACCAAACGGTACAAGGTGCCGCGCTGCGAACCGCCCATGCGCGCCGACGGCAGTCGGAGGGGTCGCTCGAGCACGCGTCGGCCCAGTGGTGCTAGTACGACCGCTGCCCGTGGGGTGACGCCCTTGAGGCCCCCGAGGACCTGGGCCACACTCTCGCCGGAGGTCGTGTGTCCCTGCTCAGAATGCTGCTCCGGGCCGGAGTGCGCCAGCGCTGGAGATCGTGGCTGGCCTTGGCACTGCTCACGGCGGTGGTGATCGGCGTGGTGCTCGCCGGCGCGCAGACGGCGCGGCGAACGGCGAGTGCATTCCCGCGCTTCGAAGCGGCACACGGCTACGACGCGTATTTCTACAGCACCACGCCGGCGCCCCAATTGTCGAAGCTGCCCGATGCTGCGTCGACCACGGTCGTGAACATCGCCGGCAGCGGGTCCCCGACCTGCGCGTGTCGGCCGATCAACGTCAACTACTTCAGCCTGCAGGAGGTGCCCGCACCGAGCCTGGCGCATTTGGTGAAGCTGGTGAGCGGGCGCATGCCCGATCAGTCGAACCCCTCCGAAGTGCTGGCGTCGTTCAACTTGGCAACCTACGGCGTGCACGTGGGCAGCGTGCTGCACATTCCCCTCGTGGCGACCTCCCAGCGCCCCGGCCTTCTGAGCGGGAACACCCTCACGCCGCACGGGCCGCTGGTCACTGTCCACGTCGTCGGCATGGCAGTCTCCGAATTCGAGTTCCCGTCGACATCCAACCAGCCCGCCTTCGACGTCTACACGACACGAGCGTTCGCGCGGGCCTACAACCCGCGCACGGTGTTGCTGTACGAATACTTCGTCCGCCTGCACCCCGGCACGAGCGGGCTGCTCCGTTTCGAGGCGGCCACGCGGAGCCTCGGCGGCCTCTCCGCGACCGATCTGCAGGGCTTGGCCACTGCGATCACAACCTCAATCGACCCCCAGGCCGTCGGGTGGTGGATCCTGACGGGTCTCGCCGCGCTCGTGGGGATCCTCGTGCTGGCGCAGGCACTGGCCCGCCAGGCCGCCACTGAAGCCGAGGACGGGCCGACACTGAGCGCGCTCGGCACCTCACGTCGCCAGCTGTTCGCACTGTCCATGGCCCGGACGCTGGCCATCGCCGTCGTAGGGGCGGTCGGGGGCGTCGCCGTGGCCGCCGGGTTGTCGGTCTTCGCTCCCGTCGGCGAGGCGAGACTGGCCGACCCGACCCCGGGCTTCGACTTCGATGCGCTCCTACTCCTGGGGGGCGCCGCCATCGCCGTCGGCGCCGTCGCCGTGTTGGGGCTGTGGCCGGCGGCCAAGGCGGCGCGACTGCTCTCGAGGGACGACGGATCCCACGTCCAGCATTCCTCGCGCACCGTCGCGCTGCTGACCGCTTCGGGCGCGCCACCGACGGCGCTGATCGGCGTGCGCAACGCGCTCGAGCGCGGACGAGGGCGCAACGCCGTCCCCGTGGGCTCGGCGATTTTGGGCGCCGTCCTGGCCGTTGGCGTGCTATGCGGCACAGCCGTCTTCGGCGCCAGCCTCTCCCACCTGACCGGCACCCCGTCGCAATACGGACAGGGCTTCGATGCGTGGTTCTCCACCAACGGCACGGCGCCGGTGGAACAGAGCGACCAAATGCTGGCAAGCCTCGAGCGTCCCGGCGTCGGAGCGATCACCGCGGGGGTCAGCAGTCCGGTCACGGTCAACGGCAGAGTGGTGGCGGCCATCGCCGGCGTGAACGTACGGGGCGCGTACCTCCTCTCGTTGACCGGGGGCCGATTCCCGGTCAAGGCGGACGAGATCGTCCTGGGCGCGAAGACGATGCGCGAGACCGGTGCCCACGTCGGGTCGACGGTGCGAGTGGGGATCGCGGAGCGCTCAGGGCCCTCGCGGGTCAGGCTCTTCAGGGTGGTGGGCACCGCCGTGTTCCCGCCGGACTTCAACGACCAGGGTCTGGGCACGGGCGCTGTCGTGTCCATGGCGGCACTCACCGGAGCCACCTGCCGGGGTGGCGCCGACGTCAGGTGTGTGGTGTCCGAGACCGTTTCCCACGGCGGTTCGTTCCTGGTGCGCGTCGCGCCCGGTGCGCCCGGCAGGGCCGCGCTCGCGACGCTGAGCACGGAGTACTCCTCGCTCGTCAATTTGCCCCGGCCGCCGGTCGACCTGGTGAACTTCGGGGAAGCGGTCAACTTCCCGCTCATCTTCGGGTTGATCGTCGTGCTCTTCGGCGTGAGCACGCTGCTCCACCTGCTGCTCAGCAGCGTGCGCCGACGGCGCCAGGAAATAGGCCTGCTTCGAGCGCTCGGACTGGTGCGGCGCCAGGTGGCCGCTTCGGTCGCGTGGCAGACCTCGACCGTCGCCATCATCGGCATCGCCCTGGGAGTGCCCCTCGGCATCGCGGCGGGACGGGCGGTCTGGGACGCCTTCGCAGGAAATCTCGGGGTGGCCGTCGACCCGGTGGTCACCGCCTGGATCATCGTCGGCGTGGCAGTCGGGACGCTCGTCGTCGCGAACGTGCTGGCGGTCGTCCCGGCCCTGGTCGCCTCCCGAGCCCGGCCGGCATCGCTTCTGCGCTCGGAGTGAGCCTCCCCCGCTGCTGCCGGCTCAGGCGTCGAGGCTCGTGAGGTCGTCGAAGGTCTCCCGACGCACGACCACCCGGGCGTCGCCGTCGGCGACGAACAGGACGGCAGGACGGGGCACCTTGTTGTAGTTGGAGGCCATGGCGTAGCCGTAGGCGCCGGTGACCGGGGTGGCCAGGACGTCGCCCACCTTCAGATCGTCCGGCACATAGGCGTCGGGGACGACGAGATCTCCGCTCTCGCAGTGCTTCCCGACGACTCGTACCGGCCGGGGGCGAGGCGCAGCGACGGCACGCGGCAGGAAGGCCTCGTACCCGCTCCCGTACAGGACCGGTCGAGGGTTGTCGCTCATTCCACCGTCCACGCTGACGTAGGTCCGGATGCCCGGAAGATGCTTCACGGTCCCGACGGTGTAGAGGGTCATGCCGGCCGCGGCCACGATCGACCGTCCGGGTTCCGCCGAGATCTTCGTGGCCGGACTGACGCCGGCCTTGGCGCAGGCGCGCAACGTCGCCTCGGCCCAGGCGGCTTGGGTCGGGGCCGTCTCGCCGTTGACGTAGGGGACTCCCAGCCCTCCGCCCACGACCAGCTCAGGGAGCTCCAACGGGGCGAAGAATGCGCCGAGCACCTCGGCCGCCCGCTCGAAGGACGACGCGTCGAAGACCTGGCTGCCGATGTGCGCGTGGATGCCGACGAGCTCGACACCGGTCATGAGCTCGAGCGCGGCGACAGCCTCGGTCGCAGCGCCGGACGAGACCGAGAAGCCGAACTTCGAGTCCTCCTGCCCGGTGCGGACGAACTCGTGCGTGTGCGCCTCCACACCGGGCGTGACCCGGACCAGGACCCTCGGCCGCTCGCGTGCGGGTGGCGCGGACTCCAGCAGAGCCCCCAGGCGGGCGATTTCGTCGAAGGAATCGATGACGATGCGGCCGACACCCTCGTGCAACGCCGTTGCCAGCTCCTGGGCGGACTTGTTGTTGCCGTGGAGAACGAGCCGGCCGGGAGGGACACCGGCAGAGAGGGCGACATGGAGCTCACCACCGGAGGCCACGTCGAGGTGCATCCCCTCCTCGTGCGCCAGCCTGGCCATGGCGCGGCACAGGAAGGCTTTCGTGGCGTACGCCACGCCGTCGCCCCAGGCGGCGACCGCCGCGCGGCAGGCCCGACGCAGATGGTCCTCGTCGTAGACGAAGAGCGGGGTGCCGAATTGCTCAACCAGCTCCAGCACGTCGATGCCGCCCACGTGCAGGTGGCCCTTCTCGTCGACCGACGCCGAACGCGGGAGGAGTTGCCGCTCCAGGGGTGCGGTGGCCACGGAGTGGTCGGTCGGCATGGAGGTGCAGGATACGGCAGCATGCGATGCTGCCGTGAGAGCGGGGCGGACGTTCGCCCCCCGACGAGTACGATCGTCCTTTGCTCTTGCAACTCCCGCCCCCGTAGCTCAGCGGATAGAGCACCGGCCTCCGGAGCCGGTGGCGCAGGTTCGAGTCCTGCCGGGGGCGCTCATTGTGATGCCGCAAGACATCGAGGACAGATGTGTCAAGACGTCGTAGTCCGGTCTGATCAGGGGATCTGCTGGTAGTCCTTGGATGAGCACAGCGACGCGCCAACCCGCATGAGCGTTGTGCTTATTCGGCTCGCAGATCCTCCGCCGGGCGCTTCGACAGCGTGACGTGTCCCGGCCACAGCGCCAACGCATTGGCCGCAATGAGCGTCACCGGTATGAGCAGCAGCACGGCCACTAACGCGAAGGGCGCGACGACTGAGAGCGGAACCCTCTCTGCGATCGCCTGCCACCCCATACGGCCCACAACGATCCCGAGTGGAACCCCGGCAACCAGCCCGAACAATGCTATGGCCGTGCCCTGAGAAATTGAGCACTGTCCGGATGTTCCCTCGCGTCATGCCCATGGCCCGCAGGACGGCAAACTCATGGCCCCTTCTCCGAGCGCTGCTCAAAAGCACCGATGCGAGGGCAGCTATCGCGATGAGCCCAAGGAATGCCGCCAGTACTTGCGGAAGGGTGTGGACATTGCGGAGGTTGGTCAGTTCCTCGGGAAGGGGAGGCGCGGAGATGTCCTGGGAGAGGGGTCCCAGTGCGGATTCGAGGTGCGCAGCAGATCTCTGCCCATTCGCACCTGGCGCAAAGCGAACTGCGAGCACCCTCTCGTCACTGAGCGAACCACCCGGCGGAATCGGAGGCACGACCCTGTCGAACTCCGTGGGGGCCAGCCAGAGACCTTCGTCAAACTCCGCATGCACGTCGCCTGGAAACAAGGCTTCGCCAACGATACGGACCCGCGCTCCGGAGTGACCGACGGCGACGGTGTCTCCTATGCCAACCTGTAGATCCTTCGCCGTGGCCGGGCCGATGGCCGCCTCACCTTGTCTTCGAGGACCGCGCCCTGAGGTGAGTGTGAAGGCGATCGGAGTCGTCGTTGCTCCCGCGATCGGGCGCACCGAGAAGACCGGAGCTCCGACGTGACCCACGTTGATGACGTCTCGGTCCACGACTGCGACCGCACGCACGCCGTTCTTCTCCGTCATGTGATCAGCCAGTCGGGCAGTCACATTGCGCCCAGTCTGGGCCGAGGGTGCCGGCGTGACGCTGGCGTCCCAGGTGACGCCCGCCAATTCCGGATGCGCCAGTGCGCTCGAGATGCCGCGGTCGATGCACAGGCTGGCGACCACACCGGCCACGGCGATCGTCGCTGCCAACAAGGCCGGCACGACCGGGACACGCCGACGGCCCCGCCCCGGTTCAAAGGCCATCGTCGCGCCCAGCCCGACGGCCACAGGTGCCGACCGACGGAAGGCTCCTGGTGCGGCCACGGGACGTCGGCGCGAAGCACGTTCGCCCGCCGGGCCTCGACCGATGAGAAAACACGCGACGACGGTCGCGGCGAGGACGACGACGAGGCCGGGCCCGATGACGGTCCAATCCACGTGGTAGCCCACGCCGGGGTCGATCCGTCGGCCGAGTCCGACCGGGAACCGAATCGAAAGCAGAAGCGCCACCCCGAAAAGTACCGGCACTGCCACCAAAGCCGAAACGACATGAGAGAACCCGGTCGCCAGACCAAGGTGGTTGCGTGACATGCCAAGGGCCCGCAGCGCCAAGGAGTCGTCGCCGATGGTTGTAGCCGAGCGACCCAGCACCTGAGCCACCAAAATGCCGCCCCCCAAGAGAATGGCCGCGGCGAGGAGCAACAGCGCGGTGGTCTCGACCGCCAAGGTGGTGTTGACGCGTCGACTCGTCGCGTGCGTGTCGAGGACCGGAGTGCCGGGGACGAGAAGCGTGTCGACGTCATGACGAAGTGCCCCTACATCGGCTGCGCCGTGACGCAGCACGACGTCGGCGTTCTCTGCGGTCTGGATCCGTTTCCCATAGCGGGCCAAGAAACCCGGCGGCACAAACACCTGACCGTCCGAGACAAACAGGAACTCAGGAGCCTCTCGAACCACTCCCACCACGTGCATCGTGACTTTTGGACCCCGAGGTAGCTCGGTGTCCTGGTCGGACTGGTTTCGTCCATAGAACTGGTAAGTGAAGGTGCCACCGACGGGCGGAACCTGGCCAACAGAGTTCTCGTCAACCACGACCTCGTCGGACGAGCGAGGGTTGAACATCCTGCCCTGTACGACGACTGGCTTTTCGACCTTTCCGAGGTACGTGCCGTCTTTCGAGCCGAATATGATCGCTCCGGGCTGGCCGTCGTAGCTGCCGAAGAGGAGATCCCACACCGCAAGTGTCCGGACTTCAGGCCGATCTGCGAGTCGCTTCCAGTGCGGATGAGCCACTCCCACCTGGCTGGGGAACACGACCGCATCTGCCGCATTCGTCTGTTGGCGTAGCCGTTCGAGGGCGGTGTCCGTGCGTCGGGCGCCGGCCCACGCCGAAAGAGCGAAGCCTGCGGTCAGGCCGATCAGGACACCCAAGAGGACAAGCGACCTCCAGCGGCGACGAACGTCTCGCCGCGCCCAGAATGCGGCCGCCCGAGCGCCGTTTCTCCCCTGCATGTTCATACGGTAGGGGCGACGGCCTGAGGAGAAAAGGGGGGTATCTCGTACGCCCGGGTAGTAGTGGCACCCCTCCAGCGGTCAGCAGGATCCCCTCAGCTGAGAAGTTCGTCCAGTGCTTCGCCGATCGGGGCAGGACCGGAGCTCAGGTAGAGGATTCGGCCGGCGCTTCGCCCGTCGGACAGCAAGACGGCGAGCACGGCGGCCACATCGTCGCGTGGGACCGGACCACTGAATGGGGTCGCGTCGATGCGGACCTTCCCGGTTCCGGCGTCGTCCGTCAGCCCACCCGGGCGCAGAATCGTCCAGTCCAGATCGCTGGCTTCTACCGCCGCGTCGGCTGCCGCCTTGGCTTGCAGATAGACCTCGAATACCTCGTCGCCACTGGGAGGGTTCTCAGCGCCCGCGCCGCTCACCATGACGTAGCGCTCAACACCTGATGCCGTCGCGGCCCGAAGCAGCTTGATGGCCCCATCACGGTCCATCGTCACCTTGCGCTCCGCCCCGCTTCCCGGGCCCGCACCGGCGGCAAAGACGACGGCGTCGGATCCTTCGATAGCCGCTGCCACTTCTTCGACGCTGGCCCGCTCGAGGTCGCAGGCAACCGGCGAAGCGCCGGCACCCCGGACATCGACAGCGTGATCAGGGTTGCGGATCAGCCCGACAACGTCGTCGCCCCGGGCCGCCAGCAGAGCAGTGAGGCGGAGCGCTATTTGGCCGTGGCCGCCAGCAATTGCGATCTTCAACCCGGGTCTGCTCCTTCGTGTTGCCCGAGGCGGGGCTCAAATGCCTGCGTACTTCTTGTATCCCCCGGCGATCCACTCCGAAACGAGCCGCCCGTACTCGCCGGCGGCTTCCTCCCACGCAAAGTGGCCTGCGTCGAGGCGCTGGGCGACGCTGTTCGGCATGGTGTCAGCCAAGAACTGGTTGTTCGACCACGGTACGAGGTCGTCGTGGTCTCCCGCGAGGATCAGCGTGGGCATCTGAATCGACGACAGAAATCACTGCATTTCGCCGCTCCTCGACTCGCCTCTGAGAGGTCCCTGCCAACCCAGCGGGGCGGCCCCTTCCATCAGAGATGCAACGTGTGACTCGATTGGTGGACATCGTCCGCACGGACTCGAGGGTCTGCGAATCCGCCCTCCGGGGGGTCCGGAGCGCGCTCGGTCCGAACACCCAAGGACAGGATCGTCAGCGGAAGGCCGGGACCAAGAAGAGAAGAAAGAGGCTGGCATTGAAGAGGGAGTGCGCCACCATGCCCGCCGCGAGCCTTCCCGTCCGGTAGCGCAAGTAACCCAGGACGACCGCCATGGGAAACAGCGCGACGGGGGCGAAGAGCCCCTCGTTCAGTATGTGGGCGAAGGAGAAGATGATCGCCGTGGTGAACAGGGCCGGGATCGCCCCGATTCTGCGCGTGAAGGCCCCCTGGAGCAGCCCTCGGAAGAAGAGCTCTTCGACGACGGGTGCGCCGACCACCGCGAGGGTGATCACGACCACCCAGCCAGCCGTGCCGTTGGGAGTGACCCCCAGAATCGTCGGGGAGGCGCCATTTGGGGTCCCGAAACCGGACCCCGTCACGACGATGCAGATCAGCACGATGAGCGGCAGGATGCGGCCCACCCATCCACCGAGGAACCCGAGCCACCAGTCTTTGAGCCGGGGCCACGACAACCCATAGTCCGCGCTCAGGCTCCCCGTGCCGTTGAGTCGGGAAGCGACCACGACCGCGCCCACGAACCCCACCCACAGCACGAGTTGACTCGCCAAGAGGTACCACGGATCGTGGCCGTCAATCGGACCCGCCGTGCTGATTGCATATGCGATGGCGACGGCAATCGTCCCGACGAGACCGACGCCGGCCCCGACGGCCGCCACGCCGCCTCCCTTGATCCCCGGGCCCTTCGGGACCAACGAGGGCGGGGAGAGATGGAGGGGCCAGGCCTCGCCGTAAGGTCCGTAGATGACCGGCGTCCATTGACGGCCGTCCCACCAACGCCACGGGGCGATCTGCCAAGGGTCGGGGTACCAGTTGGGCGGGAACTCAGCTGCCCACGTGGACACCGCGGCGGATGCTGACTGGGTCACCGCTCAGCCCCTCAAGGATTGCGATCGACGACGACCGAGTGGACCACCTTGTCGTGCCACGCCTGGCGTCTCATATCCCACAACGGGGACAGATTGTCGATGAGGTAAGGGATGAAGAGCACGACGTAGAAGACCACGGTGATGGCATAACGACCCACGCCACGCCAGAATCCGATCGGGCCGCCGGTGCGCGCATCCCTCACCACGATGTTCAGTGCCATCTTGCCCAGCGTCTGGCCGCGCTTTGACCCGTTCATGATGCCGTAATAGAGCATGTAAGGGATGACCAGCAGGAAGAAGAAGCCGACGAAAGCGGCCGCGGTCTGTCCCGGGGTCAGAGTCTGATTGCTCGTGGTCGATGTGTTGGAGTTGCGCGACGCTGCGCCGATGACGACGAGAATGATGAACCCCGCCACACCGATCACCATGCTGTCGATCAGGAAGGCCAAGAGCCGCTTCCACCACGGAGCTAGCGCGAGGTGGAGCACCTGGTCGATCCGAACCCCGGGGTCACGGGAATACGCCGCCCCCATCGTCGCCATGCCCGGAGGCGGACCAAGGGCTGGCGGCGGGCCATAGCCGAACGGATAGTTCGGTGTGGAGGGCGGCGACGACGATGGGACTCCCCCCGCTTGTGCCTGGCTCCAGGCCGGCTGCGTCGAAACCTCCGGGGGACCAGGTACCGGGTATTGCTGTGGTGGTGGAGGTGCCTGCACAACAGAGGGGTGCAGGTGTGGTGGATACCACCTGCCGTCGGAGGCAATCCACCAGCCTGGTCCTTGGCTTACGTCCGCCATTGCGTCCCCTTTGCCTTGATCATGAAAGATCGTGCGAATCTTGAGGCATGTCGGGGTCGATCAGATTCGACACGATTGCTTTGTCCTCCCGGCCGGATCCGCCCATGTCCGACGCGGGGAGAACGGGGTGCGCCCGGGCGGCCGCGCTTGGCGGTGGCGGTGGCCACATCTGCTGGCTTGCGCCGGGTGGTGGTGGCGGCGGTGGAGGTGGCCATGACGGAGGTGGTGGCATCATCCCTGGCGAGTGACCCGGCGGTCCGCCCGACCAGGTATACGCAGGATCCACAAAAGGCCCAGTGGCCCCAGCGGGGCGGCGTCGGCGCGTCACAAACACTGTCACCCCGACAATGAGGCCTGAGACGAGCAGCACGCCGAGGACGGCGACAGCGAGGCCGATGACAAGCGCTGCGGAGAAGATGGAGCCGTTGGGGCCGCTTACCCCGACGCTGTAACCGCTGTCTCCGGCGGCGTCGAGTACGTCGGCGACATCGTCGACACAGGTCGGATGGGTCGTCGCAGTGATGATCTTGCTGTAGGTCCCGGGCGGCAGCGCCATTCCCCAGTTCGTGCGGTCAGCGTTTTGCGACAGGACCGGACTACCGACCGGCGTGTTCGTCGACGTGTCGAGCACGATGCCGCACTCGATGGGGAGGCCGCCAGGGCCCGAGAACTCCCACTCGCCGGCGCTCGGATCTGCGGTGAAGTCGTAGTGGTTGCGAGAACCCAGTGCGACATTGCCTTCTCGGTTGGTGGCCAACTGAGAGCCGTATCCATACGCGCCGCCGCTCACGGCGAACCCGTTCCTGGCCGGAGGACCTCCGGTGTCCTTGAAGCTTTGGTAGTACTGCGCCAGGAGGGACAAGAAGGTCGACGCCGGTGGGGATTGGGGGCTCGTCGGCGGCGGGTTGTACCAGTCGGCTTGGGGACTCGCCGATGATCCGGGCTGCGGTGCGAGCTCGAATGGAAGGGGCGGAGGCTGTTGGTGATTGGTGCCGTCGTAGCCCGTGTCGAAGTTCAGCTGCCACGGCGATGACGCGTTGGCCTTGGTGAGAACCTGCAGTTCCATCCAGGGCACCCATTGGGCTGGCCCGTTGAGGTCACCGCTGACGTCCTGGATGGTCGACACCTCGGCCAGGAAGTAAATCGGGTAGCTGTGCTGCATCGGTACGACCACTGTGACGTTGTTTGCCGGACGTGGGCTCGTCTCGGCGACGCAGCCTCCAGAAGGCCAGGCACAGTTGTACAGTTCCCCTTCCAGAAGCGGTCCAGGTGGTGTCAGCTGGGTCAGCGCAGTCGTATCGCGTGTGACTAATGCGCCCTCCCACAGCTGCCACATGGCCACGGCTATCGCGCTGGCTTGAGGCGGAGTGACCAACGCGGGTGATCCGGCGGGGTTGGACGCACTGAGCTCAGATGGAATGTCGATGCGTGGCCCGACGACCAAGTGGGTCGGAGTCGGGGTGACGGCTTGCGCCGAGGCCCCCGTCGCCCGAGCCGAACCAATGGCGAAGAGGGCCATGACAATCAGGCTCACGCCAACGTAGCGACCAAGGACGACCACACCCGCTCCTTCTTCACAAGAACGCTGACATTGCGCACAGTCTCGAAATAGGGCCGATTGGACTAGTCGGTCACAACATCTCGACAACCCTCGGGCTGGCTACACCTCTCTTCAGTCTTCTGGTGCGCTCGTTCTGACACGGCTCTGAATCCTGAATCCCATCTCGCAGGGGCGTGCCTGCCCGGCGGGTCGAGATGACTTCGTTCTCGTCGATGGCGGCCGCGGTTCTGACGTTTTCGACGAATGGAATGAGGCTGTCTCAGTGACCGTCCCTTCGTCTTCGGTTGCCTTCTCTTCAACGGGTCAGTGGTCCCGAAAACGACTGCTCGTGAGCCCAGAGCCCGCGTCGGGGGCCGGCGGGCTCGATATCCGCATCTATCCTTCGGCAGTGATTGGCGCGACCAGCAACGCCGGGATCGGAGTGGCGATCGTCATATTCCTCATCCTTTGGTTTGCCATCATCATCGGTTCGTTGGTCATGATGATCGTTGCTCTGGTTGACATCGTCAGACGTCCGGATTGGCAGTGGAAAATGGCCGGTCAAGAGAAGGTTCTTTGGCTCCTCTTGGTGATCCTCGTCAACTTTTTGGCTATCCCATCACTGATCTATTGGTTCAACATCCGGAAGAAGCTCAAAACAGTGGAGGATCGTGCGGCGAGCGGCCACTACGGACCGGGGCACATGACGTATTCGGGCTGGGAGCCCGTTCCCTTTCCCGTTCCGATCTCCAACCCAGGCATGGCACCAGCCGGTTGGTATCCAGACGCCAGTGGCCAAAATCACCTCCGCTGGTGGGATGGGGCCAGATGGACGGATCACACCTCGGATGGCTTCAGCCCCACTTAGCGAGACATTTCATCGCAGTGACAAGGGCCATTTTCCCACTCCCCGATCTCGGCCGCGAAGGGGGTAGGTCCAAGACTGCGGGAGTCAGCGCGCACAGTGTGAGCGGAGGCCCAACTCCGTACCAACTGAGGACCCGCAACCAACAAACAACCTCAGCTGACTGAAGATGGGAAGTCCAGTCGCCGAAAGGTCTGAAGAAGGTCGGACGCGTGGGTAACGAACGTCGCGTCGAGCCGGAATAGGGGCGATCTGATGAGTGACACCTCAATGGGCCAGGGTTGGTGGCTTGCGAGCGACGGACGGTGGTACCCACCACAATCAGCCCCTGGCACGCCACCCCCGCCACCTACGGCATATCCCGGTGGCACAGTTGCCGCACCGGGATATGCCTACACATCCACCCCAGCTCGGGGCATGAACGGCATGGCCATTGCCTCAATGGTGCTCGGAATCCTTTGGATCTACTGGATTGGGTCAATCCTGGCGCTGATCTTCGGTTACGTCGCGCTGAAACAGATCAGAGTGCGCGATGAGAATGGGCGAGGTTTCGCTATCACCGGTGTCGTATTGGGATGGGTCGGAGCAGGTACGGGCATCCTTGTCCTGATCCTTGTCCTCATCGCCGCGTCGTCTGGATCCGGCTCGTGAGTCTTCGGTCCGAGCCTGTCAGCTCAAGCCAGCTCCTCTGGGATTGACTAACTAGATGGCGCCATAGGGAGCGGACCAGAGGGACGAAACGGGTGCGCGCCATTCGGGAATCCACGTGACCGTTGCACCTCAGAGCGGCGCTGTTCCGACGTCCGAACCCTTCAGCCCCGTGGCTCTGACTCAATCCTCTGGATGCCTGCGGCCCGCTTCGCGGGCTTCTCTTGGCGAAGGCAAGTGTGGCTGACAAAGAAGAGTGCCTGACCAACGACCCCATCCGGAGGGGCGCCGTTACGACGATGATCCGCTCAGATAGCGTGCCAGCCGCGAACCGGCCGGCGCCGTTTCCTGGGGGGGTCTCGGGGAAGTTGGCGTCCGGCCGGTTCGCTTCGCACAAAGCCTATGGACGGCTCTTTGTCGACTTGCAGCGGGTTGCGTTACGGCTGAGTGACGATGGCGTCGAAATCACCGGGCTCGCGCTTTTGGGACTTCCACGTCGGCGCGGAGCGACCCTGGCGGGAACCACTTGGGGTGTGCCAGCAGGGCCGCTCGCGAGCTGGTCCCGAACAGGCTGAATTGTCCAGGCCGAACTCAGCCGCACGCGCCCGAGCTGGTAGGTGCATCAGGTGGTGCGTCTCCGCGGGGCAATGTAGAGCACGACCAAAACGGAATCAACATAAAACACGTTCTATTTATGCAGATTGAAACCGGTTCTAGTTGCGCCACTTGCAGGGTGAAAATCCGAACGAGCCGAAAGATGCCAACAGAACCCGCGCGCGAGAGCTCGTCCTTGACGGTCTCAGCACACATTGGGCACTTCTCTGTTGCCTCGAAGGGCGCGGCACTTCGATTTCAAACCCACGGTGTCATCCCCCTCGTCGTCCGTGAGACCGCGAACGTTAAGACCCGGGTCGGCCGACCGCTGATGGGCTTCCCGAAGCCTCATCGACGAATCGCTGAAGCGCACGGAGGTAGCCGCCGCTGCCACCCTTCTGAATGCCTCTGCCGATTGGCCCAGACAGCCGTACGAGTGGATCGCCGGGACGGGAAAACGCCTCGATCTCAAACCGGACGTTCTGGTCCGGTGACATGGACACGATGAACGCCTCCTCCCCCTGCTCGGGGTGACCAGGCAGCGTCCCGTATGCAAACCCCCATCGAGTCTGTCCATCGATGACGCTCACGATCCGGCAAGGAACAGCGAGAGCCACGACGGGCGTCCCGAGGGTAACCACGACGGTGGCACCAGTGCTGATCGTCTCGTTATTTGGATACACCCTCATACCGGGGAGCCGGTGTGCTTTCCACATCTTGAGGCCCATCACAGCACGCTGAAATATCTCAAGTCCCTGGCCGAGCAGAGTCTCATAGTGGTCATGGTGGAACCCTTCAGGTCGCTGTCCTGCGAGCGTGGCCCCAATGTCGGAATAAGTCGGATCGGCACTCTTGAGATCTTCCACCAACTGTTCCATAGCGGCGGTATCCGATGGACGTACGAGCCTCATCCTCCGTTGTTATCAGGTCGCGTCTCGACAGCGCTTCCCAAAATGGGGCAACGCTTTGAGTAGCTCCGAAGGGCTGGACGCGGGCAGGCGCGAGGCAAGCCTGAGGCACACAGAGAGTGAGCGCGGCCCTTGGCCATCCGATTTGGCAATCAAATCGGCAGGACGGGCAAACGGGTGAACCCCTGCTGGACCGGAGCCCCAGATTAGGGGCACGGGCGAGACGACCGGACCCTTTGGACCATGCGGACCGGCCTCCGGAGCCGGTGACAAGCACTCTCTTGAGTCAGCCCGCAAGGACCTCTAGATGCGACGAATCGGCCGCAGCACTTCCAGAAGTCTCAAGCAGGCACTTCCGGGGATACCGTGTGGCGCCGTGGATCTTCCAGAGTTGCTGGTCGCTGATGCTGCCGAATGGCGGGCCTGGTTGCGCAGCCAGCGGCTCGAGTCGCAAGGAGTGTGGCTCGTCCTTGCAAAGAAGGGCACGACACACCCAACAACGCTCACCTACGACGAAGCACTCGACGAGGCGATCTGCTTTGGCTGGATCGACGGGCAGCTCGGGCGTCGTGACGGCGCAACGTTCCGGCGGCGATTCACACCCCGAAGCACTCGGAGCCCTTGGTCGCAACGGAACGTCACCATTGCCGAGCGGTTGCGCGCCGCCGGTCGGATGGATCGATCAGGGGAAGACGAGGTTCGGCGGGCGAAAGCCGATGGGCGATGGACCAGCGCCTACGCCGGACAAGCCACCGTGGAAGTTCCGGAGGATCTTGAGAAAGCCTTGGCTGCCAATCCCCCAGCTCGAGCGATGTTTCGCAATCTCTCGAGTGCGAACCGGTACGCAATCCTCTATCGGATCGGAAGCGCAAAGAAGATTGAGACCCGAACCAGACGCATCGAGAAGTTCGTAGAGATGTTGGCCCGGGACGAGACTATCCACCCGCAAGGTCCACGATCGCCTGAGTAGCCGGTGAATCCGACGGAGCCGGCGCTCCTGTCCGCCGGGCTGGGGTGCCACCGTACGGCTGCCTGCTCAAGGGGTCAGTCTCAGTGAGCGCGATTCGGCCCTCCGGTGTCGGCTCTCAAGCTGTGTGAGTGGCGCAAAAGCTCGACGCGGGAGGTGATAGTTCGAACACTCAATCGTGGCGCAGGAGTCTCGCCGAGAGCGAGTTCCCCACATCGAACTGGACCGCAGGTCAGACTTGTTGACCTCATGAGCCGTCCCGACACCAAGTATGTGGCTATTGGGGATGCCGACGTCGCCTACCAGGTCCTCGGAGAAGGACCCTCCGACCTCCTCTTCTTCAACGGACTTGGCAGCAACGTCGAGATGGCATGGGAGGACCCCGTCATTGCCGACTTCCTCAGACGATTGGCGTCGTTACGCCGGTTGATCTTTTTCGATCGACGAGGCACAGGGGCATCCGACGGTGTGCCTCGTAACGCCATACCGACGTGGGAGGAGTGGACGGAGGACATCGAAAGTGTCCTCAACGCGGTCGGGTCTGAGCAGACATCCATTCTCGCGACGGTCGATGCCGGCCCGATCACAATCCTCTATGCCGCCGCACACCCCGACCGGGTCGATTCCCTCGTGCTGTGCAATACCACCGCCCGTTATCTGATTGCTGACGACTACCCCATCGGGTTCACACCTGAGGAGCTTGACTTCGTCATCGAATTCCTCCGAACACACTGGGGTACGCCCGACTTTCTCTCGCTTGCGAGCGCAGCGGGCTCGGGAGACCCCGTTCGCCGCGATGCCCTTGCACGGCTCTTCCGATCGTCAGTCACCCCGAGAACCGCGGCCGCACAGTACGACTACCTGCTTCGGAACCTCGATGTTCGCCCCGTGCTCCCCCTCATCCGGGTGCCCACGCTTGTCCTCAGCGCCGACAACCCAAGCTTTTTGCCCATTGCTCAAGGGCGTTATGTGGCCGAGCACATTGAGGCATCCAAGTTCGTCGCGCTGCCGGGCAACGACATGTTGATTTTCAGCCAGCAAGACGTGATCTTCGACGAAGTGGCCGAATTCTTGACCGGTACGAGGCCTGTCACCGACAACGACCGGGTGCTGGTCTCCGTACTCTTCACCGACATCGTCGGTTCAACTGAGCGGGCAGCCTCGTTGGGCGATCAACGGTGGCGGGCCCTGCTGGATCGCCACGATCAGATCGTCCGCGAACAACTGCGCATATTCCGAGGTCGCGAGGTCAACACGACAGGAGACGGCTTCGTCGCTTCATTCGATGGTCCGGCTCGAGCCATCCGCTGCGGCCAGATGATCATGGACGCCACTCGAGCACTCGGTATCGAACTGCGCATGGGCCTCCATACCGGTGAGTGCGAGGTGAGAGGCAACGATCTGGGCGGCCTCGCCGTTCACATTGCCGCTCGGGTCGGCTCTTTGGCTTTACCGAACGAGGTTCTCGTCTCGAGCACCGTGAAGGACCTCGTGGTTGGCTCGGGAATTGAGTTCATTGACCGAGGCGCGCACGTGCTCAAAGGGGTGCCAGGGAGCTGGAAGCTCTACGCGGTCTCTGGTTGAACAACTACATGGTTGTCAAGCTCCTTTACGAGCCCACAGACCTTTGCGGTCAGACTGGCAACGATCGGTTGGACGGCAGCCATACGTGCGGTGGGCGGACCCTCTTCGCTGGATCCGCAGTCCTCTGCTAAGGAGGTGGCACCCCCGCCCCCACACGCCGGGCCGGTGAGAACGGGTCGGGCATCTTCGATGCTCACGGCTCCGGTTGACCGTTCACGCGTTCCGTGCCGCCTCGGGTCCCGTCATCCGGCTCAGCAGTGGAAAGGTCGAAGCGACTATCGCAAGTGAAACCGCGAGACCGCCGAACACTGCTGCCCAATAGGTAGTGCCTGGAACTTCGAACGATATGCCGACTTGAGAGCTGAGGTAGAGGGCTGCAGCAACCAGACCAACGACGAGCGAAACCCCGGCAACGACGAAGAGTGGCAGTGCGCCTTCCAACGTAATCACACGACGCAGGATGCTGAGCGGGAGACCGGCGAGACGGAGCAGACTGAATGGACGCTTGCGCTCACCCAACCCGGCCATAACGTTCACGGCGAGACTGCACGCGGCGATGATCATGCTCGCAACGATGATCACAGCAGTCATGTCCTGGATGGCCGCCAGTAGCCGCGCCGTGGAGGGATTGAGCGCCACGACCGCCACGGGAGTCCCTTCGAAGGGAAAGGCTCGTTCGAGTGACGTTCGCGCCCGTTCGATCGAGCCCGCTGACCCGTTGGTGGCGACCACCACTGCGTCGACTGGGAGCCTCGTGATCTGGGCGGCAGAGAGACGCGCCCTCGGCCACATCGTCGTGGAGGCGTGAGAGTTGTGCCCGAGGGTGTTCGAGAGGAAATAGCCGACACTCGCCGCCGTTGCCCCTGGTGCGCACTTCCCGATGGCGGGCGTCTCCGCCAGTTGGTCGCACGAGACGACTCCGAACGAATCCACCAGTGGACCTTGAGAATGTCCGAACGAGTTCCTCAGAGGAGCTTGAGGGCTGTCGTGGACCACGGTCACACCGCTGACTCCGGGCGTCGTGCGAAGCGCAGCAAGCGTCTGGCTCGTAACCGAAGGAACTTGCGCCGAAGCGGGACAATTCGTCGAGAAGCCACAGAACGGGACTGCAAGCGTGTCGTTCCCAATGTTTCCTCGCCCTGCACTACTCGCAGCAGCAATCGAGCTCAATGCTCCGATGGCCGCACTCGTGATGAAGAGAGCGATGACGAGCCCACTGACGAACCGGAAGGCCGACTTGGGGTTGTCGAGGAGGCGGCGGCCGGCGATGAGGGTGGCGGGGCGCCTCGCGCGATGGGCCATGAGCCGAGCGCCCGCAGTGGTGAACCACGGCCCGGCCAACACCAGCCCGACAACAAGAAGCCCGAAACCTAGGAGGAACTCGAGCTGCTGGCCGCTGTCGCTGTTCGGCTTCCCGGCGGCGTCAAAGTAAGCGAGCAGGGCGATCCCGGCGAGAAGCGGGATGACCCGGTACACCCGCGGCAAGGCGGAGATCGTTCGTCGGCTCACACCGAGGGGCGAGATCCGAACACGCTGGAGCGCCAGACGTGCGGACACGATTGCGGCGATCGGAACGCCGATCACGACGATCGCGATGTCGATCGCCCGAAGCGAGAGGTCACCTGCTGCCAACGGCGCGCCCGTGAAGGGGACGCGGTAGAGCAGCGGTCGGAGGAGAAAGAACAAGACGAAGCCGAGCGCCACACCGGCGAAGGCAGCCACCGTCGCCTCCACGGCTGAGATCACCGAGATCTGCCGCGGCGTGGCACCCACGAGCCGCATGGCGGCGAAGCGCTCCTCTCGCCTGGCGGCGGATAGCCGACTGGCGGTAGATATCAAGATGAGCACAGGTAGCAACAAGGCGACCGCTCCAATGGCCAGGATCCACTGCAGGGCGAATGCGCTGCCGGCGCCGCTCTTACAGGCATCGCAACTGGACGGTGTCTGCTGAATGCCTCGGACCTCTACCGCCCCTGGGAGAAGCGAGAGTTGGTGCGAGTTGTGGCCGATGACGATGATCAGCGAGTTGGGAGACGGGAGGCCCGCAGGGCTGATGGTTCCGGTCTGGTGTCCGGCAAACCGCTCGGCCAGCTGGTCTGTTGGGGTCGATGCCAACAGGCGTTCGAGCGCCGGTGAGGCGTCATACTGTCCGGGTCCCGGCAGATGCGCGAGTCCCGGCGGGACAGGCGAGGTTGGCCCCGTGGCGGCGACATCGACCCGGTCGATTGCCTGGTCGCCGAACTGGTCGACGCTGAGCAGCCACCACAACGGATCCGACGCCGAAGTGCTCGTCGTCCGAGGAGTTGTTGGCGAGGTGTCCAGCCAGGCGCCGCGCTGAGTTTGGCTGTGAAGCCCGTTGACGCCGGCGAGAGCCATCAGGAGCAAGCCGACTCCGAGGGCAACCGCAGCGGCAGTGACAAGGGCGCGCAACGCCGCTTCGCGCCCACCGCCCAGAGTGAGCCGCAATCCGAGGCGAATCATCGGAGGGCGCGATCGAGCGAGCCGACGATCCCGTCCCGGACGATGACCTCGCGATCGGCGTAGGCGGCCACCCGCGGTTCATGGGTGACGAGGACAACGGTTGTGCCCTGTTGACGTGCCGCGTCCGTCAGAAGTTCCATCACGAGCTCACCAGTAAGCGAGTCAAGCGACCCTGTCGGTTCGTCGGCGAAGAGGACCTCGGGCTGAGCGACGAGGCCACGTGCCAGTGCCACGCGCTGGGCCTGTCCCCCTGACATCTCTCCTGAGCGATGGCGCTCCATCCCATCCAGCCCGAGGCGCTCGAACCAGGAACGGGCCTCATTGAGTGCTTGGGCGCGGCGCATTCCGCCTAAGAGCAGCGGCAGCGCGACGTTTTCCTCGGCGCTCAATTCGGGCACGAGTTGGCCGAACTGGAAGACGAAGCCGAAGCGATCGCGACGGAGCGCACTGCGCTGCTGTTCTCGCAGGGTGTCGATGCGCGTACCGCCGAACCAGATCTGGCCGGAGTCGGGGGCGAGAATGCCAGCCAGGCAATGGAGCAAGGTCGTCTTGCCCGAGCCGCTCGGGCCCATGACAGCGAGAACCTCGCCTCGGGCGACAGAGAGGTTGGCACCGCGCAGCGCCGGCGTCTCGCCGAAGGACAGCACGGCCCCTTTTGCCTCAACGATGGGGCCGCCCCCTGCTACCGCTTGGGGGAGGCAATCGGTGCTCACGACTGAACCTCGTCCGCCAACACGCTGAGCCGAGCGGCAGTGAGGTCGATCCAGCGAAGGTCCGCTTCGAGGTGAAACAGGCCGTGGTCGGCGAGGAGAGTGTCGACTACGGCACCCTTTCGTTTGAGTTCGGTCAGCGCCCTCATGCGCTTGAGATGGGCACTGCGCTGGGTGTCGAGGTAGAGCTCAGCGGAGCGCCCAAGCATGAGGGAGAGCACGACCTTGGCGAAGAGTTCAGTCTGGAGATGCGGCTCGGGCTCGATCGGTTGGCTCAGCCACGATTCGACCTCGTGCCTGCCCATCTCCGTGATCGCGTAGCGCTTGCGTTCGGGCCCGGACCCGGGCTCCACCTCACCTGGGAGGACCTTTCCGTCGCGCGCCAGGCGACCGAGCGTCGCGTAGACCTGGCCGAACGGGAGCGGCTTGCCGCGCCCGAAGTAGCTGTCGTAATCGCGCTTTAAGTCATAGCCGTGGCTGGGCTCTCGATCGAGCAGGCCGAGGAGGGTAAGAGGGACACTCATACCTGGGAGAATACACTCAGCGTATACACTAGTCAACCGTTAAGTTGGAGGTTTTGGGTCCGTCGAGGACGCGGGAGAGCGCTTCTGGCAACTCGTCCGGGCGGGGGCCATCTCCATCTCTTGATTTCGAGCGACCCACTGCGTCGTCACCCATACAAAAGGCCCTGCCCCGGGAGCCGCGACCCGTCCGACTGGGATTTCAGACAGCCAGATGAGGGTCTCGGCTGCCTCTCTTCAGGCTCGGGTCCTGAAACGAGCGTCGATAGGCCTGCGGGTTGGTGTGCATGATTCGCGTGAAGTGCTTACGGAGATTGCCGGCCGTGCAGAAGCCGCTGTGCTCCGCCACTGACTCGATCGACAGGTCGGTCGTCTCGAGAAGCCGTTGCGCAAGGTGGACACGTTGTCGTACCAGCCATTGGTACGGGGTCGTTCCGACGCACGCCAGGAACTGACGGGCAAACGTGCGCGGACTCATCGCAGACCGGACGGCCAAATCGTCAACGCTGACCGGCTCGTTCAGGTGCTCCTGGAGCCAGGTCATGGTCTCGGCAAAGAGGTCCGAGTCGTTGCGTTCGGGCATTGGCGCATGGATGTACTGGGCTTGACCCCCGTCCCGCTGCGGTGGAACGACCAACTGACGGGCGAGCTGGGTGGCGACTTCACTCCCGTAATCCCGGCGGACAACGTGCAGGCACAGATCGATGCTCGCGGCACTGCCCGCCCCGGTCAGGATGTCGCCCTCGTCGACGAAGAGGACGCCTGGTTCGACCGACAAGCTGGGGTAACGGCTGGCCAACTCGTCACACTCCTCCCAGTGGGTGGCGGCCCGTCGCCCATTGAGCAATCCGGCCTCGGCAAGGACGAACGCGCCACCGCACAACGACAGGATGCGAGTCCCTCGAGCGTGGGCCGCCCGCAAAGCTTCGAAGACGTCCTCCGACACCTCGTCCGGCCGGTAGGTCGGCGACACGATGATCGTCTCCACGCGAGAGAGCATCTCGAGCCCGTACGGGACCAGGATCTGAAAACCGGCGTCAGACATCACCGGTCCCGAGCGATCGCCGCAAATGAAGAGCTGGTACCACGGGTCCCCAGCGGCCACCCATCGGTCCTCCCCGAAGACCTCGCACACCACACCGAGCTCGAACGGGGTGAATCCGTCGTAGACAACGACCGCAATCTCGTGGTCGGCCAGCGTCGACCGACGTCGGCCGGGTTCCGCCCCGGGGTCCACCCCCCTGGCCAGCGGCTCTTTGGCAGGTACGTCGCGCACAATGGCAATCCTGCCACTTTCGACAGGCCGGTGCCTCCGGAGACCATGGACAGGTGACCACATCCAAGTTCTCCGGAGAGGCCGGGCACCGGGGCGCCGGCGAGCACACGCATGACAGCCAAGGCCGGCGGTCCCCGCGGCTCCGACAGAAGGATCGGCCCAACGGGCCCCCACTCCTGCTCCTCACGGATCCTGACAATCCCGGCCGGTTGGTGGCCTCTCCGAATCGAAGGTGGGTCCGCCTCGGGACGCGTCTGTTCGCCTCTTCGCTCGATCGGCAACTCGCACACGGACGCTCGCCCGAGACACACCGGTTCCGGGCCGCCCGAGCTCATGCGCTCGTCTCAAGGGCCATGCGGCTCGAACTGGCAGCGGACCTCACCAACGTCCTCACCAAGGCTCGCAGGGCATCGGCCGTACGTGACCCACGAGCACCGCTGAACCGCGATTGCATCGCCGAATGTGGACTCGAGATAGAACACACGTGCAGTGCCTTGTTGGCCCCGCGACCAATCTCAGCGCGCGGCGCCGCAATGATCAGTTGGCTTCTGAGTGACGGGACCGGGCCTCTTTACAATTGCCGTTGCTCGGCCGACTTGGCTGGTGCTCTCAACGAGGCCTTCGCGGCACTGGACTCCACGGCGTCACTCTGAGACGAAGGCACCGGAGCTCGTCCCGGGTTTGCTATACAACGCAGATCGATGTTGAGGCGGAACCTGCCTGGGCGTTTGCTGAGAAATTACCTTCAGAGGGGGAGGCGGAGAATCTTGTCATTTCGAACGAATCGTTTTCACACCGCGCCGAATCAGCGCCGCAACCGCGTCGCTTCTCGTTTCACCGTTCGCGGCCACCACGTCCGGCTCGGCGCGGCCGTCGCATTGGCAACCGCTGGTGTCCTCGCTGGATGCATCACGACGGCATCGAGCGCGGACACCGTCGGCACCGCGCACACTGCCGCCCAGCCACACGTCTCGTTCACGGCCAGCCCGTCCCCGGCGTACGCAGGTGATGCTGCGGACCCCGACCTCTTGTACTCGGGTGGCACGTACTACGCATTCACGACGGGTACGCCCTTGGGCAACCACATCCAAGCGTTGACCAGTGGCACTCCCGCGTCGGGCTGGCAGCCCTACACGGGAGGCAACGGCTCGAGCGCGTTGCCCAGCCCGCCCGCCTGGGAGACGACGAACACCCAGACCTCTCCCGGCGTCTTCTTCTACGGCGGGCACTGGGTGATGTTCTACGACGCCTCGGCGAATGGCGCGCCCGCGGATTCGGGGCACAGCTGCATCTCGGTGGCGACGGCGACAACCCTCAATCCTCCCGTCTTCACCGATAACTCGGCGGCAGGCCTGTATTGCGGCACACCCGGAGTGGGGGTGCTCGATCCGAGCCCCTTCGTGGACCCCGCCACGGGTACCGCCTACTTGTTGTGGAAGTCCAACGACGGCAGTTCCGCGGCGCCGTCGCAGATCTGGTCGGACCAATTGAGCGCCGACGGCACAAGCTTGGTCGGGACTGCCAGGGTCCTGCTGACCGTCGACCAGCCGGCGCTGCCTTGGGAGACGACCACCGACGATCCCCAGATGGTCTTCGCCTCGGGCACGTACAACCTCCTCTTCTCCGCCGGGGACTTCACGACGGCCAGTTACAACGAAGCGCTCACCACATGCTCGGGTCCCCTCGGTCCCTGCGGCCAGCCCGCGGCACCCTTCCTCACGACGTACGGCTCCGCGTACGGACCGGGAGGTGGTTCTCTCTTCCAAGATGCCAGCGGGGCCTGGTGGCTCGGTTACGCCGCGTGGTCGATGCCGTGCACCTCGTACAGCTGCGGTGCGGTGCGGCAGCTGTACACGGCCCCCATCGATCTCAGCAATGGCCTCTCAGTCCCGTGCAACCCGCCGACGAGCACACCGACCGGATACCGGTTTGTGGCCAGTGACGGTGGGGTCTTCACCTACGGCAACCAACCCTTCTGCGGATCGACCGGGAGCATCTTCCTCAACCAGCCCGTCGTGGGCATCGCCAACACAGCCGATGCAGGCGGATACTGGACGGTCGCTCGCGACGGGGGGATCTTCTCCTTCGGCGATGCCACCTTCTACGGCTCGACGGGGTCCATCCACCTGAACCAGCCCATCGTGGGGATGGCGGCCACGCCCAGCGGCCACGGCTACTGGCTCGTGGCTTCCGACGGTGGGATCTTCTCCTACGGCGACGCCACCTTCTACGGCTCGACGGGGTCCATCCACCTGAACCAGCCCATCGTGGGGATGGCGGCCACGCCCAGCGGCCACGGCTACTGGCTCGTGGCTTCCGACGGTGGGATCTTCTCCTACGGCGACGCCACCTTCTACGGCTCGACCGGTTCGCTCCACCTCAATAGGCCGATCGTGGGGATGGCGGCCACGCCCAGCGGCCACGGCTACTGGTTGGTGGCCTCGGACGGCGGGATCTTCTCCTACGGCGACGCCACCTTCTACGGCTCGACCGGGTCCACCCGGCTGAACCAGCCCATTGTGGGGATGGCCGCCACGTCCAGCGGCCACGGCTACTGGCTGGTGGCCTCCGACGGGGGGATCTTCTCCTACGGCGACTCAACCTTCTACGGCTCGACCGGGTCCATCCACCTGAACAAGCCCATTGTCGGGATGAGTGGACCGTGACACGTTCAGGACATCCGATCGCCTCGGCGTGGACTCTCCGGTCCTGGCTCGAGGAAATTGTCCGATCGTCGTGAATCGGCCGGAAGCGGCCCCTTCGTAACGGATAGCTGCGTCAGGCTCACCAGGGAAGTCGCACAGAAGCGGGATCCTGCCTGAGCGCACGGGACCGTCAATCGGGCTCCTCCGGTATTCCTGAATGGCAATCCACTGGGGACCCTGAGCACAGGGCACCGAGCCAGGGTGGGATGAATCTCCTGGTCAGATGAGATTCCTGCACAGGCGCGCGCGACGCTCCCGGGTCGGGCGAGCAGCTCGAGTCCCCTCTCGGCGCCGCACGAAGTCGCAGGGCATCCGCCAAACGACGCTTCAACCAGCATTTGCTCCAGAGAATGCGGCGCCTCGCGCAATCGGCGGTGGTATCACGAGAGCGTTCCGTGCCTCCCTGCTTTGTGCAATGCAGCAAGGAGGAATTCCCCAGATGACGCTTCGCGATTCCCGGATCGACGCACCAGTCGAGACGACCGCAGCGTGACCCGCCGAGACCGCTCGCCCGGAACCATCGACGCCCTGGTGCTCGATGGGAGCTCGCGGCAATCCCTGGTAGCCACCCGGACGCTTGGGCGTGAGGGTTTGCGGGTCACGACAGGGGAATCCTCCGACCTGTGCGACCCACGGTTTGGAGTGCCGACGTTCGCCTCTCGCTGGTCGGAACGCGAGCACCTTCTCCCCAGCTATCACGACGATCCCACTGCCTACGCGCAACAGGTGCTCGACATTGTGGGCCAGGGATCCACCCGCGTGCTGATTCCTTGCATGGACGGCTCAATTGCCGCTCTCCGACCCTGGCGCCAGTCCTTCGAACAGCAGGGCGTTGCGGTGGCCCTCGCCTCGGAAGCGGCACTCGACACGGCCAACGACAAGCAGAGCACGCTGGCCGTCGCGGCCGAACACGGGATCCCACGCCCTCGGACCGTGGCGCTCAATCATCTCGGCGACGCCCTATCGGCCCTCGCAGACGTCGAATTCCCTGCGGTCATCAAGCCCACCCAGTCCTGGGTTTCCAACACCGGCCTGGCGACCCGAGTGATCTCGAGGACCGTCATCAACAGGTCGGAGGCCCTCGACTTCCTCCAGGAGCTCAATGATGCCGGGAGTTCGTCCGCCATCATTCAGCAAATGGCCACCGGAGCCCGCGAAGCGGTGAGTCTGTTCTACGCACAGGAAAGAGTCTGGGCGAGCTTCGCCCAAGTGGCCCATCGGACGACGCCCGTCCTGGGAGGCGTTTCGGTGGTGCGCGAGAGCATTCCTATGCCCCTCGACCTCCTGTCCGCCTCCGAGACACTCGTCCGAGCACTGAGTCTGGAGGGCTACAGCGAAATCGAGTTCCGCCGTGACGCGAAGGGCCGACCTCTTTTGATGGAGATCAACGCCCGACTGTCCGGTTCGCTGGAGATGGCGATCCGGTCGGGCGTCCCGTTCCCCGCGCTGCTGTGGCAGTGGGCGATGCGTGAACCCCTCTCTCCCATTCAGGGCTATCGGACGGGGGTCCGGATGCGGTACCTGAAGGGCGACGTCAAATGGCTGCGGGAGAACATCCAGAGCCGAGGACGGCGACCCGAATGCGTGCCACCCCGGGAGGCCATGGCGGAATTCGCAAAGGACTTCCTCCATCGACAGACGTACGACTACATGGACAGAAACGACCTCGGCCCCGCGGTCGCCGCTCTTGCCGGCAACGTGGGCCTGGCGCGACGGCGGCTCACCGTGGACCGCCAATTGCACTCCCGTTGGGCGCCTGCGCCCAACCCGATCCGAAAGGAGCACCTCGGTGCCTAGTACTGACGTTGTGGTCATCGGAGCCGGCCCGAACGGGTTGTCCGTGGCCGCCCACCTCAGGCATGCGGGGGTCGAGCATCGGGTCTTCGGCCAGACGATGGGCGCATGGCGATCCAACATGCCTGCCGGAATGATCCTGAAGTCCGAGCCGTATGCGTCCGATCTCTCGGCGCCCTCCGCCGGCTACCTCGCTCGCGACTACTGCGCCCAGGCCGAGGAGGTCTACCACGAGAGGGTCATCCCCCTGTCGCGAGAACAGTTCGTCGACTACGGCAGCTGGTTTGCCGGCCAGCTCGTGCCCGATCTGGAGGAAACGGAGATCGATTTCCTGTCCCGCGCTTCAAGCGGTGGTTTTCTGCTCCGTACCGCTCACGGTGAAGAGCTTCGAGCAGCCCGCGTGGTCGTCGCCACAGGCATCATCCCGTTTGCGTACGTGCCTCCGGAACTCACGAGCCTTCCTTCGGACCTCGTCTCGCACACCTCTCAGCACACGAACCTTGCAACATTCCGCGGCAAGGAAGTCATCGTCGTGGGAGGTGGCTCCTCGGCCCTGGAGACGGCAGCCTTGCTCCTCGAGCAGGGAGCGACGGTCAAGGTCGTCATGCGCGGTGACAGCGTGTTCTGGCCCCCGCCCAACCCGTTGAATCCCAGTCGCCGGCAGCAACTCAGGAAGCCGATCGCGCGGCTCTGCGAAGGTTGGCACTGCTGGGCCTATGACCAACTTCCCGACCTCTTCCGACTTCTGCCCAGCAAGAGTCGGGTCGAGAAGGCCTTCGGGTTTCTCGGTCCACAAGGTGCGTGGTGGCTTCGTGAGCGGGTCGAAGGAAAGGTGCCGATGCTGTTCGGCCACGAGGTGCTCGGAGCGGAGCCGGTCGGCGATCGGGTGCAGATCCAGCTGAGTGGGCCCGAAGGGGTCATCACCGAAAGCGCGGATCACATCATCGCCGGAACCGGATTCCGCTTTGACTTGAACCGCCTCGGCTACCTCACGCCCTCCATTCGCGCCGACCTCAAACTCGTGGGTGGGGCGCCGGTGCTGGATCGCAACCTCGAATCCAACGTACCCGGACTCTTCGTCACCGGCGCCTTGGCTGCGCCGAGCATGGGCCCGCTCATGCGGTTCGTCGCCGGTACGCACTTCGTAGGCCCCCGACTTGCCCACCGGCTGGGCGGCAAGCGACGTCGCTCGGCACGCCCGAATGGCAATGCGGCATGGCAATCCGTTCCGGTTCACCAGGGAGAGCGCATTGCGCCAGCCGAACCGCGCGGCGAGGCCAAAAACGCAGAGCCAAATGAGTTGATTGCCTGAGCGGTTCGAAGGAACCGCCGGATCCAAAGCGCGGGATAAGGTCCCGCCGGGACGCTCACCAGGCGGCCCCATGCACAGGCCGGTGAGTGACCGGTAGAGAAGGTGTGGTCAGACACCTGGTCAGGTAGACAGAGATCATGTCTTCAGCAGCGATCAGCCTGCGCGCCGTCGTGTTCGACTGCCCCGACCCGCCAGCCCTTGCGCACTTTTACGCGGATCTTCTGAATGGGCAGACCGATGTCAGCAATGCCGAATGGTGTGAGGTCCACGCCGGAGGTCTGTCGTTCAAGCTGGCATTCCAGCTTGCATCGCCATACGACCCACCTGTCTGGCCCGATGGTGCGCCGCAACAGATACATCTCGACCTGACTGTTTCCGACCTCAGCGCCGCCAGTCTCCGAGCTGTCGAACTTGGTGCAGCCGTGCTCAGCGGCCCGGTCGAGGAGCCTGGCTGCACATGGATAGTCCACGCCGATCCCGCCGGTCATCCGTTCTGTCTTTGTGAGCAGCAATAGACGGAGTTCTGCTCTCCGGGCTGCGGGTCGTCGAGGGCGACGGCTGAACGGTGTGCATCCCGCGTACGTTCGGGTGGTTGATCGATCTCACTCTCGTGGCGATTGGGCTACGCGCGCAGGACGGTCAACATGTGGCTCGCCGCGGATTCAAATCGCTTGAGATCGCCGAAGGATCGCGCAATGAGCATTGCCCCTTCGAGTCCGCTCACGATAGAGCGTGCTTCATTGAGGGGGGACCCTACAAACTTCAATGAACCACCCGTCGCGACCTTGACGTAACACCCGGGACAGCCATGTCTCGTTCTTTTCGAAGAAGTCTGTGACCGCAACTTGCATCCCTGCGGAGAGAGTCTCGTACTCTGCCGCCAACATGCCGCACAAACACATCCTTTGGTTTTTGAGGACGTCAGCATAAAGATCAGCGTAGGCCTCAAGCTTGTGCAGCGGCTTGGTCACGGACTCGTCGATGTCCTCGAGCGCCCCGAGGAATCGCGTCACATAGCGAGCGATGAGAGCCTCTCCGAGCTCCGATTTGCTCGGATAGTGATAGTGCAAAGCGGCATTGGTCAGATCAAGTTCTGCGGCGACGTCGGCGTAGCTGAAGGCATTGAACCCGCGGACCTGGACCAGTTGCTCGGCCGCATCCAAAATCCGGCTTGCCGTCTCAGTGCTGTCTCGTTGCGTTGAGCGCATCAGCGCAGCCCTGGAGAAGTTCGCATAACGAGGCAGGTTACCACTTGATTTCTACCTACTAGTAGGTAAGCTGTTCGGTGGGCCGTCAAGGCGAACGCTGTGCAAAGGCCGTGGCTGCCTTTGTCGACGGGCCCGGACTGGAAGGGGACACATATGGGCCGGAAAATGGTCGACTGCCGCAAGGTTCCAAACGATGTCGGTTGCACTCTGACCATCGCTGGGAACGAAGAGGAAACGCTTGATGCCGCCGTGGCGCATGCCGTTGCGAAGCACGGACACGCGGACACGCCGGAACTCAGGGAGATGCTCCGCTCGGGGTTGGAGGACGTCTCGCCATCGATGGCGTAGCGAGTTCGAGACTGGCTCCGTGATGCCACCCCAGCACTGAAAGATGTCGATTTCGGTGCAGGATGGCCCGCTCAGCGCCAGGTCAACCGTGGGGACTGACCTTCACAAGCAGGTTGCAAACTCCTCATAGTCAATGCCGGACTCATGGTTCTTGCTCAGTGGACCCGAGTCTCTGTCCATGCAGGGGCGTTCACATCGCCGGGACCATGACGGCGTCCCGCACTGCTAGGTCCAGACGACCTTGGCCCGCTCGGCCGCGCCGCGAACGTCGAATCCCTCAACGGTGAAGCTCGATTCGCCCAAGCCGGCAGCCTCCAGGGCAACGGAGATAGTGACCGGTCCGTCGGGAGGTAGCGGAAACACCCAGGCCCAGGCCCGCCAGCCACTGGGTGCTCCACCATGACTTCCCATGCTCATGAAGGGATCGATGGGAACTCCATGTTCGTCCTTGGCGAGGTCGGGCATGGCGCCAATGCCAGGTCCGCTTCCGGCCGCTCTCCCGTCGGCGAACCGAACCCTGACGCGTGGAGCGGGGTTTGCTCCGAGTGGACGGAGCATCTCCATCATGACCCCAGCTTTGCGCGGATCCACTCGCATGAGCAGGTTGATCATGAAGCCGTTCGGATAGACCTCGAGACGGTCGATGGCGACCGCGACGACATCGTTCTCGAGCACGAGTGCATTGACCGCGAGCACTTCCGGGACGGTGCCTTCGGAGGGACGATCCCAGACGGGTGCTGCCCATTCCTGGCGGACCGCTGGTCCAGGCTGCGCGGCACGGAGCACGTTGACCAGACCACTGTCATGTGGCCTGTGTCCGCCTGACATCAGCTCAATGACCTTCTGCCGCACGCTACCGAGATCCGCCCCGAGGCTCACGAGGATGTTGGCGGCGACTCCCTCGCCTTCACGTACAAGCCCGAGGAGGAGATGCTCCGTTTCGATGTAGCTGTCATTCCGTTGCATTGCCTCTCGCAGCGAGAGTTCAAGGACCTTCTTGGCTCGTGGCGTGAACGGTGGCGAACCGCTTGGCGGAGTCCCCGCCGTGCCGATCGTTTCCTCGACCTTCTCGCGTGCCGCCTCGAGGGATACCTTCAAGGCGTCGAGCGCCTGCGCCGCGAGCCCGTCTCCCTCGCGGATCAACCCCAGGAGGATGTGCTCGGTGCCGATAAAGCTGTGATTGAGCAGGCGCGCCTCTTCCTGCGCCAGCACGAGCACCCTCCGTGCCCGGTTGGTGAACCGTTCGAACACCGCACTCAGGATACTGCCCTTGCCACGAGGTTCCCGTGCTGTCAGACCGCGGTCCGAAGGCCGGGATAGTGAGGCCCCTAGCGTCCAGAGGAACGGAGTGGGAAGTCCCTTCCCCGAAACTCAAAGACGGGCGCCACCTGTCCATTCGCTAATTTCTGGACTCGGTCGCACGCACTGTAGAGGTACCTGGATCCGTCCTCCATCACGACGAGGAGCTCAGCCGAATCGGCTTTGACACGGTGCTCTCTCCCGTCCAATGGACCACCGTCGAGAACCGCGTTTTCAGCGTTCTCGTTCAGGATCCGTCCATCCACATGCACATGGTATCGAGCAGCGACCTCCGTGCCGTACCGCGGTCTCGGGGAGACGGGGTCTTAGCCATCGCGAGGGATCCTTGCGCTGGGACTCCGGCGTCTCTACCGCCAGTCGATCACCCTGGCGCGTGCGAGCGATCATGTCGCTCCCTCTTCTTGGCCCGTCTCACCCGAATGGCTTCAGCCTTTCTTCCTTCCCGTCGACCCGTCGGCCTCGATTGCGTCGAAGTTGACCCAGGGCAATTCGATTGGGGATGAGCCAAGTGCGCCCTGCGTGATCAACCGCGCGACGTCGCCCAACCGTGAGGGCAGGACGCGCTCGTTCGTGGTGTCGATCTCGTCGATCGTCCACCATCGCCATGCCGCGTGGACTTCGTGCTCCAATGGCTCCCATCCAGCAGTCGAGGGTTCGAACCGATCCGTGTGCCACGCGAAGAAGGTCTCCACCGAATACAGAGGCTGACCGCGAAACACCCATTCTCCTCGGCAGGTGGCGACAGGGACGCCCAACTCTGACGGGTCGACGACCGCGCCAGTCTCTTCACGGATCTCGCGTGCTGCAGCTTCGCCGGGTGTCTCGCCCGGGTTGATCCCTCCGCCAGGGGTGATCCAGAGCGGGGGTTTGGGATCTTGAGGGTCTTTGATCAGGAAGAGCAACACGCTGCTCGTCCCGTCGATGACGATGACACGAGCCGATGGCCGCTCGAGGGGCGTGGTCACCAACCCATCGTGACCCACGCGGACTCCCCACGCACGGAGGATCTGGGATGTCGGATCGACCCCGAGGTTCTGGAGCTCGGCCGCACAGAGTCGCGCCGATCCGGGACTCTCGCTACATTGAGGTCTTCACCCCGACGAGAGGATCGCGATGTCGTCAAGCGCAGGGCCCGAGCATCTCAGCGGGCATCATCGAGACACCTTGCTCCAGATCTTTCAGCAAAAGACGAATCACAATGTCGAATGGCACGATGTCGTTTCCTTGCTCGAGGCGGTCGGAACCATCGAACAAAGGCACGACGACATGTTTCTGTTCCGCGTCGGGCAAGAGACCGAGGTTCTCAGGCGTCCGAGCGACAAGGACATCGATGGGCAACAACTCGTCGACTTGCGGCGAATTTTGACCAGTGCCGGCTACGACACTGTGGCAGCGGACCTCGAAGAAAAAGGCAAGGAAGTCTGACAATGGCCGACAGCGCAGAGCAGATCCGCGGAAAGAACGTCGTTGCTGTCATCGACTTTCACGAAACCGTCATTTACGTGACCGATGCTGCGCCTCGCCAACGGCCTGAGCGCCTCGTTGCGACGGATCCACACGGACACTTTCACAAAGTTCACCATCACTCTGGAAATCCTTCGGGTGCCTACGAGGACGACAGTCCCGCGTACTGGGCCGAGCTGGCCGACGCCTTGTCGCCTGCGGGCGCGATCTTGCTGCTGGGACATGGTGGAGGGAAGGCAAACGCCTCGCATCGCTGGGTCGCCTACGTCGAGGAACATCGTAAGGAGGTCGCAGCCAAGGTCGTCGCCGACGTTCGGGTCGACATTGACCACCTCGAAACGAAGCAGGTACTCGGGCTGGCTCAGTACTACTTCGCTGCGCCGACGTAGCGAGGCCCAGCCCTCTGGCAGAGTGGGCTGGTGGGAGAAGATTCCTTACGCCACGGCTGGGAAGACTGGGTGTGGGACGAGACCGCGTTCGGGGGCACAGCGCCCTACTACCGACAAGGCCGTAAGCCCTACGCACCCGCCCTCGCTGCTGTTCTGGCCGCCAGCCTCGACCTTGACGGGCGGGGACGCCTCCTTGACGTCGGCTGTGGGCCAGGCACCGTGGCCCTGTTCTTCGCACATCTTTTTGAGAGCGTGGTTGGGCTGGACGCGGATCCCGGAATGATTGCGGAGGCGAGAAGGGCCGCTGCAGGAGAGCACGTCACGGCCGCGACCTGGGTTCGAATGCGAGCAGAAGAGCTTCCCGGTCCACTGGGAACCTTCCGGGTGATCAGCTTCGGCCAGTCGTTCCACTGGATGGATCGACCTCGCGTGGCCACCGCCGTTCGCACGATGCTCGAACCTGACGGCGCCGTCGTCCAGGTGGACCTCTGGCACACCAACCCGCCAGATCGCATCACTCCCGCAGGAGTCCATCCAGCCGTGCCAGAGGCGACCATCGACGAGTTGCGCCGTCGTTGGCTCGGCCCCGACCGTAGGGCGGGTCAAGGGTTTCGCAACACCTCGCCCTCGGGGGAGGATGAGGTGTTCCAGAGAGCGGGCTTCAGCCCCGAAGAGGTCATCGTGATACCCGACGAGCGAGTCCTCGAGCGATCGGTCGATGACGTGATCGCATGGGTGCTGTCAACCTCGTCGACCGCTCCTCACCTGTTCGGAGACCGTCTCCCGGAGTTCGTGAGCGACTTACGTTCAGACTTGTTCGACGTGTCCCCCGATGGCCTGTTCAGCGTCCCGCTGTCGGACAACAGGCTTCGCATCCGCAGGCTCCGTTGACGAGCCGCATCAGCCCTCCCCTTGGGCGCAGAAAACCGAGCGTGAGGCGAGCCGCTGACGACGGCATCGGTCGGGCCGCACCTCGTTGTGGGAATCTTGCGACGTGAGCGCCCAGGAATCCGGATCTCATCGAGAAATGAACGGTTGGAGGTGGGAAGATCCACGTTGGCGGGAGTGGACGGGAGACGACCCCGCACAGCTCCTTCTCGAGGCACTGAGGCGCGCCGTCGACATCCGAGACCGGAACGCCGAGCAAGTTCGACTCAGTGCTCGACCGCTGATGCTGGTGGATGTCCTGAACGCCCTTTGCACGTCGCTCCAGGTGGACGGATCTGACATCTGGGACGGATCAGACCTGTGGAATGACTCCCGATTCGGCGAGGACTACGACGAGGCGGCCTTCTGGGAGCGGCGGAATCAAAACAAGGGGTAGCGCACGCATTCAGGCGCGCTGGCACGCCTGAATGCTGGCTGCGCAACTGAGCGGGCGCTGGCGCGAGACCGGGTCTACTACCTGCCATCAGCCTTCGACTCGTTATGGGTTGCGGCTCCGGATTCTCGCCTTACCCCCAAGTCGGCCATTGAGCCCTTGCGCGTGGGAGGACTATCGGTCGCGCCGGTAGGAGTTGCGGAGCGACCCGTCGAACCTGCCACTCGCTAAGCAGCAGTTTTTGAAAGCGCCGACCCGAACCGCATGGACAAGGATCTTTGCGTCCAAGCTTCTCGAATCAACTCCTTGTTGCCGTGAACGACTCGGTCGCCACGCTTCACTCGCGACTCGCTGGGGTAACCGCGACGTCGCTTGCTCATTGAGCTAAAAGGACACTTCTTCTCGGTTGTGTTTGTGCCGTGCCATTGGAGGTCCTCCTCGTGGAGATCTGATGATACCGGACCTGTCAAGAGCCCCACAGGCCCGCGACTGCCGAGATTCCGCCGGACCTATTCGAAGACTCACGACGGTTTCGGTACCACCGATGCCATTGCGGTCACGACTTCCGCAAGGGTCGCCTCGCTTATGAGGTAGGGGGTGTAGAAGCCCACGCGATCGACGTGGCCTCCGAATCGGCGGGCGATGTCCAGGGACACGTCACTTGGTGAGCCCACCGCGGCGAGTGTGGCGAGCATGTCATCGTCGATGAGTCCCGGCATCTCGACCCAACGTCCCGACTTGGAGAGGCTGTTGAGCTCGGGCTGGAGCGCCCCCCACCCTTCGGCCTCGAGCACCGGGCGATAGGCGGGTGTCGACGCGTAGAAGGAGAGGAGCCACCGGCCGGCGGACCGCGCGATCTCGAGTTCCTCCTCGTTCTGCCCGCAACAGACGATGACCTCGCCGGTCACGGTCAACGACGAGCGATTCCTGCCTCCTCGAGCGAGTCCTTCCACAATGGCAGGAAGGCTCCGCTTCATGAAATGCGTCGCGGTGTTGAACGGCATGACGAGGACGCCGTCGCCCACCTCGGCGGCCAGCCGCAGCATTTGCGGCCCGAGCCCGCCAAGGGCAATCGGAGGCGGACCATGCGGGTTGGGCCCGGGATTGAACAACGGAGGCATCAGGGTGTGAGACCAGAACTCACCCTGGAAGTCCAGCGCCTCTCCGGTCTCCCACGTCGCAAAGATGGCACGGAGCGCGGCGACCATCTCGCGCATGCGGGCTACCGGGCGATCGAACGATGCGCCGTACCGCTTCTCAATCTGCGTCTTGATCTGAGAACCCAGGCCCAGGGTGAATCGACCGCCGGCGAGCAGCTGCAGGTCGTAGGCCTGGTGAGCCAGCTGCACGGGGTTGCGCGGGAACGCGACGGCGACGTTGGTCGCGAGCTGGAGGCTGGTTGTCGCGCCGGCAGCCAGGACCAGGGGCGTGAACACATCGTGGGGGCCCTCGAACGTGAAGGCGCCATCCACCCCGATCTGTTCCAGTCGTTGGGCGTGGGCCGGCGCGTCCGTGAGTCCGGCCAGCATGGTGTCGAACTTCATAAACGTCTCCAGTCTGCGTCCACCATGCCCGTTGGAGCACGTGCGCCGGACGGTGCGCCACGCCGGAAGGGGGGATCCGGCGTCGGGCACCTGCCGTTGAGGCATCAATCTCGCATGTTCCTCGCCCGTCGGGGTACGGAATCGGACGCGAGCAGTCCTGGCGAAGCCTCGCACGACTCAAGGAGGGTGGATGTCGACCATGACTGTCGGGGGCCGAGCGGCGCGGTCACGGCGGGCTCGGAGCTTCAGGTGCCGGGGTCCCCACGTGAACGTGGCTCAATGAGGTTGCGCCCCAAGAAGCGGATCGCCGTGGCGGAGCCCACCCGCGTCCTCGTCCGGCGCCCCCGGTTCCGGCGGGCCGTCGCTACGGGATGCGGCGCTGCAGTCGCTCTCATCGTCGGCTCCTCGGTTGTCCCCCGCCACGCCCACACCCTCGGCGGTCGGGCCCTGCTCGACATACCCGCCGTTGTCTTCTTGGTACTCGTGGTGGCGTGTGCGCGCTCGAGTGCCGTGGAGCTCGACGCGCTCGCACGCTGGCGCGGAGGTCAGACCGCTGGTTCCGCCATGCGCATGCTGGTCACGAGCTTCGGCTACGCCATCGCAGTCATTGGGATGCTCTCCATGCTGTCGATTCCCGTCGGTCACCTCCTCCTCGGCGGGGCGATCGCGGGTGTCGTGATCGGCATCGCCGCCCAGCAGAGCCTGGGGAACGTCTTCGCCGGGCTCGTGCTCCTGATGGCCCGCCCGTTCGCGGTCGGAAATCGGATACGAGTTCGATCCGGCGCGCTCGGAGGCGAGTTCTACGGCACCGTCACCGCCATGAGCCTCACCTACGTCTCCGTTCTCACCGATGAGGGGATGCTCAAGGTTCCGAATTCGTCGCTGCTGGCCGCCGCCGTCGGACCGTGGGATCGAGCCGCCCACTCGCAGCCGGACCACGCCCGGACAGAGCCGCCGGTAGGGTCGGGCGCTGGTCGGGGGTCCCCCGTGCACAGCGCGTCGCGTTAGAGCTCGAAGGTCTTCCCCGCAATGCGGTGAATGGTGAACGCTGCGACCACCGCGCCGACAAGGATGAGGCCCCCTGACAACACCAGAGCCTCGTGCAACCCCGATCCGAAGGCGTTGTAGGCCGCGTTGACCACCTTCGTGGCGATTTTTGCCACCGCCTCGTTCTTGGAATGCTCGGCGCTGCTGGCCGCCCCTCCGCTCGAGGCTCCGCCCGTCTGAATGGCGTGCTCCACCAGGCTCTGAAAGTTCGGGGGGATGCCGATGGCCTTCAGGCGCGCGGCGAGGTCACCCGTCAGCTTGGCGTTGACGATGGAGCCGAGGATGGCCACGCCGAACACGGCGCCCATTTCTCGGCTCGTGTTGGTGGCGGACGCCGCCATTCCCGAGCGCTCCGGGGGCACCACGCTGAGAGGGACGGACGTCACGGGCACCAGCAACATGCCGATGCCGACGCCTGCGAGCGGAAGCACCCAACCAAGGGTCCCGAAGTCGACCGTTGGCGAGAGCACCGCGTTGGCCACGAGGATGCCGCCCCCCGCCAGAAGGCACCCGATGACCATCGGCCAACGTGGTCCGATACGCGCCACCAGCGGCCCGGTGAGTGCGGAGGCGACGATCAGCCCGACCGCCATCGGAAGGAAGTCCACTGCCGTCTGGTAGGCCGACGCGTTGGCCACGACCTGCAGATACAGAGCCGTAAAGAAGAAGATGGAGAACGTGCCGAAGTACGCGACGAATGCCACGAAGTTGGAGCCGGCAAAAGGAGGGAGTCGGAACATCGACAGATCGAGCATCGGGCTCTTGACCTTCTTCTCCGTGATGACGAACGCAATGCCCGAGAGGCCGCACAGGACGAAGAGCGTCACAATCCACGGTGCGGTGTACCCGGACTCCTCTCCCTGGATCACCGCGAACGAGATGCACGCGAGGAATGCAGCGCCGAACAGGAATCCCAAGACATCGATACGGCGTCCCTGGCGGTCGGCCGTCTCGGGCACGGCCACCGCCGCCAAAATGAACGCGACGACACCAAACCCCAGGTTGAACCAGAAGATGGCCCGCCAGCTGGAGAAGCCAACGAGGGCGCCACCGATGACGGGTCCCAGGGCCAAAGCAAGTCCCGACACGGCAGCCCACACCCCGAGCGCGTCGGCGCGAGTCTCCCGATCCGGGTACACGTGCCTGATGATCGACAGAGTGCCGGGCTCGCTCGCCGCGGCGCCGATGCCCATGATCACCCGGCCGGCGATGAGCCAATCGACATTGCCCGCCAGCGCAGCCATGACGGAGCCGCCGCAGAAGATGGCCACCCCGACGAGCATGACTCGCTTGCGGCCGAAGATGTCGCCGAGCATGCCGGCGACCAGCATGAAGCTGGCGAACGTGAGCGCATAGCCGTTGACCACCCACTGCAGCGAGGTGACGCCAGCGTGGAGATCGCTCTGGACGTTGGCCAGCCCGACGCTGACGACGGTGTTGTCGAGGAAGGTGAGGAAGAGGACCCCGCACAACGTGGCGAGAGCAAGGGCCTGGGCGGCCGATCCGAGCCCGCCCTTCTTGATATCGAACCCTGCCGGCGCGCCGTCAATACCGATGGCGCCGGGGACCCCTTGCGTCACGAGTAACAGCCTCCCTCGGGCAGCGCGCGGCCCAGCGAACGGCTTCGGCGACTCATAGACACGAGTTTTGCCTACCCACCGGGCGGGTAGGGGAACCCCCAACGGGGTGCCGCCGGAGTGGGCGGCCGGATGCCGACCTTCCCGCGGGACACCCCTCGGACGTGTCTGTTGGTTGGGGTGCGGCTGATGGCATTGGAGGACGGCGGTGGGTTTCGGTACGGCAGATCAGGCGCTGCGCCGGTGACCGACACCGACGGACTCGGCCCGTTCTTCGACCTGATCGACTACGCCTACTACGTGGTTACTGTCCGGTCACCTGAGACGGACATGAGTGGCTGCCTCGCGGGCTTCGTGACGCAGTGCAGCATCGACCCACCCAACTTTCTCGTCTGCATCTCCAAGGTGAACCACACCCTCGGCGTGGCCGAGCGTTCAACGGGAATGGGCCTTCATCTCCTCGGTCAGCATCAGGTCGACCTCGCCCGCCTCTTCGGCGAGGAGACCGGTGATGTCGTCGACAAGTTCGCGTCGGTCGATTGGCGTCTTGGCTCCACGGGAGCACCACTGCTGGTGGATGCCGCGGTGAGCATGGAGGGCCCGATCCTCGGTCACTTCTCCGTGGGTGATCACGAGGCCTTTCTCATGCGTGGGGTACGCGCCGTCTCGGGAGGCCATGCCGGGTTGCTCACGTTCAGGGGCGCGCCGCCGCTCCATCCCGGCCACCCGGCCTGAGGATCGCGCCCATCGCTGCGGCGGCGATCAGACGTGTGCCTTCCAGAAGTCACGCAAGAGCGCGACCAGATCTGCTGCCCGCTCGTCGGGCCAGAACAACATCGCGTCCGGGACGAGGGTGACGCGCTCGACGCCGGGGATCATGGCCGCGAGCCGCTCGGCCCACTGTGGCTCGAAGAAAGCATCACCGGTCCCCCACGCAATCTGGACCGGAGCACGCAACTCGGCCAGAAGCGGCTCGACCGACATGAGCTCCGCTGCCGACGACGCCGTCAGCAGGCGTTCGAGTCCCTTGCCCTGATCCGGGACGAACGGCTGGAGGTAACTGGCGAGAAGGTCGTCGGGAAGTTGCTCCGGATGCGCGTACCCCATGCCGAACCCGGCTTCCGAGCGTGCCAGCGCCAGGTCGCCGGCCATCGCCGCCACCAGGGGCCCGAACTCACCCGATGCGGCGAGATCGACAAAGGGCCTGAAGGCCTCGGGCGGGAAGTTGTCGTGGACGTCGCAGTTGGTCAGCGTCAGTGTGCGGATGCGTTCGGGGTAGCGCGCCGCGAAGACCTGGGCCACCGCGCCGCCCGTGTCATTGGCCACGAGGTCGACCTGGGCCAGCCCGAGCCGCCCGCACAGCTCGTCGAGCATGGCGGCGAGGCCGTGCAGCGAGAGGTCGGCCGCCTCGCCCGCAGGCACCGGCGTCGCCCCGTGCGCCGGCAGATCAGGGGCGAGGCACCGGCGCATGTGGGCGACGTCCCAGATGACGTTTCGCCAGATATCCGCATTCACGAGGACTCCGTGGACGAAGAGCGCCGCCGGCGCGTCATCGCCTGCGTCGCCTTGCTCGACATAGGCCACCTCTCCCCCGCTGAGGCTGATCGTGCGGCGCGGGAGCAGAGTCGGAGCGGAGAGGTCGGGCTGTGCACTCTGTGTTTGGGGGAAAGGGGTCATGAGGACACTTTACATACCAACTGTCTGTTTGTAAAGAGCCAGGTAGGATTTCGCTGTGCCCACGCAGGCGGAACGCACGGAGGCCACCCGCGGCCGGCTGATCGCCACGGCGCGGCGCCTGTTCGCGGCGAAGGGGTTCGCGGCCACCTCCACCGAGGAGATCCTCAGCGAGGCCAACGTCAGTCGTGGCGCGCTGTACCACCACTTCCCGAGCAAGACGGATCTCTTCCAGGCCACGTTCGAGCAGGTGGAGGACGAGCTCACGGCCCAGGTGCTGGAGGTCGCGTCCAGCAGCGGCGAGACCGACCCGATGCGGATCCTCGAGCTCGGCTTCGACGCGTTCCTCGATCAGTGCGTCAACCCCGAGGTGCAGCGCATCGTCATGCTCGACGGCCCCACGGTCCTCGGCTGGGACCTGTGGCACGAGCTCGACGAGCGCTACGCCTTCGGCACCATCAAGGCGGTGCTGAGCGTCGCGGCGGAGATGGGCCGGATTGAGGAGTCAGCGGTCGATCCGCTGACGCACCTCCTCCTCGGCGCCGTGATGCAGGCCGGCATGGTCGTGGCCCGGTCCGATGACCCGTTCACGGCGAAGAAGGCCATGACGGACACGTTCGCGGGGATCGTCTCGGCTCTCTGAAGCGCGTCCGGAGCGTCGGCGCGGAGTGGCGACGCCCTCGAGCCGTGGCGAGCTGATTCACCTGTGGTGGTTGTCGACCGCCTGTGCGACCCACGTCGGCAGCCGGGCCGGTCGGGCGAGCCCGTCGACACAGCCGTGCACCGTGACCGCCGTCGCGCGTGCCTCGGTGCCCACGGTCAAGAGGTAGGCGATCTGGAACGTGGCGCCACGGACGGCGCCGATGCGCAACGACACAGCGACCTCGTCGTCGAAGCGCAGAGGCTGGCGGTACTGGACGGAAACCTCGAGCACCGGGAACTCCCGGGCATCACCCGAGTCGCCCGCACGCACGGCGTCATAGGGGTGCCCGATGGAGCGGAGATACTCGACCCGGGCCTCCTCGAGATACGGCAGGTACGCCGCGTGATGGATGATCCCCATCGCATCGGTTTCGGCAAAGCGGGTGCGGAGCCGATGGGTGAACGAATAGTCCGCCGGGTCGCGCGTGGGTTCCAGGGACTGACGGGCCATGATCGGGCGCTATGCCCCCGCCGTTCCTGCGGAGTCGGCGCCGGCGTCGGAAGGGCGGCGCCGGCTGGACGCCAACTGGTTGACACGTTCCTGATTGAAGATGGCGAACACGCCGTCGGCCTCAACCGTGACCACCCCACCCTGCACGATGCGGCCCTTGCTGAAGATCCGGCGATCGGTGGTCTCGGTCACCCATCCCTCGAAGACGGCTTCCTCATTGGTGAGCGTGGGTCGCAGGTAGCGCAGGGCCAATGACACGGTCGGTCCGACGGCGCCGACGATCGCATTGGCCGCAGTGAGGATGATGTCGAAGGTCGCCGCCAGCACCGCTCCGTGGACACACCCCGGCGCTCCCTCGTAGGTGACGTCGAAGGTGGCGCGGCCGAGCGCCTTGGGGGGCTCGAAGTCGAGGACGACGGGCAGGGCCACCGGGTTGAACGGCCCGACCACGACGTCATAGGGCATGGCGCCCCCCAGCGGCACGTCTCCGGGCGGATCCTCCTCGGCGGGTGGGATGAAACGGGGCAACGGGTCCGGGGGCAGGTGCGCTTCGAGCCCGTCGGCCAGCTCGACCAGACGGGCGGTCAGCTCGGCGGTCTCCTTGGCGGGCGGCGCCGCGCTGACCGACAGCCGGATCAGGCGGCGCAGGACCTCAGCCAGCTCGCGTGCCTCGGGCTCGCGATCACGGAGTCCCGGATGGTTCTGGAATGACGTCGGCCTGGGGTCGGGCGTCAACACGGCGGGAAGAGTACTGCCGGCTCTCTTCGCCCCGACATTCGGCCGAGACCGCTGCCCAGGCGGACCACGCTGTGCTCGGGCGCCAATCGGCGCTCGTACCATGGGTGGGTGACCCCCGAACATGCAGTCCAATTCACCTCCGGGAGCCCCGAGACCGTCCTCGACCCCATCGACCCGGAGCTGGCCAGCGCGCTCGACGAGGCCCGGTCCCTCCCTGCGGAGCGTCGTCGCGGGGCGGTCGCTGCGGTGGCGGCCCGGGACCCGCACTGCCTGCAGGCCTGGGCGGACCTGGCCGAGCTCGCGGACGACCCCATCGATCGGTATGCCTTTGCGCGAGTGGGCTACCACCGAGGGCTCGATGCGCTGCGGGCCGCCGGATGGCGCGGCTCGGGCTACGTGCGGTGGCGGGACGAGCCCAACCGCGGCTTTCTCCGTTCGCTGCACATGCTGCAGCTGGCGGCCGGTGCCATCGGCGAGGTCGACGAGGAAGTGCGGTGCGACCTGTTCCTACGGCAACTGGACCCCGAATGGGGGACACGGGTGCCCTGAGCCCGTCCCTGCGGGTCCCGGCCGGGCATCCGACGGCACGTAGTTAGAGTGTCTAACTGTATGATGGTCGAAGTGTCTGTCACCTCACCCCCCTCCACTGACGCGGCATCAGGCGGCAAAGGCGGCGGCCGCGCCCGGTCCAAAGCGAGCGCCGCGCCCCGGTCCTGGGCACGTACGGCCGCGTCGCGGCCTGGCTCTCCAAGCGGGTGGAGGTGGCGTTGGCCCAGGTGGAGCTGACCCTTCCGCAGTACCGGGTGCTGGGAATCCTGGCCGAAGGATCGGCGGCCGCCTCCGGCCTCGCCGACCGCCTGGCCGTCCGCCGGCCCTCCATCACCGCCCTGATCGACGGCCTGGTGGCGCGCGGCTTCGTCGACCGCAGGCAGGAGGATGCCGACCGCCGCCGGGTCGAGCTGCGCCTGACGCCCGAGGGAGTCAGCACGCTGGCCCGGGCCGACGTCGTCGTGGACGAGTACCTGGTCGCCATCGCCGGCCACCTGCCGGACAAAGAGGAGGCCATGGCGCTGCGCTCGCTCGAGCTGTGGGCCCGGGCGATGGTGGAGTCGCGCCAGGGGCCACGTCGGACCGGGAGCGAAGCTGCGGTCACCGCGCCGGCCACACCGTCGCCGAAAGGGACGCACCGGTGAGCAAGACCGAGGACAGGATCGAGGGCACGCCCGCCGGGGTGCAGACCGCCGGGAACGGCCGGACCGCGACCGGGGCGGCGGACACCCGGGAGGCCGACACCCAGGACGGGGTGCGTCGGCTGCCGCTGGCCGCCTACGTCCCGATGGGGGTGACGAGCCGCTACGAGGCACCGAGCGCGACCGTGGACCCGGACCGTTCCAAGGGGTGGATCAAGCGGGCGACACCCATTGTCATGGCGCACAAGGTGCAGTGGTTCAGCGCGCTCATCTTCTCGTTCCTCGGGCTGATCATTCAGGTGTGGATCCCCAAAATCCTCCAGAACGGCATCACCAACGCGCTGATCAACAAGACGCAGCCATTGCACAACTACGTGGAGTTGATCGCCGTCCTGGCGTTGTTCACGGGGCTCTTCGGCTACATCTCGCGTACCAATCTCTTCAAGGTCGCGTACGCGATCGAATTCGACCTGCGCAACATCCTCTACGAGCACTTCACGCGGATGTCGTTCCCCTTCTACGACCGGGTGCAGTCGGGCCAGCTGATCTCACGTGCCAACTCGGACATCCGCTCGGTGCAGATGTACCTCACGTTCGCGCCCATGATCCTGGTGCAGTGCTCCATCGCGCTGGTGGCCTTCGGCTTCATGCTCTCCATCAGCGTGCCGCTGGCCTTCGTGGCCATGGCGGCGATGCCCTTCATCTACCTCGTCGGCGTCAAAATGCGGAAGTCGCTCTTCCCCGTGTCCTGGATCATCCAGGCCCGCCTGGCCGAGGTGGCGACGGTGGTGGACGAGAACGTGAACGGCGTGCGCGTCGTCCGCAGCTTCGCCGCCGAGCAGCAGCAGCTCCGCCAGCTGGCGACGGCGGCCGACCGGGTGCAGTGGGGCTACATCAAGGACGCCGACCTGCGCGCCCGCTTCGCTCCGCTGGTGCAGAACCTCTCCCAGGTCGGACTGGTCTTCGTCCTCCTCGTAGGCGGGTGGATGGTCATCCACTCGGGCCTGCCGGTCGCCTCCATCGTCTCGTTCAACCTGTACCTGATCATGATGCAGGCCCCCTTCATGATGCTGGGGATGCTCATCATGATGGGCCAGCGCGCCTCGGCTTCGGCCGAGCGCATTTACGAGATTCTCGACGAGCAGCCGACGATCGTCGACCGCCCCGACGCGATCGACCTGGTCAACTGCCAGGGCGACGTCGAGTTCGACGATGTCACGTTCGCCTACGCGGCGGACAGCCTCCTGTCCAAACCCGGTGACGAGAACGACGGGCGCCGGGACATTCTGCGCCACCTGGACCTGCACCTCCACCCCGGCGAGACGGTGGCCCTGGTGGGGCGGACCGGCAGCGGCAAGTCGAGCGTGGCCCGCGTCCTGGCCCGCTTCTACGATGCCACCGGCGGCACGGTCAGGGTCGACGGCCACGACGTGCGCGACCTCACCCTCACCAGCCTGCGCGGCAACATCGGCGTCGTCCTCGACGAGCCCTTCCTCTTCTCCGTGTCCATCCGGGACAACATCGCCTACGGCCGGCCCGACGCCTCCATGGAGGAGGTCAAGGCCGCGGCCGAGGCCGCCGGCGCGTCCGGGTTCATCAACCGGCTGGCCGACGGGTACGAGACGGTGGTCGGCGAGCGCGGCTACACCCTCTCGGGCGGCCAGCGCCAGCGGATCGCCATTGCGCGCGCTCTGCTGGTGAACCCGCCCATCCTCATTCTCGACGACGCCACCAGCGCCATCGACGTGAAGGTGGAGCAGGGCATCCACGCCGCGCTGCGCGTCCTCATGGAGGGGCGCACCACGCTGATCATCGCCCACCGCCTCTCGACCATCAGCCTCGCCGACCGGGTCGTGCTGCTCGACGGCGGCCGGATCGTCGCCGACGGGACCCACGCCGAGCTCTTGAATTCCACGCCGCTCTATGCCGAGGTGCTGGCCCAGGCGGCCCGCGAGGAGGACGCCGCGGAGGAAGCGGCCGCGGGCGTCGTCGAGGGCTTGGGGCTCGACGACGGCGTCCTCGAGCCCGAGGGCGTGGCTGTCACCCCGGAGGACGGGCTTCTCGAGACCGACGATGAGGTGCTCGAGCCCGAGAAGGGTGCGATCTGATGTTCGGCGGAGGTGGACCACCCATCGGCGGCGGCGGTGCGCCCGGTGCGGCGCAGGCCGGCCTGCCCTTCGGCGGCATCCCGCACGAGTTGCAGGACGGCGTGGACCTCTTGCTGAAGGAGGAGCCCGAACGCGGCGAGTCCGACGCCGTCTTCACGCAGCTGCCCTCGCCGCACGAGTCCAAGAAGCTGACGCTCACCACCCTGCTCATGGAGTACCCGGGCATGTGCGCGCTGGCGACCCTGCTCGTCGGGCTCATCGCCCTGTTCACCCAGCTCGGGCCGAGCTTCGTCTCCTACGCCATCAACCACGGCCTGACGCCGCCCCACTACGACTACGGCGTCGTCGTGCTCATGGCGATCCTCTACCTGGTTTCCATCTGCGTCTCGGCGGGTGCGCAGTACGGGCAGGCCCGGGTGACGGGCCGGCTCGCCTCGTGGGTCATGAACGACCTGCGCATCAAGGTCTTCCGGCACCTCCAGCGGCTCTCGCTCGACTTCTTCACCGAGGAGAAGGCCGGCGTCGTCATGAGCCGCATGACGAGCGACATCGAGAACCTGCAGCAGCTCCTGCAGGACGGCCTGGCCCAGTTCGCCATTCAGGGCCTGACCATGATCGTCATCACGATCTTCCTCTTCGCCACCAACGCCACGCTGGCCGCCATCACCGTCTTCGCCGTCCTGCCGCCACTGGTCATCATGTCGATCTGGTTCAAGCGGGCTTCCGAGCGCGGCTACGACAAGGTGCGCGACGGCATCGCGCTCGTGCTGGCGGACCTCTCCGAGAGCCTGCAGGGCGTCCGCATCGTCAGCGCGCACAACCGCCAGCGCTACAACGTGGAGACCCACCGCGACATCGTGGGCTCCTACCGCGACGCCAACAACTACACGGGGCGCATCAACGGCATTTACGGGCCGGGTTCGCAGGTCATCAGCGTCTTCGGCCAGCTCCTGATCCTGGGCATCGGCGGGGCCATGTACCTGCACCACCCGCAGGAGATCAACCTGGGCCAGCTGACCGCCTTCTTCCTCTACGTGAACCGGTTCTTCTCGCCGATCCAGCTCCTGGTGCAGCAGTACAACACCTTCCAGCAGGGCCGGGCTTCGGTGTTCAAGCTGCGCGGCCTCCTGGAGACCGAGCCCTCGGTCCTGGAGGCACCCGACGCCGTGGAGCTACCGCCGATCCGCGGCAAAATCCGCTTCGACCACGTGTCGTTCGGCTACGACCCCGCCGTGCCCGTGCTGCACGACGTCGACCTGACCATTGAGCCCGGGGAGACGGTGGCCTTCGTGGGCGCCACCGGGGCGGGGAAGTCGACGATGGCCAAGCTCGTCACCCGCTTCTACGACCCGACGGCGGGCCGCGTGCTCATCGACGGCTACGACCTCAAACACGTGACGCTTGCCTCTCTGCGCTCGCAGCTGGGCGTCGTCCCGCAGGAGCCCTTCCTCTTCGCCGGGACCATCCGGGACAACATTGCGTTCGCCCGGCCGGGTGCACCGGACGACGAGGTGTGGAACGCGGTCCACCAGGTCGGCCTGGGCGAGCTCGTGCACCGGCTCCCCTACGGTCTCGACACGCCCGTCCACGAGCGGGGCCAGTCGCTCTCCTCGGGCGAGCGCCAGCTCATTGCCCTCGGCCGGGCCTTCATGGCCGAGCCCCGCGTGCTCGTGCTCGACGAGGCCACCTCGAACCTGGACCTGAAGTCCGAGACGATGGTGGAAGCGGCGCTGGACGTGCTGCTCGACGGGCGGACGGCCGTGCTGATCGCGCACCGTCTGTCGACGGCCATGCGGGCCGACCGCATCGTCGTGGTCGGTGACGGCGAACTCCTCGAGGTCGGCTCGCACGACGAGCTGGTGGCGCTCGGCGGCCACTACGCCGAGATGTACCACACCTGGATCAACCAGTCGCACGCGGCATAGCGGTACCGAGCGGGCGGCACCCGCTGCCTGACACCATGGATCAGTGCCCGAGAACTTCTTCGTAGGGTCGATCGCCTCCGGCTACGAAGCCAAGTGGCCCCACCTCTTCGATCCGGCCGTCGTCGACCCCGCGGTCGACTTCCTGGCGGCGCGGGCGGGTGCCGGCCCCATCCTCGAGCTCGGCCTCGGGACCGGACGCCTGGCGTTGCCGCTGAGCCGACGGGGCCTACCGGTGCACGGGATCGAGTTGTCGCCCGACATGGTCGAGCAGTTGCGGACCAAGGACGGTGCCGACGCGATCAACGTGACCATCGGCGACTTCGCCACGGCCACAGTCGAGGAATGCCGCGGAACGGCGACCCTCGCCTACCTCGTGCGCAACACCATCATGAACCTCACCACACAGGACGCGCAGGTCGCCTGCTTCGCCAATGTCGCCGCACACCTCGTACGCGGCGGCCTGTTCGCGGTGGAGGTCATTGTGCCGGACCTGCAACGACTGCCGCCCGGCGAGACCATCCGCGCCTTCACCGTGACCCCGACCCACGTCGGATTCGACGAGTACGACGTTGTGCGACAACGGTCGATCTCCCACCACTACTGGATCAGCGACGGCGGGGTCGAGGCGTTCTCGGCGCCGTTCCGCTACGTGTGGCCGGCGGAGCTGGACCTGATGGCACGTCTCGCGGGGATGTCGTTGCTCGAGCGCTGGAACGACTGGGACCGGTCGCCCTTCACGAGCGACAGCCGCAGCCACATTTCGGTGTGGGAGAAGATGTCCGACCCGGCGGCGACTTAGCCGGGGACCTCAATGACGGCGACCGTATTCCCGTCCGGGTCGAGCAGGGTGGCCTTGCGGCCCCCACCGACCGCCTCGACCCGGACCGGCCGGAGAGCCCGACCGGCCAGCTCGGCCAGCGCAGCATTGAGGTCGGCCACCGAGAGCGCGACCAGGCCCTTCCCGGCCCGGTCTCCATCGACCACGACGTAGAGCCAGGCCGTCTCGGCCACCCGCCACATCACCTCGTCCGCGGCGACCTCGACGTCGGCCGGCCGTCCGAAGAGACGGTCGAAGAAGTCCCGCCCGGTTGCCAGGTCCGAGACGGGCACGCCGGTGAAGGCGATCTCGACGTCCATGGCGATGACGTTACCGAGACAGGCGGGCCAACGCCTGGGGGTCAGCCGCCCCGGCTCCAGTCGTTCAGCGTCGCCCTGTAGCGGGCGTCCCACAGGTCATAAGTGGCGCGCAGCCGCCCTCCCGGCCATTCCGCCGGGAGGAGCTCAGCCGGCAGCAGCGGGTCCGCCTGCAGGTGCCGCAGCACGGCTGCCGACAGCTCGAAGCCCGGCGCCAGTGCCTCGGGCCCCGCCGGGTGCAGTGCGTCGAGCTCGCCCAACAGGTCACGCGCCCGCGCCGACCACGCGGGCAGGTCCCACAGTCGCTGGGCCAGGGCCGCCGGCTCTCCCGGTCGCGCCGTCATGAGCTCGATGTCACCGTCCAGAGAGTCCGGCAGTCCCATCGCCAGGTTGGCCGGACGCATCCACACGCCCTCGCGCAGCTCGGCCATCCGCCCGTAGGCCAGGCTGCGGCGGCGGGCGACCCGGACGTCAGCCGAGCTCCCCGTCTTTGTCACCACGGCCAGCCACCACGCTCCGTCGTAGCCGCTGGTCAGGCCGGCGCGGCTGGCCGACTGACGCGACTGACGCTCGGCCAAATGGCCGGCGAGCCTGTAGCGGCCCGTCCCGTCGGACGTCGCCTCGCCACCGGCGACCATGCGGCTCAGCGCCACCCGGGCCCGGTTCTCACTGATGCCGAAAAGCCCGGTCAGGCGCACGAGCTGGGCCACCGGCAGCTCGGGCGGCTCCATGCCGAGCAAGGCGCTGGCCAGCACGGACCGCGCCGTCAGCGGGGGTGCCGGGTCCTCCCGCCCGGTCCGCCCCGGGGTCGTATTACGTGATTGTGTCAGCTGACTGATTCCAGTAATATAGAGGCCATGGCCAGCACCATGGTGCCCGAAGTGACCGACAGGCCCGACGTCCTGCCCAGCGAGCGGTTGCAGGCGAACGGCATGGCCATCCCGGGGCTGCGGGCCGATCTGCGGCGCATCGACAACGCCCGCAACGCCCTCTCGGTCGCCGCGGTCTGGTTCTGGGTCGCGGTGGCCATCGGTGGCGCGGTCTGGATCGACCAGTGGTGGAGCTACCTCGTCGCGTTCGTCCTCATGGGCCCGCTCTACGCCCGCTTCGCGATTTTGATGCACGAGGCGGCGCACAAGCTCCTCTTCACCAACAAGCGGTGGAACGACTGGATCGGCAAGTGGGTGGTGGCCTACCCCGTCTTCACGCCGGTACAGCTCTACCGCCGGGTGCACTTCGCCCACCACAAGGACGAGTTCGGGCCCGACGAGCCGGACATGGCGTTCTACTCGCCCTACCCCTGCACACGCCGGGCCCTGCGTCGTCGCCTCTTCCGTGACGCCGTCGGCATCAGCGGGTGGAAGAACCTCGTGCCGCTGGTGAAGAACACACGCACCAAGCCGTTCCGCCCCATCGGGTTTTCCATCTTCGGCGTGCAGGCACTGCTGTGGGCGGCCATGTGGGCCGCCACCGGGCGCTGGTGGATCTACCCGCTCCTGTGGTTCCTGCCCTGGATGACCGAGTGGCGCGTCATCAACCGCCTGCGCTCCATCGCCGAGCACGGGGGCATGGAGCGCAGCTCGGACCGGCGGGCCACGACGCACAACGTGCACCAGTCCTGGCTCGCGCGCTTCTGGATCGTGCCGTACAACACGGGCTGGCACCTGGCGCACCACGTCGACATGGGCGTGCCCTGGCGCAACCTGCCGGCCTTCCACGCCGAATTGGAGCGCGCCGGCTACATCACCGACGCCATCACCTACAAGAGTTACTGGGCCTTGTGGAAGGCGCTCTCGAGCGCCGACGAGACGACCGAGGTCAAGGCCTCCGCCTGACCGAGACCGGCGCGGCTTGGTGGTCTGCGCGGGGAATTCGTTCGGCCTGTCGATCACGTCCGTATCCTGCTGGGAATGACAGGGTCGCCCGGCCGTCCCCGACCCTTGCGCGCGGCGGTGCGTCGCCACATGATGGCGAGGGCCGGGCTGGTCCTGCCCGAGTTGGCCCCGCAGACGATCACCGTCGACGGTGTGCCCCGCACGTTCGTCGCCGTCCCGGGTACCAGAGCCGACGCGCCTCTCCTCCTCGTCCTTCACGGCGCCGGCGGAACGGGGATCGGCACCGCCGCGCTGAGCGGGCTCGCGGCGCGCGGCGCGGCCGCCGGCTGCGCCGTCGCGTTCCCGGACGGGTACCTCCACGTGTGGGGCGACCGCACCAGGCCCTCGCTCAGGGCCCGACACGAGCGGATTGACGACGTGGCCTTCCTGATCGCGCTGGTCGAGCGACTCCGGTCCGGGGGCGGCCGCACGGGACCCGTCTTCGCCATCGGCATGTCCAACGGCGGCTTCTTGGCAGAGCACCTGGCCCGTCACGGCCTGCTCGACCTGGCCGGCGTCGTCCTGGTGGCTTCCAGCGCCACCGAGGCCTCCCGGCGGGACCGACCGCAGCCGACGCCGGTCCGGCCGGTCCGCTTCTTGGCCTTTCACGGCACGGCCGACCCGTTGGTCGCCTACGGCGGTGGCGGCATCGGCGCTCTGGGCCGCCTGGCCGACAGGAGGCCCGCTCGAAACCCGGCCTGGGCCGGGCGCGGCGTGACGGCGCCGATCGAAGACGTCGCGGCGGACTGGGCGGCCGCCGGCGGGTCCGCGACGGCGCCTGTCGTCATGCCCGTGGCCGCAGCGCCGAACGACTTCACCGTGGACCACCTCAGCTGGCCGGGACCGCACAGTACGGAAGCGCCACCGGCGGCGCAGGTCTACCGGATCGTCGGCGGGGGCCACACCTGGCCCGGCGGCGCGCAGTACCTTCCTGCCCGCATCGTCGGTCCGGTCGCCCGGGGCCTCGACGCGACCGGGATCGTGCTCAGTTTCGTGACGTCCTGTCGTTGAGTCGCCGGGTCTTGTCGCGCCCCTCCCGCAGCCTCCGGATACCGGGGTTTCACGCCCGCCCCACCGGGCACAGACCGACCGTGCACACCAACGCGGCGCGGGAGCGCCCGCCGGCCGCGGGCGTCGCGCTGCGCTGGGGCCCGGCGGTCGGCGGAGGCGCGCTCGTCGTCGCGGCAGTGCTGCTCGCGCCGCACCATGCCCGCGCCGCCGCGGCCCAGGACTGGCCGCCCTTCGTCCTTGTCGCGGGGCTCCTGCTGGTCGGCCTCGTCGCCGACGGGGACCGGCTGTTCGCGGCCGGCGGTCACGCCCTTGCCCGCCTGTCCCCCAACGGGCTCCTGCTCTACCTCGGGACCGTGGTGCTCGTCGTCAGTGTGACCACGATGTTGAACCTCGATACGTCGGTCACGTTCCTCACGCCCGTGCTCGTCTACGCGGCCCGAAGTCGTGGCGAGGGTGAAGCTCCGCTGCTCTACGTCTGCCTGTTGCTCTCCAACGCGGGGTCGTTGCTGCTGCCCGGATCGAACTTGACCAACCTCATCGTCCTCGGTCACCTGCACCTCTCGGGCGGAGCCTTCCTCGCCCACATGGCGCTGCCGGCCCTGGCCGCCGCCGGTGTCACCGCCCTCGTTGTCGGCGTCGCGCACCACCGCGCCCTGCGCACGACGTTGGCTCCCTCCATTGAGCCGGAGCGGGCCGTGATCGGCGTCGGATTGGTGGCCATTGTGCTCGTCACGGTCCTCGTCGTGACCTTGCGATCGCCGGCGCTGCCGGTGGCCGCGGTCGGCGTCGTGGCGGTGGTGCTCAGCGCGCGGCGGGGGCGCGCCCGGCCCACGACCTCCCGGGCCGCCCTCGAGATCCTCGGCGTCCCCGTTCTGGTCGGGCTCTTCGGTCTGGCCGTGGCCCTGGGGACGCTGGGCCGGTCCTGGTCGGGTCCGGCCACCCTGCTCTCCCATCTCGACGCCTGGGGAACGGCAGTGTTCGCCGCGCTGACCAGCGTGCTGGTCAACAACCTCCCGGCGGCGTCACTCCTGGCGGCTCGGCAGCCGCCGCACCCCTTCGCGCTGCTCATCGGACTCAACGTGGGGCCCAACCTGTTCGTGACCGGCTCGCTGGCCTGGATTCTGTGGCTCCGCGCGGCCCGGACGGCCGGAGGGCGGCCCGAGATCCGGCGAGCCAGCGTGCTCGGGCTGGTGAGCGTGCCGCTCGCCCTCACCGCGGCGGTCGGCGTGCTGGTGCTCAGCGGCGCCAGCTGAGTTCGAGGAACTCCCGACGTCAGCCCTGCATGGCGATGTGGTCGGTGCGCACGATGACCCGAATGCGGACCTCGCCCTCCCGGCGAGCCGGGTAGGCCTCCACCCCGAGATACTTCTTGGCCATGGCATCGATGTGCGCGTCGGCGCCCTCGGTCGTGATGTCGATGACCGTCCCCCTGAACGCGATGACGTTGTAGGCATCGTCGGGATCGATCACGGTGACCGCGACCCGGCCGTCGCGCTCCAGGTTGCGCGCCTTCTTGCGGCCCTGGGCGGTATTGAAGACGACGTCGTCGCCGTGGAGGTCGATCCACAGCGGTGTGATCTGGGGCGAGCCGTCGGCGTTCAGCGTGGCCAGCGAGGCGAGCACGGGCCGAGCGATCAGGGCACGGGCCTTGGGGGACAGGACGTCGGCCATGAAGCTGGTCTCCTTTCGCATTGCTCCCGCGTCCATCGCGTCAGCGGGGTCAGCGTAAAGGTGTGTCCGCCCGCCTCAGTCCCCCTCGACCCCGAGCGCCTGGCGCAACACGAGGGCCGACTCGCGCTGGGCGCGTTTCGAGACGGCCGCCGTCGTCACGAGCGCGGAGCCGTGGAAGGTGCCGGGGAACTGGTGCAGCTCCACCGAGACCCCGGCCTGCAGCATGCGCTGGGCGTACGTGATCCCCTCGTCGCGCAGCGGATCGTTCTCGGCCGTCGAGAGGTAGGCCGGCGGCAGGCCCGACAGGTCAGCCGCCCGGGCCGGCGCGGCGTAGTCCGGCACGTCGGGGGTCCCGTACAGCGGGCCGAGATAGGCCTGCCAGCTCTGCACGGCCAGAGGCCGGTTCCACAAGGGCGAGTCGACGAACGTCCGCATGGAGCCCGTCTCCAGCCGGTCGTCGAGCTCGGGGATCTGCAACAGCTGGAAGCAGATCGGTGGCCCGCCGCGGTCACGCGCGAACAGGGCCGTCGCCGCGGCCAACCCACCACCGGCGCTCGCCCCGGACAGCGCCACCCGGGCCGGATCGACCCCCAACCCGTCGGCCTCGGCGTGCAGGTACGACAGCGCGGCGTAGCAGTCGTGCAACCCGGCGGGGTACGGATGCTCGGGCGCCAGCCGGTACTCGACCGACACCACGACGGCACCGGTGTCGATTGCCATCATGGCCGCACCGGCGTGCTCGGACTCGACGCTGCCGATCACGAAGCCGCCGCCGTGGATCATGAGGATGCCGGGCACGCTCGCCCCCGTCGTGGTCCCCACTGGACGATAGACACGCACCGGCACGTCGGGGTCGCCGTCGAAGCCCGGAACCGTGCGGTCCTCGATGTCGAGCGTCTCGATCCCGGGGATGTCGAACCTGATGGAGCCGATGAGCGCATCGAAGGCCCGGCGCGCCGCCACCGGGTCCGCCAGGTCCATCTTGGGCAGCAGGTCGATCATGGCCGCCAGCTCCGGATCGATCATGGACGGTCCTCCCCCGTGGTTCGCGGCAATCTGCGGACGCTCGTGCGAGCTACTTGGGCTGCATCCGGATGCCGGCGTCAATGCGGATCGACTCGGCGTTGATGTACGAGTTGGAGAGCAGCTCGAGCGCCAGGGTGGCGAATTCCGTCGAGTAGCCGAGGCGGTGCGGGAACAACACGTCCTGGGCCAGCTTCCCCTTGAACGTCTCGGAGCCCTCGCCGGCGCCGTAGATCGGCGTGTCGATCAGCCCCGGCAGAATGGTGTTGACCCGGATGCCGACGACCGCCAGGTCGCGAGCCACCGGGAGCGTCATGCCGACGACCCCACCCTTGGAGGACGAGTAGGCCGCCTGCCCGATCTGCCCGTCCTCGGCCGCCACTGACGACGTGTTCACGATGGCGCCGCGGGCACCGTCCTCGTCGGGTTCGTTCAGGCTCATTTTGGTGGCCGCCAGCCGGATGCAGTTGAACGACCCGATGAGATTGATCTCGATCACGCGGCGGTAGAGGTCGAGGTCATGGGCCGAGGCGTAGTCGCCGTCCCGGCCGATGGTGCGGGTGGCCCAGCCGATGCCGGCGCAGTTCACCAGCGACTTGAGTGGCGCCATCTCGACCGCCGCGTCGACGGCGGTGATCACCTGCTCGGGGTTGGTGACGTCGGTCTGCACGAACAGGCCGCCGATCTCCTTGGCCAGGGGCGCGCCCTTGTCCTCCTGGACATCGGCCACCACCACCCGCACGCCCCGCTCGGCGAGCAGACGTGAGGTGGCCAGCCCGAGCCCGGATGCCCCTCCGGTGACGATGGCCGACGAGCCGTTCAGTTCCATTTCGCTGCCACTCCTTGTGGGTTCCTTCGTCAGCCCGCCACGCGGGCCCGCACCTGACGTGCCGGGCAGAGGATAGGGGGCCGCCCGGCCAGGGTCACATCTGCTCGGGTGCCTCCATACCCAGCAGCGAGAGACCCTGCTCCAGCACGCGGGCGGTGAGGTCGCAGAGCCCGAGCCTCGAGTCGCGCACCGCTTCGTCGTCGACCAGCACCCGGCAGGCCTCGTAGAACGATGTGAACGTGGTGGCCAGCTCGAAGAGATACGTGCAGAGCTTGGAGGGGCTGCAGGTCTCGGCCGTCGCCTCCACCGCCGCGGCGAAGCCGAGCAGGTGCAAGGCCAGGGAGCGCTCGGGGGGCTCGCCGAGCAACGGCACCGCACCGGGTGCCGGCGGCGCCACGCCGGCGCGCCGGAAGATGGAGCGGATCCGCGCGTGGGCGTACTGCAGGTAGGGACCGGTGTCGCCCTCGAAGGCCAGCATCCGGTCCCAGTCGAAGACGTAGTCCCGGGCGCGCTCGGTGGACAGGTCGGCGTACTTCACTGCGCCGATGCCAAGTGCGTTGGCGGTGGCTGCCTGGCGCTCGGGTGACAGGTCGCTCCCGCGTTCCTTCATGGTGGCGGCGGCGCGGTCGATCCCCTCGGTCAGCAGGTCGATGAGACGCTCGGACTCGCCGGCACGGCTGGCCATCTTCTTGCCGTCGGTGCCGAGGACGAAGCCGAACGAGACGTGAACGGCCTCTGTGCCCTGCGGGAGGTATCCGGCCAACGCTGCCGCGGCGAACACCAGGCGAAAGTGGAGGGTCTGCTCCGCCGCCACGACGTAGAGGAGGCGGGTGGCGCCGATCCGGCCGGTGCGGTCGCGCACGGCAGCGAGGTCGGTCGCCGGGTAGCCGTAGCCGCCGTCGGACTTGCGCACGATGAGTGGGAGGGGCTCACCCTGGCGGTTCTCGAAGCCCTCCGGGAATACGCAGAGCGCCCCGTCGTTCTCCACCAGCAGACCCTTCTCGTCGAGCTCGGAGACCACCACGGGGAGCAGCGGGTTGTAGAAGCTCTCCCCGACGACGTCGTCGGGGGTCAGAAGGACGCCCAACAGCTTGTAGACCTCGCCGGCGTGGCGCATCGACTCGTCGACGAAGACGCGCCAGAGGTGCAGGGTCTCGTCGTCACCGCCCTGCAGCAGCACGACGCGGTTACGGCAGCGTTCGGCAAACACCGGGTCGCTGTCGAACTGACGGCGCGCCGCAGCGTAGAATTCGTTGAGGTCCCGCACGCTGAAGGACTCCGCGTTGACCGCACCATCGACGTCGAGCAGGTGCTCAATGAGCATGCCGAAGGGTGTGCCCCAGTCGCCGATGTGGTTCTCGCGCCGCACGTCGTGACCGAGGAACCCGAGCACGCGGGCGAGCGCGTCGCCGATGAGCGTGCTGCGCAGGTGTCCGACGTGCATCTCCTTGGCGACATTCGGCGCCGAGTAGTCGATGACCACCGTGGCGGGGTGGGCAACCAGCTCGACGCCCAAGCGCCCGTCCGCCGAAAGTGCCGCCACCTGGCCGGCGAGGAAGTCGTCGGACAGCGTCAGGTTGATGAACCCGGGCCCGCTGACCTCGACCTCGGCGCAGATGTCGTCGAGGGAGGCCGCCGCCACCACCTCCTCGGCCACCTGGCGCGGCGGCCGGCCGACCTCCTTGCCCAGGGGCAGGGCGCCGTTCGCCTGGAAGTCGGCGCGGTCGGAGGCCCGCAACACCGGGTCGGCCCCGGGCCGAATGGTGTCGAAGGCGGCCTGCAGCCGCTGGAGGAGGACGCTGGCGGCGTCGGGCATCCCTCATTCTCGCATGCCCGGACTGCACCCGAGCCCGGGTGCCGGGACCTCAGTCCGCCGGTGCGCCCATGCCCCCGTCGAGCAAGCCGTAGCGACGGTAGGGGCCGAAGAAGCCGTGCTCGAGCAGCCCGTAGCCGACGTGGCCGTCGTAGGTGAACTCGGCCACGTGGTCGACGATGCCGTACTGGGCCAGTCCCTGCACCTCGTCGACGGCCAGGACGAGCCCTTGCGTCACCGGGTCGGGCCCGTGGTACATGCCGTGGCGCCAGTCGGCGTCGATGCCGTAGCCGGTGCCGATGGAGACGAAGTTTGGCAGCAGCGACCGGCAGGTGATTTCGAGGCCGGCCTCGGGGAAGCGCACCACGGAGCGGTCGATGACACGCGTGCCGGGTATGAGGTGGTGCTCGTGCTCGGAGCGCCCCAGGTCCTCAACGGCTCGATCGGGGTCGACCCAGACCCGCTCGCTCTGCACCAGCGGCCGCTCCCCGTCGTCGCGCTCGTGACAGATGTACATGATGGCGTGGTCGTCGAACTGCATCGGGAAGTAGTTCCACATCCCTCCGAGGACCAGCTCGCCCTGGCGGATGCCGTCGCTCTCGGGCTCGCCGACGGGCCGCACGCCCCACGAGCGGTCCCTCGTACCCCAGCAGTGATCGGGCGCCACCGGGAGATCGACCCCGCCCACCGACAGCGTCCCCGACCAGCGCCCGGTCTGGGCCAGCCGCTGGGTGTCGAAGACGACCTTGCCCTTGCTCCGCATGTACTGGCGCGGCTCCTCCATGGCGGGGATGTGGCCCTCCCAGGTGACGTCCATCGCCACGCTGTGCTCGGTGGGCTCGACGATCACCCGCAGTCGGCGCAGGGGCTCGAGCACCTCGACCCGGAACGGCCCGACGGAGAGGTCGCCCCGGTCCACCAGGGGTGCGGAGGCCCGCACCACGTGCTGGGAGCCGCCGTGACGCACGTCGATGAATGCATCCACCACTCCGAGGTTCGGATACTGGCCGTAGCCGAAGATGGCAAACCAGTCGCCCGTGCTCGGGTGCATGTTGAAGTAGTAGCGGTCGTAGAAGTTGCGGTCGCTCGTGGCGGGATGGGCGATGAACTCGGCCGCTTGGTGGACGGGGTAGTCGTCCCAGGACGAGAGGCTCATGTCGGCGCGCTCAGCAGCAGGCGCAGCCGCTGCCGCAGCCACCCGCCACCGGTGCCCCACACATGCCCCCGGCAGGCTCGGCCGCCAGGCCGGTCGTGGCGAAGACAGGAAGGAGCCGCCGGGCCCCGACGTGGCCGTCGGGGCAACTGGCGGGCGCGTCGGCATCAGACATGGGCCGGCGCTCGTCGAACACGGCGTGACAGGTCGAACAGCGAAATTCGTAGACGGGCACGGTGGTGACCTCCCTCCGGCCCGGCAGCCTACGCGAAGACGTCGGTCCCCGACCTCACCTCGTTCAACCCACGAGTGACGCCCCCCAGTGCTTCGAGCGCGGGGCCGCTCCGGCGACGACGCCGCTCTCTACAACTCCTCGACGCGCTGCACGTCGAGGTTGCGAAAGGCGATCGGCCCGGTGCACAGCGCAGCGAGCTTCTCCGCGAGCGCTGCCGTCTCCGGGAGCTCCGAATTGGACATCGCCGCTTCGTACGAAGGGAACTCGACGATCTGGAGGTAGGTGTCCGGGCGATCCCGATCGCTGGTGAAGGTCCCGCGTTGGGCGGTCCGCCTCCCGGCCGTCTTCTCCCGCCACTCGCCGACGAGCGCCTCGACTTCGTCGGGTCGGCTGGTCGTCAGCTCAATGATCTGGACGAATGGCATGACCACCCCCTAGCTGGAGCTTCATCGGGAAGGTACCGCTTGCGTGGCACGAATTCAATGGGCGTTTCGGAGGATCGACGCACCCGCTGGTCGTCGCGTTGCGTCTCAGGTCCGCCTCGGTCGCCGGCGTCGAATCCGTCGCCGCACGCGCCGTGTGCGACGACCGTGCCCGGTTGACCCTTACGGTTGGGCGAAGCCGTAAATCGGGGCGCCGTTGTACGAAGCCGAGTCGGCGGGGAGGAACGGCCCGTCCAGCGCGGTCGAGAGATAGCCGGTGCGGCCCGGCCCCGAGTCCCCACCGACGGTCATGATCGCGTCGTCGGGCCAGACCTGGGTCACGATCCCGACGTGCACGGAGGTCGACGTGCTCTGTGGTCCGGTGCCGTACAGGACGGCGTCGCCGACCGCCGGCATTGCCGTGGGCGGCAGGTCGCGGCCGTGGGCGGCGGCCCAGCCCCAGATGTCACCGGTGAAGGCGTAGCGCGGAATGGGGATGCCGGCCTGCTCCCAGGCCCATGTGGCGAACAGCGCGCACCACTGCTCGCAGGGGCCGTACGGGTTGCAGAAGAGGCCCTGGGTGTCGGGGTCCGGGAAGATCTGCGAAGCCACCGCGTCGGCAATGGTGGTGGAGCCGGGGAACATCGGCTCGGGCGTGGCGGTGGAGAAGCTGTAGCTCCAGGCCTGCGGGTCGAGCAGCCAGTACCCGGTGCCCTGGTTGTTCCCGATGATGGCCGAGATCTGCGTCGCCGTCGGGTTGAGCGAGAGGCCGCCGAACGCCTGGGCGTCCCCGAAGGGCAGTACGACGCCGTTCTCCGTCGCCATGACGTAGCCGCCGCCGTCGGGTGAGGCCACCATGCCGACCACTCCGTCGGGCAGGTTCTCGGACCCCGCCGAGCCGTAGAAGGCGGCGTCGCCGAAGTTGAAGATGCCGCCGTCGGCGGCAACGAGCCAGTACCCCTTGCCGTCGTGCGTCGCCGCCATACCGACGATGGGCTCGTTGAGCCTGATGCCGCCCGTGCTCCCGTAGAAGCCGGCGTCGCCGTAGGCGAAGATGCCGCCGTCGGCCGCCACGAGCCAGTACCCCTTGCCGTCGGGCGTCGCCGTCATGCCGACGATGGGCTGATTCAGGTGCGTGCCGCCCATGGAGCCGTAGAAGGGAGCGTCGCCGTAGGCGAACACGCCCCCATCGAGCGCGCCGAGCCAGTACCCCTTGGCGTCGGGCGTCAAGGCCATGGCCACGATGGGACCCTGCAGCGGAAGGCTGCCGGCTGATCCCTCGAAGGTGGCGTCGCCGAAGGCGAACACCCCGCCGTCCGCGCTGGCGAGGACGTACCCGCCGCCGTCCTGGGTGGCTGCGCCTGAGAAGACGGGTGAGTTCAGGGGTTGCGGCATGGCCGGATCGGTCAGGCCCACGCTCCCGAAACCGATCATCCCGCCATCGTTGTAGGTATGGGCCGTCTCGGTCGCCGCAGCGGGCGCAGAGCCTGCGGCGCCGATGGCCAGGCCGACCGCCAGCACCCCGGGGGCGAGGACGGCCGCCACCGCCGTGGTCACGAGCGTCGACACGAGCGCTGCCATCCGGGGGCGCCACGGGCCGGGCAGGGTCACACCCGCGCTGTCTCCGCCTCTGCGCACGGCATCGATTCTGCACGCTGCGTTCCGTACCGGTGCGCCGGAGCGGTTACGAAGTCGTTACGAAGTCGCCGTCCAACGCCGGTGTCCGCCCGGGCGTGGCCTCCATCCGGCCCCGAGGGACACCGCCCGTCACCGCCACCCGTTTGGGCGGTCGGGGCAGGCCCACGGCAGAATGGGTCCATGAGCACGGACTCCACGACCGCAGAGCACCCCGACACCTTCAACGCGAGGGCGGACCTGACGGTCGGCGACCGCACCTACGAGATCTTCGACATCACCGCGCCGGCACTCAGCGGGCGCTACGACATTCAAAGGCTCCCGTACTCCATCAAGGTCCTCCTGGAGAACCTGTTGCGGCACGAGGACGGGCCCCACGTCTCGGCCGACGACATCATCGCCGTGGCGGACTGGGGGGCCAATCCCGAAGGTCACGGCCAGGGGGCCGGCGACGCCGCACACGAGATCGCCTTCACCCCCGAGCGCGTGCTCATGCAGGACTTCACGGGGGTTCCCGCCGTGGTGGATCTCGCTGCGATGCGCGACGCGCTGGCGCACCTCGGCGGCAATGCCTCCCAGGTCAACCCCCTCGTCCCGGTCGAATTGGTGATCGACCACTCCGTGATCATTGAGGAGTCGGGTGACGCGTCGGCCTACGACACCAACGTCTCCATTGAGTACGGGCGCAACATGGAGCGGTACCAGCTCATCCGCTGGGCGCAGGGCGCGTTCCGCGACTTCCGGGCCGTGCCGCCCGGGATGGGCATCTGCCATCAGGTCAACCTCGAGTACCTGTCCCGGCTCGTCTTCGCCGCCGAGGACGGCCGCGCCTTCTGCGACACGCTGGTGGGCACGGACTCGCACACGGTCATGGTCAACGGACTCGGCGTGCTCGGCTGGGGCGTGGGCGGCATTGAGGCGGAGGCGGCCATGCTCGGCCAGCCGCTCTCCATGCTGCTGCCGCCCGTGGTCGGGCTGCGTATCTCAGGGGAGACCAAGCCCGGCATCACGGCCACCGACGTCGTGCTGACCGTCACCGAGCTGCTGCGCGACCACGGCGTCGTCGGCGCGTTCGTGGAGTGCTACGGGCCCGGCGTGGCCGCTCTGCCGCTCGAGACGCGAGCGACGATCGGCAACATGAGCCCCGAGTACGGCGCCACCTGCACCATGTTCCCGATCGACCAGGTGACCCTCGACTACCTGCGCTTCACGGGGCGCGACGAGGAGCACCTGGCCCTGGTCGAGGCATACGCCAAGGCGCAGGGCCTGTGGCACGACCCGGACGGGGCCGAGCCGGTGTACTCCGAGCACGTCAGCCTCGACCTCGGCGACGTCGAGCCCTCCCTGGCCGGCCCGGCCCGCCCCCAGGACCGGGTGGCGCTGGCCGTCGCCGGCGACGCCTACCGGGTCGCGCTCGACCGCTCGCCGCGCACCGCCGCCAAGGAGCCCGCGGCGGCGCCACACCACCAGATGACAGACGGCGACGTCGTCATCGCGGCCATCACCAGCTGCACCAACACGTCCAACCCCCAGGTCATGGTGGCCGCCGGGCTGGTAGCCAAGAACGCCCTCGAGCGCGGCCTGCGCTCCAAGCCGTGGGTCAAGACCTCGCTGGCACCCGGCTCGCGCGTCGTCACCGACTATCTCGATCGGGCGGGGCTGACGCAGCCGCTGCAGGAGCTCGGCTTCTACCTCGTCGGCTACGGCTGCACGACCTGTATCGGGAACTCGGGCCCGCTGCTCGACGGCGTGACCGATGCCGTCAAGGAGGGGGACCTGTCGGTCGTCTCGGTGCTCTCGGGCAACCGGAACTTCGAGGGTCGCATCCACCCCGATGTGCGGCTGAACTATTTGGCGTCGCCGCCCCTCGTCGTCGCCTACGCGCTGGCGGGAACGATCGACATCGATCTCACCACCACGCCCATCGGTAACGACGCCGAGGGCAGTCCGGTGCTCCTGTCCGAGCTGTGGCCCTCCATGGAGGAGGTGAGCGAGACCATCCGCGCGTCACTCACCTCCGACATGTTCCGCACGCGCTACGCGGCCGTCTTCGATGGCGACGAGTACTGGAAGCAGGTCTCGACCGCGGCGGGCGAGACCTACTCGTGGCAGGACGATTCCACGTATGTGCAGAACCCCCCGTTCTTCGAGTCGATGACCATGAGCCCGGCACCGGTGACCGACATCGCAGAGGCTCGGGTGCTGGCCATGGTGGGCGACAGCGTCACCACCGACCACATCTCCCCTGCCGGCTCCATCGGGCCTGCCACGCCTGCCGGCCGCTACCTCACCGAGCACGGCGTGGCGCGGCAGGACTTCAACTCCTACGGGGCGCGGCGGGGCAACCACGAGGTGATGATGCGGGGCACGTTCGCCAACGTGCGCCTGCGCAACCTGCTGGCCCCCGGCACGGAAGGCGGCGTGACGCTGCACCTGCCGGACGGCGGGGAGACCTCCATCTTCGAGGCCGCCATGCAGTACGCCGACGAGGGCATCCCGCTCATCGTGCTGGCGGGCCGCGAGTACGGGACGGGAAGCAGCCGCGACTGGGCGGCAAAGGGCACCGCCCTCCTCGGCGTGCGCGCCGTCATCGCCCAGAGCTTCGAGCGCATCCACCGTTCCAACCTCATCGGCATGGGCGTGGTGCCGCTGCAGTTCTACAAGGGCGACTCGGCCCAGGGTCTCGGGCTGACGGGCCACGAGCGCTTCACCATCGACGGGCTCGAGGCGATGAACAACGGCGGGCTGCCGAAGGAACTGACGGTCACGGCGACGGCTGACGACGACTCGGTCACCGAGTTCCGGGTGATCGTGCGCATCGACACGCCGATGGAGGCGGAGTACTACCGCCACGGCGGCATTCTGCAATACGTGCTGCGCCAGATGGCGGGCTGAGCAGAGCTTCAGCCGTCGAAGGCGGCCAGGACCTTCCGGGGTGCCTTCGCCCGCCACGACTCCGTGAGGAGCTCACGCAGGAGTGGCACCGTTGCCGCGGAGAGCAGCACACGACAGCCGCGCCGTCTGCTCCCCCACCAGAGCTCCTCGACCGCAGCCGGGTACTCGGCGACAGAGGCGTCCACCTCTTCGGCGCCGACGAAGACGTGCACCCGGCCGCCCCCGGGCGGCATGGTGGCGAAGATCTTCCCGGCGACCCGGAACGAGGTCATGTCGTGGTGCGGTGCCTCCGCCGTCTCGGGCAGCGACAACGCCAGGCGACGAACGGTGGCCGCGGACACGCCCATCAGCCGGCCCGGGCTTCATCGGACAGGCCGACGAAGCGGCGCACGATGCCCTCACCGGCTCGGCTGACGTGTGCCACGTCGGATGCTCGGAGAAAGACCCCGGGCGGAAGGTGGGGCCCCCAGTGGGCGACCAGGCTCGCCGTCACCTCCACGTGGAATTGCAGGCCGTAGGCGCGGTCACCCACCCGGAAGGCCTGGTTCTCGTAGGCGGCGTTGCCGGCCAGGCGCACCGCGCCCTCGGGCAGCCCGAAGGTGTCGCCGTGCCAGTGCACGCAGGGCAATGGCGTGGGAGCCGGGCCGAAGACCGGGTCGCTGTTCGCCTCCGGGGTCAGGTGGACCTCACCGATGCCGCACTCGGGCGCCGGCCCGACTGTCACCTCGGCGCCCAGCGCGGCGGCCAGCTGCTGGGCCCCGAGGCACACACCGAGAACGGGCCGGCCCGCCTCGACCGCCCGGCGGAGGAGGGCGCGCTCGTCGACCAGCCAAGGGACATCGTCATGGACGCTCATGGGGCCGCCCATGACCACGAGACCCGCGACGTCGCCGACCGCTTCAGGGGATGGGATGGCGTCACCACGGTCCATACGGAGGACGGTGAGGTCACTCCCCGCGTCGGTCAACGCGTTGGCGATGGCACCGGGGCCTTCGAAGGCCACGTGCTGCACCAGCAGCCAGGGGTCGCCGTGGCCCATGTCGCGTCAGGGAATGCGGATGACCCGGAACAGCTCGGCGGAACTGCCTTCGGGCAAGCCGGCCAACACCGCGTTACCTCCGGCCCAGTCGCGGATCCGCTGGGCCGTCGAGTCCGGATCCGGCATCTGGCTCTTGTGGCACATCAGCGCGGCCACCTTGCGCTCGACCGTGGACGTGGTGTCGACCGCCACCCCGGCGTCCTGACCTCCGGGGCCCATGATCCAGAGCTCCGGGACCGTCCAGGGCTCGAGACCCTCGACGTCGAGCAGCTCGGGATGCGCGAAGGGATTGCGCGCGTCGGGATACACCGCGTCGACCGCGGCCTCGCCGGTGGCGAGGTGGTCGGGGTGGCTGGCGAAAATGAACTCCAGGTTCCGCTCGGGAGACTGGGTCAGCACCCGCTCGGGCCTGACCTGGCGGATGACGCGGCTGATGTCACGCCGCAGCTCGAGCGTCGTCTCGACCATGCCGTCGGGGTGCCCGAGGAAGCGCACGTCGCTGACACCGACGACCGCGGCGGCGGCCCGCTGCTCGTCCTGGCGCAGCGCCGCCATCTCGACCCGGGTCATTGTGCGATCGGAACCGCCCGACTCGCCCGAGGTGGCAATGCAGTAGGTGACCTCGACGCCGGCATCGGTGAACGCCGCCACCGTGCCCGCAGCCCCGAAGTCGACGTCGTCGGGATGGGCGGTCACGACGAGGACGCGGCGCACTCCGTCCTCAGTTGACCACACCGGGGTCGCTCCGTCTTCTGTCAGAGGACGCTCTCCTCGGCGAGGGGCGTCCAGGCGGCCAGGTCGGCCAGGCGCGAATCGTTGGAGAACATCTCGACGATCGGGATACGCAGGCCGAGTCGGCGTTGGATGACCTCCATCTCCACCAACTGGTTCCAGAGCGACAGGCTGACGACGACGCCGGCCTTGCCGGCCCGGGCCGTGCGACCCGAGCGGTGCAGGTACGCCTTGTGATCTTCGGGGGGATCGAAATGGATGACCCCGTCGACGCCCTCAATGTGGAGCCCCCGGGCCGCCACGTCGGTGGCGACGAGCACGGCGAGCTTGCCGTTCGAGAAGTCCGCCAAGGCCCGCTCGCGGTTGGCCTGACGCAGATCGCCGTGAATGGCCTGGGCCCGGATCCCCTCCTTGCCCAGGTTCTCCACCAAGCGGTCGGCCCCCCGCTTGGTGCGGACGAACAGCAGCGACTTCTCCTGACTCCGGCAGATGGCCGCCGCCACCTTCACCTTGTCCATCTGGTGGACCTGCAGGAAGCGGTGCTCCATGAGGGTGACCGTCTGGGTGGACGAGGCCACCTCGTGGAAGACGGGGTCCGTCAGGTAGCGCTTCACCAGGCGGTCGACGGCGCCGTCGAGCGTGGCGGAGAACAGCAGCGTCTGATGGGGCTGGTCGAGGCGACGGAGCACCCACTCGACCTGGGGCATGAACCCCATGTCGGCCATGCGGTCGGCCTCGTCGAGCACGAGTGTCTCGAGCTCGTCCACGGCGACCTCGCCCCGGTCGCCCAGGTCGATCAGGCGCCCCGGTGTGGCGATCACCACGTCCACTCCCTTGCGGAGTTTGGCCACCTGGCGGTCGATGTCCGCCCCGCCGTAGACGGCCACGGCATGGAGGCCCAGCTTCTTGGCCAGCGGGGCCAGGACGTCGTAGACCTGCACGGCGAGCTCACGCGTCGGGAGCAGGACCAGGGCGAGTGGCTTGGCCGGGCGGGTGGCGGGTCGGGCACCCTGTGCCTCCCGTGTTGCCTTGGCCCGTTGCAAAAGCGGTACGCCGAAGGCGAGCGTCTTCCCGGAGCCGGTCTTGGCCTTGCCGCACACGTCACGCCCGGCCAGGGCATCCGCCACGGTCAGGGCCTGAATTGGAAAAGCGCTGACGATGCCTTCATCGGCCAGCGCTTTGTTCAGTTCGGGCGAGACGCCGAGGGACTCGAAGGTCCGGGCGGTCTCGTAGGTATCGTCGCCCGGGACATCGCTGTCCTTCGGGGCGGCGCCGGCGTGCGCGCCGGCGAGGGCATCAACTGTCATGGACCCGCTCTCTCTGTTGTACGGCGGGGCTGTGCGCCTTCCAGAGGAGTGAGAGTCAGCCCCGACTCACCAGCCCCCGCCGGTGGTCGCATGCCTATTGTACCAGCCCAGGACCGCTCAGAGGCACAGCCCTGTGCCAAAGTGAGCCGTCCGCACTGCGACGAAAGGAACGCCGACGATGGCCAAACTCGAAGCAGGAGCCACTGCGCCTGCGTTCACCCTGCCTGATCAGGATGGCAAGCCCGTCAAGCTCTCGGACTTCAAAGGACAGCGGGTGATCGTCTACTTCTACCCGGCGGACGACACGCCGGGCTGCACGAAGGAGGCGTGCCAATTCAACGACAACCTCAAGACCTTCGAGAAGGCCGGCGTGGCGGTGCTCGGGATCTCGCCGGACAAGGCGGAGAAGCACGTGAAGTTCAGGACCAAGTACAAGCTGAAGTTCCCGCTCCTCACCGACGCTGACAAGAAGGTGATGGAGAAGTACGGGGCGTGGGGTGAAAAGACCATGTACGGCAAGAAGACGGTCGGCACCATCCGCTCGACGTTCCTTGTGGGGCCGAACGGCAAGGTGCAGCGGGCCTGGCACCACGTGCGGGCGGATGGTCACGCAGCCAAGGTGCTCGAGGAGATCGCCGAGGGCTGAGGAGAGCCCGTGAAGACGTGGCCGGACTTCGCGGCGCGGCAACCCGATGTCGCCGAGGCGGGTCAAGCGCTGCTCTACCAGGTGGGCGTCGGGCTCGGCTTTCTGGCCACCACCAGACCGGACGGTGCGCCGCGTCTGCATCCCATGTGCCCGTTGCTGCACGAGACCGGGCTCTTCGCCTTCATCATTCCCTCACCCAAGCAGCGCGATCTCCGCCGGGACGGACGCTACGCGCTCCACTCGTTCCCCTGCGAGGACAACGAGGACGCGTTCTTCTGCGCGGGAGAGGCGCGCCTCGTGGACGACGCTGGGCTACGGTCCGACCTCAGCGCCGTCTTCGTGGCGGAGCGGATGCAGCTCGCGGTGCCGGCACCAGCGGAGGAGGACGCGCTCTTCGAGTTCCTGGTGGGTTCGTGCCTCCTGACCCGCACCACGGGCCACGGCGACACCAATCCCGTGCACCGCGTGTGGCGTGACGAATGACGTGACGCCCTAGGGAGGGAGCCGACATGGGTCAAGGGATCAGCGCAGTCCTGACGTTCGCCATCGGGGTGGCGATCAGCCCGATTCCGATCATTGCCGTGATACTGATGCTGTTCTCGCAGCGGGCCCGGGTCAACGGTCCCGCCTTCCTCATCGGGTGGGTGGTCGCGCTCGCCGCGGTCAGCACGGTCGTCTACGTCGTGTCGCACGACGGCAATGTCGCGCAGACGAGCAGCACGGCGTCGGACTCGGTCTCGTGGGGCACCATCGCCCTCGGAGTGGGCATGCTCGCCCTGGCGCGCCGCAACTGGCGCAAACGCCCGGCGCCCGGGGCGGAGCCCGTCATGCCGAAGTGGCTGGCGACGGTGGAGTCCGTGTCGCCGGTCAAGGCCCTGGGGTTGGGCGTCGCGCTCGCCGCGGTGAACCCCAAGAACCTGATCCTGACCGCCGGTGCCGCCGCCGGCCTGGCCCAGGTATCCGGGCTCACGACCACGGACGCCGTCGTCGCCATCGCGGTGTTCGTGGTGATCGCCAGCCTGACCATCGCTGGTCCCGTGGTCTACTCGCTGGTCGGCGGGGCGAAGGCGAAGGCCAGCCTCGACTCGGCCAAGACCTGGCTCACCGCGCACAACGCGGCGGTGATGGCCGTGCTCTTCCTGGTCTTCGGCGTCGACCTGATCGCCAAGGGCCTTCCGCCGCTGACGCACTGAAGCGAACCCCGGCGAACCGGCGCCGGAAGGACCTTGACTTCGATCCATTGTAGGTACATATTTATCTAGTTACCTAGGTAAAGTGAGCGAAACGTGATCGAGTTCCACCTGGACAGTCGTTCGGGCGTCTCCCCCTACCTCCAGATCGTCCAGCAGGTCCGCCAGGCCCTCCGCCTGGGCCTGCTGCGGGAAGGCGACCAGCTGCCGACCGTCAAGGAGGTGGTCGGCCAACTGGCCATCAACCCCAACACGGTGCTGAAGGCCTACCGGGAGCTGGAGCACGAGGGACTGGCCAGCGCCCGCCCCGGCGTCGGGACCTTCGTGACGGGGACACTCGGGGGCGGGTCGATCGCCGCGCAGGGCCCCCTCCGCCAGGCGCTGCAGCGTTGGATCGTGAAGGCGCGACGGGCCGGGCTCGACGACGAGAGCATCGAGGCGCTGTTCCGCGATTCCTTTCGGTCCGCTGCCGAGGAGGACATAGCGTGAGCTGGGTCCTCGACGCCCAGGGTCTGGGCAAGCGCTACGGCCGCCGCTGGGCGCTCAACGACTGCGACCTGCAGATCCCCTCCGGCCATGTCGTCGGTCTCGTCGGCCCCAACGGGGCGGGCAAGACGACGCTGCTCCACCTGGCCGTCGGCCTGCTCGCGCCGACCGCCGGCAGCATCGAAGTGTTCGGCCGTGCACCGGCAGCCGACCCGGCGCAACTGGCGCGCGTCGGCTTCGTGGCGCAGGACACGCCGACGTACGCCCGCCTCACAGTGGAGGACCACCTCCGCTTCGGGGCTCAGATGAACCCGGGGTGGGACGACGCACTGGCCCGGCGACGCGTCGGCGAGCTCGACCTCGACTTCGATCAGAGGGCCGGCTCCCTCTCGGGAGGGCAGCGGGCTCAGCTCGCTCTCACCCTGGCGGTGGCCAAGCGGCCCGAGTTGCTCGTCCTCGACGAGCCGGTGGCCAGCCTCGACCCCCTGGCCCGGCGCGCATTCCTCCAGAGCCTCATGGAGTTCGTGGCCGACGGGGGCCTGAGCGTGGTGCTCTCGTCGCACCTCGTCGCCGACCTGGAGCGGGTGTGCGACTACCTGATCGTGCTCGTCCATTCGCGCGTGCAGGTGGCCGGCGAGGTCGACGAGCTCCTCGCCTCGCACCGGCGCCTTGTCGGCCCGCGGCGTGACCCGGGCTCGTTGCCGACCGGGCAGGAGGTCATTGAAGAGAGCCACACCGATCGCCAGAGCACCTTGCTCGTGCGCTGCGACGGCCCGGTGCTCGACCCTGCCTGGACGGTGGAGGAACTCAGCCTCGAGGACATCGTGCTGGCCTACATGGGGCAAGCCAGCAGCGTACGCGGGGCGCGCCGGGCGCTGGAGGTGCTCTCGTGATCCCCTTCTCGTGGCGCCAGTTCCGCACGCAGGCGATCATCGGCGGAGCCGGGCTGGTCGTCCTCGGCGTCATCCTCCTCGTCACCGGGCCCAATCTCGTCCACGTCTACGACAGCGCCCTGGCCCAGTGCCGGGCCGGCAGCGGCAGCCCCGGCGGCTGCGTCAACCCAGTGGCGACCGACGACGGCAAGCTCCAGGTGCTGGTGCTCGGACTCGTGCTCATCGTCCCCGTGCTCATCGGGATGTTCTGGGGAGCACCGCTCGTGGCCCGCGAGCTCGAGACAGGGACCTTCCGCCTGGCCTGGACCCAGAGCGTCAGTCGCCTGCGCTGGCTCCTGGTGAAGCTCGGGCTCGTCGGCCTCGCCAGCGCCGTGCTCGGCCTGCTGCTCAGCCTCATGGTGTCCTGGTGGTTCAGTCCCATCGACAAGGTCACCGCAAACCGGTTCAGCCCGGCCTCCTTCGGCATGCACGGCTTCGTCCCGGCCGGCTATGCGTTGTTCGCCTTCGCGCTCGGCGCCACCATGGGGCTGCTCTTCCGTCGCACGCTGCCCGCCATGGCCGTCACACTGGCCGGCTTCGTCGCGGTCCGGGTGGTTGTCGCGGAATGGATCAGGCCGCACTTCATGAGCCCGGTGACCGAGGCGGTGCGACTCGGTCCGAACAGCGGCTGGGGCATCACCCTCTCCCCGGGCGGCGCGCCGTCGATCAGCGCCAATCCACCGGAGCTTCCCAATGCCCTGGTCGTCTCGGCCAACATCGTCAACAACGCCGGGCAGTCCCCCACGACCTCCTACCTGCAGCACGCGTGCTCCAACTTGCCCGGACCCAACGGGCCTCCCGATGCACCCGGCGGCCAGCAGGCGTTCCAGCAATGTGTCGACACCGTTTCTGCCCACTTCCATCAGGTCGTCGTCTACCAACCGGCGAACCGGTTCTGGGCCTTCCAGGGCTACGAGACGCTGCTGTTCGTCGCCCTCTCGGCGGTGTTGGCCGGTGTCTGCGTGTGGTGGGTGCGCCACCGCCTCAGCTGACAACGTCCGCAGCCGCTCAGTGCTGGTGCACCGGGCACCAGTAGGTGGTCCGGCCACCCACCGTCTCGCGCAGGAGCTCGGTCCCGTCGCGCGGGCATCGGCCACCGACGACACGCTCCTCCATGAGCTCGCCCATGTGTGAGCCACCGCGCCGCGACAGCTGGCGCAACGTTGCGCGCAGATCCTTGTGGAGGGCGCGCAGCTCGGCATCGGTGAGCGGCGTCCGCCGGTCCGGTGCCAGCCCGGCCCGGTAGAGGATCTCGTCGGCGAGCAGGTTGCCCACGCCGGCCAGCCGTTCCTGGTCCATGAAGCGAGCTTTGAGGGGCGCCGCAACTCCCGACCGCCCCGGCGCGATCGCCAGGGCGGCCCGCAGGTCGGCCAACGACACCGTGAGCGCGTCGGGTCCGAGCCGGCCCTCGTCGGGCGCCAGCTCGAGCGAGCCGAAGCGTCGCGGGTCGTGCATCAGGAGCTCGCCCCCGTCGTCGAAGGTGAACCGGGCCCGCACCCACTTCTCGTTGAACACTCCTGGTCCGTAACGCAGCCGGTCGAGCGCCTCGTTGCCGTCGACCACCAGGCCGCCCGTCATGCCGAAGCGCAGGCCCAGGGTCGGCCCCCCGTCGGTGTCGAGGAGCAGAAGTTTTCCAATGCGCCGGGCCGCACTGAAGGAGCGGCCCACCAGCGCCGCCCGGAGCCGCGCCGGGGTCGTCCCGCCGCGGCCGTAGCGGGAGTCGACCATCCACGCCCGGGTGATCGGCCGGTGCAGCGCTCCCTCGGCACTGGCCCGGTAGAGCTCGACTTCGAGGATCTCGGGCACCGGGGCAAGGTATCCGACCGGTGCCCCCCGCCCGAATATGGTGGACCAATGCCTCCCGAGAAGCCGCAATGGGCCGAGCTGTTCACCGAGGTCGTGACGTCCGGGCTCTGCACGGGGTGCGCCGCCTGTGTCGTCGTCTGCCCCTACGACGTCCTCGGCTACAACGATGAGGACGGGGTCTACAAGCCCTTCCACGTGGCAGCCGACGGTGGTCCGGACAACTGCACGCACGGCCTCAAGGGCTGCACGTTGTGCACCCGGGCCTGCCCCCGTTTCCGCACCTGGGAGCCCGAAATCGAGACGCACCGGTTCGGCCGGCCCCGGACCGACGACGAGGTGGCCGGCATCTCGCGGCGCACCGTACTGGCCCGGGCCACCGATCCGACGGTGCAGGGCACCGGGCAGGACGGTGGACTGGTCTCCGCGCTCCTGATCTGGGCCTTCGAGCACGACGTGATCGACGCCGCACTGGTCTCCGGCCTCGAGGGCGACGGTTCGACCTGGAAGGCCGTGCCCCAGGTGGCCCGCTCCAAAGAGGACGTGCTGGGCACGGCCGGCTCGCGCTACACCTACTCGGCCAACCCCCTGGCCTACGCCGAGGCGATCGAGGGCGGGGCCGAGCGGATCGCCCTGGTGGGCATGGGTTGCCAGGCCTCCGCACCTCCCATGATGCAGGCCCGCAAGGCCGGGAAGGTGGCCCGGCGCTTCGTCCTCACCGTCGGGCTGCTCTGCTCCAAGACGTTCGACGATGCCATCTTCAGCGAGCTCTTCGAGGCGAAGTACGGCCTGGCCCGGGCGGACATCGTGAAGATGAACATCAAGGGCGTCTTCCAGGTCTGGATGAAGGACGGCAGCTACCACGAGGTCCCGCTGAAGGAGGCCCACGCCTGGACGAGGGAAGGCTGCAAGAGCTGTCCCGACTTCGCGGCGGAGCACGCCGACATCTCCACCGGCGGCATCGGGGCCTTCGGCGACTGGACCCTCACCCTGCTGCGGACCGAACAGGGTGAGCAGCTCTTCGACGACATGGAGGCGGCCGGTGTGATCGAGACCCGGCCCATTGAGGACGACCCCGGTGCGGTCACCCTGCTCAACAGGCTGAGCCGGGTCAGCCGCAAGCGCTGGCCGGGGACGGCCGTGCCCATGCCGGGGCGCCTCCCCGCGTCGGCCTCCAGCGCCTGAGGTGAGGCGATGAGCGGGCCCCGGGCCGACGCGTTCGCCGCCCTGCTCGGCATCGACGTGGAGCGGCGGGGCTCCGGCCACACCGTGGCCGTCCTCACCACGGACGAGCGTCACGCCAACCCGCACGGCACGGTGCACGGCGCCGTCTTCTACGCGGTGGCCGGTGCCGCCGTGGCCGCGGCGGCCAACGACGACGAGAGCTCCGGCATCATTTCGTCGGTCCTGGTGGAGTACCTCCAGCCCGCCGCCCTGGGCGACCAGCTCCATGCCGAAGTGGCGCGCGAGGTCACCACCGGCCGGGAGGACATCTTCACGGGGTCGGTGCGCCGCGGCGCGCGAGGGCGATCTGCTGGCCTGGGTACGGGCCCGCGGCACCCACCGGTCCCGCACCGATTGAGCCGCCGCCGAGCGTCCCCGACACGCCCCCCGCTGGCAAGGGCAGTTGCTCCATGGCCGAATCTGTGGGAACCACGTCATTGACGCCAGCCGGAGTGGCCCCCAGAGTGGGGGACGTGCACGCGCGCTCCGTTGTGATCGTCGCCTTTCACGGCCTGCAGCCGCTCGACGCCGTCGGGCCGCACGAGGTCTTCAGCGGGGCGACCCGAGCCGCCGGTGCACTGGGGCGGGCGGGGAGCTACCGGGTCACCCTGGCCTCTCCGGGTGGCGCCACCGTCCGATCCGAGAGCGGGCTCGTCCTGGGCACCGGGGCGCTGCCAGCCGTCACCGAGCGCATTGACACCCTGATCCTCTCGGGCGGGCCCGGCGCCGAGGAGGCCGCCCGCGACGAGGTCGTGGTGGACTTCGTCCGGCGCACCGCCCCGCGCTGCCGCCGCGTGGCGACGGTGTGCTCGGGGGCGTTCCTGGGCGCCGCGGCAGGGCTGTTCGAGGGTCGCCGGGTGACCACGCACTGGGCCCGCGCCGCCCAGCTGGCTGCGGAGTATCCCGGTCTCACCGTCGACGCCGATCCCATCTACATCCGCGACGGGAAGTACTGGTCGAGCGCGGGCGTCACCGCCGGCATCGACCTCTCGCTGGCGCTCGTGCAGGAGGACCTCGGCGTCGACGTGGCCCAGACCGTGGCCCGCTGGCTGGTCATGTTCCTGCACCGGCCCGGAGGGCAGACGCAGTTCGCGTCGCCCGTGTGGGTCCCCGCGCGCCGAACGCTCGACTCTGCGGGCCGTGCAGACGCTCGTCGAGGCCGCCCCAGGAGGCGACCATCGCCTGCCCGCCCTCGCGGCCGCGGCGGCCATGAGCGTGCGCCACTTCACCCGGGTGTTCACGGCTGAGGTCGGCGAGAGCCCCAGCCGCTTCGTCGAGCGCACCCGCCTGGAAGCCGCCCGGCGCGAGCTCGAGGAGACCACCGACACCCTCGACGTGGTGGCGGCGCGCTGCGGTCTGGGCAGCGCCGAGACCCTGCGCCGCGTCTTCCAACGCCACCTCGGCGTGGCTCCCGATGCGTACCGCCGGCGCTTTCGCGCCGGCTCGAACGAAAGGACATCTGCATGAACGACCGCCTGCAGATCGCCATCCCCCTGTTCCCCCGGTTCACCGCGCTCGATGCCGTGGGCCCGTATGAGGTCCTGCAACGCATTCCGGGCTTCGACATCGTCTTCGCCGGTGACCGCCGTGGCGAGGTGCGCAGCGAGAACGGCATGATCGGGCTGACGGTCGACGCCACCTTCGAGGAGGTACCGGCGCCCGATGTGGTCGTCTTCCCCGGCGGCGTCGGGACGCGGCCGCTCGAGCACGACGAACGGGTGCTCGAGTGGGTGCGCCGGGCCCACGCCGGCACCCGGTTCACCACGTCCGTCTGCACCGGCTCGGTTGTCCTCGGCGCGGCCGGGCTGCTCCGGGGCCTCACCGCCACCACGCACTGGGCCTGCTACCGGGAGCTCGAGGCGCACGGCGCCGAAGCCACGCCGACGCGGGTGGTCGAGCATCTCGACGAACGGATCATCACGGCGGCCGGGGTCTCGAGCGGCATCGACATGGCACTCCGGCTCGTCGAGTTGCTGGTCGACCGCACGGCGGCGCAGGCGTCCCAGCTCATGATTGAGTACGACCCCCAGCCGCCCTTCGACTGCGGCTCGGTGGACAAGGTCGATGACGTGGTCATGACCCGCGTCATGGAGTACGCCGCGCTGCGGGAGTAACGGCGCCGCGCTCACCGCGCGTGGCGCCGCCGACCTACAGCGCCAGGGAGGGATCGCGTCCGGTGTACGCCAGCAGCTTCTCCTGGGCCGTCGCGTCCGGCGCCACTGCGATCTCCGGCTTGAAGACGCCCTTGCGTTGCTCGTCGGTGAAGCGCCCGTGGATGATCGAATAGGCGAAGGCGGGGAGCTCGTCGGGCATGGTCGCGTCCTGTCCCGTGGACATGGCGAGATCCCAGCCGTGCAAGAGCTGGTCGCTGAAAGCGATGCCGAGCGCGGGTCCGGTCTTCTCAATCACCCCGGGCTCGCCGAAGGTCGCCAGGGTCTCGGCCCGAGCGCGGTCGAAGTCGGTCCGGGGCTCGTCGCTCACGACATCCGGTGGCGTCCCTCCCGGCGGCGCGACTTCCTCGCCGCGGGCCGCCCCCACGAAGTACCGCTGCGTCTGGAGCATGTGATTCATGAGCGTGCGCACGTCCCACCCGCTGCACGTGGTCGGCGCATCCATCTTCGAAGTTGCATGCGCGACCTTCGTCGCGGTCCACGCGCTGGCCCGTCCGTAGCTGTCGAGCAGGTCAAGGTCCATGTCCATGTCTCTTCCTCTCGTCCTCTTTCTCTTTCATACCCGGATCCGGCCAACCCATGTCATACCGGCGCGTGTGCACGTGAGCCGGTCCAGCCCGGGGGCGCCCCATAATGGACCCGAACCGAGGGGGAGAGCGTGGCGATACGAGCGGTGATGTTCGACTTCGGCGGGGTGATCTCGACCAGCCCCTTCGAGGCGTTCGCCCACCTGGAGACCGAGCGCGGCCTCCCCGCCGGATTCATCAGGACCGTCAACGCCACGAATCCCGACGACAACGCCTGGGCGCGCCTGGAGCGCAGCGAGATCGGTGTGGAGGCCTTCGCCGCCGCCTGGGCCGACGAAGCCGGCGCGCTCGGCCACGAGCTCGATGGCCGGCTCGTGCTCGAGAGGCTTTCCGGCGACATCCGCCCCCGGATGGTCGCGGCCATTGACACCCTGCGGCGGACCTACAAGACGGCCTGCCTCACCAACAACTTCGCGTCGCCGGACCGCGTCCTCTCCGAAGAGATGGCCGAGGTGTACGCCCTCTTCGATGCCGTCCTCGAATCACGCGTGCTCGGCGTGCGCAAGCCCGACCCTCGCTTCTACGAGCTCGCCTGCGCAACGCTTGGCGTGGAGCCAGACGAGGCGGTCTTTCTCGACGACCTCGGCGTCAACCTCAAGCCGGCCCGTGCGCTGGGCCTGCACACCATCAAGGTGACCGACCCGGACGAGGCGCTGGCGGAGCTGGAGCGGGTGCTCGGGCACCCCGTCGTCAGTCACTGAGGGGCGCCCGCGCGGTGACGCGTCAGGCCGAGGGCGGTGCCGCGGCGGCACTCTCGCCGGCGAGGCGGCCGAAGAGCGTGCTGTCCCCGATGGAGAGGCCGCTGGCGTAGCCGAAGGAGCACACCCCGGCCGTGGTGCGCCCGGCCGCGAACAGGCCACCGATCGCCGACCCGGTCAGGTCGCACACCTCACCGGCCACGGTCGTCTCCAGGCCGCCCAGCGTGAACGGTGCGTAGGGCGCCGGCCCGATGCGCAGGTCGACCGCACCGATGGGCGGCACCAACGGTCGCACCCAGGACGGGTCCTTGTGGAAGAGCGGGTCGTCCCCCTTCGCCGCGTGCCGGTTGTAGAGATCGACCGTGCTCTGCAGTGATCCGGCCGGCAGGCCGATCTCCGACTCGAGTTGCGCGGTCGTCTCGCAGACCCAGGTGGCGGCGAGGCCCATCCAATTCACCTCGTAGGAAGCCTCGTCGACGATGAGGTAGACCTCGCCGTCCTGCCCGTAGAGCGCGGACTGCCCCACCCGGCCCATGTAGGTGTCCTCGTTGATGAAGCGCTGCCCCTTGCCGTTGACGAGGACGCCGTGGATCAGCGTCCGCGGCGGGGTGATGGGCAGCGACACCTCGCCTGCGTACATGTTGCGCACGGATGCGCCGATGGCTTGCGCCATGCGGATGCCCCGCCCGTCGTCGCCCTCGGTGCCGACCTTGAAGGTCCCCCGCGCCAGAGGCGGGCAGTGCTGACGCAGCATGTCGTCGTTGAAGATGAACCCGCCCGCGGTGAGCACGACCCCCCGGCGGGCTCGCAGCGTCACCGTCTCGCCGAACCGCTGCGCCTGCACCCCGACGACCCGGCCCTCGTCGCAGACAAGGCGGTCGACGCGCGTGTCCGTCGAGACCACCGCGCCCGCCCCGGTCGCGGCAGCGGCCAGGTGCTGCATGAGGAGCCATCCGGTCGAGCGCTTCGTCTTGGCCAGGTGACCACGGGGCGCCGGACGGGCGATGGCGTTGAACGGGTAGGCGTCCTCGCCGCCGGAGTAGACCAGTCCCTCGGTGCCGTCCGGTGCCATGGAGGTGTCGGCGCAGAAGGTGGGGTCGAAGGGCACGCCACGCGCCACCAACCAGTCGAAGTGCCCCAGGCTCTCCTCGCAGTAGCGGGCGATTTTGGCCTCGTTCGGATCCGGCCCACAGGCCGCCATCATGTAGCGGTACATGTCCTCGAGGGAGTCCTCGAAGCCGCACGCGGTCTGAATCGGCGTCCCGCCCCCGAGGTACACGATGCCCTCGGCCAGTGCCGCGGCGCCGCCGGGGCCACCGGTCCGCTCGACGACCAGCACCCGGGCCCCCGCAGCGGCCGCACTGAACGCCGCCGCCGATCCGGCCGCGCCGAATCCGACGACGATCACGTCGGACGTCTCGTCCCAGCGCGTGACCTCGCTGGCGTCGCACGGTGTCACGTCGTTCGGCTCGCGCACGGCATCCTCCCTCGCGTGTCGCCGAGACGGTAGCCGTTCGGCCCCCGGCCACCTACCCTCCATGGGCGTGCCGCCTCCGTCCGACCTGCCGGCGCCACCGCCCGAGCTGGACCGGATTGCTCCCGGCTGGAAGGCGACGCTGGCCTACCGGCTGGTCCCCCACCTGACCACCTGGAGGCTCACCGGCCCGGACGGCGCGGTCCGGTTCGCCAAGGTCGCAGGCGCCGGTACACGCTTTCCCACTCTGCGCGGGGAGGCCGAGCGCATGGTCTGGGCCGCCCCCTACCTCCCGGTCCCGGAGGTCGTCGCTCTGGAGGACCTCGACGGCACCGCGGTCATGCTCACCGAGGCACTCCCGGGGTCGGACGCGACGCAGGAGACCTGGCGGGAGGACCTTCCCGCACTTGTGCGCGCCCTCGGGAGCGGGCTGCGGGCGTTCCACGATGCGGTTGGCGAGGAATGGTGCCCCTTTCGCTTCGACCTGGCCCGCGCGCTGGCCCACGTGGAGGAGCGGGTCCGCACCCACGACATCGATCCGGCCGGGTTCCACGACGTGCACGCGCATCTGACCCCGGAGGGGGCGCTCGCCGAATTGGAAGCACTGGCACCTCCCGACGAGGACCTGGTCGTATGCCACGGCGACTTCTGCCCACCCAATGTCCTGGTGCAGGACTGGCGCGTGACGGGTTTCGTCGACCTCGGCGAGCTGGGCGTCGCCGATCGCTGGTGGGACGTCGCGGTCGGGGGGTGGAGTGTCGGCTGGAACTTCGGGGACGAGCTCGAGCCGCTCTTCTACGAGAGCTACGGCATCGCTGCGGACCCGGCGCGCATCAGGTTCTTCCGCCTGCTCTACGACCTCGTCTCCTGAGCCGGGGCGGCGATCAGCTCCCGGGCGCGGGCGAAGACGGCGTCGAACATCGGCACGGTGAGCTTGCCGGTGAACGTGTTCTGCTGGCTGGGGTGGTAGCTGCCGAGCAACCGGCGTCCGTCGGGGAGCGGGCTCTCGGCCAAATGGCCGAAGGCCGGCCGGGGGCGGAGCCCGTAGTGCGCGGCGACGGCCTGCCACGCCACCTGCCCCAGGGCCACGACGACGACGGCCTCGCCCAGGAGCGACAGCTCGCGGGCGAGGTAGGGCTCGCAGGCCGCACGCTCCGCCGGGGTGGGCTTGTTGGCCGGCGGGGCGCAGTGCACCGTCGCTGTGATGTAGGCCCCGGTGAGCTCGAGGCCGTCGTCCCGCGCCGCGCTCGTGGGCTGCGAGGCGAAACCCGCCCGATAGAGGGCGGCGAAGAGCCAGTCACCCGAACGGTCCCCGGTGAACATCCGGCCGGTGCGATTGGCGCCGTGCGCGGCCGGAGCCAGTCCGACCAGCACCAGCGAGGCCCGAGGGTCGCCGAAACCCGGGACGCCACGTCCCCAGTAGACCTGGCCGGCGTACGAGGCGCGACCCGTGCGGGCCACCTCTTCACGCCAGCTCACCAGCCTCGGGCAGCGCCGGCAATCCGCCACGTCCCGTTGCACGGCGGCCAGCGCATCCGCCCGGCTCCGGTTGGACGCCACGGCGCAGAGCATACGATGGGCGGCTGTGTCCCCGACCGCCCGCTCTGCCGCCGCACGCACGTCGGTCCGGCGTCGCCAAAAGGCTCCCGCAGCAACCGTCGTCCTGCTGGTCCGGCACGGTGCCACCCCCACCACCGGCAAGATGCTCCCGGGTCAGGCCGCCGGCCTGCACCTCGCCGAGAAGGGCCATGCCCAGGCCGCCGCGGCGGCGGAACGCATCGGAGCCCTGACCAAGGCGCCGACCGCCGTCTACGCGTCGCCGCTCGAGCGCACGCGCGAAACGGCGGCCCCCATAGCCCGGGCCCTCGGCCTCCGGGTGCGGACCGCCCCCGGTCTCGTCGAAGTCGACGTGGGCGATTGGACCGAAAAGCCCCTCGCTCGGCTCTACCGGACCCCGCAGTGGCCCACGGTGCAGCGCTGGCCGAGCGGTTTCCGCTTTCCGGGCGGCGAGTCGTTCGCCGAAATGTCGGTGCGCTCCATGGACACGGTGCTGGGCCTGGTGGCCGAGCACCCCGGCGAGACCATCGTCGCCGTGTCGCACGCGGACCCGATCAAGGCGATTGTGGCAGCGGCGGCCGGCATGCCACTCGACCTCCTGCAACGACTGGTCATCTCGCCCTGCTCCATTTCCGCCCTCCTCTTCGCGGCGAGCGGCCCTGTCGTGCTGTGCATCAACTCGACCGGCGCGCTCGACGAGTTGGCGCTGTCATGAGGGGATGCGCCGGGTGAGCGACGAGTACGACTTCGACGCGCCCGACCACTGCACGGTCGGCGTCGTCGGCGACGTGGGCCAGCGCCTGTTCCTCTTCTATTGCCGCCAGGGACTGTCGGAGACGACGGTGAAGGTGGAGAAGCAGCAGGTGGCCGTGCTCGCCGGCTACCTCGGACGGATCGTCAAGGAGCTGGGTCGTCCCGGTCACCTGCCCGACGACCTCGCGTTCTACGGCACCGAGGAGTTCGAGTGGGTCGTGGGGACGATCGGCGTCTCCTACGACGAAGAGCTCGACCGGATCATCGTGGTGCTCGAAGAGATCGGCGTCGAGGACGAGGACGAAGAAGACGAAGACATGGAGAGCGGGCACGTGCTCCGTGTCGCGCTCACCCGCGAGCAGGCGGCGGCCTTCGCCATTCAGGCCACCCGGCTGGTGGAGGCGGGCCGCCCACCCTGCCCTCTGTGCTCGCTCCCGTTGGACCCGGCCGGGCACGACTGCCCGCGCACCAACGGGCACCGGCCGCCGGTGACCTAGCGCCGGTGTCCGGCCCCGAGGTCGAACGCGTCCTCACGGAGGGTGAGATGGAGGTCCACGGCCGCATCGCCGGGAGTTCGAACGCGACGCTGCTCGTCACCTGCCGCCTGCAGGGCGAGGAGCTCCTCGCGGTCTACAAACCGTTGAAGGGCGAGCGGCCGCTTTGGGACTTCCCCGGCGGGCTCTTCCGGCGTGAGGTGGCCGCCTACGCCCTCTCCGAGGCCCTCGGGTGGGGGCTCGTGCCCGAGACGGTCGAGAGGCCCGAAGGACCCTTCGGGCAGGGGTCCGTGCAGCGCTTCGTGCACGAGGACGGCACCTCGCACTACTTCACGCTGCGCGACGAGCCGAAATGGCATCCGGTACTCATGCGGCTCTGCGCCTTCGACATCGTGGCCAACAACGCCGACCGCAAGAGCGGCCACGTGCTGCTGGCCGAGGACCGGTTGTGGGCCATCGACAACGGGCTCTGCTTCAACACGCAGGACAAGTTGCGCACGGTGATCTGGGACTTCGGCGGGGAACCGCTCGACGCCGGCGTGCAGGAGGACCTCGGCCGCTTTGCTCGCGACGGGGCACCGGAGGCACTCAGCGAGCTCCTCGAACCGGCGGAGCTCGCCGCCACCATGGACCGGGCGGCCTGGTTGCTCGACCTGCGCGCCCTGCCCGAGCTGGTCGACGACGGGGACTGGCCCCCCTACCCCTGGCCACTGGTCTGAGCCCGGCAGCAGCAATCGGGGAAGGTCCAGCTCAGGAACTTGGGTGATAGTTGACCAGTTACATAGATATTGTTAATCCACTGAGATATAGCGGGGCCGTTCTCAAGGCCCACCCGCCAACTGCATTGGACCGCCATGTCGATTGATCCGTACATCGTTCTCGGAAGCGCCATCGTCGGGTTTCTCGTCGGGATGACCGGCGCCGGGGGCGGCGCGTTGATGACGCCGATGCTCATCCTCCTCTTCGGCATAAAGCCTTCCACCGCGATCTCGAGCGATTTGGTGGCGGCCGTGCTGATGCGCCCGGTGGGCGCCATTGTGCACATGACCAAGAAGACGGTGAACTACTCGTTGGTCGGGTGGATGGTTCTCGGATCCGTCCCGGCCGCGCTCCTCGGCGCTTACGTCTTGCATCGGTTGGGCAACTCCACCGGCGCCGAGAACAACGTTCAGATCCTGCTGGGCGCCGCACTGCTCCTGGGCGCCTTCGCCATGGTGCTGCGCTACGGACTCGACCGTCGTTCCGGCCACAGCCGCCAGGGCCTCATCGGCCAGATTGTCGTGCGGCCGCTCCCCACCGTCGCCATCGGACTGCTGGGCGGTTTCGTCGTCGGGATGACCTCGGTGGGCTCGGGGTCGCTGATGATCGTGCTGCTCCTCTTCCTGTACCCGGTGCTCGGGGCCAACCAACTGGTCGGCACCGACCTGACCCAGGCCGTCCCACTGACGTTGGCAGCCGCGTTGGGCGCGTTGGCCTTCGGCCACGTCGAGTTCGCCGTGACGACGTCGATCGTGATCGGCAGCGTGCCGGCCGTCCTCGTTGGCTCCCTGATCTCCTCCCGGGCGCCCGACCGCTACATCCGCCCCGTGATCACCTTCGTGATCTTCGCCTCTGGGCTCAAGTACGTTGGCCTCAGCACCACTGCCCTCGGCTGGACGCTCGGCGCCGTGCTCGTGGCGGCCGGTGCCGTGTGGCTCGCCTACATCCGGCCGCGGCGGGCCGGTCTCGGGTCGGTGCCGGCAGCACGAGATGTCGCCTTCGCGGTGGCATCGCCCCCCGTGACCCAGACAGGTGACGTCTCGCCGGACTAAATGTGGTAGCCGAGGGTCTGGAGCTCGGCCGTCACCTGCTGCGCCGCCACCTGGCCCCCACCCGGGGTCAGGTGGGTCCCGTCCGGGGTGCGCACGTTGACGACCTGACCCGCTCCATTCGTGACGAAGGGGGTGTAGCCGCCCTGCGCCGTCCCGAGCGTGTGGTCCGTGCTCAGGTACGTCACGGGTGGATGCACCTTCACCGCCTGCTGCTGGACCACGGCGTTGACGTCGGACATCTGCGCGTTCAGGCCCGGGTTCTGCATCGGCGGCATGCCGACCCAGACGACCGTGGCGCCGCCACTCCCCGCGATCTGCATGAACTGGGCCACCCGCTGCGCGTAGAGCGTGTTCCACTGGGGCGAGGTGTAGGGCACGTCGGGAGGCCCGAGAAAGTCCTGCGCGTCGTTGGCCCCGATCATGATGACGATCACCTGCGGGTTCGTCGCCTTGATGTCGGCCGTCAGCTCCGCGGGCCAATTGAAATAGTCGGGCCTCGTCAGCCCGGTGCTCACCCGGCCGTCGAGCGCCACGCTGACGACGCCGGTGCCGGCCAAGTCGGGCTGCAGCGCGTCACCGAGGTCGATGCCGATGGAGTCGCCGACGATGAGGACGCGTAGCGGGTTGGCCGCAGTGGGCTCCTTCGGGTTGGGGGGCACGGTCGTCGGCGTCGACGGCGTAGTGCCACCACCCTTGGGGGCCGGCGGAGGCTTCGAGGGCTGGCCCCCGGGTCGCGGTCCCGACACCGTGAGCCCGGTGGAACCACCGGACAGGCCGTTGCCGCGGCCCGTGATGGAGACGAAGTGGGACAGCTGCAGGGCGCGGCTGATGGCGGCCACCGGGCCCGTCACGTCGAGGCTCACCGTGCGCCGGGTCCCGACCGGGGACACCTGGGCGTTGTGCTGCAAGGTGGGCGCGTACAACAGGAACCAGAGGGCGAAGGCGGCAACGCCGAGGGCCAGGACGCGTCGCCATGGTGCCCGCACCCGGCCGTCGTCGACCGGGGGCAGTTCAGCGTGGTCGTGCGACTGGAACTCGGCTTGTGACTCCCAGTTGACGTGATGCGGCGGCGTACGGGCGTCGGCCATCAGAAGCGGTAGTAGATGAAGGGCGCGACGCCCACCGGACCAAAGGTGGTGACGCCGAGCAGGGCGAAGGCGAGCAGGCCGACCTGCACGGCGGCCCTCTGTCGTGAGAACGCCGCCTGCAGGCGGTCGATCCTCAGGGGGGGCACGAATTGCGAGGCGAGAGTGCCGAAGATGGTCAGGACGAGGAGCGGCGTCACCAGCGGGGACGCCTCACCCCACCCGCTGAAGAGACGGCCGATGACCGCCAGGGCCTGCGACGTCCCCGTGGCGTTGAAGAAGACCCATCCCAGGCACACGTACTGGAAGGTCAGGAACCGCTGCACCCACACGCGCACCGGCCCGTCGGCCACGCCCGGGAGCCCGCGTCGCTCCCGGCTGGCTCGGCGCAGGTGGGCGAAGGACTGCCCGGCGCCTTGTAGCGCCCCCCAGATCACGAACGTCCACGCTGCACCGTGCCACAGACCGCCCAGCACCATGGTGATCATGATGTTGCGGACGGTCTGGGCCTGACCGTTGGCGCTGCCGCCCAGCGGGATGTAGAGGTAGTCGCGGAGCCAGCGCGACAGCGTCATGTGCCAGCGTCGCCAGAAGTCCTGCAGGTTGCGGGCGGTGTACGGCGCATCGAAGTTCTGCGGGAAACGGAAGCCGAGGAGCATGGCGAGCCCGATGGCGATGTCGGTGTAGCCGCTGAAGTCGCAGTAGATCTGCACCGCGTAGCCCCAGGCGGCGAAAATCGCCTCCGGCGCCGAATGCTGGGTGGGCGACGTGAAGACCGGCGTGACGATCGCGCTCGACACGTAGGAGGAGATCACGACCTTCTTGAAGAGACCGGCCAGAATGAGCCAGAAGGCGCGCGAGTAGTCCACCGCCTCGGGGTCGCGACGCCGGCGGATCTGGGGCAGCAGCTCGGTGCCGCGTACGATCGGTCCCGCCAACAGGTGCGGGAAGAACGAGATGTAGACGGCGAAGTCCAGTGGCTTGGCCGGCTCGAGCTGGCGACGGTAGATGTCGACGACGTAGCTGATCGCCATGAAGGTGAAGAACGAAATGGCGATGGGCAGCCCCACCTGCAGGAGGGGGACGGCCCTTCCCATCCCCACCGCATGGGTGAGGTTGTCGAGGTTCACCGAGACGAAGCCGTAGTACTTGAACCAGCCGAGGATGGCCAGCAGCGCGCCGACCGACACCCCCATGGCGATGCGCCGGGCGCGCTCGTTGCGGGTGGCGTTGACCCAGACCCCGCCGGTGAAGGCCACGACCGTCGTCGTGAGCAGCAGCAGGCAGTAGCTCCAGCCCACCCAGCCGTAGAACACGTAGCTCAGGCCGATCATGGACAGCTTCCACCAGCCCGCGTACGGGTTGAGGAGCCAATTCACCGTGAAGGCGATGGCGAAGAAGATTGCGAAGTCGATTGTGGGAAAGAGCATCAGGGGCAATCAGCGGACTGCGCCGAATGTACTGCCGGTCGCCTCCGCCGAGCGTGCACCGCCCGGCCGCGAGGGCCTGCGGAGGAGCGGTGCTCGTGGCGCAGTGACGGCCGCGCCGCCGCAGGTGTCGTTGCAGACGCACGAGGCGGGCGCCGACCCGGGACCCTGGGCCCGGGTGCGACAAGCGTCAGCCCTTGGCCTTCAACGCCTCAATGAGCGCAGGCAGCACCTTGTGCACGTCGCCCACAATGCCGAGGTCGGCCACCGAGAAGATCGGCGCCTCCTGGTCCTTGTTGATGGCGACGATGTTCTTGGACCCCTTCATCCCCACCAGGTGCTGCGTGGCACCCGAGATCCCGCACGCCACGTAGACCGTGGGCTTCACGGTCTTGCCCGTCTGGCCGACCTGGTGCGAGTAGGGCACCCACCCGGCGTCGACGATGGCGCGGCTGGCGCCGGCGGCGCCGTGCAGGAGCTTGGCCAGCTCCTCAATCAGGGCGTAGTTGGCCGCATCACCCAGGCCGCGGCCGCCCGACACGACGACGGCCGCCTCGTCGAGCTTGGGACCGCTGCGTTCTTCGACGTGGCGCTCCACGATCTTCGCCGTGTTTGTGGCGGCGACATCGGGAACCGGTGCGGGCACCACGGCTGCGGCGGCGCCACCCGACGGCTCGGCCGCGAACGACTTGGCCCGGATCACGAAGATGGCCGGCCCCTCGCCCGTGAAGCGTGCCGTGACGATCTGACTCCCACCGAAGATGGGATGTTGGCTGGACAGCCCGCCGTCGCCCTCGACCAGCCCGGTCACGTTGGTCAGGACCGGGCGGCCGAGCTTGGCCGAGAGCCGGCCGGCGACGTCGCGTCCCTCGTAGGTGGCGGGCATCAGAATGGCGTCTGGCGCGTCGCCCCCTTCAATCAGCGCAGCCAGCGCGGCGGCCACCGGCACGCCGGGGAGCAGGCCGCCCAGATCGCCCACGTCGTAGAGCGTCGTGGCGCCGTACTCGCCGAGGGGACCGGCCAGCGAGGCCGCGTCGGCACCCCAGGCGACCGCCTCGACCGTCGAGGCCACCGCACGGGCCTCGGTCAACAACTCGAGCGTGACGGGCGTCGGCCCGCTGTCGCCGACTTCCGCCAGTACCCATACCTTGCCGATCGGCATCTCAGACCACCTTCAACTGCTCGAGGAAGGCCACGACGCGCTGCGCGCCGTCGCCCTCGTCCACCACGATCTCTCCTGCTCCACGCGCCTCGGCGTCGGACACGTCGGTGATCTCCTGCCCCGCGCCGGCCGCACCGACCTGCCCGGCGTCGATCCCGAGGTCGGCCACGGTCAGGTTGTCGACCGGCTTCGACTTGGCCGCCATGATCCCCTTGAAGGAGGGGTAGCGGGGCTCGACCACGCCGGCGGTGACCGTGACCAGGGCGGGCAGGGGGCAGACCACCTCGTCGTAACCGGCTTCCGTCTGACGCTCGACCTTGACCGTGCTGCCGTCGACGGCGATGGCCTTGGCGAAGGTGACCGAAGGCAGACCCATCAGCTCGGCCACCTGGACGGGCAGCGTGCCCGTGTAGCCGTCGCTCGACTCGGTCGCCATGACGACCAGGTCGGGATTGGCCCGCGCGATGGCGGCCGCCAGCACCCGGGCCGTGCCCAGCGCGTCGCTCCCGGCCAGCGCCTCGTCACTGATGAGGATGGCCTTGGCCGCGCCCATGGCCAGACCGGTGCGCAGGCCCGACGTCTCGCCGCCGGGCGCCATGGAGACGAGGGTGACCTCGTCGCCGTCGCCCGAGGCCAGCTGGAGCGCCATCTCGACTCCGTAGTTGTCCGAGTCGTCCATGATGAGCTTGCCGGACCGGTCCAGGGTGTTGGTGCCCGGATCCAGCGAGGCGGGAGCGGCCGGATCGGGTATCTGCTTGACGCATACGACGACGTTCATGGCGGTCCATCTTTGTGGACCAGGGCCGTTCCCCGCCATTCGGCCCGGTGACAAGCCTCTTTTCGGGAAGGCCCCCGTACCGCCATCGGGGCCCGGGTCCGTCAGCCGCTGCCCGCCGCCGCCAGCGCGTCACCGAGGCGGTCCGTGATCACCGTGTCGACCCCCGCGGCCACCATGGCCCGGAGGTCCTCGGGCGCGTTGACGGTCCACACGTTGACTGCAAGCCCCATTGCATGAGCCTGCGCCACCAGCTCGGGGTCGACCGACAGCACGAACGGGTGCACGGCGCCGAATCCAGCCTCCGCCGCCTCCGCCAGCGCCGGTCCGACGTCGGCCGCGAAGCCCCAGAGCGCTCCGAGCGCCAGCCGGCCGTCGGCGATCTGCACCGCCCGGAGGGTCGCCATCTGGAAGGAGGAGACCAGCACCCGCGTCGTCCAGCCCGCCTCGTCAATGGCGGCTGCCGTCAGCGCCGCCACCGCCTCCGCGGGGTCCCATCCCGGGTCCTGCGGGGCGTTCTTGATCTCGACGTTCACCACCATGCCCTCGCAGACGGCCAGCACATCGGCGAGCAGCGGGACGTGCGCGGGCAGGTCCGCCACCTCCAGCCCGGCGATCGTGCCGACCCCGGGGATCTCGGCGTCGTGGTGGACGGCGAGGGCCCCGTCGGCGGTGAGGCGCACGTCGAGCTCGACACCGTCGGCGCCCAGCCTGCGGGCCTCGGCGAAGGCGTCGATCGTGTTCTCGGTGAACCCTTCGGTGCAACCCCTATGTGCAAAGACGGCGGTCATCGGGACCACGACCTCCCCATGTCACGATTCAGCCGTGACGAGCGTCGAACTTTCAACAAAAACTCCTTGCGAGGGCCCTCGCAGGCCATTACCCTTCTTCCCCGTTAACCCGCTTTTCACAGACGGACACCATCTGGGTCCGATCATGTGAAAAGGATCACAATGCTGGTGGAGGCACATTCCGATGGCTCTCATGTGGAACCGGACAGTTGACTGGGACGCGGACGACTGGCGCCGCTCGGCCGCCTGCCGCAACACCGAACCGGACCTCTTCTTCCCCGTTGGCACGACCGGGCCCGCCGTCGACCAGATCGACGCCGCCAAGCGCGTCTGCCATGCCTGTGACGCGCTCGAGCCGTGTCTCGATTTCGCGCTGGCCACCAACCAGGAGTCGGGCGTCTGGGGCGGCACCTCCGAGGAGGAGCGCCGCAAGTTGCGCAAGGCCTGGCTGGCCGCCCGCCGTTCGCAGCGCGTCGCCATCTGACGCACCCCAAGCGGCGCCGAGCTCACCTCGGCGCGCGGACCGGCACCGAGATCGCGACACGGGTTCCACCCCCGTCGGCCGCCGGCACCGGCTCCATGGAGATCGTCCCCTCCAGCTGACTGACGACGAGATCGCGCACGATCGACAGCCCGAGGCTCGATGTCCGCTCAATGTCGAACCCCTCCGGCAACCCCAGCCCGTCGTCGCGTACCTCGACGCACAGCGCCGTCTCGTCGTTGGACATCGTGAGGTCGACGTGGCCGACCGGCGCGTAGCCGGCCGCCCCCCGGCACCCTCCAGCCCGACAGCCCCGTCGTGGCCCCCTGCGTTCTCGGGATCGAAGGCGTGCTCGACCGCGTTCTGCAACAGCTCGGCCACCGTCACGGCCAGGGGCGTGGCGACGTCGGCGGCGACCTCGCCGAGGTCCCCGTGCACCGAAATCACGATCGGCTGGGACGAGACCACCGAATCCTCGGCCATCTGCACCAGTGAGCTGACGATCTCGGCGAAGGGCACCTGGTCGCTCGGGTCCCGAGACAGGATCTCGTGCACGAGCGCGATGGAGCGCACCCTCCGTTCGGCCTCGTGCAGCGCCACCCGCGCCGCCCTGTCACCCACCCGGCGCGCCTGCAGGCTCAGGAGCGACGAAATCGTCTGCAGGTTGTTCTTGACCCGGTGGTGCACCTCACGGATGGCGGCGTCCTTGGAGAGCAGCAAGCGGTCGAGGCGGCGCACGTCGGTGACGTCGCGCAGGAGGATCATCGCCCCGGTCACCACGCCGTGTGAGAGAAGAGGGATGCAGTGGACGAGGACGATGACGTCGGGACGGCGCTCGACCTCCTCGACCACCGGCCGTCCGGTGGCCAGGGCCCACTCGACGGCGGACTCCTCAACGTCGAGATCCCCGAAGCGGCGCCCTTCGGGCTGGGTGTAGATGCCCATGCGGTGGAACGCGTTCATGGCGTTGGGGGAGGCGAACTCCACACGCCCGTCGGCGTCGACCACGACGACACCATCGCCCACCCGGGGCGACTCCTCCGTGCCGACGTCCTCGTCGGGGAACGGGAAGGCCGATTGGGCCACCATGTCGGCCAGGCGCTCGAACACGTCGAGGTAGGTCCGCTCGTACATGCTGGTGGGCCCCTTGAGCGGCGCCAGCGAGACGCGCAGGAGGGCCCCGATGATGCGGCCGTCGAACCGAACGGGGATGTTCTCCACCGGCACCTGCTCGCCCAGAATCGGGTGGTGGATGCTGCCCCGCACGATCTCGCCCGAATGGAGGCACTGGGCCACCAGCGTCCACTGCGACTCGTTCACGGTCTGGCCCACCAGGTCCTGGTCGACCAGGGTCGGCCGGTTGTTGGGTCGCATCTGGCCGAGCACGACCAGCTCGGGATCCTCGTCGGCGGGATCCGCCCCTGCGGCCTCCACCGCACCGGCACCGCCTTTGCCGTCGAGTCCGGTGGCGTGCACGGGTACCAGCAGGAGCAGGTCGGAGAAGGAGAGGTCCGCCAGGACGCTCCAACTGCCGAGCAGCCGCTGCAGGTGCTCGAGCTCCTCGGGCTTGAGGTCCGTGTGGCTGAGCGCGAGCTCGGCGGGTGTGGGCATCAGCGGACCCCCCCGGCGCGTTCTGCCACCGGGACGGCATAGGGCGCACGCCCCCGGTAGCCCTGCAGTTCGCCGGCTCCCACCGCCCCGAGCACGTCCCGCAGGTCGTCGGCCCGGTCGGCCACGTGCTCCAGCCGGTGGGCGTCCGACGCCGTCGTCAGTGGCACGCCGCCCGCCACGAAGCGCTCGAGCAGGCCCAGGGCCGGGTACTGCTCTCCGACGGGCTTGCGCCAGCCGGCCGAGCTGACCTCGGCCGCCATGCCCGAGGCCACCGCCGCCTCGGCGATGCGGTCCCACCACTCGGCCGGCGCGTCGGGGACGTAGCCCGCCGCCTTTATGAGGTCCGGGTGGGCCAGCACGTCGCAGGCGCCCGACGCCGCCAGCTCCTCGAGCGCCTCCGTGTAGGCGTCCCAGCTGGCGTCGACCTGCCGCACCGACCACTCGGCCATGGAGACGGGGTCGTCGATGTCGTCGAAGCGCCATGCACCGACCCAGTGCACCGAGCCGAGCAGGACGTCAAAGGGGTACCCGGCCAGAAGATCGGCGACCGTGTCCATGCGACCTTCGTAGTAGTCGACCTCCAGCCCGATGACGATCGGGAGCCCCGCCTCCTTGGCCGCCAGGGCGCACTCGACATAGGCGTCGAGGTCCGCCGTGGCGTGGAACTTCCAGTAGTCCGCCATGGACTCGGCCAGGGCGGGCGGCACCCGCTCGTCGTCCCAGAAGCCCCCGAGCAGCGCCTCGGCCTGGCGGAAGCGGAAGAGATGCTCGGTCACCGCCAGCTCGGTCACGCCTGCCGCCTGGGCGCGTGCGCAGTATTCGGCCAGCTGGTCCAGCCGCAGCGGGGTCTCGTGCTCCGAGTGGGGCCACAGGTGGAGGTGGTAGTCGAGCACGGCCGCCGCGTCCCTCGCCGGCCCGGTCAGCCGGCCCGGCGGATCAGGGTGACGCCGTCCCTGATGGTGGTCAGCACGCAGACGACGCGGGGATCGTTGACCACCTTGTCGTTGAAGGCGCGCAACGCCCGGGCCCCCTCGTGCGGGTCGCTCTCCGAGGCCAGGACGCCGCCGCCCTGCAGCGTGTTGTCGACGACGATCAGTCCGTGGCCCGCCAGCTTCGGCAGTACCGCCTCGTAATAGGCGTCGTAGGTCACCTTGTCGGCGTCAATGAAGACCAGGTCGAAGGGCCCCTGCAACTCTTCCAGGGAGCGCAGCGCCGGGCCCTCGATCACGCTGATGTGGCTCTCGAGCCCGGCCTCGGCGATGTTGCCCCGCGCCACCTGGGCGTGGTGCGGGTCGACCTCGAGCGAAATGATCGACCCGTCCTTGCCGAGCCCGGCCGCCATGGCGATGGCGGAGTACCCCGTGAAGGTGCCGATCTCGAGGATGCTGGTCGCCTGCGTGGCGAACACCAGCAACTCGAGGAAACGGCCCTCCTGTCGCCCCACCATCATCCCCCAGGCGGCGAAGTCCTCCTTGGTCGAGGCGTCCACGGATTCGAGGTGGCCGGGCGGCGCCGTCGTGTGCGCGTCCGCGTACGCCAGGACCTCGGGATTGATGAGTTCGGCCATGGCACCGATGGTAGGCGCCCTCCGACCCCGCTACTCCCAGACCTGTGCGCCCAGCCGCAGCAGCCCGGCCATGTCGTAGATGTCGGCGTCGAAGAAGGGGACGGTGACCAGCACGTCGGGCGCCCCCTTGAGCTCCGCCTGCTGCTCTGCCTCGCGCCGCGCCACCACACTGAAATTGAGGAAGCTCTCCGCCACCTCGCCGAGCACCCGCCCGGCCACCACGGGGTCGTCGGTGAGCCCGGCGGCGAGCTCACCGGTCCGGGTGGCGATCGACTGCGCCAGCTTGTCGGTCTTGGCGTCGCGCAGGTACTCGGGGAGGACCTTGTTCAACACCACGGCGCCCAGGTGCAGGTCGCGCGCGGTCAGCTCGGCCGAGAAGAACTCCGCCTCGCGCACCGGCGTGGCCTCCAACGTCGACACCACCATGAACGTCGTGCGCCGGTCCGACAGCAGCCGCGTCACCGCCTCGGCCCGCTCGACGAAGCCGTCGTACATCGACTGGAACAGGATGAAGAACTCCGAGATGTCGGCCAGGAATTGCGTGCCGAGTATGCGGTCCGCCACTTGGTAGAACGGCCGCGATGCGATGTTCACCAACCGCGACCGGTACGGCACGATGAGCCAGCGCAACAAGCGCGACGAGAAGAAGTCCGCCATGCGCTGGGGGGCGTCGAGGAAGTCGAGTGCGTTGCGCGTCGGCGGCGTGTCCACCACGATGAGGTCGTACTTCCCCTCGCAGTGGATCTCGTAGAGGCGCTCCATGGCGATGTAGTCGTGTGACTGCACGAAGCGCCCCGAGATGTTCTGGTACAGCGGGTTGGCGAGGATCTGCTCGCGGGTCTCGGCATCGGGCGCATGGGTGCGGATGAGGTCGTCCCAGCTCTGTTTGGTGTCGAGCATGGCCGCCCACAGCTCCCCTCTGGGGTGGGCCGCCGCGCCGGTGAACACCACGTCGGGGATGCGGACCTCGTCGTTCCCGATCCCCTTCAACCCCAGCGCATCGGCCAGCCGGCGCGCCGGGTCGACGGTCAGCACCAGCACGCGTCCCCCCTGCTCGACCACGGCCGTGGCGGCCAGGGATGCGGCCGTGGTGGTCTTCCCGACCCCGCCGGGCCCGCAGGCGATGACGATGTCCTTGGCGGCCAGCAGCTGGCCCACCGTCTTGGCCGCCGGGGCGGGAGCCACCGTCACAGCCCGAGCTCCTCACCCAGCGCGTGGGCCACCTGGCGCGTGGTGCGGGCGCCGAAGCTGCGGACGAAGAGGTACGGCAGCAACAGCACCGGCATGCCCTCGGGCAGGCCCGCCTGCAGGCGCTGCAGGTGCGTCGACCGGGTGCGACGAAGGGTCACGGCGAGCCGGGCCGCCTCGAGCACGGGCGCCACCGACCCACCGGCCCTCTCCGAGAGCACCGCTTCGGTCTCCGGCGCGCGCAGCTGCTCGAAGATCTCCTCCTCGCGCTGGCCGAAGAGCTCGGGCAGGACGCGGTTGACGACGACGGCCGACATGCGCACCGTCGTCTCCTCACGGATCCGCTGTTCCAGCTCGAGCGTCTCGCTCACCGGCATCTCCTCCGGCGTGCAGACGGCGACCAGGCCCGTCTGACGGGGGTCCGAGAGGATGTCGAGCATCCAGTCGGTCTGGCTGCGGATGAGCCCGACCTTGACCAGGTCGTTGATGGCCTGGGGCGCCGCCAGCTGTCCCACAATGTGCCCGCTCGCCGGGGCGTCGACGACCACCAGGTCGTAGTGCCGCTCCTTGACCTCCCAGCAGAATTTCCCGACGGTCAAAATCTCCCGCACGCCGGGTGCCGCGGTGGCCACGAAGTCGAACGCCTTGGCCAGCGGTCCGATCCGGCCCACGACGGGGATGCGCAGGTGCAGCTTCAGGTACTCGCGCAGCGACGCCTCGGTGTCCATCGACATCGACCACACGCCGGGCGCGATCTCACGGGGGGTGAAGTCGGTGGGGGGCGCCTCGAAGAGCGACGTCACGTCGCCCTTGGCGTCGACCTCGCACACCAGCACGCGCTTGCCGTGCTCGGCCGCCAGCTGAGCCAGGCCCGCTGCGACCGTCGTCTTGCCCACCCCGCCCTTGCCGGTGACGAACACCAGGCGCAGGTCCAACAGGTCGGGCGCCGCGCTCACCGCCCGGATGCCTGTCCCGCCGACACTCCGGTCCTCAGGGGGCGCCGAACCCGACGCGCCGATCGCCGGCCGGAGCGCCCACCTCGACGTAGGCGACCTTGACGACGGGGATGCCCACCCGACGGCCCTTGCGGTCGGTCAGCCAGAGGACCCCGTCACCCGTCTTGAGCAGCTTCTCGATGTCGGCGACCACCTCGTCGCGGTCGGCATCGTCAGGCATCTCCACTTCGAGTTCCTTGGGGGTGTGGGTGATGCCGATGCGCACGTCCACCTGGTCTCACTCTCCTCTCGACCTGTCGGACGGTTCCGAGGCCGCCTCGACGTTACTGCCAGCGGGCAGACTGCTGGACATGGACGGCCCGCCGACGGCTGGGAGGACGGAGCGCAGTGCCCGCTGGGCAGCGACGATGGCAGGGTACGACGGCCCCGTGCGCCTGGCCCACGCCGACTCGCACGCCCGCATCGGGCCGGCTCCGGGGTCGGACCCGGCGTCGCAATCGCCGCCCACACTGCCGCGGGCGCGCTCGGAGCGCCGCGACCTCGAGGACTCGCTGCTCGCGCCCGGGGCGACCCGCTCCTCGGACGCCGGCGACCGGGCCGAGCCCGAGCCACCCGATGCCTGGCGCACCTGCTTCGAACGCGATCGCGATCGCATCCTGCACGCCACGTCCTTCCGCCGGCTGGCCGGCAAGACCCAGGTCTTCGTCTTTCCCCAGGATCATCAGCGCACCCGCCTCACGCACGCGCTCGAGGTGGCGCAGGTCGCCACGGCCATTGCCCGGGCCTGCCGCCTGAACGTGGCCCTCACCGAGGCCATCGCCCTCGGGCACGACTGCGGGCACGGGCCGGGCGGGCATGCCAGCGAGGACGCACTCGACCCCTACGTGCCCGGCGGGTTCGACCACGCGCCCTGGGGAGCCACGGTCTCCCTCGCACCCCTCAATCTGTGTGCCGAGACGGTCGACGGGATCGCCAATCACAGCTGGTCGCGCCCCGCCCCGTCGACACCCGAGGGCGAGGTGGTCAGCTGGGCCGACCGCATCGCCTACGTCTGCCACGACTGGGAGGACGCCGTCCTGTCCGGCATCGTGGCCCCGCGTCAGCTGCCGCCGTCGGTCCGCTCCCTGTGTGGCGAGCGCCGGAGCGCCCAACTGGGCGCCTTCATCAACGGCGTTGTCTCCGCCTCCCTCCGCACGGGGCAGGTGGGCATGGACGAGGAGGAGGCCGAGGCGTTGGCGGCCTTCCGGACCTGCAATTACGAGCGCATCTACCTGCGGGACGCCTCCCTACGGCAGGGCGATGCCGTGATCAGCGTGCTGCGGGCGCTGGTCGAGCATTTCTCGGACCGCCCCCACCTGATCACCGACAACGCTTCGGCCGCACTGGAGTCCCCCGATGTGACCGCTGGCAGCGAAGGCGCCGTGCGCGCCGCCGTCACCTACGTGGCCGGCATGACGGATCGCTTCGCCTTTCGCCAGGCGGTGGCGCTGCTGGGCTGGGACCCGGCCAAGCTGCCGGCCGGCGTCGACGCCTGAACGGATCGCCCACCCTCTCAAGCCGGGGCGTCGGGGAAGGCGGGCGGGCGTTTCTCCGTCAACGCGGCCACTCCTTCGGCGAAGTCCGCGCCGCCCATCATCTCGGCCATGCGGGCACTGGCGTCGCGCACCGACGAGACAGCGTCACCGTGCAGGTCGCGGTAGAGCTGCAGCTTCGTCACGGCCAGCGACGAGGGCGCGATCTCCGTCGCCAGGCGCCCGGCGTACTCGTACGTGAAGGGCAGGAGTTCCCCGGGTGGCAGTGCCCGGTTGACCAGCCCGAGTTGTTCCGCCTCTTCGGCCAGGACGACCCGGCTCGACAGCAGGAGGTCCGCGGCCCGTGTCACGCCGATCAGTCGGGGCAACAACCACGACAGGCCGTACTCGGCGGGCAGTCCGAGGCGGCCGTGCGACGTCGTCAGCTTGGCCCCCTGTGCCGCGAAGCGCAGGTCGCAGTAGCACGCGAGCACGAGGCCGACTCCGGCGGCCGGCCCGTTGACCGCCGCGATGATCGGTTTGGGAATGCCGAACTGGAAGGCAAAGTCGGCGTCGAACTCGGGCCGGACGCCGTAGCCCGGCATGGCGACGTCGTCGCCGAGCCCGGCGTCGTAGCCACCGCGTTCGACATGACCCTCCAGGGCCCGTGCGTCGGCGCCGGCGCAGAACCCGCGCCCCGCGCCGGTGACGACGATGACCCGGACCGCGGCATCGGTGGCGGCGCGTTGCAGCAACCACCGGTACTCGGTATGCATGCGACCGGTCCACGCGTTGAGCCGGTCCGGCCGGTGCAAGGTGATGGTGGCGACGCGCTCGAGCACGGCGTACCGGGTCACCTTGAGCTCATCGAGCTCCACGTCAGTCCAAGGTCGAGTAGCGCGTCTGGTGGAAGGAGCCGTACTCAATCGCCCGCGCGAACTCCGCCTGGAGCGGATTCTCCTCGAGCGCCCGCTGCGAGGAGGCGGCGGCCTCGTCGGTCGACCACAGGGTCACGACCAGCCAGTCGTCACCGTGGCGCGCCGTCGTCCGCCGCATGAAACCGGGCTGGTTCGGCACGAGCTCGGTCTGGACGCGCCGGTCCAGCGCCAAGAACAGGTCGTCCGTCACGCCCGCGGTCAACCGGAACGTGGTGATCTCGACGATCGACACGGTCAGGCCTGCACCAGCATCACGGGATTGCCCTCGGGGTCGGTGATGCCGGCCAGCGTGGGCCCGCCGGGGACGTCGAAGGGCTCGGCGACGATGGTGGCACCCAGGGTGACCGAGCGGTCGAGCGAGGCGCGCAGGTCGGCCACCTGGACGTAGAGGGTGACGCCGGAACGCTCACTGGCCCGGATGTGCCCGCCGGGGCCGGGCTCGGGCCCGCCGATGCCTGGCGGGATCTCCATAATGAAGCCGTCGCCGATCTGCCAGTTGAAGAGTTCGGCGTAGAAGGCCCGCTGCCGGTCGGGGTCCGTCGCCTCAATCTCCCAATGCACCACCGGCCGTGCCCAGTCCTGCACCGTGCCACCTCTCCTCGTCGCGGCCCACAGTACCCAGCCCGGCGGAGCCGACCACCGGTCGCGCCGGCCCGCTCCACGGAGGCGCCGGCGAGCCGGCAGGTAGCCTGGAGGCGCAGAGCGTGGCAGGCGGCGGCAGGCCTTCCCCGAAAGGCGGGTCCGCCCGAGCGGGACAGGGTGCGGATGTTTCGGCCAGAGGACGGGCGAGAGGTACTGTTTGGGCGCAGGTCCGGGTCTGGCACGCCCGGAGACGGATCCGCTGCAGAATTTGGCGACCTCGGCGACGCAGCGGAGGAGGGACACACAGGGTGACTCACTGGACGCACGTTCTGTCCAACGTCTCGCTGGTGGAATTCGTCCTGTTGGCGGCGTTGACGACCCTGCAATGGGTGCGCCACCGGATCCGCGGTGCCGGGTGGGTGGCGCTGTCGTTCGCCATCCTCGGTGGCCTGTCGCTGGCCCTCAAGATCGACCCCGGGTTGGCCACAGAGCAGAACGTGGCCAAGCTGCTGGTCGCCCTGCTCCTCGTGATGCCCTACTGCTTCTTCCGCTTCGCCGCGACCTTCCGTGCACCGGGCCGCGCCGTGCGCTCGCTCGCCATCATCCTCACGCTCGCAATCGTGATCTTCACCTTCACGTTGCAGGACGTGCCGGCTCTGGGCTCTCCCGCACCGTCGCATTTCCTGGCCTACCGGATTTCGTTCCTGATCGCCTTCGGCTTCCTCTTTGGCTACGTGGTCGTGTCGTTGTTCGTGGCCGGCCGCGGCGAGCCGCCGATCGCCGCCTTGCGTATGCATCTCCTGGCCATCGGCGTGGCCGGGCTGGAGATTCAGGTCCTGGTGGCCGCACTCGGGCTGCAGGGACCCACCGTCGAGCTGCTCACGCAGGCTCTGACCGTGGCGACCGGCGTCTTGTTCCTGATGGCGCTGGTGCTGCCCTGGTCGGTGCGCGTCTTCCTGAGTCGCAAGGAGGACGTCGCCTTCCGGCAGGCCATCGGCAAGCTCGTGTCCGCCGGCGACTCCCGCGACGTGGCCGAGCACCTCTTGCCCCACGTGTGCGCCCTCGTCGGTGCGTCATGGGCAGCCCTGCTCGCCGGAGACGGCACGGTCGTGGCGCGCTACCCCGCCTGGACGGACGACGACGGGCCCGACGCGTGGGATCCGAAGGGCTCGGGGGACGGGCAGCGACGCATCACCGTGCAGACCCCGAGCGGCGCCACCCACACGCTCGCCGTCAAGATCAGCCCGTCCATGCCGTACTTCGGGAGCGAGGAGCTCCGCCAGCTCGACCAGCTGGCGGACATGGTCGGGCTGGCCATCGAACGCTGCGAGATGGCGGAACAGATGGCCTTCCAGGCTTCGCACGACGGGCTGACCGGGCTGGCCAACCGCACCATGTTCATGGAACGCCTGGAAGAGGCGATGCGCCACGTCGGCCGCCGGCGGGACTCTTTGGCTGTGCTCTTCATCGACCTCGACCGCTTCAAGCTGGTCAACGATCGGGCGGATCACTCCGCTGGGGACCGCGTCCTCTGCGAGATGGCCAACCGGCTCACTGCCATGACGCGCGGGGTGGACCTGGTGGCGCGCTTCGGTGGCGACGAGTTCGTTGCTTTTGCCGAGGTCGACCACGTGAACGATGCGCTCGACATGGCCGAGCGCATCCGCAGCGGACTCAGCGAGCCCGTTGCCATCGGCGGCGGACATCTCGTGGTGACGGCCAGCGTCGGCGTGGTCATGACGGCCGACGGGTCGACGTCACCGGCAGCGCTCCTGCGCGACGCCGACAACGCCATGTACCAGGCGAAGCGGTCGGGCCGCAATCAGGTCGTGCTCTGCCGCAGCAACGCCCGCGAGGCGGCCAACCGCCGGTGGGGGTTGACACCCGCCCGCGCCCGCCGGCTCAGCGCAGGCTGAGCTCCCGCCGGTAGACCCGGGCCGGGCCGAGAGCGGCCAGCTTCTCGGCAATGGCCCGGAACGCCTGTGCCGTGTCGCTGTCCGGATCGACCGCGGTGATCGGGCGACCCTCGTCACCACCCTGGCGGACCGCGCTGACGAGGGGGACCTGGCCGAGCAGCGGAATCCCGAGGTCGGCGGCAAGCGTGGCACCGCCACCGCTGCCGAAGAGCTCGTAGCGCTTCCCGTCGTCCCCGGTGAACCAGCTCATGTTCTCGATGACGCCGCGCACGGAGAGCTTGAGGCGCCGGGCCGCGAAGGCCGAGCGCTGGGCCACCCGCTGCGCCGCCGCCTGGGGCGTCGTCACCACAATGATCTCGGCCCGCGGCATGACCTCGGCGAGCGTGAGCGCGACGTCGCCCGTGCCCGGCGGCATGTCGATCAGCACGAAGTCCGGCTCACCCCAGTAGGCATCCGTCAAGAACTGCTGAATCGCCTTGTGCAACATCGGGCCGCGCCAGATAACCGGCTGGTCGTCCGGCACGAAGTACCCCATGGAGAGACACTTCACGCCGTGGGCCGAGGTCGGGATCACCATGTCGCCGATGATGATCGGGTCGTGATCGGTCCCCAGCATTTTGGGCACCGAGAAGCCGTAGACGTCGGCGTCGAGCAGCCCCACCCGGTGGCCCGCCTGGGCGAGCGCGATGGCGAGATTCACGGTCACGGTGGACTTGCCGACACCGCCCTTGCCCGATGACACACCGATGACGCGCGTGGTCGACTCGGGCCCGAGAAAGGCCGGCATCGGCGCGGCCGGCGCGTGCCCGTGCCCGGCGTGGTCGTGCCCGTCGTCCCCGCCCGGCTCGGCGCCGCCCGCCATACCGGCGCGCAGCCGGTGCCGCAGCCCGGCGCGCTCCTCCTCGTTCATCACCACGAAGTCGAGATCGATCTCCTCCGCCCCCGCCACGGACCCGGCGGCCTGGTGGATCTCCTCGGCGAGCTCCTCGGTACCGGGCCAGGCGGCGACCGGCAGGGCCACCTCAATCTGCACCCGTCGGCGGCGGGACCGGACCGATCGCACCAGGCCGAGCTCGCCGAGCGTCAGGCCGATCTCGGGATCCCGGACAGCGCTCACCGCGGCCTCAATCTGTGATTGGTCTGCTGCCATGCACTCCCTCGTCTCGGGTGGGATCGGGCTACCCGTGCTCACGGGGAGGCTGTACGCGTCGCCCCAGCTGGAGAGGCTGATCCCTCGGTAGACTACCCAGCGTGAGCACCGCTCCGATCACCGCGGAGACCGAGCGACCGGCCGGAGCGGACGACGGCCGATTCAGCGCCGCCGTCGCCGCCGTCGCCGCCGCGTTCGGCGATCCCACCCGCCGTGACATCTTCCTGCACGTGCGCGCCGTGCCCGGCGTGACCGCGAACGAGGTCGCCCGCACCTTCTCGCTGCATCCCAACGTGGCCCGCCACCACCTGCAGCGGCTGGTCGACGGCGGGTACCTCAGGGTCGAGACCGGTCGCAACGCCGCCGGGGCGGGCCGGCCCTCCAAGCGCTACTTCTGCGTGGAGGAGGAGCTCCAGCTCGGCCTCACGCAACGCCGCGACGACCTGCTGATGCGCCTCCTCGGCGAGGCGGTGCAGCGTCTCGGGCCGGAGGAGGCGGAGGAGATGGCGGCGCATGTCGGCGAGGAGTACGGGCGCTCGCTGGCCTCGCGCATGACGCCGAGCGAAGGGCAACGGACCGTGCGGGCCGCCATGCACGTGGTGGCCGAGACGCTGACGGCCCACGGCTTCGCCGCCCATGCCGAGGACCGGGGCGAGACCACGGCGGTCATCGCCGAGCAGTGTCCGTTCGGCGATGCCAGCAGCACCAACCCTGTGCTGTGCGCGGTGGACCGCGGCATGGTCAAGGGGCTGCTGTCCGGGCTGTGCGGATCGGCGTCGCGGCAGGCGCTGCCGGTGATCCTCTCCTCGCGGGCGCGGGGCGACGACGCCTGCACCGCGTCCGCCTGAGCCTCCGTGGCGCGCGCCTACCTCGACCACGCCAGCACCACCCCGCCGCGGCCCGAGGCGGTCGCCGCGCTGACGCAATGGGCGGCGCTGCCGTCGGGGGATCCCGGTCGTGTGCACGAAGAGGGTCGCACCGTCCGCGACGCTCTCGAGGCGGCCCGCAGCCAGGTCGCCGATCTCGTGGGCGTCGCCGGGCGCCAGGTGGTCTTCACCTCCGGTGCCACCGAGTCCATCAATGCGGCGGTCTGGGGTGCGACCCGCGCCGCACCGGGGCGGCCCGTGCTCTGCGCCGCGGTGGAGCACTCCGCCGTCCGGGACGCCTCGGCGCGTCTGGCCCCGACCGAGGACCTCGCCGTGGACGGCACCGGAGAGATTCAGATCGATGCGCTGCGCGAGCGCCTGCAGGCTGACTCCCTCCCGCGCCCCGCCCTGGTGCACTGCCAGTGGGGCAACCACGAGGTCGGGACCCTCCAGCCCGTGCACCAGGTGGTGGCGCTGTGCCGCGAGGCGGGTGTGACCGTCCACGTCGACGGGGCTGCCGCCTGCGGGCACGTGCCGTTCGACCTGGCCGCGCTCGACGCCGACCTGGTCAGCATCAGCGCGCACAAGCTCGGCGGAGTGCCCGGTGCCGGCGCGCTGATCGTACGGCGCGGCAGTCGGTTCGAGCCCCTCCTCGTTGGGGGGGAGCAAGAGCGCGGACGGCGCGCCGGGCTGGAGGCCCTCCCGGCCCTCCTCGCGTTCGGCGCCGCGGCCGCGTCACTGGCCGGCGGCGAGCAGGCCCCGTTGGCCACCGAAACGGCGACCGCCCGCCGCCTGATCGCCTCGGTGGTGGACGCCGCGCTGGCGGTCGACGACGTGGCGGTGGTCGGGCCGACAGCAGAGGGGCGCCTCCCCCACCTGGTGTGTCTCGGGGTGCAGGGGGTCGAGGCCGAACCAGTGCTGATCGGGCTGGACCGGGCGGGCGTCGCCGTCCACTCCGGTTCGGCCTGCTCGTCGGAGAGCATCGAGCCGTCGCCGGTGCTCGAGGCCATGGGCGTCGATCCGAGCCACTCGCTCCGCGTCAGCGTCGGGTGGACGACCACCGATGAGGACTGCGCCGCGTTCGCCCGGGAGTTCCCCCGGGTCGTGGCCGACCTGCGCTCGCTACGAGCCTGACGTCGTCGTCGTGGTCGAGCTGGTGCTGAACTGGGCCGGCAGCGGAACCCCGGCCGCCTTGTAGGCGCCACTGACCAGCGGGGCGGCCTGGGCCAGCTCCGCCACCGGAGGCGCGTCGTTCAAGAAGTCGTTGAACTGCGCCACGGCGCCGGCGTGGTCGTGATCCTGGTTCTCCAGGACGAGCCCGTAGAAGAGGTGGGCCTGACCGTAGCTCGGGTTGTTCCGGATGGCCGTCTCGATCTCGGATCGCCCGATCCTGGTCAGCGACGGCACGCTTGCGGTGCTGCCGACGTTCCACTGCAAGAAGCCGGCAGAGGCCAGGGCGTGCGGGTTGGACGGGTCCTCCGAGAGCACCTTGTCGTAGAGCACGAGCGCCGCCTTGGTGCTCCCTTGCTGGTTCAACGTGTCGGCCTGCACCAACTGCTGCTCAATCAGCTGTGCCTGCGACACGGTCACGCTGCCCGACGACGCCTGGCCGGGTTGGCGGGCCTGCACGTAGTGCACGACCAGAATGACCGCGCCGGCCGCAATGAACAGGCACGCTCCCACAATCCCGATCCGGCGCCACCACGGCATCGGGGTTCGCTCGGTTGCTGACGGCTCGCTCCGCTCCGCTTTGGTAGGTGCAGGAGCGGCGGCGTCGAGCGCGGCCAGCTCCTCCCCCACCTCGAGCAGGCGGGCCCGGTCGCGCGCCACCAGCACCGCGTGGTCGTGCGCCGAGAGGTCACCGGCATCACGTTCACGGTCGGCGTCAGCCAGGGAACGCTCCAGGAACTCACGCTCGTCGGTCAGGTACCAACGCTCGCCGCCCGGTGATCCCTGGCGCCCCGTCCGGGGTGCATCGTCGACGCTCACGCGTCGGCCTCCTCGGGCTGCAACGCTCCGAAGTCCCGGCTCCGTCGCCAGAAGACGATCCCCACACCGACCAATGCGCCGGCGCCGAGGACGATGGGGATGATCCAGATGAGAGGGACGCCCCCCGCATTGGGCGGGACCAGCAGGATGGTCTGGCCGTACTCGGACACGAGGGCCTGGTCGATGTCGGCATTGGACCTTCCCGCCGCCACCATGCTCTCGATCTGGTGCCGCACCGCGATGGCCGTGGTGGCGTTCGACTCGGCCACCGAGAGGTCCGTGCAGGACGGGCAGCGCACGCCGGCTTCGAGCGCGGCCGCCCGCTGCCCCGCCGTCGGCGGCGAGGATTCCAGCGCGCCGCTGCCGATCACCAGCGCGACGACGAGCACCACCACCGGGAGCGCCACCCGGGCCCAGAGCGGCACGCGGGTTGAGCGCTCAGCCATCCGGAGTGCCGGCCTGGTCCGCCCGGGCCGCCTTCAGGAACGAGTCGAGGTTCTTCTGCGTCGCCGGGCCCACGAGGACGGCGCTGACGCGACCGGCCGGGTTGATGACGAAGGTCGTCGGGGGTGCCGTGACCCCGTAGCGCTCAGCGATGGCGCCTCCGGGGTCGGCGACGGCGGGCCAGAGGTCGCCGTACTTCTGCAGGAAGCCGCGCGCCGTGGACGACGTGTCGTGGAAGACCACGCTGACCATGTCCGCGCCGTCGGCCGCATGCGTCTGCTCGTAGTGGAAGCGGGAGAGATCGGGCGCCTCCTCCTGACACGGGATGCACCAGCTGGCGAAGAAGTTGACCACGACGTAGTGACCCTTCAGTGCAGTCAGCGAGACGTGGGCTCCCGTGGTCAGGTCGAGGCCGGTGAAGGCCGGGGCCTGCCGGCCGAGCAACGGGCTCTGCACCGCGGTGGCCTCCTGGGGGGTCCGGGTGGCCAGCACGATGCCGAGCACCACCAGGACGAGGAGCACGGCGCCGGCCACCCAGCGGGCGGCGTGGCGGCGGCGGCTCATGGCGTGCCCGTGACGCCCCGCGCCACGAGTGCGCCGACCGGCTCGGGTGCCGTGTCACGCGCCCGAGGGATCTCCGGCGTCGCGCCAGTGACCAGATCGGAGGAGGCGGAGACGGGATCTGTCGACCGGCGCCGTGACCCCGGTATCAGGGCGAACAGCCCTCCGACACCGATGAGCAGGCCACCGGCCCACAGCCAGGCCACCAGCGGCTCGATCACCACGCCGATGGCCACGGACCCCTTGGGCAGGTTGTTGATGGCCTGGTTCCCCGAGGCAGCGCCCAGCCCGCCCACGGCGTCGAACGTGAGGTAGACGTCGTCGAAGAGTCCCGAGTCGATGGCCGGCGTCCCCACCACCGACAGCGCGCTGCCGAAACTCGTCGTGGCCGGGGTGAACACGCCGCCGTCCACCTTGACGACGGCTTCCTGCGAGGTACGCGAGGGAGAGGTCACGGTGCGCAGGCCCTCGAACTCGAAGCGGTGACCGTCGTAGGTGACCACCGAGCCCTTGTGCATGGGCAGCTCGGCCTGGTGCCGATAGGACGTGGCCGCAATGACCCCGACCGCCAGGACGACGACGCCGAGGTGCACGATCATGCCGCCGTTGGCCCGGCCCACCAGCCCGCGCCACCAGCCGACGTGGCGGGTGTGCGCCGCCCGGACCGAGAGGACGAGGGCGCGGGCGGCCGTCGCCGCGGCCATGGCACCGAGGCCGAACCCGATCAGCGTCGCCACGCCCCGCAGGCCGAATGCGACGCAGAGGACCACGGTGCCCACGCCGACCCAGACCGGGATGGCCAGACGCTGCCACAGCGCGGTCCCGTTGATTTTGCGCCAACTGAGCACCGGCGCCACGGCCATGAGGAAGAGCAGGGTCAGGCCGACCGGGATGGCCACGGTGTTGAAGAAGGGCGCGCCCACGGTGACCTGCTGTTGGGTCGCCGCCTCGTAGAGGAGCGGGTAGAGGGTACCGAGGAGCACCACGAAGGCGAAGCCGACGAACAGAACGTTGTTGAGGAGGAAGGCCCCCTCACGCCCGAGTGGCGCGTCGATGCCACCCGGGGAGCGCAGACGGTCACCGCGCCAGGCGATCAGCCCGAACCCGACGATGACCACCGCGAAGAAGAACCCGATGAGCAACGGCCCGAGAGACGACTCCGAGAAGGCGTGGACCGACGTGATGACGCCTGACCGCGTCAAGAAGGTGCCGAGGATGGTCAGGGCAAACGTGGCGATCGACAGGGAGAGGTTCCACACCCGCATGAGGCCGCGCCGTTCCTGGACGAGCGTCGAGTGGAGGTACGCCGTCCCGCAGAGCCAGGGCAGGAGCGCCGCGTTCTCGACCGGATCCCAACCCCAGAAGCCGCCCCACCCGAGGACCTGATACGACCACCAGGCACCGAGCACGATCCCAACGGACAGGAAGGTGAACGCCACCAGGGTCCAGCGGCGGCACTCGATCTGCCAGCGGTCCCCCACCCGTCCCGTGGCCAGCATGCCGATGGCGAAGGCGAAGGGCACGGTGAACACGACGAAGCCGACGTAGAGGAGCGGTGGATGGATGGCCACCAACGGGTTGTCCTGCAGCAGCGAGTTCGGACCGAGCCCCTGCGTCGCCCCCGGCGCGGTCACGAAGGGGTTGGCCGGACCGATCATGAGACCGAAGAAGAAGGCCGAGACGATGTAGAGGACGAGCGTGGCAAAGCGGATCACCGAATCGCCGGCCTGGGCGCGGTAGCGCCACACGAAAATGGTCGACACGACGGCGAGGATCAGGCCCCACAACAGGATCGATCCGGCGAGCGCGGACCACATTCCGGTGATGGAGTACAGCAGCGGGGTGACCGTGCTGTTGTTCTGCGCCACGAAGACCAGCATGAAGTCGTGGGTCACGAGCGCGTGCTCCATGGCGCCGACGGCGAAGAGCGCGCCGATGAGCACGACCGGCGCCAGCAACCGGGCATCGGCCCCGGAGCGCGCCGCGGGCACGGGCGCCCCCTCGCCCGCGGGATGCCGGCGGGGGACCAGCCCGACGATGCTCACTGCGATCCCGGCGAGACAGGCCAGGAAGGCCAGCCAGACGCCGATGGTCCCCAGGTTGGCGTCGAGCATCAGCAGGCCGGGCCGGTCTGCGGCTTCACCCGACCGGGATACTCCGCGCTGTAGGTGCTGGAGTGCTTGATCAGAATGGAATTCGAGACGAAGTCGTCTGACGTCTCCGACGTGAAGTGACCCACCACGACCACGGGAACGCGGGCGTTGAACAGGCTCGGCGGGCTCCCGGTGTTGGCGACGTGCACGACGTCAGCACCCTGGCAGATGGAGAAGTCCGAGCCGGCATCGGTGGCGTGAATGGTGTTGGGGACGACCGTGCCCTCCAGCCGGAACGTCTGGGTGCCCAGCGTCTGCCGATGCGCCATGGCCTGGCTCACCGTGTCGAAGTAGTCGAGCGAGCTGCCCAGTCCCTCGACGAGCAGGAAGACGAGGGCCACGGCGAGAACCGCGAACACGGCCAGGACCCGCCAGCTGACCCGACGGCGACGCCGCGCCGACGGCACGGCCGGGCCCCGGTGCACCTCGGACGTCGACGGGCTGGGCGGCGGGGGCGGCTCGGTGGTCGTGCCGGTCACGACGGCTCGCCGTGGGCCGGCGCGCCCTCGGACTCGGCCACCGGCTCGGACATGCGCAGCGCCCGCTCCCAGCGCCGGCGACGCAGGACCAGGGTGATGGCGTACACGAACAAGGCTCCCAGCGAAATGGCGTACCCGGCGTCGACGTAGCTCACGGTGCGCCCCCGCCCGGGTTGGGCGCAGGCGTGGCCGTGCCCGCACCGACGAGCTCGGTGTCCTCACTCCAGCGCTCGCTCAGCGAGACCTCCAGCTCCTGGTCACCGACCGCGTCCTGCAGCACCTCCACCTGGTAGCGCACGCCGAGGAGCCAGACGAAGACGAGGGAGAACGCGATGAAACCGAGCAGGAACGTCCACGACATGGACGGCGACGCGTGGATTTGGAAACCGGGATCGATGAAGGTGCCGCCCTGGTGCAGCGTGTTCCACCAGTCGACCGAGAAGTGCACGATCGGGATGTCGATGGCGATGAGCAGCGCGGCCACCGCACAGCGCCGGGCGCGGATCGCCGGCTCGGCCGGCACGCGGCGGAGCGCCAGGTAGCCGATTTCGAGCAGCAACAGCAGCGCGGTGGAGGTCAAGCGGGCATCCCAGGTCCACCACACGCCCCAGACCGGGCGGCCCCACAGGGACCCGGTCACGAGCGTCAGGGCGGCGAACACCGCCCCCACTTCGACCGACGCCGCGGCGAGGCGGTCCCAGAAGAACGAGCGCGTGCGGGGCCACAGGTACAACAGGCTTCCACCGGCGGCCACCAGGCCGACCCAGTACAGCGCCACCGTGGCGATGGCGGGGTGGATGTAGAGCAGCCGGGCCAGGTTCCCCTGGAACCGGTCCGGCGGCGTCACCCAGAGACCGAGCCACACCGTGAAGCCCATGGCGACGACGCCGAGCACCCCGACGACGGTGAGCCAGCGCGGCCGGCGCGACACCATCGTCACCGTCACGACGTCTCCTGGAGCGGCCCGTACAGAACGAGGCCCACCACGAGGTAGATCACGGCGAAGGGCACGAGGATCTTGAGCCACTGGGTGCCCGACGCGGCGTTGCCGTCGAGCGCGGCTGCCCACGCCTTGGAGCCTGCCAGGAGGACCGGGGCCAGGACGGGCAGCACGAGCAGCGGCAACAGGGTGTCGCGCACCCGCAGCCCCGCCGACAACGCCCCGTAGAGCACCCCGGCGCACGCCAAGCCGACGGTGGCGAGCAGGCTGGCCGTCACCGCGAGCCAGACGACGTGGACCCGAACGTCGAACAGGAAGGTGATGCCGGCCCACAGGACGACCTGCAACACGAGCAATTGCAGCCCCACGGCGGCCGCCTTGCCCAGGAAGATCCCCGCCGGGTCGATGCCCGAGAGCCGCAGGCCGTCACGGGTGCCCTCGCCCGACTCGACGGCCACGCTGCGCTGAATGGCCAGCACCGTCGAGAACAGGAGGGCGACCCAGAAGATGCCCGGCGCGGCACGGCGCAGCGACGACTGGTCCGGGCCGATGGCGAACGCCAACAGGACGAGGACGAGCACGGCGAAGGGGACGACCTGCCACAGGGCAACGCGGGCGCGCGCCTCAATGCGGAGGTCCTTGCCCGCCACCAGCACGGCGTCATGCCACATGGATGGCCTCCGTGGCGCCTGCGGACGCATCCGGTGCCGCGGCGGGCACCGCGGTCAGGGTGACCCGGCGACCGCCGGGCTCCTCGCCCGTGACGCGTCCGCCCCCCATGGACACGACCCGATCGGCCAGCGGGACGGAGAGATCCGGTTCATGGGACGACAGGAGCACGGTCGCCCCGTCGACCACCGCGTCGCCGATCAGCTGCCCGAGGAGCGCGCGGGTGGGGGCATCGAGGCCGGCGTGCGGCTCGTCCAACAGCCAGAGCGCGGGGCGGCGCGCCAGGAGTGCCGCCAGCGCGACACGGCGACGCTGGCCGGCCGACAATCGCCCCGCCGCCGTCGTGCGCAGACGGCCGGTCAGACCCAGGCGCTCGAGTGCCTCGTCGGCGCGCGCCACGGGCAGGCCGAGGGCCCGCACGGCGAACTGGACGTTCTCCGCCGCGCTGAGCTCGTCGTAGAGCGGGGCGGCATGGCCCAAAAGACCGACGTAGCGCCGCACCGAGGTGTGGTCCGTGGTCAGGTCGACGCCGAGCACGGTGGCCGCACCCGAGGTCACCGGCAACAACCCGGCGCAGGACCGCAGAAGACTGGTCTTGCCGGCTCCGTTGGCGCCGACGACGACAACCACCTCACCCTGGTCGAGAGACAGATCGACCCCGGCAAGGGCTGGGAAGCGGCCGGCGAGTGCGACCGCGGCACGAAAGTGGACGACAGGGGCCATGGCCTTCCCCACCATGGTAGGGGGGGTGGGTGTCAGGGTTCCAAGCGGGGGGTCAGGCCGCCGATCCGGGCCACCGCCGCCACGCCTGCCCGCGGCCGGGAGCGAACGGCCTGCTCAGCTGGGCTTCAGCCCGATCGGCCCCACCGATCCCGGATGAGGCCTGCCGGGAGCACCTCAGCGCATGTGGGCCAGCGCCAAGATCGGCTCGAGCGAATGGGCGCGATCACCGGCGATTTCGGCGCGGGAGAAGTCCCGGAGGGCCTCCTCGTGCGCCACCAGGAGGCCGGCCGTCTCCCGTTCGGCCGGGCTCAACTCCCCGATCCGCCGGTAGAGCGGGATGTACTGCGCCGTGATGGGCCCGACGGTGGCCATCAGCTCGCCCCAGGACAGCGCCAGCGCGCCGGGCAACAACGCCGCGGCGAGGGCCTCTGTCTCGGGATCGGCATCGGTCGAGATGCCGGCCCGCTCCAGTGCCGGCGCCACCGCCTCCTTGGTCCGCTGCTCAAGGGTGGCCAGCGTCCGCATGGCGGCGGCCTGATCGGGGTCCTCGAGTTGGTCGGCGATCCCCCCGAACAAGAGCTCACCGAGAATCTCGCCCTGGTACGCCTTGGCCCACAACTCCTCCAGCCCGTCCTCGGGCGAAAAGATGGGATCGGGGGCGGGCTCGGTCTGGGTCATGCGATCGACGCTAACCCCATCGGGTCAGCCGTGCCCGCCGTCCGCAGAGGGGCCCTCGGTAGTCTCTCTGCCGCCGTGGTGACCGTTCTCATGCCGTTGCCCGCCACTGATTTCGACCCGACGGAGGTGGCAGTCAGCTGGCAGGTGCTCACCGCCCGGGGCCACCGGGTCGTGTTCGCCACGCCGTCGGGTCAGCCGGGGCAGGCCGACGACCTCATGGTCACCGGCCAGGGTCTCGACCCGTGGGGCGCCATCCCCGGGTTGCGACGGGTCACCGTCGTCGGCCACGCCCTGCGCGCCAACGCCGACGCTCGGCGCGCCTACGCCGCGTTGGCGCACGATGAGGCTTTCGGTGCCCCGTTGCACTGGGGAGCGGCCCGGCGCAGCGACTACGACGCGCTCGTGCTGCCCGGCGGGCACCGCGCCCGCGGGATGCGCCCGTATCTGGAGAGCCCCGAAGTGCAGCAGATGGCCATCGACGCCTTCCGCGCCGACAAACCGGTCGGCGCCATCTGCCACGGCGTACTGGTGGCGGCGCGCGCCGTTGATCCCGTCTCCGGCCGCTCGGTGCTGCACGGCCGGCGGACCACCGCGCTCACCTGGGAACTGGAGCGCAAGGCCTGGGGCATCGCCCGCTACACGCGCTTCTGGGACTCCACGTACTACCGGACCTACGTCGAGGAGCCGGGACAGCGCTGGGGCTTCATGTCGGTGCAGCAGGAGGTCACCAGGTCCTTGGCCGATCCCTCCGACTTCGCCGACGTGGCGAAGGGCTCGCCGGACTGGCGGCGCAAGACGAGCGGGCGCGCCCGCGACACGTTGGACGACCCGCGGCCGGCCTGGGTCGTACGCGACGGCTCCTATGTCTCGGCGCGCTGGCCCGGTGATGCGCACACCTTCGCCCGGACCTTCGCCGACGTGCTCGCAGAACGGGTCTGAACCGTCAGCTCCCGTCGAGGACGAGGTCGAAGGCCTCCGGCGGCATCAGCTCCTCGAAGGAGAGATCTTCCGCCTCCGCCCACCGGGCCTCCCACTCCTCCCGGTACCGCTCCCCCTCGCGCCGCAGGAGGCGCTCCCGTCGCGTCCGGGGCGGGACGTCGAGGAGCACCCGTAGGTCCAGGAGGTCTGCCAACTGAGGGCGGGCGCTGTAGGCGCCGTCGAGAATGACCACTTCTGCAGGCCCCGCGGTGATCGCGGGGCCGAGCCGGCCGTCGTCGGCGTCCCAGTCGTACGGGCGCCAGGCCGCCGCCTCGCCGGGGGCCAGCTGCAGGAGCAGCGCGCGCTGGCGCCTCCAGTCGATCACCAGGTCGACCTTCTCCGCCGCGCCGCGCGCATCCCAGAAGCCATCCACGCCGCCGCAGTAGAAGTCATCGCCGTCGATGACCAGGGCGGCGACCTCCGCACCTACCTGCTGCGCCAGGGTGGACTTCCCCGCGCCCGAGCGCCCGTCGAGCGCAACCAGGACCGGCTTCCGTGCCGCCGCCAGGGCCGTCGCGATGCGAGCGCGCAGGACGGCAGCGGCGCCGGCCACGCGCTAGCTCTTGGACAGGCGGCTGAGGCCGAGGTCGTTGAGGAGATTCGACAGTTGCGACGACACCCAGCTGATGTTGTCCGTCAGCAGCAGCACACCGAAGACGACAAGGATGAGCCCGGCGACGAGCTCGACGGCCCAGAGCCATTGGCGGGCCCGGGTCAGCGCTGCCGTCAGCCGGCCGAAGGCCAGGCCGACGAGCACGAAGGGCACGGCCAACCCGAGCGAGTACGCGCAGAGCAGCAGCACCCCCCCGGGCAGCGTGCCGTTGTGCGCCGCGAGTCCCAGGACGACGCCGAGGATGGGCCCGATGCAGGGCGTCCAGGCGAAGGCGAAGGCCATCCCCATGAGCGGCGCCGCCCAAACGCCGAGCCGCGACGGGCGCAGGTCGAAACGCCGCTCACTGGTGACCCGCGACACGACGCCGAGGGTGCCGACGCCCGCGTGGGTCCATACCCTGGCCGGCAGGGCGGCGAGCACCATGACGCCCCCGAGCAGAATGATGACAATGCCGCTCAGGTGGGCCAGGGCGACTTCGTGGGCACTGAGGAGGCGCCCGATGCTCGACGCCGTCGCGCCCAGTGCGACGAAGACCACCGTGAAGCCGGCCACGAACAGGCCGATGCCCCGCAGGACGGGACCCAGGGCGGCGGAGGGCGTGGCCCCGTCGCCGCCGGCTTCCAGCTCGGCCGCCGAGAGACCCGAGACCATGGAGACGTAGCCGGGAACGAGCGGCAGCACGCAGGGGGAGACGAATGACAGAATCCCGGCCCCGAAGGCGACGAGCACGCCGGCCGGATCGGCCGTGATCGCGGCGGGGACGAGCATGACGGGGAGCGCGGCGGCCCCGGTTACCGGAGGCTCTTGCGGACCAGGTCCATGTCGGCCTCGACCATCATGCCGACCAAGCCCGGGAAGTCGACCTCGCGCTTCCAACCCAACACCGCGTGCACCTTGGCCGGGTCCCCCACCAGAAGATCGACCTCGGCCGGGCGCAAGAAGCGCTCGTCAATCACAACGTGCTGCTCCCAATCCAAGCCGGCGGCATCGAAGGCGAGTCGGCACAGCTCGCGCACGGAATGAGTCTCACCCGTCGACACGACGTAGTCGTCCGGGCCGTCCTGTTGGAGCATCAGCCACATGGCCCGCACGTAGTCGGCCGCATAGCCCCAGTCCCGCTGGGCGTCGAGGTTGCCCAGCGCCAGCTTGTCGTCGAGCTTGTTGGCGATCCGCGCCACCCCGTGCGTCACCTTGCGCGTGACGAACTCGAGACCGCGCCGCGGAGACTCGTGGTTGAAGAGAATGCCCGAAGTGGCGTGCAGCCCGTAGCTCTCCCGGTAGTTCACGGTGATCCAGTGGCCGTAGACCTTCGCCACCCCGTAGGGACTGCGCGGATAGAGAGGTGTCGACTCGCGTTGGGGCACCTCCTGCACCTTGCCGAACATCTCCGAGGAGCTGGCCTGGTAGAAGCGGATTTCAGGATCGACCAGTCGGATGGCGTCGAGCATCCGCGTCACGCCCAGGGCCGTTGTCTCACCCGTCAGGACCGGCTGCGTGAAGCTGGTCTGCACGAAGGACTGGGCCGCCAGGTTGTACACCTCTGTCGGCCGGTGGTCGCGCAGGATGTTGATGAGCGACACCTCGTCGAGGAGGTCCCCGGCGACGAGCTCGAGCCGGTCCTGAATATGCGCGATGCGCTCGAAGTTCAGCGTGCTGGAACGGCGCACCATGCCGATCACCGTGTAGCCCTGCGCAAGCAGGAACTCAGCCAAATACGAGCCGTCCTGGCCCGTGACGCCCGTTATCAGTGCCCGTTTTGCCATCGGCGCAACGCTAGTCCACATGCCGGCGGGCTCCCCCTGCACGCGTACAGTGCGGTCGTGGCGACGGCGTGCATGGTCTCGTTCCGCCTCGGCGGTGGAGACGGAGTGGCCGTCGAGGCAGCGAAATGGGCTGGTGCGCTGGGTCTCCTCGGCTGGACGGTGCGGACGGTCGCCGGCGCCGGGCCGGTGGACGCCGTCCTACCCGGGTTGGCCATGGACGCCACGGAACCCCCGTCCACGGCCGCAGTGGAAGGGGCACTGGGCGACGCCGACCTGGTCATCATTGAGAATCTCTGCTCGCTGCCGTTGAACCCGGCGGCGGCGGCCGTGGTGGCGCGGGCCTGCGCGGGGCGACCGGCGATCCTGCATCATCACGACCTGCCGTGGCAGCGCCCCCACCTGGCGCACCTGGGGCCGCCACCGGACGACCGCGCTTGGGTGCACGTGACCATCAACGAGTTGAGTCGCGCCGAGCTGGCGACCCGCGGCATCGCGGCCACGACGATCTACAACGCCTTCGACCCGGATCCGGCGCCCGGTGACCGGTCCGGCGTGCGCCGCGCCTCCGGCGTTCCCGACGGGACGCCGCTCCTGCTGCAACCGACGCGCGCGCTGGCGCGCAAGAACATCGCGGGCGCCATCGCCGTCGCCGAGGCACTCGACGCCACCTACTGGCTCCTCGGACCCGCCGAGGACGGGTACGGGCCGGAGCTCGAACGCCTGGTCGCCGGGGCTCGCTGCCGCGTCCTGCAGGGCACACCCCGTGGCGGCTGCTCCATCGCCGACGCCTATGCGGCGTGCGACGCCGTCCTCCTCCCCTCGCTGTGGGAGGGCTTCGGCAACCCGTCGGTGGAGTCGGCCACGCACCGGCGGCCCTTGGCCATCGGCCCCTACCCCGTGGCGACGGAGCTGGCTGCGTTCGGCTTCGAGTGGTTCGATGCCGCCGACCCCGCCGCGCTGGGGGGTTGGCTCCGGCAACCCGACTCGCGCCTCATCGACCACAACCAGCGGGTGGCGGCCGAGCACTTCAACCTGGCCGACCTGCCGGCCCGCCTCACGGCGGTCCTCCAAAGCGTTCCCGGTCTCTGACCGTTCGGTAACCTGAGGCGATGTCGGCGACGGTACAGGCGTCCTCCAGGCGGCTCACGGCGGAGCAGCGCCGCCAGCAGCTCGTCGCAGTGGCGCTGGAGCTCTTTGCGCAACGGGGCTACCGCGCCACGACGATGGACGACATCGCCGAGGCCGCCGGAGTGACCAAACCACTGCTCTACCAGCACTTCTCTTCCAAGCGCGCGCTGTACCTGGAGCTGGTCGACTCCATCGCCCAGAACCTCCTGGTCGCCATCGGACGCGCCGTCATGCGGGCCGAAGGCCCGCGCCAGCAGGTCGAGATGGGATTCGCCGCCTACTTCCGCCTCGTCGTCAGCCACGAGGCCGAGTTTCGCCTGCTCTACGGCCGGGACCACGCCGACGACCTCGAACTGGGCCGCGCCCTGCGGGCCGTGGAGGACGCCATCGCCGAGGCGATCGACCCGCTGATTGACGCGGGCCTCGACGACGACCACCGTCGCCTGCTCGCCTACGGCATCGTGGGCATGGCGGAAGGTGCGAGCCGTCGCTTCATGGCGCAGCGCCCCGCCTCGGAGGCCGAGGTCGACGAGGAGGCGCAGAAGCTGGCGCGCCGCATGGCGGATCTCGCGTGGGCGGGGTTGCGCTCCGTCCACGCCGACTGAGCGCTACCCGACGAAGCGCGTCACACCAACGTGCTGAGCGTCCGGCACAACCCCCAGAGCTCATCGACGCACGCGGCATAGACATCCGCCTCGTGCCCCGCCGGATCGAGGACGTCCCCGGCGTCGTCGAGCTCGACTGCGCCGAGACCGAGCGCCGCCACCCGCTGGTCCAGCGCGGGCGGCGCCGGTGCCAGGTGCTGACACAGGTAGCGGATGGTGGCCGTCTTGGCCGCGGCGTCGGGGAATTGACGCCGCACGAACCGCACATGGTCGGCCTCCATCACGACGACCAGCTCGGCGTGCACGAGATCGACACCGTGCACCTGGCGACTCCGGTGCCGGCGGAAGTCGGCACCGGCCAGCTCGGGGAGACGCGTCGAACGCGGTGCGGGTACGCATTCCCATGGGCTGCCCGTCAATGGTGTGGGTCCCCGCCGTCACGACCTGGAGCGGCTCGGGACGCCCGTCGCCCAAGACGTCGAACATGAATCCGGCCATGACCGACCGTGCTGCATTGCCGGTGCAGAGCACCAGAAGGTCGGTCACGTGGCGTTGCGGAGCAGGTCGGGAGCGTCGACGTCGAGCGCGTGTTGTGCGTGGCGACTCGAGCTCGTCAGGAACATCAGGTCGCCCCGGTCCGTCCGCTGCACGACCATGGACGCCACGATGGCCATCAGGAGCCCGGCGAACGTGTCGCGCCGGGTGTCGGCGCGCAGCTGTTCCAGCGAGTAGCCCTGGACACCGCGTCGGCACAGTGCGTCGTGGTAGTGCGCCAGGAGCTCGGGCTCGTGGGCCCGACGATCCTCCGCGCTGAGGCAGCCGCCGATGAAGTAGGCCACGTCGACGGACGCTCCGGCCCATCCCACGGTCTGCCAGTCGACGACCACCGGCCGCGGCGTCTCTGGTTGGAACAAGAGGTTGTCGAGGCGAAAGTCGCCGTGGCTCGCCGTGCGCGGACCACTCCGCAGCTGCAGATAGGTCGGAAGGTGCTCGACGAAGGTGCGGCACACTGCCTGGTGCTCCGGGGCGAGCGTGTCCGCGTACCGCTCCAGGAAGCCCGGGAGAAGCGAAGAGACGAGGGCGACCAGGAAGCCGTCGGATTCGGGGGTGTTCCGGTTCAGCCACTCGAGGTGCTCCAGTTCGGGTGCCTCCCAACACGGCGCGTGGAGGCCGGCCATCTCCTCGAGCGCGGCCGCCGCCACGTCGGGACTGCAGGCCGCGATCTGGTCACCCTGGGTGGCGCCGGCAATGTCCTCCATCAAAAGGGTGAACCAACCCGTTTCGGCCTCGACCTCGGCCAGATAGACCGCCGGCAGGCGGGCACCGACCCGGGCGGCCACCTCGCGGTAGAAACGGACCTCTACTTCGTACGCCCGCAGGGCGAGGCCCGTGCCGCGACTCTGCTCGTCCGCCGAGGCGAACTTGCCCACGACACTGGAGGGACCGGCTCCGGGTTGATCGAGCGTCAGGGTGAAGCGCGTCGTGTCGGCCATTTGGCCGGTCCCGATGGGCGTCATCTCGAATGAGCGCACCGAGACGCCCTCCGCCACTGCGCCGGCCCTCCGCAGGGCGTCGGTCAGCCACTCGGGAGTGACGTCGGAGGCATGGCGGAGGAGTGACGGTGGACGCATGGGAGGCTGACACTATGGCCCGCCCTTCGGGTCCCGCGCGAAACCGCCGGGAGCCGTCGTGGTCGACGACTCAGAGACGTTCGGCGCGGGCCAGCTCCTCGGCCGGGTGCGGTGCGTGCCCGTTGGTCGAGGGCGCGTTCGATTTCGTCCCCGGATCGTGCAGGACGATCTGGTTGCGTCCGGAGCGCTTGGCCACCAGGAGCGCGTCGTCGGCGCGGCGCAGGGCGGCCGCCAGCTCCTCCCCCGGCTCAATCTCGGTGATCCCGAAGCTGGAGGTGAACTTGGGCAGCCCGCCGACCGTGATGGCGGCGTCGAGCTGGGTCTGCACGGTGTTGAGGGCCCTCGTGGCGTCCACCGCCGAGCAGTCGGGGAAGGCGATGGCGAACTCCTCGCCCCCGTAACGGGAGATCAGATCGTGCGCCCGCAGTGCGTCGCGCAGGACGCGCGCGAAGAGGCGCAGCGCCCTGTCACCCGTCTCGTGTCCGTACGTGTCGTTCAGGTTCTTGAAGTGGTCGAGATCGGCCATCGCCACGGCCACGGGATGGAGATCGTGGGGCACTGCGGCAACCTTCTCGGAGAACGAGCGTCGGTTGAGCAGTCCGGTCAGCGTGTCGGTCGAGGCCTGCAGCTGCGTCTCCGCCATGACCCTCAGCAGTCCGATCCGTGCGCCGGCCAGTTTGGCCAGCGTCGTCAGGTCCTGGACTTGGGCTTCCTCGACCGCGGCCTCGGGCTTGTCCGTGGCGTGGATGACCCCCACCGTGCGCCCCATGATGGAGACCGGCACGCACAGGGCGGACAGACGACCCTGCGGCCGATTGCGCAACTTGGGGCAGGCGTCGAGGTGGTCGCTGTCGCCGAAGACCTGCACCTGAGCCCGCCGGGCGGCGGGGCAGCGGTCCGGGGAGTCGACACTGCACGAAGGCGGCTCACCGTCGGGCCCGACGCCGGCCATGCGGAGGAGGTGGGCGTGGCTGTTGTCGGCCAGGAGGAGCTCGACCGGCGCGTTGGGGACGACCGCCGCAAAGGACCGCTCAATCACGTCGATGACCTCGGGCTCGCCTTCGGCCATGTCGAGGGCGTTGGCCAGGCGGCTCTCGAAGCGCTGGCGCTGCCCCTGCACTTCCCGGGTGATCCCCTCGCGGTCGGCGATCTCGATCGCCTCGCTGAGCTCGCTGGTGAGCGCCCGTACCTTGTCGTCGGTCTTGCGCTGCTGGCGATCGCTGATGATGACCAGGAGGTAGATGAGGGGGAGGAGGAGGGCCATGAGGACGCCCGCCGTCACGACGTACGCGGAGACACCCGACCCGACGGACCGCCCGATGGCGACGGCCGGCACCGTGAGCAAGCCGAGGACGACGAGCCCCGCCAGCGGGCTGACGAAGCGGAGGCGCTTGGCCTTCGCCATTTCGTCATGCCATTCCTCTTCTGTGACCATGACCCACAACCCTTCACGCGGCGCTCCCGGATGGCCACGGCCATCCGCGACGAAACACGCAGCAGCTGCATCCGCCATTGGGATTGTCGGCAGCAACCGGGGGGTCCTTTAGGGATCAAAAGGCTCGTCTGACCCGTCGGGGTGAGCCGCCGGGTCGCGAAGACCCTGGTGGATGGCGCTGCTGGCCCGGCTGATCACCAGCCGCTGCACCTCGGACGTCCCCTTGAAGTGGTGTCTACCTTGAGGGAGCCATGAGCCAGACCGGCCTTTGCCTGGCGTTACCCGGCATCATTCGAGGATCGGTGAGGCAGGCTAGGTACTCGGTGGCGTCGCCGTACATCCGACGCATGGCCCGAGTCCGTTGAAGTAGGCCGGGATGCTCGGCGAGTCCGTAGCGGGGTTGGTCGGGAGGAGGACCGGGGCCCGCGGTGTCTGGTTGAAGTCGAAGTCGTTGACCATGTTGCCCAGGATCTTCTCGTCCTCGCGGACGTCGGGCCTGGGATCCGGTCGCCTGTCGGTCTTGGGATTGAGCCTGGAACCACCCAAGAAATCGTCCTCGATGAACTTGAGGTAGGCGTCGCTCGAGAGGGTCTGGTGATCGATGTACCCGGATTTGGCGTAGGGCGAGATCACCATGGCGGGGACCCGGAGTCCGTAGCCGTTCTGGTCGACGGGGGGTGGCACGGCGTTGTCGTAGAAGCCGCCCCAGTCGTCCCACTGCAGGAAAATGGCCGTCGAGTCCCAGTCGGGGCTCTTCATGGCCGCGTTGATCACCGCGGTGACATAGGCCTGGCCCTGGTGCACGCTGGCCGGCGGGTGCTCACTGTCGGCCTGGGACGGCGTGACCCACATGACCGATGGCAGGGTCCCTTTCTTGGCCTCCGCGAAGTAGTTGCTCAGCGGCTGGATGTTGCGGATCTGGTGGTCTTTTTGCACATCCTCGAAGATGGGCAATGGGTTCCAGATGCCCGGGGTCAGGTAGCTCTGCGCCACCGGCGGGCAGGCGACTGCCGCGTCGTCGTCGCAGTCGGGCTGGTCGCCGGTCTGGACGTAGTAGGCCCACGACACGTGCTTGTTGTACAAGAGCCAGGTGATGTCGGTCCACGCGTTGGTGACGTCGGCCGTACCGGTGTCGATGGCTTGGTCCACGTACTTCTGCATCTGGGCCGGTGTGTAGGGCCCTTTGATCTCGTTCACGCAACTCGACGGAGCAGGGCTCGAGCACTTGGCCGACCAGCCCGATACCAGGTAGAGGTGATCGGGCAGCGACCACGACGCCACCGGCTCGAACATGTGGTCGTCGAGAGTGAAGTCCTTGGCGTAGGTCCAATAGTTCGGGATCTCCGCCGCCGTGTGATACCCCATCACGTCGGGCGTCGCCGAGCTCGAGCAGGCGGGGTTGTCGACTGTGTTCGCTCCGCACCCTTTCTTCCCTTTGGCCGCCTGGGTGATGAAGCCGTCCATCTTCCCGCCGTTGACATCGACGCGCGCACTCCCTTCGTTGTGCGGCCCGCCTCCGTTTACGTCGGCTGTGTCGTGGTAGGGCGCTTGGCACCCGCCTGCCGGGGCCGGCAGGCACACCGTCGGCACGCCATTTGTCATCGGGATGCCGTCGGCGCCCGGGTAGGTGCCGAAATAGCTGTCGAACGAGCGGTTCTCCTGCTCGATGACGATGATGTGCTTGATTTTGTGGATGCCGGCCGCCACCACGTAGTGGCCCGTCGACCCACCGCTCACCCGTTCGGGGGAGGCCGCCGGCTGCGAGGGGGAGCTGCCACAGGCGCTGAGCGCCACGGCCAGGACAGCCACGCCTCCTGCGGCCATGGCGACTGCGGCGCGGCGCCGGCGCGGCGATGTGGTGTGTCGCTTCATGATTGTGTTCCTTTCGCTGGAACGGAAAGGCGGAGGGAGTTGCGCGGCGACGTTGCCACCCACGCCGTGCCGTCTGCGGGGTAGAAGTTGCAGTCGTAGCCGCCGTAGTAGATCTGGTCACCGGGGAACGGTGAGGGCACGATGGTGCGGATGGAGACGAAGGCCTGCCCGGAGCGGATGGGCTTCGAGACCGTGGCTGACGGTGTGACGCTGGGACCGCTCAGACAGCGCAAGGTGTAGGTCGGCGATTGGCCCTGATCGCTCCGCACGGCGAAGCAAGCGCTGGCGTTGAAGTGCACCACGCCCGAGGCGATCGGGCCGCACTTCTGCGTCGTCGGGCAGACCCCCTGGTAGCCCCACTCGAACCCGAACACCTGCCGGCCGACCCCTCCGATCCTCATGGACTGGAAGTCACCGTTGTTGTAGGCGGCGATCACGTAGGCGATCGAGCCGCGTCCTGTTGACGGGATGTCCGTTCCCTGCGTCGCCAGCATCTGGCGGATCGCAGGAATGGGTTGGAACTCGAGCGTCTGCTCCAGCCCGTCGGAGGCCGAGCCCGGACTCGGAACCGCAGTGGTGTCGAGCTGGCCCCGCGGCAGACGGTCGAACCGGTACACGTTGCCGTTGCCCTCCGTCGAGATGAGCAGTGACGGTGACCCCTCATGGCCGAGGCACGTGATGCCCCGGAGCCCGCTGTTGTGCGGCCCTACCGGTGGCGCTCGGTAGACCGGGACCCAGCGAGGGATACCGGCGGGCAGGGCGCCGTCGTTGCGCCGATAGAGCGTCGTGTTGATGCTCGAGTACAAAGCTCCCGCGCAGTCGGCGAAGCCGGTCACCTTTTGGGTCACTGCGCCCGGCGACCCTGGCGGGGCCACGGCGAGCTCGGGCTTCGGATTGAATACCAGACTTCGGCGAGCAGGCGACCAGACCCCTTGGAGAAGCCCCGTCGGGCGGACTCCGGCATAGACGGACCAGACCCCGCCCGACTCGTGTGCGCCGAACGCACGAACGTCTGCGCCCGCCGGGAGAACGTACGAATTGCGAAGAGAGAAGGAGCTTGCGCCGTCGAGCATCCACTGGATCCTCGACCGCCCGGCGACGATCGCTTGCGTGACGAGCAGGGAATGGCCCGGCCCGAGCCCCTGATCGCTCGGGATGGCGAAGGAGTCCAACGCCTGGACCCGAAGTGACTGCGTCTGTTCGAAGACCGTCCACGGACTGGTCTTCGACTTCTTGACGAGTACCTGTCCGAACGCCGAAGGACCCGGATACTCCCATTGGCCCGTTGCCGCGAAGATGTGGCCAGCGTGGGCCACGAGTGCCTCGGTCTCGGTGTCGTGCGCCACCGGGGATTTGGCGTTGGTGGTGAGGGGCTGGCGCTGTGCCGCGATGGCATACGACGCTCCGGGGCCTCGGGCGGCTGCCACCCCTGAGGCTCCGGCCGTCGCCGCGCCCGCGTGCAACACAGTTACCGTCAGCGCCACCGCCACTCCCAGGGCGCAGACGACAGCACGCATGAAGTGGTGCCGTGTCATGACGGCGGCTCCCCCATACCGGCCAGATCGGAGCGCCGCGCCACCCGGTGCATCGGGGTGCCCTCACGCCGCATGCCCGCAGTATTCGGCTCCGGGACCAGACTGTCAACTAAGTTTACAATTTGCTAACATCTCTCTGGTGACCCCTGACGCCGACACATGGAGCTTCCGGTGGACATCGGTGGGACTCGGTGCGGCGCTCAGGCGCGCCTGGCTCGGCTACCAACTTCGCTTGGACCGAGCCATGGCTGAAGCGGGGTTCGGCGAGCGCAGGTTCCCTGATGGCCGTGTGCTGCGTGTGTGCGCAACGGGAGCCGGATCGACCATCTCGGACATCGGTCGAGAGCTCGGCATCACCAGACAGGGCGCGGGCAAGGTCGTGGCTCACCTCCGTGATCTTGGTTATGTGGCCGTAGCCGATTCGACGACCAGCAGGAGGGAGAAGTCCGTCGTGTTGACGCCTCTGGGCGTCGACTACCTGGCGAACCAGAACGCGGCAGCCCGAGCGATCGAGGACGAATTGCGGACCGAATTCGGGGACGCGACCCTCACTGCGCTGGGAGCGTTGCTCGCCGCGTTGGACGCCGGGGACGACGTGCGCCTACGGGCGTACCTTCGTCACTCGTCCAGCTTGTAACTCACGCCCCGAAACCCGTCACTCCACCAAGCCCGATGAGGGCGGCGCCGCGCTGCCGCCGGAGGCTCAGTTGATGTGGATGCCCGAGATCGCCCGGCTGATGACGAGCCGCTGCACCTCTGAGGTGCCCTCGAAGATGGTGTAGATCTTCGAGTCACGGTGCCACTGCTCGACCGGGTTCTCCCGGACGTAGCCGTAGCCGCCGAGGATCTGAATCGCCTGGTCGGTGACCCAGACGGCGTTCTCGCCGGCGTAGAGCTTGGACATGGAGCCCTCGCCGTTCTCGAACTTCTTGCCCGTGCTGGCCATGTTGGCGGCGCGGTGCACGAGCAGCCGGGCGGCGTCGGTGTGCATCTTCATGTCGGCGAGCTTGAAGGCGATGGCCTGGTTCTCGATGATGGCCCGGCCGAACTGCTTGCGCTCCTTCGCGTACGCGAGGGAGTACTCGTAGGCGGCCCGCGCAATACCGACGGCCTGCGCACCCACAATGGGCCGGGAGGCCTCGAAGGTGGCCATGGCCGCCTGGGTGGACGTCTTCTTGCCTTCCTTGGCGCGGGCCAGGCGCTCGTCGAGCTTCTCCTTGCCACCGAGGAGGCAGCGCCCGGGCACCCGGCAGTCCTGCAGGACGACCTCGGCGGTGTGGGAAGCCCGGATGCCCATCTTCTTGAACTTCTGGCCCTGGGAGATGCCCGGCGTCCCCTCCGGCACCACGAAGCTGGCCTGGCCGCGGCTTCCGAGCGACGGGTCGACCGAGAGAACGAGCACGTGGGTGTTGGCGATGCCGCCGTTGGTGATCCACGTCTTCGTTCCGTTGAGCACCCACTCGTCCTTGGCCTCGTCGTAGACGGCCCGTGACTTCAGCGAGGAGACGTCTGAACCGGCGTCGGGCTCGGAGACGCCGAACGCCGCCAGCTTCACGTCGTCGGCCGTGCCGAAGCACTGGGGGATCCATTCGCCGATCTGCTCGGGCGTCCCGTTGGCGAAGATCCCGGCCACGGCCAGGGTCGAGCCGAAGATCGCCAGCGCGATGCCGGCGTCACCCCAGCTCATCTCCTCGTTGACCAGGCACATGAGCAGCCCCGTCGGGTCCGAGAAGCACTGGGCGATGAAGTCGAAGGAGTAGAGGCCGTTCTTGGCCGCCTCCTCGATGATGGGCCACGGGGTCTCCTCCCGCTCGTCCCATTCCGGGCCCGCGGGACGCACGACGCTCTCGGCGAACTCGTGCACCCACTTGACGATCTGGAGTTGGTCCTCGTTCAGCTCGAGGGAGTAGTCGGACATGGTTCGCCCTCCTTGTGCGACCCCGGCTGTGGCCGGAGCCCCTGCGTTCGAATGCTCGCCACGCTCGGCGCGGCAAACCCGTAGATTGCTTGGTTACTAGACAGTAACCTACTCTCCGTTCATCCGTCCAGGCATGCCCTGCAAAATGGCCATTGAGCTGGGGATCAGCGCCGGATGGCAGTCCCGCTTGCCGTGTCCTCCACGGTCCAGCCTCGGGCGACCAGTTCGGCCCGCAAGGCGTCGGCTCGGGCGAAGTCCCTGACGCGTCGGGCCTGGTCACGCTCGGACATGAGTTGGGCCGACTCGTCATCGACGTCGTCGTCCGCAGCACGGAGCGACAGCCCGAGTGCGGCGGCGAGCACCGCGGCCGTGTGGGCCAGGCGACCCGCATCTTCCTCACGGCCGGCGTCGAAGGCGGAGTGCGCCGCCGTGACGAGCTCGAAGATGCCGGCCAGCGCCCCCGGGGTGTCGAGGTCGTCATCCATACGCTCCCGGAAAGCGGCCAGAGCGCCAGGGTCCAGGCCCGTGGCAGGGGGCGTCCCCTCGATGACGAACCCGGCGTCGGTCTGCGAGAGGAGCTCGGCCACGGGGAAGCGCCGCGCCAGCCCGTCCAGCCGGGAAAGGGCCTTCTCCGCGTCGGCCAGCGTCTCGGGGGTCACTTCAATCGGCGAGCGATAGTGGGCCCGGAGCACGAGCAGCCGGTAGGCGCGGGCATCGTGGCGGGACAGCAGATCGGGCAACGTGGTGAAATTGCCCAACGACTTGGACATCTTCGTGCCCTCGACTTCCACCCATCCGTTGTGCATCCAATGCCGAGCGAAGGCCTTGCCGTCGGCGACCGCCTGGGCCCGCTCGTTCTCGTGGTGGGGGAATTTCAGGTCCTGCCCGCCGCCGTGGAGGTCGAAGCCCTCGCCCAGCAGGTCGAGCGACATGACCACGCACTCGGTATGCCACCCCGGCCGCCCCGGCCCCCACGGTGAATCCCAGCTGGGCTCCCCCTCTTTGGCCTTCTTCCACAGGGCGAAGTCGAGTGGTGAGCGCTTGTCCTCGTTGGCCTCGACGCGCGCTCCGACCTGCAACGACTCCAGCGACTGCTGCGCCAGGAGGCCGTACCCGTCGACCTTGGAGACCTCCAGGTAGACACCGTCTGGCGTCTCGTAGGCCTTGTCCAGGGACACCAGCTCGGCCACCAGTGCGACCATGTCCTCGATGTACTGCGTGGCATGGGGGATCTCCTGCGGACGCAGGTCACCCAGCGCTTCCATCGACTCCCACCAGCGGGCCTCGAATTCGGCCGCCACGTCGGACTCGGTCCGGCCGAGCTCGGCCGCCCGCTTGATGATGTTGTCGTCGACGTCCGTGACGTTCGCCACGTGGTGCACCTTCAGCCCCGTGAAGCTCAGGTACCTCCGGAGGATGTCGAAGGTCAGGTTGGCCCGTCCATGGCCGATGTGGGGCATGTCGTAGACGGTCGGGCCGCACACGTACATCGACACCTCGCCCTCGATGCGGTGCTCCAACGGCCGGACCGTGCCGGTTGCGGTGTCGTGAAGGCGTAGCACCCGGGTACGGTAACCCGGTCATGTCGACCCCAACGACCCGAGTGCCCCGCGTCCCGGACAAGCCGACGCTGGACAATCTGGAGGAGCGCTGGGCCGCCGTCTGGGAAGACGCAGGGACCTACCGCTTCGACGCCACCGCCGGCCGGGCCGAGGTGTTCTCCATCGACACGCCCCCGCCCACCGTCTCGGGCTCCCTCCACATGGGCTCCGTCTTCGGCTACGTGCAGACCGACGCCATCGCCCGCTACCGGCGCATGCGGGGATGGAAGCTCTTCTACCCGATGGGGTGGGACGACAACGGCCTGCCGACCGAGCGCCGGGTGCAGACCTACTTCGGGGTGACCTGCGACCCTTCGCTCCCCTACGACCCGGACTTCACGCCGCCCGAGGAGCCCGGCAAGGACGACGTCCCGGTCAGCCGGCCCAACTTCATCGCCCTCTGCCACCAGCTCACCGCGGAGGACGAGCGGGCCTTCGAGGACCTGTGGCGGCGGGTCGGCCTGTCGGTCGACTGGGGGCGCACGTACGCCACCATCGACGACAGGAGCCGGCGGACCAGCCAGCGGATGTTCCTGCGCAACCTCGCCCGCGGCGAGGCCTACACGTCGGAGGCCCCGACGCTCTGGGACGTGGATTTCCAGACGGCAGTGGCCCAGGCCGAAATGGAGGATCGGCTGCTGGCCGGCGCCTACCACCGGCTGCGCTTCGACGACATTGAGATCGAGACGACACGGCCCGAGTTGGTGGCCGCCTGCGTGGCCCTGGTGGCGCACCCCGACGACGAGCGCTACGCCGACCGCTTCGGCTCGACGGTGCACACACCGCTCTTCGGGGTCGAGGTGCCCGTTCTGGCGCACCACCTGGCCGAGCCGGACAAGGGCTCCGGCATCGCCATGATCTGCACCTTCGGCGACGTGACCGACGTCGTGTGGTGGCGCGAGCTCGACCTGCCCACGCGCAGCATCGTCACCCGGTCGGGCCGCATCACGGAGACGCCGCCGCCGGGCGTCCCCGACGGCGAGGCCTGGCGCGCCATCGCCGGCCGCAGCGTGAAGCAGGCGCAGCGGGCGATGGTGGAGATGCTGGCTGCCTCGGGTGACATGGTCGGGGACCCCCGGCCGATTGAGCACCCCGTCAAGTTCTACGAGCGCGGCAGTCGCCCGCTCGAGATCGTCACGAGCCGGCAGTGGTTCATCCGCAACGGTGGACGCGACGACGGGCTGCGGCGCGCACTTCTCGAGCGTGGGAACGAGCTCGACTGGCATCCGCCCTACATGAAGGTCCGCTTCGACGACTGGGTCAGCGGCCTCAACGGCGACTGGCTCGTCAGCCGGCAACGGTTCTTCGGCGTGCCGGTGCCCGTCTGGTACCCCGTCGGGCCGGATGGCGAGACCGACCACGCGACGCCGATCGTCCCCGACGAGGCGACGCTGCCGGTCGATCCGACGACAGACGTGCCCGAGGGCTACACGGCCGAGCAGCGCGGCCTACCCGGGGGCTTCTCTGGCGATCCCGACGTGATGGACACCTGGGCCACGTCCTCGGTGACGCCGCAGATCGCCTGCGGCTGGGAGGACGACCCCGGGCTGTTTGCGGCCACGTTCCCGATGGATCTCCGGCCGCAGGGGCCCGAGATCATCCGCACCTGGCTCTTCTCGACCCTGCTGCGCTCGCACGAGGAGCACAATGTCCTGCCGTGGCGGCACGCCACCATCAACGGCTGGATCCTCGACAAGGACCGCAAGAAGATGTCCAAGTCGAAGGGCAACGTGATCACGCCCATGGCGACGCTGGAGGAGTTCGGCTCCGACGCCGTGCGGTACTGGGCCTGCAACGGGCGGCCCGGCACCGACACCGCCCTCGACACGGGCGTCATGAAGATCGGTCGCCGACTGGCCATCAAGGTCCTCAACGCATCGAAGTTCGCGCTGGGCCGGTTCGGCGAGGGCCCGATACCCGGCCTCGATGCCGTCGACATGCCGCTCGACGCGGCGCTGCTGGCGGAGCTCTCCGCACTGGTCGAAGCCGCCACGACAGCCCACGACGGTTTCGACTACGCGCGGGCGCTCGAGCTCACCGAGTCGTTCTTCTGGTCCTTCTGCGACGACTACGTCGAGCTGGTCAAGACGCGTGCCTACGGCGAGGGCGTCGCGGGAGGCACCGAGTCGGCCCGCGCCACGCTGGCGCTGGCGCTCTCCGCCCTCCACCGGCTCTTCGCGCCGTTCCTCCCCTTCGTGACGGAGGAGGTCTGGAGCTGGTGGCAGGAGGGCTCGGTGCACCGCGCCCCCTGGCCCGATGCCGGCGATGTCGGCCGCCACGCCGGAGCCGACACGTCCGTGCTGACCGTTGCGTCGGAGGTCCTCGCCGCGGTGCGGCGGGAGAAGACAGCCAACAAGCGCTCAATGCGGGCGCGGGTGACCCTGCTCAGAGTGACCGGCCCACCCGAGACGCTCGCCGCGGTGGAGGCGGCGCGGGGCGACATCGTCGATGCCGGCGGCGTCGACGAGCTGGTTGTCGGAGCGGGCGACACCCTGTCGGTCGCCGTGGTGCTCGCCGACGAAGCCTGACTCAAAGGGCCGGGGTCGGGCGGACGGGAGCGCTCCTCCACCTCGGGGTGGCTGTCACAAATCGGGAGTTGACTCCCCGTCCGCGACAATTCTCGCGGGAGCGGCGCCGAGGCCCTCGACCGGCCCGGTGGCGGCGCGAGCGGCCTCCAGGAAGTCGCCGACGGCCGAGGTGGTGGCCTGGCAACGCAAGGAGGCCAGGACGTCGAAGGCATGTTGCGCCAGGGGCAACTCTGCATAGGCGACAGGGGCGCGGGACACCGTCCGCAGGCGCTCGACGAACAGCCGCGCCGACTCGACCGGCACCAGCGTGTCATTGACGCCCTGCAGCACGAAGAACGGAGGTGCGTCGGACCGGACCCGGTAGGTCGGCGAGGCATCCCGGAAGAGCTCGGGGTGTTCCGATTCCTTCGTCTTCATCACCCGCTTCTCGAGCATGGTGACCAGGCCGGGCCCGAAGATGGCCGAGCCGTCGGGCGAGCTGGTCAGGTCCATGACGCCGTAGAAGGGCACCGCCGCCTGGACGGTCGTGTCGGCGTCCTCGAACCCCGGCTGGAAGGTGGGGTCACCTGGGCTCAGCGCAAGGAGTGCGCACAGGTGCCCGCCGGCCGAGCCGCCGCTGACTGCGACGAAAGCGGGGTCGCCCCCGTAATCCTCGATGTGCTCCTTGACCCAGGCCACGGCCTTCTTGGCGTCGATGATGTGGTCCGGCCAGGTGGCCTTCGGGCTGAGCCGGTAGTTGATGGCGACACAGACCCAGCCCCGGGCCACCAGTTCGTACATCATCGGCTTGCCCTGCTCGCGCTTCTCGCCGATCATCCAGGCGCCGCCGTGGATGTACACCATGACCGGTGCCTTCCCGGGCGGGGCCAGACGGGACTGGTAGACGTCCAGGCGGTGGCGCTTTATGCCGTCGCCCCAATAGTCGATGTTGCTCGTGACGCGCACCGCCCGCGACGGGAACGGGATGGCACGGGTCACCCGCCACCAGCGGCCCCAACTGGGCGCGGTGGGCTCCGCGGGGACCGGGAACGCGTCCGACCGCACCTCCGCCAGGGCCGCCGCGGTGACCCCTGCGGCCCGACGACCGGCGACGCCGAGCCCGATGAGCCCCACCCAATCCGCGACCGCAACGGCCAGGCCGAGCCAACCGCCCCAGTTCGAGAGCGCCCCGCCCCAGATGAAGAGGGCGGTGGCCACCGCCTGCCAGACCATGTTCTGGAAGGCCAACTCGCCGGCGATCCAGCCGCAGATGAAGCTGACGAGAGTGAAGGGCTCCCGCCGGATGGGGCGGTACGCGAGCGCCACGGCCACGGCGCCGATGAGGGTCACGATCAAAAAGGCGTACGGCACCCCACCATCTTCGCCCGTGCCAGGCGTTCTCCGCAGGTCCACGCAGGTCGGAGGTGTCCCTTGCCCGTTTGCCCTGGCCTAATGGAGGCGCGAGGTTATGCAAAATGACCAAGGAGAGTCGATGACCCCCGAACGGCTGACCGGCCTCGACGCGAGTTTCCTCTACATGGAGACCCCCACCCTCCACATGCATGTGGCCATGACCGCAGTCTTCGACCCCTCGACCGTGCCGGGCGGATATTCGTTCCGCCGGATCCGCCAGCTCATCAACGACCGCATTCCGCTGGCGCCCGTCTTCCAGCGCCGCCTGGTGGAGGTGCCGATGCGGCTCGGCCACCCGGTCTGGGTCGACGATCCCGACTTCGACATCGACAACCACCTGCGCCGCGCCGCGCTGCCCTCGCCCGGCGGCATGCGCGAGTTGGGCGACTTCGCGGCGGACGTGATCAGTCGCCAGCTGCACCGTGACCGCCCGCTCTGGGAGATGTGGATCGTGGAGGGACTGGAGGACGGGAAGATCGCGCTGGTGATCAAGATGCACCACAGCACGATCGACGGCGTTTCGGGCGCCGAGCTGCTCGGGGTCCTCTTCGACCTGGAGCCCAATCCCCCCGAGACACGCCCGCAGACCGCACGCCCTCTCGACTCTCGCATCCCCTCCGGCCTCGAATTGGTCTCACAGGCGATGATGGCCGGTCTCGTGGCGCCGATCGATCTCGGTTGCACGGTGCTGCGGACAACCCGGAACATCTTCGACGTGCGGCGGATCCGCCAGGGGCTCACAGGCAAGGCCGCGCTGCCCCTGACAGCGCCCCGCACCTCCATCAACGTCGCGGTGCACGCCCGGCGACGCGTCGCCTTCGCCGCGGCCAGCCTGGCCGACGCCAAGGCGTTGAAGAACAAAATGGACACCACGGTCAACGACGTCGTGCTGGCCATGTGTGCCGGCGCGCTGCGCACGTATCTGTTGGCCGGCGACGAGCTTCCCGACATCCCCCTGGTGTCGGTCGTGCCGGTCTCGGTCACACCCGACGTGGCCGAGCTGAAGGGCTCCAACAAGATATCGGCCATGTTCGTGCAGCTGCCCTGCCACATAGAGGACCCGCTGGAACGCCTGCGTTTCATCCACGAAGGCACCAAGGGGGCCAAGGAGGAACACCAGGCGCTCGGGGCGACGACGCTGCAGGACTGGGCCGAGCACGCCACACCGAATGTGTTCGCCGCGGCGGCGCGGCTCTACACCGGGATGAAGCTGGCCGACCGGCACCGGCCCGTCGCCAACCTGGTGATCTCCAACGTGCCCGGCCCGGACTTCCCGCTCTACCTGGGCGGGAGCCGGATGCTCGGGATGTTCCCCCTGGGCCCGGTCATGGACGGTATGGGTCTGAACATCACCATCATGAGCAACATGGGCGTCCTGTACTGGGGCCTGGCGTCCGATGCTCGCGCCGTTCCGCGCCTGTGGGACGTCGCCGCCGCCATTCCGGATGCCCTCACCGAGTTGATGGAGGCGGCCGGCCTGCGGTCCGAGCCGTTCGACGTCCCGATCCACCTGGGCCCGGGCATGCCCCCGACGGCCAACTGGATCCGTACCGCGGCGCCGGTCGAGACCGAGACGACCGGTAGCGTGGGTGCATGACCGTTCGGGAGCTGGGCCACCTGGTGCTGTACGTACGAGACCTGGGACGCTCGGTGGACTTCTACCGGGACGTGCTGGGCTGGCGACAGGTCCTTCCGGCACCCGGGGAAGCGCCCGTCGGTGCCGCCGGGTTCTCGTCGGGCCGCACGCATCACGAGCTTTTGCTCATTGAGGTCGGCCCCGATGCCACGCCGATCCCGCCGGGACGCCGCGTCGGGATGTACCACTTCGGGCTCAATGTCGGGGAGACCGATGACGACCTGCGCGCCACGCTGGCCGCCGTCCAGGCCGCCGGCGCCACAGTGGTCGGCTCCGCAGATCACACCGTGACCCACAGTGTCTACATCCTCGACCCCGACGGGAACGAGATCGAGCTCTACGTCGACGTACCCGGTGTGGACTGGCAGTCGAATCCGACTCTCGTCGGCGCCGCCGTCCGCCCTCTCCGGCTCTGACCGGTCCGGCCGGTCCCGTTCGCGCACGACGATGACGGACGCGCCGCGCATCGTGCGCGCCGACCGTGCGGGCCAACGTGTCGCCGCGCAATGCCTGGGTCAGGGCGGCGTCGCCGTGGTGCCGACGGACACCGTCTACGGATTGGCCGCCCGCCCGGTCGAGGCCGAGGCGGTACGTGCCATCTACCGCATGAAGGGGCGGCCCGAGGGCATGCACCTCCCCGTCCTGGCCGCTTCGGAGGGGCACGTGCATGCGCTGGGCGTGGCGTTCACCCCTGGGGCCGAGGCGCTGGCCAGACACTGGTGGCCGGGGCCCCTGACCCTGGCCTTCGGCTTCGAGCCCGGTCTCGAGCGGCCGTCATGGCTGGACGACCGCACCGAAGTGGCCGTGCGCATCCCCGACCACGACTTCTTGCGCGGGCTCCTCGAGCGGACCGGCGTCCTCGTCGTCACCAGCGCCAACCCGCACGGCGCACCCACCCCGCGCCGCGCCCGGGACGTGGCGCTCGCGCTCGGTTCCACGGTCGACCTGATCGTCGACGGCGGGGAGCTGCAGGACACTCCCTCCACGTTGGTGAACGTCCGCGAGCTTGAACCGTCCGTGGAACGCGAGGGCGCCATACCGCGCCGGGCCATCACGGACGTCCTGCGGGGGGCCCGGTGAGCCCGACCCTGCTGGCCATAGAGACGTCGTGCGACGAAACGGCGGCGGCCGTCGTCGACGACGACCTGTCGGTGCGGTCTTCCGTGGTCGCCAGCCAGATCGATCTGCACGCCGAATTCGGCGGGGTCGTACCGGAGCTGGCCAGCCGCGCCCACCTCGAGACCGTGACGCCCGTCATCGAACGGGCCCTGCGCGAGGCCGGCATCGCCGGGGGGGACCTGACCGCCATTGCCGTCACGGCCGGTCCCGGCCTGGTCGGCGCGCTGCTCGTCGGCATCGCCACGGCCAAGGCACTGGCTCTGGGCTGGGGCCTCCCCGTCGTGGGCGTCAACCACCTGGAGGGCCATCTGGCCAGCGTGTACCTGGCCGACCGCGAGGTGCCGTTCCCCCAGATCGCACTCCTCGTGTCGGGGGGCCACTGCATGCTCACCCGCTGCAGCGGCCCGGGACGCTACGAGCTCCTCGGCGAGACCGTGGACGACTCCATCGGCGAGGCGTACGACAAGGTGGCGCGCTATCTCGGCCTGGGGTACCCGGGTGGACCGGTCTTGGATCGGCTGGCCGCAAGCGGCGAGGACGTGCTGGCCTTCCCACGGCCCATGCTCGCCGAGGGCTACGCCTTCTCGTTCTCCGGGCTCAAGACCGCAGTGGTCAACCACGTGCGCGCCGATCCTGCCTTTTCGGAGACCGAGGTGGCGGCGTCGTTCGTCGCCGCCTGCATGGACGTGCTGATCGCCAAGCTCCGCCGTGCGCTCGAGGAGTTCGGCGACCCCGCGGTCGCCATTGTCGGCGGGGTGGCGGCCAGCCCCATTTTACGGGCGCGGGCCCAGGTCCTCGCCGACGAATTCGACACGAGGCTGCTCATCCCGCCGCAAGCGATGGCCACCGACAACGCGGCAATGATCGGCGTGGCCGGTTGGCACAAGCTCATGGCTGCCGGCGCCAGCCCAGCCTCCTTCGGGCCCGAACCCGACCTGCGGCTCCGCTTCGGCTAGGTCGAGGCCCGGCGCGTCCGGCGTCGGCGCGCCCGCGAGCCGAACAGGTGCGAGGAGAGATCGAGCACCACGCCCAACGCCACAATGAACCAGCCGAACGAGTCCACTCCTTTGCCCGGCGCATAGACGAGCGCGTAGAAGAGGGTGGTGTACGGCAGGAGGAGGAACCCGATGATGCCCTCCCAGCCGGACCGGAAGGCGATGGTCAGGCGGTCCGAGAAGATCCAGAGCAGGAAGATGACGAAGCGTGGTGAGATCGCGGCCACCAGCGCCAGGAGGCAGCCCATGACTCAGAGGGGTAGCCCGCCGGTCGCCGCATTCGTCGACCCCGTGTCCTTGTAGGCCGCAATGGTGCGTTCGGCGATGCGCATCTGGTGGATCTCGTCGGCACCGTCGGCGAACCGGGCCCACCGCGCGTGCTGCAGCATGTTGGCCAGCGGCGTGTCGGTGGAGTACCCCAGCGCGCCGTGCACCTGCATGGACCGGTCGATGATGCGGTTGAGGCTGTTGGCCACGAAGTGCTTGGCCATGGAGACCTCGGTGCGGAAGTCGTCGCCACGGTCGATCTTGTACGCCGCGTGGAGCACCATCAGCTTGCACTGGTACAACTCCATGGCCGAGTCGGCGATGAGCCACTGCACGCCCTGCTTCTCCGCCAGCAGCGATCCGTGTGAGTAGCGGTGCAGCGACCGGTCGACCATCATGTCGAGGGCCGTCTCGGCCTGGGCGATCCAGCGCATGCAGTGGGCCAGGCGCGCCGGCCCCAGCCGGTACTGCCCGAGGCGGTGGCCGTTGCCCCGCCCGCCGAGGATCTGCGCGTCGTGGACCCTGAGGTCCTCTATGACGATCTCTGAGTGGCCGGTGGAGCCGTGCATGGTCTCGACTTCGCGGACGTCGTTCCACCCCTCGGCCGGGAGATCGACCAGGAACGCCGTGTTGGCGCCGCGCGATCCGGGCGGGACGTCGGGCTCGGTCCGGGCCACGAGGATGGCGAATTGGGCCCGCCGCGCGTTCGAGATGAACCACTTGTGGCCGTTGACGATCCACTCGTCGCCGTCCTTCTCCGCCCGGGTCTGGATCAGCGTCGGGTCGGAGCCGGCCACCTCCGGCTCGGTCATGGCGAAGCAGGACATGGCCGTGCCCTCGCACAGACGACGGAGGTAATTGTCCTTCTGGGCCTCGGTGCCCCAGTGCAGAAGGGTGTGCATGTTGCCCTCGTCGGGGGCCATGCAGTTGAGGATCCAGGGTCCCAGGCGTGTCTTGCCGGCCTCCGCCTGGACCATGGCCAGCTCGACATGGCCGAGCCCCATGCCTCCCCACTCGACGGGCATGTGGGGCAACCACAAACCGGCCCGCTTGGCCTCCTCGCGCAATTCCAGAATGGTGACGAGGTAGTCGTGGCGCGACGTGACCGTGGACTCGTCGTCGAATCCCTTTATCCGCGGCTGCACCGTGTCCTGAATGAACGAGCGCACCCGGAGGCGGATCTCTTCGTGCTCGGGGGCAAGGGTGAAATCGATGGCCATGGCCGCCTTTCTCGGTCGCCTAGTAGAGGCCGACCACGTTGCCGTTCTCGTCGATGTCGATGCGCTCCGCCGCGGGACTGCTCGAGAGCCCGGGCATGGTGCGCATGTCGCCGCTGATGAGGTAGACGAATCCGGCGCCGACGTTGGCTTTCGCCTCGCGCACGGGGAGGCGCCATCCCCGGGGGGCGCCCCTGAGGGTGGGGTCCGAAGAGATGGAGAGGTGCGTCTTGGCGATGCACACCGGGAACGAGCCGAACCCCGCCCGCTCGTACATGTCGAGCTGGCTGCTCGCCCTCGGAAGGTAGTCGACCCCCTCGGCGCCGTAGATTTCGGTCGCAACCGTCTCGATCTTCTGCCGGAGCGTCGCCCCGTCGTCGTAGAGCATGCGGAATTCCCCGGGCTCGTCGGCGGCCTCCACCACCGCCTCGGCGAGTTCGACCGCGCCCTTTCCGCCGTTCTCGAAGTGCGTGCAGACGGCCGCTCGGGCCCCCACCGACGCTGCGATCTCACGAATGGCTGCATGTTCGGAGGGGAAGTCGCCGGCCATGGCGTTGATCGCCACGACAGGGGTAACGCCATGACGTCGCACGATGGCCAGGTGGGCGAGCAGGTTGGCCGCGCCGAGCTGGACCTCCTCGGGATTCTCGTCCAGCATGGCCGGCGGCAGCGGGCGCCCGGCCACGACCCGGTGCCGGCCCGAATGCAGCTTCATCGCCCTGACCGTCGTCACCACCACGGCCGCATCGGGCGTGAGACCCGACGTGCGGCACTTGATGTTGAAGAAGCGCTCGGCGCCCATGTCGGCCCCGAACCCCGCCTCGGTGACCAGGAACTCCCCGGCATGAATCCCGATCAGATCGGCCACCACCGACGAGTTCCCGTGGGCGATGTTGCCGAAGGGACCGGCATGGACGAGCGCCGGGGTGTTCTCGAGGGTCTGCAACAGGTTCGGCTTGATGGCGTCGCGCATGATCACGGTCATGGCGCCGGCGGCGCGGATCTGCTCCGCGGTGACCGGGGCACCGGCCGACGTGTATCCCACCACAATGCGTCCCATGCGCTCGCGCATGTCACGCAGCGACGTGGAGAGCGCGAGCACGGCCATCACCTCGGAGGCCGGAGTGATGTCGAACCCGGTCTGCCGGGGCGTGCCGTCCTGTTTGGTCCCCAGTCCGCTCACGATGTGCCGGAGCGAGCGATCGTTGACGTCGAGCACGCGCTTCCACGTGACGTCGTGCGGATCGAGCCCGTGCGTGTTGCCGTGGTAGATGTGGTTGTCCACCATGGCGGCCAGGAGGTTGTTCGCCGCCGTCACCGCATGCAGGTCCCCCGTCAAGTGCAGGTTCAGGCTCTCGAAGGGGACCACCTGGCTGTGGCCACCGCCGGCGGCGCCGCCCTTGATGCCGAAGGTCGGTCCCATGGAGGGTTGGCGGATGGCGATGGTCGCCTGCCGCCCGATGCACCCCAGAGCCTGACCGAGGCCGACCGTCGTGGTCGTCTTGCCCTCCCCGAGGGGCGTGGGGGTCACGGCCGTGACGACGACGTAGCGGGCCCGCGGCCGATCGGCCAGGGCTTCGATGGCATCGAGGCTGATCTTCGCCACCTCGGTGCCGTAGGGCTCGAGGAGCGCGGGGTCGATCCCCATCTGTGCGGCGATCCCGCTCATCGGCCGCAATGTGGCCCGGCGTGCGATTTCGATGGCCGGAGGAAGAGTCACCGGCAGGGATCATGCCAGACGGACCCGAACGACCGCCGCCCGGAATGTTCTCGCAGGCCGCGCCCCGAGGACATACCCTCGCGGTGCGCGCTCCGGAAGGCCGGTGCGCCGGCCCCGCTACTGGGCACGGGAAAGGAGCGTTGCCATGTCGAAAGCCGATGGCGTGTTCATCTACATCGGGACGTACGCCAGCGAGGTCGACGCTCGCGCCGATTACGACGTCGTCAAGGACCTCCATGCCGTCGGTGCCGTCGGCACCTACGACGCCGCCGTCATCACCAAGGACGGCGACGGGAAGATCCACGTCAACAAGGACGAGACGACGACGCGGCACGGCGCCTGGGGCGGTGCCGCCGCCGGCGCCTTGGTCGGGATCCTGTTCCCCCCGTCCATCATCGGATCGGCCGTCGTGGGTGCCGCCATCGGCGGCGTCAGCGGGCACCTGTGGAAGGGGATGTCCCGCACCGACGTCAAGGAGTTCGGCGAAGCCATCGATTCCGGAGAGGCGGCGCTCGTGATCGTCGGCGAGACGACGATTGAGGCCGCCCTCGAGAAGGCTTCCCTCAAGGCCCAGAAGAAGGTGGCCAAGGAGCTCCAGGTCGACAAGAAGGATGTCGACAAGGCGGTGCAGGAGGCCGCGCAGTCGATCTCCTGATCGGGAGCCGACGACCATGACCGCCCTCCGCGTGCTGTGCCTGGTCCTCGGCCTCCTGGTGGCCTTCGTTGTCCTGGGCTCGGCACTCAAGACCGTGGTCCTGCCGCAGAAGGGCAACCCGCGCCTGGCGGGGTTCGTCTTCGCGCTGGTCTACCGGATCCTCGTGCGCCGGCACAGGAGCGATCCTCTGGCCGAGGCGCTGCGCCGGATGTACGCGCCGGTCGCCCTCGTCAGCCTGCCCCTGGTCTGGATGATCCTCATGATGCTGGCTTTCACCGGCATCTACTGGGGCACGCTCGACCTCAGTTGGTCCCGGGCGTTCGAGATCAGCGTCTCCTCGCTCACCACCATGGGGTTCGCCGAGCCCAACGGGTCGGGGCGGATCTGGATCGCCTTCGTGGAGGCGACGATCGGGCTGGGCCTCGTGGCCCTGCTCATCAGCTACCTGCCCACCATCTACTCGGCCTACAACGGTCGCGAGAAGGGCGCCAACCGCCTGCGGCCGATCGCCGGCACACCACCGAGCGCGACGGACTTCATTCAGAGCCTGCAACGCATCGGAAGCTTCGAGAGCCCCGACCTCTGGCGGAACGCAGCCGACTGGATGCTCGATCTCGAGCAGACACACACGGCTTTCCCGATCCTCAGCTACTTCCCCGAGTCCGACCCCGAGCAATCGTGGGTCGCCACCGTGGGGACGGTGCTGGACGCGTCGGCACTGGTCTTCGCCGTCTCCGACGTCGACTTCGCCGAGGTCTTCGCCGACGTCCAGAAGGGTCCGCTGACGGTCCTCGTCTACGGGCTCCCCCTCATCGTCCGGATCGCCCGTGCGGTCAACGTCCCTCTCGACCCGCCGTCGAGGCTGCAGGATTTCATGGCCCACGCCGGCGAGCCGGCACCGTCGGTGAGCGTCAGGCGCGAGGAGTACGTCGCCGCCATGGCTTCCTTGGCGGGCATCCTCGACATCGAAGCGGGCCGGGAGGATGAGGCATGGCGTCGCTTCGCCTGGATCCGCTCCGCCTACGATCCCGCGCTCCGCGCCCTGGCCGGGGTCACCTTGGCCGCTCCGGCGCCCTGGACGACGGACCGCCCGGCGAAGGTGGGCAAGCCCCGGTTCCTGCGCCGCCGGCCGCTGCACGTGGACTGGTCGGTGGTGCTGCCGGCGACACCCGCCATAAGCCCGTCCGTTACAGGTGGCTGAAGCCGCCTGACTCCTCCTTGGTCATCGGCACCGTGACCGGGTGGCGGTCGAAGTGCGCGATCGACTGCTCTATGTCCTGGAGCAGCAGACCGGCCAGGTCGCGACTGACACCCTGGCGCACGAGGATCCGCTGGACGGAGATGTCCGAGACGGAGCCGGTCAGCGGATAGGCCGGCACCTGCCAGCCGCGCGCCCGCAGGCGGTCGGCGACGTCGTAGAGCGTGTAGCCCGGGTCCTCGCCTTCCTTGATGCGCCAGGCCACCGACGGGATCCCCTTGAGCGGATTCGAATCGCACAGCAACTCGAACGGCCCCAGCTTCACCACCTCCTCGGCCAGGAATTTGCCCGTGTTGTAGCAGGCGTCGTGCACGTTGCGGTAGCCGTTGCGGCCGAGCCGCACGAAGTTGTAGTACTGCGCCACGATCTGACCGGCCGGGCGCGAGAAGTTGATCTGGAAGACCGGCATGTCGCCCCCGAGGTAGGTGACATGGAAGATCAGGTCGTCCGGCAGTTCCGACGAGTCCCGCCACAGCACCCAGCCCACGCCGAGCGGGGCCAGGCCGAATTTGTGGCCGGACGAGCTGATCGACTTCACCCGGGGGACACGGAAGTCCCACGGGATGTCCGGTGCGCAGAAGGGGGCCAGGAACGCCCCGCTCGCCCCGTCGACGTGGATGTCGATGTCGAGACCGGTGTCCTCCTGCAGCTTGTCCAGCGCCTGGGAGAGCTCGAGCACCGGCTCGTACGTCCCGGTATAGGTGACGCCGAAGGTCGGCACCACCATGATGGTGTTCTCGTCCACCCGCTCGAGCATCTGCTCGACATCCATCTGGTAGCGCCCGGGCGACATGGGGATCTCTCGCATTTCGATGTCCCAGTACTTGGCGAACTTGTGCCAGACCACCTGCACGGGCCCGCAGACCATGTTCGGCTTGTCCGTCGGCTTGCCTGCCGCCTCGCGCTTGGCCCTCCAGCGCCACTTGGCCGCCATGCCGCCCAGCATGCAGCCCTCTGACGACCCGATGGCCGAGCAGCCGACGGGTTCCCCGGTTTCGGGGGCGTTCCACAGGCCCGCCAGCATGCGGACGCAACGCCGTTCCAACTCGGCCGTCTGGGGATACTCGTCCTTGTCGATGAGGTTCTTGTCGATGCAGAGGTCCATCAGCTGATGGACCTCCGGCTCCTCCCAGGTCTGGCAGAACGTGGCCAGGTTCTGGCGCGCGTTCCCGTCGAGCAGGAGCTCGTCGGAGATCGCCCGCATCACGTCCTCGGGGCGCATCTCGTCGCTGGGACAGTGCGTCGCCGGCAGCGATGCCTTCAGACCCTGGTCGGCGTAGACCGAATCGATCAGTTGATCCCGGAGGTTCTCCCGCTTGTGCAAAGGCATGACTTTGGGCCCCCTGGGCTCGTACGTGGTCGGACACCAGACCGTACCGGTCTTCCGAACCTGGGGCGACGTCCCACCTCCGCCGAGGCACACCCGTCCGTCCGGCGACCTGTGGCCGCCGGACGGATCTGGACGCGTAGGACTAACTGGCGAGCAGCTGCAGCCGAGCCCGGCCCGGGCGCTCGCGGGTTCCCTCCCGCGTCCCGGGTGCCGACGCAGTCTGGGCCGGGTTCACCCGAGCGGTCTCGGGACGGTCCGCCAGCTTCGAGCGAAGCTGGCGGAGTGCCTTGGTGTGGATCTGGCACACCCTGCTCTCGGTCACGCCGAGGACCTGTCCGATTTCCGTCAGGGTCAGGCCGTCGTAGTAGTACATCATCAGGACGGTGCGCTCCCGCTCGGGCATCCCGTCCACGGCCATGATCAACGCCTCTTTCGATTCCTTGGCCTCGAAGGTGTCGACCGGTCCCCACGATCCATCGGGCAAGGTCTCGCCCAACGTGGAGCGCTCGGAGCGATCGCCGCCACGGAGCACCTCGTCGAGCGCCATCATGCCGACCGTCGAGATCTTGCGCAGTGCCTTGTGGAAGTCGCCGACGGACATCTCCAGTTCGGCCGCCACCTCCGCCTCGTTGGGCGTCCGCCGCAGCGTGCCCTCCAGGTGGGTGAACGCCTGTTCGACCGCTCTGGCCTTGGTGCGCACCGACCGGGGAACCCAGTCGATGGAGCGCAATTCGTCGATGATCGCCCCCTTGATGCGCGGAATGGCGTACGTCTCGAAGCGCAGATTGCGGTCGAGCTCGAACCGCTCAATCGCATCGATGAGCCCGATGATGCCGTAACTGACGAGATCTTCCTCGTCGAAGTGCCGTGGCAAGCCGGCGAGCACACGCCCGGCGATGTACTTGACGAACGGCGAGTAGTAGATGATCAGCTGGTTACGAAGTGACTGCTCCCCGGTCCGCTTGAACTCGGACCAGAGATTCTCGATACCCGCCTCTGTCGACCCCTGCGCCGTGGAAAACGGACTTGCTGTCGATCCCACGTGTGTTTCCCCCTCTGTTCTTTGCACCATCCGACCGGTGCACCTTCTCCTCCGGAACCGCCATTTGGCCTTGGCCATTTCGCGTATTCAGAAGTAGCGACCACTTTAATACTTCGCCCTCTTGCAGGTCGGTTGCGTGAACGTTGTGGAACGGTTGCAGAGCCCGCGCAACCTTTGCGCAACTTTTCCGGCCGGGCCGCGCGCATGGCGTCAGGTCTGGTCGACGGAGCGTCGATTGAGGGCTCTCGGCAGGACAGGTTTCGACCGAGGAAGCAAGTACGGCGGCGCCTCATGCACTCCTTGCGGCCCGCGTGGTCGGTGGTGAGTGCGCTCGGGAGCGGGCCGCGCCGCCTACTCCCGCGCCGCACGATCCACACGTCCTTGAGCGTGATCGATTCTCTCAAGGTTGGCGTAGGCGCGGCCGAGAAACACAGCATGGGTCACACACCCCTGCCGCAGCGAATGACTCCGAGGAGGGTCGACGGATGAACCCGCCCGTGGGCGTGGTGACACGCGTCCCGACACACCACCGCGGCCTCAGGCCGCTGGACCCGGCCGGCACGAGCACTCTGACGGCGCCCGGTGGCGTCGAGCAGGGTGAGCTGACGATCCTGGTGGCCGAGGACGATCACAGTTGCCGCAGCGCGCTGCTCCAGTACTTCGAACGCAGTGGTTACCGGGTGACGGAGGCCACTGACGGGCCCTCAACGCTGCGGGCCGTCTTTCAGCACTCGGCCAGCCTTGTCATCCTTGACCTGGGACTTCCCGGTTTCGACGGCACGGACGTGCTGGCGAAGATCCGCCGTCACAGCGCCGTGCCGGTCATCGTGTGCTCCGGACGGGACTCGGAGGACGACAGGATCCGCACCCTCAATCTGGGCGCCGACGACTTCGTCGTGAAGCCGTTCTCCTTCGCCGAACTCGAAGCCAGGGTGCGAGCGGTCCTACGACGCGGCAACGGCGAGCCGGCTGGCCACGTGTCTCCACCATGGCGAGCTCGTCGTCGATCGCGACACCCGGACCGTGACCGTGCGCGACGAGTCGGTCCCGATGACGCGCAAGGAGTTCGACCTGCTCGCATTCCTTGCGGCATCGCCCGGCCAGGTCTTCTCCCGCGAGGACCTGCTCGAGCGGGTCTGGGGCTCGACCGAGGAGTGGCAAGGCCGCTCCACGGTCACCGAGCACGTACGCCGGGTCCGTCTCAAGATTGAGCCCGACCCGGATTCCCCCCGCTGGATCACGACGGTCCGAGGTGTCGGCTACAGGTTCACCCTGCCCGACAAGACCTGAGCAGGCGGACGCACCGGGGGAGGTTTGGCGAACACGAATCGAGAGCGCCGCGGTTGCACTACGGACGCTCAATTTTTTGGGTCCGAAAGTCCTATGGAGCCGGCGACTTCATGTGCCGACAGTGAGGACACAGCTCGGCACCGAGTCACCGTGAGGCGGATTTGGCTTGGTCCGGGCGCACGAGGTGCCGTTCCGCACACGGTGCGAAATGGACGAGAGGGGCAATGGACATGGTCGGCTCGGCGCAAGCGCTCGCTCGACGTCAGGGCACCGGCGGGGTCGCAACAGGCGGCGTGCCGGTCTCGGTATGTGGTTGTGCCCGATGACCTCTCCGATGGACATCTCCGCACAGGGCGCGGGCTACGGGGAGACCGTGCGCACCGCCGGCACCAATCCGACCGCCGTGTTCACACCAACGGGCGTGGTCGCGACCGAGAAGACGATCCTCGTCGCCGAGGACGACACAAACACGCGCCGTGCCCTCCAGCACTATCTGAAGCGCTCCGGCTACGAGGTCACCGAGGCAGCCAGTGTGAGCGAGTCGCTTGATGCGGTCTTCGCCCACCCGGCCGATCTGGTCATCCTCGACTTCGACATCGGTGGCGGCACCGCCGATGTCCTGACCACCATCCGGCGCCGGAGCTCGGTTCCCGTCATCGTCTGCTCCGGGCGGTCCTCGGAGCGTGACCGCGTGGCGCTGCTGAACCTGGGCGCCGACGACGTGCTCGCCAAGCCGTATTCCTTTGCCGAGCTCGAAGCCCGCATGCGGGCGGTGTTGCGCCGCGGCCTGGCCACGCCCACGACGACGCTCGACCACGGTGACCTCGTCATCGATCAGGGAACCCGCAAGGTGACGGTCGACGGCGCCGAGGTCGTCATGACCCGGAAGGAGTTCGACCTCCTGGCCTTCCTCGCCTCGGCACCGGGAAGGGTGTTCTCACGCGAGGATCTGCTCGAGCGGGTGTGGGGATCCAACGGGCGCTGGCAGGGACGGTCCACCGTGACCGAGCACATCCGCCGGGTCCGCCTGAAGATCGAGACCGACCCCGAGAACCCGCGCTGGATCACCACCATCCGGGGCATCGGCTACCGATTCACTTCGCCCGTCGCCTGACCTGATCGCCGATCGACTCAGTGGGCGGCGCTCCAGGCCGCCCAGCCGGCCAGGGCGACCAGGACGACGGCGGTGACGATCCTGATCGTCGAGATGTTGATGAGCCGGAGGAGGCTCTGACCGCTCACCACGGCGAGCCCGGCCACCGCCCAGAGGGCAAGCGTGGCACCCACGGCGACAGAGAGAGGGTCGTGGTAGTGGGCGGCCAGGTTGGCGGTGAGGATCTGTGTCAGGTCACCCCACTCGGCCAGAAAGATCACGAGGAACGCGGTCACGGCGATGCGGCGGTGTGACGCCACCTCACGCTCGACCAGTTCCTCGTCCTTCTTCTCCTTGACCGCCTCGCGAAGTGCGAGCGCCGCACCCACCAGGAACATGCCCGCGACCACGGCATCGAGCACCTGATGGGGCAGCAGGTGGAAGAGGGCCACGCCGATCGTGACCGCGATGACGACGTGCACCGCGAATCCGGCGGCCGCGCCCAGCCAGACGATGGCCGGACGGCCCCGCGTCGACATGACCAGTGATGCGAACATGGTCTTGTCCGGAAGCTCGCCGATGAAGATGATCGGAAAGACGGCGAAGACGACGGCGAAATCCACAGGGGCCTTTCTGTCAGGTCCGAAGGTAGCGTGCGGAGGGCACCGTGCTCGGGCAGGGCTTCTGCCGGCGACGTGCGTCACGGTGCCGGGGACGCGCGTCAAAGCAGGCCCGCGCCAACCCCCGTCTCCCGCGAACGGCGATGCGGCCTCGTTAGTTGGACAGGTCGAGGAGCGACTGGCCGGTCATGGTGAAGACGGTCTCGTCGTCACACTGGCGCCAGAGATGGAGCAGCTCCAATGACACCGGGTCACAGCCGTACCGCATCGGTCCTTCGGTGTCGAGGATCGCATCGGCGATGGCCGACGCCGCCTGCCCCGGATCGACGACACGGGGGTCGGCGTGTTCACGGCGCAGCGATGCAGCGACGTCGGCCAGGGGCCGGTAGTCGGCGAAGCGGGCCGCTCCAGGTTCTCCCGTGCTCAGGCGGAACATGTCGGTGTCGATGGGTCCGGGAAGGATCTCGACCACCCGGATCCCGAACGGCGCGACCTCGACCCGCAGACTGTCGCCGAACGCCGACGCCGCCGCTTTGGAGGCTCTGTAGGCCGAGAAGAAGGGGACGGACGCGAAGATGGACGACGACGTCACCGTGCACACCACCGACGGTTGGTTCGCTCGCAACACCGGAATGGCGGCCGAGGTCAGCGCCACGACTCCGAAGACATTGGTCTCGAACATCCGGCGCCAGTCCTCCATGTTGGCGTGTTCCACCGGCAGGTAGTCGGTGTCGATGCCCGCGTTGTTGACGAGCACGCGCAGATCCGAAGGAAGATCGAAGGTGGAGGGGTCCGTGACGTCGAGGCGGCGGACTTCGAGCCGCCCTCCCGCCTCCGCAGCCATGCCGACCCCGGCATCCGTATCCCGCATGGTCGCCACGGTGTCAAAGCCGCGGCGCGCCAACTCAATGGCGACGGCTCGCCCGATGCCGCGGCTCGCTCCCGTGACCAATGCGCTCCCGTGAATGTCCATCCGCCGATTCTTCCTCACTGCGGGGCCGGCGCCGAACCTCAGAGGTCGAACGCCGTCGGATGCCGCGGTTGGTAGACCAGCATCTGGCCGGCGCCGGGGACGCGGAGTCCGATGGTACGGCCGAAGCCGCGGTTCTCGATGCCCCCGGCAAACTCCGCACCTCTGGCGGTGAGCTCCTCAATCGTCCGCTCGAGGTCGTCACAGACCAGGGAGATCTCATGGTGCTCCGTGCCCCCGCCCGTCGGGTGGACGCCGAGCTCGGACGGCCCCGTCCCGAAAATGAGCCAGCCGTCGTGGGCATCGACGTGCGGCCAGCCCAGGACATCGCGGAAGAAGGCTCGCGCCGCATCGGCATCGTGAGCGTGGACGAGCGTATGGAGACCGGTGATCATGTCCACGACCCTAGGGAGATCTCCTCCCCCGCCGGCCCGTCCGTGTGGCCGAGCTGGTGCCGCAGGCATGCTTCGAGTGCGGGGTGGCGGAAGACGTGCCCGGCCGCGGACAGCCGGGCCGGGAGGACGCGCTGACTCGCCTGGACCATCTCGCGTGCGCCTTCGGCACCGAGGAGCACCCGGGGACCGAGAGCCGGGACAATGAGGAGCGCCGGCCGCCGCATGACGCGGGCCAGCGTCGAGGCGTAGTCGCGGTTGGTGACGGGGTTGGGTGCCACCGCGTTGAGCGGTCCGACGAGCGTGTCGTCCACCAGCGCCCGCCCGAAGACATCGAGCAGGTCGTCCAGGCCGATCCATGACACCCACTGCGAACCGGGGGCGAGCGGGCCGCCGAGGCCGGCCGCGAACAACGGGCGGAGGACCTTGAGGCTGCCGCCGCGGGCGGACTGCACAATGCCCGTGCGCACGTGGACGACACGCAAGCCCGCCGCCGTTGCCGGCCCCGTCGCCGCCTCCCAGGCCTCGACGAGTTCGGCGAGGAACCCCGACCCGCGCCCGCTGTCCTCGGTCAATTCCTCGCTGCCACGGTCCGCCCCGTAGAAGCCGATGGCCGACGCGCAGAGAAGGACCCGCGGCCCGCCCTTCAGGCCCGCCATCATGCGGGCGAGCGCGCCCGTGGGCCCGAGCCGGCTGTCGCGCACGCGTCGCTTGTGGGCGTCGGTGAACCGGCCTGCGATGGACGCGCCGGCCAGGTGGACGACCACATCGACACCCTCGAGCGCCCGCGGGTCGGGCCACTCGGGCACCCAGGCCCGCTCCAACGCATGACGGGGCGGACGCCGCACCAGGCGGATGACCCGGTGCCCAGCGGTCGAGAGGTACGCGCACAGGGCCGAGCCGATGAGGCCCGATGAGCCCGTGACGGCGACCGTCAGCTGGCGTCCGTCCGGAGGGCGGAGGCGCTGGTGTGCAGCCAGGTCGTCGGCCAGTTGGTGGTGCCGGTACCGGAACGTCTGGAGGAGGAACGAGCCGGGCACCGGCGTCTCGACGCTGTCGGTGACCTTGGTCCTCGCACCGTCGACCGCGTCGAACGAGTGTGTGTGGCGCCAGTGCAAGGGCAGTGAGACCAGCTCATCGACGAATCGGTGCGGCGGATCGTCGTCGGAATGCTGAGCCACCCAGGACAGGCGGCCGGGCAACCGCAGGACGGCCCGCCCATCGGCTAGTGAGGATGCTTCCTGGTCCACCGTGATCGGCTGCCAGGGCGGCAGGAGGCGCACCAGTGCCCCCGGCCGTTCGTGCCAGGCGAAGACCTCGGACGTCGGAGCGTTGATGATGCTCGAGTACCGCAGCCCCATGTCCTGCTCCCGTCCCGGCGCCACGTTGCCCGCCGTCTGTTGCAGGATATGGCCGAGCCGAGCAAAGGGGCCCCGCCGTGGACACAGTGCAGGTGGACCAGCCACACGAGGGCGTCACCCGGATCACCCTGGACCGCCCCGACCGGTTGAATGCCATGAACGCCACACTCATCGGCGAGCTCCACGACGTGCTGACGGTGACGTCGGCGGACCCCGCGTGCCGGGTGGTCGTCCTCACCGGCGCCGGCCGGGGCTTCTGCGCCGGGATCGACCTCCAGGGCTACGGCACCGCGCCGGGCTCGGAGGGCCTCGACCGCGTGGGAGCCACCTTTGCCACCCAGACGCACATCGCGGCGCTCGTGCCCCGGTTGCGCTCCCTGCCCCAGCCCGTGATCGCCGCCGTGAACGGCCCGGCGGCGGGCGGTGGCCTCGCCCTGGCCCTGGCCAGCGACATCCGCATCGCCGCCTCGTCGGCGCGATTCAACGTCGCCTTCGTGCGCCTCGGGCTCTCGGGTTGCGACATCGGGGTGAGCTGGCTGCTGCCGCGGTTGATCGGCGCGTCGCGCGCCTGGGAGCTGATGCTGACCGGACGGATCATCGACGCCCCGGAGGCGGACCGGATCGGGCTCGTTCTGCGGGTGGTTCCCGACGAGGAGTTGCAGCGCGCCGCGCTCGACACCGCCGAGCTCATCGCGGCGAACGCACCGTGGGGAGTCCGGATGACCAAGGAGGTCATGTGGTCCCAGCTCGAGGTGGGCTCGCTGCAAGCGGGCATCGACCTCGAGAACCGGACGCAGGTCCTCTCGTCCATGACGAACGACATGCAGGAAGCCGTGGCCGCCTTCTTGCAGAAGCGACCGCCCCGCTACGGGAGTGCAGCGGACCCGGCCGGGTAGATCCGGTGAGGTGCCCGTTGCCGTGACCGCGGCGCACATCACTACCTTGTGTCGTCAGATGCGTGCCCTCGTTGATCCGACTCTCGTGCCGGGGCGGACGCGTCGGTGTCTCTCCGTTGCCGGTCTGGCGCTGGCGCTCCTGTTGGCCGGCTGTTCGGCGGCAGGGCGCACGAGCAGTGACCTCGTCGATCCCGGACGGTCCGTGTCACCGGTCCCCGACTACGCCGACACCTGTGCGCCGGTGGGCATCGACACGACACGCCCGTGCCTGCGCCTCACGCTCGCTGCGATTGACGCGGCCAGGGCCGCGGAGGGCCTGGGCCCCATGGTGCTGCCCGCCGACTTCCCGCAGCTGACCGTGCCCGAACAGCTCTTCGTCGCCGTCGACCGCGAGCGGGTCGACAGGGGTCTGGCCCCGTTCACCGGTCTCACCACCGCCCTCGACGCCGGCGCGCAGAAGGGGGCCGCCGGGGCGCACCTCCCGCCACAGCCCGCCCCGGCCTATGGCGCGGTGACGACCGAGTGGATCGGCGATGTCGACAACGGGCTCGATGCCGACTTCCAGTGGATGTACAACGACGGCCCGGACAGTGGCGTGCCGGGCTGTTCGGGGGGCAGGACGTCGGGTTGTTGGGTGGACCGCGACATCATCCTCACCCGTTTCGGATCGCCGCACCTCGTGATGGGGGCCGCCTACGACCCCAACGGCGACACTTCGAGTGAAGACCGCGGCGGATCCTCGCTGGCCGCAACGCTGGCCACAGCCAGTCATGGCGGCGGCGACGTCTACAGCTGGAAGCAGGCGCTCACCGCCATGTCCGCCGGGCGGCTGCGGCCGCTGCGCTCGGTCCCGCCCTCGGAGTCGAACACCGGGATCGGCGACCCGGGCGACAACGTGACGCCGGTACCCGACTACACCCGCGTCTGCGTCGGCGGCGGGGTCGACAATTCCCCGGCCTGTGTCGGCGCGGTGCTGCGTGCCATCAACCACGCCCATGCCCTGGAGGGGATCCGCCCCATGGTGCTGCCGGCCGGGTTTGCCGGGCTCAGCATTCCCCAACAGCTCTTCGTGGCCGTCAACCTCGAACGGGTGGACCGCGGGCTGCCGGCCTTCGCCGGCCTGACGGCGGCCCTCGACAAGAACGCGCAGGAGGGGGCGGACGAGGCCGATGACCCACCCGACCCGGGCCGGGCCTACGACCTCGACGACGCCGAATGGGCGGGCGGCTCGTCCAACGGGCTCGATGCGGTGTACGGGTGGATGTACGACGACGGCTTCGACAGCGGCAACCTCGACTGCCTGCGCCACGGGGCCGCCGGCTGCTGGGGCCACCGCAAGGGCATCCTCGACGACTTCGGATCAGGCACCAACCTGGTGATGGGTGCCGCCATCGCCACGACGGGTGATACACACCGCGCCGACAAGGGGGGCACGTCCATGGCGGTCACGCTCGCCGTCGCCGGCGCGCCGACGCAGACGCTCACCTACGGCTGGGCGCAGGTGGCCGCGCTGCTCCCACCTGGAGCAATCTGAGGGGCGAACCTAGGGTGGGAGCAATGCAGCCGCAGATCTACTTCAACCCGTCGTGCTCGAAGTGCCGAACGGCGCAGTCGCTCCTGGAGGAGCACGGCGTGGCGGCCGAGACGATCCGCTACCTCGACGAGCCTCCGACCATCGCGGACCTCAGGGAGCTCATGCAGCGGCTCGGCATTGACGATCCCCGACTGATGATGCGGACGGGTGAGCCGCTCTACGCCGAGTCGGCACTCGCCGATCGGTCCGGCGATGCGCTCCTGGAAGCCATCACGCGGCACCCGATCCTGCTGGAACGGCCGATCTTCGTCGTCGGCGACCGGGCGGTCATCGCGCTGTCCGCCGGAGAGGGTTCTCGAGCTCCTCTGACATCCACGCTGCTGCCGTGGCGGTCCTCGTAGGGTGTGCGCGCACCCGGCGTACGAAACGAGGACGACAGTGACGACATCTCTGGTGTTCTACGGGATCCTCGGCATCGCGAGCACGGTGGCTGCGTTCGCCGCCAACCGACGCCTCTTCTCGGGCGGTCGGGCGGGTCCCGTCTCCCCCCTCGAAGGGATCTACTACGGGGTCGGTGTGTGCTCCCTGCTTCTCGGCTGGTACTTCAACGTGCGCTACGTCCACCTCTACGGCCACCGCGCCAGCTACATCAACTACGTCAAAATGCTCTTCTCCAACTGGGCGGCGGATTCGGCCGCGCAGGACTACACGATCGTGAACCTGGTCCTGCTGCCGCTCTGGACCATCTCCGAAGGCCGACGGCGCGGACTGCAGTGGGCCTGGATCTTCTTCGTGATGAGCCTGTTCACCAGCCTGGCCTTCTCCGTGGCGTTCTTCCTCGCCTTCATGGAGCGCCAGCTGCGCTACAACCGGTCGCTCACTCCGTCGAGCACGGCGTAGCCGCAGTTGTAGCCCGGAATGAACGTGACGCCGGGACCGCCGTGGCAGCCGGCCCCGCAGAGGAAGAGGCCCTCGACCGGAACCGGCGCGTCGGGCCACCCCGTCGGACCGGGTCGGAACGGCCCCATGAATTCCGGCTGGAGCAGCCCATGGGTGAAGTCCCCGCCCGCACAGCCGAACATCAACTCGTAGGTGTAGGCGGGGTAGTTGAGCTGGCGCTCAATGAGGTCGGGGAAGTTCGGGGCGGCCGAGGCGATTTTGGCGACGATCCGCTCGGCCATCTCGTCGCGTAAGCGGCCCTGGGACTCGCGGTCGCCGATCGGGAGGTAGAACGCGAAGCTGCTCGCCGCGTGCTTCCCGTCGGGAGCGAGGGACGGGTCGTCGAGCGAGGGGATCTGCAGGTTGAAGCTCGGCGACGCGGGAACTTCCCCCCGCACGCAGCCCTCGAAGTCCTGTTGCATCTGCTCCGCCGTGCCGAAGAACGTGACGTTCCGTCCGAGCCTGGTGTCGTTCAGGGCCTCGTAGGGGGCGCGGTATTCGGGCAACCCGTTCAGGGCGAAATGCGCCTGGAAATAGGCCGCCCGGTGATCGATGGCGCCGACGCGGCGGACAAAGCCCTCGGGGAGGCTTTCGGCGTCGAGCAACTGCGTGAAGGTCGTTGTCGGGTCGAGGTTGGAGACCACCACGGGCGCCGTGGCCACCTCTCCCTCGCCCAGCTCGACCCCGGTCACCGCGCCGCCCTCCACGACGATCCGGGACACCTTGGCGTGGCGCCGGAGCTCACCGCCGTGCTGCTCGAACATGTGGGCCAGGTGGTCCGCGATGGTGCCCAGACCGCCGCGTACTTTCGACATGGTCGCCGTTCCCGGCGAGGCCAGGGCGAAAGCGAGGCACAGTGCACTCCCGGGGGAGAAGGGCCCCCGGTAGGTCGAGTTGACGGCGAGGAAGGCCAACATGCTGCGCACCGGCGCGTGCTTGGACCGATCGGGGAGAAAGTGGTCGACCACGTCCATCACGCTCCCGAACATCGCCGTCCGGATGGCCTCCCGCTCCGTCTCGTTGGCGGCGCACGCCCACATTTCGTCGAGTGATTTCGGCGGCGTGCGCACGTCGAAGCGGCCGATGGCGCGTGCCGGGGCCTCGGCCCACGCCGCCACCTCGGCCATCCCGAGCACGGCTTCAATACCGATCGTCTCTCCGAGGTGCTCCAGCAGCCGCTCCGGATCCGAATAGAGCAGAATCGGCGGCTGGCCATCCTCACTGATGCTGGCGGACTGCACCTCGGGTTCGTAGATCGGGCAGGCGGCCAGGTCGAGATCCTCGAAGATCTGGTTCGGCACCGGGAATTGAATGGAGCCGGCCAGCTCGAAGCGGTAGCCACGGATGAGCTCCGTGGTCGACGCCATCCCGCCGATGAAGTGGTTCTTCTCCAGGCACAGCACCCGCAGGCCCCCACGCGCCATGACCGTGGCCGCCGTCAGGCCGTTGTGACCCGCTCCAATCACAATGGCGTCGTAGTCGGTCATGGGTGGGGACTGTAGTGATCCCCCGTCCGGGCCGCTTCGACGACGCCATGATTAGAGACGTCACCCTTTGGCAATGCTCCTTTCAGGACAAAAGGAGGGACCATGAGCGAAGGATCGAGCAAGGGGTCGGGCGGCCCCGACGCGGAGGTAACCGAGGCCACGAAGGTCGAGGAGATCCTCGAGACGGCCGCCGCCCACGCCGCCGACCGGCCCCCGACGCCCGAGGAGGAAGCTGCGGCCGAAAGCAATGCGCTCGACCCCGAGGTCACCGAGCACGAACGGGAGATGGGAAAGATCGGCGCCGAGGTGAAAGGGGAGGGACAGATCGACTGACCGCCGCCCTCCCGAAGACCTCAACCTCAACCCGCTCCTCTGATGTGACGGCGGAGCTCGCTCGGGTGCTCGCCGTGGCGGACCCGGTCGAGCGAGGCCTCTGCGTCCTCGGCGGTCATGGTGCCGGCGGCGACCGCGGCGTCCGTATGGGCCTGCGCGTGACGTGCGGCGGATGGTCGCCAGCACCGCTTCGAACTCCGCCGTCCCCACCGCGGCGCGGAGCCGGGACGCTTCCCCGGCGGTGATGCGTCCGGTCGCGACCATGCCGGCCAGCCGCTCAATGATGCGCTCGTGCTGCATCGCTCCCCCTTCCTCCTTCTCGCGCATCGTCGGGCACCACGGGCTCGGCGTCGAAGCGTTCCGCGCAACGGTCGGAGCAGAAGAAATACTGCTCGTCGCCACGCCGGCGCGACGCCGGGGCGTGCGCCTTCTCGACCTGCATGCCACACACCGGGTCCCGCGCGTCGCGTTCGCCCGCGCCCAGCCGGTCCCGGTTGCGGTAGAGCCAGTAGAGGACACCGAAGAGCACGAGGAAGATCAGGTTCAGATAGGTGGTGTAGTTCCAGGAGAAGCGCGCCGGCGCAATGGTGGTCGGCCGCATGGTCGGGACCAGGCCGGCCGCATGGAAGAGCAGCTCCGTGAGCAAACCGGCCGTGGACATCAGGGCCCAGAAGACAGCGAGCATCCGGAGCATGAGGCGCGTGCCGTAGTACCGGCGGTAGATCAGGAGGAGCGGGAACGCGATCAGGTCCGCGAAGATGAAGGCGATCACGCCGCCGAACGAGATCCCCCCGCTCCACAGCGCCGCCGCCAGAGGCACGTTGCCAATGGAGCACACGAAGCTGATGATGGCGATGAAGGGGCCGACAATGGCGTTCTCGACGCTGGTCCAGAACCCGTGCCCGGTGATGAAGACCGCCTGCCACACCGACGTGGGCACCAGGACGGCCAGGAAACCGGCCACCGTGTAGCCGATCGCCAGCTCCCGCCGCACCATGGTGAGGTCCGACATGGTGTAGCTGGCGCTGTCGGCCCAGCCGGCGAGCGACCGCACACGGACCGAAGGTGACGACGGTGCGCCGTCGTCCGCCGCCGCGCCGTGACGGTGCTCGGACACGTCCTCCGCCGCCTGCAGGCGCTCCCGGGCCTGCACCACGAGGCGCCCGCGCAGCCACAACGCCCCCAATGTGGCGAGGAGCACGATCATGATGATGCCGCCGACGAATTCGCTGACCGCGAACTGCCATCCCATCAGCACCACGAGCACGATCCCCAGCTCAATGACGAGGTTGGTCGAGGCGAACATGAAGACCATGGCGGCGATGTAGTCGGCGCCCTTCACGAAGAGCGACTTGGCCATGGCCGACGCCGCGTAGGAACAGGACGAGGACACCATCCCGTAGCCCGAGGCCCGGAGAACGGACCGGGCCCGGTGGTCGCCGAGGCGCTCCCGCATGGCGTCGCGGCTCACGAACGCCTGCACCGCGCCGGCCAGGCCGAACCCGAGCACCAGGGGCCAGAGCGTCTCCCAGAACATGAAGAAGGCCTCGCGCAGCGATCGCCCGATGTCCACCAGCACGGTGGCGGTGGCCAGCATCGCGATCAGGAGCGAACGAGCCGCGCGATGGCCGCGGAGGCCTCGTTGAGCTTCTCCGCCGCCTCGTCGCCCCCCTGACGCACGGCGTCGGACACGCAGTGCGCGAGGTGGTCGTCGAGGAGCTCGAGCGCCACGGCCTGCAGGGCCTTGGTCGCCGCGGACACCTGTTCGAGGATGTCGATGCAGTAGCGGTCCTCGTCCACCATGCGCTGAATGCCCCGGACCTGGCCCTCCACCCTGCGCAGGCGCTTCTGCAGGGCGTCCTTGCTGTCGATGTACCCCGGCCGCATGCTCCTCCGATCGCCGTACCCTATACCCCCATAGGGTATCAGTCGCAGGGCGTTCGCCGTCCGCCGGGACGGCGGCCGATCAGCCCATGGACTCGGCCACCCGGCGCATGCCCTCGCGCCACGGCACCTCGGTGCGCCCGAGCACCTGGTGCATCCGCGTCACGTCTGGCCAGATCGGCCAGGGAGCATCGGGGTCGTAGCGGATCAGCGCGGGACGGCCGACCAGCTCGCCGAGGTAGGCGCAGTACTCCTCGGCACTCACCGTCTCGCTGCCGGCGAAGTTCACGACCACCGGGTCGGGCGAGGCCACCTGCAACGCGCGCACGGCGAGGCGGACGTAGTCGTCCTCGTAAATCGGGTTGTAGTGGTTGGGTGCGTCCGGATGCAGGACGACCTCCTCGCCGCGCAGGATCCGTCGCAGCCGGTTGACCGGGGTGCCGCCCTCCGGCCCGTAGGTCGAGAAGATGCGGATGATGGTGAGCGGGCTCCCCACCTGCCCTGCGGCGAAGCGCACCACGGCTTCGCCCGCGATCTTGGACAGGCTGTAGGCCCCGAGGTGGACCCCCGGCGGGTCGTCCTCGCACAAGGGCCGCTGGCCCTGGTACGCGTACGCCGAGCCCGTTGAGCAGTACACGAAGGCGGCGCCGGCGCAGGCGGACACCAGGCGGCCCGACGCCTCGGCGTTCGTGGCGAAGACCTGTTGCCAGTCCGCGTCCTGCGCCTCGCGACCCAGACGCGCCGCCGCATGGAAGACATGCGTGACCCCGTCGGGGAGCCCGCGCAGGTCCAGGTCGGCCATGTCGGCCACAATCGGCTGCACCCCGGCGGCCTCGAGGCGGGCCCGGTCGCCGTCACGGCGACAGCGCGCCAACCCGAACACCTCGTGGCCGGAGGCCAGCGCCCGCGCCACCGGGAAACCGACCCGCCCGGTCGCCCCGGTGACGAGCACCCGCCAGCGCGGCGCTCCGGAAGCCGGGGCGGGAGGCATGCCACACCGTACGGCAGGCGTCAGTCGCCCAGGATCCCGAGCCCCTCTTCCCTGATGCCCCTGGCGCGGTTGTCGGCGAAATGCTCGAGCCATTCGCGGATCTCGTCACTCCCCGTCTCGTCGGCCCAGCGCCGGGGCATGGCCGGGAAGGAGTAGCCGGGAGGCAGCGCGGGCGGTTGCGGCTCCTGCGCCCGCCGCGCCAGCGCGGCGTCGACGGCCGGTGCGAGCCGGGCCGCCTTCGCCCGCACCTGGGCCTCGTCGCGCTCCTTGAAGGCGGGCAGCACCTCGCGGCCGAACAGCTCCAGCGACTCGCAGATGTTCTCGTGCCGGTTCTTGCCGGCCTGCAGCACGAAGATCACCTGGTCGACCCCCGCCTCCTCGAACCGTTCCAGGTAGGCGCGCACCTGGTCCGGCGTCCCGGTCGCTCCGCGCAGGCCCGTGCGCTCCCCCGCGGCCAGCCTGGCTCCGAGCCGCTCCTGACGCAGCGCTGTCTCGATCTCGGGCGAGTAGCCCTGATCCCCGCGCCGCTCCAGGTACTCGGACCAGACATCGGTCGACCCGGGCTGGTGCTCGCCGAAGACGTAGTAGTGGCCCAGCGAGTACCCGAAGAAGTTCCCACCCTCGAGTCCACGGTCGAGCGCCACCTTCTCGTCGGGGTGGCACATCATTTGGGTCACGCACGCGATGTTGGCGTTCACGGCCAGTCCGACGGGGACACAGCGATCGGCCAGGGTCTGCTCGTAGTCCGCCACCCACTTCTCCGCTTCCTCCGGGTCGATGAACGCGAAGGTCAGGGCACCGATGCCCTTCTCGGCCGCCAGCAGAATGGTGTCCCGCCGTGAGCAGGCCACCCAGAGCGGAGGATGCGGCCGCTGCATCGGCTTCGGGACGACGTTGCGCGGTGGCATCTGCACGAACCGTCCGTCGACGCCGGTGAACGGCGTCTCCGTCATGCAGCGCAGCGTGACCTGCAGTCCTTCGAGCCAGGCGTCACGCTTGGTGGCCGGATCGACCTGGAACCCGCCGAGCTCGGCCTCCGAGCCGGACTCGCCCGATCCGAACTCCACCCGCCCGCCCGACAGCAGGTCGAGGGTGGCCACCCGCTCAGCCGTGCGGGCGGGGTGGTTGTAGCCCGGCGCAGTCTGAATGATGCCGTGGCCGAGCCGGATGTCCCTGGTGCGCTGACTGCACGCGCCCAAAAAGACCTCGGGCGCCGAGGAATGGCTGTACTCCTCCAAGAAGTGGTGCTCGACCTCCCACACCACGTCGAAACCGAGACGATCGGCCAGCTCGACCTGCTCGAGCGCGTCCTGCAGCAGGCGGTACTCGGAGTCCGCCTCCCACGGGCGCGGCAGCTGGTGCTCGTAGAAGACGCCGAACTTCATGCGGCACCGAGTGACCGGAACTCGGCCAGCATGTCCGCCCCGTTCGTGCGCTGCGCGCACCAGAACTCCACCTCGGCCAGAGCGCCGCGCCGGCCTTCTTCACGCGCCGGGCCGAGGCTCTGAGCCAGCAGGGGTTCCCAGATCCGCCCGATCATGTCGGCGCCCGCATGGGTGATTCCCCCGACACCGCGCCAGGTGCGGTCCCGCATTTCCGTCAGCGCGGTGCGCAGGTAGCCGACGTGTGGCGTCTCGTCGGCCCGGATGAAGCTGACGAGGCGGGCGGCCTCGCCGTCGCCCGCGACCAGGTCGGCGTCGGACATCCATTCCTCGGCCCAGGCGAAAGTGTGGAAGGCGGAGATCTCAATGAAGAGCACCCGGACCATGAGGGTCACCATCACCTCGAGCTCGTGCGGGATGTCGTCGGGCAGCAGACGGGCGACAGTGCCGCCGGCCCGGCCCGGCCCGAAGCCCATACGGGCCAGCATCGCCTCGATGTCGAGCTCCTCGCACGAGCGCTCGAAGGCGATGTCGCGGGCCGCGAACCACATGTCCCGGTGGCCCGCCTCCTCTTCCCAGCCGGCCTCGTCGCGACCGTGTGCCTCGAACAAACCCCGGCCGAGATGCTCGATCGCCGTCCCACCGATCTCCTCCACGAAGTGCCGCTGCAGATCCTTGGGCTGCAGCAGGCGGATGTTGGCGCCGAATCCCTCCACCGTCCCGATCCGGGTCAGCGTCGCCATGAGGGGCTCGGGGACGCCGGCCCGGATGAGGAAGCGGGCCTGCTCGACGTTGGGGAAGGAGCGCTCCCACCACTCGAGGGGGACGTCGATCAGCTCGCTGGCGAACCGCGCGCTGTTCTGCTCGCCCCAGGCGGCGATGGCCGGCAGCCGGAACCTCGTCCGGGGCGAGACGTAGCGGCCGTCGGCGTCGAAGCCGCCGTGGCAGCGCACGCCGCCGGCAATGAGCGGCTCGGCGACCGTCAGGTCGGCCAGGAGCTCCTCCTCGGTGAACTCGACCTGCGCCGTGCCCATGGTTGCTCCCTTCCAGGTCTACTGTAACTCTCGGGTATATACTGTCCCGTATACAGACCGAGAGCAAGCTGCTGCCCCGAGCCGAGCGCCGCGCCGCCATCGTGCACGGCGCCGCATCGGCCTTCGCCTCGACCGGGTTCGCCGACACCTCCATGGATGACGTGGGTGCCGCCTGCGGGGTCACCAAACTGATCGTCTACCGGCACTTCGGATCGAAGGAAGAGCTCTACCGCGAGATCCTCCAACAGGTCTTCGACGACCTCGGCGTCGAGCTGCGGGCCGAATTGGCGGAGCCGACGCACGTGGGCCTCGGTCCCCGGACCCTCCTGACGGTGGCGCGGGAGGACCCTGCCGCATTCACGCTGTTGTGGCGGCACGCCGCGCGCGAGCCCCAGTTCGCGGCCTACGCCGCCGAATTGCGGGCAGTGGCGGTGTCCGTGGTGCGCCAACTCAGCGGCCTCGACACCGGTGACGAGGTCCTCGATGCCTGGCACTCCGAGGCGCTCTTCGGCTGGCTGGTCGAGACGACGCTCACCTGGCTCGCACGCGGCGACCCATCCCGCGACGAAACGTTCGTCGCGCAGACCTCGGCGGGCTTCCGGGCCCTCCGGGCCGCCCTGGCCGAGGGCGCCGCCCTCGTCTGACACCCCGGTCGCCGACGGCGGCAGAATCGGGGCTTCAGCGGAGCGAGGCGAGGAGAGTTGTCCGGTGGCCACATTCGTCCTGGTTCACGGCGCCATGCACGGTGGCTGGTGTTGGCGCGACGTCCACCGCCTCCTGACCGCGCGTGGCCACGACGTCCACCGGCCGACCCTGACCGGGCAGGGTGACCGCCGCGCCGGCCTCTCCCCGGAGGTGGGCGTGGAGACGCATGTGGCGGACCTCGAGGAGCTGCTGTGGTTCGAGGACCTGACCGATGTCCACCTGGTCCTGCACAGCTACGCCGGCGTCCTCGCCGGCCCGCTGGCCGAACGCTCCGGGGAGCGGCTGGCTTCGGTGGTGTATCTGGGTGCGTTCGTCACCGCGCCGGGCGAGAGCTTGCTCGATGTCGAGCCGCCGGAGGTCGCCGAGCGCTACCGCCGCCAGGTCGCCGAGGCGGGCGAGGGCTGGTACCTCCCGGCCACGGACGCCTTTCTCGAACAGTGGGGCATCGAGGCCGCGCAACGCCCCTGGGTCGGGGCCCGGCTGACTGACTTCCCGTTCCGGTGCCAGATGGAGCCGACCGCGTTCGACCCCGGTCCGCTGGGCCGGCTGCGCAAGGTCTACGTCGCGCACACCGATCCCCCGCTGGCCAGTCTCGGCCGGTTCGCAGAGGCCGCGGTCGCGGCGGGGTGGGAGACGCACGAGCTCGCCTGCGGGCACGACATGATGCTCGCCGCGCCCGAGGAGACGGCCGCATTGCTGGAACACGTCGCGCTGGGCTGACGGGCCGGCCCTCGCATTCGGGCGGAGGGTCGTTGCCTGCCGCGGACACGGGGCGATCAGGCGGGGTGGTCGAACGGTGACGGCTGGTTGAAGATGACCGCCAGACTCACGATCTTGCCGTCGCGCACGCTGAAGTAGTTCGACAGCACCAACTCGTCCGGCAGGTCGGCCTTGTCATAGGTTCCGTCGTAGCGTGCCCGCACGATGGTGTCGCCGTAGTGGTCGATGACCTCGCGCACCTCCATCGTGACGCGGTCGCCGACCATCTCCTTCGTGACCCAGGCCCGGATGGCGTCAAGGCCGTTGATCTCCCGGCGGGCGTCGTTGACGTAGGCGTCGGGCGCGAAGGTGGCGACGATGGCATCGATGTCGAACGCATTGACGGCGGCGATGTGCTCGGCGACGACGCCGCTCAGTTCGGTGGTGTGCATGGGAGGTCTCCTCGCTCGTTGTGCTGTGACGCCCCCACCGTGCGCCGTCCCGCGGCGGGAGAGTCAAGAGGCCATCGTCGCCTTGACCCTCCCCCCGGGGGAGAGTCGAAACTGGGGGCATGCCGTCGTCGCTGGCCATCGGTGACTTCTCCCGGGCCACCCAGCTCAGTGTGAAGATGCTCCGCCACTACCACCACCTCGGCCTGTTGGTGCCGGCCGAGGTGGACCCCGATTCGAGCTACCGCCGCTACAGCACCGAGCAGATCCCCACGGCACAGGTCATCCGGCGCTTCCGCGACCTGGATATGCCGCTGGAGCAGATCGGGGCCGTGCTGCAGGCACCGGACCTCGACACCCGCAATGCGCTCATCGCCGATCACCTGGCGCGGCTTGAGCAGGGCCTCCTCCAGACCCAGGAGGCGGTCGCCTCCCTGCGCGGGCTGCTCCAGGGCCCGGCGCCCGACCTGCCCATCGAGCACCGCAGCCAACCGGCGCTCCAGACGGCGGCCATCAGCCAGACGGTGAGCCTCGACGAACTGGGCCCGTGGTTCCAGGGCGCGCTCGGCGAGCTCGCAGCCACGCTGGACGGACAGGGCGTGGCGACGACCGGCCCGACCGGCGCGGTGATCGCCAACGATTTCTTCCGCGAGGAACGGGGCGAGCTCACCATCTTCATGCCGGCGGCGGAGCCGATCAGGCCGATCGGCCGCGTGGTACCGCAGACCTTGCCGGCCGTCGAGCTGGCCACGATTGTGCACGCCGGCTCCCATGCCGACATCGACCGCGCCTACGGTGCGCTGGCCACGTATGTCTCCGACCGCGCCCTCGGCGTGGAGGGGCCGATCCGGGAGCGCTACCTGGTCGGCCGGCTCGACACCACCGATGAGGGCGCCTGGCGGACGGAGATCGCCTGGCCGATCTTCCACACCGGACCCGTGGACTGACCACGGCGAGGCCGGCGCGGCCTACCTCCCGCGGGAGAGCCCAGCGATCCAGGCGGCGACGATGTCGCCGACCTCGGCCTCGCTCTTGCGCAGCGAGTGATCGCCGTCGACGACGTGACGGGTGACCGGACCCGGGATCGCCGCGGTCTCCCGCTCGAGCTCGGCGGGCGCGGCGAAGGCGTCGCGTCGGCCAGAGACGAACAGACACGGCAGGTCCAAGGCGGGAAAGTGCTCGGTACGGAGGCGATCGGGGCGACCCGGCGGGTGGAGCGGGTAGCTGACCAGGACCAGTGCCGCCACCGACAGGCCCTCCGCAGCGGCCAGCGAGCACATGCGACCGCCGAAGGAACGACCGCCGATGGCGATGCGGCGGGTCGGGACGCCGAGCCGTTCCGCCAGCGCGGTCGTGGCGGTGCGCACCGTCTCGATGCACACCGCCGGCGGATCGGTCCGGCGCTTGCCGGCCGCCTGCCCGGGAAACTCGACACGCTCGACCGTCACCCCGGTGCGCGTGACCGCCTCGTCAATGGCGACGAGGCCCGACTGGGTGCGTCCCGCGCTCGCCCCCGGTGTGAGTATCAGCCCGGCAATGCCCGCTTTCGCCATCGCGCCATTGTGGCGTGCGCGGAGGGCGGCGGACGTCTCAGCCGAAGCGGTCGACCTCGGCGAGGTACCCGTCCCTCACCACGTCGGGCAGGAACGCCGCCCGGAACGCATTACGCGCCAGACGCACGATGTCGGCTCGGCTCAGCTCGAATGCCTCGGCCACGGCGCTGATGTTGTCGGCGACGTACCCGCCGAAGTAGGCGGGGTCGTCCGAGTTGATCGTCACCAGGAGGCCGCGCCGCAGCAGTGCCGGGAGGTCGTGCCGGGCGAGCGAGGGGAAGACCCGCAGCTTGACGTTGGAAAAGGGACACACGGTCAGCGGGACCTGCTCCGCCACGAGGCGCTCGACGAGCCGTTCGTCCTCCAGACAGCGCACGCCATGATCGATCCGCCGGGCCTCCAGCACGTCGAGCGCCTGCCAGATGTACTCCGGCGGGCCTTCCTCTCCGGCGTGGGCCACGCCCGGCAGGCCCATCTCCCGCGCCAGGCGGAAGACCCGCTCGAATTTGGAGGGTGGATTGCCGACCTCGGCCGAGTCGAGGCCGACCGCCGTGAGGAGATGGACGAAGGGCCTGGCTTCCTCCAGGGTCTGCAGCGCCGACTCCTCGCTGAGATCGCGCAGGAAGCACAGGATCAGTCCCGAGGTGATGCCCAGTTGCGGCAGGCCGTCCCCCAGGGCGCGACGGATACCCGTGCAGCAGGTCTCGAAGGAGACGCCGCGCTGGGTGTGCGTCTGCGGGTCGAAGAAGATCTCGGCGTGACACACCCCCTGGCCGGCGGCCTTGGACAGGTAGGCCCACGTGAGGTCGTAGAAGTCCTGTTCGGTGCGCAGGACCGCACAGTTGGCGTAGTAGATGTCCAGGAACGACTGCAGGTCCGCGAAGACATAGGCGCGGCGTAGGGCCTCCACGTCGGCGTAGGGCAGCGACACCTCGTTGCGCGCCGCGAGCGCGAAAACCAGCTCCGGCTCGAGGGTGCCCTCAATGTGCACGTGGAGCTCGGCCTTGGGCAACCGCCGAATGAACGCATCCCTCTCGCTGTTCACCGCGTCCGCGTTCGCCGCGTTGGCGTTCGCCGGGTCCGTCTCCGCCATCGGTCGAGCCGTGTCGCGCCGGCGCTCAGGCCGCCCGGGGCGGTATGCCGAGATCGGCACGGAGCGCATGCAGCGGCTCGTCGGCCAGGGCGAGGTGGTCGAGGGCGGCGAAGTCCGCCGTGCACGAGGCGCCGCGGCGCATGGCGTCGGCCAGGATGGCGGGCGACCCGGGCCGGCTCAACACCCCCGTGGTCGGCGTGATGTCCAGGACGTCGAAGAGCCCCACCTCATAGAGCGCCATCGACGCCGTCAGGGCGCTGAAATGGCTCTCCCCGTTGGTCGCGCTGACGATCATGGCCGACAACGCCACCTCCTCGATGGCGTCGTTTGGCCGGTAGCCGGACAGGACATGGGAGAAGTCATGCGAGATCAGGTTCACACCCTGGGGCTCGGCCACATTGGGGTACTCCAGCCCCCACCGGTCGTAGAAGTCGGCGAAGGCCCGTCCCAGGCTCCCGGGCGCGCACGCACGCAGCGAGGCCAGACGCTGCGCATTCTCGACGTCGGGACGCCCGCGCAGCGCGGGCTGCACCGGCGTCGCACGGGCGAAGCGCTTCCAGTCGGCCATCAGCAGCGCGTGATCATGCTCGGCGGCGCGCCGGGCGACCAGGAGCATCGGCTCGTCCACGCCCAGCGCGTCGGCATAGGCCTCGACGGCATCGACCAGCGCCGCGCTGGCGGGATGCCGGGCGAACTCCAGCAGAATCATCGTCTCGACCATGCGGTAGCGCGAGCCGGCGTCGGTGATCACGTTCACGATGTCGTCGGCCGGGAGCGGCTGGAGCTCCAGCGCCGTGTCGATGCCGAAGTAACCCCGGAGCAGACCCTGAATGATCCGCAGCTGTTCGTCGGTCGGGCCACCGTCCACGCTGACCACCTGCAGCAGTCCACCCAGCCAGTACGGGGCCAGATCGGGGTGGATTTCGCGCATCGGTGGGCCTCCTGACGATGACGGGCGACCCGCCACCCTCCATGGTGGCCCACGCGAGCGGCAGCAGGGTGCCCGCCAGGGAGAAGTGCGGAGGGACGTGGATGGACCGCTCCGGTCGCCTTGTAGGGTAAGCGGAGTGAAATCTCCGGATACGAGCCCGGCGGAGGCGCGGAGCGGCCCCGCCGCTTCGACCCTGAGCCGGCCGATGCGCAGCGACGCCCAGAAGAACCGGGAGCGTCTCCTGGTGGCCGCCGGTCAGGTCTTCGAGGAGAAGGGGCTCGAGGCCAGCGTGGCCGACGTGGCGCGGGTGGCCGGCGTCGGGATGGGCACGCTGTACCGCCGCTTCCCCTCGAAGGAGGCGCTCATCGACGCGCTCGTCTCGGAGGTCCTCGAGGCGACCATCGCCATGGCCAAGGACGCGGCGGCCCGTCCCGACGGCACGGGGCTCGAGCACTTCCTGCAGGCGTCGAGCAAGTATCAGGCGGAACACCTGGGCTGCCTGCCCAAGCTGTGGAACTCGGACCATCATCTTGTGCGGAGCGCACGCGAGCTCATCGCCGATCTCCTCGCCGACGCCCAGGCGCACGGCCGGGTGCGCCTCGACCTCACGAGCACCGACATCTCCCTCGTCATGTGGTCGATCCGGGGCGTGCTCGAGACCACGGGCTCGAACGCACCCGAGGCGTGGAAGCGGCATCTCGACCTCCTGGTCGCCGGCATGCGGCCGACGGACGCCGCGCTGGCGCACCGCCCGCTCAGCCAGAACCAGGTCGACCGGATCCTCTCGAAGCACGACGCCTCGTGAGCGGGCGGTGACGACACTGCAGGCGCGCGGCGCGGACACGGCCCCGACGGGAACGACGCGGGCCCACTGGTGGATCCTCGTCATCATCGCCGCGGCGCAGCTCATGGTCGTGCTCGACACGACGATCATGATCATCGCCCTCCCCTCGGCCCAGCACGCCCTCGGGTTCTCCAACACCGACCGGCAGTGGGTGGTGACCGCCTACACGCTCGCCTTCGGTGGCTTCCTCCTCCTGGGTGGGCGCCTGGGCGACATGTTCGGCCCGAAGCGCACGCTGATGGCCGGGGTCCTGGGGTTCGCCCTGGCGTCCGCCCTCGGCGGGGCGGCCCAGAGCACGCTCATGCTGATCGGCGCCCGCGGGCTGCAGGGCCTGTTCGGCGCGTTGCTGGCGCCGTCGGTGCTGTCGCTCTTGACATCGACCTTCAGCGAGCCACGTGAGCGCGGGCGGGCCTTCGGGATCTACGCCACCATCGCCATCGCCGGCTCCGCCTTCGGGCTCATCCTCGGCGGCTTCCTCACCCAGTACGTCGACTGGCGCTGGTGCCTGTACGTGAACCTGCCCATCGCCGCACTCGTCCTCTTCGGCGCCTTCACCATGATCCCCAACCGCGAGGGCATCCAGAGGGTCCGCCTGGACGTGCTGGGTGTCGTCCTCGGGTGCGGCGGTCTGGTGGCCCTTGTCTACGGTCTCGGTGAGGCCGGCACGAGCGGGTGGGGCGCGACCGATGTGATCGTGGCGCTGGTGCTGGCGGCCCTGCTCCTCGGCGCGTTCATCGTGTGGCAGAGCAAGGGCCCCAATCCCCTCCTGCCGCTGCGCGTGCTGCGCAACCGGAACCGGGCCGGGTCGTTCATCACCATTCTGCTGGCCGTCACCGGGATGTTCGGGACGTTCCTGTTCCTCACGTACCTGCTGCAGACCATCGACCACTACTCGCCGCTCAAGACCGGGGTCGCCTTCCTCCCGCTCATGGCACTCAACGCGCTGGCGGCCACGCAAGTGGCCAGCCGCCTGATGCCCCGTGTGCCGACCCGCCTGCTGGTCGTCCCCGGCCTCCTGCTGGCGGGTCTCGGCGTCGCGCTGTTCACCCAGTTGACGCCCGACGCCTCCTACGTGACCAACGTGTTGCCGAGCGAGCTCCTCCTCGGCTTCGGGCTGGGGCTGGCCATCGTGCCCTGCATCAGCACGGCCACCCAGAACGCCGAGCCGAAGGACGTCGGCGTGACGGCAGCGGCGACCAACACCTCCCAGCAGATCGGCGCCTCCATCGGCACCGCCCTGCTGAACACGCTCGCGGCGGCGGCCACGGCGACCTACCTGGAGTCGCACCACGTGCAGAGCAAGGGTGTGGTGGCGCAGGCGACGGTGCACGGGTACGCCGTCGCCAGCGCGTGGGCCGCCGGCATCTTCGTGCTGGCGGCGGTGCTGGCGTGGATCCTCATCGACGTCCACCCGGGACGCCCTCGGGGTGCGGAGGACGAGACGGGCGAACCGGTCGAGGTCGTGCACGTCGGCGAAGTCTCCGTGGTGTCACCCGAGTACTGAGCCGGGAGCAATCGAGCGCGGAGCCTCGAGCGCGGAGCATCGACGGTCGGCTTAGGACATGTCAGCCACGAGCTCCGGGCCCGACCACTCGAAGCCCTCGCCGTCGACGAGCTCGAACTCGGCGCCGGCGGACTCGCGGGCACGCTCGTCCTCGACCTCGTCCTCGGCCTCGTCCGCCACGGCCACCCCGGTCCGCTCGGGGGCGGGCAGGTGGACCAGGAGGGCCACCATCACCAGTGCGGCGAAGCCGAACAGCGCGGCAACGGCGAAGGTCACATCGAGCCCGTGCACCATGGAGGCGGGGACGCCGGCCCCGGCCCGCAACTGTGCGTGGCCGGCGGCCGCGCTCAGGACGGTGACCAGCACGGCCAACCCCAGGGCCGCGCCCACCTGCTGCGTGACGTTGACCAGACCGGACGCCGCCCCGGCGTCGGCGGGGTCGACGTCGGCGAGACCGGCCTGCGTCAGAGGCACCAGCGCGGTCCCTGAGCCGACGCCGAGAATGACGAGGCTGACGAAGATCTGCCCGTACGACGCCCCGGCGTGGAGCTGGGTCGACATCAAGAGGGCGACCACGTTCAGGCTGATGCCGATCATGATCAGCGCCTTGGGTCGGACCCGCCCGATCAGGACCTTGCTCACCAACTGCGACGAGAGGAACACCGAGGCGGGCACCGGCAGGAAGCACAACCCGGTGCGCAACGGCGAGAACCCCTGCACGTCCTGCATGAATTGCCCCACGAAGAAGAACATGCCGTACATGCCGGCGTACATCAGGCCCCGGGACACGTTGGCGGTCGTGCGCGTCCCGCTGGCGAAGAGCCGCAGCGGCACGATCGGTTCCTCGGCCCGGGTCTCTATGCGGACGAACAGCCCGAGGAGGAAGAGCCCGACGGCGAGCGAGCCGACGGTGATGGGGCTGGACCATCCCCTGGTCCCCGCCTCGACGAGCCCGAACACAATGCCCACCATGCCCAGCGTGGAGGTGAGGGCGCCGGCCATGTCGAAGTGACCGGTGCGACGCGGCGTCTCCTGGAGGGCGATGCGTCCCACCAACAGGACGGCGATCCCGATCGGGACGTTGACGAACATCACCCAGCGCCACGAGACGAGCTGCGTCAGCGCGCCACCAGCCACCAGACCGATCGCCCCGCCGGCCGCCGACACCGTGGTGAAGAGGCCGATGGCACGGACCCGCTGGGGCCCGTCCGAGAAGATGGTGGTCAGGAGGGCCAGCGAGGAGGGTGCGGCCAGGGCGGCACCGACCCCCTGGAGGGCGCGGGCCGACAGGAGCATCCAGCCGGACACGGCCAACCCCCCGAAGAGCGAGCTCACGGTGAAGATGGCGATGCCGACCAGGAAGGTGCGGCGCCGGCCGAGGAGATCGCCCGAGCGGGCTCCGAGCAGCAGCAGGCCGCCGAAGGTGAGCAGGTAGGCGTTGATGACCCAGGAGAGCTCACCCCCGGAGAGGCCGAGGCCCTCCTGAATGTGCGGCAGGGCGACATTGACGATGGTGGTGTCGAGGACGACCATGAGCTGGGCCGCCAATATGACGAAGAGGAACACCGAAGGGGTCCTGAGCAGGCTCTTGAGACGTCCGGGCGGGCCGGCGCCGGGTCCCCCGGCCAAGCTGGGGCGGGGCGCGACAAGGACTGAAGAAGGCATTTGATTCCGATCTTTCCGCTGGTACTCTGGTAAGCGGAAGCTTCCTCCGGTTAGTATACGGAGGGTGCCTCCGCTTTGCAAGTCTGTTTTCGACACGTGCGTTGGGCCGGGAGGGAAAGCAGGAGGATGACTGCGCGACAGAAGTCGACGACGGCGACGATGGACCGGGTGGACGGCGCCGGAGCGACGCGTCCCATGCGGGCCGACGCCAAGCGCAACTACGAGCTCCTCGTCACCGCGGCGCGCAAGGTCTTCGACCAGGAGGGCGGCGGCGCCAGCATGGAGGCCATCGCCAAGGAGGCCGGCGTCGGGATCGGCACGCTGTACCGGCACTTCCCGAAGCGGATCGACGTGGTGGAGGCGGTCTACGTCGACGACGTCGATGAGCTCGAGACGGTGGCGCGCACGGTGACCGACACCCTCGAGCCGTGGCCCGCCTTCGTTGCCTGGCTCGAGGCCTTCGTCCGGTACGCGTCCGGCAAGAAGCGCTTCATGAACGAGCTGCACGAGGCGTTCGAGAAGGACCCGGCCCTGCGCTCGGCGTCGCGTGAGCGGATTGAGGGCGCCCTGAGCATTGTGCTCACCCGGGCCCAGGCGGCGGGCGTGGTGCGCTCGGACGTGGACGCGCCGGACCTGATGCAGCTGCTCGGGTCGATGTGCATGAGCGCCACGCTGACGCCCGATCAGAGCGGGCGGTTGCTCGTCATGATCGAAGACGGCCTGCGGCCACAGGCGTAAGAGCAGACCGCTCCGGGTTCAGATCCCGGAGCGCTCGGTGCGCACCGGGGCGGGGTCGGGAACGTGGGGCATGAGGGCGTTGGGTGGGATGGTCCCCAGGCGGCCCGCCTCGAAGTCCTCGAGCGCCTGCCCGATTTCGGCCTTGGTGTTCATCACGAAGGGGCCGTAGTGCTCGACGGGCTCCCTGATGGGCTGACCCCCGAGGATGAGCGCCTCGAGGTGGTCGGTCCCTCCGGGTTGCGCGTCGTCGGCCCGCAGCGACAGGTAATCGCCGGCGCCGAACGTGACGAGCTGCCCGCTCGTGACGGGTCGGCCGTCGTTCCCCACCCGTCCGGAGCCGGCCAGGAGATAGACCAGCGCGTTGAAGCCGGGGTCCCAGGGGAGCTCGAGCAGGGCCCCGGGAGCGATCGACGCGTGCATGAAGGCCATGGGTGTATGCGTGGATCCCGGCCCGCGATGGCCGGCGACGTCGCCGGCGATGATGCGCACCAGGGCGCCGCCGTCGGTGGACGACAGGAGCGTCACATCATCCGCTTCGAGCCCCTGGTAGGCCGGTTCGATCATCTTGTCCCTCGCCGGCAGGTTGACCCACAGCTGAATGCCGTGGAACAAGCCTCCGGACACGACCAGCTTCTCGGGCGGCGTCTCGATGTGCAGGATGCCCTTCCCGGCCGTCATCCACTGCGTCGCTCCGTCGGTGATGACGCCGCCGCCGCCGTGCGAGTCCTGGTGCTGGAACGTGCCGTCGATCATGTACGTCACGGTCTCGAACCCGCGATGGGGGTGCCAGGGCGTGCCCTTCGGCTCACCGGGGGCGTACTCGACCTCCCCCATCTGGTCCATGTGCACGAACGGATCGAGGTCTTGCAGGGTGACGCCGGCGAAGGCCCGGCGCACGGGGAAGCCCTCCCCCTCGAGGCCGCGGGGCGCGGTGGTGACGGACCCGACCGGACGCTCATTGGACTGCGCCCGGTCCGGAGCGGGAATGGCCGGCAGGGTGGACAGGTCACTGACGGTGACAGCGGGCACGGGAACCTCCGATCGTTGTCGGGTGGCACGGCCACCGATGCGGCCGCTCACCCGCTTGCAGCCTATGAGTCCCTCTAGTGAAGGTGACGCTCCCAATCCGCCGGGACGCGGCCTTCCGGCCCCGGGGTGGGCTGACTGAGGGGGTGGTGTTCGGGCGGCGCCAGTTCGGGGCCGTCGTAGTACTGCTGGGTCGCGTAGTCCCAGAACCAGTCTTCACCCGGCTCGAAGCTCCGGACGATGGAGTGGCCGTCCTCCTTGGCGTGCTTGCTGGCGTGCTGACTCGGCGAGCTGTCACAGCAGCCGACATGGCCGCATGCCGCGCAACGGCGGAGGTGGAACCACCATCCGTCCGTCGCGAGGCACTCGACGCACCCGGCACCGCTGGGCTCGACCGCTGGATTGATGGACTCGTCGGCCATGGTGCAGTTCTACCCGGCCAGGGCGTCGCTACGCCGGGGCAACACCCAGCCCGGCCGAGGGAAGTGGCACGTGTACCCGTTGGGGTAGTGCTCCAGGTAGTCCTGATGCTCGGGCTCCGCCTCCCAGAACGGCCCTGCCGGCGCGACCTCGGTCACCACCTTGCCGGGCCAGAGCCCGGAGGCCTCGACGTCGGCGATGGTGTCCTCGGCCACCCGCTTCTGCTCGTCGTCGACGTAGAAGATCGCCGACCGGTAGCTCAGCCCGACGTCGTTGCCCTGACGGTTCTTGGTCGTCGGGTCGTGGATCTGGAAGAAGAACTCCAGGATCTCCCGGTAGGAGGTCACGGAGGGGTCGAAAATGATCTCGATCGCCTCGGCATGGGTCCCGTGGTTGCGGTACGTGGCGTTGGCCACGTCTCCCCCGGTGTACCCGACCCGGGTGCTGATGACTCCGGGGCGCTTGCGGATGAGGTCCTGCATCCCCCAGAAGCACCCGCCAGCCAATATCGCCTTCTCGGTCGTGGCGCTCACTGGGCCACCTCCTCCTTTGTCGCCCCTCCATCGAAGAGCTTCGTGTACTCACCGTATCCCTCGGCCTCGAGATCCTCGTAGGGGACGAAGCGCAGCGCAGCCGAGTTGATGCAATAGCGCAGGCCGCCCTCCTCCGGGGGTCCGTCGTTGAACACATGACCAAGGTGGCTGTCGCCGTGGGCCGAACGGACCTCGGTCCTGATCATCCCGTGGGTCATGTCCTGGCGCTCGACCACGTTGGCCGGGTCCAGGGGAATGGTGAAGCTCGGCCACCCGCATCCACTGTCGAACTTCTTGAGGGAGGCGAACAGAGGCTCCCCCGACACGATGTCGACGTAGATTCCGGCCTCCTTCTTGTCCCAGAACTCGTTGGCGAAGGCCGGCTCGGTGGCGGCCTCCTGGGTGACGGCGTACTCCCTCGGTCCCAGTTTGGCTACGGCCTCGGGGTCCTTGCGGTAACGGTCGCTCATCTCAACTCCTTTGCCACCCATTGGCGGCTCTCTGTATCCAACTACTCCAACGCCCCCCTGTCACCATTGGTTCCCGAATTCGGGACGGCGCGGCATCTTTCGGAGAGCCGGGCGTCCGCCCGCGGAAGGAGGCCTCTGACCTCGGCTTTCCGCGGTGGCGTCGGCGCCGCGGCGGGTCCGTCGACCGATTCTCCGTACCGGACGGCTCGGGTACCCTTCTTCTTGGGGCGGGGCGCCGGCGGGGAGGCCCGCCCGCGCTGAGCAGGTGCAGGATCCACGACCTGAAGGGGAGCCATGTCGGAGACCAGCGAGATCGATCTCGTCACAGCAGAGGTCATCAGATCGGCCATGGAGACGGTCTGCTTCGAAATGGCGACCTACGTGTCCCGGACGGCGACGACGCCGATCCTGAACCAGTCCAACGAGCGCAATGCCACCATCCTCGACGCGGAGGGCCGCCTGGCCGCCCTCTCGGTGGGCATTCCGCAGTTCATGCTGTCGAGCACCCTGCCCGTCCGGTTCGCCATCGAATTCTTCGGCGACGAGCTGAAGCCCGGCGACGTGATCGTCGCCAACGACCCCTACCACGGTGGCGGCCACCTCCCGGATTTCAACGTCTTCGCCCCGGTCTTCGACGACGAGGGTGCGCTGCTGCTGGTCGCCTCCATTCAGTGCCATCACGGGGACACCGGCGGGGCGGTGCCGGGCGGCTACAACACCATGGCCAAGGACGTGTACAGCGAGGGCACGCGCTATCCCCTGCTGAAGATCATTGACGGCGGGCACGAGCGCCGGGACGTCATATTGACCATGCGGGCCAACAACCGGCTCGCCGGGTTCATCGGGGACCTCCGGTCCCAGGTCGGAGCCGCCCAACTCGGTGCGGCCAGGCTGCAGGAGCTCGCCGCCCACTGGGGCGCCGGCACCGTCCGGGCCGCCGTCACCCATACCATCGACGATGCCCGCAGCCGGTTCTCCGAGGAGATCCGCGGCTGGCCCGACGGGACCTACGAGGCGGACATTTACGTCGACAGCGACCCGCAGGGCAACCAGGACCTGCACGTCCACGTCGCCGTGACGGTGGACGACGACCGGCTCATCCTCGACTTCGAGGGATCCGACACCCGCCCGAACATCTCGGGCTGGTCCACCTTCGGCAACACCCGGGGCAACGCCATCGCCCAGCTGGCGAGCCTGGTCGACCCGTCCATCCCGAAGAACGAGGGGTTCTTCGACTGTGTGGAGCTGCGCGTCCCACTCGGCTGCTGTCTCAACCCCGTGGAACCGAAGCCGGTCAGCTCGGGCACGCACCACCCGGGGGTGGAGGTCGGCGACGCCATCGCGGTGGCCATGGCCCAGATCATTCCGGAGCGCTGCGCACCCCAGACGTACAAGTTCGGCAGCCCCAGGCAGATGTGGGGGGAGGTCGACCCTCGCACGGGCCAGTCCTTCTTCGACCACGGCGGCGAAGTCAGCGCCGGGTGGGTGAACGGGGTCGACGGCGTCGACGGTTGGGGCGCCCTCGCCCCGGCCATGGGCAACCTGATCAAGGCGTCGGCCGAGCTCAACGAGCGGCTCTTCCCGCACATTCTCCGGGGCCGCAACTACCTCACCGATTCCGGTGGGCCCGGCAAGTTCCGGGGCGGCTGCGGCAGCCACTTCGTGAAGGAGGCGCGCACGCCGACCTCCGTGAGCCAGTACTGCGTCAACCAGCGTCACCTCCACCCGGGGATCGCCGGCGGACTCCCGGGTAGCCCGGACATCTGCTTCGTCAGCAAGGGGACCGAGCGCGAGGTCAGGGTCTCCCCCGTCGTCACCGCGCACCTCCTCGAGACCGGAGACCAATTGGTCTACGACTTCGGCGGGGGCGGGGGCTGGGGCGACCCGCTGGAGCGGGACGTGGAGGCCGTGCTCGACGACGTCTGGGACGAGTACGTCTCGGTCGAGGGCGCGCTGCGCGACTACGGCGTCGTCGTCACCGGCACGCTCGAGGCCATGGACCTCGCCATCGACTACGACGCCACCAAGCAGCTCCGGGCGGATCGATCCAACGCGGAGACAGGGGCATGAGCGGCGGGCACGACCGCTACCGCATCGGGGTCGACGTCGGTGGCACCTTCACCGACTGCGTGCTCCTCCGCCCGGACGGCTCCATCATTCTGGAGAAGACCCCCACGACTCCCGAGGACCAGTCCGACGGCGTCCTGGCCGGCATCGTGCGCCTGGCCGAAGCCGAGAGCCTGGCCGATGCCGGCGCCCTGCTGGGCCAGTGCGCGTCCATCGTGCACGGCACCACGGCGGCGGACAACACCATGATTCAGATGACGGGAGCACCGACCGGCCTGCTGGTCACCGAGGGCTTCCGCGACGAAATAGAGATGCGTCGGTGCTACAAGGAGGACATCTGGGACCCCAGCTACCCGGCCCCGGAACCCATCGCGCGCCGCCGGGTCCGACTCGAGATCGCCGAGCGCGTCACGAGCGAGGGCACCGTTGACCGTGCGCTGGACGAGGAAGGCGTGCGCAAGGCGACGGCGCGGCTCCGGGCCTTCGGCGTCACATCGATCGCCGTGTGCTTCCTGCACAGCTATCTCAACCCGAGCCACGAGCGACGGGCGCGCGAGATCATCCTCGACGAGTACCCCGACGTCGAGCTGGTCTCCCTGTCCCACGAAGTGTGGCCCAAGCCACCCGAGTTCGAACGGACGTCCACCACGCTGGTCAACGCGTTCGTCGGCCCGCCCATCGTCCGCTACCTCGACCGGCTCGAGTCGCGCCTGCAGGACGCCGGGTTCACGGAGGAGCTGCTCCTCGCCACCAGCTCGGGCGGCGTGGCCACCCCACGGGCGACCAAGACCCGACCACTGGCGACCATCAGCTCGGGGCCGACGGGCGGTGTGGTGGCGGCAGCGGGTGCGGCCGCGGCAGCGGGGCTCGGTGACGTCGTCAGCGTCGACATGGGCGGCACGAGCTACGACGTCTGCCTGATCCGCGACGGCAGGCCGGAGGTGAAGACGGACTGGAACTGGCGGCACCGCTACTGCATCGCGCTTCCGATGGTCGACGTGCACTCCATCGGGGCGGGCGGCGGGTCGCTCAGTCGCAACCGTTCCGGCACGCTGACCGTGGGCCCCGAATCGGCCGGCAGCATCCCGGGTCCCGTGTGCTACGGGCGGGGAGGAACCGAGCCCACCGTGACCGACGCCGACCTCGTGCTGGGCCGCCTCGATCCCACCGCGTTCTGGAGCGGACGCCTCGACCTCGACGGGGACGCGGCCCGCTCGGCACTGGCCGCAGTCGGCGCGCCGTTGGGGCTCGACGCTGAGGAGACCGCGGTGGCCACCGCGGCCATCATCGACGCGCACATGTGCGACGCCGTCCGCCGCATCCTCTCCCTGGCCGGCGCCGACGCGCGCGAGCTCGACCTGGTCGCCTTCGGCGGCATGGGTGCCGTCCACGCCGCCCGCCACGCCGCGCTGCTCGGCATGCGCCGCGTCCTCATCCCCCGCGCGGCGCCGGCGTTCTCCGCCCTCGGCCTGCTCACCGCCAACCACGTCATCGACGAGGCGCGCACGCTGCAGGGAGACTGGCGGGCGATCGACCTCGGACGGCTGAGCCAACTGGCCGAAGAGCTCATGACGTCGGCGGACGACGCCCTCCAGGCGGCGGGCATCCCCCCGGAGCGCCGCGTCTTCGAGTGGCGGATCAATCTGGTGTACCCGGGGCAGACGTTCGACGTCGCCATCCCGATCGACAAGACCGCCGGAAGCCCCATCAGCCAGGAGGCGCTCGAGGCGGCGGTGAGCGAATTCCATCGCCGCAACGAGGAGGCCCGGCTCATTGAGGCCCGATCACAGGAGCCGGTCGTGCGTGGCGTCAGGTTGCTGGCCACCGGCCTGGTCGATCAACCCGCAGAACTGGTCCTCGAGGAGGACCCCGCCGTCGAGCCGATCGACCACCGGCGTGTCTTCACCGGTGACGCCTGGCACGACGAGGTCCCGGTCTACGACGGCGACGCGCTCCGCCCCGGCACACCGGTGGTGGGGCCCGCGCTGGTGCAGAGCCGGTTCACGACGATTGTGCTCGCCTCTGACGATGTCGCCCGCATGCAATCCAACGGCGACGTCCTCATAGAGGTCACACCGGCCTGACCATCACGGCGTGCGCGAGCCCAAGCGGGCCAGCACGTTTCGGGTGATCTGCTCAATCTGCGGATCGCGCCCCGCCAGACCGTGGGCCCAATCGGTCGACCCTGAGGTGAGCACCGTCGCGCCGGCGTCGTTGGTGTAGGCGCCCAGCACGGCGTGGCCGTGCCGGATGCGCTCCATCGCCTCGGGTTCGCGCGTGCCGAAGATCCGCGAGGCGATGTACTCCAACTCGCTCGGTTCTCCGGGCCTGGGCGGGCGGGGCGCCGTCTCCCGCGTGAAGTGCTGCGTCGGGCAGGTCCCGAGGATCTCGAAGCTCGAGGGCGTGCCGTCCTCGCCGGTCGGGTACGGCAACCCGTCCCGGTAGGTGAACACGCACCCGTCGCACTCGTAGCCGACGACGGTCGCCCACGCGCCGAGCACGTCGCCGTAACCGAGGCCGGTGCCGTCGAAGATCCAGTGTCCGCAGCGATGCACCGTGTAGCCACCGAGGCCGGCCGTCACGTTGCGCCCGATGCGGTGATAGCCCCCGCGCGTGAACGAGACGCCGGTCATGTCGTTCTCGGGGCGTCCGACGACGACATCGGACCAGAACGTCGTCACCTCCGCCTCGCGCCCGGTGCCCAGCAGCGGGTCGTTCTTGAAGAACGCCTTGTAGCCGACCATGACGTCGTGGTCGTCCCCCTCTATCCGCACCTGCCACAACGACGTGTTCCCCGAGAAGAAGGCCGCGTTGCCGCCGCCGGCGATGAACGTCTCGACGGTGTCACGCATGCCCTTGGACCAGTACTCGTCGTGACCGACCGAGAGATACAGGCTGGCCCCGTCCAGGACCTCGGGGTGCTCCTCCAGATCCGCGTTGGTGCACACGCCGATCTCGAACCCCTCGCGCTCGGCCCACTCGAGGAAGGGCAGCTCCCAGTCGGGCCACCCCGCGGACCCGGCGTAGCCCGAGAGGTGATTGATCTGGATGTAGCCGACGTGGGCGGCGTTCTGCGGATCGGGCGCGCCCGTGCCGGTCACGCGCCGGCCCTTGCCCGGCGGCTTGTACAGGTACCCCGCCGCCATCGGTCGCTGCATGGAGACGTGGGTCCCCCCGGTGTAGAGGTTCGGTCCACCGAAGTCGTTGTAGGCGTGCCAGGTGTTGGTCGCCAGCGCCAGCACGACACGCGTCCCCGGGGACGGACGGACGACGAAGAACGCGTAGTCCCGCCGCACCTTCTCACCGACGTCTATCTCCATGACGACCTCGTAGTAACCCGAGCGCCACGCCGCGCCGACGTCCAGCGTGAGGGCGACCGGCCAGCCGCAGCCCTTGGAGGACGCGTCCCCCGGTGTCTCGTGCTCGGCTGCGGCGACCGCGTCGGCGCTGAAGACGACCGTCCGCACGGCACCCACCCGCGCCACCTGGACCCGCACCGGCCGGCCGCCCGAGGAGGAGAGGTGCAGACCGACCTGCGCACCGGCCGGGACCGATTGCGGCCAGCAGTACCCCGTCACCACCTCGCGTGTCATCACCCGACCCTAACGAGGCAGGTCCCCCGACCGCATCCGGAGGAGTCGGGCGCGCCGGCCGGTGCGGGTCGGGGTTACCGTCTGCCCATGGACGGCGACCTCGGCTACCTCATGGACCGGATGGAGATCGATGACCTCCTGACTCGCTACGCGACCGCACTCGACAACCGCCGGTGGGGCGATCTCGGAACCGTCTTCACCCCCGACGCCACCCTCGACTACCGCTCCGCCGGCGGCATCAGAGGTTCGTTCCCGGAGGTGAGCGAATGGCTGGCGACCGTCCTTCCCTTCTTCACCTGGACGCAGCACCTTGTCCTCAACAGAGCGGTCGACCTGGTTCCGGGAGCCGACACCGCCACCTCGCACGCCGACTTCTCCAACCCCAACGGAGCCGTCGTGGACGGCCGGCCGTGGCTGTTCGTCGTCGGTGGCGCCTACCACGATCGGCTTCTCCGCACCCCGGACGGCTGGCGCATCTCCCACCGGGTCGAGGAGACACGGTGGTGGGACAACCCCATGCCGGGGCTCCCGCCCTCACCCCCTCCGGTTCCCGACGACGCCTTCTCGTAGGAGCTCGCTCGGAGGCGCTGCGCGTCCCTGCCGGCCAGCCCTCCCGCTCCGAGCCGGGTTGATCGGCGGACTCAGGTCCCCGGGTCGAGGCCGTCCTCCGGCAGCCGCACCACGGTGCGGCCGGTGGTCTCACGCCGTTCCAGCGCCTCGAGCGCGGCGGGGACCTCGACGAAGCCGATCTCCCGGCCGATCACCGGGCGGATCGTCCCGGTCCGGGCGAGATGCAGAATGCGGTTCCAGATGTCGACGCCCTGCCCGGTCGTGAGGAAGTTCATGCCGAAGGGTCGTGTGGTCCGGGGTGAGTCGACGAAGGCGAAGCAGACGCCGACGAGGTCGAAGTTCCCGTAAATGCTGGGCTGCACCGACAAGGGCCGCTCCTCCTCCTCGATGCCCGAGGCGAACCCGATGATCAGGTGGCGGCCGTTGAAGGCCATCGCCCGGAACGTCTCCGTCGTCACCGCGCCGCCCACGGTGTCGAAGGCCACGTCGACGCCCCGCCCGTTGGTGACGTCGTCGACGAACGCGACGAAGTCCTCGCTGCGGTAGTTCACGCCGTAGTCGGCACCCAGGGTCCGGCAGAAAGCCACCTTGTCGTCCGTGCCGGCGGTGGCGATCACCGTGGCGCCCAACGCCTTGGCCAGCTGGACGGCGGCGGACCCGGCGCCACCGGCCGCGGCGTGGACGAGCACCACGTCGCCGGGACCGACCCGCCCCCGGACGCGCAGCGCCAGGTAGCTCAGCAGGTACGGGAAGTACATGGCGATCCCTTCGGCCGCGCTGAGCCATCCGGGAACCTGCTGCAGGCCGGCGCCGTCGAGCAGGGCCGCCGACGCGTAGGCACCCTGGGCGCCCGCCGCCACACCGACGACCCGCCGGCCCAGCAGCGCCTCGCATCCGGGACCCGCGGCATCGACCGTGCCGGCGGCCGCCATCCCGACCACGAAGGGCGGCTCGAATTTGAGCAGGCCGTACCGGCCGCGAATGGTGTCGATGTCGTTGAAGTCCAGGCAGAAGGCCTCCACGGCGATGCGCACCTGGTTGGGACCCGGCTCACCGATGTCCACGCGCTCGATCTCGAGTGCCTCGGTCGGCGCCGCGAGCCGGCGCACCATCCATGCGGTCGCAGGGGTCGTCGTCACCGGGACCCTCCGTAGTCGACCGGCAGGTGCTTGATCCCGTTGAGCCACGACGAGCGCAGGCGGGTAGGCGGACCCAGCAATTGCACGCCGGGGAGCTCGTCGGCCAGGACGTCGAACATCACCTTCAGCTCCAGGCGGGAGAGGTTGGCCCCAATGCAGTAGTGCGAACCGCCGGCGCCGAAGGTGACGTGAGGATTGGGCGTGCGGCCGATGTCGAAACGCTCGGGGTCGCCGAAGGCGTCCTCGTCGAAGTTGGCGGACGCGAAATACAGGCCCACCCGTTCGCCCTGCTGGACCACCCGACCGGCGATCTCCATGTCCTCGGTGGCCGTGCGCTGCAGGACCACCGCCGGCGATCCCCAGCGCAGGACCTCGTCGACCATGGTGACCGGCCGTTCCAGGCGCCACCGTTCCCACTGGTCCGGGTGCTGCAGCAGCGCCACCATGCCGTGGGTGATGGCCTGGCGGGTGGTCTCGTTGCCGGCCACGGCGAGGATCATGAAGAAGTAGGCGAACTCCTCGCTGCTCAGCCTCTGGCCGTCGCTGCCCGGTTGGACGAGCCGGCTGGTGACGTCCCCGAGATCCTGGTGCACCCGCGCCTCGGCGGCGGCGTGGGCGTAGGCGAACATCTCGACGACGCCCGTGAGGTCGGAGCTGATGTATTCGGGATCCTCGCTGCCTGCCATCTGATCGCTCCAGCGGAAGAGCTGCGGGCGATCGTGGTCGGGGATGCCCATGAGGCCGGCGATGGCCTGCAGCGGCAGATGGCGCGCCACGTCGAGCACGAAGTCGCCCGTGCCCTCGCGCCTGGCCGACCACACGATGCGGTGGGCACGTTCACGTAGCTCGTCCTCCAGGCCCGCCAGCGCGCGCGGGGTGAAGCAGCGGTTGCCCACCCGGCGGACCCGGGTGTGGCGGGGTGGGTCCATGCAGAGGAGGAGGTCCCTGGTCGACTCGCCGGTGGCATCGGACTCGTCGAGCCGCCGCACGAAGGCGGAGTGCGCCTCCGCCGACCACCCGGGGCTCCTCGTCACCGCCGTCACGTCGGCGTGGCGGGTCACGGTCCAGTATCCGGCGTCGCCGTAGGCCGCCTCCGGCGGCTGCGGATTCCATCGGACGGGCTCATGCCGGCGCAGCCAGGCGAACTCGTCCAGCGGCAGGTGGTCGGCCAGCAGATCGGGATCGCTCAAGTCGAGGCGAACGTCCACGGGCGTCGTGGGCACGACGGCGATCCTCCTTCGCTGACACCGGCTCGGGCCCAACGACCGTAGACTTTGACACTCTCCGGTGTCAACTAGGCTGGGCCCGCCATGGAGTACCAGGTGACGATGCCGTTCAAGGGGATCAGCGCCGAGGACCGGCGCGTCCACCGGCGGAGCCGGCTGGTGGCGGCCGCATTCGAGATCGCCGGGACCGAGGGCGCCGGCGCGCTCGGGGTCGGCCGCGTCTGCCTGGCCGCCGGCCTGACGAAGCGCTATTTCTACGAGAGCTTCGCCACCCTCACCGAGCTCCAGAGCGCCGTCGTCGACCACGCCATCGCGGTGATGACCGAGCGCGTCGATCCCTTCCGGCCCGCCGGGCCCGGCGGACCACCTCACGCTTGGCTCCAGGCGTTCGTCGGCGCGCTCGTGGACGACGGGTGTCTCGCCCGGGTGCTGCTCGCCGAGACCCACGGGGGGGCACTCAGCCCTTTTCGGCATCAGATCATTGAGGTGGCGATCGCTGGGATGGCACCGCCGGGGTCGGACCCGCAGGCGGACCTGCGCGCCCGCCTGGCCGCCTACGCCCAGATCGGCACGTTGAGCGAGCTCTGCCTGGCCTGGCACGAGGGACACCTCGCGATAGACCGGATGACGCTCGTCGACGCGCTGGCTGACCTCTTCGTCCGCATCGACGGCGTGCGTGACGGCGGTGCGCTTCCCTGAGTGCTGCGTGGCACTGCAACGGGCCTCCGCCGTGCCTGTGCAACCAGATCGCAACCACCAGCGGGACCGGAGTTGTCCGACAATAGAGATGTGGCTTGGCGAGACAGAGCGCGGGAACGACCGCGCCGGCGCGTCGAAGGCGCCGACAGCGCGACGGACGGATTGAAGGGAGGATCCGGTCCGGACGCTCCTCTCGCGGACGCGTCGCCCTCCATGGAGGACGTGGCCTCGCTCGCCGGCGCGATGTTGAAGCTGCCCGACAGCGTCGTGATCGTCGACGACGCGGGCAACGTCGCCTGGGGGAACTCGTCCGCGCAGCGTCTGTTCGGCCGGTCGTTGGCCGACGGTGTCGGCATCTCCGGCCTGAGCCTGGTCCATCCTGACGATCAGGAGCTCGTCCTCCGCTCCCTCACGACCATTCAGGACAAGGAGGTGGGTGACCCGATTGAGATCCGCGTCGAGTCCGTCACGGGCTGGCGCCTGGTCGAGATCGTGGGCACCCCGCTGAAGCTCTCCGGGAAGAACCTCGTGTTGCTCTGCCTGCGCGACCTGACCAAGCGCCGGCGCTTCGAGCTGGCCAGCGGCCGCGAGGCGCAGTTCAGGTCCCTGGTGCACAACGTCGGCTCCGTCATCATGCTCGTCTCCGCCACCGGGCTCCTCGAATCCGCATCGGGTGCGATCACCCGCCTGTTGGGCCACGACCCCGAGCTCATTGAGATGCGTCCGCTCACCGACATCGTGGCCGAGCCCGACCGCCGGCAGGTCATGAACGCGCTGAGCCAGGCGGCCCGGGGCGCGACGGCGGCTCACCCCGTGGCGATCAGGGTGGAGCTCATCCGCCACGACGGGAAGTCCACGGTGCCGTTCGAATTGAGCATCGTCGACCTCATTGAGGACCCCACGGTGGAGGGCTTCGTGATATCGGCTCACGACGCCACGGCACAGGTCGCAGCCGAGCACCAGCTGAGCGACACCCTGTCGCTCCTCACCGCCACCCTCGACTCGACGGTCGACGGGATCCTCGTCGTCGACAACAGCGGGACCATCACTGGCTTCAACAGGCGGTTCTCCGAAATCTGGCGGATCGGCACGGACTTCGTGACGGTTGGCGACGATTCCTCCAAGTTGGCGTTCGTCCTCGACCAGCTGCTCAACCCGCAGGCATTCCTCGGCCGGCACAGGGACCTTGCCTCGAACCCGGAGAACGAGAGCTTCGACACCCTCGAGTTCAAGGACGGGCGGGCGCTCGAGCTGACCTCCCGGCCGCAGACGGTGGACGGCGAGATCGTCGGTCGGGTCTGGAGCTTCCGCGACGTCACCGATCGCATCCGCCTGGAGGACGAGCTCGAATACCGGGCCTTCCACGACTCCCTGACCGGCCTCGCCAACAAGGCGTTGTTCCAGGACCGGCTCGAGCACGCCCTGGCTCGCATCGGCCTGACCGGCTCGCATCTCGCCGTGCTCTTCATCGACCTCGACGACTTCAAGACGGTCAACGACAGCCTGGGCCACGGAGAGGGGGACCGCTTACTCAAGCGGGTGGCGAACGACCTCTCCAGCTGCCTGCGGCCTCTCGACACCGCAGCACGGCTCGGCGGTGACGAGTTCGCCATCCTCATTGAGGACGTGGCGTCCCCGGAGGACGTCCCGGTCCTGGCTGAGCGAATCCTCGAGTCGCTCCACGCTGCCGTCCCGCAGGGGACCCGATCCTCCACGTCGGCGGGCAGCATCGGTATCGCCTTCGACGAACCGGGCATCACCAGCGAACAGCTGCTGCGCAATGCCGACATCGCGATGTACCAAGCCAAGGAGAGCGGCAAGGACCGCTTCGAGATCTACCGGAAGGAGATGCACGCGGCCGTACTGGCGCGCATTGAGCAGGAGCGCGAGCTGCGCGCCGCCGTGCACGACGGTGACCTCCTGACGCACTATCAGCCGATCTACGACCTCGCCACGCGTCGCATCGTCGGCTTCGAGGCGCTCGTGCGGTGGGCCCATCCCATCGGCGGTCTGGTCGACCCGCGCCTGTTCGTCCCGCTGGCCGAGGAACTCGGGCTCATCGGCGAGATCGATTCCTTCGTGCTCCGCGCGGCCTGCACGCAGGCGCGCCACTGGCAGGAGCAGGGCCTCTGGGGTGCCGGGCTGGTCATGAGCGTCAACCTGTCCCCGGGCCAACTCATCGACCCCGACCTCGCCGAGCGGATCACCGCACAGGTCGAGGAGTGCCGGTTCGACCCCCGATCGCTGATTCTGGAGATCACGGAGAGCGCGATGCTGTCCGACAACGAGACCACCGTGCGCAATCTGGTCGAGCTGCGATCCATCGGCATGCGCATCGCGCTGGACGACTTCGGGACGGGGTACTCATCGTTGTCCCACCTCGACCGGCTCCAAGTCGACATCGTCAAGATCGACAAGTCCTTCGTCCAGACCCTGGGGCCGGGCGACAACACGCGCAGCCTGGCTGCCGCCATGGTGCAGTTGGCCCACACGCTCGGCTACGAGACGATCGGCGAGGGCGTGGAGAACCCGGTCCAGGAGGACGGGCTGCGCTCGCTGGGCTGTCGCTTCGCGCAGGGCTACCACCTCGGCCGCCCGCTGAACATTGAGTGCACCGATCTCCTCCTCAAGTCCGAGGGCACGCTCGACGCCGTCGCGGGGACCGTCCTGCGGGACTGAACCACTCGCCGGGTACTACGACGACACTGCCGCGTCGATCAGTTCGCCGGCGAACGCGGCCAGCTCGACAAGGACCCCGATCGTCTCGTCGACCATTTCGTCCTGGCGGGGTAGGAGGTGCTCGCCGAAGTCACCGATGCCGCGCAGTCCCGGGGGCAACTCGACCTGGATACCCCCCAACACCGGAAGATTGACCGGGTTGTCGGGATGGAACCCGAGCCGCACGCGCTCATCGGCCAGGCGGAACCCGGCCAGGCGGTCGCGGAACAACCCGCGGGCGGCACCCAAGAGGTCGGCGTTCCTCCCGCCCAGGATGATTCCCCGCAGCGGGCCCGTCTGGCGCCCCAGAAGTGCCGGCCCGTAGAGGTCGATCACCGGGCCCTGCTCGGGATTGATCCAGAACAAGAACCCGTCCCGCCCGAACCCATGCACCGAAATGGCGATCTTGACGTGCCGCAAGAACGACCGCAGACGCTCCGACTGATCGGGGTCGTGCAACCGGGAGGTCAGATGGACCCGCAGACCGCTGGGCTGGACGATGGCGTAGTACGACGCCCCGCTTCGCTCGGCTGCCTGCCGGGCGATGTGGTCGGTGCCCCGGTCCTGCGACCCGCCGTGCAGCGCCATAAAGCCCACGGCAGAGCCCAGGACGCACGCCTCGTCGACGCCGGGCAGACTCAGAAGTTCTGCGAGGTCGATCCGGTCCGTGTGCCACTCCTTCGGCCGTCACCGATCCGAGGTTCGCGCGGGCCCGTGCCCGCCCTTCGGGCACTGAGCCCGGCGCGGGCGCGATCGAGCACGCAGCGCGGGAGCACCGTGGCTTTGTGATCGGCGAACGCCCCGGTCGTCCAGCACACGCTGTGCTCGCCGTGCAGCTCGGTACCGAGCGCGGCTCGGGCCAAACCACTGTAGAAGCGCTCCTGTGCCAGCCAGGCTGCGAACTCTCCGTGCCGATCGAAGCCACACCCCGTCCGCACGTGTCCAACCAGGTCGTGGACAGCCCGGAACCTGTCATAGGGACCACCACATTCGGACCCGAGAAGTGGGTGCGGCCTGCCGCTGTCCGCGGCGGTCGCGACCTCGAGTACCCCCGTCCGCAGCACGGCAGCAATCATCTCCTCGTCGGACTCGTACGGTGAGCGACAGCGGGTGAACACAACCCGGACGTGCGGGGCCGCATCGTCCGTGAGCCGCCGGAAGAGTCGATCCGATTGTCGTTCGAGCGCCTCGTAGGCCGCTCTCGCGACGGGGTCGCAGGGGTCACTCCGTGCCGAAATGAACCATTCGGCCACCTGCCCGGACCAGCCCTCGTCGAGTGCGGGACCCGACGATGCGGCCTCGCCCACCCCGGCGGTCACGTCGGAAGTTCGCCGCCGGACTGCTCCGCCACCATGTACGCCGCGTACCAGTCGGGCCAGTCCGGGTCGGCCTTGCCGATTCGCTTCTCGTGCTCACCGTGCGCCTTGGAGGCACGGGTCATGGCCTCCGCCAGATCTCGCACCGAGACGAACGACGTCGCAGCCGAGTCGATCCGGCCCGGCAGCCGGGTCGTGATCTCCTGCAACAGCCACGAGTTCCCGTCCGGGTCGCTGAACGTGGCGAACGAACCGTAACTCCCCGAGTCCGGCGATGGCCCTTCGACCCGCGCTGTTGCACCGCGCTGCTGGAACCGGCCGCCGAGGGTGGATTCGTGGAAGGTGTCGCTGACGGCCACCCCTCGACCGATCAGTGCGGTGCGTGCAGCCTCGATGTCGTCGACCACGAGATACACGCTCCGTGCCGAACCGGGCGCAGCCGGCGTCAGGTCCGTGCCGAACTGGATGGAGCAATCGGAGCCTGGGGGCGTGAATTGGAGCAAGCGGAACCCGTCAATGGTGACGTCGGCGTCCACGCGCCACCCCAGTCCCCGGTAGAAGGCGTCGGCTCTCTCGACATCCGAGACCGGAAGGACCAGCACCTCCAGCTTCAGGTCGACGGGCCCTGCCGGCCGGCTCTCGCCACCGTCGTCGCCTCGGACGTCTGTCGTACTCATCGGGACCTCCTCGCGTCTCTCCGGGTCGACCCTCCGCACGTCGACCCGTGCCTCACGCCGGGGAACATCCCTGCTCCATCCCCGGGGTGTTCACCGGTGCCAAGCGATCACGGCGGCCCGTCGGCCCAACATCCGGACGATACCAAGGCACCGGGAGTCCCGTTCAAGTGGCTTCGGCGAGACTGGACAGGTGGCCGCGTGAATGAGAGAGCGGGATCATCAGGCCCCCGCCGTCGTGACGCCACCAGCACCACGACGGCCTCGGAGCGCGAGGATGTGGCGCCCGAAAGCCAAGGGGGGCACGCATGACCGGCATTCCTCATCAGATTGGCCAGGGCGACTTCAGATCGGTCCTCCCGGAGGACATCGATTTCGAGCCGTTCCCGGCCTTTCCGCCTTCGGTCCGCCTGGCGGTCGTCGTCGGTCAGCCGTCGGAGCCCGGTCCGTATGTGGTCCGGGTCAAGGCGTCCGCCGGGGCGAAACTCTCGCCGCACAGGCACCACGAGGATCGCGTCTACACCGTTATTTCCGGGGTCTTCTACATCGGCCTGGGCGAACAGTTCGACGAGACCAGATTGCGTGCGTTCCCACCGGGCAGCGTCGTCGTGCTGCCTGGCGGCACCCCGCACTTTCACTGGGCGCAATCCGGCGAGTACGTCACGCAGGTGCAGGCGATCGGGCCGATAAGTCTCGACTACGTCGACCCCCGGGACGATCCGCGCCACTAGGACGGCCAGGCCCGCTGCCACCTCCCCCGGAGGGAGAGCTCCGCAGGACTTTGCGCAGTCATCCTTCCTTGCCATACTCGGCACCATGCGCTGGCCAGAAGGGTTCCTGTGGGGCACCGGCGCCTCGTCCACGCAGTGCGAGGGCGCCTCTCCGGCGTCGGACTGGTGGGATTGGGAGCAATCCGGCCACGCTCCAGGGTCGGGAGACGGGAACGGCTTCGCGACGCGGTACGCAGAAGACTTCCGGCGGCTCGCCGCGCTCGGCCTGACCCATCACCGGCTCTCCGTGGAGTGGGCCCGGCTCGAGCCCGACCAGGGCACGCACGACGACATGGCGATCCGCCACTACCGCGATGTGCTCAAAGCCGCACGGGACGCAGGCATCGTGCCCTGGGTTTCGCTGCATCACTTCACGCTTCCCAGGTGGTTCCTCGGCTCCGGGGGGTTCCTCGTCGAGACGAACCGGACAGAGGTGTGGCGACGACACGTCGACTTCGTGGCAGAGACGTTCGGTGACCTCGTTGGCGGCTGGCAGCCGATCAACGAGACCAACTACTACGCCCGCGCCGCATATGGCGGACGTGGCTGGCCTCCGGGGCACAATGACCCCGAGGAGGTGGCCATTGTCAACGAGGCGATGCACCTGGCCTTCGCCGAGGCATCGGTCCGGCTGAGGCACACCGGCGTGCCCGTGGCATCGATCTTCGGACTCTCCCCCATCGTTCCTCAAGACGACAGCCCTGGTACCGCTGCCCTCGCCGGGTCGCTCGACGAGTACTACTGGGCGCCGTGGATCGGCCTGTTCCGTGACGGGGTGCTCAAGGTTCCCCATCGCGAGCCCGTTGAGCGACCCGATCTGACGGGCTCCTTCGACATGGTCGGCTTCTCCTACTACGCCGCCATGGGCGTGCGCGACGGCCGGCTCGCCATCCATCCACCCGAGGCGCAGGCCTCGCCGCTCGGCTACGGAATCTGGGCCGACGGCGTGGGTCTGGTCCTCGATCGATTGCATGCCGAGCTCCCAGGGGTGCCGCTTCTCGTGGCCGAGTACGGGATCGGCACCGAAGACGACGAGCTTCGAGCCAACTACCTGCGTCGCGGCCTTGCCGTCATCAACGAAGCGATCAACCGGGGCATTGACGTTCGGGGCATCTTCCACTGGACGGCCGTCGACAATTACGAGTGGCTCCACGGGTACGACGTCTCCTTCGGGATCATGGACCGCGATCGCCACGTGCGCCCGAGCGCGCACGTCCTCCAGCAGGAGGCGCTGCCGTGACACATCAGCCGGATTCCCATTCGAGGCGGTAACGTCGTTGCGATGCCCCGATCCATCGCGACAGATACCGAGGTCGACCGGGCGGCGCTGGACCAATTCATACGTCCACGTCATCACGCCATCCTGGGCACGTCGCGGAAGGACGGCAGTATCCAGATGTCACCCGTGACCATCGGGGTCGACCTGGACGGATCGGTCCTGCTTTCGAGCTATCCGGAGCGAGCGAAGGTCCGCAATCTCCGGCGCCGGCCCCAAGCCTCACTCTGCGTCCTGTCGGATTCGTTCGGCGACGCCTGGGTGCAGCTGACGGGACCGGCGAGTGTGATCGATCTCCCGGACGCACTCGATGGTCTGGTGGACTACTACCGCTCGATCAGCGGCGAACACCCTGACTGGGATGAGTATCGACAGGCGATGGTCGCGCAGGGCAAGGTGCTCGTCAGGGTGGATGTTCGGCAGTGGGGGCCGATCAGCACGGGCGGCTTCCCGGCGCGGCTCCGGGACAGTTGACCAACCTGGTGGTTGCGGACCGGTAGAGCCTCCAGCCTGGCCCGACAGGGCGCCGGCGGGCTTACAGGGGTCCTGCCTACCGGGGCCCTGTCTTCAGGGACGCGGAAGGACCGCCTTGTGGTCCGTCGGGGTAGGACTTCTCCACCGGCCTTCCATTGATCCGCAGCAAGCGATTAACTGAAGGCAGGACCAGTCCCTTCCCTGGGCATGGGTCCCCCGCCCAACGGAGGTGTCAATTGGCCGAACTCACACAGCCCGGAGACGAGGGAATGGTGCTGGCCCACTTCATCGTGTCGGACGACGTCGAGCGCTCGCGGCGCTTCTACACCGACGTGCTCGGCGGCAGGCTGGCCTTCTCCGGAGACGTGACCTATGTCGCACTCGCCAACAGCTTCATCATCATCAACGTCGGCGGCGGCCCGACCGACGACAAGCCCACGGTCACGCTCGAGACACCGCGCGAACCCGACCGGGTCAGCAGCTTCCTCAATATCCGGGTCCGAGACATCCACGCCGTGTATGCCGAATGGAGCGCCCGCGGTGCGCAATTCCTGACGCCGCCGAAGCAGCACCAGTACGAGATTCGCTGCTACATCCGCGATCCCGACGGCTACATCATTGAGGTGGGTCAGACCACCGACCCAGAAGGGGATTGGTCGCCGTGGTTGTCCTCCCCTTCGGCGTCGTGAACGCGCCGGCGAGACCCTGCACACCGACGGCAACCGGTAAACCCGACACTGAGATCCCTGGCGGCCATCGCTCCCAGGCCCGACGAAAGGCGGTCATGCATGCGTTCTGATATCAGACCCGGAGGCACCTTCCCCGACTATGCACTGCCGGATCACACCAATACGGCGCGCAAGCTCAGTGAGCTCCAGGGTGACGATCCGCTGGTCCTCACGTTGGCTCGGGGCAACTACTGCCCGAAGGAGCACCAGCAGCATCTGGAACTTGCGGCGAACTATCCGAAGGTCGCCGTCTCCTACACGCAGATCGTCACCATCGCCACCGATGACCATCACACACTGCAGGAGTTTCGGGCATCGATTGGAGCCCAATGGACCTTCCTGTCCGATCCCGGTCGGACAATTTCAGAAGGACCTCGATATACAGGAATACACCGACCCCGAGCACAATCCGATGATCCCCCACACGCTGGTGCTCAAGCCGGGGCTGGTGATCCACAGCGTCTACAACGGCTACTGGTTCTGGGGACGGCCGTCCTTCGCCGACCTCTGGTCCGACCTGCGAGCTGTCACGAGCGAGGTCCGCCCCGACTGGGACCTGAGCAAGCCGGGACTGCGTGAGGCCTGGGATGCGGGTGACTACTCGAGCTTTCACGGGTGGGACAAGCAGGCCGCGAAGACGATGCCGTCGTCGTACGAGTCATAGCTGACCATGGTGCGAACGCCGGTCTGCGAGCTGCTCGGGATCGAGCAGCCCATTGTCCAGGCGCCGATGTCGGCTGTGCCCCAACTGGCGGCGGCGGTCTCGAATGCGGGTGCACTCGGCATGCTTGCGCTCACATGGTCAGATCCGGCCGGGGACCCCGTTCGTGAGACGGCGGCGCTCACCGATCGTCCCTTTGGCGGCAATCTGATCATCGACTCCGATCAGCACCGTCGCCTGGACGAGGCCCTCGAAGCCGGCCTGCGGATCGTGTCGCTGATGTGGGGAGATGCAGCCAGCTACGTCAAACCGGTCCACGACGCCGGCGGACTTCTTCTGCTCACGGTCGGGAGCGCCGAAGAGGCGCGGCGGGCGGTCGGGAGCGGAGTTGATGTCGTCGTGGCACAGGGTTGGGAGGCCGGCGGCCACGTGTTGAGCAAGGTCGCGACGCTTCCATTAGTGCCGGCCGTCGTCGATGCGGTGGCACCCGTGCCCGTAGTCGCAGCCGGAGGGATCGGGGATGCGCGAGGCGTGGCCGCCGTGTTCGCACTGGGCGCGCAAGCGGCATGGCTGGGTACCCGGTTTCTCCTCGCCAAAGAGATGCCCACCCATGAGGAGTATCGCCGTCGTCTGATTGACGCGGTCGAGACCGATGCCCAGTGGTACCCCGACCTCTACGACGTCGGATGGCCGGACGCGCCGCACCGCGCCCTCCGCAACTCGACCTCCGAAATGTGGGAGGCAGCGGGCCGACCCCCACTGGGAAGCCGGCCGGGAGAAGGAGATGTCCTGGCGCACTTCGCGTCCGGCGAAGCGATCGTCCGGTATGAACCCGGAGCGCCGCTCGCCGGTACCATCGGCGACATCGAAGCGCTCTCATTGTGGGCCGGACAGAGCGTTGCGCTCGCCAGGCAGCAAAAATCAGCTGCCGAGATCGTGTCCGAGCTCGTTTCCCGCTTGTAACGCTGGCCGGCCGCCGCCGGCATCGATGACGGTGTTGGTCAAGCGATTTCGTGGGAATGTATCGCCGCTGCCTGCGTCAGACTCATTGTCGTGCAGATTCCGCTTGGCAAGGTTGCGGGATCGCACCCCCTACAGGAGCACTGACATGCGCAACGCTGCCACACCGAGCCGGGACGGGTGACGAAGCCGGGACGAACCTGGCTGGTCGGCGCGCTGACGGCCATCGGTGCCGTGGCCTTGGCTGTCTCGGTCGCCCCCGTGAGCGGATTCGCGGCGCCGCCGACGCGCACGGCCGCCACGCTCGACCCGCCCGCCGCCCCCTCATACGCCCTGGGCAGGCTCGTGGCGCCCTACGACGTGGCCATGACCGACCCCGCCGTGGCGGTCGGTAGCAGCGTCGACTATCTCTACACGGGAGCCGCCGACTACGACCCGCCCAACGTCGCGGTGCGGGCCTTCACCGACCTCAGGCATCTCGGCGCTGCGGTGGATGCCATGCCCGCTCTGCCCCCGTGGACCACCGGCTGGACCTCAGCCCCCGACGTCCGTCACGTCGACGGCCGATACGTGATGTGGTTTTCGGCTCCCGACGTCAACGACGTCCTGGCGACCGGAGCTCAGGCCAAGTGCATCGGGATGGGCGTGTCGACGTCGCCCCTCGGACCCTTCATCATCGCCCGGCAGCCGGTCATCTGCGACCCGTCGGGGTCGATCGACCCCCGGACCTTCGTGGCCGCCGACGGCCAGCTCTGGCTCGACTGGAAGTCCGACGTCAACGCCGCCTGGGGGCCGGCCCAGGATCCCAACCTCCCCCGGAATCAACCGACCGTGCTCTGGGCCCAGCGGCTCGCACCCGACGGCATCACCCTCGAGGGGACACCGTCCGAGCTGCTCGCCGCCACGAGGCAGTGGGAGCACAAGCTCATTGAGGCACCCGACATGGTCCGCGCCGGCGGGCACTACTACCTGTTCTTCTCGGCCAACCCCTCCTACCAGGACGGTGACGGCATCGGCGTGGCCGTGTGCCAGGGGCCGGCCGGTCCGTGCCACGAGCCCTATGCCGGACCCATGTTGGGCTCGAGCCCGCTCGGACTGGGTCCAGGCGAGGAGTCGCTCTTCGTCCAGGGCGGAGTCACCTGGCTGCTGTTCTCTCCGAGCGGTGACGCGCTCTACCGCCAGCTCGCGGTGGCCCGGGTCGCCTTCGGGCCCCGCGGGCCCTACGTGTCCGCCTTCGACGGTGCCGTCCCTGGCATTCCGACTCCCAGAGGACAACGACGTCTGTCGAGCCCCTCATGAGGTGCAACGCAGCTCGCTCCCTGAGGTCATGACGCGGCCCGCGGGCGAGAGGCAACCCCTCTCAGCCCGATGTCACTGCGGCGCCATGGGCGGGCAGTCGGCCGGGTCGGTCACTACACGGATGGGAGCTCCGGCCAGGTACGCCGCGACGTCCTCCGCCATCCGCTGCCATGCGGAACGAAAGAGCTGCTCGGTGACATAGCCGATGTGGGGGGTGACGACGACGTTCTCGAGTGAGCGCAAGGGGTGGTCGGCAGGCAGTGGCTCACGATCGAAGACGTCGAGTCCGGCGCCGGCGAGATGGCCGGAACGGAGAGCTTCGACGAGCGCCGCCTCCTCGACGATCGGACCACGAGAGACGTTCACCAAAATGGACCCCCGCTTCATTTTGGCCAGGTCGTCGGCGCGCAGCGTGTTCCGGGAGCGCTCCGAGAACACGAGGAAGACCCCGAGGACGTCGGCGGACGACACGAGCTCGTCTTTGCTGACCCCGGTCACGCCGAGCTCGGCACATCGCTCCTCTGTCAAATTCTGACTCCATGCGATGACGTCCATGCCGAATGCCTTCGCGACCGGGACCATGGCGCCACCCAGGCGCCCCGCGCCGAGAAGGCCGAGTGTGCGGCCGGCGAGCGAGAGAGGAAACCCGGTCTGCCAGCCCCCGGCCCGGATGTTCCGGTCCTCCAGGCTCGTCCGCTTGGCGACGGCGAGGATGAGTGCCCACGCCATCTCCGACGGCGCGGGCAGGCCGTGGGGCCTCGGGTGATCGAAAGGGCGAGGTGCGGCACCCTGCTCGGGCTCAGCAGTGCCGCACAGCAGGATTCCGCGCTCTCTCCGGGCCGCGTGGTCGATGACATTGCTCGTCCGACCGTTGCACACAATCAGCTTGAGCTTGGGGAGACCCTCGAGGACCGCCCGGGGAAAGCGGGCCCTCTGCTGGGTGATGACCACGACCTCGTAGTCAGACAGCTCATCGACGAGACGCTCCGGCGGGATGGCCCGGTGGTAGACAGTGACCTCCGCGTCGGTGGGCAGCGCGGTCCAGTCTCCGTACTCCAGGGCGACGCCGATGTAATCGTCGAGGATTGCGACTTTCGTCATGCCCTCCACCTCGCCTCGCCGTCAATCGGGTGCTGATCCCGTCCTCTGAGCGCCACGTCCTCGCCTCCTCGGGGCAGCTGAACGCTGCTCCTGACCTGCATTCAATCATCGGCCACGAGCTCGCCATTGGCGTCGACGGCCACCTGGATTGAGCTCAGACCGTGGGACGCCGGCGGGCTCACGACGGCTCCGGTGTTGGGGTCGAACTCGGAGCCGTGGCACGGACAGACGATGAGGTTGGCGGCAGAGGAATAACCGACCGTGCACCCCGCGTGGGGACAGATGGCGTTGTAGGCGACGAAACGACCCTTGGCGAGCTGCAGCACGAGGCCAGGGTCACCCGTCTTCGGATCGGTGAAACTCGCCGATCCGCCAATCGGCACCTGGCTGGCCAGGCCGATCGGGGTCCCGGCCGGTGCCGCCGTGCTGGGAGTCGTCGATCCGGGGACTGTCGTCGTCGGGCTCGACCCCGAAGGACTGGAGGCGCCGGGGTGAGGGGTGGCAAGCGTGACGCTCTGGCCACCAGGGCTCTTTGCCCCGCCCGCGGCCCGTCCGAGCCCGGCAGCCGCTCCGGCGATCACACCGCCGGCAACGGCGGCCGCGACCACGGTCGCGCCCCCGAGGACGACGGATCGACGATCGACCTCGTCAAGACCTCTCACGATGGTGCTCCTGCGGCCCGCCGGTTCTGTGGACAGGAAGGGGCAGCCATGAACGTTGCAACGACTCCCACTTTGCGCGCGGCAGGAGTCGTTCTCATAGTTGCCGCAGACCTGTTGGACGAGGGCGAACCGGACGGGGACGACGGTGGGTGGCCCGAGGTCGTACTCGCCGGACACCCGCGCGGCGATCAGCCCGTCGAGGGAGAGCACGCCGCCCGACCCGGCAAGGACGAGCGGGAGCCAGGCGAAGACGAAGACGATGTCGGCTCCCGTGTAGTAGGGAGACGAGTGGTAACTCACCGTGAGAAAGAGCGTGAACGCGAGCACCATGCCACCCGCCGCGGCGACGCGCGTCCACAACCCCAGAATCGTTCCCAGGCCTACGGCCACTTCGGCCAGGGCGATCACGACGCCGATCGGGACGGCCAATCCAAGGAGGTGTCCAAGCAGTTGGTGAAGGGGGCTGATCCGGATGGATGCGATCAGCTGGGCCTGGATGCTCGAGGGGCTGTTGGCGTTGAAGAAATTGGGGTTGGCGAGCTTCTGGAGGCCAGCGAAGCAAAAAGTGAAGCCCAAGAAGGCACGCAGAGGCACGAGCGCCCACCCCGAGAGGGTCAGGGCATGCGGCGGAGCCGCGCCGAAGAAGACACGGCGCCGGCGTCGGCCGGATCGTTGAGCGCCTGAAGAACCTCGTCGGGCACCCACGGGTCTCGATCGCTGTGACACGTCGACTCTCCTCGTTGTCGAACGATGCCCCGAGACTGGTGGACACACTACGACCCATCGGACATCAATGTCAGAGCAGCGATCACCTCGAGCGAGCCTGTCGCTCCTATCCTCGATCCCTTCGGAACACTCTTGGGCACGTCCCCGGTGGTCCGTAGTGGCTGCATCGCGTCCTTCGCACAGCTCGGACGCGCAACACCCGGCCCACCGATGGGGCCGGGTGTTGTCTCCTCACTGGGGATGCTCGTCTATGCGTTCACCAGCGCTCCCTTCGGAGTGTGGCTGGGGAGAAGCTCCTCATTCTCGTTGGTGCGCCGGGCGTGGGCGAAACCGAGTCCGACCAGGACGGCCATGACGGCGGCGAGGGCGAACGCTGCGATCGCGCACCAGAAAGCGATGGCCGCGATCAGGCTGAATCCGTAGGCCTCGAGCAACAGGCCACGGAGCGTGGTCCCCTGGAAGACGCTCTGCGCCTTGGCCTCAGCCGCGGTGTAAGCCGGCGAACCTTTGGGCAGCGCGAGCGCCTCGGCGCTCAGCTCCGAGTACGTCTTGCCGCCACCGATGCCCTGAAGGTGCACGGCGATGAAGTCGTTCGCGTAGACCTGCGCCTGCTGTCCGGTGAGCAGCTGCTCTCCGGCGTACTGAGAGACCGAAGGGATCATCGACTTGGTGATCTCTTGGCCGTCGGGATGGGCGAATGCCGCTGCCGAAGGGAACGTGATCTGCTGCTCAGCGAGCTGGGTGTGCACGTAGTTGTTCGCGAAGCTGTAGCCGACCATCAACAGCGAGCCGGCAACAGCCAGCACGATGACCACGACCACTCCACCGACACTGGCCAGCATGTCGAAAACTTTGCGTCGCATCTGAGTCTCCTTGTCCGTGATCTCTTCCAGTGAGGAGATCTGGTCCCAGCCTGAACGTCAGAGGGCTCGCTGACATGGGCGCAACCTTCCCTCCGACGGGGGAGGAAGGTCCCTCCTTCGAGGACGCCGCTTCTCGAAGGGAAGATCCTCCCTAGTGAGGCCCCCTGGTGGCGATCACACTGGAGACGTGAGCATGTACGTCACTCTCCTCTCGGGTGCCCTGGACCTCTTCGACCCAGAACTCGACGATGACGCGCTGCTCGACTACGTCCGCCAGTGCCGCGCCGCGCTGCCCGCCGGGGGCCTCGGCGCAGGCGTGTGGTCAGAAACGGCCGTGGTCGCCGAGATCTCCTACGACCGCTCGCTCGTCTGCCTGGCCGCCCGTTGGGGCATCGACGTCGCGCCGACGAACTTCGTCCACCCCAAAATCGAGCGGGAGCGCCTCGAGCTCGCCTTGGCGCGCCTCGGCGTTGACCTCGGTGCCCGACCGGGGCATCTGTACGAGGCCGAGGGGGTCTAGCCCTGGTTCTTCAGCTTGGTGGCGTAGATGGCGGCTTCGGTGCGGTTGTTGACCTGGAGCTTGCGCAGCAATCCCGTGACCCTGTTCTTCACCGTATGTGGGCTGAGCACGAGAATGGCTGCCGCCTGACTGTTCGTCTTCCCCTCGGCGATCAGCCCCAAGAGGCGCGTCTCTTGGGGTGAGAGGGACTCAAGACCCGGATCGCCCTTGGGCGGGTTGGCGATGCGTTCGACCACCCGTGCCACGGCCCTCGGATCCATCAGCGACGCCCCTGCCGCCACCTTCTTCACGTCGTCGATCAGGTCACGGGCCTTGATCTGCTTGAGCACATAGCCCGCCGCTCCGGCCATCACGCTGGCGTACATGGCCTCGTCGTCGGCGAAGCTGGTCAACATCAGGCAGACGAGATCAGGCATGGCCGAACGCAGGTCACGGCACACCTCGATGCCGTCCCCGTCCTGGAGGCGCACGTCCAAAATAGCGACATCAGGCTTGGCCAAGGGGACCCGAGTGAGCGCCTCTGCTCCGGTTGCAGCTTCACCGACCACCTCGATCTCGGGGTCGCTCTCCAGGAGGCTCCGGATGCCCTCGCGGACCAGCTCGTGGTCATCGAGGAGGAACACGCGCACGGTCACCGGGTCATTCTGCCAGCACGGCTCAGGTGCCCGCGAAACTTCTGTGAATCGGCAGTACGCTCCGCGCGGTGCCCTATGCGCGGGTGGACGACCCCGAGAAGCTCCGGCGTCTCATGGGAGCGGTACTCATGATCACCGCCGACGTCGAATTGGCCGATCTGCTGTCCCACCTGGTCGGAGAGGCCCGGTCTCTCGTCGGTGCCCGCTACGCCGCCCTGGGAGTCCTCAACGAGACCCGCACCGGGCTCGAGCAGTTCATCACCGTCGGCCTCAGTGAGGCTGAAGAGGAGGTGATCGGGGACCGCCCATCGGGCCGCGGCGTGCTGGGGCTGTTGATCACCGAACCCGAACCGCTTCGCCTCGACCATCTCGAAGAGCACTCGGGCCGTTACGGGTTTCCTCCGGGTCACCCGCCGATGACGTCGTTCTTGGGGGTCCCGGTGCGTGTACGGGATGACGTCTACGGCAACCTCTACCTCACTGACAAGGAGGGTGCGACCGGATTCAGCGACGAGGATGAGGCACTCGCCGAGGCCCTTGCACTGGCCGCGGGCATCGCCATTGAGAACACGCGACTGCACGACCGGGTCCGTGTCATGAGCGTGCTCGACGATCGGGACCGCATCGCCCGGGATCTCCACGACCGGGTCATCCAGCGCATCTACGCCGTCGGCATGAGCCTCCAGGGTGCTGCGAGGCTGCCCGAACTCGACCTGGTCGTCGAGCGGGTCGCAAAGGCCGTCGACGAGCTCGACGACACCATTACGCAGATCCGTTCGACCATCTTCGAGCTGGGCGATTCCGCGCTGCCCGGCGGCCTGCGCCAGGCCGTCGTCCACCTCTCGGACGAGCTGGCACCCACCCTTGGGAGCCGTCCCGAGGTGCGCTTCGAGGGAGCCGTGGACAACACCGTGCCTCAACACGTGGGCGACCACGCCCTCGCCGTCGTGCGCGAGGGCCTGATCAACGCCGGCAAGCATTCGGGGGCCGGACGTTACGAGGTATCGCTGGTTGTGACCGACCGCCTGGTCCTCAAGATCGAAGACGACGGGACCGGCATCGAACTCCCACTGGCCCAGCCGGGACTCGGCCTGGCCAACATGCGCGAACGGGCCGAGAAACTCGGTGGGTCTTTCGAGGTCCATCCGCGCCCGGGCGGTGGCACGCGCGTCCTCTGGGTCGTCCCGCTCTAGGGCACGCAGCGGTCACACGCAGCGCGGGCCGATCTCAATCGTGAGTTCGACGACATCACCGATTCGCTCCTCTGTGAACGGAAAGCCCGCGCCGTGGAAGACGGCGAGCATCGTCGCATTCTCGGCGAGGACCGAGGCACAGAACTCGCCGATCCCGGCTTGCCTTGCCGCGTCTACCAACCGCTCCAAGAGCATCGAACCGAGTCCGTGGTGCTGGAACTCGTCGGCCACGACAAAAGCCACCTCTCCGCGACAAAGCTTCTCGAGTCGGTCGTAGCGTCCGACACCGACGATCTCGCCGTCGTGCTCGACCACGTAGGCCGCCCGGTTGAACCCGTCGACGCAGGTGAGGCGTGCGACCTCTTCCGGGCCGAGCTCGCGGTGCAGGTTGAAGTAGCGCCGGCGAATGGTCTGGTCACTCAGCTGGCCGTGGAATCGGACGAGCGCATGTGCGTCGCTCGGCGCGATCGGCCGCACGTCGAACGCACAGCTCAGACATCGACCTTCGGCACTCGCCAAAAGCGCTTCCGCATCAATCACCGTCATGGAGCCACGATGACATCGCCGAACTCCCCCCGGTAGGGAATTTGGTCCCGCGTGGCAGGTACCAACTTCCGCGACCCGGCTCACCAGACGTTGGTCGACGCGCGGCCGTGGCCTGGGACAGAGCCCCAACCATGGGGGTCGACACAGGTAGGGACCTCTCTCCCGTGCCTGGGGGACCTTAGGGCCTGTCACGCTCTCTCGAAATGAAGAGGATGGATTGGGTCAATCCCGAGGGAGGCCGTAATGACGTCCAAAACTCCACCTCAGTGCGCCGAGATGATGTCCGGCTCTGGTTGTCTTTCCGATCGTGGCCGCCCAGCCCGGCTCGACCAGCGCGGCGCCCGCGTGCTCGAGACCGTCGAGTGCCACAAGCTTCTCGCCCACGCCGCATCCTCAGGCGTCGGCCGGCTTGCTGTCGATGATGTTCCCTCGCCGCACCTCATCCCGGTCAACTTCTCCGTCGCAGGCACCAAGATCCTGATTCGCCTTGGCCCAGGCTGGACCGCCTTTCACCTCGATGGCGCCGAGTGCACTTTCGAGGTCGACGAGGCCGCCTCTCACGGCCGAGGGGCCTGGAGCGTCGTCGTCGTCGGCACCGCTCGCATCGTGCCTTTTGATGAGGTGGCTCGCCTCGGAGCGCATCTGCCCACTCCGAGCGTTCCTCGGCCCGGCATCCGGGTCTTCGAAATCATCCCATCCAAGGTGACCGGTCGTTCCCTCGACAACGAGTTCTGAGAGCTCAGGACTCTCGAGCACCAGAGGAAATTGGTCCCTGGTGTCAGGGAGGGTCCTCCGTAGAGCGTCGGGGCCGAATGGTCTTGGATGGGGTCAGAGAGCATTCACCCAGGAGGTAGCCATGAAGGCCGCAGTCGTCACCAGCTTCGACCAGCCACTCGAGATCCAAGACATCCCCACCCCCAAGCCCGGCCACGGTGAAGTCCTGGTCAAGGTCGAGACCTCCGGTTTGTGCCACACCGACATCCACGCCGCACACGGTGACTGGCCGGTCAAGCCACAACCGCCATTCATTCCCGGCCACGAAGGTGTCGGCATCATTGAGCGCCTCGGAAAAGGAGTGAGGGGTCTCAGCGAAGGAGATCGCGTGGCAGTGCCTTGGCTCGGGTGGGCCTGCGGCGCCTGTGAGCTGTGCGCATCCGGCTGGGAGACACTGTGTCCGAACGCCCGCTATACCGGCTACAGCGTCAATGGCGGGTTCGCCGAGTACCTCGTCGCCGAATCGGCCTTCGTCGGGCGAGTCCCCGACGCGGTCGACCCCCTCGACGCCGCCCCGCTCACCTGCGCCGGTGTCACGACATACAAGGCAGTGAAAGTCTCGGGTGCGCGGTCTTCTGACCTTGTGGCCGTATTCGGTATCGGTGGTCTCGGGCACCTTGCTGTCCAGTACGCCTGTATCGCCGGCGCGACCGTCGCCGCCGTCGACCTGATCGATGCAAAGCTCGACGTGGCAAAGATGCTCGGCGCGTCCTACACGGTGAATTCGTCGCACCAAGACCCAGCGGCAGAGATCCAAGCGCTCGGAGGCGCCGACGTCGCCATCGTCCTGGCGGCCTCCCCCAGGGCCTACGAGCAAGCCTTCGCGAGCCTGCGCCCCAACGGGACCCTCGTCGGCGTCGGCCTCCCGGCCGACAACACCATGCACCTGCCCATCTTCGAGACCGTCCTGCATGGCATCAAAGTGGTCGGGTCACTCGTGGGGACCCGCGTCGATCTCAAGGAGACCTTCGAGCTGCACGCGGACGGTCGGACTGAGATCGTGCGCGAGATGCGGTACCTCGAGGAAGTCAACGAGTCGATCGCTCAGGTTGAGCGGGGCGAGATCGAGGCCCGAATCGTCTTCGACCTCCGCGACTAGATTCAAGACTCCCGGCCGTTGGAGCACCCCATGATCAAGGAACTGAGCGAGCTACCCCCGAACGTGATCGGGTTCGAAATCTCGGGGAAGGTCCAAGCAGAGGACTTCCGCGACGTCGTCCTGCCAGCCTTCGAACGGGCGGCGAAAACCGGCGAGTTTCGAGCCGTCATTGTCATTCCTGAGTTCGATGGAATGTCGGGCGGCGCTCTGTGGCAGGACCTGAAAATCGGCATTCCGCATCTCCGGGGCTGGAAACGCATTGCGTTGGTGACCGACGTCGACTGGATCAGTCATGTCACCGAGCTCTTCGGTTGGATGACACCCGGTGATGTGAAGGTCTTCGCACTCAGCCGGCGCGCTGACGCGATCGATTGGGTGGCGCGCGAATAGGCGAGCCTGTTCCTCCGAGATGTGCCATAGGGCGACCTTCGCATGTTGGCCTCAGGCGGGATCAGTCCCGATGCAGACCCTGGTGGGGCCCTGCCGGAACCGTCTCGGGCGGCGAGCTTGCCTCCTCAGAGTTCATTCGCGCTTTCGCGAGTGAGCGACTCCGCCATTGGATCAGTCGACGAACGATCTCCACGGTGAGACTGACGACGAAGGCCAGACCCAGGGCCACGACGAGGCCGAGCCATGGCTTGCTCGCAAATGTTGTGCCCCCGATACGGCCGATGGCGAAGGCATAGGAAGCCCAGATCACCCCGGAGAGCACCGTCACCGGGAAGAACCGACGCCATGGGTAATCGACGGCGCCGCAGGTGAACGTGACCACCGTCCGCCCACCCGGAATGAACCGGCACACGATGATCAAGCGAGCGCCGAAGCGATCGAGGGTCTTTTGCGCCCACGACCGACTTCGGGCACCTCGCTCGCTGGCAAAGAACCGTCGGTCGACCCATGGACCGAAGTACCGCCCGACAAAGAAACACACGTTGTCGCCGACGACTGCCCCGCACGCGGCCAGGATCACCAAGAGGACGAGGCGCGGGTCGAAACTCCCCGCCGTCGCCACACCCAGAGCGACGATGGCGGTCTCACTCGGCAGGACGGGGAGCACGGCATCGAGTGCAGGAAACAGAAAGGCGATGAGATACGAGAGGACCGATTCGGGTTGGAGGTCTGACAGATGGGTCACGACCCCACCCCAATGCCCTCTCGTTCCTTGATCGCTACGCGGCCCATGCGCCGTTCGTGCCAGAGGCTGGCGGCGATCGAGCCGCCCATGATCGTGACGATGACAGCCACGCTGGCGAGGATCGGGACCGCGAACAAGGGCTCGAGCAGCATTTTGCAGCCGATGAAGATCAGGAGTGCCGCGAGGCCGAGATTGACGTAGGTGAAGCGATCCATCGCACCGGCCAGCACGAAATAGAGCGACCGCAGGCCGAGCACAGCGAAGGCGTTCGCCGTGAAGATCACAAAGACATCGGTCGTAATCCCGAACGCAGCGGGAATCGAGTCCATCGCGAAGACGAGATCCGTGATCTCAATGGCGAGGAGGGCCAGAAGCAGCGGCGTGACCATCCGCACCCCGTTCACGCGGCGAACAAAGCTCTGACCCATGTAGTCGGGCGTCACCGGGAGAACCCGACGGAGGAACCGGATGACGGGGTTGCGGTCTGGGTCGACGAGCTCATTCCCACGCACCATGCGGGCCCCCGAGACGATCAGGAGAACGCCGAGGATGTAGAGGACCCAGCCGAAATGGTCAACCAACGATGCACCGACTGCGATCAACGCCGCACGGAGGGCCAGTGCACCGAATACTCCGTAGAAGAGCACGCGGCGTTGCGAGACAACGGGTACCGCGAAGGCTCGGAACAAGATGGCAAAAACGAAGATGTTGTCGATGCTGAGCGATTTCTCCGTCAGATAGACGCCGAAGTACTCCCCCGCACTCTCCCATCTTCCCAGCAGACCCACCGCCACCCCGAAGACCACGCTCACGCCGATCCATGCGCCGCTGACAATCAAGGCCTTGCGCAGGGTGGATCCGCGATCCCCTCGATGCACTGCAAAATCGATGGAAAGGAAACCGAGGATCATCGCACCGGTCGCGAACCAGCACCACAGAGGAGTCTGCACGGAGCTCGCCCCTAAGAGGCGGCGAGAGGATCGTCGGATCTCCCGCTCGTTGCTTCTACCCTCGAGGTTGGAACGACGCTCTCAGGTGAGCGAGACCGTGCGACGGGCCATCCGATTGCCGCGACCGACCACCAGAATTCCATTCTCCCTGTCGTTGCATCCATTTTGTCCCTCTCGGAGGGGTTCTCGCTCCCTCTGGGACACCTAACCATGGAGCGATGAAGCGGACATGTGTGTCATGTGGAGACGGTGTGAATATCGGCCCCGCCACCGAGATCGCCTGCCGCTTGCGCATCACTCCCCTCCCGATCGTTGTTCTTTCGGAAGCCAGGCCGGTACCCGGAAGGCGCTCTGGGCCCACAGATGGGAAATCTCCACCCAAACTGCACACAGCAGCCACGGGCACGACACATGACAGAGGTTTGCTGGCACTCGACGTTCGAAACTGGAAGGAGCAGGTCATGGCAATTCATCAGTGTCCTCGTTGCGAGCTCCGGTTCGTCTCGAGCGCGGAAGTTGAGTGGCACCTCCTGGAGGATCACGACCGCCAAGCACTCGTGACAAGCGCCGCTGTGCCCACACCAGGCCCCATGCGGTCTCCGCCGCGACGGGCCGATGCATCCTGACGCCGATCCGACCGGCTTCACCGGACGGGATCGCGGGGTCAGGAACACCGTTCGGATGGTCGTCCTCCTGGGCGCCGTCGGTGTCTCGATCGTCGGCTGCGGCGCACTGCTCGGGGGTCCGCTCGGTATCCTCTTCGGCTTTGTGTTGGCAGGAGTCGTCGTCGGAGGATCCTGGTGGTTCTCAGAAGAGCTCGTGATCCGCGCGTGTGGTGCCCGTCCACTGGAGGGACATGCCGTCTCGGCGATGGTCGCCGAGCTCTCCAGTCGGGCGGCGATTCCTCCCCCGCGGTGCTACGTCGCACCAATTCCCCAACCCAACGCGTTTGCTGTTGGTCGAACCCCGAAACATGCGGCGATCGTCGTCACCGAGGGCCTCTTGTCCCTTCTGGAACCACCAGAAATCCGGGCAGTCCTTGCCCTGGAACTCATCCACATCTGCCGCCGTGACACCCTGACGACATCCGTGGTCGGCGCAACGGCGAGCCGGGTCGTTGCCGGAGCCGAGCGAGTGCGTCGTACTTGCCGACGCAGGAGGCGAGGCGTGCACGAGGGTCCGAAGGTGACGGTGACGTCGGGCACACACCTCGCAGCACGTGTGCTCCGGTTGGCGCTGTGGAGCGACAGAGAGAGCGAAGCCGACCGCTATGGATCTGCCCTCACAGAGAACCCTGAAGCAATGGCCGAAGCCCTCAGGCGGATGCAACGATACGCGGACGTGGTGCCGATGGAGATGGCTCTCGCTCATGTCTCCGCCTGGGTCGTGAATCCCCTCGGGGGCAAGCATGACAGCGCCTGGGTTTTTTCCACTGATTCACCCGTGCCAGATCGAATCGATCGCCTTCGGGTATAGACCGAGCCAGAGGGTGGCCACACGATCTCCGGCCACCGGTGAAGAATGGCGGGATGGAGACGTTTCAATGACGACCACCGTGCTGGTCGTCGAGGATGAGACCAAGCTCCGGGAGCTCTTGCGGTCTTATTTCGAGCGAGAGGGCATGGTGGTGCTCTCCACGGCGTCGGGGAGCGAGGCCATCGATCTCGCGCAGCGGGGCCGGCCCGACCTGGTCATCCTTGACCTTGGGCTCCCCGACGTCCCCGGGGAGGACGTCGCGCAGGATCTACGGAGATTCATGGATGTGCCAATTCTGATGCTGACGGCGAAGGCATCAGAGAGTGACCGAATCAGAGGGCTCGAGCTCGGGGCAGACGACTACATGACGAAACCCTTCAGCCCACGGGAGCTGGTGCTGCGCGCCCAAGCGATCTTGCGCCGTGGGCGGGATGCATCCCCGCGCGGCGAGCGCTCCTCATTCGGGAACGGGACCCTCATCATTGATGAGGCCCGCAGGGAGGTGCTCCTCGACAACCACCCCGTTGATTTGACGCCGACAGAGTGGAATCTCCTCATCGCGCTGACCACCACTCCTGGTCGCGTCTATTCCCGATTCGAGCTCATCAACCGGACGCGGGGCTATGAGTTCGAGGGCTATGAGCGCACCATCGATTCACATGTGAAGAACCTTCGACGCAAGATCGAAGCGGATCCAAGTTCGCCTCGCATCATTGAAACGGTGCTCGGCGCCGGATACCGACTCGGCCTTTCACGGGATGTGTGATCTCCGCGACGACGGCACCCGTGGATCGACTTCCTCGGCGGAGCCCGACGCGTCACCCTCGACGGTCCGACGAGCTGGCCATCCGTTCTCACCGATTGCACGACGCCTTGCGGTCCTCATCGCACTTGTCGCCTTGGTCGCCCTGGCATTGTTGGCGATCGCCACGTTGGTGTTCGCCAACAATGACGTCACGACCCTCTCCGGCCGCCAGCGGGCGGATCTCGGCCATGCCGTGGCCGGCGCGGTGAAGGTCAGCTACGAGCAGAGCCACAGGTGGAACGCCGGTGATCTGTCTCCGGCCTTGGCGCTCGCGAGCCAGGCCGGCATTGCCGTGCAGGTGCGCGACCAATCGGGCGCGCTGGTCGACTCTGCGATCCCCAGGGGAGTTCGCCCCAGCACGCTCGGGCCTCCGCTCGTGATCCCGATCGAGACAGACGGTGCTGCCGTCGGGACGGTCTCGGTGCGAACGAGTACGGCGGGCATCGGCGCTGCCGACAGTTCGCTGCGGCGCGCCCTGGCCACCGGCATCGGATGGAGCGCCCTCGTGCTGGCGATTCTTGCGGTCATGGCGGGGATCGTGTTCGCCCGCCGGATCACCCGACCCGTGGTCGCTCTGACGGACGCGGCAAGGGCCATGGCGTCCGGCGAGCGGGGTGTCCGCGTGGCGGACGTCGAGGCCCCGGGAGAGCTCGGCGACCTCTCGAGGACCTTCAACCATATGGCCGACACGCTCGAACTGGAAGATGAGCTGCGCCGAGTCCTCGTTGCAGATGTCGCGCACGAATTGCGGACCCCGTTGGCCATATTGCAGGCCACCACCGAGGCCATGGCCGACGGGATCACGGAGCCAACCGCGGCGACGCTGGCCTCGCTCCACGATGAGACACTGCGGTTGGGGCGCATCGTCGAAGACCTCGAGGTCCTCGCTTCCGCCGAGGCTGCCGGGTTGGCGTTGGAGCTCAAACCCTTGGATCTGGCTCTTGTGGCGGAAGAGGCGGCAGAGGCCCTCACGCCGCAGTTCGAGGGGGCGGGACTCTCTGTGACCTGTCATCTGCACCCCGCAGTGGTGTGGGGCGACAAGAACCGGTTGCACCAGGTCGTGACCAACCTCCTCACCAACGCGATCAAGTTCACTCCGGCGGGTGGAACGGTCAGCGTGTCCGTAACGTCGGACGATCGTGTGGCGAGGATCGTGGTCGAGGATTCGGGGCGGGGCATACCCCAGGAGGATCTCGGACACGTCTTCGATCGATTCTGGAGGGGACCCGGCGTCCGGCACACCACGGGGAGCGGGGTCGGCCTCGCCGTGGTCCAAGAGCTGGTGCACGCGCACAACGGTCGCGTCACCATTGCGAGCGAGGTAGGGCACGGAGCCCAGTTCGTCGTCACGATTCCCGGTGCGTAGCCGAAGATTTCCCCAATCTCCACACGACCTCCACATCGACACAACGAGGTCTGCACCGCCGAGGGATTGACTGATGGCATGACGGTGATCGGTTCAGGACTCGAAGGCGGAACCGACGCTGTCCGGGCAGCCACAGGAAGGGGAGATTTCATGGACACCTCAATGGGTACACGCACGGCACGAACCGAGCTGCGCGTCGGCACTCGAGTTGACGTCCACACCCGGTTCGAAGTCGGGAGATGGGCTCCGGGGTTCACCATTGCTGAAGTGCGATCCGACGGCTATCGGATCAGAAGGGCCTCAGACGGAGTCGTGCTCAATGAGATCATCCATGCTGACGAACTTCGAGTTGTCAGACCGCTGCCTTCACGACCCCTCGACGCCGAGTTCGCGGAGAGGACACTGATCGGGGACTCTCGGCTGTCCACCTCGATCCCCGGGATCGGAATGAACCAGTGACGACGACTACCCGTCCCGTCACGTTGCCGGTCGCCTCGAAGGAAGGCCGGCCCATCGAACCACGCGCCGCTGCGTCGGATCTTGCCAGCCGACTTCATGACGTCGTCGTTCTCGAGTCGTGTCACAGCACGTGGATCTTTGACCCGCGGCAGCTGCAATTCTGCCGGATCCTGAAGGGCATCGAGGTCGAACTTCGGCCGGTGGTGACCGAGTGGCGACCGTACTGGCAGGTTCACCTCGATCCCCAGGGCGAAGGGTTCACCGTCTACCTCAATGCCGCTCGTACACGTCTGCTGCGATCGTGGCGGCATACGAGGAATTGCGATCAGTGCGGGGGATCTGGGACCGCGGAGTTGTCATTGGAGGACATCCACCTCACGCTCCATGGGTATCGCGCCTGAGGCCCATGAGGGGAGCAATTGCCGATGCTGGGATCCATGTACGGGAACGGTCTCGTCCTAGTCGGACTTTGGGTTGCGACAAGCCTCGTCGTGCTTTGCCTCTGGGGCGTACTGGCATGGGCGGTCGTGACAATGCTCTCGCGGAGGGGATCCGCGCGGAATGAAGCGGGTACCGCCGATTGCCGGGACATGCACAGGCGCTCCGCGAACTGACTCCCACACTGAATGCTCAATGGAGTTCTGAGGCCTACATTGGTCGACATGTGATCGGTGGGTGCGCACGACCGACTACACCTGCATCGTCATGGTGCGTTGCTGTCACGATCGATCGGAGTGGACATGACCAAGCTGATCTATTCGGCAATCGGCTCGCTGGACGGATACTTTGAAGACGAGAAGGGCACGTTTGATTGGGCGGCGCCGGATGACGAGGTGCATGCCTTCGTCAACGATCTCGAGCGGCCGATCGGCACCTACCTGTACGGGCGCCGGATGTACGAGACGATGGTGTTCTGGGAGACCGCGAGCACCGAGACCGATGAGCCCGCAGTGTTCTCGGACTACGCCCGGATCTGGCGAGCGGCTACGAAGATCGTGTACTCACGGACCCTTCAAACGCCCTCGAGCGCGAGGACGCGGATCGTGCGGGAGTTCGAGCCAGAGGCTATCCGGCAGCTGAAACTGTCCTCGACGGCCGACATCGCAGTCGGCGGTGGCGAGCTCGCCGGCCAGGCGATCGGCGCAAGGCTGGTTGACGAGTGCCATCTCTTCTTATGCCCGATCGTGGTTGGTGGCGGTAAGCGCGTCTGGCCGGGCAACGTCCGTGCGCAACTCGAACTGCTCCATGAGCGCCGCTTCGAAAGCGGTGTCGTTCATCTCCACTACCGCGTCAGCGCCTGATCGCCCCGAACCACCGTACGCGGCCACGTTGACCGAGGCTTCTGTTACTACGGAGCGACAAGACCTCGACCAATGCGGCGGCCGGTAATCGTTCAGACCGTGACCCGCCTGATTGTGGTCAGAGCTCCCGCAGCAAGTGTGACCGTCAGCGCAAGAAGTAATCCGGTCAGTCCCGCTGCGCTCAGTGTCGTGAAGAAGTGGCCCAGGTTCGTCCACGCACTTGTCCAGGTAGCGAGGGCCGCCCCGAGCGCGAGCAGCGAGATCAGTGCCGCACCGAGGCCAATGGCTCCGACGAGATTCCACCGGCGAAACGCGAGGCCGAACCACGTGCCGAGGACGAAGAGCAGTGCGAGCACGACACCTGACGTGAGCCAGGTCAGGTACCACGATCCGTCCAGAATGTAGGGGACGCGGAAGAAGGCCATCTTGAAGCCCCAACCGTCAGTCGCACGCTCGATCACCTGACCGAGCGCGATCAGCAACCCGTAGGTGGCACCGAAGGCGGCAGCGAGCAACGCGGTACCGACGTAGTAGGTGCGGCGGGTGATGCCCAAGGAGAGGGCATAGGGAAGCGACCGTGCCACGCTCTGCACTCCGAGCACGAAGACGAGCACGTCAATGGCCCCAAGACCTCCGACCCACCGAGCGGGGCTGTGGCCGGCGGGCGTCAACTTGAGGACGACCACGTCGACAAAAAATCCGAAGGCCAGTATGGCGAGCGGTAGTACGAAGTAGTTCATGCGCTGAAGGAGATGGAAGCGGCAGACCTCGAACCAGATCTTCATGCGGATGTCTCCTCTCTCGTGCTGATGCCGTCACGAAGGGCCTGCCCGGCTGCGTGCACCACAATCTCCTGGAGCGACAACGCGTGGAGGTCGAGATGCATTTCCCGGGCCCGGGCGCTGTCCACGTCGTCCAACGCACCCGCCATGATCACCGATTGTCTCGTTCCGAGCCGCCTGCGCTCCCATGTCGGCCGATCGGCCACGAACCGATCGACGATCTGGGCCGGCCCGGTTACCGTTGTCGCGCCTCCGCGTACGTCATCAGCCGGAGCATCGACAATGATGCGCCCGTGATCCATCAGGATCACGTGCTCCATCAGGTCTGCCGCCTCGTCGATGAGATGGGTAGAGAGGACGACAGTGCGCGGATGCACGGCGTAGTCCGCGAGAAGCCGGTCATAAAACATTCTGCGGGCGACGGCATCAAGCCCGGCATAGGGCTCATCGAGAAGGGTGACCTCGGCTCGGGCGGCCAGGCCGATGACGATGCCCAAAGCCGAGCGCATGCCTCTCGAGAGTTTCTTGACGGGGCGCCGGAGTGGAAGTTCGAACCCGTCGAGCATTTCCGCAGCCAGATCGTCGCACCAGTTGCGATGGAACCAGGATGCGGCCCGAATGATCTGTCCCACCTGCATGTCCGGATACTCCTGGTCCTCGCGCACAAGGACGACGTTTTGCAGCACGCTGCCGTTTTCCCAGACGGGACCGCCCAGCACCCGGACGGTCCCGGAGGTCGGACGTTCCTGCGCCGCGAGGACCCGCATGAGCGTGCTCTTGCCGGCACCGTTCCGCCCCAGCAGACCGGTGATCGACGGCCCCTCGATCTCGAACGACACATTGTCGAGGGCCAGATGGTCCCGGTAGCGACGCCGCAGCGAACAAACCGAAATGGACGGAGTCATAGGTGGACACCTCCCGGGAGGTCGAGCGTGGAGCGGATCATGTCTCCCAGAGCGTCAGCGTCAAGTCCGAGGCGATGAGCCTCCGCCACCATTGGCTCGACGAAGCGCTGCACGAAGGCGCGACGCCGATCGGCGATCGTGCGTGCGCGTGCACCCTCGGCCACGAACATGCCGATGCCGCGGTGCTTCTCCAAGAGCCCTTCAGTGATCAGCACGTTGAGCCCTTTGGCCGCGGTAGCGGGATTGATCCTGTAGAAGGAGGCGAGCTCGTTGGTGGAAGGCACGCGATCCCCCTCCGACAGCCGGCCGTCTACGATCTCGTCAGCCAGCTTCTCCGCCACTTGGGAGAAGATTGGCCCTCCGTCATCGAGCATGGCGGCCCCCCGATGACCTCTGTATGGTTAGGTGGTTCATTAGTGGAGTAGTGTACCAGTGGGCCGACGTCGTGTCCACCGCAATCTTTGGCACGGACCCAGACAACTGCCCGAAGGTGCAGCGAACCCCGCTGCCGGTCTGGGCCCGCACCCCTGGTAAACGAACATATGTTCGTCTAAATTGCGGCACGTGGAGCCCCCGCCCGCCAGGCGAGCGACGATCATGCATGCGGATCTCGACGCCTTCTACGCGTCGGTCGAGCAACTCTTGGAACCAACACTGCGGGATCGGCCGATCGCCGTAGGCGGCAGTGTTGTGCTCGCAGCCTCGTACGAAGCCAGGAGCTATGGCGTCCGCGGCGGCATGCCGGGATGGCGGGCCCGTCAGCTTTGCGGAGATCTCGTTTTCGTCGGTGGCCACTTCGCCCGTTACCAAGAGTTTGGCGACAGTGTCATGTCGGTCTTTCGCGACTTCACCCCTCGAGTCGAGCGCGTGTCGATAGATGAGGCCTTTCTCGATGTCGCAGGCGCCATCCATCTCTTCGGCGCACCGACCGAGATCGCGGCGGCGATCCGCCGACGCGTACGCGACGAGATCGGCCTCCCCTTGTCGGTTGGCGTCGCTCGGACGAAGCACCTGGCCAAGGTGGCGTCACAGGTGGCCAAGCCTGACGGGCTCGTCGCCGTGGCTCCGGGCGATGAGCGCGACTTTCTCGACCCGCTTCCCATCGGGCTGATCTGGGGTGTCGGACCAACGACACAACGGCGTCTCCACGAAGCCGGGATATTCACCATCGGCCAACTGGCCAAGTCCGGCAGCCCCATCCTGGGCAACCTGCTCGGCCAAGCTGCTGGAGAAAAACTCGCGGCTCTTTCGGCCAACGTTGATGACCGGGCCGTGGGGACACCGGCCCGGTCCAAGTCCATGGGTGCCCAGGCGGCACTGGGGCGTCGGGATGCAACGCCAGAGCTCGTTCGAGAAACGCTCAGCTACCTGGCTGACAGAGTCGCCGGCCGCCTACGAAAGGCAAACCTGGCCGGTCGAACGGTGACCGTACGAGTCCGTTTCCCCCACCTGCGCTCTGTGACCCGGTCCGTCACGTTGTCTGTTGCGATCTCGACCACGCTGACACTGACCGAGGTGTCTGAAAGGCTCGCGCACGCGGCTCTCCACGACAAAGCGCGAGAACGTGAGATAACGCTCCTCGCTGTTTCGGTCTCCAACCTGCGACCAGAGCACTCTTTGCAGCTCGAACTCCCACTCGATCCCTTCAGCTCACTGAGAAGTGCGGGCTCCCAACCTGAGTCCGTCGTCGAAGCCTCCAGATGGGGAGTGGATCGGTCTGTCGACGCGATCCGGGACAAGTTCGGCCGGACCGCCGTTGGCTACGCTGCCGTCGCCCTTTCTGGAGTCAATCGGGTTCCTGAAGAGTTTCGTGAACTGGCCGAGCGGGGGTCAGGCGCGAACGAGGAATGAACCCAATCACTGGACCATGCGCCAGGCCGCACATGCCTGACGACGCATGGCCCGCACTGGCACGAAGTCCCGAGAAACACCCAACTCTGCCGACCAAACCGCCTGACGCACGACCCGATCGTGCGCGGCAACGAGCAGCGCACCCATCACGGCTTCGACCAGCTCGCCCACTCCCTCGCCGACTGAACCACCAGCGACATCGCCTAGTCCTGGGCAGCGAGGAGCAGCCTAGCGAGCGGCTCGAGGCTGGCACTCAACTCATTGAGCTCGCTCGGCTCAAGGCTCTCGTAGGGCTTCGCCGCGAGGTCATCGGTGAGCGACTCGACTCGTTTTTTCACCGCGCGACCCTGTTCGCTCAGCCAACCGTCGTCCCCGATCAGACCGCGATCGCGCATCCCGTCTATTACGGCGACGAGCTGCGCTGCCGGAAGGTGCTGGATGCGCCCGAACTTCTCCGCTGGCATGTCCATGTCGAGGGCAAAGAGCACGTGCGACTCCAAGCCGCCGACGCCCTCAATCACAAGCGCCGTGATGTGCCCGTCGCCACGGTGCTCGCGCAGCAAGGCGGCTGCATGGAAGAGCCGAGCCACCACGTCGTCGGGGATCGGAATCGCCCGCAGCGCTGCGTACATGGGTCGGCCCTCGAAGGGCGCGCTGGTCGCTGCCTTGATCAACAGTTCGGCGGCGCGGGCGAAGGCGGGAGAGTCGACACGATCGATGAGGATCCGCCGCAGAGCCTTCACGCAGCCCATCTGACGAGCGGCGATCGCCAATTCGGGCGTGGTTGTGCGCCAGACCTTCGGAATGTGGCGAGCCACCTCGCCGAAAGCGAAGTTGTAGAAGAGCGCGTCCACTACCTCCGCCGCGGCGGGGCCCAGGGGCGCCGCTCGTCCGGCGAAGTAGGTGTCCCAGTAGTTGGTGAACCCCAGGGCGAACATCGCCTCGTTGGGTTCATCGGCTGAGTAAGGGATGAGACCGATTGGCTCAACCAGCTCGAACATGCGGCGGGCCATTGAGTTCATCGCTTTCACACTAACGAGGTCGTCCGACCCACGGACCTTCAGGCAATCCACCCCTGTTTGCTGCTGCTAGTGCAAAGAGAATTTCTACCCAGCTGTGGTCTTGAGTTGAAGCACCTTCTTCGTGGGGTTCCACTGGTAGACGAACACCGGTCCATCCCCATCACCGTGACCGGCTGGAAACGAAAGCGCCCCGCCCCCGCCAGGGATGTTGACTTTGCCGACCGACTTCGCTCCCTTGACCAACGTCTGGTTCGTGAGCGTCTTACCGGCAGCTTTGACAAAGTCGGAGAACAGGGCCATCTGCTGGCATGCCAGTTCAGGCGCCGTCCACGTGACCGGCGTCGACGACGTGGCCGTAACTGGGTCGTTGATGGTCGCGTCCGGCTCAGCGGCGTGGATGGTGGCGATGCAACGCTTCATCGCTGGGTCATCCCACACGACGGCCACCGGTGCGTACCCTCCGGCCGTCAGTCCGTCCTTGATGATCGACTTCTCGTACCCCAGCTTGTTCGTGACGTACGCATCCAGATCGATGTAGTCGGTGGCGACGATTCGTGGGTGATAGGTGCTCTGGTTGATTTGGAGCGCTTCGGCCCAGCTGTTGCCGGCGTTACCCACTGCCACAACTGTGTTCACCCCAGACGACTTGAACTTCTCAGCGATCACGTTGTACTCCTGGTTGAACGCCGCCGTGTCGGTATCGGGCACACCGTTGACGGCAGTCTGAATGACGTTCGCCTTCACTTTGTGGAGGGCCGGGATCACGAGATTCATCTCGCCCTGGTCTGGCGACGTTCCGACCACGCCGATCTTCTTACCGGCGAAGGCACCCTCCTGCTTGAAGATCGCCATCTCCTTGGGGATGAGATCGCTATCCGAAATAATGTTATTGAACCATGGAGCTTTCGCCGTCGAGGACTGCGCTGCGGTCAACGACGCCCCGATGATTGGGGTGTCATGCTGAACCAAGTAGCAGTCCACATCGGCTGCCTGGAAGAATCCCAGCACGGCGAAGACGCTCTCGTCTTCGGTCAGATGCGTACAGGCGGTTGCCGCGCCGCTCGTCCCGAGCGGGTCGACCGGTGCAAACACTGGAATGATCTTCCGGCCGTTGATCCCGCCTCGGCTATTGATCTGGTCGATGAGCGTCGTGTATGCCACCTGGTAGTTCCCGGGATTGACATTGATGATGCTGGCGATAGCAGCGACATCGGGATAAGTGATACCGACCTTGATGCTGGTGGACGAGACACCGTTCCCGTTCTGGGTAGCGCCCTCCGCTGCGCCGACCGCAACAAGCTGGATGATCGAGGCCATTGCCATGAGGAGCATGGCCACCGCCGCCATTCTCTTACGCATAGCTTCCTCTCATTTGTTCACGCACAAGGATCTGGCCCGCGGAACCGCTCCGGTCGCGCCCAACCTGGGACGTCATTGGCCGACCACCACCCGGACCCGGCTGAGGTTCAGCGATCGGGCAAACGGGGTGCTGGGATTGCCTTCACGTTGGGAGCCGACACGGAGCGCCGGGAAGTAGGTCCCCGGCTTGGTGAAAGTGTGTGTGGCGCTCAGATGAACGGTTTCCGACGTCGGATCACCGACGGCGGCGGCATCGAGGTATGTGCCTGTTCCCTCAAAGTCCCAGCTCGCCGAGACAACTCTTCCCGGTGCAGGCGGCACCTCGATCCGTGCCATGAATGTGATCACTTCGCCCGCCGCGACCTCGGCACGTTCGCTGCCGTTGACCGTGAGATGAACCACGGGTTGGATTCCCTTGCGCTCTGCCGCCGACTGCGGCACGTGCACTTGGCCGTCTTGCACCCTGTATTCACTGGTCTGTGGTGGAGAGATTCCCTGCTCGACCCATGCGCTCAGCTCGCGTAGCGCGTACTGCAGCGTGCCCGAGTAGGCAACGGCATGGGTTTCGAGCGTCTGCGTGGTCGGGTCAGTGTGGTTCGCGTTGTCGACGTACCAGAGCCGGTATTTCTCGTCCACGGTCTGTCCTTCGACGTCCACGACCTTCTTTCGGTACCAGTCGGCCTGCCATGGCAGAGCGTCCCCGTCGTGCAGGCACTCCACCACGATCATCTTCCCGTTGAAGCTCCCTGTCGGAATCTGACCGGTAGCGCCGAGGGTCCCTGCCGCGCCGATGTCCACACCTCGCCGGGGGTACTTCGGCGTGCCGTCAGCATTCCGGAAGTAGTCGTAGACGTCCGGGTAGTCGAAGTCGGGATTGGCCGGCGGAAATTGATGACGATGGTAGGTCTGCAGCGCGAGGAACCTCGAGTTGTCGATCCGGACCTCGTCGCCGGCCTTGACGCTGGCCACGACGGAGGGATCCGCCATAACGTCGATCGTGTCGCCGATCGGCTCGAACACAAGGCCGATGTGGCCCTTGCCGTCCGAGTCCACTCGGCCGAGCGAGGCGATCTTGCCTGCGGCCGCTCCGCTGGTGATGATCAGATCAGCGCCCGTCAGGTCAGCCGTGGGAACGCTGGACAGCTTGAGTTGTGTCCGGCCATCGGTGACCACATCGACAACGGTCGCCTCGTGTTGCACGCGCGCCAGCGCGGACCGACGACGCCGGTTCGGTGCCGAGGTACCCCGGCTTGGTCCAGAAGTCTTCCAGATAGGTCGGGTCCAGCACCGGCACGTAACTGGCGACCAACACCAGCGGGCCTCCGCCTTGAGGGACGTAGTTGTACCAGGCCCCGGGCGGGAATCCGGTTCGGGTGGCCTCTTCCAATGCGGCGTGCTCCTCGTCGTTCAGCCCGGCGTAGGGGTCGCCGCTTCCGCCCGGCTCGAGGGCGTCGATGATCGACGGCCACTTGTCCTTCAGCACTCGGAGAGCATTCACTCGCACGGTGAAGCAGTTGGGGATGGATTGCGGCGAGCCCATGACATAGGGGACGAACCCGTCCCACACGCCGGTCGTCATTTCCGCACTGGTAACCGTTTGGTACGCGCCTCCGCTTCCGCCGTAGAGATAGCCGTAGGTGCGGTGCGGCCCGTAGATCTCGGCGGCGACCACGCGAGAAAACTTCGCGGCGGCGGCGTTGACTCGGTAGCCTCGAATCGTCGTGTCGAACTGGCCGCTCGACCCCGCCTCGGCCGTGCGAGGGTTGTCGCTGCCGCCCATGTTCGTCTGCACCGAGTAGCCACCGCTCGCAAGGGCAAACGCGACATTGCGCGCCGTGGCGTCCTCGCCGGCCAGCAGCTGATGCGTTGCCTGGAAAAACCGACCTTCATACTCCGCTTCTGGCGGGAAGCAGAACGAGAACTTGGCGTCGGTGCCCGTGAATCCCCCGTGGACGTAGAGATGGCGTGCCTTGAAGGGCGCCGCGCCTCCCTGTTGCGTCGTGACGCCGCCGGGGAACACCGGGGCATCCGCCGGCTCATCTCGCCACTCTCGGACATCTATGTACGGCTGATCGAAACGCGGGTCTTGAGAATCTGCGGTCACGAACATGGCGCCACGTTCGTCGGTCTTCGAATCGGTCATCATCACCCCCTTGTTCGGTGGCCCTACAGGGCACTACCGATCGACGAACGTCCCTCGAACAATCCCCCGACCCGAGACCTCCACGCCGAACGGCCGAGAATAGACTAGGGGGCGGACCGATCGACGATCAGGCGGCGCGTGTCCCGTGGACAAGTTCGTGCATGTTCTCGTAGAAGAATCTTGAACGATCTTCCTCGCTGGAACCGGCGAGCGCGTCGTCGAACTTCTGCAACGGGTCCCTGCCACCTTCGGGATGCGGAAAGTCGGTGGAGAACATGAAGAGCTCGGCACCAGATTGCTCGATCATCCAATCCACTGGTTCACCTGGGAAAGGAGTGAACTTGAGGTGCCGGCGCACGTAGTCCGAGGGCGCCAACTCAAGTCGCCCAAGCGGCTCTTCCGTCCGGCGGAACGCCCGAATCCCGTAGTCGAGGTGGCGCATCCAAGACACGACCCAACTCGCCCCCTGCTCTATGCAACCACCACGCAGCTTCGGGAAGCGGTCGAAGAGACCGTCATAGATCAGCGTCCCGAGGAACACCTCTGGAGAGTGAGGGATGGCGAGAAAGTCCTTCGACCGGACATTCTCGCCACCTCCCAGGTGGTCTAGAACCGGCATCGCGTTATTGTGAAAGGCGGGATCGAGGAGCCTCCCCCCTCCCCCGACATGCAGCACGAACGGCACGTTGGCTTCGCTGAGCACATCCCAGAAGCCATTGAGGTCTGGATGAGTCGGACTACGGCTGCCAGCTGCAGTCGAGGGCACCATTACCGCCGCGCAACCCGAATCGACCGCTTCCACCGCCAGCGCGGTGGCGCGATCTGGGTCGACAAGCGGGACGAACGCCACGGGGAGTAGCCGCTCGTCCTGCGAGCAGAAATGTGCCATCGCCTTGTTCTGAGCCGAACTGCCGGCATAGAGGCGGTCCTCGTCCCGGCCGGCGAACCTCGCTGTGGCGAACGTCGCGAAGACGAGCTGACCTTCGACGCCGAGGAGGTCCAGGACCCGGCTCCGCTCCGCTGGATCGAAGGCGCCCATCGCGTGCCATCCCTTGTCCCGCAAGAGACGCTCCTCGGCGAGTTTGGCCACCTCGGTGTCCGAACGCCGCGCCTCGGACTTGGCAATGGCGTCGGTAAGAACGGCGGCGAGGCCATCGCTGGTCACGTCGCGCAGCCGGTCCTTGAATTCCGGATCGACGAAGTCGTCGAGGAAGTCAGCGAGCTCCATCACATGGCTGTCGGCGTCAAGGACGCTTCGGTCTCCCACATAGGTCGTCTCCACTGCGCACCAATGCCTTCCCATTCGGTGACAAAGTGTCACTAGCTGTTGTGACAGAATGTCACCATGAGCCCCACCAGCGCAAGGGTTCGCTCATCGCCCAATCGGACAGCAGCCGCGGCGGGACGCCTCCAGAGTTCCGCACGCCGGGATGCCCTACTCGACGCCGCCGTGGCGCTGGTCAGGACCAAGAGCGTGCAGGAGGTATCGATGGAGGCAGTGGCCGAGCACGCCGAGGTCAGTCGACCCCTCGTCTACAAGCACTTTGCCAACCGCGACGAGCTCCTGGCGGCCGCATACCGGCGGGAAGCGTCGAAACTGCACACAGAGCTCGCATCGGAAGTTGCTTCGGCAGACACAGTCGAGGAGATGTACCAAGCCCTCCTGCGCGGTTCGATTCGGGCCACGGTGGAGCGAGGGGAGATTTTCAGCGCCCTTCGTGCCGCCGGCGGGTGGAACCGAGGCATCCGCAGAGAACAGCGATCGAGAGACCGCGACACAGTCCGATCCTTCGCCACCGTGGCAGTTCGCCAGTACGGGCTTGACCGCAGTCGCTCTACCTCGGTCACCGCCGTGCTGTTGGGTGCGCTCGATGCCGTCCTGGCGCAGTGGCGTCGCGATCCGAGCGAGCGGAGCGCAAAGACCCTCGAGGAGACGTACCTGGCGATGGTTGTCGGCGCCTATTCGGTGGCGGCCGCGGACCATAGGTCTGCGGCCACCGAGAGCGAACTACTTAGATCCGAGGTCAGCGACGACCAGAGGTAGATCGAAGATCGTGCGGTTTCCGCGTTCGGCTTCGGACTACGTAGAGGGTCGCGTTGACGGCTGTGTTCGCGGTGGAGTCCGAGAGGTGTTCGGCGTAGTCCTCGTCAGGCCCAGCTTTCAGAACAGTCTTCCTTTCATTGCATTTTCGGGTCACTTGACTCGTTTCGCACGACGCGCGGCCGGGACCTGGATCATTTGCCCTCTGGCGTTGAGTACGCGTACTGCGTGACGGCGTTCATCATCGCGAGCGCAAATCGGAAAGCTCCCGAGGAATACTCGTCACACGGTGCAGTGACGCCTTGGGCGGCCGGTGTTCCGTCTGGGCAAAAGTGGATGCCGTCGGGCGAGCGCACCACGTTGGTCCCGTCGTAGCCACAGCTCGGCTCGATGCTGCTGCAGGGCAGTGCCCAGGTGAAGCCACCCGTGGCCGTTTCGACGGAAGCGCCGGCGTCCACGTAGGTCACCGTGAGGGGGTTCGACTGGGCCAACTGTCGGTAGATGTCATTGAGTTGGTCAGACCCAGCGAGCGAGGATGCATCAACCGGGGTCGCGACCAAAAAGACATGGGCACCCACCGAGCTGAAGATTCCAATGGCCTTCTTCGTGTAGGTCGTGTACAGGGCGTAGTACTGGCTGGTGCGGGGAGTGACGCCGTCCATGCAGGGCGTGAACGCGTTCCCAGAGAAAACGAGGAGCGCGGCCAGGGGCCGTTCGTCGGCAGCAGCGACCATCCTGCTCAGCCAGTCGCACGTGGCGGTGCCACCGTAGGTGTAGTCGGACACCGTGTAGAGGTGTGTCTGTGCGAAGAACATGTCGAGATAGGGCACGGCCTGGTATCCGAGCGAGTCCCCGAAGAGATCCACCTGCTCGAGTCCCGACGTGGATGACGACGAATCGGTACGGAGCGTGTGGTTCCGCGTGTGGCCGACGATCTGAGCACCGACATCGAGGTGGGACCCTCCACTGCTATCACTTAGCCGGTCCACGCCTCGGTGCTGTCGTGTACCCTCCGCAGCCCCAGCCGAGGTTATTCCCACTGCCATGACAGCGATTGTCACCGCAATCCCTGCGGAAACCCGCAGCTTCGCTTGGCCGTTTTGGACAGTTTCCCGAACCAATGGTTTCTGTCGGAAGTCGACCACCGGCTTACGCCGTCGCCAGGAAAAGCGGACGGAGTTACCAAGCGATGCGAGGACTCGCCCCGTCCGAAGCCGGCGACGACTTACCAGGGTGGAAGGAGGTATGGGCTGGCTGGCCCGTTCGAAAGAGGCGAGCCGAGATGTCTCAGTCATCATGTCCTGCTGCGAGAAAGCGCCCGACTGCGGACGTCGAGTGATGGCCTGGCGCCTATCCAGGTAGGAGCGAGAGTTTGCTCCGCGTCATCCGTGGTAGGAGCTGTCGGTATCCGCTGTGACTCGACTTCGATGCGCGGCAGCCAGTTAAGCCAGCGAGGAAGGTACCAGCTGCGCTCCCCCAGCAAGCTCAACACGCACGGCAAGACGATCGAGCGGATAACAGTGGCGTCGAGGAGAAGTGCCACGGCCACTCCGAATCCCATCTGCTGGAACATGTCGAGTTGGCCGCGGGCGAAGCCAGAAAACACCACCACGATGATGAGTGCGGCCCCCGTGATGATCCTGGCTGTCGAGGCCACACCGCCAACGACGGCCTCGGTCGTTGAGCCCGTCTCGTCATAGCGTTCTTTGATTCGGCTCATTAGGAACACCTGGTAGTCCATCGAAAGGGCGAAGAGCACCGAGAACAAGAACAGGGGTACCCAGGCGTCGATGGCGATCACCTTCTGAAAGCCGAAAAGACTTGAGCCGATCCCATGGATAAAGACCAGGGTCAACAACCCGTATGCAGCCCCAACCGAGAGCAGATTGAGCACGATCGAGACAAGGGCGATCACGAGCGACCGGAAGGCGAGCAACAACACGATAAAGCTGAGACCCAGCACGAACAGCAACACGTAGGGGGTGGGAGCCGAGACGGAGCTGAAGTAGTCGGCCGTCTCGGCCGTTTTGCCTCCGACATAGACGCTGGCGTGGGAACCGGTGAATATCGACGGAATGAGATCGCTGCGCAGCTGGCGCACTGCGGCCACGTCCGGACTTGAGACGACATCTCCTCGGATCGGAGCGGTGAGTGCCAGGACATTGCCGTTGGCGGACGCCTCAATGGTGCCGGACCCAAACCGGGGGTCCTGGGCCAGGATCGCCTCGAGCTTCGACAGGTCGACATGGGTGCTCGCATCTCCACCGTCGGCGACGATCTCGACCGGGTAGGGATCCTCATTGGGGAAATAGCGCCGTACGGCGAGGTAACCCTGCTTGGATGGAAGGCTGTTCGGGAGCGTCGCCACACCGCTCTGGCCGACGTGGATCCCGAGGAGCGGCACCGCAACGACGACCATAAAGCCAACGGTCAACGTCAGCATGACGACGCGACGACGCAGGACTGCTTCGATGAAGGTCCGCCAGATCCGGGACTCGCCGGATCTCGTGTTCACGAGTCGCTTCCCGACAATGGGCAAGCGCAGGGCATTCACACGATCCCCAAGGAGCTGCAGCATCGCCGGAAGGAGGGTGAGGGCGGCGGCGACGGACACGATCCCGACGATCACCGCTCCAGCAGCCAGGCTGCGCAGGATGTTCGTCGGCACCAAGAACATGGCTAAGAGTGCAATCACGAAAGTACTTCCGCTGAACAAAACGGCGCGGCTGGCGGTGGCAGCCGTCCGTTGGATGGCTGCATCCTTGTCGAGGCCGCGAGCCCTTTCCTCTCGGAAGCGGGAGATGACGAACAACGAATAGTCGATCCCGAGTGCCAGGCCCATCGCCGTCATCATGTTGACGATGAAGGTGGAGAGGTGGAACTCCTCACCGACCAGCGCCGCGATCCCGAGCCCCACCAGGATCGACAGCAGAGCCATGAGCACCGGGATCAGCCCGGCTACAACTGTTCCGAAGACCAGCAGGAGGACGACGATTGCGATCGGTAGGCCGAAGTCCAGCTCCCCGCGGCGGAGGTCACTTGTCGCCAGGGTGCTGAAGTCGTTGTCCACCGTGTGGTCCCCCGTGACCGCCACCGAGAACCCGTCGCTGCCATTTGCCGACTGGACCTCCTGCACAACGGGCTTGATGTCGGCGTCAGTAGCCGCTCTCAGTGAGATCAAGACAGCGTGCCGGTCATCCGAGACCAGGGGGCTTGCCAAGCCGAAGTTCGCCACGACATCGGTGATGCCCGGGCTCGTTCCCACTTCGGCCTCGAGCCTGCCCACGAACACCTTGAAGTCCTGGTCGCTGGCAGTCGAGCTCTTGGAGCTGACCACGATGACATCAGTCGGCTTCTGGCTTGCTGACCTGACGACCTCGTTGTAGAGAGTTTCGGCCTGGCTGGACTGCGTCGCGCCCACGACATGTGGAGTCGTTGTCAGACCTTTGAGCGAGGTTCCGGCGAGCACCACAGCCACCACCACCACCAGACCCCAAATGGCGAGGGTGCGGCGGGGGCGCTGCGTGCTGATGGCAGCCATCCGTTGCGTGAGCCCAGAACCTGGTGAGCTCGAGAAACGCCTGGGAACGTTCTTGTCCTGAAACACCGAGGCCTCCTGGAGGATGTGAGCACCGCTCTGAATACAGAGCAGTATTCACCTTGGTAACGATGGAGTCAAGAGCACTGCTCACATTAAAGTGCAGCGCTCGCCAACGTGGCATACTGTTGGCATGCCGTCGACCGGGGGACTGCGAGCGCGAGTGCGCGCCGAGCTCATGCAGGAGATCAAGGACGAGGCCCGACGACAGATGGCCCAAGAAGGCGCTTCGTCGCTCTCGCTCCGCGCCATCGCTCGGCACCTCGACATGGTGTCGTCGGGGATCTACCGCTACTTCAAGAGCCGTGACGAACTCTTAACGGCTCTGATCGTGGATGCCTACGAGGCCATTGGTTCCGCGGTGGAAGCGGCCGATGAACACTTCGAACGCACCGACTTCGCAGGACGATGGAATGCCTGTTGTCACGCCGTGCGCGATTGGGCTCTCGCGCACCCGCACGAGTACGCCCTGATCTACGGTTCACCCGTTCCGGGGTATCAAGCTCCCGAAGAGACCAATCCCCCGGCGAGCCGGGTCGCTCTGGCGCTTGTTGCCATCATTCACAACGCCGCTGAAGCCGGACGGTTACGCGAGCCGTTCGTCGTCGACATGTCTCCAAAAATGTCCAAGAGCGCCGTTGCTGAGGCGGCCCGGCTGAAGGCGATGGGGTTCAACGGTGTGGCCGATGACGCCATCATTCGGTCGATCGCGGCATGGATCCAACTCTTCGGGGCGGTGAACTTCGAGGTCTTCGGGCGCCTTACAGACATAGTCGAGGATGTCGATGCCGTCTTCGATCAATCCGTAAGAGACATGAGTGCCTTCGTCGGCCTGGTTGACTCCGATCAGACCGCCCTGCCGTTCAGCCAGGGTGTCAGTTGATGTCCTGCCCAACGGATAGAGCGATACCGACGACCGCCAGTGCGCCGGCCCAGGCGACCAAGGTGATCGCGCCAGCGCCTGGCGAGACTAAGTGATGGACTCGGTGGCCCATGAGTGCGTCCGAAGCACGGGTTGGCATCAACCGCCCCACCGAAGGCACGAGGCCGAATAGGAGGTTGTCGACGACGAGGCCCCAGGCGAGCAGCGTGATGACTGCGCCGACTTGGTTGTGGATGATCGCCCCGAGGCCGGCGCCTATCGCTCCCCATAAGGCGGCGCCGGCGAGCCCGCCGAGCGTGAGCAGCAGAATGTCGCCGCTGCTGAGCACGACGTTGATGCCACGCCCTTCGAGGATCGCGGATCCGATCGCCCAGCCGATCGCCTCGCCAAGGACCCCGAATGCGATTCCGGCCAGTGCGCCGGCGACGAACTTTGAGGCCAGGACGCGTGAGCGCACGGGTTGAACAGGATCGTCGGACGGATCGTGCCGAAGCGGTACTCGCTGGTCACGAGCAACACCCCGGCAAGTGCGGAGAACACGCCTGCGGTACTGCCCACGCTCAGCAGCTGAAGCTGGTCCTCTCTGCTCGCAAGCCCGCCTGGGTGGGTGAGCAGCCCGGTGAGCACCGTAATGAGCAGGATCGAGCGCGATCATCCCGAGGATCACCCCGATAGTGGTCCGGGTCGAGCGCATCTTCAGCAGCTCTGCCCTGATCGGCGCGATCATGCCGCAGCCTTCGAGGTCAGTTCGAGAAAGATGTCCTCCAGCACGCCCCCTTCGTTGACCAGCTCGTGCACCGGGACGCCGGCCGCGAAGGCGATCTCACCGATCCGCTCGCTCGATGCTCCATGGACGAGTAGCGCGTGGTCGGTACCCGTCGTCACCTGTAGAGCCTCGTCACGCAGCGCCGTAGTGAGCCGCTGCGGATCGCCGCTGCGGACGCGAACCGCACCGCCGGCACGGGCCGTCAACTTTGCCAGCGAGGTCGAGAGCAGGAGCCGCCCGTGACTGACGATCAGCACCCGGTCAACGGTCTGCGCGACCTCGGCGAGCACATGACTTGAGATGAGCACTGTGCGACCCTCTGAGGCCAGCCTGCGCAGGAAGTCCCGGAGCCAGCGCACGCCCTCGGGGTCAAGTCCGTTGGCCGGCTCGTCGAGAATCAGCAGCTCGGGGTCGCCGAGCAGCGCCACTGCGAGCCCGAGCCGCTGACGCATCCCCAGCGAATATCCCTTCACACGCCGCCGGGCGGCGTCACCGAGCTCCACCAAGCGCAACACCTCGTCCGCGCGTGAGTCGGGAACATCGACGGCCTTCCCGAGCATCCGCAGGTGGTCGTGGCCCGAACGGCCGGGATGGAAATCGGTTGCCTCCAGTACGGCACCGATCCGCAGTGCCGCACGCGGCAACTCCGCGTACCGATGATCGAACACCAGTGCCCGTCCACTCGTCGGCGCTACTAGGCCGAGGATCATCCGCAGCGTTCTCGTCTTGCCGGCGCCGTTGGGTCCGAGAAAGCCTGTGATCGTCCCAGCTTCCAACGCAAATGACAGATCCGTGACCGCTGGGACCTCACCGAAGCGCTTGGTCAACGACTGGGCTTTGACGACCGTCGTCATCTGCGTGGCCGACCGTTGAACGGGATCGCGAAGTCTTGGTAGTTGTCCTGCCCAAATTCGCTGGGGAGATAGGTCATCCGCACGCCGAGATCGACCGGCAGTATGTCTGGCCGCTGCTCGCTCCACGCCTCCAGCGATCGTGAGACCACTTGCCAGTCGGCGTCGCCGATCTGCCCATCGCCGATCTTCACGAACGCCTCCTCGTGGGCGGGCTCGGCCCGCAGTGTCAACTCGGGGCAGCGACCGGCGAGCGCTTCCGCCTCGTCTGGTGGGACGGGACGGCACCACTCCATAGGACCGTCGCTGTCCTCGCTGACCTCACCCCAGTAGATACAGAAGAACCCGCCGGCGCGTCCCGGTATCTGCGGCAGCCGGTAGCGCCGGAGCAGGCCGATGAACTCCTTGCCGAACGCCCACGCCTGATCCATCCCGGGGACGTTGCGCTTCACGCACAGCAGTGCGCGCTCCGGAATGTCCCTCGTGCTGACCTCGAACATGACAGACCTCTTTCCGCTCAGCTCATCGATCACGTATGCGGCGAGCGCGCGGCGAGCCGTGTGCTCGGTCTCGGTTGCGGCCCAAACCTCGCGGACGCGGTCCGCCGCCTGGTCCGGCTCAAGCGGGAGGATCGCCTTGATCTCCGCCAGCGGGACCTGCAGCTGGCGCAGCGCCGCGATCAGGCGTGCCAGCTTGAGCTGGCCGGGCTCATAGAAGCGGTAGCCAGAGACCTCGTCAACCCGTGCCGGCGGCAGCAGACCCAGCTCGTCATAGAGCCGCAACGCCTTCGCGGACAGCCGTGAGTCTCTGGCGAACTCTCCGATGGTCATCTGATCCACGCGTGTGCTCGCTCCTCATCGACATGACAGCTGCCGGACAAGTCTGCGGCTTCCCCCAAGGTCAAGGTCAAGCCGCCGCGTCGAGGAACGTAGATCGGTACCCCGGAGTCAGCCCGTCGGGGCCGTCACCCGCTTCTGGCCGGTCGCAGCACTGCATGCGCGTTAGGACACCGGATCATCATCGGTCCTCGTAAAGGAGAAGCGTCATTGGCGTCGGTCTCTCGGAATTCGATTGCCAGATGGGCCTTCGAAGCTTCGGGCGGGGCGAAGGTTTTGCCCCAGGAAAGGGTGGACGTGATCACGCAGGGAATGCGACGGAAGCGGGGACCAGTCCCAGACCTCTGTTTCGTCAGAAACGAGAGCTTTAGCAAAATTGTGAGAAAATTGTTCGAATCTCAACCCCAAAGATGTTAGAAAGACGATTTAGCTGTGTCTCCTTGACCCATTCGGAGTTGTGTCTCTTGAGCCGTTCCGAGTTCTCAATTTCGCCTTTTGTGGATGCGCTATGGACAGATTACAGCGTGGGGATTTGGACATTGTGCGCGGGTCGGTATCTCTTTGACTTCCGCCCGGCCTGACCATTAGCGTTCCCCACACGTAGCCGTGGCGCGGCTGGACGCAACGCAAATTGGCGAGAGAATGACTTCACTTGATGCGGAGTTGGATTTCGGTACCACCGAACTATTCACTGGTCCGCTCCTACAGACACCACGCATCCCAGAGCCGGCACCCGCTGAGCAAGTCCGCGAGGTCAAGCCGATGAGGGTGCTGGCGATTGTCCCCGCCCACAACGAGGAGGAAAGCATCGCCGACACCATCAAGTCTCTTAAGGCGCAGACGTGGCCTGTCGACGAGATCGTCGTTGTCGTCAACAACAGCACTGACCGCACGGCTCAGATTTCACGTGACCTTGGAGTGTGGGTTGACGACCTGGGGCAGATCAGCGGTCGGAAGGCTGCCGCCTTGAACGAGGCACTCAACGAGTATCTTCCGCTCCTCGATGATGATGACCTCGTGCTTTCGATGGATGCGGACACGGTTTTGACCGAGACGTTGATTGAGAATGGGGCCCGGCATTTCATCAACGATCCCCAGCTCGGGGCGCTCAGTTCCAATCACCTGGTCATGCGGCACGGGAATCTTCTCGAGCTACTCCAGGCCATGGAGTATGAACGCGATCGCATCATGATCGGGCGGCACAAGGGGCGCGGGGGATGTATGACCGGAATGGCCGCACTCTTTCGCGTGGCCGCCCTGCGCGAGATCAAGGACACCTACGGGGAGTTCTACGATCCGACGAACTGGACGGAGGACTGGAAGTTGACCATCGCGCTGCGGCATACACGCTGGCGGACGCTCCGGCCGCAGGACTGCCTTGTGTCAACCGTCCCAGTCACGCACATGCGCGCACTGATCCACCAGCGTGAGCGATGGGCCCGCGGCTACCTCCAAACTCTGATGCAGTTCGGGTGGACACGTACGACAGCGATCCCCTGGTTGAAGCAGCTGGGACTTGCCTTCTCGTTGTCCGTCCGGTTGCTCTTCCTCACGATGCTCGGGCTGCTCATCGCGAATGGCGCGCCGCTGGTGGGTTGGTGGATGCTTCCCATCGTATTGATCTTTTCAGCGGACGCCGCATGGACGGTGCGCGGCACCGGAAAGTGGGGAATGTTCGCCGCCAGCGTCCTCTTTATCGAAGTCGGTTATGCATGGCTCCTGACCGTTGCTATTGCCAGGGGCTACTTCAAGCAGTTAGTCGAATATCGGGCAGACAGTCACCTCAATACCTGGGTAAAGGTAAGAGGCGCGAACTAAATCAAAGGAAGGTAGTGGAGATGAACCTGCACACCACGGCACACGCTGGCGTCGGTCTCGCATCGATTTCGCTAGTCGGGGTCGTAGGCGTCCTGTGGGCGGTTCTCCTCGGCACGATGTTGATCGCGGTTCTGATGGCGCTCTCCCACTTCATTCCACGACAGATGAAGTGAGGCCCGTCGGCCGGAAATCTGCTGCCAGGTAGGAAGCGGTGACACCCCAAGACCCTCCGGGGTGGCACGACGATCCAACGACACCAGGGCTGTGGCGCTATTGGGACGGGGAGGTCTGGACCGTCTATGTCGCCTCTCCACCGCGCGTAAGACGGCAACCAGCGCGGGGGCCTGGCACCGTGCCGAGATCGGAATCGGGGGTGGCACCCCGGCACCTCGCCCAAGGCGAGCACGCGCTGCAACCGGAATCGGGGGTGGCACCCCGGCACCTCGCCCGAGGCGAGCACGCGCTGGAACCGGAATCGGGGGTGGCACCCCGGCACCTCGCCCGAGGCGAGCACGCGCTGGAACCGGAATCGGGGGTGGCACCCCGGCACCTCGCCCAAGGCGAGCACGAGCTGCAACCGGTATCGGGGGTGGCAGCCCGGCACCTCGCCCGAGACGCCCAGGAGCTGGAACCGGAATCGGGGGTGGCAGCCCGGCACCTCGCCCAAGGCGAGCACGCGCTGGAACCGGAATCGGGGGTGGCAGCGCGGCACCTTGCCCGAGGCGCCCAGGAGCTGGAACCGGTATCGGCAGTGAGACCCCGGCACCTCGCCAATGGCGACGGTGAGCTGCAACCGGAATCGGGGGTGGCAGCCCGGCACCTCGCCCGAGGCGCCCAGGAGCTGGAGCCGGTATCGGCAGTGACACCCCGGCACCTCGCCAATGGCGACGGTGAGCTGCAACCGGAATCGGAGGTGGCACCCCGGCACCTCGCCCAAGGCGAGCACGCGCTGGAACCGGAATCGGGGGTGGCAGCCCGGCACCTCGCCAAAGGCGCCCAGGAGCTGGCGGTCGAAACTCGGAGACGAACGCGCCGTCGTACGAGGGTCCTCGTCATAGCCGCGGTGCTCGTTTTCCTGGGAGCCCCGTCTGCGCTAGCAGTGTCCGAGTTCAGAACAGCCACCAGCGCGGTGGCGCGACTACCGCGCGTCAAGTTGGCCACGACATTGCCGGCGCAGATCCCCGTCCTCCTCTACCACGGAATCGGCACGCCATCCCCGGTGACAGGCTCAGTTGGCAACTACAACGTCACCTTGAAAAACTTCAAAGCCAACATGGCGGCCCTCGCGAAAGCCGGATACGCCACCGTCACCCCGCGTCAGTATGTGGCGTGGCTCAGCGGCATCAACCTCCGCCTCCCGGCAAAGCCAGTGCTGATCACGTTTGACGATGCCTTCTGGTCGGATACGTTCGCAACGCCGATCATGGCCCGATATGGGTTCCATGCGGTCATGTTCGTCGTGACCGGGTATGCAGACCAGTTGTACGGCACTGAGTATGCACCGTGGACGATTGTGTCCGCCATGTCGAAGGAGGGCTGGTATCTCCAGTTGCACGCGGGTGAGTGCGGACATGCCTTCCTGCCCGATGCACCGGGCGCGTGCTTGAAAGGATTAGACCGCACTCAGGTCACCACCTCGCAGTACGAGGACTACATCTGGAACTTTGGGCAGACAGATGCGCAATACGAGACGCGTGTCGTCAAGGACATCAAGAATGGGCTGGCCGATCTCGCGAGTCACGCCGGTTTTGTGAAGGGCTGGCGCTCGCAACTGTTCGCGGCGCCGTTCGGCGCCTGGAGCAACGGAGAGAACCCATGGCTGGATAGCTACTGGGACAGTCAGTTCGACGTGATCTTCACACAGCAGATCACGACAGTGGACCAGGCGGCTGCGAAGGAGTACCACGTCCGTTATCGCCTGGAACTCGGGGAAGGAGCCCAGAGCGCGCGCTACCTCATGAGTAATATCGAAAATACGGCTTTCACGCGGGCCGGAACTACGGGAACAGTCGGCAATGCTCCGACAAGAGGGAGCGGCTGATCCTGGTGGTTCTCAGCAGCACACTGGTGACTCAGCGATCTCCGTAGGGCTCACCTGGATCCGGTGAGCTGATCTTCCCACTGCGAGTCCCTGCCCCAGGGCCGGGACGACCACGCGAAACATGACGAGACGCCGGAACTCGTCCGAGCAGACGACCAGGACGGTCAGTTCCTGCAGGACTTAGGCAGGCGTCGGCCCTGAAGGGAGGATGTGTCGAGATCCTCAAGGAACGGCGTTCCACCGAGTGCCGGCCGGCCCTCAACGAGGTCCGGGCGCCAAGGCGGGTGCATGCCATTTCGAGATCACCACACCGGTCCTGTGGGGACTCAAGGCTGCCGGATGCCAGGCCGATAGATATTCAGGGACGGTTGCGGGTGGTGAGCGTCGGTATTCAAGCCAAGGCCGTGACCACGACGGAACGGACGGGAACCCCAGTTGACTCGCCGCCTGCGATCAAGGAGAGCACTTCTCGTTCTCGCCGTCGTTGTCATTCTGTTGGCAACGTTCATCAGCCTTGGACTGGTTGAGCGCTTGTCGAGTAGATCAGGCGGGGCTGAAGTCTTGCCAGGCGTTACGTCGCACACCGACCGGGCCCCCTCTGGACGCCCCCGTACTTCCACGCACGGGATCTCCGTACCGACTTCGACAACATCCACAGTTCCTTTGTCTCGCAGCAGTGTTTCTGGCACCTCGGTGCCCACCTCATCAACCTCCACATTGCCTTCGTCTCCCACCCCGGCTCCAACGACGGCGAGCCCCTCGGGGAATCCTGGTGCTATTCCAATGATCCCTTCGTTCGGTATAACCATGCCAGGACTGCCGTCGAGCCTCGGCGACCTGCAGTCGCTCAGCGTCTCACTTGGAGCGTCGCCAGGAATCGACATGTGGTACGAACAGTGGAGCTCGGCGCCCGACTTTCCCGCGGCGGATGCGAGCACAATCGTGCAATCAGGTGCCATGCCGGAAATCACCTGGGAGCCTTGGGACCCAGACAACGGCGTCAATCAGCCCGCATATTCTCTGGCCGCAATTGCAGCCGGAAGCTACGACTCGTACATACTTCGATGGGCACAGGAGATCAAGGCGTGGGGTCACCAACTCATGCTGCGCTTCGCGGAAGAGATGAACGGCAACTGGACCCCGTGGAGTGAAGGCGTGAATGGCAATGCTCCAGGTTCGTTCGTCGCTGCCTGGGATCATGTCCACAACATTTTTACTGCTGCAGGGGTGAACAACGTGACTTGGGTGTGGTCTCCAAGTGTTGTCTGGAGCACGTCAACTCCACTGAGCGAATTGTGGCCCGGGAATTCGTATGTCAATGCGGTTGCCCTGGATGGTTACAACTGGGGGCCCTTGCATCCGGACAGCGGCTGGCAAACCTTCAGCCAGATATTCCAACAGTCCATTGGCCAGCTCCAACAACTGACACAAGATCCCCTGTATATCGGAGAAGTCGCCAGTACAGAGCTCGGGGGAAACAAAGCGGCTTGGGTAACAGACATGTTTGCCACGCTGAAGGCGAACCCGGAGATCAAGGGATTCGTATGGTTCGACATCCAGAAGGAGACGGACTGGCCGATCGACAGTTCCCCCGCATCATTGGCAGCTTTTCGAGCCGGCTTGGCCGCTTACGACGGCTCCGCGAGTTGAGAGGAGATGTGATCCGGCCCGGGATCTCCTGACTCATGCACCGACCTGACCAGCACATTGGCGCAATGCATCATGCAACAACGAACAGCGAGTCAACCCTCCAGCGAAGACCATGCGGTGGAAGCCGCTGACCAGCAGCTACGCAGCGTTCGTAACTGAACGGTCGCCCGTTCATACATCGTGGCCGGGGGTCCAAGCCATCATGCACCCATCGGGTTACACGCCCGACGAAGCGGCTGGTCAGGGCGCCGCGCATATGCACTGCATACGGCACGCGCTTGCTCAGTATCTGCGTTCGGGTGACATAAGTCCCGAGAAACTCCTCCCATTGGAGACATTCGGGTTCGGCTGCCTGAAGATCCACATGCTTTGGGCTCAAGAGGGGCACACTTCCCCAGCCCAGTTCGCTGGTTCACCTAAAATCCACGTGAGCAGATCCGACTGGAAGACCAGCCTCGTCGCGTTCCTCCAAATGGGGGGTGATGGCACCCGACCCGACCAACCGAACGCCAGAGTCTCCGGTAAAACAGTCGCCCCTCTGGGATCTGTCACACCCGGTACCCTCAACTCATTTCGACCACAGACGGACGCGCACCAGCGCCGAGGAACAATTGCTCCCCGGCGCTGGTGGCGCTGTTGCAAGAAGCCGGACTCAGATGGCGGCGATTCCCTCACCACCGATTGCGCCCGGCACGGTCACCGAGCCGATTGCGGTCAGCGAGCCGGCTGGGCCGACGTGGAACTCGTCCACGATGCCGTTGGCGCCCGTCTGGACGTAGAGGAACTGCTGGTCGGGAGAAGCCGACGCGTCGACCGTCCCCGCGTCGGTCGACGTCTCACCCGCCAGTGCAAGGGCCCCTGAGAAGGGCTGCTCCTGGAAGTGGCTGAGGTCGGCGCTCCCCGCATTAGAGGCGAAAAAGGAGCCCTGTGCCCCAACCACCCAGCAGGTCGCGGCCTGCCCGTCGAGGACGGTGTCAATCGCCACTGCCGTGCCATTGGGTTCCAGTACGTATGTGGCCAAGGAGTTGGAGGCGGTATTCGACACCACGAGATGACCCGCCGCATCGAAGGTCACTCCGAATGGTCCACCCGGGTCCGATGTCACGACCGGAGATTGCGAAAGCGTTCCGAAGAACCCGATCTGGAAGACATCGATGTCGTCATTATTCAACTTGGTCGTGACGATCAACTCGGTCCCGTTGGGAGAAACGGCCACTTGACCAGGTGTGTTCGTGAACTGGTTCGTGTTGCTGGGCACCGTGATCCCCAAGCTGCGATCTGAATCGGGAAGCGGGAAGAGGCGCCCGAAGAATGAGACGAAGCCCTGCACGTTGGCGCTGAGCGCGTTCAGGACGTAAACGTTATTGCCGTGAACGGCAACGCTCACGGGGAACTGCCCGCCTGAGTTGATCACCTGGCGCAGGGAGAGTTGAGCTCCGCGCACCGAGAAAACCGAAACCGTGTTGCTCCCCGCGTTGACCGCGTAGAGCAGGTTGTGAACTGCGTCGTAGGTCAGCGAGCCTTGCGAAGCGAGGTGGTCGACAGCCGATCCGTTGAGCACGCCACCAAGGCCTCCTGTCGCGTAGGTTCCGGCGGGCGCCAGTGTCCCATTGACACTGCGGTTGTACGCCACGATCTGATTCCCCGCCGTGTTGTCCGTCTGCACAAATAGGGCATGATCGCCACCTTGGGCGAACGCAGGAAGTGGTGGCGCTGGATCGGCGCCAGCTACGGCTGGCAAGGCCACCGCAGACAGGCCAACGACCGCTCCCGCCGCCAGGGCAAATCGAGTAAGGGCTTTCATATGTCTCCTCCTATTGTCAGATTGCTACAGATACAGTCCTCGAAAGGAGACGATGCGTTACACAAAACTTTCGAACGTCGGCGTAACGGATTCACCGATACAACGGACTGAATGACGTGGCGTATCGTGAGGACCCCAGGTACGGGGTACAGAGCGCTGGGAGTGTCCGAGCCCGCGTCGATCTTCGGGTCAAGCCGCTCTACGCTCCCCTTCGTGGAGTCGGAGAGCGAGCTGGTGGCCCGTCTGTGTGACGGTGACGAGCATGCCTTCGTCACGGTGGTGCAGCTGTACCAGATGCCGATGCTCCGGCTCGCCAGATCCATGGTCGACGACGAAGCGGTCGCCGAGGAGGCAGTCCAGGACACGTGGATGAGCGTTGTCAAGGGGATCGAGCGCTTCGAGGCCCGGTCGTCGCTGAAGACGTGGCTGTTCCGGATCTTGGTCAATCGCGTCCGCTCCGCTCACGCTGGCGAGTCGCGCCGCAGGGCGAACCGTGGACCCTCGGTCGACCCCGCGTTCTTCGACTCTTCGGGCCAATGGATCTCACCCGTCGTTGCCTGGGACGATGACGTCGACGACCGAGTCATGGCCGCTTCGGTGGCTCCGGCGCTGCGAACGGCACTCGACCGACTGCCGTCTCGGCAGCGTGCTGTGGTGCTGCTGCGCGACGTGGAGGGCCTCTCAAGCGAAGAAGCGAGCGACGTCCTCGGCGTCGGTTCAGGCAACCAGAGGGTCCTTCTCCACCGCGGCCGAGCTGGGCTACGTGAGATGCTCACAGCGCAGATGGGGAGGGCATGAGGATGCCGATACTGCGACGCAGAGATCTTGTCTGCCAAGAGGCGATCGAGCTCCTCACCGAGTACCTCGAAGGGGCCCTGCCGCGGCGCCAGCGGCGGCGATTGCGGACTCACCTCGAGGCGTGCCCCAATTGCTCTGCCTACCTTGAACAGATCCGAGTCACCATTCGTCTCAGCGGAAGCATCGAACCCGAGGACCTCTCCCCCCAAGCGCAGGACGAGCTCACCGAGCTGTACCGCCGCTGGCTGGCAGGGGAATGACTGACCCAGCGTGGTTGGAGCGGGTGGCATGCAAGGGTTACTGAATCCCTGTCACCCTGCCGGGTCGACACGCTCGAAATACAACTCGACATCTGACCGGGGACATGGAGGCCGGGGACGAGCGGAACGGCGGCGAAAGATCCCGTTACGGGCACACCTGGTCGTAGTAGAACAGATGTCGGCGTCGCTCAGGCCTCGTCCTCTCAGTCCGTGGCGCCGGCGTGATCGCGCAGGTAGCGGATGAGGCCGACCACATCGTCGGGCACCAGGCGTCCGATCGCCCCAGAGGAGTAGACGCTGACCACCACCTGGCCGTCAGGGTTGAGCACGAACCCGGTGGATTGGAGGAACCCAAGCTCGGGATCGACGAACGCGCCCGTCGCTGCCGAGATGGCTTTGGCGTCGGCGGAATGTCCGATCGGGAACGTGAGGCCGTGCTTCGCCACCAATTCGCCAGTCGTCGCCTCGTCGTCGACCGAGAGGGCCACCACCTTGGCACCCACCTCGGCCAGGCTGTCCGAAGCTCGCTGGAAGGCGCGTAGCTGCGCGTTGCAGTAGGGGCACCAGGCGCCCCGGTAGAACAGGACCACGCCGAAGCCACCGGCCATCGCGTCCGGGAGGGAGAGGGTCTCTCCTCCGAAGAGTGCCACGGTGAGGGTCGGAAAGCGGTCACCAGGGTGCAGCAGGGTCATGGCGATTCTCCAATGAGCTAGTTGAGGATCCTCGGTTCGTGATGTCGTTGGTCGGGCCGTCGGGCTATTTCACGGCGATGACGTCCACGGTCCGGATGTCGGGCTCCTTGGCCAGCAGATCGGCGGCTACTTGGCCCAAGGCGGTGGGGATCTCCCCACCGAGGTGAGCTTGGCGGGCGTCCTCTGTCTCGAACGAGTCGAAGATCCCGTACGTGGTGTCGCTGATCTTGAAGGCGTACCACGTGATGGTGCCGGCCTCTTGCACTGCCAGGGCCCGGCCGGCTTCGAGGAACGCGCAGAGCTCGTCGCCCTTGTCGGGCTTGGCCTCGAGCAAAGCAAGTAGTCCCAATTTCACAGTCATGCTGGTCTCCTTTCGTAGGGGATACGGATCTCGGCTTCGGTCAGCGAGGGTGCCTCGGCTGGCGGTGCTGCTGTCACGTCAAGCATCGGTCGCGTTCCAGATCTCGCCGGTGGCCTCCCCAGCCAGTCTGGTGACGAGCGATTGAGCAGAGCGCTCCGGGGTGATCAGCCCGCCCTGCTCGTAAGAGGCCTGAAAATGCCGGTGCAGGGAGGCGCCGATCTCGGCGGGCGGCTGAGCACGAAACCACGCCTGCATGGCGGTGTCGACTGAGCCGGGCCGGTAGACGTTGAGGGTTACGCCGTTGCCGGCCACCTCGGCGGCGAGGCTGAGGGTGTGGGCTTCGAGCGCGGCCTTGGTGGCGGCGTAGGCGTTCAGTCCCACCATGGCCCCGGGATGATCGACGATTCCGCTCGACACGTTCACGATTCGGCCCCAACCCCGCTCCAGCATCGCGGGCAGGAGCGCCAAAGTGAGGCGGACCGGCGCTTCGACGTTGACGGCGAACGCCGACGACCACCCCGCAGGAGGGGTGGAAACGGTTGGTCCTGCCGGCTGGACCACGGCTGCGTTGTTCACCAGGATGTCGACAGGACCAAGCTCGTTGGCGGCTGTCGCGGCGGCCTCGGCGATGGCGTCTGGGTAGGCCAGATCGGCCTGGAGCACCAGCGCGACTCCGCCTTCGCCCCGCAGCGTCGCGGCCGTCTCTTCGAGCTGATCGACCGAGCGGGCCAGTAGCGCGACACGAGCCCCACCCTCGGCCAGCTGGAGCGCAACTGCGCGTCCGATACCCCGGCCGGCCCCGGTGATCAGGGCGACCCGCTCGTTGAACGGTGCGGTCATCGAGAGGCGAGGGTGTCGACGGCGGCGAGGATGTCGCCGGGTTCGGAGCGGGTGCTGTAGTCGGGGTGGACGTCGATCCAAGCGATGACGTGGTCGGCGTCGACGATGATCGTGGTAGGCATCGGGAGCCCCGTAGTGCCGTCCGCGTTGACCGCGGTGAGGTCCAAGCCGAGCTGAAGCTGAGCGGCGCGCGCCTCGTCCGAGGGACCGGTGAGGATCCCGACCGCCGTCGCTACCTGGTTGCCGGGGTCGGATAGCACGGTGAAGGTCAGCTCGTGCTTCTCCTGAGCGCTGAGCGACCCGTCGGGGGTCTGAGGGCTGATCGCCACCAATCCCACGCCCCGCCCGGACAGTTCGGGGACCAAGTCGGACTGGTAGGTCTTGAGCGCGATGTTGCAGTACGGGCACCAGGCACCCCGGTAGAACACCAGGACCGACAGCCGGCCGCCGAGCGCCGCGTAGAGGCTGGTCGTCGCGCCGTGAGGGTCGAGCAACTCGGCGTCGGGCAGCGTCGCGCCCACCTCGATCACCCCAGCTGGCCTCCCGCGGGCGACCAGGTCGGCCTGCTCGCGAGTGAAGGCTCCCATGATGTCGTTAGGCGGCTGGGCGGCCGTGGTCTCCGTGAGACGGCTGATCTGTTCGGCGATCGTGGTCGGCATGAATCCTGCTCTCCTGGGCCTCGCGGGGTCTTACGGACCCATCAGGTCCGCTGCGTGGTGAGTGGCACCGGCGGAGCCGGTCTTACCAGCCGCGGCCCTACTTTTCGCGAGAAGCCGAGTCGGCCGGGCCGCCGATGGCGGCCACAAGGCCTTCGAAGTCCTGCACGCAAGGATTGCAATTGGACAGGTGGGCTGCGATCCCGGGGTAGCGGCGGGCCGCGTCGCCGTGAGCGAGCTGGCGTTCCACGTAGCGGTCCAGCAGCTCGAAGGTCTCGGCGCAGCCGGCGTCGGCCGGATCGGTCCGCAAGAACCGCTCCAAGGATCCCCACCTATTCATGGCTGCCTCGAAACTTCGTCGTCCAGATACCCGTGAGTGACCAGCGCGGCCCGCAACTTACGTCGGGCGTCGAAGAGCGTTTTGTAGATGGCGTTGCGGTTGGAGCCGAGCTGGGCCACCAGCGCGTCCAACGGAACACCATTGAGCACGATCGCCACAAAGATACGCCGCTGGTGATTGGTGAGCTCCTCGTCGACCGCCCGGTGCAGGGCGGCGACGACATCGCGCCACTCTGCCGCGCCGGCCGGGCCGAGACCGAAGCGGTCCGGAAGGCGGTCCCAGTCCTCGCCATCCATGGCCACGGTGGGCCGCCGCCAAAAGTGCCGGCCGACCTTGGTCGACACCTCGAAGATGGCGAACTTGCAGGCCCAGGTCGTGAACCGGCTCTCGCCCCGGAACTCCCCGACTCTGCGCACCACTCCCATGACGGCATCGGCGGCCGCCTGGTGGGCCAGGTCATCCAGTTCGGGGCCGGCCATCGGCAGCTGGGCGCGCCGTCGGTACACCTCGGCCCGAGCCACCCGCAGCAACAAGTCGTGCAGGCGCGCCACCGTCTCGTCATAGTCCGCTCCGTGGGCGTCCAAACCCCGGACCCACGCCCCGGAATCGTGGTCCGGCATCGATTCCCAACCGGGAGACTCGGGGACTGCCGGGCGGATACAGGTCACCCTAACGATCCTAAATCGACCGCCGACGTTGTCACCCGGTCGGCGCCGGAGGTGGTGCCAGTGCTCGACAATCCCCTGATTGCCCCACATGTCGACAGTGTCCAGGGGGCCTCCGGTTGGTCAACCACAACAACAGGTCCGACCTGCTGGCCCGGCTCACGGTGTCAGCCTCGGCCTATTGGGGCGGGCGGGGGTTTCTGCGCTAAAATCGACTGAGCACTCGCGGACCGTCAGTGGCGTGAAGATGCAGCGTGCCGATGAAGTTCCCGACCGCGTCTTGGGCCGGCAGGCGAGAGATGAACTCGACGACGAATTCCCCGACACGCCGCGCCCCGTTGTACGAACCGGCGCGCTCCCGAGCAGCTCGCAACATCGCCTGGCAGCTCCATCTTCTGTGTAGGCATCGTCATCGCGCTCACCCCGCCGAGCGACTACCCCTCAGAACCGATGGATCGGTACGCCACGCACGCCACCTGGCACATCAGCACCGCTATGCCCGTTTCACCTCGGTTGTGGTCATCCGGGGTTGGACGAAGGCGCCTGACCGGCTTTCCCGCCGAAACGCCCTGGTCGGTTGGTACTAGCCCAAGAGCGAGAGTCGGTCACCGGCCTCGAGCACCACATCGCCGCTCGGGGTCAGCACCTCGCCGTTGCGCGCAATTGAAGTGACCAGTGACCCCTCAGGCAGCTGGGCCGCCCGCAGGGTATGCCCGGCAAGGTCCGAGTCCTCACCCACGCAAAGCTCGAACGCCCCGCTGGCTGCACCAAGAGAACTGACGCGCTGCGCCGAGGCCAAGAGCTCACGGCGATAGCTCGCGACCAGGTCCGAGATCGCCAAGGTGCCGACCACCCGCCTGTCTTCGTCGAGCACGCTGACCCAGGACATATGCGCCGAGGTGATCGATTCGAGCGCTGTATCGAGACGACTCCGCTGCGCAATCGCCGGCGCTCCCGCATCAGCCAGGTCGCCGACACGGCTCGCTTGGTCCGGCGCCTCTGTCAGTTCGGACGATTCCACGGTTCCCTCGAACCTCCCCGCCGCATCGACCACCGGAGCGCCACTGACGCCAGCCACCTCCATGAGATGTACGGCGTCGGCCACGCTCTTTGAGCTTGCAAGCACGAGCCGCGCCTCGGCCATGGCGTGGGCGGTGGGAATGGTGGCCAAGAGGGGCAGCCCGGCGGTGAGGCGCCGTGCTTCGGTATCTGAGCGGCTGCGGATCTGGCTCCGGTAGATGGTGTCGTCGAAGTGGTGCACGATCAGCCAGGCCAGACCGACACCGACCAGCGCGGGCGTGAGGATGGAGAGGCTCCCGGTCATCTCGGCCACCATCAACATCACCGCCAGGGGGGCTCGGGAGATGCTGCCGAAGCAACACATCATCCCGACGATCACGTACGGCGATGGGTCGTGGCCCATCGACGGAGCGATGGGCTCGAAGAGCCGCCACACCGCCGCGCCCATGAAGGCACCGATCACCATGCCCGGGCCGAAAATGCCTCCCGATCCTCCCGAACCGATCGAAAGCCCAGTAGCGACGATGCGGGCGAAGGGCACGATCAGCACTATCCACAGCGGGATGCCAAGCAGCTCGGGCCCGAGCGACTTCTGGATCCAGCCGTAGCCGGTACCGAGCACCTCTGGGATGACGATCCCGATCGTGCCCACCATCAGCCCGCCGATCGCGGGCTTCACCCACTTGGGCAGTCGGGGTACGGCGGCCGAGATCCGCGCGATGCCGTAGAACCCCTTGGCGTAGAGCAGGCCGATCAGGCCTCCGAGGATGCCGATGAGCGCGAACCACCCGAGTTGCGCCGGGTCACCGAAGCGATACGACCCCACGTAGCCGAAGAGGGGACCGAAGCCCTCGAAAGATCCGAAGATGGCGTAGCTGACCGACGACGCGATGAAACAGGGCAACAGCGCAGCCGGGTCGAAGTCGTCGCGGTAGAGGATCTCGGACGCGAGGACGGCTCCACCGAGGGGCGCACCGAAGATGGCGCCGATCCCCGAGCCGATCCCTGTCGCCACGGCGATCCGCCCGTCGGCCGGATCGAGTTCGAGCACGCGCGTGAGCAACGAGCCGAACCCTGCGCTGATCTGACCCGTCGGGCCCTCGCGCCCGCCAGATCCCCCGGAGCCGATGGTCAGTGCGGATGCGACGATCTTGACGAGCACAGCGCGGAATCGCACCCCCTTCGGGTTGTGATGCACCGCAGAGATGGCGGCGTCGGTGCCGTGGCCTTCGGCTTCGGGGGCGAAGCGGTACACCAACACCGCACCGAGAAGCGCCCCGGTGCCCGCGACGAGCGGCAATGCCCACGGTCGCCCTGCATGGGCGGAACCTGCGACATGACCTTCCGCCGCCGGGGTCGGGACCGTGTAGCCGGCGAGGATCTCCAAGAAGAAGTGAGTGCAGAGGCGCAGGGCTTCGAAGAAGACGACCGCCCCGAGCCCGGCGATGGCCCCGATCGTGACGCCGAGCACGATCCAGCGCTGCAGGTACGACGCCGAACGGATCCATCGACCAACGGCGGCGGCACTCCCTCGGGCGCGCACCGAGCGACTCGGATGCGGGGCGTCGACCGGCGCGTCCTCGTCACCGAGCGAGCTCACAGGTCCCAGCCCGTGCTCCAGTCCTGCTCGGGCACTTCACCCGCGGTCTCGCTCAAGTGCCGCAACGCATCGACGACCCCGCCCCGGGACTCGGCGGGGATGGTCGCGATGAGCTGTTCGATCTCGGTGCGCCGGCGAGCCGTCACCGTGTCGACCAGGCGCCGGCCACCCGGGGACAACGCGATGCGAACCTGGCGACGGTCGCGCCGATCGGTCCGGCGCGTGACCAGGCCCTTCTTGACCAGTCGGTCGCACATCCTCGACGCGGTCGGAGACGTGACCGACACTGCCTCGGCGAGAGCGGCCACACCCTGGGGGCCCCGAGAGGCGAGCACCACCAGAGAGCGGTACTGGGTCAAGGTGACCTCTTCGCCCACGTCAGCGAGCGATCGGGCCGCGATGGCCACGAGCACCCGGCTGGCGCTGAGGACGGCATCGACCAGGTGATCTTGGGTGGGAGGGGCGACGGCACTTTGTTGCATAGTGCATCTATTGTGCAGGCTATGGGTTCTCGGCGCAAGCTGGTGCTCCTGGGCGGCACAACGGCTCTCGTCGCCGGTGCAGCTCTGGGCCTCGGTCTCTCTTCGATCGGAGCGACCTCGCCCGAACCTCCGCCAGCCTCGATCGGTGACCAGATGGATCGGGCCGTTCCTGCGTCGATCCTCGACGCGACCTTCACCGATCAGGACGGCCGTCCCGTCACCCTCCGCGCCTTCGCCGACAAGGCCGTCTTCTTGGTGCCGTTCCTCACCTCGTGCCAAGAGGAGTGCCCAGTGACCACTGGCGCCCTCCTTGCCCTCGAGCGCCAGCTCGCTGCGCAGCACCTGACCTCGAATGCAGCGATCGTCGAGGTGACCGTCGACCCCGGCCGCGACACACCCCAGCGGATGGCCGCCTACGCCAAACTCACCGGCGTCAGCTGGCCCCTCCTCACCGCACCGCCCTCGACGATCGCCGCGCTGTGGCACTTCTTCGGCATCTACTACCAAGTCGTCCCCGAAGGCTCGCCTCCCGGCATCGACTGGCAGACCGGCCAGCCCTACACCTACGACGTCAACCACTCCGACGGATTCGCCCTGCTCGACCCGCAGCTGCGCGAGCGCTTCGTCACGGCGGGGATGGTCCGGGGCGCGAGCGTGCCCAAGCCCCTACGCCAGCTCCTCGACGCCCAAGGCGTCTACGACTCCAAGCACCCTGGTGGTGGGAGCTGGACCGTTGACCAAGCCTTCAACGCCATCTCCTGGGCCCTGCAATGACCAGGACCGAAACACACGACCGGCCCCCTTCCACCCCCACGGTCACCGTGGAAAACTGAGAGCACCAGAGCAAAGCGAGGCAACCATGGACCGATTCCGCCCGTATCGAGACCAGATCGCCTTCGTTGCCGCCCTCGTACTCCCGCTCGGCGTCGCAGCCCTCTTGGTTCCGTTCCGAGGAGACTTCGCGAGCACCGCGTCGGCCCTGATCCTCGTCGCCGTCATCGTCGCCGTCGCTGCTCTGGGTAACCGCTTCAGCGGCTTCGTGGCCACTTTGAGCGCCACCTTGTGGTTCGACTACTTCCTCACCCAGCCCTACGAGAGACTCGCCATCACGCATCGCCCCGACATCGAGACCGCTGTCTGCCTCTTCGTGGTCGGGATCATCGTCACTGAGCTCGCGGCGCGCAATCGACACCACCGGGCCAGTGCCTTCGAGGAAGCCGACTACGTCGGAGTGATCTACGACGTCTCCGAACTCGTCGCATCGGGCACGCCCGCTCCCGAGGTGCTCGAGCGCGTGCGCGCCACACTGGTGGATCTTCTGCACCTGCGAGCCTGTCGCTACGAAGATGGGCTCGGCACCCGCCCCATGATGCGCCTCGAGCATGACGGGCAAGTGTTGCTGGGCGGCCGGATCTGGGGCGTCGATCGCATGGGCCTCCCCGGACCCGAGATCGAGCTCTTGGTCGCCCACCGCGGCGAGACCCTTGGCCGCTTCATCCTCACCCCGACACCAGGCTTGGAGGTGCCACTGCAGCCTCGCGTGGTCGCCGTCGCGCTCGCCGACCAGGTCGGCGCGGTCGCTACGTCCGCGGCTCCGTAGCGCGTAGAAACTTCGCGACCGCTGCCGACCCGACGAGCGCCCTCACGTCGTGGCGAGGAGCACCACCACGAAGACCACGTAGGCCGCGATGATCGCACCTCCCGACACCCGACCGAGTCCGCGGCCCACGTAGGCAAGCATCAGGGTCAGTGCGGTGAGTCCGACGTACCAGCTGGCCACCAAAACTCCCGACGCCGAAGGCTTAGCCAGTCCGATGACCACGGCGGGGATCAAGAGGCCAGCGGCGACGTTGAGCGAGTTCGAGTTGAGCGCGGTGCTGAACGCGGCGGCGCCCCGGCCCCGCCGAGCCAGATACACAGCGGAGACCGCGTTGGGCAGGCTGGTCACGGCGGCAAGGACCAGGCCACCCACGACGATCTCGGGGACACCGAAGTGCGTCCCGAGCGACGACGCTCCTTGCTCCATGGCCACGCTGGCCAAGACCACGACCACCAGCGCGCCGGCCGCCACCATCGTGTCGCGCGAAGTCCCTCGCTGCGGACGGATGGCCTCTTCGAGCTCGCTCTCCTCCTCGACGATGGCCGCTGTGAGCCACGTCGACCACCCATTCGGCACGCTCGGGCGGCCCAAGATGTTCCGGTGCGCGGCCAGGAGCGTCACGTAGGCGAACAAGACGACGAGGACCACGCCCAGTCCCGCTCCAGCCGACACCTGGCCACCCACACTCAGCAGGCACGCGACTCCGATGATCATCGCGACGGTGCCGCCGAAGACGACGACTCTTCGGTGCAGGTTGATTCGACCAGCCACAACGGCGCCCAGACCCAGTAGGGCTGCAAGGTTGAAGACGTTCGAGCCCAAGACAACCCCGGCGCCAACTGTCTGTTGATGATGGGCGATCGCGGTGATCGAAGCCGTGATCTCAGGGGTGTCTGCCGCGAGCGCAGCCACCATGCCGAGGCTGGCTTCGGAGAATCCGAGGCGCTCACCGACGCGCTCGAGCCGGGTAACAAGTACCCAACTGGTGGCCAGGCTGACAACGGCCCCGACGACGAAGACCGCAACGGCAGGACCAACCGTCACGTTCGCTCAGATCCGAACCGGATGGACCACGTCGCGCGCCGGCGCATAAACGTCACGAGGGATGTGGTGTGGAGAACCAGACAGGTCATTTCAGCTCCCGGTGCGCGCAGGACGGACGTGCCGACCAGGCTTCCCGGCTCTCCGCTCGCAAGCATACCGGCGATGGTGTCTTGGCCTCAGAGATCGGCAATCCCACGTGCCGATCTCGACGATGATCCGCGCGACTTGCCACCGCGTTCTCGCGCCATCTCTTTCGAGGGCTCTCCTTTCGCTGGATGCTGCTCTTGAAAGCGGATCGCGCTAGGTCGGAGGCACCGAGAGCTTGACGAATCTCGACGCGGCCGGTGCGAGTGTCCCGGGTCGATGCACGAGCACCAGGTCCCGAACCGCGGGCGGCCTTGGTCGCGTCACGATCGCTCCGAGCTTTTCGGCGATGAGTGCCAGGGCCTGTGGGACCAGAGCCGCGCCGGCGCCCGCCACCACGAGGGGAAGGATCGCTTCGCGCTGCGCCGAGATCACCGCAAGGGTGGGTTGGTGGCCGAGCGCCTCGAACTGCTGGTCGAGCAGCCGGCGTGTCGACGTGCCGCCCGGCGCGACCACGAGTGGGATCTCTCCGCGCTCGAGCGCTTCGAGTGGGTCTCGCCCTCCCGGTGCCGAGCCCGGAGGGAGGATGAACACGAGCTCTTGAGTCCCCAAGGCGATGGCCGCGAGGGTCACCGGGACGTCGAGCGCGTCGGTGAGACCGAGTTCACACGTGCCCGACTCCACCAGGGCGAAGAGATCGTCGCTGTCTTCGGGGGCGGCGAGGTCGACTCTGACCCCTTGGTAGTGGCGTCGGAACTCACCGACCATGCCGGCCATCGGATCAGCCGCCAGTGTCGGCAGGCTGGCCAACGACAGCGAACCGGCCAACACCCCGGCGACCTCTGCCACCGCAGCCCGACCCGTCTCGAGGTCGCGCAGGACCCGCCGGGCCGGCTCGAGCAGAGCTGAGCCGGCCGGAGTCAGTCTCACCCGATGGCCGATCCGGGCGAAGAGCTCGGCCCCGAGCTCAGCCTCGAGGTCCTTGACCGCCGACGAAAGGGCAGGTTGGGAGACGAAGACCGCCCGCGACGCTGCGGTGAAGCCCCCGTGGTCGACCACGGCCACGAAGTGGGCGAGCTTGCGGCTATCCATAGCCCTAGCTTATAGATCCTCTCGGAAATCTCTATTCGACTTCTGGTCCGCTCCGATGCACGATCGAAGCAACCGTGGACGATCGACAGATGGGCATCGCAGAGGACACCGCGCCAATGGGTTGGCAGCGGCTCCTCGTCGAGCCTCACCGGCCCGAGTCAGTCCGCAACAGGGAGAACGCGTACTGGCTGGCCGTGGCAGCAGTCTGCATCGGGGCCTTCATGGGTCAGCTCGACGCCAGCATCGTGACTGTCGCCCTGCCCACTCTGCAACGGACCTTCTACGCCGGCGTCGGGGGCGGTCACCTGGGTGGGGCTCAGCTATCTCTTGGTGCTCGTCGCCACCGTCACCGCGGTTGGTCGCTTTGCCGACATGTGGGGACGCAAGCTCCTTTACGTCTACGGGTTCGCCATCTTCGTGATCGGCTCGGCCCTCTGCGGCCTCGCCCCGAGCCTCGGCGCCCTCATCGCCTTCCGGGTCCTCCAAGCAGTCGGCGCCGCCATGCTCCAGGCCAACAGCGTCGCCATCATCGTGATTGCGGTCCCTCGAGCTTCGTTGGGCAAGGCGATCGGGATACAAGGAGCCGCTCAAGCCACCGGTCTCGCCCTCGGCCCGTCCGTCGGTGGGCTGCTCCTTGCCGCGGGCGGTTGGCGCCTCATCTTCATGGTCAACGTCCCCTTCGGTGTGCTCGGCGTGATCGCCGGCCTGCTCCTCATTCCCCGCAGCCTCAAACTCAGCGATCGCGTGCCCTTCGACTGGTTGGGACTGGGGCTGTTCTTCCCGGCCGTCGTGGCCGTGCTGTCGGCCATCTCGTTCGGCAACACCTACGGTTGGACTTCACCCCTGATCGTCGGGACGTTCGCTCTCGGGCTCATCCTCGCTTTGGCCTTCGTGTATCGGGAGCGACGCGTCCCCGAGCCGATGCTCGATCTCTCGCTCTTCGGCCGCTCCCGGTTCAGCTGGGGTATCACCAGTGGTCTCTTGGCGTACTTGGTCATGTTCGGCGTGCTCTTCCTCGTTCCCTTCTACTTCGAGCGCGGACTCGGGCTCGGAGCGGCGCGCGCCGGCGTCGAGCTCATGATGATGCCGCTCGCCCTCGGGATCGTCGCTCCGTTCGCTGGTCGCCTGGCTGACCGCCTCGGAGCGCGTCTCCTCACGGTCGGAGGGATGTCGCTGGTGGTGATCGGGCTCTTCGGCTTCGGCGCCCTGCGTCCGGCGACACCGGGTTTCCTGGCACTGCTAGCACTCATTGGCGCCGGCCTCGGCTGCTTCACACCACCGAACAACGCGGCGATCATGGGTTCGGTGCCCGACCACCAATCCGGCCTGGCCTCGGGTGTGCTCAACATGACGCGTGGCATGGGCACGGCCCTCGGACTCGCCCTTACCGCGCTCGTGTTCGGTCTTGCCGGCGGCACGTCAGCGCTACACAGCACGGTGGACCACGCCTTCTCGCTCACCGCCTACTTCTTGGCCGTCGCCGCAGCGGGCGCCGTGTTCTTCTCGGCGATCGGAGAGAGCGCCCCACTCTCTCGGTCAGTGCTCGCTTCTGTGAAGTGAAAGAACTCGAGGAAAACCGGCGTGCACGACGGGGAGAAGTTCGACGAGCACCGCATTGGACTCGATCACATCGCCTTAGGGTGCGCTGATCGAACTGAGCTTGAGGGGTGGCTGGAACGCCTTGATGAATTGGGGGTCGAGCACGGTGAGATCGTCGACGCCTTTTAAGGCTCAGGCCTTGCTTTCCGTGATCCAGACAATATTCAGCTGGAGTTCTTCGTCGAGGCACGCTGAACCGCAGACCTGCTTTCTGTGGTGAAAGAGCTGCGCGTAAACCAACTCCTGACGGCGGTCAACACGGCCGGGCCGTGCCGTTTTTTAGCTTTTTTTAGCTTTAGTGGACTTCAGCTTCGAGCCTCGAAGACGGCTTGCACGGCGCGGAACCGACCGACCGACAGCCCGTTAACGAGGTTGTTCGCTTTGGCCAAAAAGTTGTCGACGAAGTTGTGCAAGCCGAGCGGGCCCGGAGGAGTTGAGAGGAAGATATCCATGACCGCCACTGCGTCTTCAGTCATGTCACTCCAGTGGGTGACCGAGAGGCCGGCGGATTCGATCGTGTCTCGCAGGAGATCGGCGGAGACGAGGTGACTTAGCTCAGGCCGATCCGCCCACGGAAGCGGGAATTTGAGCTCGCCTGGGGTCCCAGCGATGATGTCCCAGATGGCGAGACGCCCTCGCGGTCGAAGTACACGGCGGGCCTCCTCATAGAGGCGGGCCTTGTCGGCCACGTTCATCTGCACGTGCTGACTGACCACTACATCGAAGGTGGCCGCATCGAACGGTAGGTCCGTCACGTCCCCTTGATGGACGGAGATCCGATCATCCAGCGCGACGAGTTGATTCAACCAGAGAGAGGTTTCGCAGTACTCCTTGGTGAGGTCAACGGTGGTGACTCGACAGCGGTACCTGTTGGCGAGGAAGCGAGCTGCGCCGCCGATGCCACTGCCGGCATCGAGCACTTGGTCATGGCTCTTGATTTCGGCCAGCTCAGCCAGTTGGCTGGTGGCGATTCGGCCCAGCGTGTGGAAGTCCTCGACCGCACTCAGATCCTCTGTATGAATCTCACTGAGTTCTTTGCCGGACGCGACGAGAGCCCGCTCGATGTTCTGTCGGGACATGCCGGTTGAGTATTGGCTGTCCATCTGCGCTGCCTTCATTTGTCTATTCCGTTCTTCCCGGTGTCGTTGCTCAGTTGTGACGTGTTGTGCGCTGCTTTTCGCTGGACGCCGTCCGAGCTCCGACCTCTCTGAAAAGGACCCTCGTGTCGCCTACGCGACCTCGCTTCGCTTGACGAGTTCGGCGACGACTTCAGGCTGGTCGTGCTGTGGCCAGTGTGCGGCGTCATGAACCACATGAACCGACGGGTCCCCAAAGAGGCCTGCGATCTCGGCCCCAAGAGTCGGGGTCAAGTAGCGATCATTCTCGCCAAAGATGATCGAAACCGGGACCTCGAGCCGTCGGAGCGCTCCACTTTCGCTAAGAGCATCCTGCCTATTCAAAGCGTCGAACAGCTCGGCCGTCCAGGCGCGGATGGCGACAATTGCATCCGGCTGGTCGGCGTCGCCAAAGAACTGCGGCAGGATCGACTGCACGGCGATTCCCTCGGGGTCGAGGGCATCCATGTGCCACTGGGCGGCGGTGTGCTCGAGCAGCCAGAGGCGCTGGGCGTCGTCGTTGACCATGGCGTCGGCAATCGCGGTGAAGGCCGGATCGGCAAGCAGCCGGATCATCTCAGGAAGCTTGAGCGAAGGTTGGTGCCCAAACATGGTGTTGAGTAGGACCAGGTGAGCCACCCGCTCGGGGTGCGCGATGGCGAACGCGACTGCGTCGGGACCCGACGCGTCGTGGCCAACCAGTACGGCGCGGGTGATGCCCAAACCATCGAGCACCGCTGCCAGTTCAGAACCATGGTCGTCCGAGGACGGGCCGATCTTGTCGATTCGATCGGAGCGCCCGTACCCGAGCCAGTCGAAGGTCACGACCCGCCTCGGGGACAGAAGCGGTGCCAGCTTGTCGTAGATGCGGTGATCGTCGGGAAAACCGTGCATCAGGACGATCGCCGGTTCCTCGCCGGGGTAGTCGAGGACGTAGAGGGATCCACCTCCCTGGTACACGTAGTGCTCGTTGACATCTGCGTCGGTCTTGCTCATATCAGTCTCCTTTCACGGCACCTCTCTCCAAAGGCGCGTCGGTTCTCAAGTCCGGCTGGCGGCCTATTGGGCGAGGACGGGCTCGGTCGCAGGCAACGAGATCTCACTCTCCCGCATCGTTCCGTCCGAAAGCTGGTCGGACGGTTGCGGCCTCGCCGGCAACAGCAGGGCGGCCATGACTGCCCCTGCGAGGGTGACCCCTCCCGCGACCAGGCAGCCACCGCGCAGGCTGAAGAGAAACGCATTCGTGGCCGTGTGGGCGAGCCCCTCCGACCCCTGGCTGAGGCCGAGTTTCGAGAGCTGGTGCGAGGCGATGATCGCCCCGCCGACAGAGGCTTTGGCTGAAGTGACAGCCCGGGCGGGCAGGGCTGGGGAGAGGGTGGCGGCAAGCCGGTTCGAATACAGCGATGCCGCCACGCTGCCGATGATGGCTACGCCGAGCGTGCCACCGAAGAGCCGGGTCGCATCGTTCATCGCCGAGCCCACGCCCGACTTGGCCTTGGGAACTGCCCCCATGATCGCTTCGGTGGCCGGCGCGCTGGTGAGGCCCATACCGGTGCCGAGGAAGAGCATCTGGAGAACGATGATCGAGTACGAGGTCGACACCGAGACCGTCGCCGCCCATAACAAGCCGACCGCGAACGAGACAAGTCCGGCTGTGACGACGACCTTGTTGCCAATGCGGACCGCCAGCTTCGTCCCGACGACCGACGCGACGGCCACGGACCCCGCGACCGGCAGGAGCCGTACTCCGGTGCCGAGAGGGCTGAAGGTCTTGATGAACTGGAAGTACTGGGTGACCAAAAAGATGAAGCCCTGCAAGGCGAAGAAGGAGACGGCCACCGATCCGCTGGCCGCGGTGAAGCGTGGATTACGGAACAGCGCCACGTCGAGCATCGGGTGGTCACTTCGACTCTCGTGGACGATGAAGAGGAAGAACAGCGCGATGCCTCCGCTTATGGTCGCCAGGGCCGCCGCGGAGCCCCAGCCCCAATCCGGTGCCTCGATGACCCCCAAGATGAGGGTTGCCATGGCGGCGCTCGACAGCGTCAGGCCGGACCAGTCGATACGTGGCGTACTCGGGTCCCGCGAGGTCGGGACCGCCACGACGACCAGCACCGCGACCGCCACGGCGACGAGGGCCATGAAGGCGAAGATGCTTCCCCACCAGTAGCGCTCGAGCAGCCAGCCGCCGACGATTGGGCCGGTCGCGATCCCGACTCCAGTGGTAGCTCCCCAGAGGCCGATGGCTTTGGCGCGTTCGCCCCGCTCGGTGAAGACGTTCACCAGGAGCGAGAGCGTGGAGGGAAATATGAGCGCAGCTCCGAGCCCCATCACGGCCCGAGCGGCGATGAGCTCTGGCGTAGTGCTGACGAGCGCGCCGGCCAGGCTCCCTGAGGCGAAGACCACGAGGCCAAGAAGCAGTGTGCCCTTTCGACCCTGGCGATCGCTCATGCTGCCCGCGGCCAGTACCAGGGCGGCAAAGACGAGGCTGTAGGCGTCGACGACCCACTGCAGCTGCGTTGTCGAGGCGCCCAGGCTCCGCACCAAAGTGGGCAGGGCGACGTTCACGATCGTGACGTCCACACTGATGATGAAGGCGGCGAGACAAAGAGCCACAATGATTCCCAGCCGGCTCCGAGCCGACGGCATATTGATAGGCGCCATCATGATGCGCTCCTTAATCTCCGTGAGATCGTTGAGTTGTAGACGGTTGTAGGACTAACACTCATGTCTTCACTCTCTCCTTCTGTTCAGGGCCAGTTCCGACAGCCGGTCCTCGACACGTGAACTCTTCGGTAATAGCGGCTGGCTTTGCCCTGACTCACCTATCCGGTGGCCGCAGATCTGATTGCTGCGGCGAATTGCGTTGGATCGTCGAGCATCAGGTTGTGATGCGCGTTGGAGAAGACGGTCAGCGTGCTATCCGGAATCTCTTGGTGCAGGGCATCGGCCAGATTGAGGCTGAGATCGGGATCCTGTGCGCCCCACATGATGTGCACGGGCATGGCGAGGGATTTGAGACTTGGGACGCGGGCAGCGTCGTAGCTGCCGACTGCGTAGATGATGTTGCCCGCGAGCGAGCGAACGGGCCCGAGTGTGCTGGGTTTGGCGAGGAACTGCTGAGTGAACAGAGGCGCGAACTCCCGCGCGATGCTGCGGTTGCCGTCAAAGGTTGATTCCTGCCAGATGAGCAGATCATCCAGGAGGCGGGAATCGGTCGACAGACCGTTCATCAGACTGTTAAGTCCGTAGGCGGTGCCGGGCGGAAGCGGTCCGAGCGGGGACGTGTTCGGGTACTGACCTAGCGCGAAGATTGTTGCAAGAGCCGGAGGCCCGGTTGCAGCGACTGGAGCGTAGAAGCCGTTCGAAAGGATGATCGAAGCGGTCTGCTCGGGGTGATCAAGAGCCCAGTTGAGCACCGCCGGCACGCTGGCGTCATGCGCCACGAGGACGACCCGGCCGAGGTGGAGGCCTTGGATCACCGCGTTCAGATCCCCCACTTGGCCGGCGAAGGTGTACGAATAGTGGGACGGCTTGCTCGACCGTCCCCAGCCGAGAAAATCGAAGGTCACGACCTCGTGTCCCTTGAGCAAGGGGACGACTCGATCGTAGAGATGGTGGTTGTCCGGGAACCCATGGCAGAGCACGATCGCGGGGCCGCGGCCGGGCTGGACATACGCGGCAATCCGGTACCCAGCACGCGGAATCCACACCAGCCTTGAGTCCGACGGTGCTGTGGCGCCTGGCCGGCTGATTGCGGTCGCCGGGACGGCGACAACGATGCTCGCCGCGACAATCGACACCAAGCTCGTGAGAACCGCAACCACCACCGCACCGAGCCGCCGCCGTTTGGGAGTCCCTCTGTGAGGATCGACGGGGCCGCGATGTCGTCCAGCGATGGGCGCGCCGTGGTTCTCATCTCTGGTTCTGATCAAATCGGATTGAGTGTTCATCGTGTGGCTCCTCTTTCAAAAGTCGCCATCTGACATCGTTCTGTGGTGCGGCTGTCAGTCGCATGGAGACCGAACCGGCGAAGCGCGGCACCCGTGTGCATGTAGAAGCGGTGATGGTCGCCGAGTGTCGTCGTCATCGACACGACGTTTCCGCTGAGGTTCGAATCTTCTCGTCGAGTTCACGTGCGATCGCGTCGATCGCGGCGGAACCACACGACGCGAACACGCTTGACGGTTGGTCGTAGCCGACATGCGCGCCCTTGGCGTCTCGGTAGACCACCACGCGGAAAGGTGCATACAGACCCGCCGCCGGTTCGACTGCAAGGATTTTGCTAGCAATCACCGGGTTCCCGACGAGATACAGCGTGGCCTGGACCGGATCGCCGCTCAGGCTGAACAGAGCTCCCTGATCGAGTCGCGCCAGGGCGACGAAGCCTGTTGGGCCAACAGTGCGATCCACGAGAACCTCGACGTCACGCCACGTTGCTTGATCGAGGACGAGTCGGAGAGTGAGCAACGGATCGAGCAACGGCACCTGTTCATCGAACCTGCGGCGGGTCTCTTCGAAATCGACGGCGCTGTCGTAGTTCAAGCGGGTTGCCTGATAATCAACGGTGGTCACGTTCCTCCAGAGAGATCGTTTGCCAGGTCCGAGCTAGCGGCCGGATGAATGCGTCAAGAGGGTGACAGCGATCACCGGAGCCGTCTCGAGATGGCGGCCCAACGCGGCCGCCCGTAGTGGAGTGACAAACCCGGGCCTTATTGGACATGCCTGCTGTTTTACCACGGTACTTGAGAAAGTCAAGTCTTTACTGTTGATTCTCAAGTACATGTCTGGCATACTGGCCGCATGAAGTCGTACAACCACTACTGCGCGGTGGCCAAGGCGCTCGATGCTGTGGGTGATCGTTGGACGCTGCTCATCATCAGAGAGTTGGTGAGCCAAGGTCCGTGTCGTTACACCGACCTGATGAGTGGGTTACCTGGAATTGCGACCAACCTCCTGGCCGACCGATTGGCCTCTTTAGAGGAAGCCGGCATCGTTTGGCGTGAGGCGGTTCCGCCGCCCGTCGCGGCCACGCTGTACCACCTGACCGATGCGGGAGCCGACCTCGAGCCGGTACTCGACGCGCTCGGGATATGGGGTGCTCGTTTCATGTCCGAAAAAGACGAAACAGATCAATTCCGCAGTCACTGGTTCAAGCGTCCGGTCTCGATGTTCCTAAAAGACCGCGCCCCAGATGGGCCTCCGGTCTCCATACAGCTCAGTCCAGAGGACTACCCGGCCGTCATCGAGACCTCCCAAGACGGAATCCGAACGCGACCTGGCAGGGTTGAATCCCCTGATCTTGAACTTGCTGGGCCCCCACATCTCATCTTGGGGATCCTCTCGGGTCGTTTGAGCGTCAAAGAAGCCAAGGCTGCCGGTCTGACACTCACAGGAAGGGTCGCTGTGTTGAATTCGTTGCGCCGAGACCACGCAGACGCCACTGTCGCCAACGCTGTCGGTGCTCAGTAATCCGCGAGGTTGCGTGAAGCGGAGGTGGCGAAGCCGTGAGCACCAGTACTGGAGGAATAACGTAAAGCCCGATCCCGGTCGCCGCGATGGGGTGGCGCAATCCGACGGGAGCCCTTGGTCATGACGGCCTGGCTCGCTTTCGGCCTGGCCGGACTCGCCTTGACGGTCGCTGGGGTCTCGCTGGGGATGACCATCTATCAACTGCGCAGTCAGCGAGACGTGACACTCGTGACTCGTGAGTGCCTGGACGATTAATGATTCTCGTCACGGGTGCAGTAGGAACTTCATTGACACCTGGCTCGAATGCCGCTGCGAGAGCGTCGGACCGCTCATCCCGCGAGCTTCACGCACCCGATATCCGTCATCAACTCGGACTGACTGCGGCCGCGGCAGCGTTGGTCGCCGGCCTGGCGTATGTCGCGATCAGCGCCTACTGGGCACTCGGCGGCACGTGGCTCCTCGCCACTGTCAGCTCCTCGCTGGTCACCGCAGATCAAAGCACCACCGTGGTGATGGCCGTGTGGGCCGCGGTCGTCCTCAAAGGTACAGGTGCACTTCTTCCCTTCTACCTCTGCCGCCCCGCACCGCCCTCGAAATGGCACGGCCGACTCAGGTTGTTGGCGTGGGCAGAAGGTGCGGTACTGACCCTCTACGGATTCGTCTTCACCTCGGCGGGTCTACTGGTACAAGCGGGCGTCATCCATCTGGGAAGGGCCGCCGACCGGCGCGCCTTGGTCTGGCACACCTACCTCTGGGATCCGTGGTTCCTCGTCTGGGGCCTCCTCGTGGTCCTCGCCCTCGCATTGACTTCGGCCAAACGAACCTGTGCGGCTCGCAACGCTCGCCAAGCGTCGGGTTGATTTCGCTCAGATAGAGGAACTCGTGACAGATTGGTGACCCAGCCTCGATCACAACTGGCCGCACAGCAGAAGGGCCGGCCCACCGGACCGGCCCTGACCTGCGGATCTCTGTTGGTGGCGGGGGTTCAGGACCATAGCGCACCCTTCGGGTTACAAACTAGACGAAAGCGCTGGTCACAGCTCTGCACTGTGCAGCCGCCCTAGCGCTGCACTACTCAAAATCGGTCGCATCCCATGCGGGTCCCGAGAAACTCGCGGATCTGGCCGGACCTTCGGGTTCTTGACCCGATGAGCATGCTGGTGGTCACGCCGAATTTCAGTCGTTCCGAGACGATCAGTCTCCGTCGATCAGCGAAAAGCTGTCATTTTCGGAAGGCGGTCCCGCCAACGCGATCCCGGATTGAGTGCTGGGCCGGGCGCGTCGTTCTCTGCACCACGCATATCGCTCGGATCCCTCAGATCGCAGTGAACTGACACCAACGCCGGCCCTCCGTGCAAGCGGCGGAGTAGGTCGGCTACCGCCAGCGCTCCGGGGAATGACCCCACAAAGGCGACCGAAACCAAATGGCCGCAACGACTGTCACCCCACATCGGGCGGTACCTCAGAGACCCCCCGACCGATCAGGTGCTCAACAGCCGCTTCCTGGCCCGAGGTCAGCTCAGTTGCAGGAGGTCGATGCGGAAGGAAGATAGGAGTGTTGAAGCGCAGTAGACACACTGATTCAGCTGTTTGGCGACCCCGAATAAGTGAACGAGGTCTGCGTCAACGCAGATACTCGTCACGGTTCCGCCGTCAGGTCCTCGAGTCGCGCCGTCATGTTGTCGGCCCCGGTCGAAGGGCTTAACCTCGGTAACCTCGAAGACCCGGCACAGCCAGGCGAGGGCCGCAAAGGGATCCTCGTAGTGCAGGTGAGACACCACCCTCTGCCGACGGCGACTTTCGTTGCTTTCTTCGCTTACCGGATCGTCCACTACCGGGCCGAACGCGAAAGTGCCGATCTGCTGAACCCGTGCCGGCGAATACCCGAGGCCAACGGGCCAGCGACTCGTGCAGCCGGGCGGATGACGGAAGCTGGGGCGCTCACAGTTTTCGAATATCTGGGTGCCAACGTGTGCATTCGGTCCGGGAATGTGGAACTGACAGCTCCCGATAACGAAAGGCCGCACCATGGGCTGGAATCGGACCGGTGGACGAAAGGACATTGCCGTACAAGGGTGCTTTCTCGGCCTGGTGCTGGTGGCGGCCCTTTTCTGCGCTTGCGCACCAATCAATGCAGACCAGGCGAGCGCGTCCGCGATCTCGACGTGGGGGGCGCAACGCACCGTTGTTCAGGACGTGGCCGTCAGATACGGCCTCGATGTCAACCCCGCCAACCCGACCATCGGTCTTGCACGGGTACCCCAGGTCCTCCAGTTGGTGCAGCGCGCCGGTGCGTCAGCCGTACGCACCGGCGGCAACTGGGCCACAGAGGAGCCGTCGCCAGGTCACTACGACTTCTCCGAGGTCGACCAACTCTTCTCTCTGGCCAAGGCCGACAGACTGACCGTCCTCTTCGAGTTAGGAAAGGAGCCCAAGTGGGATGCGCTCGGAGGGAACGCCAACGCTCCGCCATCAGACTGTGATACTCCATCTGCGAGCTGCGCCTCGGTGAGGCAATACGTGACGGCGCTGGTGGATCACGCCGCTCCCGAGGGTCTCCGCTACCTCATTGTGCGCAACGAACCTCAGGACTTCAACATGAACTGGGTTGGCGGCGATGCGGCGTTGTACGCACACTTTCAGAGCGTCGTCTATCACGCAGCCCACGCCGCAGATCCCGTCATCAAGGTGCTCAATGGCGGTACTGAGGCCGTCACACCCTCTCTGGCTCAGCACCTTGCGCCGCAGGCCGCTCATGACGTCGAAGGCCATCGCCTTCGCCACTGCTCTGTACTCCGACCCGTCTTGGTGCAACTCGCTCGACATTCTCGACCTCCACGTCGGCGACTTCGGTCCGGTGTGGTCGCCCCAAATCGTTGACGCGTCGGAGCGAGCCATCGAGGCGTGCAATGGAGGGAGGCACGTGCCTGTATGGGTGACCGAAGTTGGCTATCCATCGATACCGGCCCTCCAGGCATCGCCCCTCTACATCGATGAACTGGGAGATAGATATCAAGGCGGCGAGGCAGGCCAGGCCCGCTTTTTGACCGATACGTTCAGAGCACTTGCACACGACCACAACGTGGTCGGTATCAACTGGACATTTACTGTTGACCCAAACGCGATCCACGCACGGCCGCCGGGTACGAACGACAAGACGATCTTCGATGACGGATTCGGAGACGGCCTTCTGTACTCGAACTATCAGACCAAGACCTCATACCACGCGTTCCAGCTGATCGCAGCAGAGGGTGGTCGTCAAGAGGTTCGAGGGGTGAACCAGGATAGGCGGAGCCGCTAACGATGAACTGTAAGAGGAACGGCATCACTTCGATGGCGGCGTTGCGGTTTCCGAAGGGTGCGCTGTGTTTAGCAATCACAGGAACAAACCCTCCCTCTGGAGGAATGCGGTAGCAGCCGGACCCCACGGGCGCCCTGGCCAGTCGGCTCTCGTCTATCTGACATGGGCACCGATAATCAGCTCGGTTGCTCGTTGTTGCCCCTTGTTATTCCTCGCTGTTGCCTCCGTGGATGGGACCCCAAAGTTCACCGCCCGCGAGGCGCCACTGGTGCCGTCAGGGTCAACGCTGCTCCTTAAGATCCCTGTTCACTCCAACGCTCAAACCGGCGAAGGCCCTGTCCGCAGCGCCAAAGGGCAGGGCTCACGGTCGTCAGGCACGCTCATTCGGGATACGATAACATCGTGTCACGATGAATAGCACCGCCAGCCATCCACGTCACGGCACAGAAGCCAATCTCCTCTTTTCTGCCGACTCGGGTTCGCGAGGCGATCGGAGACGCTGGTGAGCGAACGCAAGCTTGAGTCGGAGTCGCTGCCGGACGGGACGAGCCCAACGGGTGAACCAGGGTTGGTCGAGCACGCTTCGGGTCTTCTCAACTCCGAAGTCATTGACGCCCAAGAGAAGCACCTAGATTCGACTTCCCCCACCCAAGACGACGACGCAGACCTGCTCGGTAGCGACCACCGTCCAGCTGACACGAAGGAACGGGCACTCGGGGACTTCACGACCACTTCCGCCATATTGCCGCTCGTGCCCTTGGCGATTCTGATTGGCGCCATCGGAGCCGGTATCTCTTTGGCACTGCTTTCCATGATTGGGTTTTTCACCAACCTCTTCTACTACCAGCGACTCAGTGTTCATCTGGTGTCGCCCAATGCCAACACGCTCGGCGCCATCGCCGTCATTATCCCCATCGGCGGCGGTCTGATCGTCGGCCTGATGGCCCGATATGGCTCCGAGCAGATCCGTGGCCACGGCATCCCCGAGGCTATGGAGCGCATCTTGATCAACGGCAGCCGGGTGCAGCCACGCTTGGCCATCTTGAAGCCGATCTCGAGTGCCATCAGCATCGGCACGGGCGGTCCCTTCGGCGCCGAAGGGCCGATCATCTTGACCGGAGGAGCCGTCGGATCCGTCATCGGCCAGCTCTTCCACCTCACCGCCGCCCAACGGCGAGCTCTTCTCGTCGCTGGGGCGGCGGCGGGCATGAGCGCCGTCTTCGGCACGCCCGTGGCTGCAACCCTGTTCGGTGTCGAGCTGTTGGCCTTCGAGTTCAAGCCACGCTCAATGGTCTTGATCGGCCTGGCGGCGGCAACCGCCGACGGCTTGCGGATGGTGATGGCAAATGCGGGCCTCGTCTCACCTCAGCCACTCTTTCCGGTCGCTCACCATGCCCCGCTCGGCGGCGTGGTCCTGCTCGGGGCCGCCGCCGTCGGCCTCGCCACGGGTCTCGGCGCCTGGGTCATGACTCAGGCCGTCTATCGCTTCGAGGATCTCTTCAAGAAGCTCACGGGGCATTTGCACTGGATGTGGTGGCCCATGATCGGCGGGGTTCTCATCGGAGTCGGAGGCTTGATCGATCCTCGAGCACTCGGTGTGGGCTACAACACGATCCACGCCGAACTCCTGGGACAACTCGCGGTCGATGCGCTTCTCCTTCTGCTCGTCGTGAAGCTCGTTATCTGGTCCGGTGCGCTCGGCAGCGGGACCAGCGGCGGCATCCTCGCCCCCATCATGATGATGGGGGCGGCTATCGGCGGCATCATGGGTCACGTTCTGCCCGGCACGACGCCTGGGGTATACGCATTACTCGGACTCGCCGGGGCGATGGCTGGCGTGACGCGCTCCCCCTTTACCGCAATCATTTTCGCGTTCGAGCTCACCCATGACCAAAACAGCATCCTCGCCCTTTTGGTCGTCGCCACGGTGGCCCATCTTGTGAGCGTGCTGGTGCTGAAACGCTCGATCCTGACCGAGAAGGTGGCCCGACGGGGCTTTCATGTCATGCGTGAATACGCCGTCGACCCACTCGAAGCCACCTTTGTGCGAGAGGTCATGGACACCGACATCTATACCGTTGAACCCACTCGATTGCTCAGTGAGCTCTATCAATCCCTCCCGGAAGGCTCCAGCGAGCGCCGTCAACGCCTTTACCCCGTGCTCGACAACGGCTCCGGTCTAGTCGGAGTACTTCCCTGGTCAGCCGTCCTCGCCGGCAAGGACCAGGCCGGCGCCCAAGTCGGCGAAGCCATGATCTCCACTTCTGTCGTGGCACATCCTGACGAGATCCTACGCAGCGTGGCCGACCGCATGGCCGCCCTCGGGCTCGGCGTGCTCCCAGTCGTCAACCGCGCTGATGTTCACCACCTCGATGGACTCATCACCCAGTTCGACCTTCTCGAAGCACGCCAAAAACTCCTTGAAGAGGAGCGCCACGCCGAACGCGTGCTGACGTTGCGCCGAGTCAATCCAACCGCGAAAAGCGGTACGGGACCGGAGGACACCTTGCCTTCTGGAGCGCTCACAGGAGCTCTGACGGGCCGTGGAACGAGCAATTATCGCCTACCACCAAGACGAAGTTCCCGAATGGGTGGCAGAGCTCGAATGCGGCCACAACCAGCATGTTCGTCATCGTCCTCCCTTTCAACTTCGACCGTGGATAATCGAAGAAGCGGGTCGGACGGCCAAGCTCGGAATGCCCCTCGACTGTCCGCTCTGTGACCGGGCCGAAATGCCCGAGGGGCTCCGCTTCGTTCGATCAAGTCCGGAGTGGACCGAGCAGACGGTGCCCCAGGGCTTGTTGCGCGCTCACAGGTTGGCCCACGGCACGTGGGGACGGCTAGTGGTCCAGATCGGCACGCTGCGATTCATCATGTTCTCCGAGCCCCGGATCGAAGTCGTGTTACAACCTGGTTCGAGCCAGGCCATTCCCCCTACCGTCGAACACGAGGTGCACTTGCTCGGGCCGGTGCGCTTCACGATCGACTTCCTTGCAGTAGACCGCGAGGGAACGAGCCATGCTGACCGAAAGGAGAGGGACGAGGGTGGCGATCCTGCCTGTTGGGCCGGCCTTCTTTGCCCCGAATGTGGCGCAGTCCTTGACGGGGGTGCGCACCGTCCCGAATGCCAGCAAACAACCCAGAACCGAAACGTTCGCTAGTTATACGGGCGTGGCTGGCGTTTGGCGGAAAGCGCTTGTACGTCTTCTCGAAAACGTATCGGCCGCTTCCTGATCACGTCGATTCAGGTAAACCAAATGGGATTGCCGTACCGTCACAGAACGAGGCTGTTCAAAAGCCCCTCGGCGTCGTCGTCCACCGCTCAGCCCGACAAGTTGCCCCCTAGAGGTACTGAGCTCTGTTGACGTGGAGACCGAAAAGCTTTGCCGCTGCAGCTTTGGCGTTGGCCGCTGAGAATCTCGTCTTCGCGGTGTAGGCCTCGCCACAGCTACAGAGGATCCTGTGGACAAAGCCATCGGGGGCACGGACAGAGGACTCACCCGTTTTCATGTGACGATGTGTCATGAGCGCCGAGGGTAGCTCGCCTTGGCTGTCCGCGGATGGGGCGTTCGGTCACGTTGTGTCTCAGCGCCACGGCAAACCGCCCACACCTTGGTCTTGATGGCCTCGCTAGGGATTACACGCCCCACGTGGAGTGCGTGACTGCGTCGAAGAGCGACCGTCGGAGAGGCTCTGAGCGAGTGCGAACGTCAATGGGACCAGCATTCACGTTTCCTCGTAGAGGTGGTCACCGGTGGCAAGGAACTCAGCAGACTTCTCCTTCATCCCGAGCTCGATTGCAACGCCGACCTCCACCCCATGGGAGTCCGCATACTCCCTGACGTCCTGGCTGATGCGCATGGAGCAGAACTTGGGTCCGCACATCGAACAGAAGTGGGCGGTCTTGGCTGCCTCGGCCGGCAGGGTCTCATCGTGAAAGGCCCGAGCCATCTCGGGATCCAATGACAAATCAAACTGGTCGTCCCAGCGGAACTCGAACCGCGCCTTGGAGAGCGCGTCGTCCCAGGCCTGGGCGCCAGGATGACCCTTGGCCACATCAGCGGCATGAGCCGCGATCTTGTAGGCGATCATCCCAGCTTTGACGTCGTCGCGATCGGGCAGTCCCAGATGCTCCTTCGGCGTCACGTAGCAGAGCATGGCGGTGCCGTACCAGCCGATCATCGCCGCGCCGATGGCTGATGTGATGTGGTCGTAGCCAGGCGCGATGTCGGTGGTAAGCGGCCCGAGCGTATAGAAGGGCGCTCCGTGGCAGACCTCTTGTTGGAGCTCGACGTTCTCCTTGATCCGGTCCATGGGCACATGCCCGGGCCCCTCGACCATGACCTGGACGTCATGGCGCCAGGCAACCTCGGTGAGTTCGCCCAGGGTCCGCAGCTCGGCGAACTGAGCCTCGTCGTTTGCATCGGCGATCGAGCCCGGCCGTAGCCCGTCGCCCAGGGAGAAGGCGACGTCATAGGCCGCCATGATCTCGCAAAGCTCCTCGAAGTGTTCATAGAGGAAGTTCTCCTGGTGATGGGCCAGACACCACGCCGCCATGATCGAACCGCCGCGGCTGACTATGCCAGTCAGCCGCTGGGCCGTGAGCGGCACGTAGGCGAGCCGCACCCCGGCATGCACCGTGAAGTAGTCGACGCCCTGCTCGCACTGCTCCACGATGGTGTCGCGATAGAGCTCCCAGCTGAGATCGGCGGGATTGCCGTTGACCTTTTCGAGGGCCTGGTAGATCGGGACTGTCCCGATGGGCACCGGCGAGTTCCTGACTATCCACTCGCGGGTCGTGTGGATGTCGCGACCAGTCGAGAGATCCATGACGGTATCGGCGCCCCATCGGGTGGCCCAGGTCAACTTGTCCACCTCAGCGGCGATCGACGAAGTCACGGCGGAGTTGCCGATGTTGGCGTTGACCTTGACCAAGAGGTTACGGCCAATAGCCATGGGCTCGCTCTCGGGGTGGTTCACGTTGGCCGGCAGGATGGCCCGACCGGCAGCGATCTCCCGGCGGACCGCTTCGGGATCTATCCCTTCTCGTAGCGCAACGAAGGCCATCTCGGGGGTGACCTTTCCGGCCCGCGCGTAGTGCAACTGCGTGACCTTGTGTCCCGCCTTCGCTCGCAGTGGCGAACGTCGCGTACCGAGCCAATGCTCTGATGTGCGCTCAGCACCAGCCCAGCGACCGTCATCGCGAGGCTGGGGAGAACGCCCAGCAACTTCTTGAACGTCGCCTCGCGCCAGAATCCACTGACGACGCAAAGCAGGAAGGCCCACAGTGGGATCCGAACCCGGGCCGCCCGTGTCGTAGAGCAGCACCGGGGAGTTAGCGATGCGCTCACCGTCTCTGCCCGGCGATGCAGCCAGCGTCACCTCTTGGAATGGTACCGAGACGCCCTCGGGGCCGACCTGGTAAATCCGGCGACGGTTGTCGATGCTGCCCATATCCCTCTCCCTCCGCCGGCATGACCCGGATCAGGTAAACGGTCGGCGCCATCAATGGCACCCTCTCAGCCCGCGCGGGCTCCCGTGTGGTTGTCTCCTTCAACTTAGACCCTCTTGCCGGTTCTTGCCGAGCAGAACAGTGCCACGTCTGAACACCAAGTAGCCGACGGGGTCGGCAATAAGCAGGCGCAAGGAGGCCCGTCCCCCTGGTTACCGTCGGGCGAACTCCCCAGATCAATCGAATGTGCGCCACCTTGCCGCGCCGAAGCGTAGAGGGCGCTGAGAATGGAGCTAGCCAAGCAACGGCGATTGGCTATAGGAGATCACCTCAACCATGAAGCGGCGGAATCCCCCGAGCAGCTGATCCTAAGGCTGGCCGAGCGAGAGGCCCGTGAGCGAAGACAAGGGCCTCGACGCGGTGTCCGTCCCCTCAGGACCACTCCGTCGACCTGGCACCGCCGACGCGGCCAGTACCTCGGTATGAAGGCTGATTACGTTCGGCGGAGAGCACATCGGCAAAAGACTCCAGCACCGTGGCCATGTCATGTCGAGGTGTCCAGCCGAGCTCCTCCCGCGCACGAGACGTATCGACGACAGGACAGCGCAATGCGAGATCGAACGACTGGGGCTCCATCGAATGAAGACCCAGGCCATGCGCGAGGCGAAAGACCCGTGACAAGCCTTGTGGCGACATCGGTAGCGTCCTCGCCGACACAGTTTCCGCGAGATGACGAGACGTGAAGGGCTGGCCCGCAATGTTGTAGGGGCCGATGACGGACTCCGTCACTGATCGACAGAAGGCGTCAGCCATATCGTCGACATGGACCATTTGGAACATCCGTGACCCGACGGCCGGGACGACCGGTCTATGGGTGGGGTCGAGGAGGTGGCCCAGCAGGTACCTCCCCACAACTGCAGCTCCCCAGCGTTCAAAGATGGACGGAGCAGCCGAATCCACGGGACCCACCACGGGAGCCATCCGTAGGCTCACTGTCCGGATGACTGGGTGCTCTTCGTGGAACCTCTGAATGAGACGCTCTGCCTGCGAGAGTCGATGTGACAGGTGCGACCCAGGAATACCGGACGTCGGCCAATCCTCTCGAACCGACGCACCCATCGGGGCTGGCGCATACGCGCCGACCGATAGGCCACACACGAAGTTAGGTACTCGGGCCGTTGCGAGCCCTCGACATACGGCCTCCAGTCGAACCAATATGTCAACGCTGGCTCGTCGGTTGAACCAGTTGAATGCCTGCCCGGCATAGACGACGGCATCTGCATTCTGGAAGAGTCTGGGAAATTCCTCTGTGGTTCTGGGTTTAACGAACTCGACGTGCAACTCCGTCTTAGCAAGGGCCCGCGACGGATCGCCGACACTGATTACATGATCGATATATCGATGCTGGGCCAGCGCTTCGAGGAGACTGCGCCCAGAGGATGCGAAGGCATCAACGACGACGACGCGCATCAGCTCACTCTCCCGGACCACCCTACGATTGCTCGTCCTGATCCGGCCGTCCCAACGATCAACCTCCGGCTCAAGACCACGAGTCCACTTTCTCGAACTGGCAACGGGCGTAGTGCTTATCGGAAGCGGGTTGGCGGGAGATCATGCTCTTCCCGTCCGCAGGCGGGCCATGGAACGGAAACCGGCCAATGCACCAGCGGCGACCATGATCCCGAACATCAGTCCAGATGCAGCCAGCTCAAGTAACACCCAGTTCGGGGCTGACCCATCGTCAGAACAAACCCCGGCGTCCGAATCCGCTAATCGTCGTTCATTGATTCTCTCGATTTGTTCACCGTCGGGATCAGCAGCTACTGCCATGTCAGTACCTCGCAATCCCTGAAACCGCATAGACAATGACGATGCCGCCGGACGAAGAACACCGCGTGAGCCTCGAGGAGCTTCTTTCGATATGAGCAGCGTGTTTCGTTCGCCGAGCCGTGACCGCCTTTCAACTCAGTCATCAGCACGCATGTTCTGTAACGAAGGTGCCAGTGCGATTCGTGATTTGAGACTCGGTCCGATCAAGCCGGCCTCACCATCAAGTCGCTGACAGCCCGCCAGCACTCGAGTCGCAATACCTCTTGGATCCTGCGCCCCGTGTTCAGTCCCGAGTAGACGCCGGCGCACACGTCGGAGATCATGGCGCTTCAACCCGTGGCTGACCAGATACTCCGCTACCTGGAATCGTTTGCACGAGTCGCGGATCGAATCAACCACGGACGTGCCGTTCTCAGCGAGTAGATCGGCGAGCAGCTGAGCGTAGCTTGGGATTTCCGATTCGAGGCGTGCGACGCTCAACTTCCAATCGGCTGCGATCTCTTCAGGCTCGACCTGAGCCAAAGCCAGGAGGAGAAAGACGGCCAACCCCGTGCGGTCGCGTCCGCGGAGACACGAAACCACCACGCCGCCGGGCTCCGCTGTAGCGACAGCGGAAACAATCTCGGCGCACACGGACGGCCAGTGCGTCAACATCAGAGGAAAGTACAGTGGGGTACACCACAATCCGGTCTCTACGCAGAGGGATACGAACTGAGGATCGTTCAGATCTTCGACGATGATGGTTCTGACCTCTAAACCGCCAACGGAGGGTGGCTCGTCCCCGTCCGTTGGCTCTCCCGATGATGTCAACCAAATGACCGTCTTGATCCCATAACTTTCGAGCGCCGACCGACCGTCCTGGGTCAAAAGCCCCGGGTTGTCACTGCGCACGATCCTCCCCATGACTGTTCGGTCGCCGTTCCGTGTGCGCAGGCCTCCGACATCTCTCACATTCACGCAATTGCCCCAGTCCAGCTGCCTTTGCTGCTCAGACACCATGCGGCCCCCCGCTCTCCCTTGCTGTCGCTCTCGCGTTCGCAGACCCGGACATGGCCCCGGAATGATGCTTGCGGTATATCGATTGGATGGGAACGCTATGCAAACTACGGACCGGGTGGAGCAGAACCCCGTGCCGGCAGCGGGAGCACGGCCTGATGGGTTTTCTAGTCGACGTCAGCCCGAGATGGCCGCACCGGCTACAGCGGACAAACCGAACGACTCCGAGAGCGCCCAAAGCTCCGATGTATCCGAGTGCCGAGACAACAATCAGCAACAACACCACGAGGACTGCAACAAGGACTTCCAACGACACCATATTCCACCTACCTTTATCGCCTCACGATTGTATCGTACTACGATTCCCGAGCGCCAGACAAGTGCCCATCCGGTACCCGATTACGTCTAACAGCGCTAACTTCCAGGGGCCCCGACTCCGTCACGGGTCGACTCCAGCGACACCGACCTCCCTGAGAGATTTGGACTGGCTACCCGCGAGGCTTGCGCGTCTGATGGCTCGTCAGTGCTGTCGGACTGGGGTTACTTCACAGTCCGTAGCTGTGTAGAACGTGTGGTTCTTCCTCATCGTGCTACGAGGTATCGTGAATCGATGAAGCTCTCCGATGATGACTATGCCCACTTGTTGGAGCTACGGACGAGTCTCCGCCGCTTTGAACGGTGGAGCGAGCGACAAGCACATGATGCAGGACTCACGCCAGCCCAGCATCAGCTCCTTCTCGCCATCCGTGGACACGCCGACCCCAGCGGACCAACAGTGAGCGACATTGCCGATTATCTCTTGTTGCGCCATCACAGCGTCGTCGAACTCATCGATCGAGCGGATGCAGCGGGGCTCGTCGTACGCACGCGAGACAAGGCCGACCGTCGGCTCGTACGCCTGACTCTCACCAAGGTCGGAGCCAAACGAGTGGAGGCGCTATCAGCCCTTCATCTCCAAGAACTCGAAAGGCTCGCTCTGCGATTGCCGGCGGCATCTCGCGGTCTCGCAAAGACTTGAACCGGCCGCCGATACTGTCGACGGTCATGGGCTGGTGGGCAGAATCGTGGCATTGCGGCTCGTCGCCCCTTCCCGTAGGCAGTGACATCTGTGGAGATGATCGGCGCCCTCACGGCTGATTGACGACGCACCTACTCGGTTGGCCCGAGCGGTTAGCTCGCTCGAGCTGGCCAAATACGTCGCAACTAGGGCGATCATGTCGGGTGTAGACGTTCCAGTTTTCGCCGCCATACGAACGGTTCGCAAATGGACCACTCTGCCCTCAGATCTCGTACATGGCAGTCCTCAGGTCCCGTGGGAATGGGTGGGGTCACCCCAACGGATCTATGAGTTCGGCACTCCGCAACAATAGAGATTTCGGCTCACTGACCAGTGAAGTGACAGCAGCCGTCGCCTCAAGATTCGTGACGCGGTCGCCCGCCTCATATTCGACCCTGCCGGATCGCAGTTCCGGTTGATGTGACCAGCGCGACCGCCCAGCGTTCTTGGCGCCCTTCCTCGGCTTCCCATTCCCGAAAGCGGTACGTCAGAACTTTTTCAGAAATCTTGCTCTTTCCATGATTCACGAACTACTCAACGGGTATGCACATCGTGGGGCGATACGTTGCGTCAATGCGGTCAGGAGTCAGGAGGTCCGTCAGTGTGGCGAAGGAAGAAACCGCGGGATAACCGCTCAGCTAAGGCAGTCGTTAGGGCCTGCAATTCACTGATCGATGAGTCCGCCGCGTTTCTTTCAGGGCGCTACGCCGACTATCTGATGAGGCACAAGCTTCCGGTTCCCGCTTGGGCCTGGCTGAATGAACTTTCGCACGGTAACGGCGATGACATCCGGGCCCTAGCGATGAATGACTGCACGGGACCTTCAGCGGTCATCGCCGAGTTGGCCGCTCAAATCGTGATGCTTATGGACACCGAGCGTCTGAGCCTCTCGTTCATTCAGAATCGCATTCTTATTCCCCTGGAGCTCCGACTCGCCGCCACACCTGAGATTGGTTGTCCACACGATGCCGACGAGATGACCCACGTATTAAGGGCCGCGACCTCGGGTGAGCTTCAGCTCCGATGGCGATCGACTCAAAACCAGGGACGCATCTCCGGGCGTGTACAGCGGAACCCATTTACGCAACGCTTCTGGGAACTTTGAAGGTGTTTACCTTGGTGGGAAGGAAGCCCGTGCCAAAGCCGCGTGAGTTTCGCGCCACTTCGCCCTCACTGCTGGCTTAGGGAGCGTTCAAAGGTGAGGTCCCATGAATAGTTCGACGAAGAGCTCGTTGGATCTGCTGGAGCACGAGGATGAACTGTTGCTGAAGCTGTTCTCCACGCTGAACTCGAACCGCGGCGCGAGCGTGCAACAGCGTTTTGCTTATGGGAATGCTGCCAAGCAAATCATACGCCATCTCGCAATCCGTCAGGCGTGTCTCATGGACGTGGGGAGGGTGGCGATGGCATCCGATGGTGACCTGGCGCCGTTCGGACAACGAATGGTGGAGGGAGCGGTGGAGCGCAGGACCCAATTCGACATCGTTGGAGACATGTCGCGAAACATCCAGGGCATGTATTTGAACCAGGGTCAGGACTTTGACGCCCAAATGCAGCCATTGATCGAGGAGGTCAAGAGCGAGATCAACTGGGAGCTGCGAGAAGGCCTTCCGACAATTCGCAAGGCTGCCCGGGCTGCACCGCTTGGGTTCAAGCGGGCTCGTGTCGTGTTGCACCGTGCTCCGACACGATTGAGTCCCACGGGACCCCGATGGTACGAGCGAGCCCCGGTTGTGTCACGCCTGCTGACGATCTTCGATCACCTGCGAGATCATCCACGGGCGACGTCCGGCGAGCGGATGCAGTGAGGCTGTCGTGATCAGTCGCCATTTCGTGACCCCTCGTGAATCCTCAGCACATCTGGGCAAAGACATTCTGGAGATTGAGCGTCCTGTTACTGGATGCGTGATCGCACTCGCAGATTTTCCCGGTTTCGAATTGCGGGTCAGCTGGGAAGTCTTTCATTGAGCGCCGCAATTGCCGTTCATATACATCGCGATGTCGTTCCGCATGACCAGAGGAGCTGAATCAAATGAGTGAAACCGTTGCAGATTTCGTATTGGGCCGCCTGCGGGCTTGGGGCGTGGAGAAGGTGTTCGCCTACCCCGGGGACGGAATCAACGGGCATGCTGGCCGCTTGGGGTCGGGCCGACAACGAGCCGAAGTTCGTGCAAGCCCGCCACGAGGAGATGGCAGCGTTCGAGGCGGTCGGCTACGCCAAATTCTCCGGGCGGGTCGGGGTGTGCGCGGCGACGTCGGGTCCGGGAGCGGTGCATCTGCTGAACGGGCTCTACGACGCCAAGTTGGATCATGTGCCGGTGGTGGCCATCGTGGGCCAGACGGCGCGGTCGGCCATGGGCGGCTCGTACCAGCAGGAAATCGACCTGGTGACGCTGTTCAAGGACTGCTGTCACCACTTCGTGGAGATGGCCACGGTTCCCCAGCAATTCCCGAACCTGATCGACCGGGCCTTCCGGGTCGCCATGGCCACCCACAGTCCGACCTGCATCATCGTCCCCTCCGACGTCCAGGAGCTCGAGTATGCGCCCCCGGCGCACGCGTTCAAGATGGTCCCGTCGAGCGTGGGCACCGACTGGCCGACGCCGGTCGCCGACGATGGGGCGATCGCCAAAGCGGCGGAGATCTTGAACGCCGGCGAGAAGGTCGCGATCTTGGTCGGCCAAGGGGCGCGGGGTGCCCGGGCCGAGGTCCTCGAGGTCGCCGACCTGCTCGGTGCGGGGGTGGCCAAAGCGCTGCTCGGCAAAGACGTCCTGTCGGACGACCTTCCGTTCGTGACCGGCTCCATCGGCCTGCTGGGTACCCGGCCCAGCTACGAGATGATGATGGACTGCGACACCGTCCTCACCGTTGGGTCGAACTTCCCCTACACCCAGTTCATGCCCAAGTTCGACCAGGCCCGAGGCATCCAGATCGACCGAGACGGCAGCTTCATCGGCATGCGCTATCCCTACGAGCTGAACATCGTCGCCGACGCCGGCCGCCGCGCTCCAGGCACTCATCCCCAAGCTGGAGCGCAAAACGGACCGGTCGTGGCGGGAGACGATCGAGAAGAACGTGTCCGATTGGTGGGACACCATGCAACGCCAAGCCATGACCGACAGCAACCTGCCAGAGGTAGTGAACCCGCAGCGGTTGGTGTGGGAGCTGAGCGAGCAGCTTCCGCCGAACGCGATGGTGGCGGCCGACTCGGGATCCTCCGCGAACTGGTACGCCCGCGATCTGCGCTTCCGAGGCGACGTGCGCGGGTCGCTGTCGGGCACGTTGGCCACCATGGGACCAGGGGTGCCCTATGTGATCGGCGCCAAGTTCGCCCATCCCGACCGCCCTGCCATCGCCATCGTGGGAGACGGCGCCATGCAGATGAACGGGATGGCCGAACTCCTCACCGTTGGCCGCTACTGGCAGGAGTGGTCCGACCCGCGGCTGATCGTGGCGGTCCTGCACAACAACGACCTGAATCAGGTGACCTGGGAGATGCGGGCCATGGAGGGCGCCCCGAAGTTTGTCGAGTCCCAGTCTCTCCCCGACTACTCCTACGCTGCGTTTGCCTCGACGGTGGGTTTGAAGTCGATCGTGGTCACCGAACCCGGCGCAGATCGCCGACGCCTGGCGCACGGCACTGGCGGCGGACTGCCCGACGGTGCTCGATGTGCATACGCGACCCCAATGTCCCGCCGATCCCTCCGCACGCCACATTCGACCAGATGAAGTCCGCCGGCTTGGCCATGCTGCACGGCGACGAGGACGCCGCGCGCAAGTGATCAGCACGGGAGTGAAGCAGAAGATCCAGGAGTTCTTGCCCGGACGAAAGGATCCGTGATGCGATTCGGCAGAAGAGCGGTGACACCATACGGAGCGTGGCCGTTCGCCTGCTGGTTTGGCCAGTCGGGCTCTGCTTGACGTACGGACGGGTCGATTCGAGCGGACGCTGGCCGGGCTGGCTGCCGCGGGTGCGGTCGTCACGACCGGGGAGATCTACACGTCGCACGACAGCGCCAGCTTCGGCAACAAGATGATGTGGTGGCCGATTGTGATCGTGCCGACCGCTCTTGCCAGCGGGGATCGCCGCGGTGTTCAGCCGCCGAGCGGCCAAGACGGTGCTGCCGGTGGCCTCGCTGCTCGTGATCGCCAACGGGGTCCAGGGCACGTTCTTTCACCTACGCGGAATCAGCCGCAAACCGGGCGGTTTCAAGAACTTCCGTTACAACGTGGAGATGGGGCCGCCCGCCTTCGCGCCGGCTCCTCGCCAGCCTGGTCGGCGGCATGGGCCTCCTGGCCTCGTTGCTGCGCCGCGAGGGGGACTGAGTGCCGTTCCGCCCCCCGACATGCCGAAGGCGATCACCCCGGGCGGGAAGGGCCGCTTCCCAGGGTTCGACGTCCTCGACGAGGTCGACCACTGGGATGATGTGACCGCGGGCGTGGTACTTGCCCGCCTCGATCCCCAGCCCGAGGTGTCCTTCTTCACCGTGGCCGAACAGGCCACAGCTGCGCCGCTGTTCGACCAACTGCTAGGCCAGGACAGCGAGCCGAAGGTACCGGTGCTGCTCCTCGTCGACCGCCGCCTGGCGCTCGGCCAGACCGACGGGTGGCACTACGAGGACATGCCCGAAGACGGCGACGCTTGGCGTCAGACGTTGGCGCGCGCTCGACGACGACGCTCGCGCACGCCATGGCGACCGATTCCACCGATTGACCTGGGAACAGCAAGGGGCACTGGTCCAAGCGGTGCACGACGCCGAGACCTGGCACGGCCTGCCGGGATCGCAGGTGTGGAGCCTGTGGACCCGTTACACCAGCACGGCGTTCTACTCCCACCCGTGGGCGTGGAACGAGATCGGTTTCGGCGGCCCTGCCTACCCCCGCGGGCTACAAGGCGCTCGGCGTCGGAAAGCGGGAGGGGTGGGAGGTCGCCGATCAGCACAGCGTCGATCCGGTGACCTTCGCCGAGCGCGTGCAGCGAGCCAAACGGCGCCATGCGACGCGACGGGCAGGCGCGGCAGCGACTCGATGACGCGCTTCAGCGACACCGAGATCCGGGCGCGGAACGAGTCGGCCTGGCTTGTGCCCGACGGCGACGATCGCACAAACCATCGCTTGCGCGCCGACATGCGCCGCTTCGCCGACGATGACGAGGTCGACCTCGTCATCGTTGGCTGCGGGGCCGGCGGCTCAACGCTGATGCAACGCCTGGCCCGGGCCGGGATGGAAGGTCGTCGGCCTCGACGCCGGACCGTTCTGGGATCCCGACGCCGACTGGGTCAGCGACGAGGCGGGCTCGCACCGGCTGTATTGGACCGAGCCTCGGGTGATCAGCGGGCGACGACCCGGTCCCCTTGGGTTCGAACAATTCCGGTCGCGGGGTGGGCGGGTCGATGGTCCACTACGCCGGCTACACCCCCCGCTTCCATCCCTCGGACTTCCGGACCGCGACGGTCGACGGGGTCGGCGCGGACTGGCCGATCTCCTATCAGGATCTGAAGCCCTACTACCAGGCACATCGAGGAGGAACTGCCGGTGTCGGGCCAGGATTGGCCCTGGGGCGACCCCCACTCCTACCGCGTACTCGCCGCAGCCTGTGAGCGGGAACGGCGAGATCTTTCTCCGGGGCGCGGCGGCAATCGGACTCGACGCTCGGGTCGGACCGGTGGCGATCGCCAACGGCCGATTCGGCAACCGTCCCCACTGCATCTACCGAGGATTCTGCCTGCAGGGTTGCAAGGTCAATGCCAAAGCCTCTCCGCTGATCACCCATGTCCCCGACGCCCTGGCCCACGGTGCCGAGATTCGAGCCAATTGCATGGTCACGCGAGTCGAGCTCGACGACCACGGGCCGGCGACGGGCGTCAGCTACTACACCGACGGCGTCGAGCATTTTCAGCGGGCCCGAATGGTGGCAATCGCCGGCTACTCCATCGAGACCCCGCGGTTGTTGCTCCTCTCCGCCAACAAACACTTTCCTGACGGACTGTGCAACGACGAGGGGCAGGTCGGCCGCTATGTCATGGTGCAGGGCGCCCCGCAGACGTCCGGACGCTTCGATGAAGAGGTTCGGATGTTCAAAGGTCCCCCTCCAGAGGTCAGCTCCGAGCACTACTACGAGACCGATCCGACCAAGGACTACAAGCGCGGCTTCTCAATCCAGAACGTCTCGCCCGCTGCCGATCACGTGGGCCGAACACGTCGCAGCCCAAGGTCATTGGGGCGAAGTTCTGCGAGAGTACATGCGCGACTACGTGCACTGGGCCACGCTGGGCGCTCTGTGCGAGTTTCTGCCCCGGTACGACAACGCGGTCACCCTCGCCGACGAGACCGACCGCCACGGGCTTCCGGTCGCCAAGTTTTCCTACAGCCAGTGCGACAACGACACGAAGCTGATGAAGGCCGCCACCGGGGTGATGGAAGACCTGCTCAAAGCGGCCGGAGCCGAGGAGGTCATGACGATCGACCGCTACGCCCACCTCGTCGGTGGTTGCCGCATGGCCGCCAACCGAGAGGACGGCGTCGTCGACGCCAATCAACGCACCTTCGCCGTGCCCAACCTCTATCTGACCGACGGCAGCGTGCTGCCGACTCAGGGATCGGCGAATCCCGCGTTGACGATCATGGCCCTGGCGGCTCGCTGTGCCGATCACCTCATCAGTGAAGCCAAGGCCGGGATGCGTCCTCGGGTGGAGGTCCGGTGACCGTCACCGACCTTTCGGCGCACGCCTACACAATCCCCACCGACCAACCTGAGGCCGATGGCACCTTGAGCTGGGACGCCACCACCATGGTGACGGTCACGGTGACCGACGGCACCCACCAGGGACTCGGATGGACCTACGCCGGAACCGGGGCGGTCGCAGTGGTGAGCGACCACTTGGCGAAGGTGGTGAACGGCGCCGACAGCGCCGAGATCCCTCGGCTGGCTGAGGCTATGGCTCGAGCTTGCCGCAATCTGGGCCGACCCGGGCTCGTCGCCTGTGCCATCTCAGCGGTCGACATCGCCCTTTGGGACCTGCGGGCGCGCCAACTCGGTCTCTCGTTAGGCGAACTGTTCGGCCGCGCCCGAGCTTCGGTCCCGGTCTACGGCAGCGGCGGATTCACCACCTACGACGACCAAACGACTATCGACCAGCTGACCACATGGGTGGCTGACTGGGGGATCCCTCGAGCAAAGATCAAGATCGGCCAGTCCTGGGGTTCGGATCCGACCCGAGATCTGGCGAGGGTGGCTCTGGCCCGCGAGGTCGTTGGGGATGGCGGAACTCTACGTCGACGCCAATGGCGGCTACAGCATCAAGCAGGCTGCCCGGCTCGGGCGGGTCATGGCAGGCGACTATGACGTCAGCTGGTTCGAGGAGCCGGTTTCCTCGGACGACCTCGCGGGACTCCGCGAGGTTCGGCACCATTTCGCTGGCGACGTGGCAGCAGGCGAGTACGGCTACACCCTGGACTACTTCGCCAAGATGCTCGAGGCTGGGGCCGTCGATTGCCTCCAAGCCGATGTCACGAGATGCGGCGGTTACAGCGTGTGGCGCCAAGTCGCTGCGCTAGCCGATGCTCACCACCTACAGATCTCAGGGCATTGCGCCCCCAATCTCCACGCCCATGTTGCGCTGTCGGTTCCCAACCTGCGCCACGTTGAGTATTTCCATGACCACCACCGCATCGAAACCATGCTCTTCGACGGGACCCTCCCTCCGGACGGCGGCGAGATGACTCCGGATCCGGCCAGTGTTGGCCACGGTCATGACACTTCGAGTCGAAGACGCCGCGCCCTACCGGGTCGCCTGAGATGCCGTCACCATCCGCAGAAGACCTTTCGAGTTCTCATGAACCGGACGGCGTAGCACCTCTCGGACAGGCGCGGATCGTGCTTCGTCCCATCGGGAGTCCGCTCCCCCTCGGGTTCGTCGCCCTTGGCGCCGGGTCGATCACCCTGAGTGGTTTGCAAATCGGTTGGTTGCCAACCATAGAAAGCCACCAGGTGGCCCTGGTCCTCTTGGCATTTGTCGCACCGCTCCAGCTTCTCAGCGCAGTGTTTGGATTTCTGGCTCGCGACTCCGTCGGCGGCACCGGGATGGGGGTACTGGCCGGGTCATGGCTGGTCATCGGGACGGTCACGATCACTTCTCCCGCCGGATCCACCACACGCGTCCTCGGCTTGGTTTTGTGCTTTGTTTCAGTTGGTCTTCTGGTGCCCATTGTGGCCGCGTCGCTGGGCAAGATCCTGGCCGCGTTGGTCATGCTCGGAGCCGCCGTCCGCTTCGGGCTCACGGGCATCACTGAAATCACTGGAAGCCCGAGCTGGGGACATGCATCAGGTTGGTGGGGGTTCGGCTTGGCTCTCCTCGCCTTATACGCAGCGTTTGCTTTCGAGATCGAAGACACCCGGCGGCGGACGGTGCTGCCCACGGGGCGCCACGGCGCCGGCTTGGCTGCGCTGAACGGCACGCTGCGCGACAACCTCGAGCGAGTCGTCCACGAGGCCGGCGTCCGGGAACAGCTGTGATCCACGTGCTGAAGGAGCGTAAGTGCATCCAACTTGGCCCTGACTCGCCAGCCGGGCGCAACCGACGACCTTCAGATCTTCCTCAGCACCACCACCAAACACTCGCTGACCTACAGACAAACATCGAAGGAGTGATTTCGTGAAAGAGCAAAAGGTCGTCGTCGTATCCGGAGCATCGGCTGGAGTCGGCCGCGCCACCGCCGTGGAATTCGCCAAACACGGTTTTGACGTTGCGCTGATAGCCCGCGGCGAGGCTGGTCTTGCCGCCACGGCAGAGCAGATTGAAACGATCGGCCAGCGCGCGTTGATTCTGCCGACCGACGTCTCCGTCTACGAACAAGTCGATGATGCCGCCACACGAGCAGAGTCCGAGCTCGGTGAAATTGACGTCTGGGTTAACGACGCCATGACCACGGTATTCGCCCCAATCTGGGACACCGATCCGGCTGATTTCGCAAGGGCCGTCGAAGTCACGTTTCTCGGCCAAGTGTGGGGAACCAAGGCCGCACTCGATCGTATGCGACCCCGCAACCGGGGCAACATCGTCAATGTGGGTTCAGCCTTGGCCTTCCTCGGCATACCCCTGCAGGCCTCATATTGCGCATCCAAGTTCGCCTGTCGCGGCTTCTTCGAATCGGTCCGAGCGGAACTCATCCACGACCACAGCAAGGTTCGGATGAGCATGGTCCATCTCCCAGCGGTAAATACCCCTCAGTTCGACTGGTGCCGCACATCTATGAACCGCCATCCCCAGCCCGTGCCACCGATCTATCAACCTGAAGTGCCCGCGAGATGGATCGTGCAAGCGGCCCTCGACGGCCGACGCGCCAAGGTCATCGGTTCATGGAACAAGCTGCTCGTCGCGGCCGGCCAGGTCATGCCCGGCCTCGGCAATCAGTATGCCGCTATCGGTGCCTGGGACACGCAGCTCACGAACCAGCCAATCGAGTCACCGCGGACCGACAATCTTCGACATCCCGTCGACAACGAGCACGACCACGGAGCCCATGGCATGTTCGACGATCGTGCGGGCGGCTTTACTGATCCAGCGTTCCTCAAGACTCTTCCCGCTGCGGCCAAGACATTCGGCATTGCCGTCGGCCATACATTCCGCGACAAGACTCGGCGGTTCTCTCAAGCATGAGTCCTCAGATGCCAACGGGCCTCGTTTCTCCGGACCCTTTTGACAGCCCCAAGCGGCATTGGTCGTTCAGGCGCATCGTCGTTCCTCCGGTCGAGGCCATTGTGGCGTCGAAGAAGGTCTGAACTGAACGTGGCCAGGACTTCGCTGAACATCGACGCATTCCCTCCGCACGTGCTGCGCGAGTACGCGCTGCTGGCCGACGGTGAACGCGGCATCCTCGTGGGCCCTCAAGGTGATTTCGCCTGGATGTGCGCCCCACGCTGGGATTCAACTGCCGTGTTCTCGACTTTGATCGGGGGCGCGGGTGGATACGCCGTGACCCCTACCGATGAACGGTTTGTGTGGGGCGGGTCATACGAGGACGGAACTCTGATCTGGCGATCCCGGTGGGTGACCACGACGGGAATCATCGAATGCCGCGAGGCGCTGGCCTTCCCGGCTGACCCGCACACGGCGATCATTTTGCGCCGGGTGATTGCCGTGGAGGAGAAGGCGGAGGTTCGGGTGGTGCTCGACGCCCGGGCCGATTTCGGACGTCAGGCCATGTCAAATGTCAGGCATCATCATGGCACCTGGACGGCGCGCACCGGAGGGCTCTATTTGCGCTGGTCGGGGGCTCAGGGGGCGAAGGCGGCTGGAAAGGGCGCGCTCGGTCTCGGCCTCGAACTCGAACCCGGCACCCACCACGACCTGGTCCTCGAGGTAAGCGACCGTGCACTCCCTGACGCCCCGGTGAACCCCGACGCCGCATGGGCAGCCACTGAGACGGCGTGGGCCGAGTCCGTGCCCGACCTCTCAGACACGCTGGCACCCCGCGACGCTCGACATGCTTACGCCGTGTTGCGCGGTTTGACCAGTGCCGGTGGCGGGATGGTGGCAGCAGCCACGATGTGCCTGCCCGAACGCGCCGAAGAGGGCCGCAACTACGACTACCGCTACGCCTGGATTCGCGACCAGTGCTATGCCGGTCAAGCAGTTGCGGTGGACCAACCGCATCCGCTGCTCGATAGCGCCGTCAACTTCATTGCCCAGCGTGTGCTGTCCGACGGACCACAGCTGAAACCCGCCTATCGGATCGACGGCGGGCCTGTGCCCGACGAACGCCCGCTCTCACACCTCGCTGGATACCCGGGGGGAAGCGACAAAATCGGTAACTGGGTCAACTCGCAGTTCCAGCTCGATGCGTTCGGCGAAGCGCTGCTGCTCTTCGCCACCTCGGCGCGCCACGATCACCTCGAGAGCGAGCACTGGCGGGCCGTAGAGATCACGGTCGCGGCCATCGAGTCCCGCTGGCGAGAAGCCGACGCCGGAATCTGGGAACTCGACAACCAGCGGTGGGCGCACTCTCGGCTGATGTGTGTGGCCGGCCTACGTGCAATCGGTAGGGCCGCTTCCTCCGACCAGGCGGCGCGTTGGGCCAGTCTGGCAGACACGATCGCCGCCGACGTCGGGGGCGACTGCGTTCACTCGAGCGGTCGTTGGCAAAGGGCACCTGGAGATGAGCGTGTCGATGCTGCCCTCCTGTTGCCGGCTCTGCGAGGAGCGTTGCCCGCCTCCGATCCTCGCAGCGCGGCCACCCTCGCCGCTGTTGCCAGCGAGCTGGGTCGTGAAGGCTATGTCTACCGATTCCGTCATGATCAGCGGCCTTTGGAAGATGCCGAGGGTGCCTTTGTGCTGTGCGGTTTTTTGATGGCCCTCGCTGCGCACCAACAGGGTCGGGAAACCGAAGCGAGGTCGTGGTTTGAGCGGAATCGCGCAGCCTGCGGTCCCCCCGGACTGCTGACCGAGGAGTTTGATGTCGGGCAGCGCCAACTGCGGGGGAACATCCCGCAGGCGTTCGTGCACGCTCTCCTTCTCGAATGCGCCGTCAAGTTGACTCGACCCTGGAACGAGCCATGACCGAAACCCGCATTCAGATGGCCGCTCAGCCACGCATGTCGACAATCCACCCCCTCGGCGCAATCCGTGCTGGAGTCGGCGTTGTTCGCCTGCTCTTCCCCAACTCCGTGATCCCCGGGTTGGTCCCCATTCCTCCCTCCTCCCACGGACGTCTCGTAGTCCGGGCCCTCGGCGTTCGCCAGATTGCTCAAGCCATCTTTACGAGCCGGGATCCCGATGCGGCCATCCTCAGGTTGGGCGCTGTGGTCGACGTCACTCACGCCGCCAGCATGATCGGCTTGGCCTTCATCGATCGTCGATACCGCCGAGCTGCCCTGGCCGACGCATCGGTCGCTGCCGTGTTCGCTCTGGCCGGGCTTGTTGCTGCCTCCAGGTCTGCGGGCGCTGAGTGACGATTTGGAAGGAGCTGATCCAGCAAGTTCACACATCTCATGTGGATGTCTAAGCGCGGCGCTTGGAGCAGTGGAATGGATACGAGATCTCTGTCTACCGCGCCCTCTGCGATGGGCGTCAGTAGTTCCAGGGGAACGGCGACCAATCGGGGTTTCGCTTCTCAAGGAATGCATTGCGGCCCTCTGTCGCCTCATCAGTCCCATAAGCCAGGCGGGTCGCTTCTCCGGCGAACAGCTGCTGGCCAACAAGTCCATCATCCACGAGGTTGAAGGCGTACTTGAGCATCCGCTGCGAAGTGGGGCTCTTCTGGTTGATTTCGGCCGCCCACTCCAGCGCAACGCGCTCGAGTTCGGCGTGTGGCACGGCGGCGTTCACCGCACCCATGCTCCTCGCCTCGTCAGCCGTATAGGTGCGCCCGAGGAAGAAGATCTCGCGGGCGAACTTCTGCCCTACCTGCCGAGCCAGATAGGCCGAGCCGTACCCCCCGTCGAAGCTGGCCACATCGGCATCAGTCTGTTTGAAGCGAGCGTGCTCGATGCTCGCCAAGGTCAGGTCGGAGACCACATGCAGGCTGTGTCCGCCACCGGCCGCCCATCCGGGCACCACGCAGATCACGACCTTGGGCATAAACCGGATAAGGCGCTGTGCCTCCAAGATGTGGAGTCGACCCGACCCGTGGCGTTCCAGTTGCGTCGTCATCGTAACGGTAGCCATCGGCGCCCCGGATCCTCTGGTCACCACCGGAGCAAAAGGCCCAACCGCCGTCCTTTGGCGAGGGTCCGTTGCCGGTGAGCAGCACACAGCCAACATCGGCCGACTGGCGGGCGTGATCCAGGGCGGTGCAGAGCTCGTCCACGGTATGAGGACGAAATGCGTTGCGTACCTCGGGGCGGTCAAACGCCACCCTGACCGTTCCGTGTGCGACGGCTCGATGGTAGGTGATGTCGGTGAAGTCGAATCCGGAAACGGGTTGCCAGGCGTCAGCGTCGAATAGTTCAGAAATCATGGAACTGAGCCTAGGACCAGTCGCGGATAGCCGAGCCGAACCCCGGCGGGATGCTTTGGCGGCTCAATGTGGAGCACCTGCTTCCGGCGTCATAGACGTTCCCAGCATGCGAGCCGATGGGTATCGGAACGATCAAGAGCTTGATCTCGTCAAGATCGCCCGGTCGGTGGCTTGACCTCTGTCTACTTGGGAGACTGTTCCCATGTCTCTGCGATCGAGCTTTACGGCGATGCTGCAACATCGAACACCCGATTGCTTTGGCCCCCATGGGGGGATCGGCGGGAGGGGTTCTGGCGGCGGCCGTATCCAACGCCGGTGGATTCGGCCTCATCGGGGTTGGACGCGGCAACGTCGAGTGGATGGACCGTGAAGTCGCACTTGCTGCCGCTGCCACGACCAAGCCATGGGGCATCGGCTTCCAGAGTTGGGCCACAGAACTGACGACCGTGCAGCGCGGCATTGGAGCACGGACCGAGCGCGGTGATGCTTTCATTCGGCGATCCGCAAGTGCTCGCCGGAGTCGTCCGCGAGTCTGACGCTCAGCTGATCATCCAGGTCGTTGACATGGCTGAAGCTCGCCGGGCGCTCGACGTCGGAGCCGATGTAATCGTCGCTCAGGGAACGGAAGCGGGCGGCCACGGTGGGAAGCGTGCCACGCTGCCCTTCGTACCGGCGGTCGTCGACTTGGTCCATCCAACACCCGTACTCGCAGCGGGAGGCATTGCGGACGGTCGGGGGCTTGCGGCTGCCCTCTCGCTTGGGGGCTGCAGGAGCGCTAGTGGGGACGAGATTTCAGGCGAGCACGGAGGCTCTTGTCGAAGCCGAGGTCGTCAAGGCCATCCTCGATGGGCGTGGCGAAGAGACCGAGAGGAGCCGAGTGCTCGACATCGCTCGGGAGTCGCAATGGCCATCTCGCTACACAGGTCGAACGCTCCGGAACGACTTCCTCGAGCAGTGGCGCGACCGGGAAACGGAGCTGGCGGGCAACAAGGAGGTGATCGCCGCCTACCGCGAGGCCGAAGGCAGGGGCGACATGAGGGCGGTTGCTGTCTGGGCAAGTGAAGCGATCGACCTCATCACCGAATCACAGTCAGCTGCTGACATTGTTCAGGAAATGGCCAGCGATGCGGAGGCAATCCTCAGCCGGATTTTAGAAGTGCCATGAATGCCCCCGTGCGCCAGTCCGGAGGCGCATGTCGAAGCACCGACCCGGTCCTAACTGGTTCAGGACTGGGTCATGGGCGTCAGTACTCTTGTGCTGGAAGAAGAGCAACCGACCACCCAGTTATGAGTCAATCGATGCGGCGCCGCCCAGATGTTCAGAAACCCGCGCTAGTCGCGACGCCAAACGACGCCCCCGGTCGGTCCAGCGCTAGTGAGCTGGGCGACAGCGAAGCAGACGAACTCGCCTGAACGACCTCTACGCAGAGCCACGTAGCGCTCCACCGGCGCTTGTGAAACCTATGGGGATCACCCTTTAGGCCTGTGACCTGGACTTT
>CAWAPQ010000004.1:0-317511 GCA_963783965.1 uncultured Acidimicrobiaceae bacterium | reverse complement strand
AGGTCATCGAGGCGGCGGCGTGGGCTGTAAACGTGCAGGCCGATCGGACGAGATCACCATCCGCAGCCTGGGTGCGGAACTAGGCGTGGCGCCAATGAGCCTGTACCGCCACGTCCGAGACAAGGACGACCTCTTCGACGAGGTCACCGACGGCCTCGTGGCTGAGGCCTGGAGCATCCGCGGTCCCGGCGCACCGATTGGCGCCAATGGACCGTCGAAGCGGCCGATCGGCTTCGGGCCCTCTTGGTGCGCGAGCCGGTGGCCTTGCATGTCTACCTACAGCACCCGGTCGCTTGGCCTGCGGCTATCGCCCGGATGGATGCCATGCTCGAGGTTCTGGATTCGGCTGGCTTTGCAAAGGCGCAGGCACGACGGGCCTATGGCGTGATCCACACCTACACGGTCGGCTTCGCTGCCCTGGAGGCTTCACGTGGCGAAGCGGCGAGAGGCGACGACGATCGAGCGGACGACGTGGCGAGGGAGTTGGCCCGGCTGACCACGCCCGCGCAGTTCAAGGTAGGCCTCCAGTTGCTGCTCGACGGCATCTCCTCGGAAGGCGAAGCCGCGAATCGGGTCCTGATCCACGACGCCCGCCCGGCTGGAGTTGCGAGCTACGGCGGCGTCTTGGAGTTAGTACTGCGTTCAGATGAGCAACGATGCGCCGCCCGATGCCGACGTAGTAGGGGACGTAGTGGCGCTGCGGCGGTCGTCGTCGAAGTCGTCGGCGTGGGCTCGACCCGCAGACGACATAGGGGGTCATGGTCATGACCACGCCGGCCCCGAGAGGTCCGGTCACGATCGCAACCGTCTGCCATTTGGTCGAGTTGATCGGAAACGAGGACCGCAATGTCACATTGCGGTCGGCTAGGACACCAGGGGCGGTGACCTGAGCACCACCGTTCAAGAGGACCTTTCCGGAAGGACACCAGGTTTTGGCCACGAGGACGGTTCCGACTGCGGGATTGGGCGCCGACTTGAGCGAAGTGGCCGAGAGGATCGAGGTGGCGCCGATAGTCCCAGCCGGGCCGGCGTGCCTTGTGCGACCTGTATCTCCCTTGACGCCCGCGGTCCTTGGGCGCCGGTCGCGCCAGTTGTGCCGGCTTTGGCCCAGAGGACCCGACTCTTTGCCGGTGTCGTGGCGACCGCATACGTGCGAACCCCAAGTCCCGTTCCGCCCACCAAGAGAGCGGCGATCACCACGGGCGCTATCCACTTCGGCTGCCGATCGGCACTCTGGCGCGTAGTGCCGTCGAGGAGCTGCGTCGTTGTTGGGTCTGACGTCGTGGTCATGGTCTTCCTCCATTCGCTGGCTGGTTGGACGGGCTCGATGCCTGTGGCGCCGTGAGGGAACCACAGCGGCGCTCGTGAAGACACGAGGACGAAGCGGGCCGCTTGGCGGCGCAGTGACCTGACCGTGCCAGCTCCGCGTGGATGGCGCCCCGAGATCATCCGCATAGCAGCGAGCCCGAAGATCCAGAAGCTGAAGGCGAAAAGACCACCTCCGAGGATCCAAACGATGACCAAGAGCCAAGTCATGTCAGTGCCTCCTTTGCCAGCTTCTGAGCGCACTCGGACATGTACCCGTTTCGCAGATTCGTACACGTACGTGCTGCCAATATGCCCACAACCAGTAGCAAAGCGAAATAAATGGGGCGAAGACCCTGCCACAGCCAAAGCTTCAAACCTTTGCTGCACCAGCCATTGCAGCCCGCCCATGGCTTGGGGAGGCCGATGGTCGTCAGGACACGTGCCCGGTGGGTTGTTGAAGTCGGAGTCATCGACCCAAACTCCCTGCGACCAGTCGCCGGTGGCTGGGCGTACTCAAAACCGAGGCCACGTCCGCCACGAGCGCGTAGCGTGCGCTCCCCAGGGCAGAGATGCACGTTGTCCAGTTTGCGGCGATTCTCCACGGCGCCGTTGTCGCCTCCTCCTCTACCTGGCCTTCGCCGGCCCGAGCCTCGTCGCTGCCAGTGCGGGCAACGATGCCGGCGGCTTCGTCATCTGTGCATCCGCCGGGCCTAGTTCGGCTACCGGACCCATTTTGTCATGGTCGTCGGCACGGTCTTCTACGTGGTGGTCCAAGATATGGTGGCCCGCTTCTCGGTCCACACGGGCAAAGGGCTGGCCGTGCTCATCTGCGACAGGAGCTCTCACTGCGGCTGACCGTTTTCGCCATCTTCGCCTTCGCCATCCTCTGACGCTTGCAAGGATTCCGGCAATAAGGCCAAGGACTTTCCATATGTCGAAGTGTCCATAGCCCAACGTGATCTTCCCGTTGCTTGAACTGAAGCCGTGCCAAAGCACTACGTTCAATGATTGCGCATCGGTGAGGATGGGCAATCGGGGGTTACCAGGTAGTGACGACTGTGTACCCGAGCCGTTCGAATTAGGCTTTAATGCCTGGCGCTGACGCTGGTTGCTTGGGGATAGAGTCAGCCCTCTTCATGACGACATCGGCCAGCGCTATCCCTCCCGCGGTCCCGCCGATGAACACCTTCAACGGCCGTCGCCTGTGCTTCCGCTAGCCAGTGCATCGGTGTTGGAAACGTGGCGTCGAATGCGAACTCGGGAGGAGCAGCGTCTTCTCTATCCGGGTCCGGTGACCTCTCCAGCGGCCACTCGCTCCAACTGATTGGATCGAGTGGGCTCATCAATGGAGCGAGCTGCCCATCCCCGTTTGGTCTGTCTGGCCGTGGGGGAGCAATAACCAAAAACACCGGGGGTCTCGCCGTTCCGCTCAATCCCGATACGGCAACGGTAGGGAGTGGTCAAAAGATCCGCACCATCTCAGGCATCCTCGTGTCCGGCGTGGCGTGTGCGTCAAGGACGCTGTTCTTGCGCAGCACTTCACCGGCTCGGTGGTCGTGGGGGCCCTCTGACCCACTAACAGGAGGCCATCGAGGGAGAGAGGCGCCCCGCCACCATTCCAAGGGCGGCGCGGGGCTCGAGGAACTGCCCGTCCCTTGACGAACCTTTGCGTGGCTGTCGGGTTAACCCTGGAAGGCCGCCGGCGTTGCCGTTCCGCTGAATCCGGCCACCGGAGCGATACGCCATAAGCAACGCGTCCAAGCCGTCACCGACAAGGGCATTCTGCTCGACCTGGCCTGTCCGTCGACCACTCTGTGCCTGGCGGTCGGTTGGGGCGCCACGAATCGTCGCTGGTGGTACCGATCTGACTAGATGAAACGGCGTGGTGTCAAAGGGCCAAAGCGATCGATCCATATCGGCGTGGTGGCAACGTCGACAGCCGGAGCTGTCCGTCCATTTCCTTGTGCCTGGCCGTGGGCAACGACAGCGGTGACCCCTCCGTTGGACAAGCGGTACCGATTGATCCGACGACCGCCACGATTGTCGCCAATCAAAACATTCAGACAGTGGCGGGAACCGGTGCTCTCAACGCAGTGGTGTGCAGAGTCGACGGCCCAATGTGTGGCGGCAGGATCAGGTTATGAATCGGTCGCAGCGGTGACAGAAATCCTCGACCCCGCAACCGGTCGGCGCCCGATGAGTCGATCACATCGACGACACCCAGCACTACTCAAACGGTGGAGGGCGCGGTCCTTTGATCCATCCAGATCGTGGTGTCCCAGTCGCCGGCTATGAGCTAAGCACTCCTGCTACTGGCCTGTCGACGAGAACGGGACCGAAGACGAGGGTGGAGTGACCGTGACGGCGTCGTTCCATTTGCTGAATTCATCACTGCCGTGGCCACCCTCTCAGCCCGGGAGCAAGTCAACTTCACCGAAAGAGGGGCTCCGGTCGGAGCGAATGTAGAGAGCACCGGTCTCCTTGCCGGGAGCGGGGCGGAGACGATGCCCCGGATACCTTCCACCCTGATCCCTACACGGTCGACCTACCCTTGAGCAGTTCAGGCTTGGGGAGGATTATCTGGTTCGGGATGGTGGACATGGTGACCGCCAGTGGTCAGACTGGCAAAGGCACTCTCTGAGGGCGACACTTCGAGCCAGGCGCCGGCGTAGCGCGGCGGCGGCGGCGCTGAAGCCATTGAAGTTCTCGAGGGTGAAGGAGTCCCCGCCTAAGTATGCCTCTCCACCGATCACCTCAACGGTCTCGTCCGCGACCGGCAGTTCCTCCCTGTTGGAACGTGACCCTGTGGGTGCCAAGAACCTCATCCGGGCCTTCTGACCTGGGACTTTCTCCGGAGCGGACGTGACCGCGAAATGGTCCGTGGCCCTCTCGTTCCTCTATCTCGCCTTCCTCCGGACCATGCAGTTCCTCCGCCGGCGACGATCCGACAACTCCGATCTGGCCATCGAGTCGTCATGCTTCGCCACGAGGTCGCCGTCCTGCGCCGGCAGGTGGCCCGGCCCGCTCTCGACCCCGGATCGAGCGCTCCTCGCCGGCCTCAGCCGGCTGATCCCCCGATCGAAGCTCTCTCGGTTCTTCGTCCAGCCCGACACCCTGCTCCGTTGGCATCGCGAACTGGTTCGTCGCAAGTGGACCTACCCGAGCCCTCCGGTCGTCCGAGAGTTCCCGCAGGGACCGTTCAGCTGGTGTTCGCTTGGCCAAGGAGAACCCGACCTGGGGCTATCGCCGGATCCATGGGGAGCTCTCGGTCCTGGGCATCGACCTGGCACCGGCGTCCGGCACCCCAGCGTTACGTCTGTGAGTTCATGAGATAGCGGACACATGTCGCGAGACATCGTGGACACCTTCGAGGAGGTGGCCCGATGGAAATGGCGACGTACCTGGTGGCGGCAGTCATGGTGGAGGGCCAGTCGGTCCGCAAGGTGGTCCAGGAGCACGGGGTCTCAAAGACCTGGCTCTACGAGCTCGTCGCCCGCTACCAGGCCGAGGGGGAGGCCGGGGCCGGCGTTCAGGCTGTGCGCCGGCCGCACCGGTCGCCGAACAAGGTCGCCGATCTCTATGAAGACGAGATCGTCCGCCTGCGCAAGGAGCTCACCGAGGCGGGCTATAGACGCCGGGGCCGAAGATGATCCAGCACCATCTGCGCCGAGCGCACCGGCGGGCCAAGGTTCCTTCGACGTCGACCATCTGGCGGGTGCTCAAGGCCCGGGGCTTCGTTACCCCCGAGCCGCACAAGCGCCCGACGATCCTCGTGGGTGCGCTTCGTCGCCGAACTTGCCCAATGAATGCTGGCAAATGGACATCACCCACGTGTATCTCGCCGGTGGGGGCGAGGTCGAGATCCTCAACATCATCGACGACCACTCGTGTCTGTGCGTCGTGACACGAGTCCTGCCCATCTACAAGGCCATCGACGTCGTCACCACCTTCCACGAAGCCGCAGCTCGTTGGGCATATCCCGCCTCGGCGCTCGCGGACAACGGCGCGGTGTTCACCGTGGCGTCGCGCCATGGGTTCTGCGTCATGGAGTCAGAACTCCTTTCCTTGGGCATCGCCTTCAAGCACTCCCAGGCCCGACCATCCCCAGACCTGTGGCAAGGTCGAGCGCTTCCATCAGACGATGAAGAGCACCTCGAGGTCTCCAAGCGTGCTCGCGGCATCAGCGTGCTCTCAGGGGCGCCTCGATGATTTCGGCGAGTACTACAACGAGGTGCGCCCACACCGCTCGCTCGGTCGCCGAACACCCCAAGCGGCTTTCGGGCTCGCCGCAAAGCACGGCCCTCGGCCAAGCCATTCAAGCTCCCACCGCACTGCCGGGTCCGCCAGGACAAGGTCAACGGAGGCAACGTGACGCTGCGCTACAGGAGCGACCTCTTGCACATCGGGGTGGGTCGGGCCCACAACGGCCGATCCGTGCTGCTCCTGGTCAAGACCGCGACGTTCGAGTCCTCACCCTCGACGGAGACCTCATCCGCCAGCTCACGATCGACCCCAGCCGGAACTACCAGCCCCAAGGGCGCTGAAATTTGTCCATGACGTCTGCGTACGCGGTTCCACGCCTACCGCGACATCGACCTCGCTGAGCGTTACGGCATCGACCCCTCGCCGGACAGAACCGGGCCGACGTGGGCGAATTCCTAAAAATCCAGGCCAAGACGATACTGGCCTGCGACTTCTTCACCGCCGACACGGTCCTGCTCCGGAGGCTCTACGTCCTGTTCTTCATCGAACTCGACACTCGAAATGTCTTCCTTACTGGAGTGACCGCGAATCCGACTGGCGCTTGGGTCGTCCAGCAGGCCAGAAATCTGTCCTATGAACTCGCCCAGCGTGCACGACCGGTCAAGTTCCTGATCCGGGATCGCGACGCCAAGTTCACCGCCAGCTTCGACGAGGTCTTCAGGGCACAAGGTGTCCGCATTGTTCGAACGCCAGTCAAAGCCCCCCGGGCCAACGCCTTCGCTGAGCGCTTCGTCGGGACTGTCCGACGTGAATGTCTCGACCGGATGCTCGTCTTCGGTCGTCGACATCTCGAAGCCGTGATCCATGAGTACGTCGGGCATTACAACAGCCACCGGCCTCATCGCTCGCTCGGTCAGCTACCGCCTAGCCGCAAGCACATAACCCCGACGAAATCGAGGAATGTCGACTCCTCAAGACTCAAGCGCTCGGATCGCCTCGGCGGAGTGATCCACGAGTATCGCCTGGTCGCGTGATGTGGATGACGTTCTTGGCACCCACACGGCAAAGGGGGCGAAGAAGGTCCGGCGGCTGCCCTCGCGCCGCACGACCAAATCACTCAGCGAGTGGTCACCGGTGACGCAGCCTCCGCCCGGCACCGCTGAGATCACTAGCGTCGGCGATCCGGATCCACCTCAGCCAGCCTGAACCCGGATCAAATGGAGTGCCGCTGACTGGTCGCGCCCAGTCGTTCGTCTAGCGCCCTCATTCCGACGCCGTCTCATCCGCCAGCCGCATTTCGCCAGCTCGGCGTAGTTCGAAGTAGCCGAGACGACATCTCCCGTGGCCCCGGGGGCCCCTGGCAGAGACGTTTTGTCGGTCCGGACAGGGCGGTTCTGTCGGGACCCCTTGGTGGTGGGCGAGGCGGGACTTGAACCCGCACATCCTTTCGGACACAGGAACCTGAATCCTGCGCGTCTGCCAATTCCGCCACTCGCCCGGGTGACCGGACAACAGTAGTCGCTGGGCAAAGCCTCCCCGATCCGGCTCAGCTCGGGGGTCCCGGCATAGGTGACCAGGTCAGACGCCCTCTGAATCCCTCCTGGGCGCGGCGGCCCGGTAATCTCTGGAAGACCATGGGACTCCAGCAGTTTGAGGAGCGACTCGAGCGTCTGGTGGAGGGCACGTTGGCCAAGCCGTTTCGAAGCAACCTCCAGCCGGTCGAAATCGGCCGCAGGTTGACACGAGAGATGGACCTCCACCGACGGGTGGGGGTGCGGGGCCTCATCGCGCCCAATGCCTTCGCGGTCACGCTCTCGGCGGCCGACGTGAGCCGCTTCTCCAATTTCATCGACGCGCTCTCCCGCGAGCTCTCCGATGCGGCGCGCGAGCACGCGCGGATTGAGGGCTACTCGTTCGTCGGCCCGGTCGAGGTGGAGATCTTCGAGGGCGCCAGCCTGAAGCCAGGGCGCTTCACGGTGACGGCGGACGTGCACGAGAGCGAGGACGGCGGCTTCCTGGCCGAGGTCGTCCTGCCGGACGGTCGGAGGGTGACGGTGGGCTCGGAAGCCCTGGTCATCGGCCGTCTGCCTGAGTGCGGAATTGTGCTGCCTGACTCCAACGTGAGCCGGCGCCATGCCGAGCTGCAGCGAAAGGGTGACGGTGTGTTCGTCACCGATCTCGGGTCCACCAACGGAACGAGGGTCAACGGCACCCCGGTCCGCGAACAGCTCCTCGCCAGCGGGGACGAGGTCAGCGTGGGCTCGACGAAGCTCGTCTTCGAAATGTCGTGACGGCACCTGGTCCGGTCGCGGTCCTCGTCGCCACCCAAAATCTCAATGCCGTGCTCCGCGTCATGCAATGGGGCGTCATCGCGCTGATCTTCCTGTTCTTCCTGCGCGTCATCCGGGCCGTCTGGGTCGAGATGAGCCCGGCCACCATTCGCAAACCCCGTTCGGTGCGCCGCCAGGAGCGCCGGGAGGTACGGGCGGCGGCGGTGAGCGTGCCGAGTCAGCCCCGCCCCACCCGCCGTCGTCAGCTGTACCTCAAGGTGGTCCAGCCGCCGGAACACGCAGGGCGCACCTACGACCTCGACGACGAGCTGACCATCGGGCGCTCACCGGGCTGCGGTGTCTCGACGCCCGAGGACATCTACACGTCGACGCTGCACGCCCGTCTGTTCCGGCGCAACGATCAGCTCTGGGTCGAGGACCTCGGCTCGACCAACGGGACGTTCGTCAACTCCGAGCAGATCACACAAGCGGTGCGGCTGGGCAAGGGCGACATGCTCCAGATCGGCTCCACCGTCTTCGAGGTCTCGCGTTGACAGTGCTGCGGTCGGGGTCCGCCTCCGACGTGGGGCGGGTCCGCACCGTCAACCAGGATCTCCCGCTCGAGCGTCCCAATCTGTACGCCGTCGCTGACGGCATGGGCGGCCATGTCGGCGGCGAGGTGGCGGCCCGCGTCGCGGTCGAGACGCTCGATCAAGCCTTCGAGCGGGCGCCGACCATCGACGGTCTCCGCGAGGCCTTCTCGGAGGCCAACGCCGCGGTCTGGCACGAGAGCCAGGTCAACACCGAGCTGCGTGGCATGGGCACCACGCTCACGGCGGTGGCCCTCGTCGGTGGCACCGGGGGGCGGGACGTGCTGGCGCTTGCCAACGTGGGCGACTCCAGGGCGTACGTGTTCTCGGGTGGCGAGATCACACAGGTCACCGACGACCACAGCCTGGCCGAAGAGCGGATGCGCCACGGCGAGATGACGGAGGAGGAGGCGGCCGTCCATCCCCAGCGGCACATCCTCACGCGGGCCCTCGGCGTGTCCGACGAGGTGGACGCCGACATGTGGGAACTGGAGCTGCAGACCGGTGACCGGCTGCTCCTCTGCTCCGACGGCCTCACCAATGAGTTGGGGAGCGAGGAGCTGGCCGGCATCCTGGGGGAGGTCGACGACCCGGGGGAGGCGGCGCAGCGACTGGTCGACGCCGCCAACCGGCACGGGGGCGCCGACAACATCACGGTCGTCGTCGTCGACGTGCAGGTGGGGGAGGAGCGCGACGGCGCCGCGTCGAAGGTGACGCCGCTCGCACTGGGTGGCGCAGCGGCGGTTGCCCCTCTGGCCGCGACGGCTGCCGTCCCGGTGGTGGAGGGGCCCGCCGAGAGGGACGCACCCGACGAAGCATCCGAGCCGCAGGTCGACGCCGGCTCGGAGACCGAGCCTTGGCAGGGCGCCTTCGCCGGGTTGTCCGACGACACCATGATCGTCCCTGCCGTCAGGTCGGACGAGACGCTGGCGCCCGGGGCCCGCCTCGTCTTCGGCGACGAGCCCGCCACGCTGGCGGAGACCGGCCCGCACAGCGACGAGTTCTTCGTTGGCGCGACCGCCGCGGTGCCTGTGGCCCGCTCCACCACGCGGGTGCCGCCCCCGCCGGGCAAACGGGTGGACGACAAGCCGGAGGGGAAGGAGAGCCGTGGGGCACGCCGACGCCGCTTGGGCGTCCCGCGCCGCATCACCCCGCGGGTGATCGGATTCGTGATTCTGGTTGCCGCGGTGCCGGTGGCGGCGTACTACGTCCTGAAGTGGTACGCCTACGACAACTGGGTTGTGACGGCGCAGGGCGCGCAGATTGTGGTGAAGCAGGGCCAGCCAGGCGGGGTGCTGTGGTTCCACCCCAAGGTGGTGGACCGCACCGGCAAAACGACCCAGGACGTTTCCCCCACCGCCGTCGATGCCCTCAAGGCCGGTGTCCAGCAACCATCGCTGGCGGCCGCCCGGCGTTACGTCACGAGCATCACGACGACCACGACGACGACCACGACGACGACCACGACGACACCGGTCCACCACACCGTCACGACCACGCAGCCGCCGGCCGCCATCACGACCACGACCGTGCCCGGCGCGACGGCGACCACTGTGCCCGTGACGACGACGACGGCAGCGCCATGACCGGCCGGGCCGTTCCGCGTCGGCGAAGGCTCCCAGCGTAGGCTCCTGGGCGCGATGGAACCGGTCGACACACCGCGTATTTATTCGGGTCGCTACGAGCTGACCCATCTGATCGCCCGTGGCGGCATGGCCCAGGTCTACCGGGCCATGGATCGTCAACTCGAGCGACCGGTGGCGCTCAAGGTCCTCTTTCCCGAGCTCTCCGTCGACCGCACGTTCGTCGAGCGCTTCCGTCGCGAGGCCCAGGCCGCAGCCAACCTGTCCCACCCCAACATCGTTCCGGTCTTCGACTGGGGGGAGGACGACGGTTCGTACTTCATCGTCATGGAGTACGTCGAGGGCCGGCCACTCTCGGCCGTCCTGCGCGACCCCCAGCGCCTGCCTCCCCGCCAGATCGCCAACATCGGTGCAGGCGTTGCCGCGGCGTTGGCCTTCGCCCACCGGCACGGCGTCGTCCACCGTGACGTGAAGCCGGGCAATGTCCTCATCACTCCCGATGGCGACGTCAAGGTCACCGACTTCGGTATCGCTCGGGCCATGAACACCGAGGAGAGCCTCACCCAGACGGGTGCGGTCATGGGGACGGCCGCCTACTTCTCGCCGGAGCAGGCCGAGGGCAAGGGCGTGGACTCGCGCAGCGACATTTACTCCCTCGGAGTGGTGCTCTACGAGATGGCCGTCGGCCGACCGCCCTTCACCGGCGACTCGCCCGTGGCCGTGGCGTCCAAGCACGTGCGCGACATGCCCGTGCTGCCCCGCGAGGCCAACCCGACGGTGCCCCCGGCGCTCGAGGCCGTGATCATGAAGGCAATGGCCAAGAGCCCGGAGGACCGGTACGGATCCGCCGAGGAGCTGCGCGCCGACCTGCTTCGCTTCGCCGACGGCCGACCCGTCGAGGCGGGGGACCCGGGCCTCACCTCCATGATGACGGGGGTGGTGGGAGCGACCCAGGTGATCCCCATGACCACCGGGCGCACCATGGCCGTTCCCGCCGGCGTCGTGCCTCCCACGAGCCGGGAGGATCTCGAGCGAAAGAAGCGCACCCGGAACCTGATCATCGTGCTGGTCGTGCTCCTGGTGGCTCTCGCCGTCATCGCCTTCTTCCTCCTGCGCTCGGTCGGGGTCTTCGGCGGCAACGTCACCGTGCCCGACGTCGTGGGTCTCCCCGCCGGCCAGGCCACGCAGACGCTGCAGAACGACCACCTGACCGTGGGCAGCAGCACCACGAAGACGAGCACCAAAGCCAAGGGCGACGTCCTGTCGACGGACCCCGCGGCGGGCGCCTCGGTGGCGAAGAACTCTGCGGTGAACCTGGTCGTGAGCGGCGGTCCGAACATTCCCACCGTCGAGGTCCCCTCGGTGACCGGAAAGCAGCTCACCCAGGCCATCGTCACGCTGCAGGGCGCCAACCTCGGGTACACCGTCCACAACGTCACCAGCAATCAACCGGTGGGCACGGTGCTGAGCCAGAACCCGGCCGCCGGCGCCCGGATCCTCGAGACGCGCAAGGTGACCCTGACGGTCTCGGGCACGCAGACCTCGGTCTCGGTCCCGAGCGTGGTCGGCCAGTCACCCGTGCGCGCCGGGAGCATCCTGCAACAGGCCGGACTGACCGCGGGCAGCCAGACCAGCGCCTGTTCGAGTCAGCCCAACGGGGTCGTGTCGGCCCAGAGCCCGAGCGCGGGCAACACCGTCCCGCCCAACACCCCCGTCAACCTGGTCGTCTCCAGTGGCAATTGCGTCTCGGTCCCAGGCGTGGTCGGGCAGTCGCAGGGTGCGGCGACGTCGGCCATCACGGGTGCCGGCCTGGTGGCCAACACGACCTTCGACACCGGGTGTGCCAACGGAGCCCAGCCGGGCAACGTCGACAGCCAGAGCCCGGCCGCCAACGCGCAGGTCAACAGCGGGACCACGGTGACCATCTCCGTCTGCCAGGCGGCGACGACAACGACCACCTCCACGACCACCCCGGCGCCGTCGTCCACGACGACGTCGACCACGGCCCCGGGCCCACCGAACGGACCTCCGAACCACCTCCGGCAGCGCGGCTGACGCGCATCGCCCTCCTGGGTGGGCGGATCAGGGTCAGGCCGGCGTGGTGGCGCCCAGCTGGCCCAGGAAGTTGGCCAGGAGGGCGGGGCCCGACGCGGTGAGAACCGATTCGGGGTGGAACTGCACGCCCTCGACGCGCAGTGTGCGGTGACGCAGCCCCATGACCACGCCGTCGGTCGAGGTGGCCGTCACCTCCAACTCGTCGGGGACCGCATCGGGGCGCACCACCAGGGAGTGGTAGCGAGTGGCCACGAAGGGGTTGGGGAGACCGGCGAAAATGCCCGTTCCATCGTGATGGATCTCCGAGGTCTTGCCGTGCATCAGGTGCGGGGCCGCCACAATGTCGCCGCCGTAGGCCTGACCGATGCACTGGTGGCCGAGGCATACGCCCAGGAGCGGGATCTCACCGGCCAGCTCCCGGATGGCACCCAGGCTCACCCCGCCGTCCTCGGGCCTGCCCGGTCCCGGCGAAATGAGGACGGCGTCGGGATGCTCGGCCCTGATGCCGGCCACGTCGATGGCGTCGTTGCGGAACACCACCGGGTCGGCACCAAGTTCGCCCAGCTCCTGCACGAGGTTGTAGACGAAGGAGTCGTAGTTGTCGACGACGAGCACCCGGGGTCCCATGGGTCCGAAAGCGTACCGGGCGCGTCCGGAGGTTCTCGCCGGCGGTGGCTAACCTCTGACCCCGTGGCCACCAGCACCAAGGGACCGGGCGGCGCGTCCAAGAAGGGGAAGTCGGCCACGGGCCGCGCCTCGAAGGTCGGCCGCTACAAGACGCCCGAGGAGAGCGGGCGCTACACGGCGCCCATCCCCAAGAGCGTGCGCCACAGCCCGCCGTGGTTCGGGGCCCTCATCCTGGTGCTGCTCATCGGGGGCGTCGCCGTCATCACGGTCAACTACCTGGCGCACCTGCCGTTCATGGCGCACGGTTCACCCTGGGGCCTCGTCATCGGCTTGGCCGCCATCTTCGTCGGCTTCCTGATGGCCACCCGCTACCGCTGACCGCGGCCCCGGGCCGCAGCGAACTCAGCCCAGGCGCTCAATGATGGTGGCGTTGGCCAGCCCGCCGCCCTCGCACATGGTGAGGAGCCCGTAGCGGCCGTTGGTGCGCTCCAGCTCGTTGAGCAGCGTCGCCGTCAGCTTGCCGCCCGAGGCGCCGAGCGGGTGGCCGAGGGCGATGGCGCCGCCGTTGGGGTTGACGAGCTCCATGTTCGGGTGGTGCTCCTTCTCCCAGGCCAGGACGACGGAGGCGAAGGCCTCGTTGATCTCCACGGCGTCGATGTCGTCCATCGTCAGCTTGGCCCGCTCCAGCACCGTCGTCGTGGCCGGGATCGGCCCCGTCAACATGGTCACCGGGTCGACACCGGCCAACGCGAAGGCATGGAAGCGCGCCCTGGGACGCAGGCCGAGCGCGTTCGCCTTCTCCTCGCTCATGATCAGCACGGCCGAGGCCCCGTCGGTGATCTGCGACGAGTTCCCCGCCGTGACCTTCCCGTCCTCCTTGAAGGCCGGCTTCAGCTTGGCCAGTGTCTCGACGCTCGAGTCCGGGCGGATGCCCTCGTCGGCCGAGAAGACCTCGTCGGTGTCGTGGCCCTCGTCGTCGCGCACCAGCACCGGCACGATCTCGTTCTCGAACCGGCCTTCGGCCGTGGCCCGGGCGGCCCGTTGGTGGCTCCGCACCGAGAAGGCGTCGAGCTCCTCGCGTGAGATGCCCCACTTGTCGGCGATCATCTCGGCCCCGATGCCCTGGCCCGGCAGGCCCGTCTCGGTGTAGCGCTGCATCATGCGGGGCCCGAAGGGGTAGCCGAGGTCACGCACGACCGACGACCCCATCGGCGTCCGGGTCATGGACTCAATGCCGCCGGCGATGGCGATGTCATAGGCCCCGGCCATCACGCCCTGGGCCGCGAAGTGGACCGCCTGCTGCGAGGAGCCGCACTGGCGGTCGATGGTGGTGGCGGGCACCGACTCGGGCCATCCGGCCGCGAGGACCGCATTGCGCCCCACGTTGAGCGACTGCTCTGCCACCTGCATCACGCAGCCCATGATCACGTCGTCGACCAGGGCGGGATCCAACTGGTTACGCTCGGCCACGGCCCTGAGCGCCTCTGAGGCCAGGTCCACCGCGTGCCAGTTGCGGAGCTTCCCGTTGCGCTTTCCCCCAGCGGTCCGGACGGCGTCGACGATGACGGCGGTGGTCATGGTGTCTCCTCCCACTTCCGGCCGCGGCGATCGGCGCCGCTCCGGTTCAGATCGGGAACCATTCTACCCGGGACCCTCTGACGGCCAATCTGGCGATCAGGCCGTCCGGTCCCCGGCGCCGGCCAACTCCCGGGCGGTCCCCGGACCGCCCGGTAGGGTCTGGCCCGATGAGCCGTACCGGCAAGGACATGGATCGTTGGCTGGGCGACGGGGGCATGCCGATCATTGAGCTCGTGGGCGGAGCCTTCACCACCTACGGCGTCGACGGTGAGGACCTGGGCTGGGTCGGAGGCACCTTCGCCCCGACCGACCTGGCCTGCAACCCGCACGGGATCACCCAGGCCGGCATCCACTCCCTCGTGCTCGATGCCTGCATGAATTTCGCCATCAATGCCGCCCTGCCGGGGCGGGCCCGCACCCGGGGCACGCTGGAGATGAAGACCGAGTGCATGCGCCCGGCACTGAAGGGCGAGCGCTACACGTTGCGCGGCGAGGTGGCACGGATGGCCAAGCAGGTGGCCTACGGCGAAGCCACCGTGCGCGCCGCCGACGGGGTGCTGGTCAGCCGGGCCACGGGGACCTTTCTCCTGCATCGACCCGACCCCGCCACCGTCCCGGGCTCCGCTCCCACCGCCTGACCCCTTTCGTGTGCCGCGCCCCGGTCCCGGGGTGTGCCGCATCTGCCGTGGCCCTGCCACCGCTGGCCGGTGCGACTGCTTCGCCTGCCGGGTGGTGGCCCGCCGGCTGGGCCTGCCGCTGGCACCGGTGCTCCCGGCGCGCCTCTGCCCGCTGCCCAGCCCGCTGTACACGGTGCTGCTCGGCTACAAGGAGTCGCCGGTGGCCGAGGCCCGGCTGCGCTTCGGCCCCATGGTCCGCGCCCTCGTGCGCGGGTTCCTGCTCGAGCACGGTGCACAGCTCGAGGCACTGCTCGGTGGCGCGATCGAACTGGTGACGGTGGTGCCGTCGAGCCACCGGCCCGGCCTGGGCCCCCTGGCGCTGGTCGAGGGGCTCGCCTCCGAGGTCGCCGCCGCCCTTCCGGCGGCGCGCTGGGCACCGGACCTGCTGCGTCGCACCGGTGCTGGGGGCGGGTCACCGCCCGTGGCGCACATGCGACCGCATCCGGCGGCCTTTCATCTGCCGGCAGCGAACCGGGACGGCGTCGTCGGTGCCCGGGTGCTCGTGCTGGACGACACCTACGTCAGCGGGGCACGGTCCCAGAGCGCTGCCGCGGCACTCCGGCGCGCCGCGACCGGCCGGACGGTGATCACGCCCCTCGGTCGCGTGCTGCGGCCCGACCGGGTCGCGCTCCACGCCGATTTCCTGGAGCGGTTCAGCCGTCCGTTCCCTGCGTCGCCATCGTGGCGCCGAGCTGGTCCGCCAACGCGACCGCGACGACGCACTGCTCGTGGCTGATCGGCGTGGCCGGGGTCGGGGTCAGTATGAAGGTGCCGACGACGTGACCGCCACCCCGCACGGGCAGCTCGACGTGCTGCGTGGGCAGCCCGACGGTCCCGGCGGGCCACCGCAGGGGGTTGAGGCGAACCGTCCCGTCGGCGGCGATCCAGGCACCCTTGCCCGATGGCTGCTCGCGTACGAAGCGGCAGTCCTGGAGGCTGAGGAGCTCGCGGAGCTCCCCGGCCACGGCGATGAGGATGAAGTCGGGGTCCTCGCCGTCGGCGATGCGCTGACTGAGGTCGTGCAGCCGGGCGATCTCGTTGCGCCCCAGCGCGGCGGCCAGCCGGTCCCGCCGGCCCCGTGCGGCGAGCTCACCCACCAACAGCCCGACGACGACGAAAAGGAGCTCCGTCGTGATGTCCGCCGATCGGCTGATCCGGAACGAGCCGTACGGGCGAGTCAACAGGAAGTCGAACGACGCCGCGGCCACAAGGGCCGTCACGAAGGCCCGGATTCGGCTTCCGGTGGAGGCGATGGCCACCGTCACGACGACGAGCACGAGGGCGTCGTCGGCGCTGTCGAGATGGTTGCGGCCAGGGATCAGCAGGAGGGCCACGACGATCGGCGCCGCCACGGCCACCGTCCACTGGAACCGTGGATCGCGGAACACGGCGCGTGCTCGCTCGCCCCGCTCGCTCACGCGCCCTCCTCGGACGCGGACACCAGCACCTCGTAGGAGGGGTTGATCATGGCGAGCTTCCCCTTGTGCTTGCCCACCATTCCCTCGGCCACCATCTGGGTCCCGCTCCGCAGGCCGGCGATGGAGCGCCGGCCCAGGAAGACGAACGTGATGGCCTCGCCGCTGTCGTCCGCGACCACACACTCAATCGTCGGCACCTCCGACAGGGGCTGCACCCGGATCGTCTTGACCCGTCCCGCGACGCGTGCCCGGGTGCGCCAGCGCAGCGAGGCGATCGGTTGCGTGCCGGGCACGGTCGTGGACGCGGGTCGTCCCCCACCCTTCTTGCGCGCGCCCGCGTGGGCGGCCGGCCCCGGGTCGTGCTCGTCGTCGAGGGCCGCCGCGTGCTCGAACTCCAGGTTCGACTCCTGCAGGCCCGCCGAGACGTGAAACGGGATGATCGTCGCGTTCACATGTGGCAGTTGGCTCACGATCTCGACGATCCGATCCGCCGTCTGGTCGTGCAGGATGCGCCGCCAGGTCTTGCCGTAGGAGCGCCGTGGGAGCACCATGCTGACCTCGGTCTCACCGTCCGCCTGCTCCGCGGCCAGTTCGAGGGCGGCCCGGCCGAGCCGGCGATCGGGGCAGTCGATCACGTCGAGCGGCAGGCGGGACAGACCCAGGCGCTGCCAACGCTCGATGAGCAGGTCCGTGCGGTTGTGGTCGATGTTGAAGTGCACGGCGTGCAGGTCGTCGGGCGTGAGCGCACGGGCGTACTGAATGGCCCGGGCCGTCGCCAGGTCGATGCGGTCCACCAGCACCATCACGACATGCCGGCGCAGGACCTTGGCCTCGCACGCTTTGACCGCGGCGCCCTCCTCGAGCACCGCATCCTCGGCGCGGTACTCGCGGTTCATGGTCACCAGGGCGTAGACGAGGAGCGGCATGACGACGACCACTACCCAGGCTCCTTGGGTGAATTCCGCCACGGCGAAGACCACGACGACGACGGCGCAGACCACGGCGGCGATCCCGTTGACGACAACGCGCTGGCGCCAGTGCTGATCGCGGTGCCGGAGATGGTGGGCCACCATGCCGGCGCCGGCCATGGTGAAACCGGTGAAGACCCCGATGGCGTACATGGGGATGAGCGCCGCCACCTTGGCCCCGGTCGCCAGGAGCAGGGCGATGGAGGCGCCCGCCAGCAGCAGAATTCCGTTGGAGAAGACCAGCCGATGCCCCCGGACGGTGAGCTTGCGAGGGAGGAAGGAATCCTCGGCCACGAAGCTGACGAGGAACGGGAACCCGGTGAAACTCGTGTTGGCGGCCAAAATCAGGATCAACGCGGTGGCCGCTTGCAATGCGTAGTAGAGGACCTGGCCGGCGGGGGATGTGCCGTAGACCAGTGTGCCGATCTCGGAGACGACGGTCGGTGTCCCCGACACGAACGGCACGCTGTGGGTGAGCGCGGCCAGGACCGACACGCCGAGGAACATCACCCCGAGGATCGTGCTCATGAGCACGAGGGTGGTGCGGGCATTGCGTGCCTGGGGCTTCCGGAAGATGCTGACCCCGTTGGAGATGGCTTCGGTGCCCGTCATGGCCGAGCTGCCGTTGGCGAAGGCCCGCAACAGGAAGAAGGCCGACACGCCGAGGATCAGTCCCCCGCTCGCGTGCCCGAGCGGGACCGTGTCGGAGTGCGCGGGCTGGTGTGGGAGATCACCCGATACCTCGCGGACGAGTCCGAACACAATCAGCAGGGCCATGTTGAAGATGAAGAAGTAGGTCGGGATGGCGAATACGCGGCCCGCCTCCCGGATGCCGCGCAGGTTGCCGTAGGCCAGGATCATCACGAAGGCGATGCTCATTGCCACCGGCACCCACGACTGCTTGCCCAGGGCCGGTGCGGCCGAGACGATCGCGTCGGCACCCGCGGCCACCGACACTGCGACGGTGATGGTGTAGCTGATCAGCAGTGCGGCTCCGGCGACCTGCGCGACGTTGGGGCCGAAGTTGTCGCGGCTGACCACGTAGGAACCACCGGCCTTGGGGTACGAGCGCACGACGTCCCGGTAACAAATGGTCACCACCGCGAGCACGCCGAGGATCGCCGCGGTCATGGGTGTCACGATGGAGAAGGCCGCCAGCCCGGCGATGGGCACCAGAATGCGCAGCATCTCCTCGGTGGCGTAAGCGGACGACGACATCACGTCCGACGACAGGACGGCGAGCGCAGTCGGCTTGCCCAGTCGTTGGCCGTGGAGGTCCTCGCTGACCAGGGGCGGTCCCAGCAGCACGCGTTTGACCCGGTAGCGACGGCTCTCGGGCAGGTTGGCGGCGACCGTGGTGTCGGTCCGCGTGGGGGAACGCGCCAGGTCGTGGACGGCCTTCCGGCTGTCGGGCCCCTCCGTGGTCGCCATGCTGGGCATGGCTACGGTCTAGTGCTCGTGCGGGCCCCCGGCGAGCTCAGGCGGGTGCGTCCACCGAGAAGTGCACGTCGGTGAGCTCCTCGGAAGCCGCCCAGAGCGCCGCCGCCAGCCGGGGATCGCGGGCATGGCGGGAGGGGCGGGCTACCCGTGGCGGCCCGTAGAGGGCGAAGAGATGCGCCGGGCCGATGTACTGGCCTGGACCCACCGATGATGAGGTGGCCGCGCACAGGACCGGGAGGGCCCCGGCCGCCGCCGACTGGCCCAGCAGGGTCCCGGCCGCCCTCCCGAGCTTGCGGCGCAGACGGCTGTTCCCGAGGGCCGCACCGCTTCCGGCCAGGTTGCTGCGGGTCCAGCCCGGATGCGCAGCGACGGCGAGTGTCTGCAGCCCGGCCGCCCGCAGGCGCCGATCGAGCTCGGCCGTGAAGAGCAGATTGGCGAGCTTGGACGTGCCGTAGGCGACCCAGGTGCTGTGGAACGCCGCACCGGCCACGTCATCGGGTCGTAGGCGCCCCATCCGGTGCATGTGCGAGCTCACCGTGACGATGCGCGAGCGGGCCGTCGTCACGATGAGGTCGAGGAGGAGCCCGGTCAGCGCGAAGTGGCCCAGATGGTTCGTTGCCATCTGCAGCTCGAAGCCGTCGGCCGTCTGACGGTAGGGGGTCCCCATCACCCCGGCGTTGTTGACGAGGATGTCCAGCCGGGCATGGGTGCTGCGCACCTCGTCGGCGGCCCGGTGGACCGACACCAGGTCGGCCAGATCGAGGTGGAGCAGCTCCAGGGACGAGCGCTCGAGTTCGCTCTCGAGTTTGTCGCGGGCCCGGCGCGCCTTCACGTCGTCGCGGCAGGCCAGGATCACGTGCGCCCCGTGTCCGGCCAACGCGCCCGCCGTCTCGTAGCCGATACCGCTGTTGGCGCCGGTCACCAGTGCCACACGGCCGGTCAGGTCACCGATGTCCGCGGCGCTCCAGGCATCGGCGTTGGTGACCTCGCTGCCCGGAATGCGGCTCACGCGTTGCCGATGTGGTCGGGTCGACGGTTCATCACGAACGGTCCGCCGGCGTACACGGGCTCGCTGAAGGGTCGGCCCCCGAGAATCAGCACGTCGGGGACGTCGGTCACCCTCTTGCCGCAGCGGAGTTCACCCGGCGTTGGTGCCGAAAGGCGCGAAACCACCATGATGTCGGGGACGGTCACTGCTGCCATGCCAATCTCACTCTCTGATTCTGTCGTGCGCAACGGTGCGGCGTGCGCGGAGGTTGCACGCGCAACGTTGCCGTCCTGTTCAGCCGGATCGCGTCCCCGTCGGCTCAGGAGGCATCGAGGCGGGCGACCTGGTCCGAGGTCAGCGCGATGTCGGCGGCCGCGGCCGAAGCGATGGCCGTCTCCGGCCGGCTGCTGCCGGGAATCGGGATCACCCGCGTGCCCTTGGCCAGCATCCAGGCGAGCGTCACCTGTTGCGGGCTGGCGCCGACCTCGGCGGCGACCTCGGCGAAGGCCGGAAAGTTCTCCTCAATCCGGTCGGACCGACCGATGCCGCCCATCGGGCTCCACGGGATGAAGACGATGCCGAGCTTCTCGCAGTGTGCGAGCTCGTTCTCCGAGGAGCGAAAGCGCGGGGAAAACTCGTTTTGGACGCTGACCAGCCGGCCACCCAGCACCTTCTGGGCCTCGTCGATCTGAGCCACGGTCGCATTGGAGACTCCGGCCATGAGGATCTTGCCGTCGTCCAGCAGGTCGGCCAGGGCACCCACCGACTCTGCCCACGGTACGGAGGGATCGGGACGGTGGTACTGGTAGAGACCGATGGCGTCGACCCCGAGAGCCTTGAGGGAGGCTTCGCAGGCCTGCTTCACGTAGGCCGGATCCCCGTGCACCGTCCAACTGCCGTCACCCGGTCGGCGGTGACCGCCCTTGGTGGCGACCAGCACATCGTCGGTGGGGGCGCCATAGGCCGCCAGGGCCTCGGCCACGAGCTTCTCGCCGTGGCCGTGTTCCGTGACGCCGAGCGAGTAGGCGTCAGCGGTGTCGATGATGGTGACGCCGGCGTCGAGCGACGCGTGAATGGTGGCGATCGCCTGACGGCGGTCCGGACGTCCTTCAATCGAGAGCGGCATTTCACCCAGTCCAATGGCGCTGACGGTCCTGTTGCCGATAGGGCGTTGCTGCATGTGGGTCCTCCTGAGGTGTGCGGCGGGACGCTCTGGGGGGTCACCGATGCAGTCTTCCGTTTACTACCCGACCACGTGGAACGCAATCCGGTAGAGCAACGTGTCGTCGGTGATGGGACCGGCGTGGGCGGCGCGCACGCGCAGCGACTCGCGGTCGTGCTCCCCTGCTCGCAGGAGCCCGGTTACAAAGGTGCGTCGAGTGACAATCGTTCCACCTGCGGACCCCGCTGCTGCCCCCGGTGGCGGCTTTGGCCGTGCCTCCGACTACGAGCACCTGAGAGGCTGAGCGCCATTGGCGGCTTAGTGCCCTGGAGCGGTGTAGTTCCCCTGCTTCTTTGTGGCGGCATCGATCTCATCAGGCGTGAGAAGCACAACCATCCGGGACATGACCCCACCCGAGACCCTCGCAATCAGAGCAGCCGCCGCGGCCGAGACGTTGTCGGGCAGGTCGGCGATGATGTATGCGTCAGTCTCACCGAACGCGAAGTAGAAGGCTTCGAGACCCCCACCCAGGCTTTCGACCAGTGTCTTCGATGCGGCAACCCGCGATGACCCACCCTCATCCATAAGGCCCTTGGCACCATCCAAGCTGTACTTCACCTCAACCAGAAACTTTGGCATGCGATCTCTCCGTGAATAGCCCCGCCTAGAACCTGGGACAGGCCTGTGATTAGTTTAAAGCGCATGGGGCAGCAATCGAGTAACTGGGATCAGAAACAAGTCATCATGGCAAAGGCAGCCGGAGTCTTCTTGCTGGCGGTCTTGTTCACCGTTGTCATGAGCGGGACCAATGCCGTGACGGGGACCGAGACGCACCCGCTCGCCTGGCCGGCGCGGATCGCGTCGATCGCACTCTTTGCGTGGATGGCCCTTGGCTTCGTATGCAACAGGTCGGGGTCCAAATGAGCGCCCAGACCGGCGTCACGCTCGCCGAGGTGGGGTTTCTGCTTGTCGTGATCGCGGGCGTGTGGCTAGTTGCCGCAGAACTACTCCAGCCGGAGAAGTGGCGGACCTTTCGGACCGTCGTGGCAGGTGCGGCGCTTGCTGCCGCCGGCGTGCTGCTCATCATCGCTACTCATTGGGGCCACTTCGGTTAGGCGCGGTCTTCTTCGAGGGCAATGAGTCCACGTCCTTGGATCAGGCGTCGGGGTGACGGACGATGCCCTCGCCGAACCGACTGATGCACGTCGCGCAGCGGCGATCTTCGGGCGTCTTACTGAGAGGGTGACGTTCACTGCCCCGTGACAGGAGCAGACCGCACCAGGTGACCATTCGCCCGGCGTCGCAGATGTGCCACAGCGACACGTCTATTTCCATCGCCAAGTGCTGTGGGATGAGGATCGCCTCGGGGTCGATCTCGATGAATTGCGAGGTCATCTCCTGGGTGACTGCCCGGCTATGTGTGTGATGAAACTTGATGGGCCATCGTCTCGCGAGCCGCGCGTACGCGTTGGTTACGGGTGTAATCACCCGATCGGGTGATTACACCTATTCCATGCGCGTTTAGCGTCGTCGTCGATGACTACGCAATGGGATTACAAACTGGAGGACGGTCGCGGGACCGACGAAATCACTCAATACCTCAACGACCAGAGCGCAGAGGGCTGGGACCTCGTGACCGTCATAAGTAGCGATGGCGAAGACTCCAAGGATCGGCTGGTCTTCCGTCGGGAGATAACGAACCCGACCTGGGACCAGTAAACGGACTATCGCTCTGTCGGTCGCGCTCCCTAAGGCCAGTCGGACCGGCCTTCGAGTCGGGAGGGTGACCGAATGACGAACCGGAAGCCCAAGTCCCAGTGGAACGGAGAGGCGGAAATCTGGATCAATGAGGAGAGGCAACTTACGGCCACGGTTCAGCTGACCAAATATGAGGAATTCGACACGGTGCCCTCGGGGGAGCATTTCGGAGGAAGGGTCTCATGGCGAGGACTCATCGTCGGCCCTGAGCGTGAGGCCCTGATCAATCTGCACCCTGTCGGAGCGTTCGAACTGAGGCTCAAGAACGGGCGAGCGGGCTGGGCCCTCCTCGAGGAGTCACGGGGAATACTCGACGGCGTCGGCCAAGCTCCTTTCGACTGAGGCACCCATGAGCTTCTACGTCTGCGCCACCGATTGCGCTCAGCGACGACTTCGGTCTCTAAGGCTCGGGATCGGGGACTGGAGAAGGTGGGTTCGGCTCGGGGGCCGGGTCTTCGGGAATAGTCATCTGTGGGCGATACCCGAGCAATGCCTTTGAAAACTCGCCAGCCGCTGAAGTCGAAGACGTCATCTACCGCATAGACACCGGCATCTCAGCCACGCTGGCCGTGCCTCCACGCGGTTCTTGGGCGTGAGGTGGCCGGCCCAGCCTTTCGCATCAAGGGGTTGGGCAGCGTGAGTGACGGACTACTCGCCCCACTGACCGGGCTCCTTGTCGCGTCGCTCGAAGTCGTCGGAGTTGTGCGGGATTGGTTGAACGCCCGATTGGTAAAAGAGGGCTCAGGCGATAGGTCCAACCCCTACGCGACTCGGCCCCTGGCTTCGGCTGGGGGTCGTTTCGCTCTCTGGAGATCTTTCGAAACCACCCGATCGGGTGAAATTTGCGCCTGCACGGCCGCTCTGGTTGTGCGTCCGTTGTCAAATGGCTGCACAGCGGGTAACAATTTCTGCGGGCACGTCGGGATGCCGCCATCCCAGGAGGGTGGATCCGCCAATCTCCTCCTCAGCGCGCCTAACCGCGAAACGACCCCGGTCCGCTACCTCGGGCCGGGGTCGTTTCGTAGTACGTGGCAGGAAAGCAATCGGATTTAGCGCACAACTCTCCGGCATTGGTGAGGTTCGTCCAAGTCTGGCGGCCCAGTCACACGACTCCGGCAACCGACCACCAAAAGCTTCGCAAGAAACGGGCTCATGTCGCGTTGTCCATGTGCACCAGGTTGCGGGAAGCAAGTGGCCCCGGCTCCGGCCGGGGTCACTTCGCGTTGACGCCCCCCGACTTCTAAGCGCGCTCGGGAGTGTCCTCAACGCCGGGCTCGGGAACTTCGACCGGAGCGACAGGTTCGGGCACGTCGCCTGGCTCTGGCTCCGGGAGGTCAGCGGGATCGTCGGTGAGTGTCATGGCTACTCAATACCGCGGCAAGATCCGGCGAAACATCCGTCTCCAACCCGTAAACGGATCGGAGCGCACGCCGGCAATTTGCTTTGGGTAGAGCCAGAGCCCCTCATAATCACCCGATCGGGTGAAGCCATCGGCTCTGGTGTCTGGCAACCTGTCCGACGCAGCGGCCTTCTCATTGGCGGTTCGTCGTCGGACAAGCTTCGTCCCGCAGCAGGATCCCTGAGGCCGCCATGAACTGGCCCAGCCTTCGCACATTGGGGCTGGGTCGGTTCGCGTTGGCAGTGCGCGACATCACCCGAACGGATGAAATGTCGATGATCCGGGCGCGAGAGATGGACAACGTGCTGCACCGGGCCATACGTCGACAGCACTCCGTGTGCGCGAGCGGCTCCCTCATGGGTCGAATGGCTCCATCGGGGAGACTCAACTGTGGGCCCCCTCGCGCACTCGGTTTGCTTGCGCTTTTCTTCAGGTTCCGCGAGCATCCTCCGCTGTCGCTCCGCGCAGCGTTCGTCCCGCTGCTGATGCATATGGGCTGAGAGATGGTCAAACAGGTCAACCGTCAAGGTGTTGAGAAGGTGCGCGTGACGTGCGCCTTCCGGTGCATTTGGTGAGTGGGGCTAGCTGGAATCGAACCAGCGACCTCAGCATTATCAGTGCTGCGCTCTAACCGACTGAGCTATAGCCCCCGACGTCCCGGCTGGAGGACGTTTGAGGCTACACCACGGCATCTCCGCTGCCGCCACGGGGCCAGCGACGGGGATTCACCCGTTGGCCAGGGTGGAGGCGATCAGCGAGGCCAGCGCGTCCGCCCCCGGGCCGTCGATGGCGAGGTGAGTGCCGTCCGCCCCGAACCATTGGGGATTCTGCGCGGCCAGCGTCGCCCAGTCGGCCACGACGACGTTGGGGTACCGCGTCGCGCCGTTGGCCAGGACGGCGTTGTTGGGGTCCTGCCAGGACCGATCGACGTGCACGTTGACGAAGACGACCCTGGACGCTCCACCGAGGATCGACATCATGTTGTCGAAATCAGCATCCGTGATGGGCCCGTTGGTGCCCAATCCGACGATGACCTCCCCGCCCAATTGGCCGTCCGCCTTCAGCGTCTGCAGGATCGATTCGCCTTCGGACCATTGCCGGCTGACCGAGGCATCCACGTTGATGCCCGGGAGAGCCGTCTTGAGCGGGTCCTGGTAGTCCAGCATCACTGAGTCGCCGATGGCCGTGACCTGGCCGGCGTTGAAGCCCGGTCCGGGGGGTTGTGTCGTCGTTGTCGTGGTTGTCTGGAGCGTCGACGACGTCGTTGCCGTTGCCTTGGGCGGAGCCGACCTTGCGAGGTGACGCGTCGGAGTCGAGGTCGCCGACGTTTCCAAAACGATGAACGCCGACCCGGCGGCGAGCAGCGCCACGATCGCGACCGCGAGAGCCGTGATCCTGCCGGACGGTCGGCGCCGTCTCCGAGGGGTCGCGTGGCTTGCCATGGGGCACAGTTTCGTCGCTCCGGCGGGCGATCACCTGTCGCACCCCCGTTAGCGGGGCAGGTCTGCGTCCTCCGGCCACAGCCGCACGCCGATCGACTGGCTTGCCGTGGCCAGGAGGTCCCCGTCCTCCGACCACAGGAAGGCGATGCCTTGGCCGTACCCACCCACGAGTGCGTGCATCCGTATGTCGCAGAGGACCCACTCCGTCGGCTTCAGTTGCACCATCCGGAGGGTGTTGTCCAGGCTCCGTCCCATGGCGCGGCGTCCGAGAGGCTGTGAGATGGCTCCGGAGACGTAGTCGCCGATGATGGCCAACGTGGCGGCGGAGGGTGACAGATGGCCGGGAACGCGTGCCCACAAGGCGGAATCCGGGCTGCCGGGGGTCCCGTCCATTTCTTCGAACGTCCTTCCTCGGGCGGAGCGGACCTCGACGCTGTCCATGATGGTGTTGCGGAAGATCTCCGGCAGGAAGCGTGGCGGACACCGGTCCGGAGGGGGGACATGGGGCGGCTGGACCCAGACGCCACCGACCGCCAGTTCGTCCTTACCGAGGGCGGCGTTGACGGTGAGGATCTCGCGGCCGTCGACGCTCCCTACGGCTCGCCCCTGCGTCACGTGCCCACCCACGGCCGCGAGCGTCACGTCCCAGAGCAGGTCGGTGTCAGCGAGGGCGTAGGACAGGTAGTGCCCCGTCGCCCACACGGTCGGGCGTCCGGAGGCGGCTTCCAATGCAACGAGTGCCGCCCCGAGCGCGCAACCACCGAAGAGGAAGTTGCCCGGAGTTGTGAGCTGCGGCGTGACGTGCATGCGCCAATGCAGGTCGTCACCGTCCGGCTGCATCCCTAGGAAGGTTTGTGCGTCCACGGGGGCGCACCCTACTGGCGCCGAACCAGGCGGTGGCTTTTTCCTCGGTTCCCATGGTCGATCCCCGGGCCTCGCGCCAGCGCCAGGCGGCTCCGACACCCGGCCTACGATGGTGATCCCGGCGAACAGCGGAAGACCGCTGCCCGTTTCGATACTCCGGGGGTGTAGCTCAGCTGGAAGAGCGGCGGCTTTGCAAGCCGTAGGCCGAGGGTTCGAGTCCCTTCACCTCCACCACGTGGGCTTGACCCCAACGTGGTCCGAACAGGCACGAGTCGATCATCCCTGCGAGGTGCGGATCACGCTCGATGATGTCGCACGCGGCGTCCCTCGAGACCATCGGACACCTAAATGGCACCGTCAGCGGACAGGCTCGCGATGTCGTCCCAGGAATAGCCGGCCTCGAGCAAGACCTCCTCGGTGTGCTGGCCGAGCTCGGGCGGACGCGGGCGCGTTGCCGGAACCGGGTCCGAGAAGCGCACGGGGGCGCGCACCACCTCTGCGACGGTCCCGGGGTCATCGGGGTCCTCAACGCCGGCGATGTAGGCGTTGGCTCGCACGCCGGCATCTGCGGCGACCTCGGCGTGGTCCCGCACCGGGGCGAAGCGCAGGCCGGCGGCACCCAAGAGCTCGCACCACTCCGCCGTCGGCTTGGTGGCGAACACCTCGTCGAGGATCGGCCACAACTCAGCCTTGTCGTCCTCGAAGTAGAGGAGCGTGTGGAAACGCTCGATCAGATCGGGACGGCCGATGGTCCGGTAGAACAGGTCACGGGCCGGTCCCGCCGTTCCGACGATCGCGATCCACCCGTCTGCGGTCGGGAACACGCCGTAGATGCCGGGAATCATGGGGTGGCTCCGCCCGCTCGGCCCGGAGATCTCTCCGCTCAGGAGGTACTTCGTGTACTCGCCGGCCTGCGCCCAGAGCTGTCCGCCGAGCAGCGAGGTCTCCACCAGCTGCCCTCGTCCCGAGCGCTCCCGCGCGTACAGCGCCGCCAAAACGCCCGCGAGGAGGTTCTGGCCGGCGATGTGATCCGCGATGGTGGCGCCGATCGCGCTGGGGTCAGCGCCCTTGCCCCCCGTGGTGCTGATCAGCCCGCCTGCCGCCTGGGCGCTGAGGTCGGCACCTTCCCGCGTCGCGTCGGGCCCCTCGGGCCCGAACGACGACCCCATGGCGTAGATGATCCGCTCGTTCCGGCCGGCGGCGTCGGCGTAGCCAAGGCCCCACTCGTCCATCGTCCCCGGCTTGAAGTTGGTGATCACGACGTCGGCGCCCTCGACCAGGCGGAGGAAGACATCGCGTCCCTTCGGCACGCGCAGGTCGATCGTCATGCTGCGCTTTCCTCGGTTGTAGGCGGTGAAGAAGGCGGCCCGTCGGTCGCTGCGTGAAATGGGGAGCCAGCGGCTCTGGTCGCCGAAGCCTGGGAGCTCAATCTTTATGACGTCGGCTCCCCATTCCTGCATTGTGAGCGCGGCTTGGGGTCCCTGAACGAGGAGCCCCGCCTCAAGGACACGGATGCCATCGAGAGGCCCCATACTCAGTCTGCGTTCCGAAGTCCGGTGGCGTGTGTCATCCGCCCACCTTTGTGACTTTCCCTGGAGTGGTCAAGCGGCCCGGCTCGGATCAGGCGGCCACGCGTCGTTGGGAGCGCCGGCGGAACCACTCCCACAGGGTGACCAGTGCCAAGGCGGCGAAGGGCAGGAGCAACCCGAGCGTGGGACCCATGTACCGGACGATCGAGAGCACGGCCACCGTCATCACCAACATGTACGCCGCCACCATGATGACGAAGGCGGCCAGCCATCGCCTGAATCGCCCCGCGCGCCACGCCAGGATGAGACCGGCGATCATCAGAATCAGATAGGGCGCCTGCACGACCGCGATCACGGACTCGTGGGTCAGTGAGTTCGTGCCGTAGAACGAGCGCCCTGTCTTGATCGCCACCAGTTCGATGACCGCGAGCGGGTGTGACTGCAGCTGGTCGAGCATGTAGTGGGCGATCTTGCCCGTCGACGTGAGCGTCTTTTGATGGGCGAGGATCCGTTTCTCGAGGGCGACGACGTCGGCGGGCAGGTGGACGTGACCGCGTTCGTCGGCTCGGTCGAAGTCGACGGTCAGACCGTTGAGGACGCTCGGCGCACCGGCGTTGGACAGGGCCACGGTCTGGCCCGTCTCGGCCTTTACCCAACCCTCCCAGGGCGCCAGGGTCGCCAGGTACGCGACCACCAGCACGCCGGACAGGGCCAGGGCTCCCCAGCGCCGACGGGACGCGCGCGACGCGACCGGGCCGGCTTCCTTCCGCAATTGACGGCTCCTGATCCAGAGCGCCAGCGCGTAGGGGACGACGAGGAGAATGGCCTGAGGTCGGATGAGCGCGTCGACGCCGACGAGGGCCCCCACGACGGCCATGCGCCGCCAGCTCGGCAGGCCATCGACGCTGCCGTCAACGAAGATCAGCGCCGTCAGGTAGAGCACCGCCGTGAAGGGCACCTCGGAGAACCGGTACGGCGCCATCTCCATCTCGATGGGGTACGTGATCCAGAGAAGCCCGGTCAATACACCGACCTTCAGGCCGAACATGGCTCGGCCGACCCGGTAGATGAGGACGCCGGCCAACGCGAGTATCAAGACGGTGGCCACGTTGACCATGCCCTCGCGGCCGACATGGAGGATGTCGGCGATGGCGTACTCGAACGCGAGGATCAGGGGATAGCCGGGCGGGTCGTGTAATTCCGTTCGGCCGTTCAGGCCCACGTACCCGTGGCCGGCGAGAAGATTGACTGCGGGCGGCTTGTAAAAGCTCAGGTAGTCGTTGAAACCTGCGGTTGGACGGAACGAGCTCGGGGCGCCCGCCATCACGATGCCCATGACGAGGGCGCCGAAGGCGAACAGGCTGAGTTCGATCATCCGGGGGTGACGGGAAAACCACAGGAGCGTGGCGTGGAACCTCCCGGGCCGCGCGCCTGTCCGTACGTCGTCAGTCGGCTCTAATTGCAGGACTTCCCCCCGCCGGGACGCCATCTCATCGGCGCGAACGTTACTTGAGCCGTTGGTGATGTCGCCGGATCACCCGACAACGAGATCCGCTTCCGACCCATGCACGGACGCCTTTGGCCCCCTCCTTCATCCGCGCCTGCAACGCCGAGGATGTCCGGTCGCGCAATCGTGTTCCGTCAGCGCCAGCCCACCCGCCGCAGGACGTGTGCGTGGCAACGCCGCGGCCGCGCGCTCGCAAAAAAGGTGCATTCGGCATCTGTCACGCAGTCGCACCCGATGGCCTGGCCGTGGCAGGCGGGACACCGCTCCATACAGCAGCCGGGATGGTGGACGCCGCCCAATGGTGTCCCGCAATCGCGACATTCCTCCGGCTCATAGCGGTGCCTCGGCCGGAGCTCCTGACCCCAAGGAATGGGGGCGTAGGCCCTCCCGCCGATGATGACCGGGTCAGTCAGGCAACTGATCCCCTCCAACATCTCGCCACCACAGTGCGAACAAATGGCCATGACTCTCCCTTGTCCAACCGTGTGCCGATCATCTCAGGCTCGTGTGACATCGGCGCGGATAGCACGACGCCGGCGCGTCCGACCTGCCCTACGATTCGCCCATGACGACTGAGAAGAGCGAAGAGGGAGCCACGGCCCGGTCCGGGTTGTTGTCCGGCAAGGTGTGCGTGGTCTCGGGTGTGGGCCCGGGGCTGGGCCGGCAGGCGGCGAAGGCGCTGGCCGGCCATGGGGCGGACCTGGTGCTGGCCGCGCGCCGACAGTCGAACCTCGACGAGGTCCTGGCTGAAGTGTCCGCCGTCGGGGTCCGCGCCATCGCCGTACCGACCGATATCACCGACCCCGAGGCCTGCGCCCGTCTGATGGCGTCCGGTCAGGAGGAGTTCGGTGGCATCGACGTGTTGGTGAACAATGCCTTTCGCTTCGACGCTTTCCAGAGCTTCGAAGATGTCGATCTCGCGCAATGGCGCAAGATTATGGACACCAACCTGTTCGGCTCCCTGCAGATGACCCGGGCCGCGCTGCCTGCCATGCGGGCCCGCGGCGGGGGCTCGGTCGTGATGGTGGCGTCCATGGTGACGCGACAGCCCCAACCGGCACAGGGGGGGTACGCCATCTCCAAAGGGGCGTTGCTCACGGCGACGCGGGTGCTCGCTTATGAGCTGGGTCCGTCAAAGGTCCGAGTCAACGCCGTGGTACCCGGTTGGATGGCCGGGCCGTCGGTCGACATCTACGTCGAGATGACATCCACCGGTCGGGGCGTGCCGGCGCAGGTCGTCGTCGATGAGCTGAACGCGCGCGTTCCGCTGGGCCGGATCCCGAGTGACGCGGATGTCGCCGGATCGATCGTCTACCTCGCCTCGGACCTGTCGTCGGCCATGACCGGGCAGGCGCTCGACACCAACGGCGGCGAAATCTTCGCCTGACTCCTCGCCCGGGCCCATCGGCCGGGGATCCGGAGGCTTACGGGCCCTCGCCCCCGCTGGCGGTGCACGATCGAGGGTCCCAGGGCTGCAGCGCTTCGACGGTCGGTGTCGGTGCTTGGAACGCGCCCGAGTTCCCCGTGTTGCCGCTGCTGCCCGAGGTGGTCGGGGTGGTGCTCGGCGCGGTGGCACCCGCTTGCGTGGTCGTGGTGGCCGCCGCCGGCGGGTTCACCGAGAAGTCGGTGCCGGTGACGACCGTCACCTGCGAGCCCGACTGGACCTCCGACGGGTCCATTGCCATGATCACGGCCCCCGAAAGGGAGTTGGCCACGGCCTGCGCGGCCGCCAGCTGCGCCGGCGTCTTGGACGCGTAGTACACCACCGTTTCGGCCTCGCGGCCGACGGGCGGGCTGTCGCCGATCGTCCCGATGTGGAACCCGAGTGCCTGCAGTCCCTGCGACGTCGTCGTCGCCTGGTTGTACGCACCGGAACCGTTCAGTACGGACACGGTCACGGTCGACGGCGACGGGAGCGCGCCGCCGGCGTAGGTGTCCTCGCTGCCCGACTTGAGGCCCAGGAACTGGTCGACCGCGTTGTGGTCCTGCGGCTCGGACGGGAACTCAATGTCGCCGTAGCTCCCGCCCTGGTACACGTAACTGCCGAACTGGTCCACCGAGACCGGCATGGTGAGCTGGGGTGCGTTGCCGACGTCGACGTTGTGGTAACCGAGGACCAGGCTGATCATGTCGGAGGCAGAGAAGCCCGAGTCGACGGTGAGTTGCCCGACCACGCCGGAGACCAGCTGCTGATCGGTGATCGGGTTGCTGAGCCCCTTCGCCTTGACGGCGGACGCCAGGACGCGGAGGAACTCGTGGTCGCGGCGGATGCGCGCAATGTCGCTCTGCGCCTCCTGGGGCCAGTAGGCGGGGTCGGTCGTCGTCACGCCGGGCCCCTTGTACTGCACATGCCGCGCCCGCACGACCTGGAGTGCCTGGGTACCGTTCAGCGAGAGGCAACCCGTCGTCTGGATGTTCAGGCCCGAGTAGGCGTCGTACACCGGCTCGGGGAAGTACATCTTGATTCCACCGAGGGCCTGGACCACGTTGATGAAGCTGTCGAAGTTCAATTCGACGAAATGCTGGATCGGAATCCCGAAGTCCTCCTCAATGGCGGCGATCAGCTGGTCGGGGCCCTGGTACAGCGCAGCATCGATCTTGTTGGCGCCGTCCGAGCGGGCATTGGGGACGAAGACGTCGCGTGGAATGGACAGGATCGACACCGAGTGATTCGTCGGGTTGAGATGGAGGATCATGACCACGTCACTGTTCACGCCGTTGACACCCTGGGAGCACAGGCCGTAGGCAGGGTTCTGCACCTTGAGGGCGCAGCGGTCGGTCGAACCGATCATGAGAATGTTCTCCGTGCCGGCATCGTCGCCCTTGACGGGGGCCGAGGTGAGGTTCCGCAGATCGATGTGGTGGATCTCGTGGTTGAGGTACCAGCCGTAGCCCGCGGCTGCGCCGGCCAGCAGCACGAGGACCAGTGTGATCGTCCCTCCGACCCAGGCCAGCGTGCGCTTGCGGGACCGCCCTTTGGACGCGGCGTGCGCTGGACCCTGGTGTCCCCCGTCGTCGTTCCCCCGCTTGCCCTTCCGGCGCCCGCCGGCCCGGTTGGACTCCTCAATCTGGCGCCCGAGGTCGCGCAGGCCCTTTTCGACGGGGTTGTCCGCCGCCACCTCCGTCGCGTCGGGTGGCTCCCCACCCGCGTCGATCTGCTGACCGAGGTGCTGCAGGCGCCGGTGGACGGGGTCGTTCTCGGGATTGGAAGGACTCATCGCGCAGTGTTCAGTTCGAAGACGTGCGACCGGGAGTTCCGTTCGACGTCCGTGCCCCCGAGTTGGCTCCGGTCTGGTGCGCCGGAACGAGACGAGAGCCTAGCGAGGGTCGACCTCGAGGGGCAGTCACACGCCGGCGTCCCGAGGGCCCGAGGCCACCGGCGCCCGTGATCCCCCCGGGGTGGGACGCAAATGCCCTGGTGGCCTTCATCGCGGACGCGCGGGTCGGCCCGGTGGAAGGATGATCCGGACCCATGGCCGTGATGAGCGCAGGCTTGCTGCTGTACCGGTCCTCCGCCTCCTCCACCGGAGGGGTCGAGGTCCTGATCGCTCATCCGGGCGGACCCTTCTGGGCACGGAAGGACGATGCAGCCTGGTCCGTCCCGAAGGGCGAGTACCTCCCGGGCGAGGACCCTCTCCACGCCGCCTACAGGGAATTCGAGGAGGAGGTCGGGCTCACCGCTCCCGAGGGCACGGCGGCCTTCCTCGGTGAGCGTCGCCAACCGGGTGGCAAACGGGTCAGCGTCTGGGCGCTGGAGGGCGACCTCGACGTGACGCACTCGTCGAGCAACACCTTCGCCCTGGAATGGCCCAGGGGCACGGGTCGGATCCAGGAATTCCCCGAGGTCGATCGGGTCGAGTGGGTCTCCATCGAGGACGCACGACGCAAGCTGGTGAAGGGGCAGGTTCCTTTCCTCACTGCGTTGCTGGAGACCATCGGGCTCGAACCGGACCGCTCCGACCCGGGATCCACCACGCCGGCTGGGGAGTGACCGAGCATCTACCCTCGCGTGGTGCGCGCCGGCGGAGCTCCGATCGGCGGGCGACCCCGCTATTTCGACAATTCGGGCTGTGGCCTATAACTGAGGATCATGTGAACGACCGACGTTCTGAGGCAACGGACTGGAATCGAGCGCCAGCGGAGGCCGCCATGGAAGAGGACGTCGGGGAGGGGCCGGTCCGCCGCCGCCAGTTCTTCGTGCGGGCGTTCATCTTCATCGGGCTGGCGGCCGTGGCGCAGGCCAGCGCCGCCCTCCCGCCGGGTCCGAGCAATCCGGGTCTCTATTGGGCCAGTCTGGCCATCTTCGCGGCATGCGCGCTCTCGGTCTTCCTGCCCTGGTCACGCGCGCCGCGCTGGGCCATCCTCGTCCCGACGATCGGCTACCTGTTCTCCGTCACGCTCCTCTTGATCTCCGGCGGGACTGATCCGACCGTGCAGAGCACCGCCGGCGGTCTCTCGGCCCTGGTCCTCCTTCCGGTGCTCGCCATGGCGCTCTATTACCCGAGCCGGTACACGGCGATCGTCGTGGGGGCGGCCCTGGTCAGCCTGGCGGCCGTCGGCGTGGCCGTGCAGAGCAGTCCTGCGACGAACGTCCGCCGCCTCTTTCTGTGGGGAGCAGTGGCCGCGGTGGTCGCCGTGACCGTCCACCACCTCCGCCGAAGCCTCGAGGGAAAGGTCCAGGACTCGGCGGAACTTGCCCGTCTGGGCCGGCTGATGAACGGGGCAACGCAGTCCCTGACCTCGTTGCACGACCCCAAGGACGTCATCGCTCAGGGAACCCTGGCCATGTTCGAGCTCGCCGGGAGCGGGTTCCGCAGCGCCTCGTACCTACGGGTCTCCGATGGCGTCGTCACCCAGGAGGCGATCGCCGACGGTCGGGGCACCATTCCAACCAGCTACCTCTTGAAGGACGACCCGTATGTGAAGGCTGTCGTCGACAACGGCGAGCGCTTGGTCACCAGGCTGGACCGGACATCCATGGGACCGACGTTGCGGTCGGTCACCGACGAAATGGACATCACGCGCGCCGCGCTGATTCCCGTCACCGTCGACGCCGGCCTCCACGGCATATTCCAGATCGACAGCCAGGGGACGGCCTTCTCGGAGGACGTGCTGGCCCGCTGCAGCGCGATGGCCAATGTGGTCGAACTCGCGCTGGGCAATGCCATCGCCCATCAGGAGCTCGAGCTCCAGGCCAATACGGATCCGCTCACCGGCCTGTCCAACCGCCGCGGGCTCTCGATCTTTCTGGAAGGTGACCGGCGCTTGCATGCCATGGGGATCCTCGTCCTCGACATCGACCATCTCAAGGCAATCAACGACGCACACGGCCATGACGTAGGCGACAAGATTCTCGTTGCGGTCGCACGCGCCGCCTCGGGAGTCCTGCGGGGCGGCGACATCCTGGCCCGCACGGGCGGCGATGAATTCCTCGCCGTGGTCGCGGACGCCGACGAGTCGATCGCTCGTCGCGTCGCCGACCGCATGACCGAAGCGGTGTCGCGCGTGAAGGTGCAGGGCGTCCGGACGTCGGTGAGCGTGGGCTACGCGTGCTGTGGCAAGAACGGCGACATCGACCGGCTCCGGCAGCAGGCGGACGAGGCCATGTACGAGGCCAAGCACGTCGCCCGCCGTCAGCACGCCCGCCACCCCCGGGTCACCGATCGAGCCTGACTGACAGTGGTGCGCTGAGGATGCTTCGAGTGACCCGTGACCCGGCCCGCAGGCGCGCGAGATGACCGGGGGGAGCGAGACAACGCTGGTATCCGATCCGTTGGCGACGACGGGCCAGTGGATCGGACCCTCCGAGCGGCCCCTCATGTCGTGGCTCACCGCGCCGGTCGAGAGTGCCAGCGGGGTCGGGGTGGTGATCGCACCCCCGGTCGGTTACGAGTACTGGAGTGCGCACCGGACCCTGCGAACCCTGGCCGAGCGGCTGGCCGCGCGAGGCCATTGCGCCCTGCGCTTCGACTTCGACGGTACGGGTGATTCCGCCGGCGATCAGTGGGATCCCTCCCGCGTGCAGGCTTGGCAGATGGGCATCGACTTGGCTGCGCAGGCCTTGCGCGACTGGGGTGCCTCCAGGCTCGTGGTCGTGGGCCTCCGCGTCGGAGGCGCGTTCGCCTTGCTGCGCGGGAGAGCCGTCCAGGCCGATGCGGTCGTCGCCTGGGCACCCGTGGTGCGTGGGCGCCGCTACGTGAGCGAACTGCAGCTCCTGGGGCTGCAGGTGCCGGAGACGCCGGGTTCGCCCGAACGGTCGGGCGGGATCGTGCAGGCGGGGTCGGTGTTCTCGGCCGAGACATTGGCCGACCTGAGTGCGATCAACCTGACGACGCTCACGGAGCGCCCGGCCGCACGGGTGCTCGTCGTCGACCGCGCCGACAAACCGGCCAGCACTCCCCTGCTCGACCGGCTCCGTGAACTGGGAGTGGAGCCGGACCACGTCGTTGAGGCGGGATCCGAGCTTCTGCTCGACCGGCCCACCGAGTACGCAATGGTGGCCGAGGACATCGTCGATGGGATCTGTCGTTGGGTCGGCTCGGTGTCGGGCGGCCCAACGACGGCAGTCGTGCGGGATCGGCGGACGACGGCCACGGTCTGCTGGCGGGACCGAGCCGTGGAGGAAGAGGTGGTCGAGCTCGGGACGCCCGGCCTGGTCGGCATCCTGACCCGACCGACCGGCGTCCCGCGCGGCACCGTGCTGTGGCTGAATTCGGGATCAGAGCATCACGTCGGGCCCGGCCGGGCCTGGGTGGAGTACGCCCGGGAGTTGGCGCTCTCGGGGTTTGCCTCGTTCCGGATGGACTTCTCCGGCTGGGGTGAGAGCCCTGATCGTGGCCACGCTCCCGGCCGTCCGTACGACCAGCACGGCATCGGGGAGGTCGGCGAGGCCGTGGACGCGTTGCGGGAGCGGGGGCACCGGCACGTCGTCCTGGCCGGGCTGTGTGCCGGCGCCTGGATCGGCCTGCGCGCTGCCCTGCGTGCCGAGGTCGATGGAGTGATCGCCATCAATCCGCAGATGTACTGGCGGCCGGGCGATCCCGTTGAGGCGGACATCGTGGCGGAGACCAGGGTTCGTCGCCAGCCGGAGATCCTCCGCAACAAGCGGCTGGGGTCGCTCGGGCTGTGGTCGGCGCTCGACGCGCTGGGCAGCCGTCCACCGGCGGCGACGTGGCTGACGCAACTGGCGCAACGTCGGACGCCTGTGCTCGCTGTGTTCGCCGAGGGTGACGACGGTCTCGAATATCTGCAGGACCGAACCGGCCGGGCCTGGCGACGGGCCCTTCGGAGCGGCCGGATCGAGTACGTGACAGTGGCGGGCATCGACCACCCGATGCACAGGCATTGGGAGCGCGGTTCGATGGTGGATGCGCTCGCGTCGTGGCTCGACGCGCTGTTGCCGGTGGCGCCATGAGCGGTGGGCGGTCCGAGCTGTTCCGTCGAGCGCGGGCCGCATCGTGATTGGCCGCATCGACACGGTTGGTACGGTCTTCCCGCAATTGCCTCGCCGAGCGACGGGAGCGGGATGGGCGGCATGACACAGACCGGCGACGCAGTATCGGGAGCTCTGCCTCGGGTCGCTGTCGTCTACGACGCCGCCTCCATCACGCCGATGGTGTTGGCCGAGGCGGCCCGCGGCATCTGCCGGTGCGTCTGGGTGGTCGACGGGAGCGACCCGGTGATGGCACCTCTGCTCCGGCTGCTGCGGCGGATCGGAGACGTCGTCGACATGACCGGGTTGGACGACGCCGCCATCGGACGGGCCGTCGCGCCACACGCGCCCTCGGGCATCCTCACGTTTGCGGAAGCCCGGATGCCGCTGACCGCATCCCTCGCCGCGCAGCTCTCGCTGACCTATCACTCTCCGGCGACCGCCGATCGGCTGGCCGACAAGTATGTGCAGCGTCGTGCGCTGGGAGAGGCCGGCCTTCCGGGCCCCGCGGTGTGGGAAGCGCCTCGCCCCGGTCCCGACGAGGGGGAGTACGCCCGTAGGGTGGCGGCGTTGGCCGCAGAGGTCACATACCCGGCCGTCGTGAAGCCGAGGCGTGGCACCAGCAGTGTGGCGACGGCCCGGGCCGACGACAGCGCGGAGCTGACGCAGCTCGTGACGAAATTCGGTGGCCAGGAGGGCGGCCTCCTGGTCGAGGAGTACCTGGCCGACCGCGTGAGCAGCGGCCCGTTTGCCGACGACATCGCGGTCGAGCTCCTGGCCCAGGGTGGCCGGGTCTGGCGCCTGGCCACGACGGGCAAGTTCAGCCATGCGCCGCCCTTCCGCGGGAGGGGGTGTTTCCTGCCCAGCCACGTCGACCCGGCGACCGAAACGGAGCTGTTCGCCGTCGCCGAGTCCGCGGTGCGTGCACTGGGGATCACCGACGGCATCGCCAATGTCGACCTCAAGCTCACCCCGGAAGGCCCGCGCATTGTCGAGGTCAACGGCCGTCTGGGGGGGAACGTCGATGCGCTGATCGAGCTTGCCGGGGGTCCTTCGATCCTGCCGCTGGTGTTCCGGCTTGCCCTGGGCGAGGACATGGCAGCAGATCCGGTCGTGGCCCGTGTCGTGGAGGGGAATTGGCGGCGAGTCGGCTATTTCGCATGGATCCAGACGCCGATGTCGGCCACGCGCCTGCTGGGTGTCGAGGGTCTCAGCGATGTCGCCGCATTGCCCCACGTGACGAGCGTGGTGCGGAACCAGAGGCAGGGTGACGCCCTCGATTGGGCTGTGGGCGGCCGTTCCAATGTGTGCGCGGTGTTCGGATCGGTTGAGGACGTCGCCGATCTGGCCGCAGCCCGCGACGAAATCGACGCGACGGTGACCCTCGCCTTCGAAGAGGTCCCGACCGGCGTGTCGTCCCCGAAGGCGCGCTAAGCCCGGCTGCTGCGCCGCCGGGCCCGCGTCATTGTGCGAGCACGATGGGCGTCGAATAGAGGCCATTGAGCGCGCGCACGCGCCCCCTGGGCGGCGCCTCGGCACCGTGGGGCCGGAGTGCGATCGTCCGTTCGTTGTTCGGCGCCAGATGGAACCACGAATCCTCCGGCGCGAAGCCCGGGACGTCGAGGGCGACCCACTGGGCGAAGCGGCGTGTGCGCACGGTGAGCTCCCACGTCTCGCCGACGGGCACGGCGTGTGCCTCGAGCCCGAGGTCGGGCTCACAGGGTCGTCCGGATCCGCTCGGAAGGTAGAAGTCGTCGCTGACGATGTCGTCGGTCTCCAGCAGCACCCGTACGACGTCGTAGGCCGGCGGCCCGAAGCGGTAGGCGTTGGTCAGGTCACGGAACCCCCCGAGCAGCGTGGTGGCGTTCCAGTGCTGTGCCCTCCGTCCGTCGACCTCAATCGCGGTCTCCGCCTCTTCGACCGGTGCACCGCCCGCGTTGTAGAGAACGAGGTGGAGGCGCCCGGCAACGGTCGATTCCCGGTCGTTGATGACGTTGACCCTCAAGCCGGCCAACCCCTCGTCGGTCAGAAGCACGGTCGCCGGCGCCAGTACCCGTCGTAGTGCGTACCAGGGCGACTTCGGTGTGGCGCTGGCGTCCAGCAATCCCCATCCCGCCCCTGGGCAGATGTCCTGCCAGCTGAGGATGAGCGCGCCCGCACAGGTCGACTGGGCGCAGCGCCACTCAGCCATGACGGTCGACATGAGGTGGGCGACCACGGCCCTGCCGTAGTCGAGATATCGCTCGGGATCCGTGTAGCGGACGCGGAAGGGGTCCACGCCGAAGACCCGGCGGACATAGTCGTCGCGCACGTCCTCGAAGTCCCACGAGGTGCCGCTGTCGCGCGCGACGCCTGCCTTCCATGTCGGATGGTGACCGGCGACACTGGCGCTGCCGAAGTCCCGTTCGACTGCGGCCTGCTCGGGTGGGTTGCCGAAGGAGAGGCATTCGGCCGCGAAGCGCACGCCTGCCGCCCGCGCGTCGGTGACGGGACGGAGGTAGGCGCCCACACCGAAGTAGTGGGCGATCCCCTCACCGGGCTCGAACGGCAGGTCGCCGCCGCTCGGCGACGAGACAACATACGGCACGCTCGGAAGGATCTCCTGGACCAGGGCCGGGATCGTCTCTTCGAGAAGCGGGCTGTGCCAGCGGTCGCTCGGCAGCCCGAACATGGCTGCCTGCTGATGGGTCTCACTGCTGCCGCAGACCACCGTCAGGGAGGGGCGGCCCTCGAGCCGCCCCAGCTGCTGGGCGATCTCCTCTCGCACGCTCTCGACGAACTCCGGATCCTCGGGCGGGTCGAATCCCGCCAGCATGCAGTCCTGCCAGACCAGGATCCCCAGTTCGTCGCAGATGTCCCAGAACGCGGTGTCCTCGTACGACATGTAGCCCCCGATGCGGACCATGTTCATGCCGGCGTCGACCAACAGCTGCAAGGACTCTCGTACCGCCGTCTCGGGAGAGCCGAGGGTCACGACGTCGGGGGGCACCCAGAGCGCTCCTCGGCAGAAGACGGGAGTCCCGTTCAGGGAGAGGGTGAAGGCTCCGTCCTCGCGGTCGACCTCCACCGCACGGAAGCCGACGGTACCAAGGTCCATGTCGAGGCCGTCGACAGTCAGGCCCATCCGGTACAGCGGCTGGGGACCGTGCGTGTGGGGCCACCACCTGTCGGCTTTCGCGACCCGAACGGTGGCGTCGACGACTGCGTCTCCGTCTTCCTCGAACACCGTGGCCGTCTGTCGGTGCTCCCCGACGCTGATCTCGACGGCGGTGCCCGGGGAGATGCCTTCCAACCGCAGCCGGATGGAAACCGTGCCGTCGGACCCGTCACACGCCGATCGGACTCTGCGCTCGGCCACCAGCGGTCCCGTACCCACCCGCTGCAGGCGAACCGGGCGCCATGGCCCCACCGGCGCCCCACTCGGAGCCCAACCCTGGACGCGGCCGAGGAGGGTGGTGCGGTACCAACGTTGATTCTGGGAGCGCAGCAGCAGGCTCCGCCATCGAGGACGGGGCCTCCGCAGGGCGAGAAGGGGCGTCAGGGCGGCGAAGCGCAGCACCAGCACGTTGCGGGGTTCGAGCCGGTCGACGTCGATCCGATGTGCAACCCACATGTTCTCGGAATGGACGAGGTGCTCCCCGTTGAGCCACGCGTCCGCCACGGTGGCCAACCCGTCGAGCTCCAGCCGCCACGACCCCTGCCCCGAGTCTTCGGGCGCGTCGAACCGGCACCGGTACCACCACTCGCTGCCGTCGAGAAGACCCTGATCGTCGTCCCCCCATCTCCACTGCCCGAGCGCACGCAGCGCACCCGCCGCGGTTCCGGGCACCTGCGCCGGGAGCCACGACAACTCGTCCTCCGACATGTCGCGCACGCTCGCGGCGTCATCCGGTGCGTTCCACCGGCATTCCCACACGGATCCGGCCAGGACATCCGGAGACTCCGCGCCCACCGGTGCCGGTCCCATGGCGCCATTTGAGCACACCGCCGATTGCCTGCCCTGCAGCATTTCCGGTTAAAGCCGTCCGCCTGGTCCGCCGACATATGGGGGTGCGGGCGAAGGCCGGCGCTTAGATTGTGGGGACCGGCGTTCCGGATGCGGGCGTTCACCTTCACGGTCGATCGCCGGCAGAGCCGGAGGTCGACGTTATGTTCTTGCCCTCGGGGGTTCGCCCCGGTCGGCGGAGGCGGACTGCGGTATGACTCGTACTGAGATGGCGGCAGCTGGAATGAGAACCTCTTGCGGAGGAGAACGGGATCAGATGAGCACGGGAACGGCCATCCGCGTTGGAGCGGATGTCGTGGCGGTCCACCAGGTGGCCGAGAGCGTCGAGACCTTTGGCGACCGGTACCTGAGTCGCGTGTACACGGCGCACGAACTCGACTCCTCGACGGGAGCGCCCGCTGTCCGGGCCGCCAGTCTGGCCGCACGCTTCGCAGCCAAGGAAGCGACCATCAAGGTCCTCCGTCCGGCGGGCCATCAGCCTGATTGGCGGTCCATCGAGGTGCGTCGCCACTCCGAGGGTTGGTGCACCATGGCCCTGACCGGTCACGCGGCGGCATTGGCGGATCAGGCGGGTGTCGCCGATCTGGCGGTCAGCCTGACCCACGAAGGGGACGTGGCGGCCGCTGTGGTTGTCGCGCTGTGCGCGGCCCAGACGGGCTCGACCGAGCCATCCGGGACACCGGTCGTCCCGGACGATTCCGGAAAGGACGACTGATGGACGAGACGATCCGCACCATTCTGGCCGAGCACGGCCACCTCCCCGTCGAGGTGGGAAAGCTCAGCGACCAGGATGATCTGTATCAGGCCGGGATGACCTCGCACGCCAGCGTCAACGTCATGCTCGCTCTGGAAGACGAGTTCGACATCGAATTCCCGGAGGCGATGCTGCGCAAGAGCACCTTCGAATCCGTGGCCGCGATCCGGGTCGCGCTCGGCGAACTGACCGGCTCCTAGGCCGGGAGGGTAGGCAACATGACAGCTCTGGACGCGCCCGTCACCGACCTGCCGCGCCGTGCGGCGCGCATCGGTGTGGAGATCGCCGGGCCCGCGGCCGCCGACGTCGACCGGTCCGCGCGGTTTCCCTCGGAGGCGCTCGAAGCTCTGCGGTCGGAGTCACTGCTGTCCGTCTTGGTCCCAACTGAGCTCGGTGGGCTCGGCTGCACGGTCGGGGACGTGGCCGACATTGTGTTCGAGCTCGGGAAGCACTGCGCGTCCACCGCCATGGTGTACGCAATGCACCAGATCCAGGTGGCCAGCCTGGTGCGCCACGGCCGGTCGGTCTTCTTCCGGGACTACTTGACCGACGTGGTCGGCCGCCAGCTCCTGCTCGCCTCGGCGACGACGGAAATCGGCGTCGGCGGCGATGTCCGCTCCAGCGTCTGCACGGTCGAGCGCGTCGAGACTGGTGGCATTCGCCTGGAGAAGATGGCCCCCGTCATCTCTTACGGCGCCTACGCCGACGGCATTCTCGCCACCGCCCGGCGATCGCCGGAGAGCCCTCCGAATGACCAGGTCCTCGTGCTGTGCCGAGCGCCGGGACTGACCCTGGAGCCCATCAGCGGCTGGGACACGCTGGGCTTCCGCGGCACCTGCAGCCTGGGCTACCGTCTCGTCGCACAGGGCGAGGCGGATCTCATCCTCGACGATCCCTACGGTGACATCTCGAGCCAGACGATGTTGCCGGTGTCACACATCCTCTGGAGCTCGGTCTGGCTCGGTCTGGCGACGGCGGCGACCGACAAGGCTCGGCATTTCGTCCGGACCGAAGCACGCAAGAAGCCTGGGGTCACGCCTCCCTCTGCCCTGCGCCTCGCCGAGCTGATCGTCCAGCTCCAACGGATGGAGGAGCTCGTGCGCGGCACGGCCCAGCGCTACGACCAGATGTCCGACGACAGCGATGCCCTCGCCGGCATGGGCTTCGCCGTCGCCATGAACTCGCTCAAGGTCTCCACATCGACGCTCGTCGTCGACATCGTGAACCGGGCGATGACCATCTGTGGCATGGCCGGATACCGCGAGGACTCACCGCACAGCCTGGGGCGGATTCTGCGCGACGCGCATGGTGCAGCTGTCATGGTGAACAACGATCGGATCAACAGCAATACGGCACAGATGTTGTTGATCTACAAGGACGAGTAGGGATGGCGGTGGCAGTGGCCGAGAGTCCGAACTTCCGGGACGAGCTCGTGGCGGCGGGCATCTTGGTACCCACAGCCAGCGACGGGATCTACGGCCGATCGTCGACGTACGAGCAGATCGTGGCCGGGATCGAGAACGTGGTCGGCGCGACCGCCGCCTCCGAGGGCGCAGCGAGTTACCGGTTCCCGCCTGTGATGCCTCGCAGCGTGCTGGAGCAGACCGGCTACCTGTCTTCGTTCCCCGACATGATCGGCTCGGTGTCGACCTTCACGGGGGACAACGCAGATCACAAAAGGCTGATGGACGTCGCGCAGTCGGGTGGCGAGTGGACCGCACTTCTTGAAGCAGCGGATGTGAGCCTCTGTCCGGCCGTGTGCCACCCCCTCTATCCGACCTTGTCCGGCACGTTGCCTGAGGGTGGGCGTTGCTACGACGTCTCGGGTTGGTGTTTCCGCCACGAGCCGAGCCTCGATCCGGCGCGCATGCAGGCCTTTCGACAGCACGACCTGGTCTACGTCGGCGACGCAGCGCGAGCCAGCGAGCACCGGGACCGCTGGCTGCAGCTGGGTGCGGAGATCCTCGACTCCCTGGGGCTGGCCGTGGAGACGGTGGTGGCCAATGACCCCTTCTTCGGGAGGGTCGGTCGGATACTGGCGGAGAACCAGCGGTCGGAGACCCTCAAATTCGAAATCGTGACGCCGATCAATTCGGTGGAGAGTCCGACAGCCATCGCCTCGGCCAACTGCCACCTCGACCACTTCGGTGAGCCGTTCGGTATCCGTACCGACGATGGTGAAGTGGCCCATTCGTGTTGCTTCGGGTTCGGTCTTGATCGCATCACGCTCGCCCTTTTGCGGACGCACGGAATGGATCCGGGAGATTGGCCGCAGGCGACCCGGGACCGACTCTGGTCGTGACCTCGGGGACCGGACTGCGACTGCTGGCGGTCGATCCCACCGGCTACCGCCCCCATCCGCTGCACGCCAGCGAGCGAACATGGGCGGAGACCAACTGTTACGTCGATCTCTGGATCGAGTTGCTCCACGCCCTCGACCTCGATCCGCTGGCCGCCGCTGCCTTCACCATCAGTACCGACTTCGAAGGCGATCAGTGGACCTTCTTCAAGTTTCCGGCGGAGGATCTCCGGGCGCAATTCGGTCTTGAAGTGGCGGAATTCAACGCATGGCGTCCGCTCATCCATCATGCCGAGGAGCAGCTCGAGCTCGGTCACCTGCTGATCATGGATGCGGACGCGTGGTTCCTCCCTGATACCCAGGGCGTGTCGTACCAGCTGGCGCACGTGAAGACCGCCATCGTTCCCAACAGCATCGATCGGGACGGACGCCGGCTCGGCTACTTCCACAATGCGGGCTATTTCGAACTGGAAGGTGACAACTTCGACGGGGTCTTCCGGCTCGGCCGCTACGCAGATCCGAGCGTGCTGCCGCCGTATGTCGAGACCATCCGTCTCGACCGGATCCGCCGCGACTCCGACGAGCTCGTCGATGGAGCGATCGCACTGACCAAGGCACATCTGGCCCGTCGGCCCACCGGCGACCCCATGAGCCGCTTCGAACAGCGTCTGGCGGACGATGCAGCGTGGCTCGGATCCCAGGACATCGAGACCTTCCATCTGTACGCCTTCGGAACCTGCCGTCAATGTGGCGCGGCCATGGAGCTCGCGGCATCGTTCGTCGACTGGCTGGCCCTCCACGATCCGGCCGCTGCCGGATCCGACGATCTGGCGGACGTCGCCGATGCGTTCCGCGTCGTGGCGACCACGGCCAAGTCCCTGCAGTTCAGCCTGGCTCGACGATCCCGCGGCCGCGCCGTCGACGTCCACGGCGCGTTCGAGGAGATGAGCAGGGCCTACGGCACGGCCATGCAGGGCCTGGTGGCCCGCTACGGCGACTGAGGCGGGCGACGCCCCGTTCAGTTCTTGGCTTTGGACCGGTTCAGCGCCACAGCGGCACGGATCAGTGCCTTGAACGCAGTCTTGTTGACCTTGTCGCCCTCGTGGAAGTCGATGGCCCTTCGCACGTTTCCCTCGAGGCTCGAGTTGAAGAGGCCTGCCGGATCCTCGAGTGACGCCCCTTTGGCGAAGGTCAGCTTGACGACGCTCTTGTAGGTCTCGCCCGTGCAGATCATGCCGTCGAGGTACCAGGTCGGAACGCCGCGCCACTTCCATTCCTCGACGACGCCGGGTGCGGCTTCCTTGACCAGGCCGCGCAGGGTGCGCAGCATGGCGCCCCGCCAGTCGTCGAGCTCCTTGATCCTCGCGTCGATCAGCTGCGACGGAGTCTGGTCCTTCTTGGATCCGCTCGTGGCCATACCCGTATTTCCGCCTTCGTGTTCGCTCGACCCGGCGTCACCGCCCCTCCCCGTCACCGCTGGTGAGGGCCTTCAGAGTCGGGCTGCCCGGATTTGAACCGGGGACCTCTGCGTCCCGAACGCAGCGCGCTAACCAAGCTGCGCCACAGCCCGTCCGCTCCCCGGAGGGAGCAACGGGCAACACTACCGCGGCATCAGCCCGCCGCTCCCCCGGAGCCGTCGGCACGGGCGTCCCCGGCTGCGGAGTCGTGCTCGTCTGTACTCGTCGCGCCCGTGCCCGGCTCGTCCCCGGCGAACGTGGCCACCACCTGCGCCACCCGCCGCTTGTCCATCTCCACCACCCGCATGTCCCAGTCCCCCACCCGGACCGCCTCGCCCTCGACGGGGATGTGGCCGAAACGCTCGAAGAGGAGTCCGCCGAGGGTGACGTATTCACCGTCTGGTATCTCGATGCCGATCCGGTCGCGCACGTCGTCGACGTTGGTCTGCCCGTCGATCAGCCAGCGCGTGTTGTCGACCCGGACGATGTGGGCCTCCTCCTCCTCGTCGAACTCGTCGTGCAGATCTCCGACGAGCGGCTCCAAGAGGTCCTTCACGGTGAGCAGGCCGGCGACCCCGCCGTACTCGTCCACGACGACGGCCACGGCCCGGCGGTGTCTGCGCATGTCCGCCAGCGCCTCCAGGACGCCGAGCGACTCCGGTAGGAGGTACGGCTGGCGCACCTTGCGCGAGATCTCCAGCGGGCTGGGGTCGGTGGCGTCGCGGGCCTCGTCACCCTGGCCGCCACGCGTACCGGGCCGGTTGGTGCGGAAGATGTCGTTGACGAACAGAATGCCGATGAGGTCGTCGAGGTCGTCGTGCACGACCGGGAAGCAGCTGTGCCCGGACGTCCGCACCGCCTGCGCAATATCCTCGGCCTGCACCGGGATGGTCAGGAACGTCACGTCGACGCGCGGCGTCATCACCTCCCGCACGTCCATGTCGCGCAGGTCCGCCAGCGCCTCAGTGATGAAGCGCTCCTGCTCGGATGCCTCAGCCTCGAGGGACTGGCTCTGGCGTTCCGACCCTCCGGGCTCGTCGGCGCCCACGGATCGGCGCCACAATCTTCGTGATCGCTGCGACACGGCGGCGTCGGGTCAGGGTCGCGACTCGGGTCCCGCCTGCAGCTGGGGTCCGCCGCCCACCAGCACCGGTACGGGCGTGAACGAGTCGTCTGCGAAGGTGCCGCCGTCGAGCAGCGCGGCGACGGCGCGGCGGAGCCGAAGCGGGTCGAGCGGCTTGACCAGCCAGCCCTCGGCGTCCGACCGGCGGGCGAGGAAGACGTCGGGCCGCCGGTCGAGCAGCATGAGCACCGCCACGTGGTCGAGCGCGTCGTAGGACTCCTGGAGGCGCAGCTCCAGGCAGACGGCCATGCCGCCCATGTTGCCCATCTGCATGTCGACGATGAGCAGGTCCGGCGACTCCTCGGCCACGAACGTCACCACCTCGGGACCCGAGGTCACGGCGCGCACTTCTATGTCGGGCCCGCTGACGACGGCCTCCACGTCCTTCCGGAGCGTGGGTGCGTCGCTGGCGACCAATATGGTCTGCACCGCGGGGACACTATCGGACCCGCCATTGCCGCCGAAAACCCGGCCGGGGCTGCTCAGGAGAAGAGTTGGTCGGCCGCCCGCTGCAATCCGAGGAGCTCGTGCACGTCCTGCCCGAAGAGCGGGATGCGGCCGACGGGAGCCGGGGCCACCTGCGCGGCCAGCCCGGAGAATGCATGCTCCTCACGGTCGGCCAGCGCGTCGAGCGTCGCCAGGTTGGCCTCCAGTGCCTCGAGCGCCGGCGCGTGGCCTCTCGGCGCCGTGTCCGCGCCGCCGAAGGAGGGCGCGATCCGGTTCACCACCAGGGCGGCGACAGCGATGTCCCGCTCGGAGAGCTTCTCTGCGAAGAATCCGGCTTCGGTGACGGCATCAGGCCGGGCCGAGGTCACGAGCACGTAGGCCGTCGCCGGGTCGGCCAGGAGCTCGTGCACCGCGCTGGCCCGGCTGCGAAAGCCGTCCTCCATCCCCTCGAAGGCCTGGAAGAAGCCGACCGCGTCCTGCACGATTTCGGCGCCGGCCACCTTGGAGATGGTGCGCAACAGGGCCTGGGTCGCCACGCCCACCGCCTTCAGCGACATCCGCGTCGGCACGAGGAGCGCCCGGAAGAGGCGGTTCTCCAGGAACCGGGTGAGCCGGCGCGGCGCGTCGAGCAGATCGAGTGCGTTGCGTGTGGGCGGCGTGTCGACGACCACGATGTCGAACTCCTCGGAGTGGACCAGCTCGTAGAGCTTCTCCATGGCCATGTACTCCTGGGTGCCGGAGAGCGCGCCGGCAAGATTCTGGTAGAGCCGGTTGGCCAGGATGGCCTCCGCCTGCTCGGGCGTGCGCGCGTAGCGCTGCACGAGGTCGTCGAACGTGCCCTTGGAGTCGAGCATCAGTGCATACAGGTGGCCGGGCCAATCCCCCTGCACCTCGGAGGGCGTGTTGGGGAGCGACTGCACGCCCAGCGCGTCGGCCAGCCGTCGTGCCGGGTCGACGGTGACGACGCAGGAACGCCGGCCGGCCCGGGCCGCCGCCAGTGCGAAGGTGGCCGACACCGTCGTCTTGCCGACGCCGCCCGAGCCGCAGCACACCACGACGGAGCGCTCCGTCACCAGGCCGGGCAGGGTCGTCGGCACCGGCCTCGCGGCCGTCCCCGCGCCCTCTCCGTTCCCGCCGTCGGGCGTGCTCACGCCGCCCCCTCCGCCACCAGCGCGGTCACGGCGTCGGCCAGTGCGGCCGCCAGGACCTCGGTCTCGGCCGGTCCGATGGAGGGGGCGTCGAGGGCCGGCACGAGAAGGTGGGGCAACGGCAGGTCCCGGCGCAGTCGATCGATCTGCTCGGCCGAGACGGCGTGGCGGGCCAGGCGGAAGGAGCGGGCCTCCTCGAGTGCGGCCAGGTGCTCGGGCGCCAGGGTGACGCCGGCCGCCGCCGCCACCTCTGCGGCCGGCCGTTCGAGCCCCTCCGGTTCGGGATCGCAGGCGTTGACGATGACCGGGCCGAGCTGGACGCCCGCCTTGTCCTCCAACGTGTAGGCGGACTCGATCGTCTCGGAGACCGGCAGCTCCTCGGGCAACGAGACCAGCATCACCCGGCACCGGGCCGGGTCGCTCAGCAGCTCGACGACGTCCTGGGCCTGGCTGCGCAGCGGCCCACCCCGGGCGGCACTGACCATGCCGCTGGCCGAGGTCAGGAAGGTGATGGCGTGCCCCGTCGCCGGGGCGTCCACCAGGATGAGGTCGGCTGCCCCCTCCCGCTCCAGCTGCTTGACCTTGCCCAGCACCAGCACGTCCCGGATGCCCGGGATGGCGGTGGCGACCACGTCGAGGATCCCGGAGCGGGCCAACCGCTTGGACACCCGCTTCAGGCCGTGGTCCTCGAGATACTCCACCAGAGCGTCATCCGGCGTGAGCCGTCGGGCCCGGACCGTGCCGGCGGAGCCCGGCCCCACCGGGGCCAGGAGGGCCTCCTCGTAGCCCAGGTCACCGTGGCGCCCGAAGGCGGCCGTGATGCCCGACTTGCCCTCGAGCTCGACGATCAGCACCGATCTGCCTGCCCCAGCAGCCATTTTGGCCAGGGCGGCGCTCATGGTCGTCTTGCCCACGCCACCCTTGCCGGCAACGACGATGACGTGGCTCTGTGCGCAGAAGGTCCCCACGTCCATGCGGGGCCGAGCGTAGTGGCCGGGCCTCGACCGCCGATCCTGCGCCGCTCAAAGATCCTGGTCACACCCCTTGAAAGCGCCAACCCCCGGCGGTAGCTTGACCCCAGCGGGGGGATCCGATGCGCCCTATCGGGGGGTTTTGATGCACCAGGGACAAGATGTATGGCAGTTGAAGGCAGCGTGCCGGGGACCGCAGGCTGCGGTGTTCTTCCCCCCGTCGCACGCGGAACGCAAGGAGGAGAAGGCCTCGCGCGAGATGCGGGCCAAGACCATCTGCGACCAGTGCCGTGTACGCGGTGATTGCCTCGACTACGCCATCAGGATTCGCGAGCCACACGGCATTTGGGGTGGCATGAACGAGCTGGAGCGCAAGCTCATGCTCGACCGCAGAGCCAGCTGAGCCCCGCCCCGCTCGCTGAGCTGTCGGCCGCGGGGCCCTTCGGCGGCTGAGCCACGCTGGCGCGGAGTCCTTCGATTTCAGTGCGGCGGCGTGATGTCCATCACCTGGTCGGCCGCCAGCACCCCCTTGCTCTCGCACACGGCGTCGGGCTTGTCGCCGTCGACGGCACAGATGCTCGCAGTGATCTCGTTGGCCGCCGTCACGACCGCTTGGGTCAGCGGGCTGGCCGGCGTGGTGAGGTTCCCGGCGATCTGGCTCTGTGAGAGCCCCGCCAGCACGCCCGGGGCGAAGCTGGCACCGTTGAGGACGTAGCGGTTGGCCACGTCGAGCAGCGCGAACGTGTTGGGGCTCGATCCGTAGCTGGCGATGGCGGCGGACTGCCGGGCGTTGGGCTTCTGGAGGCCGAGATACCGCCCGCCCGTCGGATTCAGCGCGCTGTAGCGCTCGACGGACTCCAGGATCAGGTACTTGCTGGAGTAGTGCACGTTCCAGAACGTGAAGGTCGAGAGGTTGGCGAAGGCGGTCGTCGCACTCGACTGCATCACACCGAGCTGCGTGAAGTGGCCGAAACGCGAGAGGGCGAGGATCAGGGGCCAGCGCTGGACGGCGGGATAGGGCGCGAACTCCGCCCCGTAGAAGAACACCACGGGGAGGGGCGGCCCGCCGGCCGTGGCCAGCCACATCGGTGCGCCGCCGGTACCCGCCGGGCCCGGAGCCTGCACGGGGACGGTCGGTGAGGTGACCCCCACGGCGTTGTAGACGGGGGCCGGGACCGACGTCACGGTGGAGACGAGCGACGAGGGCGCGGCGGTGAAGGTCTCCACGGTCGAGGTGGTGCTCGGCCCCGAGTTGTCCCGCACCAGGATCAGCGCACCGAGCAGGCAGATGGCGACGATGATGAGCCCGAGAGCGAGATAGCGACGCGGGATGTGGCGCAACGTGGGCGCCGACGCGGGCTCGGAGACGGACTGGCTCATGGACCGGGTCAGGTTAGTCAAGGGGTGCCGTTGATCCGGGGGCGCCGCCTCCTCCGCCCGGTACCCTCTCCGGCGTGCCTCCATCGGCTCCCCCTCCGCCACCGGCCCCGGCCGATGCCTCCGGCCCGGCGCCGGTGGAGATCCGACCCGCCGCCACCGTGATGCTGGTGCGCGACGCGCCCGAACCGTCGGAGGGCACCACGCTGGAGGTGCTGATGGTGCGGCGCAATCTGCGCTCGGACTTCGTCGGGGGCGCCTACGTGTTCCCGGGTGGTGCCGTCAACCCGTTGGACGGTGGGCCGGAGGCGGAGACGCTGTGCTCGGGCCGGACCGATGCCGCGGCGAGTGCGCTGCTGGGCTTCGACTCGGGCGGCCTCGCCTACTGGGTCGCCGTCGTGCGCGAGACGTTCGAGGAGGCAGGCATCCTGCTGGCCCGGCGCCCGGGCGGTCCCGACCTCCTGGCCGGGGACCCTGAGGAGGAGGCGCGTTTCGCCGCCGAGCGGGTCGCCGTCAACGAGGGCACGCGCCCCTTCCTCGATCTGTGCCGCGACGAGGACCTGCTCCTCTCGGTGGGCGACATCCACTACTTCGCCCACTGGATCACCCCGCGCGGCGCGCCGCGGCGCTACGACACGCGCTTCTTCGTGGCCGCGGCGCCGCCCGGCCAGATCGCTGCGCACGACGCCGGGGAGACCATCGCCGAGGTGTGGATCTCACCGCACGACGCCCTGGCCCGGCATCGCGCCGGGGAGATCGAGATCATCTTCCCGACCATCCGCAACCTCCAGGTGATCGGTCGCTTCGCCACCAGCGCCGCGCTGCTGGCGGCGGCCGAAGAGGCCTCCAGCGCGGTCCCCGCCATCGAGCCGCGGGTGGTTCCCGACGGCAAAGGCATGCGCATCGTGCTGCCCGGCGACCCCGGCTATGAGCGTGGCGCCGTGCCCGACCCGGGCGAGGGCAGCGCCCGCGGTGACTTCAACGCGGCGGTGCGCGAGGTGTCCATGCGGGCCAACGAAGAAGGTCCCGACGCCGCGCCCGGACCTCGCCCTAGCGGACCACCCGACCAGCCCTGATCCCGGCGGTGCCGGAACTCGGCCACGGTTCTGGAGCCGGGGGCGCCGGCAGGCCGGCCGCTGCTGAGCTCAGTTAGGAGCGGCGTCCCCTTGGGCCACGGCGGCCTCGACCCGCTCCATGAGGCGGGCCGAACAACCCTGCACGTCGACGATGGGCGCCACGTCCTCGGCGATCACGCGGGCCATCTCCGCGAAGATAGCGCCGAGTTCGCTGTCAGCGCCGGCCATCGCCACCGGCACGCCGGCGTCCCCGCCGGCCGCCAGGTCCGGGTGCAACGGGATGGAGGCCACCAACGGCACCCCGAGGCTCTGGGCCAGGCGGGCGCCGCCACCTGATCCGAAGAGCGCGTACGTGGTCCCGTGCTCGCAGGTGAAGTCGCTCATGTTCTCGATGACCCCGGCCACCCGGAGATAGCCCCGGCGAGCCATGTCGGCGGCTCGGGCCGCCACTTTCTGGGCCGCCACCGGAGGCGTCGTGACGACGAGCAGCTCGGTGCGCGGCAGCAGGCGGGCCAGGCCCATCTGGACGTCTCCCGTCCCGGGGGGCAGGTCGATGAGCAGGTAGTCGAGATCGCCCCAGTGGGCGTCTTGGAGGAACTGCTGCACCGCCCGGGTCAGCACCAGCCCGCGCCACATGATCGCCTGCTCCTCGTCGGCCAGGAAGCCCATCGACAGCACCCGCACCGTCCCCGCACCGATGGTGCGCTCGAGCGGCACCATCTTTCCGGCCCGGGCCTCCACGTCGCCCTCCATGCCCAGCAGGCGGGGGACGGAGAAGCCCCAGATGTCCGCATCGAGGATCCCCACGGTCAGGCCACGGGAGGCGAGTGCCGCCGCCAGGTTGACCGTGACCGACGACTTGCCGACGCCGCCCTTGCCCGATGCGATGGCCAACACCCGGGTCGAGGCGGCGATGGCGGTCTCGGGGGCGTCCTCACGCGCCTTCCAGCGCGCCCGCGCCATCACCGCCGCCCGCTCGTCTGCGTCCATCGACGCCACCTGCACGTCGACGGAGCGCACCCAGTCGAGGGAGCGCACATGGGTGACGACGTCACGTTCGATCTGGCTGCGCAAAGGGCAGGCGGCGATGGTCAGGGCGACGCCGACGGTGACGTCGCCGCCCTCGACGGTGACGGTCCGGACCATGCCGAGGTCGACGATCGTGTCGCCCAGTTCGGGGTCGATGACGGCCCGCAGGCAGTCCCGGACCTCCTCCTCGCGGCCCTCCCGCGCGGGCTCCGCCGTGGGCGGTGTCAATGGGGCGGGAGGTGTCACAGACTGGAATTGTACCTGCGTGGCGGGGAATTCCGACCCTGGGCGGCCGGGGTGCCGGGGTCCGCCCGGCGCCGGTAACATGGTGCTCGTCCTTGGGCGCACCGTGCATCCAGGGCGATTGGCCGCCAGGCGTAGGCGCAACGAGGAGGATCCAGTGACGACGATGTCCACTTCCGTCAACATCGGGAAGAAGCCGGCACCGGTGACGCTCAGTGACGGCGCCACGGCCAAGGTCGCCGAATTGCTCGCCCAGGAAGAGGGCGAGGAGCTCGCGCTGCGGGTGGCCGTGAAGCCCGGCGGCTGCTCGGGCTACAGCTACGAGATGTTCTTCGACACCGAGGTCATGCCCGACGACGTGGTCCGCGAGTTCGGTTCCGTCCGGGTCGTGGTGGACTCGGCCAGCGCCGAGCTGCTGACCGGCTCGACCCTCGAGTACAGCGACGGCCTGCAGGGCGCCGGGTTCAACATCATCAACCCCAACGCCACCCGCACCTGCGGTTGCGGCTCCTCCTTCAGCTGAGCGTCGGGCTTCCCGCCCTCTGAGCGGAACCGGCAGCGCTCCCGAACAACCCCGCGGCGTCGCCGCGCCCCCGCCCATGGCCGTGACGTTCACGCTCAACGGGGACCCCGTCGCGGTGGAGGACGGGATCAGCCTGCTGGACGCGCTCCGCGAGGAGCTGGGCTGTCGATCCGTCAAGGACGGCTGTAGCCCACAGGGCCAGTGCGGCTGTTGCACCGTGTGGGTCGACGGCGCACCACGCGTCGCCTGCGTCACCCCTGTTCGCCGCATCGCTGGTCGTCACGTCACCACGCTCGAGGGAGCACCGGAGGCGCTGCGCGACCGCTGGGCCGCCGCGTTCGTCCAGCACGGCGCCAGCCAGTGCGGGTTTTGCACACCGGGCATCGTCCTCCGGCTGGCCGCCCTCGAAGAGGCGGGAACAGGGAGGCCGCCGACGCGCCGGGACGTCGAGGCGGCGCTGCGTGCCCACCTGTGCCGGTGCACGGGCTGGCAGTCGATCGTGGAGGCTGCGTGCAGTGCCCTGGGGGTCGACGGAGCGCCGCCCCCGGCGTCGGGAGACCCGCGCAACGCCGTTCGGGCCGCGTGGCGGGCCCAGGTCGAGGGGCCGGCCTTTCAGACCTCCGGGCCCGACGTGGTTCTCGGTGGCGGCGGATTCGCCGACGACTCCGCGCCGTCGACGGCGCGGGTCCAGCTGGGGGCCGATGGGACGGTTGCTCCCGACCTGCGTGCCGCGCGTGCCGCGAACGGGCGCGTCCAGGGTCGTAACAGCACGGTGCCCCTGTCACACCCGGTCGCACTGCCCGAGGGCGAGTGGGCCCTCACCTTGCAGACGTCGTGGCTCGAGCCGGCGTACGTCGAGCCGGACGCCAGCTGGGCCCGGCCCGGCCACCTCCCGGCCTCCCCATTGGCCAACGGCGGCGCGTTCGGGGGCAAGCGGCGCAGTCCGGTTCCTGCGCTCGCCCGGGAGCTCGCCGACGCGACGGGGGAAGCGGTCCGCGTGCTGTGGCGACGCGAGGACGTCGTGCGACGTGGTCCCAAGCGCCCGCCCCTGGCCATCGCTCTCCGTCCCGATGGCACGGGGCTCGTCCGTATCGGATGCACGGAGGGTTCGGCCGACCTGGAACCACTGGCGGCCGAACTGCGGGCGAGCAACCCCGGCGTGGCGGTCGAGCTCACGCAGGTTGTCGGCCCGCCCGTGTCGCGGGATCTGCGCAGGGCGGTGTGGGCCGAACTGTTGGCGGCGCGGGCCGCGCTCGCGGCGCCCGGCAGCGTGGCGGGCCTCGGCGAGGCGCACGTCGCCGTGCCCCATGCAGGCAGTGCCCGGGTCGAATTGCACCTGGACAAGGTGTCGCGCGGTTGGCTGGAGGTGGACGTGTGGGCCGGCGAGATCCTCTGCCCCGTGACGCTCCGGTCCTACGCCCTCGGCGCGGTGCACCAGGCGCTCGGCATGGTGTGGAGCGAAGGGATCGCGGTGGACGGCGCCGGCGAGCCGGTCGACTTGACCATCCGCTCGTTCGGCATTCTCGCCGCCCGGGACATGCCCGAGGTCACGGTCCGGCTGCACGAGGAGGACGGCCAGCCCGTCAACGGTTCGGATGCGGTGTTCGCCGCCACGCTGGCTGCGGCCTGGCTCGCCGAGGGCTTGCCCGGACGCTGGCCGACACGGCGCGACGCCGTCCGGGTGCCGTCGCGCCACGTGGCAGCATCGGGGAACCGAGAGGAGCGCGCATGAGTCCCGCCGTTGGTCCGTACTCCCCAGTCCGTCGTGTCGGCGACTGGGTCATCACCTCCGGTCAGGTGGGCTTGGCCACTGACAGCACCGGAACGTCCCGTCTGGTCGAGGGCGGGACCGTGGCCGAACTCCGGCAGGCGCTGCAGAACGTGGCCGAGGTACTGGGCGCCGAGGGGGCGACATTGTCCGACGTCGTCAAGACGACCGTCTTCCTTCTCGACATGTCCGAGTTCGCCGCCGTGAACGAGGTGTGGGTGGAGCACTTCACGGAGAACCGCCCGACGCGTTCGGCCGTCGCGGTGGCGGCGCTCCCGATCGGGGCCCGGATCGAGGTCGAGGCCTGGGCCTACGCCCCCGTGGTCTGAGCCGACGGCGCCGTCGCCGGTGCGGACGCACCCGAGCCTCCGTTGCGTTGCGCCACGCCTGGGTGCCATGCCACTTGTCCGAAGCGATAGCCCACCGAACGGACCGTCTGGATCAAGTGTGCGTGCTCCTCGCCGAGCTTGGCCCGCAGCCGCCGGATGTGCACGTCGACCGTGCGCGCGCCGCCGTAGTACTCGTAGCCCCACACGCGGCTCAGAAGGGTCTCGCGGGTGAAGACCTTGGCCGGGTGCCCGGCCAGGAAGCGCAGGAGCTCGTATTCCATGTAGGTCAGGTCGAGGACGCGCCCGGACACGGCGGCCTGGTACGTCTCGAGATTGAGCATGAGCGGCCCGTACTCAATGAGGTCGGGCCGCATGCTCTGTCCGGTCCGCCAGAAGAGGTGTTGCAACCGCGCCACCAGCTCGTCGGGCCGGGCCGGCAGGACGCAAAAATCGTCGTAGAGGTCGTCGCGGAGCAACAGCTCGCCCACCTGGTCCGTCCCGATGGCCAGGAGGAGCGGGGTCATGGGCACCTCGCGCAGGCGGAGATGGCGGCAGAAGGCAACGGCGGCGGACATGTCGTCACCCGTGACGACGAGCGCGCCCGAGAACCCCGTGATCCGGCCGTCGGGTCCGGACGTCACCACCTCGTCGGGCCCCGTCACGCTCTGATGGCCGAGGCCCGCGTTCTGCAGCGCGAGCATCACCTCGGCGGGGAGGTCGGCCGGGAAGCACAGGAGAGGGTCCATCGGTCCTTCGAGCTCAGAGAAGGGGCAGGTAGCGGTCCAGCTCGAACTGGGTCACCTGGGCCTGGTAGGCGTCCCACTCCGCGCGCTTGTTGCGGATGAACCACTCGAAGACGTGGTCCCCGAGCGTGTCGGCCAGCAGTTCTGAGCCTTCCATTTCATTGACGGCATCGTGCAGGCTCGAGGGCAGCTGCTCGATCCCCTTCTTCGCCAACTCCTTGGGAGTCAGGGTGAACAGGTTGTCGTCGGCCTCGGGCGGCAGCGGATAGTCCTCCGAAAGGCCGCGTAGCCCCGCGGCGAGGATGACCGCGAACGTCAGGTACGGGTTGCAGGCGCTGTCGGGTGCCCGGTATTCGAGCCGGGTCGACTCCGACTTCCCCATCTTCACGACGGGCACCCGCACCAGCGCCGAGCGGTTGTTGCGGGCCCAGCTGACATGAACCGGCGCCTCGTAGCCGCCGATGAGCCGCTTGTAGGAGTTGACCCACTGGTTGGTGACCGCGGTGATTTCGCGGGCGTGGTGCAGCAGCCCGGCGATGAAGCGACGCGCCACCAGCGAGAGCCCGTATTCGTCGTTCTCGTCGACGAACGCGTTGCGCTCGCCCTCCCACAGGGAAATGTGGGTATGCATCCCCGAGCCCTGGACGCCTGCCAGCGGCTTCGGCATGAACGAGGCGAAGACACCCTCCTGGCGCGCCATCTCCTTGATCACCATGCGGGTGGTCATGACGGTGTCGGCCATGGTGAGCGCGTCGGTGTAGCGCAGGTCGATTTCGTGCTGGCTGCGGGCGTCCTCGTGCTGGGTGTGCTCCACGGGGATCCCCATCTCCTCGAGCATCAGCACGGAACGGCGACGGAGGTCGCTCGTCAGGTCGGCCACTGAGAGGTCGAAATACGAGCCGGAGTCGAGGGTGACCGGACCCCGCTCCGGGTCGGCGTCGGCGAAGTAGAAGAACTCCACCTCCGGGGATGAGAAGAAGGTGAAGCCGGCGGCACGGGCGCGCTCGAGCGTCCTGCGCAGGGCGTGGCGGGGATCGCCCTCGAAGGGCGTGCCGTTGAGGTTGGCGATGTCGCAGAAGACGCGGGCCACCTGTGCGTCGTCGTGGTGCCAAGGGAGGAGCTGAAAGGTCTTCGGATCGGGCCGGGCCAGGACGTCGGCTTCTTGGACCCGGCTGAAGCCGTCGATCGCCGAGCCGTCGAACGTCATGCCCTCGTCGAGCGCGTTCTCCAACTCCGCCGAGGTGATGTTGAACCCCTTGGGGGTCCCCAACACATCGGTGAACCACAGCTGGACGAAGCGGATGCCCCGCTCCTCGACCGTCCGGAGCACATAATCCCGCTGGCTTTGCACCGCACAAGCTTCGCATGCCCGGGGACCACGCTCTTCCAGCGGGCGGGTTCGGCGGGGCCCAGCAGGTGCGCCGGTAATCTGGACCGATGCCGCACCTGCGCCTCGCCGCCGCGCAGCTCAACACCGTCGTGGGTGACCTGTCGGGCAACGTGGAGCGGATACTCGCCGCGTTGGCCGCCTCCGAGGCGGCGGGGGCTGACATCTGCGTGGTGCCCGAGCTGGCGATCCCGGGCTACCCGCCCGAGGACCTCCTCCTCAAGCCGGGGTTCGTGGCCGACAACGTGACGGCCCTCGAGAAGGTCGCCGCCGCCACGACCCACTGCGCCGTCGTGGTCGGGTTCGTGGGCGCCGCGCCGAGCGGGGTGGGACTGGCCAACGCCGCCGCCGTGTGCGCAGGGGGGCGGGTGGTGGGCGTCTACCGCAAGCGCTTCCTGCCCAACTACGGGGTGTTCGACGAGCAGCGGTGGTTCGTCCCGAGCGACGAGCCGCCCGCGCTCTTCGGCGTGGCAGGCGCCTGGGTCGGCGTCTCCATCTGTGAGGACATCTGGTTCGACGGCGGTCCGGTCGCCCAGGCGGGGCGCGCCGGCGCCGACGTGGTGGTGAACCTCAACGCGTCGCCCTACAACCGGGGCCGGCGGGCGGAGCGACTGGCCATGCTGTCGGGCCGGGTGGCCGAGGCGGGCTGCGCCATCGCCTACGTCAACCAGGTGGGAGGGCAGGACGAGCTGGTCTTCGACGGCGACTCGCTCATTGTGGCCGCCGACGGGACGTTGCTCGGCTCGGGCGTCCAGTTCGCCGAGGACCTCGTCGTCGTCGATCTGCCGGTCGGGTCCCACACCCCGCGTGCCGTCACCGAGCTGCTGCCGCGCGTTGCCGTGACCGAGCCCCCGCGCGTCGGTCGTCCCGCGCTCCCACCGGCGGCACCCCGGGCCGCGCTGAGCGATCACGCCGAGGTCTACAACGCCCTGGTCCTCGGCACCCGCGACTACCTCCGCAAGAACGGGTTCTCGGAAGCCGTCATCGGCCTCTCGGGTGGGATCGACTCCTCCCTGGTGGCAGCCATCGCCGTGGATGCGCTCGGCGCCGCGCGGGTGCACGGCATCTCCATGCCCTCGCGCTACTCGAGCGAGGGTTCCCGCGACGACGCCGGCGCGCTGGCGGAGCGACTGGGCATCGACCTCAAGACGGTGGCCATTGAGGAGGCCCACGTCGCGTTCGCCTCCATGCTGGCGCCGCTCCTCGGGCGCGAGCCCTTCGGGCTGACCGACGAGAACCTCCAGTCCCGCCTTCGGGGCGTGCTCCTCATGGCGATGTCCAACGCCAAGGGATGGATCGTGCTCACCACGGGGAACAAGAGCGAAATGGCCACCGGCTACTCGACGCTCTACGGGGACTCGGCTGGTGGTTTCGCCGTGATCAAGGACGTCCCCAAGACGCTCGTGTACGAGCTCTGCCGCTATCGCAACACGCAGGCCGTGCTCGAGGGGCTTCCGGGGCCCATTCCCGACAGCGTGCTGGACAAGCCGCCCTCGGCCGAGCTGCGCCCCGATCAGCGTGACGACCAGTCGCTCCCGCCGTACGAGGAGCTCGATCCGGTGCTGCAGGGCTACGTCGAGGGTGATCGCACCGCAGCGGATCTCGTTGCGGAGGGCTTCGACCCGGCGGTGGTCGACCAGGTGGTGCGCCTCGTCGACGGCGCCGAGTACAAGCGTCGGCAGATGCCTCCTGGGGTCCGCATCACGACGAAGGCCTTCGGCAAGGACCGGCGCATGCCCATCACGAACCGCTACCGGTCGTCGGCGCTGGAGGAGTCCGCCGGTGCCTGAGACCGAGGCCGCCACGACGACGTGGCGGGGGATTGACGAGTTGGCCGAGCTGGTCGGCGGCTACTGCTGGGTCGAAAAGCGCATCTTCGAGGCGGCGGGGGCCTGGGCGACCGGGGTTGGCGACGGTGGCCTCGAGCCGGCGATCCGGGTCTGGTGCGCCGGCGTGTCCCGCCGCCACGGCCTCCTGGCGGCCCGCTGGGCCGAGCGACTCCCGGTACGAGCGGGCGTGGACAGGGCTGCGCTGGTGGTCCCGCCGGACGGGCCGCTGGCCGAGGCTCTCGACATCGTGACCTCCGCCCCCGACGCCGCCGTGGGTGTGGCGGGGTTCATCGAGACGGTGCTCCCCCGGCTGCAGGCCGTCTACGAGGCCCACCGGCAGACGCCGAACCCGGTCAGCGAGGCCTCGATTCTGGAGGTCCTGTCGGGAGCCCACCGGGATCTGGCCGATGAGATCAGTGGTGGTCGTGCCCTTCTTGGGGAGCCGGCGACCGGTTGACGAGGGACGCCGCGCCCAGGCCCGATCCGAACGGGTATTGGGCGACACGGGTGTTTTCCCTGCTGTACCTCCATCTTGACAGTGCCATTACACTGTCTGGGCAGCCCACGTACGCCCAAATCGGTCGTTGGCTGCGTTTTCAACGAGCGCGACAGCCCGGCCAGGTTCCCCTGCCGTGGTCATGGGACGGAAGGTTTGGCGAAAATTTTGGCCAAGGAACGAATTGAGCGCGATGACGAGGATCTCGTCCGGCTCTACCTCACAGATATCGGTCAGTACCCGCTGCTGACCAAGGACGACGAGGTCCGGCTGGCGCAGGCCATCGAGGCCGGGCGCGACGCCGAGGCCGACGTGGCCAAGGCGCCCAAGGGCCTCACCACGGCGAAGAAGCGTGAGCTTCGTCGCGCCGTCATGGAAGGCGAGCAGGCCCAGCAGACCTTCGTGCAGTCGAACCTGCGTCTCGTCGTATCGATCGCCAAGAAGTACCAGGCTTCGGGGCTTCCGCTCCTGGACCTGATTCAGGAGGGCAACCTCGGGCTCATGCACGCGGTCGAGAAGTTCGACTGGCGCAAGGGCTTCAAGTTCTCCACGTACGCCACCTGGTGGATCCGCCAGGCCATCACCCGGGGCATCGCCAATACGGGCCGGACGATCCGCCTTCCCGTCCACGCGGGCGACACGCTGGCCCGCGTGCAGAAGGCCCAGGCTCGCCTGGAGCTCAAGCTCGGGCGGCCGGCCACGCTGGCCGAGTTGGGCATTGAGGTCGAAATGCCCGAGGACAAGCTTGTCGAGGCGTTGCGCTTCCGGGCCGAGCCCCTGTCGCTGTCCGAGCCGCTGCGCGAGGACGGGGATGCCGAATTGGGGGACGTGGTCGAGGATCGCTCTGCCGAGTCGCCCTTCGAGGTGGCTGCGGTCTCGCTGCTGCCCGACGAGATCGGCCGGCTCCTCTCCCCGCTCGACGAGCGCGAGCGGGAGATCCTGCGCCTGCGCTTCGGGCTGGACCGCGGCGAGCCCCGCACGCTCGAAGAGGTGGGCGAGCACTTCAACCTCACCCGGGAGCGCATCCGCCAGATTGAGGCCCGGGCCATGTCCAAGCTGCGCCACCCGTCCTCGGACACCGGGGCGCGTGATTTGCTGACCGTCTAGCGCCGCCTAGGCTTTCGGTCATGAAGAAGCTTCTGATTCTCGCCGTGCTGATCGCCATCGGCGTCGTCGCCGCCCGCCGCTTGCGCGACGCGTAGCAACCCAGAGACCGCCCCTAGGCAGCGTGCCCGGCCAACCGGGCCGCGGCGTGACGCCCCCGCTGGCCGCGTCGCCACAAGATGAGTGCTGCGCCGGCCACGGCCAGGCTTGTCGTCACCACTGGCGTCGTGCGCCCCACGCGGTCGCGTAGGCGGATCGGCTTGATGAAGTTCCGTACCTCCCAGCCGCGCTCGCGCGCCACCTTGGCCAGGGCGCGGTCGGGGTTCACCGCGACCGGGCGGCCGACCGCCTCGAGCATCGGCAGATCGGTGCCGGAGTCGGAGTAGGCGCTGCTGGCCGCCAGGTCGAGCCCGGTGCGCGCCGCCAGCTCGCGCATGGCCTCGGCTTTGGATTCCCCGTAGGCGTAGAAGGCCATCCGGCCGGTGTAACACCCTTGCTCATCGACCTCGCCGCGTGAGCAGATGGCTCCGTCCACGCCGAGCAGATCGGCGAGGGGCAGGACGATCTCCTCGGGCGACGCGGAGACGAGGTAGACCCGGTGCCCGGCCGCCCGGTGCAGCTCCATGAGCTCGAGCGCCTCGGCGTACATGATCGGCTCCATCGTCTTCAGCATCGTCTCGCGCACGATCTGGCGGACCTGGGCCCGATCCCATCCCTTGGTCAGGGCCAGCATCGACTCGCGGACGCGGACGAGCCGGTCCTCGTCGGCGCCGAAGTAGAGATAGATGAGCTGCGATATGGCGGCCCGCGCCACCATCCGCCGGTTGATGAGACCGCCCTTGAGGAAGGGCCGACCGAACGCGGCGATGGAGGCCCGGTCTATGACCGTCTTGTCGAGATCGAAGAAGGCCGCCTCCATACTCTTAATGCTACGGGCGACCGGACCTTTGCCTTGAGCAGGCGTGACAGTTCGAGGACCGAACCGCGAACGTTTGGTGCCCGTGAACTGGGATGTCGCGGGGGTTGCCGGCCGGTTGCGGCTACGCCTGCTGCTCCGCGATGAACAGTGCATGCACGGCGTCCTCGGCATCGGCCGTCACCAGCACGAGGACCTCGTCGCCCGACTGCAGGGTCGTGTCCCCCCGGGGGACGATGAGGCGGTCGGCCCGGACGACGGCGACCACGACGGCGTCGCGCGGGAAGGCCAGGTCGGCGATGGCCGTGTCGTTGGCCGGTGAGTCCTCGGCCAGCGTGATCTCGACCAGGTGGGCCACGCCGCCCTTGAACTGCAGCAACCGGACCAGGGAGCCCACCGAGACCGCCTCCTCGACGAGGGCGGTCAGGAGCTGCGGGGTCGAAACCGAGACGTCCACACCCCAGCTCTCGTTGAAGAGCCACTGGTTCTTGGGGTGGTTGACCCGGGCCACGACACGGGGCACCGCGAACTCCTGCTTGGCCAGCAGCGAGATCACGAGGTTGTCCTCGTCGTCCCCCGTGGCCGCCACCACGACGTCGACGGTGGCGAGTCCGGCCCGGTCGAGCGAGGAGACCTCACAGGCGTCGGCCGCGACCCAGGTGATGTCGAGGGTGGGACGGAGGCGCTCGACCAGTTCGGGATCCTGTTCGAGGACGAGCACGTCGTGGCCGTTGGCGTGCAGATCGGACGCGATGGCGGTGCCGACGCTGCCCGCTCCCGCGATGGCGACCTTCATTTCGCGCCGTCCCGGCTGGTGCCTTCGGTGCGAGCCAGCATCTCGTCGAACTGGCGCAGCGCGTCGTCGAGCACGGCGATGTGCAGCACGTCGCCCTCTTGTCCCACCAGCTGGCGAGCATCGAGGCGAGGAACGCCGGAACGTGTCACCGAGACCAGGTTGATGCGGCCGGGTTGCTCCATGTCGGACAAAGGACGCCCCGCCCAGTTCTCGGGCAACGAACGGTCGACCAGGGTGAGGCGTCCCGTAGCATCGGACCAGTCGCCGGCGTCCTCGTCGGGCAGCAGGCGCCGGCGGACCTGGTCGATGGTCCACGTCACCGTGGCCACGGTGGGGATCCCGAGACGCTGGTAGATCTCGGCGCGGCGAGGGTCGTAGATACGCGCCACGACATTGGGGATCTTGTAGGTCTCGCGGGCGATGCGCACCGTGAGGATGTTCGTGTTGTCCCCGCTGGTGACCGCGGCCAGTGCATCGGCCTCGAGCGCCCCCGCCTTCTCGAGGTCGTCGCGGTCGAACCCCGACCCCACGATGCAGGGGCCGTCCCACTCCTTGAGGCGGCGGAAGGCCTTGGCCGACTTGTCCAAAATGGCCACGGAGTGACCCTCGGCGCTGAGAGAGAGGGCAAGGCCCGAACCCACGCGGCCACACCCGACGACGATCACGTGCACGCCACAGTGCAACACGCCGCGTCGGGTCTTGCAAAAGTCGAGCCGTTTTCGGACCTTCGCCTTCCTCCCGGCCGCCGAAACCTGTCGGTCCAGGACGCCGGCCGAACTCTGGGGGGTTACGACGAGCCATGATTTACTGAGCGCATGGAAGCGGGAACCGGAGGCGACGATTCGGCCGAATCACCCAGCACAGGGACCAGTACGCCGACGACATCGGCGACGCCCGCCCAGGGAGCACGCCTGAAGCCCGTGGCTTCTTCGCTGGCCCAGCTCGATCTCCCTGAGACTCTCCGTTATCGCATCAAGAACCGGCTTCTCGGGCCTCCCATCGCCACCGAACGACAGTCCACCGAGCGTTTGGGCAAACCGACCGCCCTGGCGGTCTTGTCCTCAGACGTCATTTCGTCATCGGCGTATGCCACCGAGCAGATGCTCATTCCCCTGATCCCGATCATCGGGGTTGCCGCATTCTCCTTGGTCATCCCCATCAGTATCGCGGTGATCTTCGTCCTTCTCTTCGTGACCCTCTCTTACCTTGAGGTGGTCAAGGTGTACACGAAGGCCGGAGGAGCCTACGTGGTGGCCCGCGAGAACTTCGGTCTCAACGTGGCCCAAGTGGCGGCCATGTCATTGCTCATCGACTACACGCTGACGGTGGCAGTGTCTGTGGCGGCCGGCGTGGCCGCCGTCACGTCTGTCATCCCGAGCCTCACCCCCTATACGACGTGGATCGCCATAGGCCTGGTCATCCTTCTCGCCTACGGGAATCTGCGAGGAATCCGCGAGGCGGGCCGCACTTTCGCCGTCCCCACCTACTTCTTCATCGCCAATATGGTGCTTCTCATCGTCTGGGGGCTCTTCAAGACGGCAACTGGGTCCTTGCACGCCCATGCAATCACCGGGCACCCGGGCTCAGTTCCTGTCGGGTCGGCAGGCAGCGGCCTCCTCTATGGAGCCACCGTCTTCGTGGTGCTGAAGGCCTTCGCCTCGGGGGGCTCGGCGCTGACTGGGACGGAGGCTATTTCGAACGGCGTGAGCATCTTCCGCAAGCCGGAGTCCCGCAACGCCCGGATCACCATGGTCCTCATGGCGACGATCCTCGGATCTCTCGTCCTCGGTGTCTCCGTTCTGGCTTCGATTACCCACCCGGTGCCCTATGTCTCCGGCACGCCGACTGTGATCTCCCAGATTGCCAAGTATGTCTACGGAAGCCAGGGGCTCGGCGGGGTGTTCTACGCCATGCTCCAGATCGGGACGACTTTGATCCTCATTTTGGCGGCGAATACGAGCTTCACGGGCTTTCCGTTCCTCGCGAGCTTCGCGGCAGAGGACTCGTACTTGCCTCGCCAGTTGACGAGACGAGGCCACCGTCTCGTGTTCTCGACCGGAATCATTGTGCTCACCGTCGTGTCTGTCATCCTGCTCCTTATCACCCGGGCCCGAGTGGACAGCCTCATTCCGCTCTACGCCATTGGCGTGTTCACCGGATTCACTATGGCTGGGGCAGGGATGGCCAAGTATCACCTCACACACAAAGAGGATCATTGGAGGCGGCGATTGGCCATCAATGGCACCGCTTCGGTGCTTTCGTTGATCGTGTTGGTGATCATTGCCGTGGCGAAGTTCAGCGAAGGAGCCTGGGTGATCCTGATCATCCTGCCGCTGGGCGTGCTGGTCCTTCTGCGACTGCACCGTCAGTACGCGGACGAGGAGCACCAACTCGAAGAGGGTGCCGCCGAAGCAGCGGCGGCGCGTGTGCTCAATCGGCACATCGTGGTGGTACTGGTCGACCGCTTGGACATGGCGACGGCACGAGCCCTTCAGTATGCGCGTACTTTCAACGCCGACGAGTTGCGTGCGGTGCACTTCACGTTGGATAGCCGGGTGTCAGCGGAGCTCGTAGCAGAATGGAGCCGACTTGGGCTCTCCCGATTGCCGCTGGACGTCGTCGAATGTGAAGACCGGCGTCTCGGCCGGGCCGTACTCGAACTTGCTGCCGAGGCAGTCGCCGACCAGGAGACCGAGCTGACCATCCTGCTCCCTCGACGCGGTTTTGCGACCGGTTGGCATCGCCTGCTCCACGATGGCACGGCCGACCGCATTGCCGCAGCCGTTGCCCAACTCCACCACGTGAACGCCACAGTCGTGCCGTATCAACTCACGGGCGGGTGGTTCTCGAAGCGACGGGCACCGGATCGTGAGACGACCAATGACGAGCTGGCCCGAGCGGCGGGGGCCCGTTCCGATCGCTCGCACGAGAGGGCGGCACGACGAGCGGCGGACCGACAGGCGGCCGAATCTTCTTTCGAAAGGGCGGCATTCGCGGGCCATGTCGGGGAAACCACGCCCATCGGAAGGGTGGAGTGGCGTCAGCGCGTTCGGATTGCGGGCCGGGTCAACTCGGTGCGTACCCAGCCCCGGGCGGGCAACTCGAACCTCGAGTGCGTCCTGGCCGATGGCACCGGCAAAATTCTCTTGGTCTTCCAAGGTCGCCGCCAAATCGCGGGAATCGAGCCTGGTGCGCGCCTCGTCGTCGAGGGCATGGTCGGCGATTGGGCCAGGCGGCAAGCCATCCTCAATCCCTCGTACGAGCTGGTACAGGCCGCCTCCGGGCCGGCGGCCGAGCCCGAGTGAACCTATCGACGAACCTTGGGGCTTCGTGTCGGGGGTAGGACCCGGGGCATGAACGTGACCACAATCGTCGCCGCAACGATCCGGCGGAAGCCTGAGCCGTCACCTGCACCGGGCGCCGCCTCGGTGAAGGCCAAATTGCCCGACCCGTCGCCAGTCGCTAACGTCCCCCCCGGCCCGGCGTCGGGTGCGACCCCACCGGCGCGCCGTCGGCCTGGGGTGATGACATCGAAGCAATGGTGCTGAGCGCTGCCGCACCGCACGGAGGAGGGCGCCTCCATCCCCTCCCCGCCAGACGGACAGGAACAGAAAGGGCACACCGGGAATGATCAGAATGCTCGCAGCCAAGGGCGGCTACCAGGCCTTCCATCTCGGTGGAGTGGACAAGACATGGCTGTATATCTGCCTGATCGCCGGCATCGTCGGCATCGTCTCCGGCCTGCTCCTGGCGCGCAACGTCCTCTCCTTCGACCAGGGCACCGCCAAAATGAAGGAGATCGCGCTGGCGGTCCAGGAGGGTGCCCAGGCCTTCTTGTCCCGCCAGTTCCGGGCCATCGTGATGATCATCATTCCGCTGGCCATCCTGATCTTCTTCACCGCCACCAAGGTGGTGCGGCCCGACGGCTCCGTCGCCCTGACCTTCCAGCAGGACGGCCTCTACCGAGTGATCTGCTTCCTCTTCGGAGCAACCTTCTCCGGCCTCACCGGCTTCATCGGCATGAGCATCGCCGTGCGGGGCAACGTGCGGACGGCGGCGGCGGCCTCCCGGGGCGGCGGCATGAAGGAGGCCCTGCGGGTCGCCTTCCGCACCGGCGCCGTGACCGGCATGCTCTGCGTGGGCCTCGGACTCGTCGGCGCCACGGCCATCGTCCTCATCTTCCAGAACTCGGCCACGGCTGTCCTGATCGGCTTCGCCTTCGGAGCGTCCCTGCTCGCCCTCTTCATGCGAGTCGGCGGCGGCATCTTCACCAAGGCGGCCGACGTGGGTGCCGACCTGGTGGGCAAGGTGGAAGCCGGCATTCCCGAGGACGACCCGCGCAACGCGGCCACCATCGCCGACAATGTGGGTGACAACGTGGGCGACTGCGCCGGCATGGCGGCCGACCTCTTCGAGTCCTACGAGATCACCATCATCGCGGCGCTGATCCTGGGCTACTCGGCCTTCCGCTTCCAGCACACCACGGCTGCGGTGCTCTACCCGCTCATCGTCCCGGCCATTGGGATCTTCGCCTCCGTGATCGGCGTCGTGGTGGTGCGGGCCCGCACCAACGACCGCAACGCGCTGGCCCCGATCAACCGCGGCTTCTGGCTCGCCGCCGTGCTCACGGTCATCGGCGCCTTCTTCGTGGCGCAGTACTACGTGCACGACCTCAAGGTCTTCTACGCCGTGCTGACCGGGGTGATCCTGTCGTTGGTCGCCAGCCAGATCACCGAACAGTTCACCTCGACCGAGCGCGGGCCGGTGAAGGAAATCGCCGCCTCGGCCCGAACCGGTCCGGCCACAACGGTGCTGGCGGGCATCTCCATCGGTCTCGAGTCCTCCGTATGGGCCATCATCGCCATCGCCATCGCCATCGGTGTGGCCATCGGGCTGGGTGACGGCAACATCGAGCTCACCTTCTACCTGGTGGCCCTGATCGGCATCGGCCTCCTGGCCACCGCCGGCATGGTCGTCTCGGAGGACAGTTTCGGCCCGGTGTCGGACAACGCGGCGGGTATCGCCGAGATGTCGGGCGAATTCACGGGTGAGGCCGAGCGGGTCATGGTGAGCCTCGACGCCGTGGGCAACACCACCAAGGCCATCACAAAGGGCGTGGCCATCGGATCTGCCGTCATCGCCTCAGTGGCGCTCTTCGCCTCGTTCATCGAGACGATCGGCGACCAGCTCCCGAGCCTGCACGCGACGGGAGCCAAGCTCTTCTCGGTCATTCAGATCAACGTGGCCAACCCGACGACGTTCATCGGCCTCCTCATCGGGGGCTCCATCGCCTTCCTGTTCTCCTCCCTGGCCATCCGCGCCGTCGGTCGCTCGGCCGGCACCGTCGTGCTCGAGGTCCGTCGCCAGTTCCGCGAACACCCGGGCATCATGGACTACACCGAGAAGCCCGAGTACGGGCGGGTCATCAGCATCTGCACCGCAGCGGCCCAGCGCGAGCTGGCCACCCCGGCGCTGCTGGCCATCCTGGCCCCGGTGATCGTGGGCTTCGGCATCAACTATCTGGCCCTCGGCGCCTTCCTGGCCGGGACCATCCTCACTGGTCAGCTCTTGGCCAACACGCTGTCGAACTCGGGCGGTGCGTGGGACAACGCCAAGAAGTACATCGAGGACGGCAACGAAGGTGGCAAGGGCTCGGAGGCCCACAAGGCCGCAGTCATCGGTGACACGGTGGGTGACCCCTTCAAGGACACGGCCGGACCGGCGCTGAACCCCATGATCAAGGTCATGAACCTGGTCTCGTTGCTCATCCTCCCTGCCGTCATCAGCCTGCAGCACCACACGGGTGCCCGCCTGGCCATCGCCGGCGTCGCCCTGGTGATCCTGCTCGGCGCACTGGCCTTCTCCAAGCGGGGCTCCGAGGCGATGGATGCCGACGCGGCCGATTCCGCACCGGCCGCGGCACCCGTCGCGTCGGTCGATTGACCTGGTCAGGCTCGTAACGAACCGCTTTGCCGGCGCCCTGGCCGGCCACCCTGCCCTTGACAGGTGGGGTGGCGGACCCGCACTCTGACGTGACCATGCCCACCCCTTCTCCCAGCCGACCAATGCCCCTCGGGGCGTGCCGTGGGTAAGGCGCTCGTCATCGTCGAGTCGCCGGCCAAGGCACGCACCATCGGCGGCATGCTCGGTCCCGACTTCATTGTGGAGTCGTCGATCGGGCACATCCGCGACCTGCCACGCGGGGCCGACGAGGTCCCGGCGGCCTACAAGGGTGAGTCCTGGGCGCGGCTCGGGGTGGACGTGGACAACGGCTTCAAGCCGCTCTACGTCGTGTCCTCGCCGAAGAAGTCGGTGGTGGCCAACCTCAAGAAATTGCTGAAGAACGCGGACGAGCTGTATCTCGCCACCGACGAAGACCGCGAGGGGGAGTCGATCGCGTGGCATCTCTCCGAGGTGCTGTCCCCGACCGTGCCGGTCAAGCGCATGGTGTTCCACGAGATCACGCCCGCCGCCATCGCCCGCGCCGTGGACGAGTGGCGCGACTTGGACCGCCGTCTGGTCGACGCCCAGGAGGCGCGCCGCATCCTCGACCGCCTGTACGGCTACGAGGTGTCCCCCGTTCTGTGGCGCAAGGTGATGCCGCGCCTGTCGGCGGGCCGGGTGCAGAGCGTCGCCACCCGGATGGTGGTCGAGCGCGAGCGGGCCCGCATGCGTTTCCGCTCCGCCACCTGGTGGGGCGTGGACGGCACCTTCACGAACGCTGCGGCTGCCACGGGGTTCGGTGCCGCGCTGGTCGGCCTGGGTGGAGCCACCATCGCCACCGGCAAGGACTTCGACGAGCACGGCGAGCGGACCGGAAAGAGCGACGTCCGGGTCCTCGGCGAGGAGGAGGCGACGTCGGTCGCCACCGCCCTGGTCGGCCGTTCCTTCACCGTCAGCAACGTGACCGAGCGGCCCTTCCGCCGCTCGCCGGCGGCGCCCTTCATGACGTCCACGCTGCAGCAGGAGGCCGGCCGCAAGCTGCGCTTCAGCGCGCAGCGTGCCATGCAGGTGGCCCAGCGCCTCTACGAGCAGGGCTTCATCACCTACATGCGCACCGACTCGACGACCCTGTCGGACCAGGCGCTGACCGCGGCCCGCACGCAGGCCCGGCAGATGTACGGCGACGCCTACGTCCCCGACGCACCGCGCCGCTACGAGCGCAAGGTCAAGAACGCGCAGGAGGCCCACGAGGCCATCCGCCCTTCGGGCGAGACGTTCCGGACGCCCGAGCAGGCGGGGCGCGAGCTCTCGGGTGACGAGCTCCGCCTGTACGAGCTGATCTGGAAGCGCACGGTGGCCTCCCAGATGAACGACGCCACCGGCACGAGTGCGCAGATCCGCCTGACGGCCGAAGTGCCCGAGGGACTGGCGCAGGGGCAGGAGGCGGAGTTCTCCGCCAGCGGCCGCGTCATCGCCTTCCCGGGGTTCCTGCGCGCCTACGTCGAAGGCGAGGACGACCCGGACGCAGAGCTGGCCGATCGCGAGGTCGTGCTCCCGGCGCTGGCCGTGGGCGACGTGGTCGAGGGCAGTGCGTTCGAGCCCGGCTCGCACACCACGCAACCGCCGGCCCGCTACACCGAGGCCTCGCTCGTCAAGGCGATGGAGGAGCTCGGCGTGGGGCGCCCGTCGACGTACGCCAGCGTCATTGCGACCATCCTCGACCGCGGCTACGTCTGGAAGAAGGGGACGGCGCTGGTGCCGAGCTTCACCGCCTTCGCCGTCGTCGGGCTGCTCGAGCGCTACTTCGCCGAGCTGGTGGACTACGGCTTCACCGCGTCGATGGAGGACGACCTCGACGAGATCGCCGCCGGGCGCGAGGAGGCCCTGCCCTGGCTCACGCGCTTCTACTTCGGCTCCGCCGTGCCCGGCGCCGGCAACGGCCACGCTGACGAGGTCGAATCGGTCGGCCTCAAGGCGTCGGTGGCGACCCACCTGAGCGCCATCGACGCCCGGGAGATCAATTCCATCCCGCTCGGCAACGGGAGCGATGGCGAGCCGATTGTGGCGCGCGTCGGCCGCTACGGGCCTTACCTCCAGCGGGGCGAGGACCGGGCCTCCATTCCGGACGACACGGCCCCGGACGAGCTGACGATCGAGCGGGCCGAGGAGATCCTGGCCGCGCCCTCCAACGACCGGGTGCTGGGGGTCGACCCGGCCAGCGGGCTCGACATTCAGGTCAAGGCCGGGCGCTTCGGGCCCTACGTCCAGGTGGGCGACATCACCGAGGGCGGCGACAAGCCGCGCACGGCCTCGCTGTTCTCGTCCATGGACCCGGCCACGCTGACACTGGAGCAGGCCCAGCAACTCCTGCAGATCCCGCGCACCGTCGGGACGGACCCCGAGACGGGCGAGGACGTCGTGGCCCACAACGGGCGCTTCGGCCCCTACCTCAAGCGTGGCGCCGACACGCGCAGCCTGGGCAGCGAAGAGCAGCTGCTGTCCGTGACACTGCCCGAGGCGCAGGCGTTGTTCGCACAGCCCAAGCAGCGTCGGGGCCGCGCGTCGGCCGCGCCGCTGCGCGAGCTGGGCACCGACCCGACCACCAACCTGCCTGTCGTCGTCAAGGACGGTCGCTTCGGCCCCTACGTGACCGACGGCACCACCAACGCCAGCCTGCGCAAGGGCGACGTGGTGGAGTCCATCGACATTGAGCGCGCGTCCGAGCTGCTGGGCGAGCGCCGCGCCGCCGGGCCCTCGACCCGCAAGAAGAAGGCGGCCAAGAAGACCGCGCCGGCCAAGAAGAAGGCCACGGCCAAGAAGACCACGGCCAAGAAGACGGCCAAGAAGAGCGCGGCGACGAAGAAGGCGGCCGGGGTCAAGAAGTCGGCGGCGTCGTCCGACCCCGCCGCGATGAAGGCTGCACCGACCGAACCGTTCTGAGATGCCGGCCCGGGGTCGCCTCATCGCGCTCGAGGGCATTGACGGCTCCGGCAAGTCCACCCAGGCCCGTGCGCTGGCCGGCGTCCTCGGTGCCACCCTGACCTTCGAGCCCGGCGCCACCCCGGTCGGGGCCCGGTTGCGGCAACTGCTGCTGGCGCCTGACGCGCCCGCGCCCTCGCCGCGCGCGGAGGCGCTGTTGATGGTGGCCGACAGGGCCGAACACGTCACGCTCGTGCTGGAGCCGGCCCTGGTCGCGGGCGAGTGGGTGGTCAGCGACCGCTACGCCGCCTCGACCGTCGCCTATCAGGGCTACGGGCAGGGCCTCGATCCCGTCGCGTTGGGTGAGCTGGCCCGGTGGGCCACCGACGGTCTGGCCGCGGATCTCTCGATCCTCGTCGACATCAGCGTCGAGGCGGCGGCAGCCCGTCTGGCCGCCGCCGGCCGGGACGGGGCCGACCGGTTGGAGCGTCTCGGCCAGGACTTCGCGGCCCGGGTGCGCCAGGGGTTCCTGGCCCAGGCGGCGCAGGACCCGGACCACTGGGTCGTCGTCGACGGGTCGGCGGAGGCGGCCGCGCTGACGGCGCATATCGTGGCCGTGGTGCGCGAGCGACTGGGTGACGCGCCCGAGAGGCGCCGGTGATTGCGGACCGTCCCGTTCCCGCGCTGTTCGCCGGCGTGGTGTCCCAGGATGCCGCGGTGGCGGCCCTGCGCGCCGCAGCCCCCAACCCCGTGCACGCCTACCTCTTCCGGGGGGCGCCGGGCAACGGCGGCCTCGCCGCGGCCCACGGGTTCGCCGCCGCGCTCCTCTGCCCCGAGGGCGGGTGCGGTGAGTGCGCCACCTGCCTGGCCGCACTGGCCGGTACCGACCCCGATCTGCACATCGTGCGCCGGAGCGGCGCCTCGGTCTCCATCGGCGACCTGCGCCAGGTCGTTGCGCTGGCCCAGCGGCGCCCCCTCCACGCGGCGCGCCAGGTGATCGTCGTGCTCGACGTGCATCTCGCCGCGCTCCGCGCCCCCGCATTGCTCAAGACACTCGAGGAGCCCCCGGGCGACACGGTCTTCGTACTCTTGGCGGACGAGCTCATGCCCGAGCTGGCCACGGTCGCCAGCCGCTGCGTCGAGGTCGCCTTCCCGCCGGTGCCGCGGGCCGAGCTGGTGCACTGGCTGACGGACTCGGGCGTGCCGGCGGACATGGCGGCGGTGGTGGCGGACAGCGCCGGCGGCAATCCGGAACGAGCCCGCATCATGGTCGACGATCCCGACGTGGCGGCCCGCGTGGCCCTGTGGGCATCGGTGCCCGAGGAGCTGAGCGCTGCGGGTATGACCGCCGCCGGCATGACCCGACGCGTGCTGGAGTCGGCCGACCGGGCGGTGGAACCGCTACGTGCCGCCCACGCCAACGAGATCGAGTCCCTGACCGCAGCAGCCAAGGAGATGGGCGAGCGCGGCCTGCCCGGGCGCAAGGAGATTGTGGAGCAGCACCAGCGGGAGGAGCGCCGCTTCCGCACCGACGCCCTGCGGGCGGGGCTCGGCGTGCTGGCCCGGGCCTACAGAGGTCGCGTCGTGCAGGCGGCCCGGGGCAGCGTCGGCGTGGGCGATCAGGACGTGCGCAGCGCCACCGAGGCCGTGGGGCTCATCACCGAGACGGCAGAGGCCCTGCCGCGCAATCCGAACGAGACCTTGTTGGTGCAGTCACTCTTCGTCCGCCTGGCGGCGCTGGCTGCCTAGCCGCGTCCCCGCCGCCGCGCGGCTGACCGAGGCGGCGGCAGCGGCACTTCCTGAGCGCGACCTGGGCGGCCGGGGTTAGAGTCACGCCGAAACTCCCATGGTGGCGAGAGTGGTGGATGAGTGTTGGCCGATCTTGAACCAGCCCGGGGGAGACCCGGCCGGCGAGACGATTCGTTCGTCCGGTCCGTGCTCGCAGGGGTGCGCCGGACCGTGACCCTGGGGCCGCTGTGATGCCGGCCGACGAGCCGGGCGGACTCGAGATACGGGTGTTGGGGCCCGTCGAGGTGATGTGGGGCGGGCGGGCCGTCGACATCGGGGGTGTGAAGGCGCGGGCGCTCGTCGCCCGCCTCCTCATCGATCGCCACATCATCGTCTCGGTGGACCGGCTGGTGGACTCTCTGTGGGGCGGACACGAGGGTCCGGGGGCGGAGATCGCGCTGCGCTCGACGATCTCGCGCCTGCGGAAGCGCCTGCGCGACGCGGGCGCGCCCGAAGGACTGATCGTCACGCGGGCCCCGGGCTACGCACTGGAGGTGAACGCCGAGGTGACGGACGCCTTCCGGCTCGAGCGCCTCGTGGCACAGGGTCGGGCGCAGCTGGCCCGCCGGCGGCCCAGCGAGTGCATCCGGGTCATGGTCGAGGCCGAGGAACTCTGGCGAGGACCGGCCTACAGCGAGGTGCGCGACGAACCCTTCGCCCGAGCGGAGGCCCGGCGGCTGGAAGAGCTGCTCCTGTCAGCCACCGAGACGAGGATCGATGCGGAACTGACCCTCGGGCGGCACGAGGCCGTCACCGGCGAGCTGGAGGCGCTGACGAGCACCCACCCCCTGCGCGAGCGCTTGTGGTCGCAGCGCATGTTGGCGCTCTACCGCGCGGGCCGCCAGGCGGAGGCGCTGCGGGTCTTTCAGGATCTGCGCACCATATTGGTGGCGGAGTTGGGCATTGAGCCGGGGCACGACGTGACCTGGATGGAGCACGCCGTCCTCGCGCAGGATCCCGTGCTCGACTTCGCGGTCTTACCCGAACTCGACGCCGACCCTGACACCACGGAGCGGCTGCCGGCAACTGCGCCACCGAGGTACCAGGTACGCGTGCCCAGATCCCAGCGTGAAGGACCGCTGGTCGGCCGGTCACGTGAGTCCGCGCTGTTGCGCGACTGGTGGACATCGGTGCAGCAGGGTGCGGGACGACTGCTCCTCGTCGACGGAGACCCGGGCATCGGCAAGACGCGCCTGGTCGCCGAGCTGGCACGGGCGGTCGAGGCGGACGGCGCGTTGGTGCTGTGGGGCCGCTGCGACGAAGATCCGGTGGCGCCGTTCCAGCCGTTCGCCGAGGCGCTCGGACGGTACTTCCAGTCCCTTTCCGCGGACCGGATCTCAGGCATGCCCGACTGGCAACTCACCGAGCTCTCCCGGCTGGTGCTGCGCCTGCGCGAGTACGCAGCGGTGTTCGAGGAGGAGGGCGGCGATCCCGACAGCGAGCGCTTCCGGTTCTTCGAGGCGGTGACGGCGACCCTCAACGAGCTCTCGTCGAGCGGCCCCGTCCTCCTCGTGATAGACGATCTGCACGCCGCCGACCAGCCGACCCTGTTGCTGCTCCGCCACGTGCTGCAGGGAACCGACGACGCCAAGCTCGGCGTCGTCGGCATGTTCATCGACACCGAGGTGCCGTCCGACCACCGATTGCGCGCCATGGTGGCGGACTTCCGGGCGGCCCAACCCGTGGCGACCGTGCACCTGCAGGGATTGCCCAGCGCCGCCGTGGAAGAGCTGGTGCAGGATTGGCCGAACGCCCCGGACGACCTGGTTCCCCAGCTCTGCCGGCTGACCGACGGCAATCCGCTCTTCCTCGACGAGCTCCTGCGCCAAGTCGGCTACCGCGAAGCCGAACAGAGCGACGAGGGCGTCGCGCCCATGCCACCGAGCCTGAGCCCGACCGAGGCCATCCGCGAGTTGGTGGCCCGGCGCGTCTCGCGGCTGCCCGAGGACGTGATCTACCTGCTGCAGGCGGCAGCGGTGGCCGGGCCCGAATGCGAGCCGGGCATCGTCGCAGAAGCCGCCGAGCTGACCACGGAGCAGCAGCTGGACGCCTTCGACGGAGCCGAGGAGTCCCGTCTGCTCCGACGTGTCGGCCAGGACATCCGCGACCGCTACGTCTTCACCCACACACTCGTGCGCGACGCCATTTACGGTGAGCTGCTGCGTGGACGACGCGTGCGCTACCACCACAAGATCGCCGTCGCCACGGAGAAGGCGCACGCCGACGACCTGGACACGTACGTCAACGAGCTGGCGCACCATTTCTCCATGGGTGCGGCGCTGGCCGACGCCGACAAGGCCGTTCGCTACTGCCGGGCCGCGGGCGACCGGGCACTGCGCCTGCTGGCCTTCGAGGAGGCCGCGGTGCACTTCGCGCGCGCTCTTCGGGTGGCCGAACAGCATGCGCCGCAGGACCACGAGGCACGTTGCGATGCGCTCATCGCGCTGTCGGAGGCCCAGAACCGCGCCGGCGACACGGCGTTGGCCAACGCCAACTTCGAGCGGGCGGCCTCGCTGGCGCGGGCCATGGGCGATCGCGAGCGGCTGGCCGCGGCCGCGTTGCGCGCCGGCCCGCTGAGCTACCAAGGGATTCTGCGGGCGACCGAGGAGCAGGTGCGACTCCTCGAGGAAGCCCGCGCCACGCTGCCCGGGACGGAAGACACGCGACTGCGGGCCATGGTGACGGCGCGGCTCGGCCTCGTCACCGTCTACACCACGGATATCCCGACCTCGGCGTCCCTCGTGCGGTCGCTCGCCCTCAGCAATGAGGCGGTGGCGATGTCCCGGCGCCTCGGGGACCGGATCGCCCTCGGCTACACGCTCAACGCCCGCATGCACGCGCTCTGGGGCATTGAGGTTGCACCGGAGCGACTGGCGACGGGAACAGAGCTCGGGGAGATCGCCGACGAGATCGGCGACGAGGAGCTGGCCCTGCACGGGCATCTGTGGCGCACTCGTGAGTTGCTGGCCCAGGGGGACGTGGACGGCGCGCGCGCGGAAATCGTCCGGTTCCAGGCCCGGGACACCGGCCCGGTGCACCCGCTCCACGACTCCTACTCGTGCAACGTGTCGGCCATGATGGCGCTGCTCGTGGGGGACTTCGAGACGGCGGAGCAGCTCGCCCAGGAGGCGCTCGCCCTGGCAAAGGACCACAGCGATCTGGCCCAGGGGTTTTACGGGGCGCTGATGACGTGGACCTGGTGGCAGCGCGGGGAGTTCGCGGGGTCCGACACAGCCGTTCGAGACGTCATGGTGCGGACGCCCACCAAGTACCCGACCGCCTCGGCGGCTCGTGCGCTGGTCTTTGCCGAGTCGGGTGAGCCGGAGGAGGCGCTGGTCCTGCTCCAGACGCTGCCGGCCGATGAATGGGACAGGGTGGCGGGCGACCTCAGCGAGGGTCTGGCGATGGCGCTCGCGGCAGCGGCCTGCAGTGTGATCGGTCAGGCAGCAGGTCCGTTCGCAGCACGGGTGTACGAGGCGATGCGACCGTATGCCGGCAGAGTCGTCGTGGTACGGGCGCCTGCAGCGGGCTGCCTGGGGCCGGCCGACCACTACCTCGGGCTCCTGGCCGAGTCCATGGGCGACCTGGCCCTGGCGGAGGTACACCACGAGGCGGGCCTGCGTCTGGCCCGCCGCATGGACTCCCCACCCTTCGTGGCGGCAGCCGAAGTTGAGCTGGCCCGGATTTTGCGTCAGCGCCGCCCGGCCGCGGACGGAGAGCGCGTCGCCGTGCTTCTGCGCAGCGGGGAAGAGTCCGCCCGGGCGATGGGGCTGCACCGGCTGGCGCAGCAGGCCGCCGCGCCGGACTGACACAAGGTCAGGGAGATGCCGTGCCCTCGCCGACCACAGGAGGTACCGCGTCCCCCTGCTCCTCGTAGGCGGCCAGCCGGTCGTCCGCTTCCCGGATGCGTCTGCTCATGCCGGCGAGCAGCGCATTGCGGAAACCCCGGATCTCCATCATCGTCTCGAACTCCCGTGGCCCGACGATGAGCACATCGAGTTCCGTCGCTGCCTCCACGGTGGCACTGCGGGGCACCGCCTCAATGGCCGCCAGCTCGCCGAAGTAGTCACCGGCGTGGAGGATGTTGACGACGCGCCCGGCGCGCATCACCTTCGCCGTGCCTTCCAAAATGACGAAGAGCTCGCGGCCGAGGCGCCCCTCCCGCAGTATCACCTCACCGGCCTGGATGTGGAGGCGCTCTGCAATGCGGGCCATCTCGGAGAGCTGCTCCTCGGTGCAGGCTGCGAACCATGGCACGCCTTGCAGATGCTCCGGCCCGGCCACTGCACTCCGGTCGTTGTCAATGTCCATCCACGCTTCTCCCGCACCTTCGGCGGAGTGCCGTCCCCGCTCTGTCAGGGTACGTGCTGGAGAGCCTCTGTCACAGGCGTTGGAGCCAGCGGCCGGAGTCAGCGGCCGCATGTCACAGGTCCGGCCCCGGATTCTGTGCCTCGAGCGCGGCGGCCAGGCGGGCCTCCACGGTGCGAAGCCGCTGGGCCATGCTGCGGAACAGGGCGCCGCGGAAGCCCGGGATGGCAGACATGGCGGAGAGCTCGCGTGGCCCGATGATGAGCACGTCGAGGTCGGTCAGCGCCGTCACCGTGGCGTTGCGCGGCCCGGGGTCCATCGCAGCCAGCTCGCCGAAGAAGTCGCCCGGACCCAGGGTGTTGACCCGCCGACCCATTTGGGTCACCGCCACCGAGCCGGAGAGGACGAGGAAGAACTCCCGTCCGATCCGACCCTCGCGGGCCAGGACCTCCCCTTCACCCACCTGCACCCGCTCGGCCAGGCGGGCCACCTCCAGGAGCTGGGCGTGCGTGCAGTTCCGCAGCAGGTCGACCCCCTGCAGCCGGTCGACCGCCTCCTCGGTTCCCATGGTTGCGACCACGCCTCGCCTCCTTCTCCGGTGCCATGCAGTTGCCCCGCTCCTGCAACCCGCCCACCAAACGTGCAGTCTGCACCCGGGCGCTTGCAGTGCCGTTGCACTGTTGTTGCAGAGGGCGAGGGATCCAGGACCCGATGGAGGCCTCGCGCGAGGCCCTGATCAGGCCGAACGCGCCCGTCGCCCCCGCACCACCCGGTGTTCTCTCTTCCGCCGAGGGCCCCGGTGAGGCGTCTACCATGTTGAGCCCGTTCCGGATCAGGGCCTGCAGCACTCCCCCGGTGCCGGGAACAGCTTTGCCTGGGTAGCTCAGTCGGTAGAGCAGCGCACTCGTAATGCGCAGGTCAGGAGTTCGAATCTCCTCTCAGGCTCCAGTTTCGTGTTTCGCGAGGACCGCGACGGTCGTCGTCGACCGATGGTGGCGCGTCGCCCGTCCCTCAGCGGGCCGCTCGGCGACGGGCTCCCCGGGCTCGTAGGTCGTGGTTCTCGGCGCCCCTTTGCAGCCTCGCCACCGCGTCCGCTTCCGGAATGCCCTGTTCCGCTTCTGGTAACCTAAGCGGAACAGGGCATTCCGCCTCGGCGATTGGATGTGGATGGCGAAGAGGACGAACTATGCGCTGACGTTCGCCGTCCTCGGGACCGCCGCGCTCTCTTTCTCTCTCCTGCAGTCCCTGATCATCCCCGCCATCCCCCAGCTCGAGCAGACGTTGCACACGTCGGAGAGCGGGGCGAGCTGGCTGCTCACCGCGTATCTGCTGAGCGCCGCCATCGCCACTCCGATCCTCGGGCGCGTGGGGGACATGGTCGGTAAGGAGAAGATCATCGTCCTGGTCCTGGTCGCCCTCACTCTGGGGACGCTGGTCAGCGCGCTGGCGACCAGCCTGCCGGTCATGCTCGTCGGCCGGGTCATTCAGGGCATGGGCGGGGCCGTGTTCCCGCTCGCCTTCGGGATCATCCGCGACGAGTTCCCCGCCGAGCGCGTGGCGGGCGCCATTGGTGTCATGTCGGCCATTTTGGGCGTGGGGGCCGGAGCCGGGATCGTGTTGGCCGGACCGATCCTCGTGCACCTGAATTACCACTGGCTGTTCTGGATCCCGATGATCATGTCGGCCATCGCCACGGTGGCCATCTACGTGTGCGTGCCCGAGTCGCCCGTGCGGGCTCCGGGCCGCATCAACTGGATCGGGGCTGGTCTCATGTCCGCCTGGCTGGTGACGGGGCTGCTCGCCATCTCCTACGCACCGATGTGGGGTTGGGCCGACCCGTCGATCATCGGGCTACTTGTGGCCACTGGGATCCTGCTCGTGGTCTGGGTCGTCGTGGAGAACCGCTCCGACTCGCCCCTCGTAGACATGAAGATGATGCGCATTCCCGCCGTGTGGAGCACCAACCTGGCGGCGTTGCTCTTCGGGTTCGGGATGTTCGCCATGTTTGTCACCCTGCCGCAATTCACCGAGACCCCGACCCGCGCCGGCTACGGATTCGGGGCGTCGGTCACCCAGTCGGGTCTCTACCTGGCGCCGTTTGCGGCCGCCATGGTGATCGTGGCGCCGATGACCGGGCGTTTCTCGAGAGCGTTCGGCTCCAAGAAGGTGCTGGTCGCCGGGTCTCTCTTCACCGCCTCGAGCTATTTCCTCCTCATAGTGGACCACACCGACCAATTGTCGATTTACATTGCGACGGGGCTTCTCGGCATCGGGATCGCCCTGGGGTTTGCCAGCATGACGAACCTCATCATTGAGGCGGTGCCGGCGGAGCAGACCGGTGTGGCGACCGGAATGAACACAAACATCCGCAACATCGGCGCCGCACTGGGCAGCGGGATCGCCACCAGTCTCGTCGTGAGCGGCCTGTTGCCCGACGGCGTGCCCAGGGAGCGCGGCTACGTGCTGGCGTTCGCGGTCAGCGGATTGGCACTGGTCGTGGCTGCCCTCGCCGCGCTCGCCATCCCCAAGAGGACCCTGCCGTCGATCGTCGAACGCGAGCCGCACCCCGCGCTCACGGCAGAGGCCGAGGTCGTCGTCGGTGCCATCGCCTTCGGCCCGGAGGATCTGGCGTGACCAAGAGGGCCGTCCCGCCGGCCGGCACCGCCGTGGTCGAGCCGCGGCCGCTCCGGCGTGACGCCGAGGTCAACCTGAGCCGCATTCTCGTGGCGGCCCGTGACGTCTTCGCAGAGCACGGGTACGAGGCCTCCATGGAGGAGATCGCGCTGCGGGCCGACGTCGGGGTCGGAACCCTCTACCGCCGCTTCCCCAACAAGGCCGATCTCCTCAATGCCGTAGTCAAGGCGGCGCTCCTGCGCCAGCGGCGGATCGCCGAGGCGGTCCTCACCGAAGTGGCCCCCGAAGAAGGCGTCTTCGAGTTCGTGCGTCGCTCCATCGCGGTCCCCAGCTGCTGGCGCGCCACGATCTCGGCACCGCCGTGGCGAACGAGCGGTACGGGACTCGGCGAGACGGCCCCTGTGCTGCAGGAGATCCTCGAGCGGAGCCAGGCTGCGGGGTCGGTCCGTCCTGACATTGAGGTGGCCGACCTCGTCGTGGTGCTCATGGCGGTGCGGTCGATCGCCGACGTCTGCGACACGAAGTCCTCGAGACCGTCACTGCGCTTCCTCGAGCTTCTGCTCGACGGGCTCCGTCCCGGGCACGAGTCGCCGACCAACGACCCGCTCACGATCGCTCAGCTCGATCGCATCCTCCGCCGCCGCTAGGGCGATCGTCCGGATGGGAGTTGCCCCGTCGCGGTCGGGCGCGGGGTGAGTCGAAGTGTCGAGCCGGGTTCCGCTGGAAGCGCCCGGCCAATTGCCGCGTAGGCCTGGCTGCTACCGGACGAGGGCGGCCGCGCCGAGACCGAGTGGCGCCAGTATCCAGCCCCACCGGACCGCGGCAACGACCACTTCGGAGCGGTAGCCGTAGAGCACCGACAGCTGAATGGGTTGGAAGGACGGCGCGCTCAGCGCGGTGAGGACGGCCACCACAGCGAGGGCAGTCGACCCGGCCAGCGAGGCCACCGTCGCCACCAGCGCGTAGTAGGCGATGCGCACCACCGTCAACCAGGCCCACCGCCGCACGGCGTGCCGGGTCCGCGGCACGGCCAGGTTGTGCGGATGGATGACCGAACCGGTGAACAGGGCGGCTCCCGAGAATGCCAGCAGAGGCCCCGCCAGGGTCAGCACGTCAGCCGTCCAGGCCGGGGCCGCACCGAAGAGGTGGAGCAGGAGCCCGACAAGGGAGGCCAGGACCGGGGATTGGTCGACCCAGGTGGTGGAGCGACGCTGCGGGAACGGAGCGTCGCGTCGCATGAGGTGGACCGCCACGGCGTTCCAGGCCGTCGTGATCACATTGGCCAGGACGGCGATCATGGTCCCCGCCGATCCGGCGAGGGCGGCCGCCGTCGGGACCACCCAGAAGCTGGCGTTGGGGGTCACCGCCCAGGCCTCGAGCGAGCTCTGACCGGCGCTCCGCTCCCCCCTGGACGCCAGGGTGGCACCGAGGAGGATCCACATCCCGGCGGATAGCGCGACGGGCCCCAACAGCTGGCCGATCGACGTCAGCCGCCAGGCCGCCACCAGTGACAGCGTCGCCGACGTGGCCAGGATCTGTATGCGGAGGAAGACCGGCCAGGCCCGCTGCACCGACGGGCCACCGTGCGCCGCGCCCCATCCGACGAGCCCACCCACAATGAACCACACCAGGGTGAGCACGCCCTGATTGTGGCCGCTCCCCCGACCCTGCCCGGCCCAGTTGACGTGCGATGGGGAGCGGATAAGGTCATCCGATGCACACGCAACCGATGCACGAGGTGCTCGCGGAGGCGATTGTCGGGCGTCACTTGCTCACACACCCCTTTTACCGTCGCTGGGAAGCCGGCACCCTCACCGAGGGTGAGTTGGCCGCCTATGCCGAGCAGTACCGCCACATTGAGCGTGAGCTCCCTGTCACCCTGGCAGCCATCGCCGCCGCGTTGCCGCCGGGGCGCGCCCGTGAGTTGGTCGAGGCGAACCTGGCCGACGAGCTCGGTTCGCCCGAACCGCACACGGAGCTCTTCGAGACCTTCGCGGGGGCGACCGGCGCAAGGCCGGACGCGCCGGCCACACCGTCGACCGCGGCGTTGCTCTCCGTCGTGCGCACGACAGCTGCGAACGACCCCGTTGCCGCGCTGGCCATGGTGGCTGCCTACGAGGTGCAGGCGGCCGACATCGCGGTGTCCAAGGGCGACGGGCTCCGTCGGCACTACGGCTTCGAGGAGGATGGCACCCGCTTCTGGGACGTGCACCGCACGCAGGAAGTGGAGCACGCGGGCTGGTCGATGGACGCGTTGACGGCGCTCAATGCCGACCCCGATGTCGTCCAGGCGGCCGCCACCGTCTCGGCCGACTCGTGGTGGCTCTTCCTCAGCGAGCGTGAAGAGCTGGCGCCTGCGGGGGCAACCCGCTGACGCTGCTCACGTGAGCGTCCCCAGCCGGCCCGCCGCCGAGGCGAACGCAGCCGCACGCTCCCGGTAGTCGCCGTAGCGCCCGAAGCTCGGAGCGGCGGGCGACAGCAGGACCACTGCGCCCGCCGGAGCCCATTCGTAGGCCATGTCGACCGCGGCGTCCAGGTCCGAAGCGTCGCGCACCTCGACCCGCCCACCCGTGGCGTCGCGTACGGCTCGGCCGATGCGGGGCCCGTTGTCCGGCATGGTGACGACGAGCGTGGGCGCGGCGCGTGCCGCGATCGTCCGGCCAAGGGGTGCGTAGTCGAGCCCCCGATCGTGCCCGCCGACGAGGAGCGCCACGGGTCGGTCGGCGAACCCCTGCAGCGCCGCCTGGGCCGGCAGGACGTTGGTCGACAGGCTGTCGTCCACGAACTCGACCGCTCCCACGGAGCCGAGCGAGCGGCAGCGGCTCGGCAGCCCGCCGAAGCCGTGCGCCGCCTCGGCCAGACGGCCCTCGTCCGACGCGCCGGGAATGTCGAGGCCCTCGAGCACGGCGCGGGCGATCGCTGCGTTGCGCGCGTTGTGCGGCCCGGTCAGGCCGAGGGACGCTGACCAACGGGTGCCCCGCTCCACCTCGGCATCGCTGACCCAGCGGAGGCGGGGACCGAGGAGGCCGGCCTGCGCGCGCAGTTCCGCGTCCGCGCCGGTGGCGAGGGCCAGCGCCACCCCGGGCTTGGTGCAGAGCGACAATTTGTCGGCGTAGTAGCGCTCGACGGTCCCGTGCCAGTCGAGATGGTCCGGCGACAGGGAGGTGACGGCCACCACCGACGGCGCGTTGTGCAGATCCGGCACCTGGAAGCTGGACGTCTCAATGATCCAGTACTCCGGCTCGGGCCCGGCGGGGTCCCAGGGTGGAACCCCGATGTTGCCCCCTGCGCGGGCGTCCTGGCCGAGCCCGGCGAGCAGGTGAACGGCCAGTGCGGTCGTGGTGCTCTTCCCCTTCGTCCCGGTGACGCAGGCCACCCGGCTCGGCTCGGCCTCAGCCATGAACAGCCCCAGCCCGCCGCAGACGGCGACCCCGGCCTCCTCGAGCTGCGCGACCTCGGGCCGGTAGCGGCTGATGCCCGGGCCTTTCACCACCACGTCACAGCGACCGAGCGCGCCCAGGCCGCCCGCCCCGGTCGCCAGCACCTCGAGCCCGTCGAGGGCGGGTGCGGCGGGCGCGTCGTCGACGAGGACGGCCTCGCGGCCCATGGCGCGCAGCCGGCGGAGGCTGGCCTGTCCCTCGACGCCCAGCCCCCAGACGCCGACGGACGCGTCAGCGAGCGCGGACCAGGAGATCGGCTGGCGCATAGCGGTCCGGAATGCGGTGGGTGCCGCGCGGCTGCAGCTGGGCCGCGAGGTCGGCGGAGGCGGCCGCCGGCAGCTCGGCGCGCAGCCGCGTCAACAGATCGGTGCCCGCCCTGTCCGGTCGCTGCGCCGCCAGCAGCGTGGCCGCCCGGCACTCGTCGGTGTCCCCGACGCATTCGAACGGCTTGAGGCCGAGGCCCAAGCCGAGCAGTGTCCGGAAGCGTTCCTCGTTGGCGGGCTGTTGCAGCGGCTCCTCGCCGGCGAACACGGCTTCGAGGTCCACGCGGTCCATGAACGGGGCCAGGACGAGGTCCACGAAGCAACACTTGTCGCAGCGGCCGCACCAGTGGTCGAGGCGTTCGGCCGGGTCCTGGTGGAAGGCGCGGTTGCAGCTGCGAAAGACGTGGTGGTACTCCGGCAGCTGCCCGAACTGCGCCGCCACCCACAACTCGGTACGCGGTCGCAGGTAGGAGAACACCGAGACGCCCGGGCCCAGCGTGGACAGGACCAGCTCGCCGAACGCCTGCTCGAACTCCGCGCCCTTCGACCACTGGTGGTTGACGGCGAGGCCATCGGCCACCACGGTGGGCACCGAGGCGGACCACTCGTTGGAGAGCACGACCGCGTCCCGTCGTTCCAGGACCGCGGCCACCAGCGCCGCGGCGGTGATGACGGCCGTGACGGGCACGTGCCCGTTGAGGAACCCGAGCTCGGCCGAGCGGCGGACCTGGGGGTCGATGGTCCGTTCGATGCGCGTCACCGGCAGACCGGTCACGGCGGCGGCGTCCTCAATGGCGGCGAAGCGGGCGCCCGGTGGCGCCACGACGCACAGCGCGGCATCGGGGTGATCGGGCGTCACCGCCGCGACGGTCACGATGGAATCGATGCCGCCGCCGAACGGAATCAGTGGCCGACCGGGCTCGGGTTCGTAGGCGACCGCCGAGGGGGTGGCCGCATCGGGGCCTTCCACCCGCATGCCGCGCAGATCGAGGCCGTTGCGGTACGCGAACTCCGCCAGCCCGTTGACGTAGAAGGTGCGCAGGAACTCCCTCTCCATCGCCGTCGTCGGCAGCAGGCCCAGGTCGAGCAGGGGGGCGGCCGTCGTCTTGTAGTAGGACACGCCGGCCAGCAGGTAGAGGAGGCGCACGGCGGCCACCACCGCGGGATCCTGCCAGTCGCCGTTGCCGGCGAACGTGAAGCGTTCCGTGAAGGTATGGCGGCCGGTTGCGTAGCGGCAGTGCACGACCGAGCCCGCCGGATCGATGGTGAATCCGTCATAGCGGAACCGGTCGGATGGTGGCATGCGAAGGGGGAGGAGCGGCCCGGCGATCCGGGCCTGCCCATGCTACGGCGCAGTCCGCCTCACCCCGACGTCAACGGGCGAGGCGGGCGAGGAGGCCGAAGCGCCCGCAGGGCCGTTGGGCGCGGTCGCTGAAGAAGCCCGCATCGGCCGTAGTGGCGCCGCTGTAGGCGATGCGGTCGCCCCGGACCCCGCTCGCGATGAGCTGCTGGCGATTGGCCGCCACCAGGTCGACGAGCCAGTGGCCCGGACCGTCGACGAGCGCCACCGCGGCGTCCAGGGGGGCGGGGTGCACCGCGTCGCTCAGTGCCTGCCGCACCACCTCGGAGACCTGGTAGCGGTCGGGACGCACGGCAGGTCCGAGGAAGGCGCAGAGACGGCCGGCGTCCGCCCCGGAGTCCTCCATGGCAAGGACGGCCCGCCCGACGGCCCCGGCCGCGGTGCCGCGCCAGCCGGCGTGGACGGCCGCCAGGACTCCCGCCTCCGGGTCGACGAGCGCCAGCGGGAGGCAGTCGGCCACCAAAATGGCCAGCGTGACCTGGGGCGACGTCGTCACCAGGATGTCGGTGTCGGGGATGGCGTCGTCTTCGGTGCGCGTGCCACGACCACGATCGTCCGGCCCCACCAGGGCCGGCGTGGCGCCGTGGACCTGCCGGGCGAAGACCATGTCGTCGAGGTCCACGCCGAAACCGGCTGCCGCTCTCTTCCGGTTCTGCACGACGGTCCCGGCGTCGTCGCCCACGTGCAGGCCCAGGTTCAAGGTGTCGTAGGGGCGGGCGGATCCGCCCCCGTGCCGGGTCGTCACGGCCACGTCGACCCCGAGTCTCGGCGCCCCGTCCCAGCGCAGGAGCGGGACGGCTGGAGAATCGGGCACCGCCTCCGACCCTACCGAGCGCCCCACGGTGACGGCGGGCGGCACGCCTTGGTCAGGAGGCCTGGCTCTCGTCCCACACGGTCGTGGGGACCACCGAGAGGAGCTGACGACGCCGCCCGACGCCGGCCGGCTGCAACTCTGTGAACCCGTAGAGCTCGGCCGAATCCGAGCCGTGGTTGACGCCGCCCTTGGCCGCGGGCGCCGGCTCCACAACCCCGAGGACGGCAGCCAGCGATCGCCCTGCCTCCAACGCGCCGAAGAGCATGACCAGCGACTCGAGCGAGAACCCCTGGTCCTGCAGGCGCAGGACGGCCCCCAACCGGCGGCGGTGCAGTTCGCCGTAGAGGCCGGTGCGGCCTCGCAGCGTGGGATGGGGGAGCAGACCCAGGGTCTGCAGGGAGCGGATGCGCCGGGTGGTCGTACCCGTTGCCGCCGCCAGGTCGTCGATCGTCCACGTCCTGAGGCCGTCCGCATCCACTTGACAAATATAACATCTATTCATGTAACATCAATATCCGTCATTTACAGCACGACGACGGACGAGGGAGAGTGCGGCGATGGGACTGAATCTCAATGCGGTGGGAACCATTTCGGAACCATTCGAGCGCTCCTGGAACCACAAGGACGCCCTCCTGTACGCCCTGGGCGTGGGGGCCGGAGCGCTCGACCCGACCGGGTTCGAGCTCGAGTTCACGACGGAGAACTCCGACGGTGTGCGCCAACGCGTGCTCCCGACCTTCACCACCATCGTCGGGCAGGGCGGCGGTGCCGGGATGTCGCTGGGGGACTTCGACCCGGCAATGCTCGTCCACGGGGAGCAGTCCATCCGGTTGCACGGCGAGCTCCCCGCCGCGGGGACGGTTTCGAGCACGACCACGGTGGCCGGCATGTACGACAAGGGGGCCGCGGGCCTGGTCGTGCTCGAGAGCGCGTCGCGCCATGTCGAGAGCGGTGAGCCCGCCTTCTCCACCCGCACGGCGCTCTTCATTCGCGGTGCCGGCGGGTTCGGCGGCCCCCGGAACCCTGAGGGCGACGACGAGAGCGCGCTGGCCGCCGAGCCGCTCCCGACGCGCGAGCCCGACGAGGTCGTCTCCTACTCGACGCGGCCTGACCAGGCTCTGCTCTACCGCCTGAGCGGGGACCGCAATCCGCTGCACTCCGACCCGACGTTCGCCAAGCGGGCGGGTTTCGACAGCCCGATCCTGCACGGCCTGTGCACCTACGGGTTCACGGGGCGGGCCCTGCTCCACAGCGTGTGCGGCTCGGACCCGGCACGCTTCGGCGCCATGCGCGCCCGCTTCTCCAAGCCGACGATGCCTGGCGACACGCTGACGATCTCGCTGTGGGACATCGGTGATCGGGTGCCCGGCGCCTACCGCTTCCGTACCGAGACGCAACGCGGCGAGACGGTCATTGACGCCGGGCTGTTCTCGACTGCGGGTTGAACGAGGCGGACCGGCTCAGCGACGGCAGTCGGCGCACACGCCGAAGATCTCGACGGTGTGCGTGACGTCGCTGTAGCCGAGATCCGACGCGGTCGTCTCGGCCCACCGTTCCAGGTCGGGGAGCTCCACCTCGGTGCCCCGACCGCACTGCCGGCACACCACGTGGTGGTGATGACTCTCGCTGTGGCAGCGGCGGTAGACGAGCTCGCCGTCCGCGGTTTGCAGCGCATCGAGCTGGCCCTCGTCGGTGAGCAGGGCCAGGTGCCGGTAAACGGTCGTCAAGCCGACGGTCTCTCCCGAGGCCCGCAGCGCAGCATGGATGTCCTGTGCGCTGCGGAAGTTGTCCGAGCTCAGCACCACGTTGAGCACGGCATCCCCCTGGCGGGTGCGCCGCGCGGTGCGGGCCGGGTGCTCTGCGTGCTCAACCACGGTGCAACTCTGCCAGGTCCGGCGCGACGATCCGGTCCCTCCGCCGGGCGCTCACGGCAGGGCCGACGAGGCGGGCCACGACGTAGAACGCAAAGCTGATGGCCACAATCAGCACGCTCGGCTTGACCGTCGCGAACTGAAAGCTGAGCAGGAGGCCGCCGTCGGCCGCGAGCACGGCCATGACGACCGAGAGCACCGTGACCACGAAGGGGTTGGCGCTGAGGCGCTGAGCCGCCGCCGCCGGGGTGATGGCCAGGCTGAGCACCAGCAGCGTCCCCACGATCTGCGCCGCCTCGGTCACGGTGATGGCGAGAATGAAGAGGAAGACGATCCCGAGGACGCCCGTGGGCACGCCACTCGCCCGGGCGACGTCGGGGTCGATCGACGCGAACAGCAGGGGCCGCCGGATCACGGTGAGCACCACGGCCACGACCACGGCGATGACGCCGAGGAGGAGGATCTGACCCGAGCTGATGCCGAAGATGTTGCCGAAGAGGATGTTCAACGCCTCGCTGGCGTAGCCGTGGTAGTAGCCGAGCAGGAACACGCCCAGCCCGAGCCCCGCCGCCAGAATCACGCCGATGGTGGAGTCGCGCTCTGCGGCGCGCTGCCCGAGGAGGCCGATCAGCGCGGCCACAATCAGCGCGCCGACCAGCGCGCCGACCAGCGGGTTGTCGGCCACGAGCAATCCACCCACCGCGCCGGTGAAGGCGAGCTCGCTCGTGCCGTGGACGGCGAAGGACATGGTGCGGGTGATGACGAACGGTCCGATGAGGCCGCAGCTGACGGCGACGAGGAAGGCCGCTTCGAGCGCGTGCTGGGCGAAGCCGAACTGGAGGTAGAAACCGATGCCCATCAGTGCGGGTGCCCGTGGTGCGCATGCGCACCCGGCTCGGTGGGCAGCTCGTCCTCGGCGCTGACCACGAGGTAGCGGTCCCGCACCTTGACCACATCGACCTCAATGCCGTACAGGTCGCTGAGGCGCTCGCTGGTGAGGATCTCCGCCGGAGTCCCGATGGCCCACTTCCCGCGCACGAGGTACAGAATGCGGTCGACGTAGGGCAGCACGGGGTTGACCTCGTGCGTCACGAAGATGACCGGCGTGCCGGACTGGCGGCGCCGCTCGTCGATGAGGCGGGTCACCGCGCGCTGGCTGGCCAGGTCGAGGGCGAGCAGCGGCTCGTCGCACAGCAGCACCTTGGGATCGCCGAGGAGCGCCTGGGCGATCCGCAGACGCTGCTGCTCACCGCCCGAGAGCAGGCCCACCGGCGCATCGGCATAGGCGCCGGCGCCGACCGCACGGAGCGCCTCGTCGACCCGCTCCCTGACGGCCCGGGCACGGCGCGGCAGCCCCCAGTGGTGGCCGTCGACACCGAAGCGGACGAGGTCGCGCGCCCGGATGGGGAGCGAGCGGTCGAAGGCCTGCTGCTGGGGCACGTAGCCGAGCTCGTGGTTGCCCAGCCGCGGCGGCGCGCCGTTGACGCGCACCGTGCCCGCAGCCAGCGGGACGAGTCCGAGCAACACCTTGAGGAGCGTCGTCTTGCCGGCGCCGTTGGGGCCGAGCACGGCCAGGAACTCACCCTCGGCGACACGCAGGTCGAGCGCCGACCACAGGTCGCGCGCGCCCATGCGCACCGCGGCGCCCTCCAACTCGACCGGCGCCCCCGTCACGGGTTGCGGCTCGATTCGAGTGCGTGGAGCAGCTTGGTCAGCTGGGACTGCTGCCACTGCTGGTACGTGGCGGCACCGGCCGGCATCGTCTCGGAGACGCCGACCACCGGAATACCGTGTTGACGGGCCAGTGCGCGCATCTGGGCGGTGACGGGCGTGACGGTCTGCACGTTGTAGAGCAGCACGTTGATGTCGTGGTCGTCGATCAGACGCTGCATCGCCAGCGTGTCCGCCGGTGCGGGATCGACCCCGTCCTCAATGGCCCGGGCGAAGCCGGTCGGCGTCTTGACGTCCAGGTCCGCCACCGCCAACGCGTAGCCCGGGACCCGCTCGGTGTAGGCGACCGGCGCGTTGTGGAAGTGCGCCTTGATGGTCGAGAGTGTCGCGTCCAGGGGAGCGAGCGACGCGTCGAAGGTCGCCAGATTGGACTTGAACGTCGCGGCGTCCTGGGGCGCAGCCTTCTCGAGCGCGGCCGCGATGGCGGCCGCCACGGTCGGCACGCGGGGGATGTCGTACCAGAGGTGCGGGTTCGGGTCGCTTCCCGTGATGTGGAGCACGGTCGCTGCACTGACGATGGATGGGCTCCCGCCGTCAGCGCCGAGGAGCGAGCCCATCCAGGTGTCGTACCCGGCTCCGTTCTCGATCACGACCTGCGCTGCGGCGAGGGTGGCGGCGTCGGCCGCATCCGTCTCGAAGAGGTGCGGGTCTGCATTGGGGTTCGTGATGAGCGAGGTCACCTTGACGTCGTGGCCGCCCAGTTGGCTGGCGATGTTGCCCCAGAAGTTCTCCGCCGCCACGACACGCACGACACCAGGCGGGCCGGCGACCGTTGACGCGTCGGCGCAGGCGGTGGTTCCCAGCGCCAGGCCGAGCACGGTGATCGTGAGGGCGGCGGCCCCCAGGACGCGTCCGCCGAAGTCGGGTCTCATAACGGTAACGGTAATCATTTCGGATAAGTCTGGCAAGGGTCCCTGCGTCCGAATCGACCGAGGAGGGTGTGTGGAGGCAGGACTAGGGACCAGCACGGCGAGAGAGAAGCGGGTCCGCCTTCGGCTGGGATGTCTCCTCATGCGTATATACCCACTAGGTGACCTAGTGGGTATATACGCTTCGCAACACCCCCCCGGGGGGCGCCACCCCGCCCTCGGAGTTTCCGGCCGGCCGGCTCAGCCCCCGAAAAGGAGCGAGTAGTCGGCGCCGCGCCGCAGGTGGTGGCCACCGTCGACGCCCAGGGTCTCACCGGTGACGAACGACGACTCGGGGCCGATCAGGTAGCGGACGGCGGCCGCGACGTCCTCGACGGTGCCGACCCGGCCAAGGGGCATTTGCGCCAGGTAGTCGTCGAGCAGCGGTCCTCCCGCGGTGATGAAGGCCATCAGCTCGTCAGCGATGATCCCGGGCGCCACCGCGTTGACGCGGATGCCGAGCGGTCCGAGCTCCTCGGCCGCCGTTTCCGCCAGGAAGCAGATGCCGGCCTTGGACACGCCGTAGGCCCAGAGGTGCGGATGGGGGAAGCGGCCGGCGCCCGACGACATCAGCACCATGGAGCCCGGACCGCCCTGCGCCTGCATGGCGAGACCACCCTGCTTCACGCAGATCACCGAGCCGGTCAGGTTGAGGTCGATGGTGGCCCGCACCGCGTCGATGTCCGCGGTGAGCACAGAGCCCAGGTGGAGGGAGCCACCGGCGCAGGCGAACAGGCCGTCGATGCGACCGGTGACCTCGGCCGCGGCGGCGACAGCTGTGGCCACCTGCTCCTCGACGGTGACATCCGCCACGACGGACTGGACCTTGGCGCCGCCGCTCGCCACCGCAGCGATGCGCTCGCGGGCCTCGAGGAGCTTCTGCTCGGTGCGTCCGCAGATCGTGACGTGGGCGCCGTCGGCGGCGAACCGCTCCGCCGTGGCGAGCCCGATGCCGCTGCCGCCGCCCGTGACGAGGACGGACCAGCCGGCAATGCCGGTGGACGGGGTGGTGCTCGTCATCAGGCCGCGCCCGTGCGCCTGCCGAGCGGCGCGGAGGGTGCGAACGCCACCGGCATGGCCTCGAAGCCAGAAATGAAGTTGGCCGGGCGTCGGGGCAGCGTGTCGCGCCCGGTCGCGAGGTGGATGTCGGGCATGCGGGCCAGGAGCCGCTCGAACATGACCTTGAGCTCGAGCCGGGCCAGTTGGTTGCCGAGGCAGAAGTGGGCACCGAAGCCGAAGGCGACGTGCGGGTTGGGGTTGCGGGTGATGTCGAAGGTGTCGGGGTCGTCGAACACCGTCTCATCCCGGTTGGCCGACGGGTAGAGAAGGAGCAGCTCCTGTCCCTCTCTGATGATGGCGCCGCCGAGCTCGACGTCGCGGGTCGCCGTGCGGGCCATGTTCTTGATGGGCGACACCCAGCGCAGCATCTCCTCGACCGCGCCCGCCATGAGTCCCTCGGGGTCGGCAGTCAGCCGGGCCAACTGGTCGGGCTGGGCCAGCAGCTCCTCCATGCCCCCGCTGATGACGTGGCGGGTCGTCTCGTCGCCCCCGATGAGGATGAGCAGCGTCTCGTGGACCAGGGAGGCCTCGTCGAGCGAGTCGCCGTCGAGCTCGGCCTGGCACAGCACGCCCACGAGGTCGGCCGTACTGCCCGTCGCCTTGCGATCGGCCAGGACCGGATTGATGTACGCGGTGTAGCCCTCGAACGCCTCCATGGCCCCGACCATGGCCTCGGGGTCGGGCGAGCCCTGGGACTTGAGCATCACATCGGACCACTCGAGCAGCTCGGCCCGGTCCCCTGGGGCCACGCCGAGCATGTCGCCGATGACAGCGATGGGGAGTGGGGCCGCGATGTCGGCCACGAAGTCACAGCTGCCCAGTTCGCACACCGTGTCGAGGATGAGGTCGCACGCCACGCGGAGCTGGTCCTCCATGGCCCGGACCCGCTTCGGGGTGAAGCCCTCGGAGACCAGTCGGCGCCGACGCACGTGCTCGGGGGCGTCGAAGTCGATCATCATCGGCAGGGGCGGGTACTTCGGCCGGATGCCCAGCGCGCTCGAGAACGCCTCTGTGTCCACCGAGGCCGCTTTCACGGCGGCGTAGCTGGTGGCGGCCCACAGATCGTTGGCCTCGTCGTAGTAGACGGGGGAATGGGCCCGCATCCAGGCGTAGGCGTCGTGGGGCTCCCGCCCGTAGAACGCCCCGTCCATGAGGTCAATGCCGAGCTCTTGGGGTGCCGTGGTCACGGCCGAGACGATATCTCCGGGTGGATAGGGTTGACCCATGGCAGATCAGGCGACCTTCACCGACGTCGCCATGGAATTCATGCCCGGGCTCTATTCGGCCGCGCTGCGGATGACGCGCAACCGGGCGGACGCAGAGGACCTGGTGCAGGAGACCTATCTGAAGGCGTACCGCTCCTACGGGTCCTTCACTGAGGGCACCAACCTGCGGGCCTGGCTCTACCGGATCCTCACCAACACCTACATCAACAACTACCGGGCGGCCCAGCGGCGTCCCGAGGTGGCCGACGTCGAGGACGTCGAGGACCTCTACCTCTACAAGCGCCTGGCCGGCTCGGGTGGCAGCGACCCCGGTCGCTCGGCCGAGGACGAGGCGCTCGAGCGCTTCACCGACGAGGACGTGAAGGCGGCCCTCGAGGCGCTGCCCGAGGCCTTCCGGATGGCGGTGCTCCTGGCCGACGTCGAGGGGTTCAGCTACAAGGAGATCTCCGAGATCACGGATGTGCCGATCGGCACCGTCATGAGCAGGATCCACCGGGGAAGAAGGGCGCTCCAGAAGGCGTTGCACGATGTGGCTGAAGCGCGCGGCCTGGTCGGTAGCCTGCCTGGGGGGACGATGGAATGAGCGAGAACGTGGGCCAGAGCGAGGAAAGTGGGACGGTGGACCCGAGCGGGCTCTTCGGTGTGTCCGTCGACTGCCAAGAGGCCGTCCACGAGCTGTACCACTATCTCGACGGCGAGCTGACCGAGGAACGGCGCGAGGAGATCCGCGTCCACCTGGACTGGTGCGGCCCCTGCAACGGTGCCGCGGACTTCGAGGCGGAGTTGCGCCGGGTCATTGCCAACCGGTGCAAGGACCGGGTGCCCGACAGCCTGATCCGGCGCGTGGCCGAGGCCATCGACGAAGAAAGCAAGCAGCACCACGGCGAGCACTGACCTCACGCCGGCGGTTCCGGAAGCCCTCGCCGGCGGTCCCGCCATGGTGGACTGGGCCCTGGCCCAGCGGGTGGCGGCGGGCGCCCTCCTTCTCAAACCCGCACCGGCGACCTACCGCTCGCGGGATCTGCAGGGGCAGTTCGACGAGTTGACGGCGCAGGCGGAGACGTTGGTCAGTGTCGCCACCGGCCTGCACTCTGCGCACGGCACGGCCCGGGCCAAGGTGACCGATCGCGCCGGGTGGGCCGCCGCCAACGTGCGGTCGGTCGAGCGTCTGGTCGGACCGGCGATGCTCGAGCTGCAGCGCAAGCGCGGCGCCAAGCTGGGTGGGCCGTCCCTCGTGGTGGGACGCACCGTCGCCGGGACGCAGCTCGGCTTGATGCTGGCCTACATGGCGACGCGGGTGCTCGGGCAGTACGACCTGTTGATCAACGACGAGGCGCCCGAGGACCAGGACCTGGTCTCGTACGTCGGCCCCAACATCGTCGCGGTCGAGACGCAGTACGGGTTCGAACCAAGCGAGTTCCGTCTGTGGCTCGCGTTGCACGAAGTGACGCACCGCCTGCAGTTCACGGCGGTGCCCTGGTTGCGGGACCACTTCGTCGGGCTCGTGAGCGAACTGCTCGGGCCCCTCTCGGGCGACCCGGCCGGGCTCGCCGAGCTGGTGCGGCGCGCCACCGACGAGCTGCGCGCCGGCCGCAACCCCACCCGCGAGGGCGGCGTGGTTGGCATGCTGGCCACGCCCGAGCAACGGCTGGCTCTGTCGAAGATCTCGGGGATGATGAGCCTGCTGGAGGGCCACGGCGACGTGACCATGGACCGGGCCGGGGCGGCCGCGGTCCCTGGTGCCGCCCACTTCTCCCAGGTCCTCCACGAGCGGCGGACGAACGCCCGTGGGCTGGCGAGGCTGATGTCGAAGCTCCTGGGCCTCGACGCCAAAATGCGCCAGTACGCCGAAGGTGAGCATTTCGTCGAGTCGGTGGAAGCGACCGGCGGGCCGGCACTGCTGGCCCGCGTGTGGGAAGGCCCGGAGTGGCTGCCCACCCTCGAGGAGATCCGCGACCCGGCGGCCTGGGTGGCCCGAGCCGGTGGCTGAGGAAGGTCCCGGCCTTCCCACCACCCTGATCCCTGAACTCCTGCGGCGGTGCACCTTCCCGCCGCCCGGTGCACCGCTGGCCTGCGCGGTCTCGGGGGGCGCTGACTCGCTCACCCTTCTCGTCCTGGCCGCCGCCGCCGGGTGTGACGTCACCGCGATCCACGTCGACCACGGGTTGCGCCCCGCCTCCGCGGCCGAAGCCGAAGTGGTGGCGGCGGCCGCCGGACGGTTCGGCACCCGCTTCGAGCGTCGCAAGGCGGCCGTCATGCCGGGGCCCAACCTGGAAGCCCGGGCCCGGGCGGCCCGTTTCGCCGTGTTGCCGGCCGGAGTCGCCACGGGGCACACCATGGACGACCAGGCGGAGACCATCCTCGTCAACATGCTGCGCGGGGCGGGCGCCGACGGCCTGGCCGGCATGGCACCGGGCTGGCGCCATCCGATTCTCGGGCTGCGCCGCAGCGAGGCCCGCGCGCTGTGCGCCGCCGCCGGTCTGGCGCCGGTGTGCGACGAGAGCAACGATGACCCGGCCTACGTGCGGAACAGGATCCGTCACGAGCTCCTGCCGTTGTGCGCGCAGGTGGCCGGGCGCGACCCGGTCCCGCTCCTGGCCCGGCAAGCCGGCGTGCTGCGCGACGAAGTTGCGTTGCTCGAGTCGCTGGCGACCCAGCGGCTGCCCGATCCCGCCGATGCCCGGGCCGTGGCTGCCGCCGAACGACCCCTCGCCCGTCGCGCGCTCCGGCGCTGGTTGCGTGACGCGGGTGAAGGCGAGCATCCGCCGTCCCTGGCCGAGGTCGATCGCACCCTCGCCGTCGCCGCCGGTTCGTCGGTGGGGACGGAGCTGACAGGGGGCGGGCGGGTGCGGCGGACCGGTGGCCGTCTCCGGGTCGAGCCGCCTCGGGCCTCCGGTAGTGTCACGCCGGTGACCCTCGACGAGTCCGGAGCGGGCGTCCCGTCGTGGGCTGCTGCCGACGTGGGCCCCGTGCTGGTGGACGCCGAGCGGCTGGCGACCCGGGTCACCGAGCTCGGTCGGGAGATCACGGCGGACTACGCCGACGAGCCGCCCTTGCTGGTGGCGGTGCTCAAGGGAGCGATGCTCTTCATGAGCGACCTGTGCCGGGCCATCGCCCTGCCGGTCGACGTCGACTTCATGGCCGTGTCCTCTTACGGCAGCGCCACCAAGACGTCCGGCGTCGTGCGCATCGTCAAGGACCTCGACTCCGAGCTCGAGGGGCGCCACGTGCTGGTGGTGGAGGACATCATCGACAGCGGTCTCACGCTGAACTACCTCCGGCGCTACCTGACGGCACGCGCGCCCAAGAGCGTGGAGATCTGCGCCCTCCTGGTGAAGGAGGGCGAGCAGCGGGTCGAACTCGACCTGCGTTACATCGGCTTCACCATTCCGGCCGAGTTCGTGGTCGGCTACGGGCTCGACGTGGCCGAGCGGTACCGGAACCTGCGGGGGATCCATCGATACAAGGGAGCAGAAGCGTGAGCGTCGATGTCGAACGCGTGCGTGCCGCCGTGCACGAGATCCTCGTCGCCATCGGGGAGGACCCGGAACGGGACGGCCTGGTGGCGACGCCGGCGCGTGTGGCCTCCATGTACGAGGAGCTCTTCTCGGGGCTCCACGACGACCCCGCCCGCCACCTGGAAGTCACCTTTGCCGCCGAGCACGACGAGATGGTGATGGTGCGGGACATCCCGTTCGCCTCGCTGTGCGAACACCACCTCGTGCCCTTCCTCGGCAAGGCGCACGTGGCCTACATTCCGGCCGAGGACGGCCGCATCACCGGCCTGTCGAAGCTCGCCCGTCTCGTCGACGGCTTCGCGCGCCGCCTCCAGGTCCAGGAACGCATGACGACCCAGATCGCCGACGCCATCGCCTCCGTCCTCTCGCCCCGCGGCGTCCTCGTCGTCATTGAGGCCGAGCACCTCTGCATGTCCATGCGGGGAGTGAAGAAGCCGGGCACGGTCACGGTCACCTCGTCGGTGCGCGGGCTCTTCCGCTCCGACGTGGCCACCCGGGCCGAAGCCATGCAATTCATCCGGGGCCACTGAGGCCGGTGCGACAGGGCGCAAGACGGCCCCTCGTCATGGGCGTGCTCAACGTCACGCCCGACTCCTTCTCCGACGGTGGCCTCTACGCCACGGCGGACGCAGCGGTGGCCCGGGGACTCGACATGATGGCGGCCGGGGCCGACCTGATTGACGTGGGCGGGGAGTCGTCCCGGCCCGGGGCCGAGTCCGTGCCGGTCGGTGTCGAACTGACGCGGGTGATCCCGGTCGTCGAGGCCCTCGCCGCCGCCGCCGCCGCCGGAACCGGCAACGGGCGCACGGTGCGGGTGTCTGTCGACACGGTCAAGCCCGAGGTGGCCAGCGCCGCCCTGGCAGCGGGAGCGAGCCTGGTGAACGACATCTCGGCCTCCCTGTTCGAGGTGGCGGCCGCCGCCGGCGCCGGTTGGGTGGCCGTGCACATGCGAGGACGGCCGCGCACCATGCAGCAGGACCCGCGGTACGGGGACGTGGTGGGGGAGGTCAGCGCCTTCCTGCTGGAACGGGCGGCGCGTGCCCTGCAGGCCGGCGTCGGCGAGGTCTGGGTCGACCCGGGCATCGGGTTCGGGAAGACGCCGGCCCACAACCTGTCGTTGCTGCGCCACCAGGAGGAGCTGGTGGCGGCCGCCTCCTCCGCCGGCTGCGCCGGGGTCCTGGTCGGGACCAGCCGCAAGCGCTTCCTCGGTGTTCTTGCCGCAGGCCCGGGCGCGGAGGCGCCGGCACCGGTCACCGAACGCGGAGAGGGATCGCTGGCCACGGAGGCGTCAGCCCTGGTGGCGGGGGTGGGGATGGTGCGGGTCCACGACGTGGCGGCAACGATGCAGATGGCACGGCTGTATGGTCCTGCCGCATGAAGGGCAAGTGGGCCGCCGGCATTCCGCCGCGCAACTTCACCTGGGTGATCACCGATCACCTGGCCGTCAGCGAGCGACCGGGCGGATTCTCCGTCAACCACCGCCGGGTACGGCGCCAGGAGGAGATCATCTGGCTGCGTGTGCAGGGGTTCGGGCGCATCGTCTCGCTGCTGTCCTCCCCGCACAACCTGTCGGCGTACGACGAGGAGGGGCTGGCCTGGGCCCACTATCCCCTCGAGCGGACAGGGGACCCCCGGCCCGTCCTCGCCGCCTGCTACAAGGACATCGACGACTCCCTGGCCTCCGGGCTGCGCATCCTGGTGCACCAGGACGAACTGGGGGACCGGGTCATGGGCGTGCTGGCGGGGTACCTCGTATGGTCGGAGCGGATCGGCAACCAGCCGCAGGCGGTGGCCCTGGTCGAGAACGTCGTCGGGCACGCCATGGGTGAGCCCGGCCGAGAGCTGCTCTCCGAGCTGGAAGGCATGCCCTCGCGCGGACAGGCGCAGTGACCGACCGGATCGAGATCCGTGACCTGCGGGTGACGGGGACCCACGGCGTGCTCCCCGAGGAGCGGGACCGGGCCCAGCCCTTCTCCGTTGACGTGGTGGCCTGGGTCGACATGGAGGCGGCCCAGCAGAGCGACGACCTGGCCGACACCGTCGACTACGGCGCGCTGGCCCAGGCCGCGGCCGACGTGGTGGGTGGCCGCTCCTATCGCCTCCTCGAAGCGCTGGCCGGGCGTCTGGCCAGCGCGCTGCTGATTCTGGACCCCAGACTGGAAGCCGTCGAGGTCACGGTGCGCAAGCTTCGCCCGCCGCTGGCCCTCGACGTGGGCTCGACCGGGGTCAGGGTGCGGCGCGCCCGCTGATGGCCGTACCGGCACCGCCCCCGTGGCGTGCCTTCATCGGGCTGGGCTCCAACCTGGGCGACCGGCGCGCCTTCTTGCGTCAGGCGGTCGAGGGGTTGCGGGCGGCGGGCGACGTCGTGGGCGTGTCGCCGCTCTACGAGACCGAGCCCGTCGGCGGTCCCGACGGCCAGGACGCCTACCTGAACCTGGTGGTGGAGCTCTCGACGTCGGACCCGCCCCGGGCGCTGCTGGAGCGCTGCCGCGCCCTGGAGGCGGCGGCCGGCAGGGTGCGCACGGTCCGCTGGGGGCCGCGGACACTGGACGCCGACGTCCTCTGGGTGGAGGGGTGGCAGCTCGACGACGAGGACCTCGTCGTCCCGCACCCCCGCCTGTGGGAGCGGCGCTTCGTGGTGCAGCCGCTGGCCGACCTCGCCCCCGACCTTGTGACATCGGAGCAGCTCAGGGCCGCTGGTGGGGAGGTCGTCACTGTGGGTAGTCTGTAGGCGTCGTTATCTTCGATCGTCTGTAGGCGAACGGCACCCGCAAGGGGCTGGAACGCCGAAGGAGGTCAGATGCACTCCATCCGGATCATCGGTCCCGGTCGGGCCGGCACGTCTTTGGCCGCCGCGCTGTCCGCGCGCGGCTGGGCGTTCGCCGGTTTCCTCGGGCGCCACGACGAGTTCGCGCGCGCCGCCGCGGGGGTCGACCTGCTCGTCATCGCCACCCCCGACGACGCCGTGGCCGAGGCGGCGGCGGCGGTCGTCCCGTCGCCGGGCACGACCGTGGCCCATCTGTCGGGCTCGCTCGGGCTCGACGTCCTGGCGCCCCATCCGCTCCGGGCGGCCGTGCACCCCCTGGTGCCGCTGCCCAACGGCGAGGTCGGGGCGGCCCGGCTCTGCTCGGGCGTCACCTTCGCCGTGGCCGGCGCGGCGCTGGCTCGCGACGTCGTCACCAGTCTCGGCGGGCGCGTGGTCGAGGTGGCCGACGACGACCGCGCCGCCTACCACGCCGCCGCCTGCATCGCGGCCAACCACGTGGTGGCACTGCTGGGACAGGTCGAACGGGTCGCCGCCTCGGTCGGGCTCGACCTCGAGTCCTTCCTGCCGCTGACCCGGGCCGCCGTCGACGACGTGGCTGCGTTGGGGGCGGGCCCTGCCCTGACCGGACCGGCCCGCCGGGGCGACTGGGCCACCCTCAGTCGCCATCTCGACGCACTGCCCGAGTCCGAGCGCGCCGGCTACCAGGCCGGGGCCGCGTTGGCCACCCGCCTCGCCCACGAGGACGCCCGCCCGGCGGCCGAGCCAGTGCCGGGCGAGACGGTATTGGCCGAGACGGTATTGGCCGAGACGGTATTGGCCGAGACGGTGCGGGCCGAGACGGTGCCGGCCGAGCCGGCGAGGGTGTAGGAGGGCACGGTGGAGGTCGCCGAAACCGTCGCCGCCTGTCGCGCCGTGCTGGACCGGGCTCGCGCCGCCGGCGGGGTGGTCGGGCTGGTGCCCACCATGGGCGCGCTGCACGAGGGACACACCTCGCTGATGACCCGGGCCCGGGCGGAGTGCGACGCGGTGGCCGTCAGCATTTTCGTGAACCCGCTGCAGTTCGGCGACCCCGAGGACATCGCGCACTATCCGAGGACCCTGGAGCGCGACCTCGAGGTGTGCGCCGCATCGGGCGTCGATGTCGTCTTCGTCCCGAGCGTGGCCGAGATGTACCCGTCGTGGCCCACCGCCCCTTCGACCACTGTGTCCGTGCGCGGCGTGAGCGAGGTCTGGGAGGGCGCGTCCCGGCCGGGGCACTTCGACGGTGTGGCCACGGTGGTGGCGAAGCTGTTCACGATCGCCGGTCCGTGCCGGGCCTACTTCGGCTTGAAGGACTTCCAACAGCTGGCCGTCGTGCGACGCATGGCGCGCGAGCTGTCCCTCCCGGTGCAGGTCGTCGGCTGCCCCATCGTGCGTGAGGCCGACGGCCTGGCCCTGTCCAGCCGCAACGTCCGGCTCTCCGCCACCGAGCGCCGCGCCGCCATCGTCCTCTCGCAGGCCCTGGCCGCCGGCCGCGCCGCCCTGGCCGACGGGGAGCGTTCGGGCGGTGCGGTGGCCCGCGCCATGGAGGCCGTCGTCGCCGCCGAGCCGCTGGTGGCCCTCGATTACGCCGTCCTCGTCGAGGCCGACACCCTCGACGAGGTGGCCACGGTCACCGACGAGGGGTCGCTGCGCCTGCTGATCGCCGCCCAGGTGGGCCCGGTCAGGCTGATCGACAACAGTGCCGCCCTGGTGACGGCCGACGATGTCAATGCCGTACCTGTCGCACCGACGACGGTGCGCCAACTGGAGAGGATCGGATGAGCCGATGCGCCGCCGGATGATGAAATCCAAGATCCACCGGGCCACCGTCACCGGGGCCAACCTGCACTACGTCGGCTCGGTCTCCATCGACACCGAGCTGCTGGCCCTGGCCGACATCCTTCCCTACGAGCAGGTCACCGTCCTCGACATCGACAACGGGGCGCGCTTCGAGACCTACGCCATCGAAGGCGAGCGCGGCCAGGTCTGCTTGAACGGTGCGGCGGCGCGCCTGGTGCAGCCGGGTGACAAGGTGATCATCATCACCTACGCCGACTACGAGCAGGCCGAGCTCGAGGCCTACGTGCCCCGCGTCGTCCACGTCGACGGGCGCAACCGGGTGATCGACGAGGTGTCGGCCCACCTCGATGCCGAGCTCACGCTGACCGAACCGGCGTGACCACCGGGGCCCCGCCCGGACCATTCGACGTCCTGGTCCTCGGAAGCGGCGTCGCCGGACTGTCGGCCGCGGTGCGGCTGGCCGGCCCGGGTGGGCCGTCCCCGTCGCTCTCCCTCGGGGTACTCACCAAGGGCGTGCTCTCCCAGTCGGCCACGCGCTGGGCCCAGGGCGGTGTGGCGGCGGTGCTCGGCGCCGACGAGGACTCGACCGATCTGCACCTCGCCGACACACTGGCGGCCGGGGCGGGCCTGTGCGACGAGGAGGCGGTGCGCATCCTCGTCGACGAGGGGCCCGGGCGTGTGCACGAGCTCATCGCCCTCGGGGTCGAGTTCGACCGCGAGGCCACCGGGCTGCTGGCGCTCGCCCGCGAAGGTGGTCACTCCCGTCCCCGCGTGGTGCACGCCGGCGGCGCCGCCACCGGGGCCGAGGTGGAACGGGCGCTCGTCGACGCCACCTACCGCTCGGCCAGCGCCGTGCTCGAGGGATGGTTCGCCCTCGATCTGCTGGTGGAGGGCGGACGCTGCAGGGGCGTGCTGGCCCTGCCGCCGGGCGCGGTCGGCGGGCCCGTCGCCATTCGGGCGGACCATGTCGTGCTGGCCACGGGCGGCGCGGGCCAGCTCTTCTCGGTGACCACCAACCCACCCGAGTCCACGGGCGACGGCGTGGCCATGGCGTTGCGGGCCGGTGTCCCGACGGCGGACGTCGAGTTCGTGCAGTTCCACCCCACCGCGCTGCACCACCCGGCCATGCCCCGCCCGCTGCTCTCCGAGGCACTGCGCGGCCACGGCGCGCTCCTGCGCGACCGGGACGGCGAGCGCTTCGTCGACGAGCTGGCGCCCCGGGACGTGGTGAGCCGCGCCATGGCGGCCCGCATGGCCGAGCAGGGGGTGGACCACATGTGGTTGGACGCCACGGGGCTGGAGCGCTTCTCGGCGCGCTTCCCGACGATTGCGGCGTCGCTTTCCTCCATCGGGCTGGACCCCCAGACGGACTGGTTGCCCATCGCGCCGGCGGCCCATCACCTCTCGGGCGGCGTGGTGACGGACCTGTGGGGTGCCACGGCGCTGCCCGGGCTGTGGGCGGTGGGAGAGGTGGCGTGCACCGGGGTGCACGGCGCCAACCGCCTGGCCTCCAATTCGTTGCTCGAGGGCATGGTGTTCGGGGCCCGCCTGGCCGAGCGCATCCCGTCGGGCGCCATCAGTCCGGAGCCGAGCGGCGCCCTGCGCGCGGTGCTCGGTGAGGAGCCGATCGACGGCATCGGATGCACCGTGCTGGGGGCGTCGGCCACGCCGTCGCCGCCGGACCCGGAGCGGTGGCCGGGCGTCGATGTGACCAAGCTGCGCGACACGGTGCAGCGCGCCATGACGCGCGGCGCTGGGGTGGTCCGCAGCGCCGAGTCTCTGGCCGGCGCCCGCGCCGTCGTGGAGGACGCGGGCTCCGTGCTCGGGGACCCGTCGGCGTCGGTGGCCGCCGGCGAGCTGGCGAACCTTCTCCGGTTGGCCGACGCGCTGCTGGCGTCGGCGCTGGCCCGCACCGAGAGCCGGGGCGCCCACGCCCGGCGCGAGTATCCCGCCGTCGAACCGTCGTGGCGGCGGCGGCTCGTCCACGGCGGGGTCGCCGGTGCAGGGGGGGACCGTGGGTGAGCTCGACGAGGAGACCTACGCCCGGGCCGTGCGCGAGGCCGTCGACCGCGCCCTCTCCGAAGACCTCGGCCCGGAGGGGGACCTCACGGCGGCGCTGGTGCCCGAGGACGTGCGGGCCCAGTTCGCGCTGCGCGCCCGGCGCCCCGGTGTGCTGGCGGGTCGCGAGTGCGCCACCGAGACGTTCCGGCGCGTCGGCCCCGAGATCGACCTGCGTTGGCGGGCCGCCGACGGGGACGAGTTGGCGGCCGGCGACACGCTGTTGGAGCTCGCCGGCCCGCTGCGACCGATCCTCACGGCCGAACGCACCGCGCTGAACTTCCTGGGGCGGCTGTCCGGTGTGGCGACGCTCACGGCGCAGTTCGTCCATGCCGCACACGAGAGCAACCCGTCGGTGGCCGTGCTCGACACGCGCAAGACGACGCCCGGACTGCGCGTGCTGGAGAAGGCGGCCGTGCGCGCCGGCGGCGGGACCAATCACCGCGCCGGACTGTCCGACGCCATTCTGGTGAAGGACAACCACCTGGCCGGGACCAGCATCGCCGACGCGGTGGGCCGGGCCCGCACGCTGTGGCCGGGACGCCTGGTCGAGATTGAGTGCGACACCCTCGACCAGACGGCGCAGGCCGCCCGGGCGGGCGCGGACGCCGTGCTGCTCGACAACATGGATCCGGGGACCGTCGTCGAGGCGATCGCGGTGGCACACATGGACGCGTCCGGGCCGATCCTCACCGAGGTGTCCGGCAATGTGACGCTGGCCACCATCGGCGCCTACGCCGCGGCGGGCCCGGACCGGATTTCGGTGGGCGCACTGACCCACTCGGCCCCGGTGCTCGATCTGGGGCTCGACCTGCTCTGGACCACCGCGGAAACGGACCACACGGCGGCCGGAGGGGACTGAGCCGTGCTCCTCATGATCGACGTCGGCAACACCGAGACGGTGATCGGCCTCTACGCCCCGAACGCGGACAAGGACTCCGTGGCGCCGGAGGAGAGCGTCGGCGTCGGCATCGGGACCGAGCTGGACCCGACGGCGCCGCGCGGGCTCACCCATCACTGGCGCCTCTCCACCGTGCCGAGTCGCACTCCCGACGAGCACGCGGTCCTCCTCACGCAGCTGCTGGACCTCGAGGGCCTCGACATCTCCACGTCGGTCTCGGGGATCGCGGTCTGCTCCTCCGTGCCCCACGTGACCGCAGAACTCCGCCAAATGGCGTCGCGCTGGTTCTCCGCTCTGCCCAGCGTCGTGCTCGGGCCCGGGACCAAGAGCGGGATGCCGATCCTGTACGACAACCCCAAGGAGGTCGGCGCCGATCGCATCGCCGACGCGGTCGGTGCCTACGACCTCTACGGCGGCCCCTGCGTGGTGGTCGACATGGGCACCGCGACGACGGTGGAGGCCATCAGCGCCAACGGCGAGTACATGGGTGGCGCCATCACGCCCGGCGTGGGCGTCAGCCTCGACGCCCTGTACCAGTCGGCCGCCGCGTTGCGGCGGGTCGAACTGGTCGAGCCGCGCAGCGTGATCGGCCGTTCCACCGTGGAGTCGATTGAGTCGGGCACGCTGTACGGCTTCGCCGGACTGGTCGACTCGCTGGCCCGGCGCTTCATGGAAGAGCTCGGCCCGGCGACCGTGGTGGCCACGGGAGGCTTCAGTTCGCTCATCGCGCCGTATTCGGACACCATTGAGCACGTGGAGCCCTGGTTGACCCTGCACGGCTTGCGCATCGTGTACGAGCGCAACGTTCCTTCATGAGCGAGGAGCCCCAGGGCCAGTCGGCGTCGGGTGAGATCCCCTACCGTTTCGACCGCACGCACGAGACAGCGGCCGTTGTGGAGGCCTGGTCGGCGCTCGCCCCGGGCGAGGAGTCCGGCGTCACCGTCGGGGTGGCCGGCCGCGTCATGCTGCTGCGCAATCAGGGCAAGGCGGCCTTCGGCGAGTTGCGTGACGCATCGGGCGCCATTCAGCTCTTCGCCCGCGCCGCCGTGACCGAGCACTTCGAGGAGTTCGCCAGGCTGAATCTCGGCGACTGGGTCGGCGCCACGGGCGAGGTCGTGCGCACCCGGCGCGGCGAGCTCTCGGTCTTGGTCAAGGAGTGGGTGTTGCTGGCCGAGGCGCGGCGCAGCTTCGGCGACAAGTGGCACGGCGTGAGTGACGTCGAGACGCGTTACCGCCAACGCGAGGTCGACCTGTGGGCCAACGAGCGCACGCGTCAGCTGCTGCAGATGCGGAGCGACGTCGTGCGCCACATGCGCCGGCGCCTGTGGGAGCAGGGCTTCGTCGAGGTCGAGACGCCGTTGCTGCACCCCATCGCCGGCGGCGCCACGGCGCGCCCGTTCGTGACGCACCACAACACGTTCGACACCGACTTCTACCTGCGCGTCGCTCCGGAGCTCTACCTCAAGCGGCTGGTTGTCGGCGGCTTCGACAAGGTGTTCGAGATCGGTCGCAGCTTCCGCAACGAGGGGACCTCGCCGCGCCACAACCCCGAGTTCACGACGCTCGAGCTCTATCAGGCCTACGCCGACTACACCGACACCATGGTGGTCTTCGAGGAACTGGTGGCCGGCCTGGCACAGGACGTGTTGGGGACGACCAAGCTGACCTACGGCGGGCGCGACCTCAATCTCACGACCCCGTGGCGCCGCGCCACCATGAGCGAGCTCATCGCCGAGGCGACGGGCTTCGCGCTCGACGTGCGCTCGCCCCGCGAGGAGCTGGCCCGGGTGGCGGCCGAGGTGGGCATCGAGGTCGAGGCGGACTGGGGACCGGGCAAGATTTTGCTCGAGATCTACGAGAAGACCACCGAGACCGAGCTGTGGGGTCCCGTCTTCGTCATCGACTATCCGGCGGAGGTGTCGCCGCTGGCGCGCCGCCACCGCGACGGGCCCGGGCTCGTCGAGCGCTACGAGCCCGTGGTGGCGGGCCGCGAACTGGGCAACGGGTTCACCGAGCTCATCGATCCCGACGACCAGCGCGCCCGCTTCGAGGAGCAGGCGGCCAAGGCCCGGGCCGGTGACGACGAGGAGTCCGCGGTGGTGGACGAGGACTATCTCCGCGCGCTCGAGTACGGGTTGCCCCCGACGTCGGGGTTCGGGCTCGGCGTTGACCGGTTGTTGATGTTGCTCGGCGACGTCGCCAACATCCGCGAGGTCATCGCCTTCCCCACGCTCCGGCCCGACCGGGGCTGACGCCCGGCCGCGCACGCAGGCCGGACTTCTTCTGGTTTCCTTAGGTGGCCGGGGATTTCCTCAAAGGTTGCTCACGGTTCCCTCACAACTCGCATGCAGTGTGGGGTGTGCCGCACGAGCGCGGCGGGGCGTGCAGAGCGCTTCCGAGGTCCAAGGAGGACACCATGATTCGCACGATGATCGCGGGAGCTGCAGTCGCCGGCGCCCTGACCTTCGGCGCGGCCGGCATCGCCGGAGCGTCGACCCCGGCCACGGGCTCCACGGGCTCCACGAGTGCCGGCACGCCGGCCAGGTGCGCCAAGCTCCCGGCCGTGCAGGCCAAGGTGCAGAAGCTGGAGGGCAAGGTGTCGACATGGGTGCCCAAGGCGGAGGCCCGCGAGGCCAAGGCGAAGGCAGCAGGCCACACCAAGCTCGCCGGCGCCATCGCCAATCGCATCACCAGGGTGCAGAACCGCGAGTCCAAGGTGAACGCCCGCCTGGCCAAGGCCCAGGCCAAGTGCAGCGCGGGCGGGACGAGCGCCGGCTGACGTCCGGACTCAGGTCGGAAGGTCGGTCAGCAGGTCGGCCACCAGCCCGGAGAGCCCCGCCCGCAGTTCGGGCTGGCTGATCCCGCTGGTGGCCCTCTGCGCGCCGTCGACGTAGTGACGGGCCGCCTCGACCGACCGGGCGATCCCGTTCGAGGCCATCACGATGGCGCGGGCCTTTTCGCGTTCGGGCTGGGCCAGGGGTTGCCCCAGGAGCGCTCGGAGATCTGGCCCGGCGTCGGGGTCCTGGAGCGCCACCAGCGCCGGCAGGGTGTAGATGCCCTCGGCCAGGTCCTGGCCTGCCGGCTTCTGCAGCTGGCCGTCGGTGGCGGTGATGTCGAGGATGTCGTCGCGGATCTGGAACACCATGCCGAAGCAGTGCCCGAACTCGGTGCAGGCGTCGACCTCGGGGCCCGGCAGACCGCCGGTCAGCGCCCCGATACGGCACGAGCTGGCGGTCAGGGCCGCCGTCTTGCCGCTGATGGAGGCGACGTAGTCGTCGCGGCTGCGGGTGATCTGGAAGGCCGAGCGCACCTCGGTCACCTGGCCCTGGCAGAGCCGACCCAGCGTGTCGGCCAGCAACTCGGCGACCTCGACCCCGAGGCCGGCGGCGATGGCGGCACTGCGGGCCAGCAGGTAGTCGCCGGCGACGATGGCCACCAGGTTCCCGAAACGGCTGTTGACGCTCTCGACGTTGCGTCGGATGGTTGCCTCGTCAATCACATCGTCGTGGTAGAGGGAGGCCAGGTGGACGAGCTCCACCGCCACCCCACCCATCAGGTCGTCCTCGCTGGCGTCCCGGCGGCCGCCGGTGGCCGTGGCCAGCGCCAACAGAGGTCGAAGCCGCTTCCCGCCGGCCGCGATCAGGTGGGTCGTGACCTCGTCCAGAAAGTCGTCCCCGGTCACGACAGAGGCGGTGAGCAGGGGCTCGAGGCGCTTCAGTCCCTCTTGCAGACGGGGTAGGCCGAGGGCCTCGGTCGGGTTCACTGCCCCAAACGTTAGGGCACGTGTGCCGAATGTTGACAACCACCAGGTAGAAAGGGATGTGGGCCCCGGGCGCCGCCGTCGATTTCCTCCCGGATGCGGGACGCAGCGGCTGCGGCGTGATGGACTAAGGCCGCAGGTACACTGAGCCGAGAAGCAAGAGGAAACAAGGAGAGGCGGTCAGGGTGTTCGAACGTTTCACCGACCGGGCACGGAGGGTGTTGGTGCTGGCGCAAGAGGAAGCGCGCCTGCTCAATCACAGCTTCATCGGCACCGAGCACATTCTCCTCGGGTTGATCCACGAGGGTGAGGGCGTTGCCGCGAAGGCACTCGAGTCCCTGGGGATCTCTCTCGAGGCCGTGCGCGAGAAGGTCGAAGAGACGATCGGCATGGCCGGTACCGCGCCGAGCGGTTCGCCGCCGTTCACGCCGCGGCGAAGAAGGTGCTGGAGCTCTCGCTGCGCGAGGCGTTGCAGCTCGGCCACAGCTACATCGGCACCGAGCACATGCTCCTCGGCCTCGTGCGCGAGGGGGAGGGCGTGGCCGCCACCGTCCTGGTCAGCCTCGGGGCCGACCTCGGCCGTGTGCGCCAACAGGTCATCCAGCTGATGTCTGGCAACCAGGGCAAGGAGTCCGTCGGCGCGAGCCAGGGCTCGAGTTCGGGCGACAACCCGTCCGGGTCCCCGGTCCTCGACCAGTTCGGGCGCAACCTGACCCAGCTGGCCCGCGACGGCAAGCTCGATCCCGTCATCGGACGTGCCAAAGAGATCGAACGCGTGATGCAGGTCCTGTCGCGCCGTACCAAGAACAACCCGGTGCTCATCGGCGAGCCCGGCGTCGGCAAGACGGCCATCGTCGAGGGCCTGGCTCAGCGCATCGTGTCCAACGAGGTGCCCGAGACGCTGACGGGCAAGCAGCTCTACACGCTCGACCTCGGGGCGTTGGTGGCGGGCAGCCGCTACCGCGGTGACTTCGAGGAGCGCTTGAAGAAGGTCCTCAAGGAGATCCGCACCCGGGGCGACATCGTCCTCTTCATCGACGAGATCCACACGCTCGTCGGCGCAGGCGCGGCCGAGGGTGCCATCGACGCCGCCTCCATCCTCAAGCCGATGCTGGCCCGCGGCGAGCTGCAGACCGTCGGTGCCACGACCATCGACGAGTACCGCAAGCACTTGGAGAAGGACGCCGCCCTCGAGCGGCGGTTCCAGCCGGTCAAGGTCGACCAGCCCACGGTCGCACTGACCATCGACATCCTGAAGGGCCTGCGCGACCGCTACGAGTCGCACCACGCGGTGAGCATCACCGATCAGGCGCTCGTGGCCGCGGCCAACCTGGCCGACCGCTACCTGGCCGACCGCTACCTGCCGGACAAGGCGATCGACCTCATCGACGAGGCGGGCAGCCGTCTGCGCATCCGGCGCATGAGCACACCGCCGGACGCCAAGAAGCTCGACGAGGAGATCGCGCGCCTGCGGGCCGACAAGGAAGCCGCCATCGAGAAGGGCGCCTTCGAGCAGGCCAAGAAGCTGGCCGAGCAGGAGAAGGAGCGGCTGGACCGCAAGGAGAGCCAGGAAGCGGAGCTGCGCGCCGAGGGCGTCGACCTGTTCGACGTCGTCGACGAAGAGGTCATCGCCGAGGTGCTGGCCGCCTGGACGGGCATCCCCGTCTACCGCCTCACCGAGGAGGAGACGGCGAAGCTGCTGCGCATGGAGGACGAGCTGCACAAGCGTGTGATCGGCCAGGAAGAGGCGCTCAAGGCGCTGTCCCGGGCCATCCGTCGCACGCGCGCCGGTCTCAAGGACCCCAAGCGCCCGAGCGGTTCGTTCATCTTCCTCGGCCCGACGGGCGTCGGGAAGACCGAGCTCGCCAAGACGCTGGCGGAGTTCCTCTTCGACGACGAGGACGCGCTCATTCAGCTCGACATGTCCGAGTACATGGAGAAGCACACGGTCAGCCGTTTGGTCGGCTCGCCTCCCGGCTACGTCGGGTACGAAGAGGGCGGCCAGCTCACCGAGGCCGTGCGGCGCAAGCCGTTTTCCGTCGTGCTCTTCGACGAGGTCGAGAAGGCGCACCCCGACGTGTTCAACACGCTGCTGCAGATCCTCGAGGACGGGCGGCTCACCGACGCACAGGGTCGTTCGGTGGACTTCAAGAACACCGTGCTGATCATGACGTCGAACCTCGGGACCGCAGACCTGCGCAAGGCGAACATCGGCTTCGCCAAGACGTCGGAGGCCGTCACCTACGAGCGGATGAAGACCAAGGTGGACGAGGCGCTCAAGGCGCACTTCCGCCCCGAGTTCCTCAACCGCATCGACGAGGTGATCGTCTTCCACGAGCTCTCGCGGGCCGAGGTGACCGAGATCGTCGACCTCCTCATGTCGCGCACGGTGAAGCAGCTGTCGGACCAGGGCATCGGCCTCGAGCTGACCCCGGCCGCCCGTGCCCACCTGGCGGAGAAGGGCTACGACCCGCAACTGGGAGCACGGCCGCTGCGCCGGGCCATCCAGCAGCTGGTCGAGGACCCGCTGTCCGAGCGCATCCTCTGGAAGGAGTTCCGCGTCGGCGAGACCATCGTCGTCGACGTCGAGGAGTCGCCCATCGACGGCGAGGGCCCGCAGCTCAGTTTCACTGCCATAGAGGGCATTCAGCCGCCACCGCTCGAGCTGGCCGGCGCCGGAGCCGACGCAGAGTAGTTCGCTCGACGGGCGTGTGCTCGGCCCCGGGAGCGAGGCGCGCGCACACAGGTCTAGTGCCTACCGGAACCAGTTGGCGTTGACGCCGCGGGGATTGCGTTCCTGAACAGGGCCATTCCGGCGCGCTCCGCGCCGGGCCAGGGTATTTGGTGTGTATATACCCACTAGGTCGCATAGTGGGTATATACACACTGGGACGTCGGCCCGCCTGAGGGCAAGGCGGCTGAAGGCAGGCGAGGCGCCCCGGACCTTCCGAGCGCTCGGTTTCTCCCGGCCCGCTCAGCTCTCCCAGCAGTAGGTGAAGTGCCCCCGCAACGCCGCGCTGTAGCCGCCGAGCCGGCGCGCCTGGAAGTTCGGGTTGTCCGCGCCGGCCGGCTCGTAGGCGAGCCCGAGCCCGCGGGCCGGTTCGAACCCGAAGCGGCCGTAGTACTCCGGTTCGCCGAGGAGCACCAGCAGCGGCCACTGCCGAACTTCGGCGGCGTCGATGAGCGCACCCATGAGCGCACGGCCGAGACCGCGTCCCTGCCTCGACGTCCCGACGCAGACGGGCGCCACGCCGGCCACCGCGGTCACGACGCCGTCGAGGCGACCCGGGGCGGCCTGCAGGTGGCCCACGACAACCCCGTCCTCCTCGGCCACGAGCTCAATGAGGGGGCCATCCCCTTGTGCCGCCCAGGTGCGCCGGACGATCTCGAGCTCCTCGGCGGCGTCGCGCGTCCCGCCGTAGGAGAACGCGTCCCCGACGACGGAGAGGATCCCGTCTTGATCGCCTCGCCGGGCCTCACGGATGGCCGTCGACATCCGCCTCCCAACTGGTTTCTCGTTCGGCATGCACGGAGCCTGCCATCGACGCGGCGACGCCGCCCCTGGGATCCCGCCCGTTGTGACAGCCCTCCCGTAGGGTGCCGCCATGACGTCGGCTCCCCGTACGCGCGCCCGCGCCGAGGGTGGCTACCTCTGCGCGGCGTGCGAGGCGACGTCGCTGCGTTGGGCGGGAAAGTGCCCCGCCTGCGGTGCGTGGAACACCCTTGGTCCGACACCCGCTCGCCAGGGCACGACGCGACAGGGACACGTGGCCCGCCCGCCCGCGCAGCCGCTGGCGGACGTCTCGACCGACGCCATGCATCCACTTCCGACCGGGGTCAGCGAGCTCGACCGGGTCATGGGCGGCGGCGTCGTGGCCGGCTCGGTCACCTTGCTGTTCGGTCCGCCCGGCATCGGCAAGTCCACGCTGCTCTTCCAGGTGCTGTCTTCGCTGGCCGCCACCGGGCTCGACGTGATGCTGGCCTCGGCCGAAGAGTCGCTGGCCCAGGTGCGGGGCCGGGCCTCGCGCATCGGGCTGGTCCCCCGGAACCTCCTCGCCATTGAGGGGCCCGACGTCGAGGCCATCGAGGCGGCCGTCGAGCGGCACCGGCCCGCGCTCGTGGTGGTCGACTCGTTGCAGTCCGTCTCGGACCCCGAGCTGGGCCAGCCCGCCGGAAGCCTGGCCCAGGTGCGCACCTGCGTCGAACGCCTGACCCGCATGGCCAAGTCGAGCGGGGTGCCGCTCCTGCTGGTCGGCCACGTGACCAAGGACGGCGACCTGGCCGGCCCCCGGGCCGTGGAGCACCTGGTCGACACCGTGCTCTCCTTCGACGGTGACCGGCACCATGCCCTTCGTGTCCTGACGTCGGTCAAGCACCGCTTCGGGCCGGCGGGGGAGGTCGGCATCTTCGAAATGCGCGACGACGGCCTGCGTCCCGTTCCCGACCCCGGCCCGCTGTTGTTGGGGGATCGCATGGCCGGCGTCCCGGGCAGCGTGGTCGTCCCCGTCCTGCAGGGTCGCCGCCCTCTCCTGGTCGAGGTGCAGGCGTTGCTGGGCCCGGGCGCCGGCGGAGGCAGCGGGCCGCCGCGTCCGCAGACCCTCGGCATCGACGCGGCACGGGCCAACCTGCTTCTCGCCGTCCTGGCCTGCCGCACCGCGGTCGAGGTCCCGGCCGCGGCGCAGATGTTCGCCGCTGCCGTGGGCGGCATCACCGTCACCGAGCCGGCAGCCGACCTGGCCGTCGCCCTGGCCATGGCCTCGGTCATCACGGACACGGCCCTGCCACCGGACATCGTCGTCTTCGGCGAGCTGGGGCTGGCCGGTGAGGTGCGTACCGTCCCCGGCGCGGATCGCCGCCTCGCCGAGTCGCACCGGGCCGGGTTCACACGGGCGCTCGTCCCCGCCTCCATGGCTGCCGCACCCGGCGCCGTGCCGCCCGGGCTCCGGGTGCACGGCGTGCGCACGCTGGCCGAGGCCCTGAGCCTGGTCCGATCGGAGGCCGCGACGCGGGGCGGGCCGGGTACGATGCCCGGGTGGCCGACGGTGCCGGCGCCAGCCAGCCTCTGAACGACGCGCTGGCGATGATTGCGCCAGGCACCAAGCTCCGCGAGGGCCTCGACCGCATACTGCAGGCCAAGCACGGCGCCCTGATTCTCGTGGGCGACGACCCGGCCGTCCTCTCCGTCTGCACCGGCGGGTTCCTGCTCGACGCCGAGTACACGCCCCAGCGCCTTTCCGAGCTGGCCAAAATGGACGGGGCCATCATTCTGGCCTCCGACGCCTCTCGGATCGCCCGGGCCAACGTGCACCTCGTCCCCAAGGCCACCATCGCCACCTCGGAGACCGGGACCCGCCACCGCACGGCCGAGCGGGTGGCCCGCTCCATTGACGTGCCGGTGATCGCCGTGTCCGAGGCGATGGCGACCATTGCCGTCTACCGCAACGACCGCAAGCACACGACACAGTCCGCCGGGTGGCTCATCGACCGCTCGAGCCAGGCGCTCTCAACCTTGCAGCGCTTCCGGTCCCGCTACGACGATGCCCTGTCGACGCTGACCCGGCTCGAGATGGAGGACTCGGTCTCGGTGCGCGACGTCGTGGCGGTGCTCCAACCCGGCGAAATGGTCCGCCGGATCGCCGAGGAGATTGAGGGGCACCTGGTCGAGCTCGGGTCCGACGGCCGGCTCATCCACCTCCAAACGGTGGAGCTGCGCTCAGGCGTCTCCGAGAGCCTGGCGCTCGTCCTGCGCGACTATGCCGACGACGAGGCGATCGCCCACCTGCGCTCCCTGTCGGCGGACGCGCTGATGGACCTGCCCAAGGTGGTGGCCGCCCTGCACCTGCCCGCCTCGGATGATCAGCTCCACTCCGAGCTGGCGCCACACGGCTACCGACTCCTGCACCGGCTGCCCCAGCAACTCTCCGAGGTCCTCATCCAGCGCCTGGTGGAGCGCTTCGGCTCCCTGCCCGAGATCCTCTCGGCCTCCGCCGCCGAGCTGGAGTCGGTGGAGGGGATCGGCGCCGCCACGGCCCGCCACATCCGTGACGGCCTGGCCCGGCTGGTGGAGGCCAGCATCTTCGAGCGCTACGAATGAGCGGGTGATCTGGTAAAATGGTCAGTCATCTTCGGACGGGCCCACTCCCGTCCCGGCCGCCTCCGCACAGCATCGCCGCAGTTCTGCGTGCCCGTGCGGGCGCGGCCGATCCACCCAAAAGGGAGCCCTGAGTCCTGTGTCGTTCAAGGTCGGAGACAAAGTCGTCTACCCCCACCACGGGGCCGCCGTCATAGAAAAGCGGGAGACCAAGGTCGCCTTCGGTGAGAAGCGCGAGTACCTGGTGCTCCGCCTCGCCTACGGCGATCTCATCCTCAACGTCCCCGCCGACAACACCGAGGGTGTCGGGCTGCGCGAGGTCATCAACGACGAAGAGGTCGAGGAGGTGTTCGCCGTCCTGCGCAAGAAGGAGGCGCGCATGCCGACGAACTGGTCCCGGCGCTACAAGAACCACTCCGAGAAGCTGCGCTCCGGCGACATCTACCAGGTGGCCGAGGTGGTACGGAACCTCTCCATCCGCGACAAGGACAAGGGCCTGTCGGCGGGGGAGAAGCGCATGCTGCAGCGGGCCCGACAGATTCTGGTCTCCGAGCTGACCTTCGCCCTCAACGTGGACGAGGAGACGGCCGAAGAGCGCCTGAACGAGGCACTGACCTGATCGAACGGCCCGGGCGCACCATGGCACCCGTGTGGTCGATCGTCGTGGCCGGGGGCTCCGGCCGGCGCTTCGGCCGGATGAAGCAGTTCTCCCCCCTGGGTGGCCGCCCGGTGCTCGACTGGGCGGTCGCCGCCTGCCGGCCCTCCTCCGCCGGCGTGGTCCTGGTCGTGCCGGCCGAAGCCGGCGCGCCGGACGCCGCCTCCCACGGTGTCGATGCCGTCGTAGCGGGTGGGGCAACGCGCGCCGACTCCGTGCGCTGCGGCCTGGCTGCGGTGCCCGATGACGCCGAGGTGATCGTGGTGCACGACGCGGCGCGGCCCTTGGCGTCGCCCGCCCTCTTCGACGCGGTCATCGCGGCGGTGAGCTCCGGGGGAGCGGACGGAGCCGTGCCCGGCCTCCCCCCGAGTGACACGATCAAGGCCGTGGACGAGTCCGGGCGGGTCACGAGCACCCTCGATCGCGCCGCGCTGGTCACCGTGCAGACCCCGCAGGCCTTCCGGGCCGCCGCGCTGCGCCGGGCCCACGCCGAGGCGCCGGCGGTGGGCGCCACCGACGACGCCATGCTGGTCGAAGCCTTGGGCGGCACCGTGCTGGTCGTGCCCGGCGAGCCCGGCAACCTCAAGATCACCGATCCCGACGACCTGGGGGCGGCCGAGCGGCTGCTGGAGGCGCGCCGATCGTGAGCGTGCGCATCGGCCAGGGCATCGACGTCCACCGCTTCTCGGAGGACCCGCATCGCCCTCTCGTCCTGGGGGGCGTGGTGATCGAGGGAGCCCGGGGTCTCGGCGGCCACAGCGACGCCGACGCGGTGTGCCATGCATTGGCCGACGCGGTGCTGGGCGCCGTCGGCCTGGGAGATCTGGGCCGGCACTTCCCCGACACCGACCCGGTGTGGGAGGGGGCGGACAGCGTGTCCCTGCTCACCGAGGTGCTCGCCATGGCGGCGGAGCGCGGGTACGCCTGCGCCAACGCCGACTGCACCGTCATCGCCGATGCCCCCCGTCTGGCTCCGCACACCGCGGCCATGGTGGAGCGCCTCAGCGCGGTGCTGCAGGCTCCCGTCTCGGTCAAGGCGACCCGCGCCGAGGGACTGGGCGCGCTCGGGCGCGCCGAAGGCATCGCCTGCCTGGCCGTCGTGCTGATGGAGTCGCCGTGACTCGCCGGCCGCCACCGCGGGGCGGGTCGCGTCGGGCGCCGGCGCGCGCCGAGCCGCGGCGCGGCGGGGGTGGAGAGGGCGCCCAGCGGGGGGAGCGGCGCCCGGGCCCGCGCAGCGAGCTCGGGGGTGATCAGGTCGAGGGACGCCGCGCCGTGCTCGAGCTGCTCTCGGTCGGACGCCGCACGGTCCGCCGGATCATGCTGGCCGAGGATCAAGACCCTTCGCCGCAACTCGATCGCATTGAGGAGCTGGCCGGGCGGCTGCGCGTTCCCGTCGAGACCGTGCCGCGGTCCCGGCTCGATGCCCAGGCCCGCACGGAGTCGCCCCAGGGCGTCCTGGCCCTCGCCCGGCCGCTCGAGCCGGTGGCGCTCGAGGACCTGGCGGCGCCCGGCCGCCGTGGCACCGCTCCGTTCCTCCTGGTGGCCGCGGGCATCACCGACCCGCGCAACCTGGGAGCGCTCCTGCGCAGCGCCGAGTGCGCCGGCGTGACCGGCGTCGTGCTGCCGCGCCATCGCTCGGCGCGGCTGTCACCCACGGTGACCAAGACGGCGGCCGGGGCGATCGAGCACCTGCCCTTCGCCGTCGTGGGCGGCGTGCCGGCCGCGCTCAGCGAGCTGCGCGACCTGGGCGTCTGGTCGATCGGCCTGGCCGGCGAGGCGGACCAGTCGCTCTACGACCTGCCGCTGGGCGACGGCCCCGTCGCGCTCGTCGTGGGCAGCGAGGAGAAGGGGCTGGCACCGCTGGTGCGCCGCCGCTGCGATGCGGTGGCGGCCATTCCCCAGCACGGCACGCTGCCTTCGCTCAACGTCGGCGTGGCCGGTGCTGTCGCCTGCTTCGAGGTGGCGCGCCAGCGCGGGCGCAGTTAGATATCCCACGGGTCCAAATGTCAAGCAGCTCGTGAAAGTTCGAGCTGCGCGCGGTGGCCCCAGGCGATGTTTTCGTCGTAGGCAGTGTGGTGGATGAGACAACCGTGGAGGATGCCGACAAGGCGATTGCCAAGGTGGCGAAGGGCTGCGTGGTGCGTGTCGCCGACGGCCCGTCGGTAGTCGTAGAAGGCTCGCGCTCCTGGTGATGCCGTAAGGGATGCGAAGGACCACTGATAGATGGCGTCGGCCAGTCGCATGTTGCGGACGTAGCGGGCCAGCACCATCCGTTTGGTGCCCGAGGCTCGGGTGATGGGCGACGTGCCGCCATAATTTTTGCGACACTTGGCGGTGGCATATCTGTTCGGCTCATCGCCGAATTCGCCGAGCACCCGGGTGCTGAGGATGGTCCCTAGTCCTGGCAGGGATCGGACCACCTCGGCGTCTGGGTGCTGCTCAAAATGGGCGTCGAGCTCCTTGGCCAGCTCGGCGATCTGGGCGTTCATGGTGACGATCACCGTGGCGGTGGCCGAGACCGAGGCGCCCATGGCGTTGGCCACCAAGGTCGATGCACTCAGCTGGGGCGAGCGCAGAGCTCCTTGGATCTCGGCGGCCCGTTGGTCGATTCGACGTTGACGACCGCCACGCCGAAGGGCGGAGGCGATCTTGGATCGAGAGAGCCCGGCCCCAAGCGTCGGGGTGGGCGCCACCCGCAACACTTCGAGGGCATCTCCGCTGGTCAAGTCCTCAAAAGCCACCAGGGCCGCCGGATAGAACTCCCGCAGGGTCGATCGCATGAAGTTGGTCTGGCGTCCCCTCGACCAGATCATTGTCTGGTGGGCCCGGGCCAATACCTTGATCGCTTCAGCCAGTTCGCTGTCGCCCACGATGGGGCGGTGATTGTGCCGGTCAGTGCGGACCATGTCGGCGAGCACCTTGGCGTCTCCGGGATCGGATTTCGCCCCCGAGGTCGAGTGCCGGTCCCGATAGCGTGACGTTGACATCGGGTTGACGGCGAAGACCTGGTAGCCGGCGGCCACCAGGGCCCCGACGAACAGGCCCCGGTCGGTCTCGATCCCGATCACCACCTCTTCGGGTTCTTCGGCGTGGGCACCCACCATCTCGTGGAACCGGGCGATGCCTTCAACCCCTTCGGGCAACCGCCCACCGGCCAGTCGTCTGCCGTCCTCATTCTGGACGAACACATCGTGGTGGGCTTCAGCCCAGTCCACTCCAACAAAGATCATCAACCCCGCTCCTCTCCATCGATGGTCACCACATACGAGCCCGAGGGCTCCAGCAGCTTCCTAATGGATCAGTGCTCGAGGCACGACATCCCACCAGCCGTCCGAGGAGACCTCACCGACCAGCAGGGGCACGATCTAACCGTAGGGCTCGAGGCCCGGGCGGCCGCAGTGCTCACCTGTTGGCGGCTCGGCGACCAGCCTCACTCCCTCAGGGAATGAAGTGGTCGATCCCCATTAGGCGGCGCTGGCAACCTCTGACGTGCAGAAGGCGCAGCGCCGCGCCCCGACGGGAATGTCGCTCAGGCACTCGGGGCACTCCCGTGTCTCGGGCTCGGGCTCCTCGCTGGGCAAGACGTTGAGCCGGCGCATGAGCGCGGTGAGCGGCACCACGACGGCGAAGAAGACCACCGTGGCCACAATGAGGAACGCCAGGAGTGCGTTGAGGAACGACCCGTACTTGAACCGCGAGTGATTGACCGTGAAGGTCAGACTGGAGAAGTCGGGCTTGCCGAAGATGGCGGCGATGAGCGGCGTGATGAGGTCGACCACGAACGCCGTGATCATGGCCGTGAAGGCGACGCCGACCACCACCGCCACCGCGAGGTCGACGACGTTGCCCCGCAGCACGAATTTCTTGAAGTCTGAGAGCATGCAGGCCTCCTGGTTCGTTCCCGGTTGACGCGCCGATCCTGTCCGATCCCTACCCGTCCGCGCTCGATCCCTCACACGGGCCGTGAGCGGAACGGGCGAAGGAGACTGGGAGCCCGAGGCAGGAATCGAACCCGCGACATCTTCATTACAAGTGAAGTGCTCTACCAACTGAGCTACTCGGGCGCTGCGCCCCAGGTTACAGGCCTGCGGCCGGGTCACCGGCCCGACCAGCGGAAATGCTTGCTTCGGGCGCGGTGCCGGGGCAGGCTGGTCCCTTAATGGATGACGACCAGCCGAAGACAGCATCGTCCGGCTCACTCTCGATCGTCCGGGCGGCGGCAGTCCTCATCCTCTTCGTCGTGGCTGTGGCGCTCCTCGTCTCGGTCGGCACGCGCCCGAGTGTGAGCAGCACGCCGACCACCACGCCGACGACGGTGACGAGCGGAGCGGCCAGCACGACGACGACGGCCGCAGGCGGCGCGGCCGCTTCGACCACCACCACCACGGCGGCCTCCACCACCACCACCAAAGCCGGGCACAAGGGATCAAAGGGGTCGACCACCACGACGACAGCGCCGCCGAGCGCCACCACGGTGGCCGTGGCCAACGCCACCGGCGTGAACGGTCTGGCCGCCCACTACTCGGCGGTGATCGGCGCCGGCGGTTGGACGATGAAGACCCCCATTGACGCGGCGACCACCGAGGCGACCTCCGCCGTGTACTACGAGGCGGGCCAGCAGCAGCAGGCGGCGTCCATCGCCACGGCCATCGGTGTCAAGCCGGCCCAGGTGCTGCCGCTGACCACGGCCACGCCGGTGACCGGCGTCACCGGCGTGGACGTCGTTGTGGTCATCGGCTCGGACCTCGCGTCGACCACGACGACGACCGTCGCGTCCTCCTGACCTTGGCCGCGCACGGCGACGCCGAGGCGCGCCTGCCGGCCCTGCTCCAACCCTTGGCGGACGAGCCGGCGCGCAGCGCGCTGTTCCTCGACTTCGACGGGACGCTGGCGGGCATCGTGAAGGACCCGAGGGAGGCGCGGCCGCTCCCCGGTGTGCCGGACCTACTGGCCGAGCTCGCCGTCCCCTTCGCGTTGGTCGCCGTGATCTCGGGCCGGCCCACCGCCTTCCTGGCCGAGATTCTGCATGCGCCCCCCGGCGTGACGCTGGCCGGGCTCTACGGACTCGAGCGCGCGCTGCGCGGGTCGGCGCACCAGGCCTGGACCGCCGTGATCGACGAGGTGGTGGCCGAGGCGGAGGCCACGGCGCCCCCCGGCGTCTACGTCGAGCCCAAGGGCCTGACCGTGACGCTGCACTGGCGCCGGGCGCCGGAGCACCAGGACTGGGTGCTGGCCTTCGTGGCGCGCCAGCACGTCGCCCGTGGCCTCATGGTGGTGCAGGGACGCCACGAGCGCGAGCTGCGCCCGCCGCTCGACGTGGACAAGGGGACGGTGGTGCGTTCCCTCGTGGCGGAGCACGACGCCGGGGCCGAGCCGCCCGTCGCCGCCGCCGCTTTCGGCGACGACGTCGGCGACCTCCCGGCCTTCGCCGCGCTCCATGCGCTGCGCGTCCCGGCCGGCCCGCTGCGTGTTGCGGTGTGCGTGGCCGCCGTGGACAGCGAGAGCCCGGCCGCCGTGGCCGACGCCGCCGATCTCTCGGTGCCCGGCGCAGCGGGAGCAGTGGCGTTGCTCCGCGCCGTGGCCGACGCCACCGCAGCCCGTCGCGCCTCAGCGCGCCGCGGCCGCCAGTTGGTCGGCCCACCAGTCGGCTGCGGTTCGCCCGCGCACCGCGTCGCGCAGCGCCCCCGCACGCGTCGCCGCGCTCCGCTGCGTCCATGGTGAGCGCGGCGTGCAGCGCGTCGGCCGTGCCGGCGACATCGAAGGGATTGACCCCGAGCGCGCCGCCACCGTCGAGGGACAGCTCCTCCCAGGCGCCGGCCTGGTGGGACAGCACCAAGACGCCGTCGGCCGTGTTGAGCAGCGGGCCTTCCTTGGCCACCAGGTTGAGGCCGTCGCGGACCGGGTTGACCAGCAACACGTCGGACAGGGTGAGCGCGGCGAGCGAGCGGGGCCAGTCGTCTTGGACCGAGAGCAGAATGGGCGTCCAGTCGTCGGACCCCAGGGAGTGGTTGATGCGCGCCGCCGTGTGCTCCACGTCGGAGGCGTAGGCGAGATACTCGGCCAGCCCCTGTCGGCTGGGGTAGGCGAGAGCCACGTGCACGACCCGGCCCCGCCACTCGGGATACGCGGTCAGTAGCTCCTCGAAGGCGAGCATCCCCCGCACAATGTTCTTCGAGGGCTCCATGCGGTCGGTCCGGGCGATGATGCGGCGACCGTCGACCTCGGCCCGCAATGCCGCCCCCGCCGCGATGCACGGCGGCGACGCCGCTTCCTCTTCCAGCGCGCCGGCGTCGGGTCCGAGCGGCGCCACGAAGGTGGGTGGCGCGTCGCGCCCGGCCGCCGCGTAACCGGCCCGGAAACCGGCTTCCCACTGGTGGCAGTGGAAGCCGCAGACCGAGTAGCCGGCCATGCCGTCGAGCAGCTCGGCCACGACGTCGTCGGGCAGCACGGCGAGCATGTCGGGTGCGGCGAACGGCGTGTGCAAGAAGTGCACCGTGCGCAGGTCCGGGCGCGCCTCGGCCAGCATCCGCCCCAGCAGCGAGAAGTGGTAGTCCTGCACGTAGACGGCGGCGCCCCGGGCCGCCCGGTCCACGACGACGTCGGCCATGGCCCGGTTGTAGGTCCGGTAGCCCTCCCACGCCGCCCGCCAGTGACGGTCGAAGCGGGGCCGGTGCGGCAGGTCGAACAGGTGGTGGTGGCAGTACCAGAGCGTGGTGTTGGCCACGACGTCGTAGGCCTGCCGGTAGGTGTCGTCGTCGATGACGACGGGGAGCAGATCGAGACCGTCCTCGTGCATGAGGCCCTGGGCGACCGCCTCGCGGTCCGCCGCCCCCATCGTCACCGAGGCCCATGTCGTGCCGCTCCCCGCGAGGATCCGGTGCAGGGAGGACGCCAGCCCGCCGGCGGCGCGCACGGGGACCAGTGCCCCGTCGTCCCCGGAGCGGAAGGTCAGCGGGCCGCGGTTGGACACCACGACGGTGCCGCTCATGCGCCGTGTACGCCGCGACTGCTGTGACGGCACTGCGCCGTCACGGACGGGGCGGCAGCATGGTCGGGGGCACGCGCTCGAGAGCCGCCCGCAGGACGTCCACCGCCTGGGGCCGCAGCTCGTGCAGCGGGCGGTTGCGGTGGATGCGCTCGCCGAGGTCGACCTGGGCCAGACGGTCGGAGCCGAGTTGCTGCGCCACGTCGATCAGCAGGCCGAGCTCCACCCCGTAGCCGCCGGCGAAGCCGAGCTTCTCGAAGACCCACCGATGGGCCGCCGTCTCGCCGGCCAGGGGTTGGCGCACCCAGGACAGCTCGGGGAAGAGGAGCTCGAGCACGGGGCGGGCCACGAGCTCGGTCACCCGCCCGCCCCCGGTCGGGTCGCCGTGCAGCGGCCGCGTGTAGAAACCCTTCACGAGGACGACGTGGTCGGTGGTGAGGAGGGGTCCCAACAGCCCTGTCACGAAGGCCGGGGTGGTGTTCGCCACGTCCGCGTCGAGGAAGGCGACGATGTCGCCGGTGGAGGCGGCGAGGGCCGCCGCCATGGCCTGACCCTTGCCCCCGGCCCCACCGGGCCCGGCCACCACCGTCGCCCCGGCGTCGCGGGCCTGCTCAGCGGTGTCGTCCAGCGAGCCGTCGTTGAGGACGATGACTTCGTCGACCAGGCCGTTCCCGCCGTGGGCCGCCAGGAAGGGCTGCACGACCGCCCGCACCACCGATCCGACCGTGGAGCCCTCGTCGCGGGCGGGGATGCACACCGAGACCGTCCGGCCGGTCCGGGCCTTGGCCTCGAGCACGAGGCCGGTCGGGAAATCCCCGTGGTGAGAGGTGTGCGCCACGCCCTCGATTCAAGCAGCCGCGTCGCGTTGAGGAGGTCGGCCCCGGCGGGCTACCATTGACGCATCATCCAGAGCGACTGAGGGACGGGCCCGTTGAAGTCGCGGCAACCAGTGCACTGCGGGCAACCGTAGGGCACCTGGTGCCAATGCCCGACCGATGAGGAGGACCGATGGTCGATTTCGTCACTGGGCTGCGTTGTCGTGAGTGTCAGCGCGCCTACCCCGCCGAAGCGCTCCACGTCTGCGACTACTGCTTCGGGCCGCTGGAGGTCGCCTACGACTACGAGCGGATCGCCGCCGCGGTCAGCCGGGAGCGTATTGAGGCCGGTCCCCGCTCCATCTGGCGCTACCGGGACCTGCTCCCGGTGGACGACGCCACGCCGGTGGATCTCGGCGCCGGCTTCACACCGCTGGTGCGGGCCGACCGGCTGGCCGCCGAGCTCGGGCTCGGCGAGCTGTGGATCAAGGACGACACCGCCAACCCCACGGGGTCCTTCAAGGACCGGGTGGTCTCGGTGGCGCTGACCAAGGCCCGCCAGCTCGGATTCAAGGTCGCCGCCTGTGCCTCCACGGGCAACCTGGCCAACTCGGTGGCGGCGCATGCCGCCCGGGCCGGGATGGACTCCGTCGTCCTGATCCCGCACGACCTCGAGACGGCCAAGGTCACCATGACCTCGGTCTACGGGGGGACGGTGATCGCCGTCGAGGGGAACTACGACGACGTCAACCGCCTCTGTGCCGAGCTGACCAGCGAGCGCCCCAGCTGGGCCTTCGTCAACGTCAACGTGCGCACCTACTACGCCGAGGGCTCCAAGACGCTCGCCTTCGAGATCGCCGAGCAGTTGGGCTGGCAGGCCCCGGACCACGTCGTGGTGCCCATCGGGTCGGGGAGCCAGCTGACCAAGGTGGCCAAGGGCTTCGCCGAGCTGGGCAAGGTGGGCCTGCTGCCCGAGGAGCCGTCGGTCCGCGTCTCGGGGGCCCAGGCCGAGGGGTGCTCCCCGGTGGCCGAGGCCTTCCTGCAGGGCAGCGAGGCCATCCGGCCGGTCAAGCCCAAGACGATCGCCAAGTCGCTGGCCATCGGCAACCCGGCCGACGGCTGGTACGCCCTCGACGTCATACGCCGGACCGGGGGCTCGTGCGCCGCCGTGACCGACGGCGAGATCGTGGACGCCATCGGCCTCCTGGCCCGGACCGAGGGGATCTTCGCCGAGACCGCCGGCGGAGTGACCATCGCCACGCTGTGCAAGCTGGCCGCCTCCGGGACCATCCGCCCCGACGAGCGCGTGGTGGCCCTGGTCACCGGACACGGCCTCAAGACGGTCGAAGCCCTGGCCGGCGCTCCGGGCAGCACCCCCACGGCGACCATCGCGCCCACCCTGGACGCCTTCGACGCCGCGTTGGACGACCACGAGACCAAGGAGATCCCCCGATGAGCGTGACCGTCCGCATCCCCACCCAGCTGCGCACCCTGACCGGGGGCGCCGGCGAGGTCGAGGTGGAGGGGTCTTCGGTGGGCGAGGTGCTCAAGGCCGTCGACGCCGCCCACCCCGGACTGGCCGAGCGGCTCTTCGACGAGGCGGGCAACCTGCGCCGGTTCGTCAATGTCTTCCTGGCGGACGAGGACGTCCGCTTCCTGGACGGCCTGGCCACGCCGGTCGCGCCGGGCCAGACGCTCTCCATCGTCCCCGCCGTCGCCGGAGGCTGACCCGCGGCTGGTTCCGGGGTGGCCCGGGTCAGGGTCCGCTCAGGGCACGGGGAGGTCCTCCGGCGGGAAGATCGGGGCGCGTCGCCCTTGCGCCCGGCGCCCTAAGGTGGTTACCTATTAGCACTCACAAGACGAGAGTGCTAACGGAGGAATACACCAGATGGCCAAGATCATCGCGTTCCAGGAGGAAGCCCGCCGCGGCCTGGAGACCGGCATGAACAAGCTGGCGGACGCGGTCCGCGTCACCCTCGGCCCGAAGGGCCGCAACGTGGTGCTCGACAAGAAGTGGGGCGCCCCGACGATCACCAACGACGGCGTGTCCATCGCCAAGGAGATCGACCTCGAGGACCCGTTCGAGAAGATCGGCGCCGAGCTGGTCAAGGAAGTGGCCAAGAAGACCGACGACGTGGCCGGTGACGGCACGACGACGGCGACCGTCCTGGCCTGGGCCATGGTCCGCGAGGGCCTGCGCAACGTCGCCGCCGGGGCCAACCCGATGGCGCTCAAGCGGGGCATCGAGGCTGCGGTGGAGATCGCCGTGGGCTCCATCCACGGCATCGCCAAGGAGACCGAGTCCAAGGGGCAGATCGCCCAGGTGGCCTCCATCTCGGCCGCCGACACCGAGATCGGCGAAATGATCTCCGAGGCCATCGACAAGGTGGGCCGTGACGGTGTCATCACCGTCGAGGAGTCGCAGACCTTCGGCATGGACATGGACCTCGTGGAGGGCATGCGCTTCGACAAGGGCTACATCGCCCCCTACTTCGTGACCGATCCCGAGCGCATGGAGGCCACGCTGGAGGACGCCTACGTGCTGCTCGTGGGCTCGAAGATCACGGCCGTGCGCGACCTGCTCCCCGTGCTGGAGAAGGTCATGCAGAGCGGCAAGCCATTGCTGATCATCGCCGAGGACGTCGAGGGCGAGGCCCTGGCCACTCTGGTGGTGAACAAGATCCGCGGCACCTTCCGCTCGGTCGCCGTCAAGGCACCCGGCTTCGGTGAGCGCCGCAAGGCCATGCTGCAGGACATCGCCATCCTCACCGGTGGCCAGGTCGTCACCGAAGAGGTCGGCCTCAAGCTGGAGAACGTCACGCTCGACCTGCTCGGCACCGCCCGCAAGGTGGTCATCACCAAGGACGAGACCACGTTGGTCGAGGGCGCGGGCACCGAGTCCGACATCAAGGGCCGCATCAACCAGATCAAGACCGAGATCGAGAACACCGACTCGGACTACGACCGGGAGAAGCTGCAGGAGCGCCTGGCCAAGCTGTCCGGTGGCGTGGCCGTGATCAAGGTCGGGGCCGCCACCGAGGTGGAGCTCAAGGAGAAGAAGCACCGCATTGAGGACGCCGTCTCGACGACGAAGGCTGCCATTGAAGAGGGTGTCGTGCCCGGTGGTGGGGTCGCCCTGCTGCGGGCCCAGACCGCCATTTACGAGGGGGCCGAGAAGCTCGAGGGCGACGAGGCCACGGGGGCCCGCATCGTGGGCAAGGCCGTGGAGGAGCCGCTGAAGCAGATCGCGGTCAACGCGGGACTCGAGGGCGGCGTCATCGTTGAGAAGGTGCGCAACCTGAAGGGTTCGCACGGCCTCAACGCCGCCACCGGCGAGTACGAGGACCTCTTCAAGACCGGCGTCATCGACGCCGCCAAGGTCACCCGTTCGGCCCTGCAGAACGCCGCCTCCATCGCCGCGCTGTTCCTCACGACCGAGGCCGTCATAGTGGACAAGCCTGAGGACGACGCGCCCGCCATGCCCGGCGGGATGGACGACTACTAGACCGGCTCCGAGCTGGTCCGGGAGGGGGCTGTCACCCCGCTGCCACGTCGCTGCAACAGCCCGGTGTGACAGTGGGACCGCCTCACCCCCAACCGAGGCTGAAATGGTGCGCCCGGCCTTTGGCCGGGCGCACTGTTCTTTCCGGCCTCTTTTTTGGCAGGGTTCGGCTTTTTGGCAGGGTTCGGCCGATTCGGCCGGATGCCTCCGATGTGTCTCTACCCACTAGGTGGCTGGTGGGTAGAGACACATCGACGAAAGCACTCAGGCACTGTTCGGGCACGGTTGGGTGGCGGGGGGCACCTTCTCTACACTGACGACGTGCCACTGACCCCGACGACCGGATGGGGTGTCCTCCACCTGTTCTGCCGACTGGCACCCGATTTCGATGCGCAGGCCCTGCGCAAAGCCCTGAGCGCGGCCGAGGCCGACGGGTACCAAGTGGTCCCGGTTGCCCTGCTGGGACACAAGGCGGACCTGGGCCTGATGGCGCTCGGGCCGGACATCTGGCGACTGCGCCAGCTGCAGACCGAGGCTCTCGCGTCCGGCCTCGTGGCCGCCGAGTCCTATGTGTCGTTGACCGAGGTCTCGGAGTACGCGGCGGGGGTTCCCGACGCGCTGCGCCAGGCCCGCCTGTTCCCCCAGCTACCGCCCGAGGGCAAGAGCGCCTTCTGCTTCTACCCGATGAGCAAGCGCCGGGGCGAGCAGGACAACTGGTACGCCTTGGACTTCGACGCACGCAAGGAATTGATGCTGGGCCACGGGAAGGTGGGGCGGACCTTCCACGGCAGGGTGCTCCAGGTCATCACCGGTTCGACCGGGCTCGACGACTACGAGTGGGGCGTCACCTTGTTCGGCGTGCATCCCGACGACCTCAAGGACTGCGTCTACGAGATGCGCTTCGACGAGGCCTCCGCTCGCTACGCCGAGTTCGGCCCCTTCTACACCGGCATGGTCGGCCTGCTCGACGACGTGCTGGCGGTGCTGGGCGCCTGAGCGCAACGCCGTGACCGCCACCGCCCAGGCCTCTCTTGACGACCTCAGACTTGCGTTGCGACGCCTGGGGCATGTGGTGGTTGCGTTCAGCGGAGGCGCGGACTCCTCGTTCTTGGCCAAGATGGCCCACGACACGCTCGGGCGGGACGCGGTTCTCTGCGCCACTGCGCTCTCGCCGTCGCTGGCCGGCGCGGAGGAGGCGGACTGCCGGGCCCTGGCCGATGAGTGGGGGCTGCGCTGGGTCGGCGTCCCGACGAACGAGATGGAGGACGCGGCGTACGTCGCCAACGGCCCGGACCGCTGTGCCCGTTGCAAGACCGCCCTCATGGACGCGGTGGGTCCGCTGGCCGCGGCCGAGGGCGCCACGGTCGTGCTCGGCGTGAACGTGGACGACCTGGGCGATCACCGTCCGGGTCAGGCCGCGGCGGCGGCGAGCGGGGCCGCCTTCCCGCTCGTCGAGGCCGGCTTCGACAAGGACGCGATTCGGCGTACCTCCCGGGAACTCGGGTTGCGCACGTGGGACAAGCCCGCCGCGGCCTGCCTGGCCTCGCGCCTGCCCTACGGCACGCCCGTCACCCTGGGCCGTCTGGCTGCCGTCGAGGGGGCCGAATCGGCGCTGCGCGCGCTCGGATTCGGCCAGCTGCGCGTGCGCCACCACGGCGATGCCGCCCGCCTGGAGGTGGAGCCCGACGTACTGGCCGAGGTTGTGGCCCGCCGGGAAGAGGTCGTGAGCGCCGTGCGGGCGGCGGGATTCCGTTTCGTCGCCCTGGACCTGGAAGGCTTTCGTTCCGGCAGTCTGAACCGGGGCCTGCCGCAGGCGGGGGCGAACGAGGAGGAACCGTGAGCGCGGTGCGGGTCAAGGTCAAGCTGACGTTCCCGGAGTCCGAGGTGCGGCGGGCCGTCCTGGCCACTCTCGTGCGCCGGTTCGACGTGGATCCCGACATCCGACGGGCCGACGTGGAGGAGCACCGGGGCTGGATCGTCTGCGAAATGGACGGTGAATCAGCCCAGGTGGAGGCAGCGCTCGAATGGCTGCGCGGCGAGGGCATCACGGTGGACCTGCTGGGGGACGTCCTGGAGGGCTGAGCGCCCCGGATCAGTCCCCGTCGGGGCTCGGGGGCACGTGCCAGCCCGCAGAGGAGACCCGGCGGGGTTCGTAGAAGACGCAGCCCGGAGGGCAGGCGAAGGGCAGCGGCTCGTTGGCGTCGACTTTGCAACGCTCGAGGCGCTCTCCCCGCGGCGTGGTCCGCATCACGTAATGACGACAATCCTCGTTTACGGCCACGCCCCATTCTGGCCCAGCCTGCGTGCCGCGGTAGCGTCACGCTCGTGGACCCGAGCACCGACCGTGACGTGCCGCTCAAGACGCTGCTGCGCTGGAGCGAGACCCTCTCGGGCATCGCCCGCACGGGGCTCGGCTTCACCGAGAGCCTCTACGAGAAGGAGCGCTTCGAGGAGATCCTCAAGGTGGCGGCGGACATCCGCACCGAGGCCGACGGCGCGGACGAGGACCCCGACTACGCGGGCGGACTGGTGCAGGAGTGGATGGACACCGTCGGCAAGGGCGTCCCGGGCTACGTCACACCCAAGGTCGCCGTCGGGGCCGCGGTGGGCAACGACAAGGGCGAGCTGCTGCTGATCCAGCGCGCCGACTCGGGCATCTGGCTCTACCCGACCGGGTGGTGCGACGTGGGCTACTCGGCGGCCGAGGTCGTCGTGAAGGAGGTGGAGGAGGAGACCGGCATCATCGCCGAGCCGGTGCGCCTCATCGCCGTCCTCGACGGCCTGCGCCTCGGCTTCACCCGCGTCCCGCTCTACTCGCTGCTCTTCTACTGCCAGGCCGTGGGCGGCGAGCTGGCCCCGCACCCGCTCGAGACCCGTGACGTCGGGTGGTTCACGCGCGACGCGCTGCCCCAGCCACTCGTGGGTTCCGATCGTTGGGGCGAGCACGTTTTCGCCGCCATCAACGGCGAGCGGCGTGACGTGCTCTACGACAGCGTGCGCCAGCCGATGTGGCGGGGAGAGTCGACGACGTCGTGATCGAGGTCGAGGCCGCCACTGCGGTCGACGACGACCTCTGCGCCGCGGTCGGCCGCCTGGTGCCCCAGCTCTCCCGCTCGGCGCCGGCGCCCAGCCGCGCCGTTTTGGAGCGGATGGTCGGCGAGGGTGGCACCGCACTGTTCGTGGCTCGGCTCGACGGGAGGATCGTGGGGATGCTGACGTTGATCACGTTCGAGATCCCGACGGGCGTGCGGGCCTGGATTGAGGATGTCGTGGTCGACGCCGCCGCCCGGGGGGCAGGAGTGGCGGGTGCCCTCGTGCAGGCTGCCGTCGACCGTTCGGCCGCGATCGGGGCTCGGACCGTTGACCTCACGTCACGGCCCGAGCGCGAGGCGGCCCACCGCTTGTACCTGCGCATGGGCTTCGAGACGCGCGAGACCAGCGTGTACCGAAAGACCCTCGACACCGGGGAGCGCTGAGCGCGGCCCGGAGTGGTCGCTCCGCTCACCCCATGGCGACGATGGGCGCGTTGAGGGCGAGGCCGCCCGTCGACCCGTTGAAGGCGGCGTCGCCGTAGCCGAAGATCCCTCCGTCGGAGGCGACGAGCCAGTAGCCCCCACCGCTTGGCGTGGCCTGCATGCCGACGATCGGCTTGGCCAGGGCGAGTGAGCCGGCGGATCCCTCGAAGGCGGCATCGCCATAGGTGAAGATGCCCCCGTCGGAGGCCACCAGCCAGTAGCCGTGGCCTGATGCGCTCGAGGCCATGCCGACGATGGGCTTGTTGAGCGGTTGCCCGCCGCGCGACCCGTAGAAGGCGGCGTCGCCGTAGCTGAAGATGCCCCCGTCGGAGGCGACCAGCCAGTAGCCGCCGCCGTCTGGGGTGGCTGCCATGGCGACGATCGGCCTGTTCAGGTGGATGGATCCGGTCGAGCCGTAGAAGTGCGCGTCGCCGTAGCTGAAGATGCCCCCGTCGGAGGCGACCAGCCAGTAGCCGCCGCCGTCGGGGGTGGCCGCCATGCCGACGATCGGCCTGTTCAGGTGGATGGATCCGGTCGAGCCGTAGAAGTGCGCGTCGCCGTAGCTGAAGATGCCACCGTCCGACGCCACCTCCCAGTACCCGGCGGCTCCCGGCGTCTCGGCCATGCCCACCATCGGCGCGTTCAGGTGCTGGCCGCCCATGGAGCCCAAGAAGGATTGGCAGAAGGAAAAGATCCCGCCGTCCGTCGCCACCAGTCGGTAGCCGGGGCCGGACCCGCAGTTGACCGAGACCCCGAGCTGGCGGGCCTGTCCCGAGTTGGGGTCGATCATGAGTCCCGACTCGTCCACCGCCTCGAACGCGCTGGCCGGCACCTGCTTGAGCTCGTCGACCAGCGCACTCGGCCAGTTGTCGTCCGCCGTGCCCCCGAAGTACCAGTTGGAGCCGTTGTCGGCCAGGATCAGCCCGTACTGCTGCATGGCCCGCAGGACCACCTGGGCCTGCGGGGAGTAGCCCGAGATGTTGTAGCTGGCCTTGAGCCGGAAACGCGCGCCCATGGGTGGCAGGTTCGGGTTGGACGACGTCCCCGCTTCGTGTCGGGCCGGCCACAGGTACGACGCGTCCGTCGCCTCGGCCGTCATCCTGATGGCGTGTGTGATGGCACCCGACTGCACCTCGTCGTAGCGCACCAGCCCCGGGAGGATTGGCAGTCCGGCCGCGTCGGCCGACGTCCAACCCGCCGGCCGCAGCGCATTCGAGTCGAGGTTCCAGATCGCCCCCGAACCGGCGGTCGAGCCTGACGCGCTGTACTGCGCGTCGTAGAGCTCGTAGAGGGTGCACGTAGCCGGGTTGACCATGATGGCGTGGCGGTCCCCGGTCGACTGCTGCCCGCCCTCAATCGGTGTCGACGCGCTGAAGGGGTAGGGCCCCGGATCGCTCTCGTCGGCGTACTGGAAGGTGATCGGGACCTCGGGCTGTGACGGGGAGACCACGGTGTAGGGCATGCCGTACGGGTTCGATGGGTCGCCCGAGGGCCCGAAGTCGGGATGGAGATTCGTCGTGCCGGCATCCATGCTGGCCAACCAGGCCGCGCTCTGAGGGTTGACCGGCAATCCCGCGACGGGAGTGTTCCAGACGTTGTCCGCCGGGAACATCGGGCAGTTGGGCGCCCCGGGCACGGGCGTGCCGGCGGACGCGATCGACGGGGAGACGCCGACGGTGAGCCCGAGCAACATCACGGCGGCCGCCAAGAAAGCGACCGGTCCAGCGGTCCAGCGACGTCGCACGAACGCCCCCCTCCCTGCCGGGACGACCGTACCCGAACCGGCCCGCCGTCCCGGACGATGTGACGATGTGACGAGGCCATCAAAGGCGAGCCCGACAACGAATGACCAATTCTACGATGACGGGCCTCTCTGATGAGGGGCTGGCGTCGACCCGGCGCGCGTGAAGCGAACCTATGGAGACGTCACGGGCAGCGGAAACGCGGCAGGCAGCAGACGCATGAGGCGTGGGAACGCGGAGGTGAACCGACCCTCGCCCCAGGGGAGGTCGGGCTCGTTGGCGAAGGCCTGGCTCAGCACGCCGGTGATCAGCGTTGAGACGAGGAAGACGGCGTCATCGCCGTTGGCCTCTGGACCGAGTTGACCGGCGGCGACGGCGGCGGCGAGCGCCTGCCGCTGCAACTCGACCATCGCCACGCTCGGCGCGAACGCGTCCTCGGAGGGATGGAAGCTCGGGACGGGACGCCAGAACAGCAACTCCGCCACGGCGCGGTTGGCCAGGGCCCAGCGCCCGGAGGCCTCGAGTCCGGCGATCAGTGCACCGAGGCCCGGTTCTGCTCCGTCCATCGCGTGGCGCAACTCGGCCAGGTTGTCGATCTGTCCCTGCAGGAAGAGCGCGTCGTAGATCGCCATGAGGGAAGGGAAGTACTTGTACAGGGAGGGTGGCTGCACGCCGAGTCGGCGTGCCACCTCCGCCAGGCTGAGCCCGTTGACCCCCTCCTCGGTCATCACCTCCCGGGCGATGGCCAGAATCTCCTCAATCGTCTCCTGGCGCCGTCGCGCCCGGCGGTCCGGCCGGGGTGTGGCCGTGGGGGACTCCGTCTGGCTCTGGGTCATGTCTGGCTCTGGGTCACTCTCTCGAGTGTAGCAAAAGAACCTCTTGACAGCAAGAGCTAATGGTCTTAGCCTAACGTACAGTTCGAGTCGAGGAGGAGTGACATGGCGAGCACGAGCAGCAGGTGGTGGCTGACCCAGGACAGCACGCAGACCGTCGTCAGCGCGGCGCCGCAACGCATGTACGACCTGGTCAGCGACATGCCGCGCATGGGTGAGTGGAGCCCGGAGTGCCAGCGCGTCGAGTGGGAGGGCGGGGCCGCTGGTCCGGTCGAGGGGGCCACGTTCGTCGGCCACAACCGGGGCGGGCCGCGTGGACTGATGAAGTGGTCGCGCCGGGGACGGGTCCTGGTGGCCGAGCCCGGCCGCGAGTTCGCCTTCGTCACCGAAGAGGGCGGCCACGAGTCGACCGTGTGGCGCTACCAGTTCGAGGCGATCGAGGGCGGGACCCGGGTGACGGAGTCCTACGAGGTCAAGCGGATCCCGGTTTGGGCCCGCGTCGTCGACATTCCGACGAACCGGGCGCGCGAGCTCCGCGACGCGATGGAGCACACGCTGGCCCGCTTGAAGACGGTGGCCGAGGCTCGTGATGAGGCCGGCCGGCCGTGACCCTCGACGTGATGCCGGATGCGTACGTGCTCGAGGCCACCGAGGGCGAGGCGCTCTGGTTCGCCGGCGCGCTGGTCACCTACAAGACCACCGGCACCGAGACCAACGGTGGTCTGACCGTGGCTGACGTGCGGGCACCGAAGGGCGCCGACTCGCCGCGCCATCGGCACCAGCACGAGGACGAGGCCTGGTACATCGTGAGCGGTGAGCTCACCTTCTGGCTCGGTGACGATGTGCGGACCGTCGGAGCCGGCACCTTCGTTTTCGGGCCACGCCAGGTGGAGCATCGCTTCCGGGTCGAGTCGGAGGAGGCGCACTTCCTCCTGCTGCTGACGCCGGCGGGATTCGAAGACTTCACGCGCGCCTGTGGTTGGCCGGCCGCGACGCGGACGATGCCGCCGGCCGAGTTACCCGAGCGCCCGGTCGCCGCCCTGCGCGATGCGGCACGTCGCCATCGCATCGACCTCGTCCCCGAGTCCGATCCCGAATCCCGCACGAAAACCCAAGGAGTCACGCCATGATCACCACCCGCAGGGCTGCGCCGGACATCGACGTGGTGACGACCAACTTCCCGGTCCCCGGACTGGGCTTGGTGCCGATCAACGCATTCGTGCTGCACGGCGCGGAGCCGGTTCTCGTCGATACGGGAACCGTGGTGGAGAGAGAGGAGTTCATGGCCGCGCTGCGCTCGGTGATCGATCCGTCCGAGCTCCGGTGGATCTGGCTGAGCCACACGGACTTCGACCACATCGGGTCGTTGCACCAGCTGCTGGACGAGAACCCTCGACTCACCGTGATCACCACATTCCTCGGTGTCGGGATCATGGGCTTGACGGCACCGCTGCCGATGGAGCGGGTGCACCTGCTCAACCCCGGCCAGAGCATCACGGCGGGTGGACGCACCCTGACGGCGGTGAAGCCGCCCGTGTTCGACAACCCCGTGACCACCGGGTTCTATGACGATCTGTCGGGCGCCCTGTTCACTGCCGACTGCTTCGGCGCCCTGTTGGCAGAGGTTCCCGAACGGGCGGAGGATCTCTCCGAGGAAGCGCTCCGGCAGGGCCAGGTGTTCTGGGCGATGGCGGACTCCCCGTGGTTGTGCAAGGTCGACCGTGGCCTGTTCGCCCGGGACCTGGACGCGGTGCGCGCCTTCGAACCTTCCGCCGTCCTGAGCAGCCACCTCCCGGCCGCGTCGGGCGCTTCCCTGGAACGCATGCTCACCAACCTGGAGGCGGCGCCGGCGGCCTCGCCGTTCGTGGGTCCCGACCAGGCAGCGCTGGAACAGATGCTGGCGTCGATGGGGGCACCGTCCGCTCCGTGACTGCTCGGACAACCATCGGGTAACGACGACCCTTCCTCGCGTCGGGCACAAAGGCCATCGCGGACGGAGCGACCCAGTTAGGGTTCAAACGAGTCTGATCGGGAGGGAGACGGCGTTTGAGCGGCAACGGCATGCAGGGGCGCAATTGGGTGTTGGCCGCAATGATCTTCGCGGTCTCCATGACGTTCATCGATCAGACGATCGTCTCCATCGCGGTACCGAATATTCAGCGCGAGCTCGGCCTGACGTCGACCGGCGTCCAGTGGGTGGTCAACGGGTACCTGATCTCCCTCGCCGCGCTGTTCGCCCTGGGTGGGCGACTGTCTGACATCTACGGGCACACCAAGTGCTGCGTCATCGGGGTGGTCATCTTCGTGGTGGCGTCGACCATGTGCGGGCTGACACCCAAGGGTTCGGCCGCCGAGGCGTGGATCGTGACGTTCCGCGTCGTCCAGGGCGCCGGCGGTGCGCTCATGTTCCCTGCTGCGCTCGCCATCGTGGTCAATGTGTTCCCCCTGCGCGAGCGCGGGAAGGCTCTGGCCCTGTTCTTCGGCATCGCCGGAGGGCTGACGGCCATCGGCCCGATTCTGGGGGGGTACCTGACCCAGTGGACCTGGCGGGCCATCTTCTGGGTCAACATCCCCGTCGCCGTTATCGCGCTGATCCTCATCGCTGTCTCCAAGCCCAAGACCCAGTACCGGAAGGCCCCGATCGACTATCTCGGCGCCGTGCTCATCGCCGGCGGCATCGGCCTCAGCATCTTCGGCCTGCAGCAGTCCGTTCTTTGGGGGTGGAGCAATCCGGGGACCTGGATCTGCATCATCGCCGGCCTGGTCATCATCGGCATCTTCGTCATCGTCGAACTGCGCACGGAGTCGCCGCTGATCAAGGTCAACATCTTCCGCATCCGGCCGTTCGCCGTGGAGAACGTCGTCTTGATGATCGCCATGATGGCGTTCGTACCCGTCTTCTTCTTCGCCAGCGAGTACGCGCAGATCGCGCTGCACGACTCGGCCTCGGGCGCCGGGATCTTCCTGTTGTACTTCTTCATCGGCTTCGTCGTCCTGGCGCAGGTCGGTGGTCGGATACTCGACCGCGAGGGAGCCAAGCGCGCCGTGGTCCTCGGCTGTGCCATTGCGGCCGTCGGGTTCTATTTCTGGGCCACCAAGGCCACCACGCTCTCCTTCGGAAAACAGCAGATCTGGGTGATCGTGGCCGGTGCCGGCATGGGCATGATGCTGGGACCGGCCAACACCGACGCAGTGAACCGGGCGGGAAACCTCTCCTACGGCGAGGCGACGGGGATCACCCAGACCATCCGCAACTACGGGGCCAGCCTCGGGCTGGCGGCGCTCGGGACCATCCTGCTCTTCGACTACCGGTCGCACCTGACGACATCGCTCCAGAAGATGGGCGACCCGCACGCGGCGTCCGAGGCCAACCGCATCACGCAGACCCAGCAGGGCAGCGGGTCGGTGTCGTCCATTCCGCATTTCGTCTCGCTCGACTTCGCCCACGCCACCGCGACGGTGCTCTATGTCATGTCCGGGATCATGGCCTTCGCCGCGGTCGTCGCGCTGTTCGGCTTGCAGCGGGGCCGCCAGGAGCTCGTGCCGCTGGACGAGGGCGCGCTCCCTTCTCCGGCCGAGGCCGGCTGAGCCCGGTGGGCATGTCGCATCGACGTCGCATCGGATCGCTGACGGCGCTGCTGGTCGTCGTGGGCGTGCTGGCCACCGGCTGCGGCGCGATCAACAAGGTCAAGCAGGAGGTGCACACCGTCGAAGGCAACAAGGCGACCGTTGACTCTTTCACGCAGAGCCTCCAGTCAACCAAGGACACGCCGTTCGAGGCCACCTACACCACGACCGGAAGCGCTCCCGCCACCATCGTCTACGCCGTGGACCCGTCCAGTGGCGGGCTGGCGTTCCACGAGACGCAGACAGGGTCCAACCCGTCCAACCTCCAGGTGATCGTGAATTCGTCCGGCGAATACACCTGCAACCAGAGCGGATCCGACGCTGCCTGGACGTGCCAGAAACTGGGCCAGGCCGACGCTGCCTCCGAGAACAAGATCTTCGACGTCTACACGCCGTCGCACTGGATCTCCTTCCTGAAGGGCGTCTCGCTGGTGGCGGGGCTGGCCGGGGACACGGTGACGACCTCGACCATGTCGCTCAACGGCTTCGACATGAACTGTGTCGACCTCGTGGCCAAGGGCGTGACGGGAACGAGCACCATCTGCAGCACGTCGCAGGGCATCCTCGGCTACGTCAAGGTGGCCTCGGACTCGACGAGCTTCCAGATCACCGACTACTCGTCGTCACCCTCGGCATCGCTGTTCCAGCTGCCGCCCGGTGCCACCGTGACGACACAGACCACCTCGGGGTGACGACCGGGTCTCGGCCCGCCACTCCCGGCGCGGACACAATGACGGGATGACCACCTTCATCACCCGCTACGAGACAGCGGGTCCCGGTGTCCGCCTGGCCGTCAAGGACCTCATCGACATGGCGGGTGAGCTCACGACGGCGGGTTGTCGCGCTGTGGCGGCGCGAGCCGTTCCGGCGGCACAGGACGCGGCCTGCCTGCAGGGGGCCCGCCGGGCGGGGGCCCGGATCGTCGGCCGCACGAACCTGCACGAGCTGGCCCTCGGCGTCACCGGGGTCAACCAGTGGTACGGGACCCCGGTCAACCCGCTGGACCCCACCCGCGTTCCCGGCGGCTCTTCGAGTGGGTCGGCGGTGGCGGTGGCCACGGGCGAGGCGGACGTGGGCTACGGGAGTGACACCGGCGGTTCCATCCGGATCCCTGCCGCCTGCTGCGGCACGACGGGGCTGAAGACGACCTGGGGCCGCATTCCGCTCGACGGGGTGTGGCCACTGGCACCCAGCTTCGACACCGTGGGCCCGATGGCGCGCACGGTGGCGGGGCTGGTCACCGGGATGGAGCTACTCGAGCCCGGTTTCCGGCTGGCCGATCAGGCCGGAGACGAGCTGGTCGTGGGCCGGTTGCCCATTGAGGCGGATCCCGCCATCACCGCCGCGCTCGACCGGGCCCTGGGGTTGGCGGGGTGGGACTGCCGGGAGCTCGCCCTGCCTGGGTGGGACGACGCCACCATGCAGGCGGGCCTCCTGCTCGTGGTCGAGGCCTGGCATTCCGATGCCCGTCTGGTGGCCGACGACCCCGACGGCATCAGTGACGGCGTGCGGTCCCGGCTCGAGCTGGGGGGCGCGTTCGACGAGGACACGGTCAGCAGAGCCTGGGCCGTCCAGCGCGCCTGGAAGGAGTCGGTCGAGCGCGTCTTCACCGAGGTCGACTTCCTCGTCACCCCGACGTTGAGCATCTTCCCGCCGCGCCTTGAGGACGGGGACGATCTCCTGGTGTCGCGTTGCACCCTTCCGGTGAACCTGGCGGGAGTGCCGGCACTCTCAATCCCGGTGCCGTCGGCCGGTCCGCTTCCCGCCAGCGTGCAGCTGATCGGTCCGGCGCACAGCGAGGAGCGGCTGTTGGTGGCCGGAGCGTTTCTCGAAGCCGCCGTGGCGTCGGCCTGACACCACGCGACGCCTTGCGTCAGGCGTGGGCGCGCAGGAGCCCTCGCCCGATGTCGGCCAGGTGCCGGCGGAGGCTTTCGGGTGCACGCACCTCGAGACGCTCCCCGAAGCCGGCCAGCTGCCGCGCCAGCAGCAACTCGGACTGGGCGCGGAGCTCCACCTCGACTCGTCCGTCCGGACGCGCCTGACCGACGCTGACCCGGTTGCCGAACACATAGCGCAAGACATCGACGATGACCGGTTCCGCGCGTACGTGCACGCGGACCGGCGCTCTCTGGGCGGCCACCGTCGTGACGATCGAACGCCAGGCCTCGGCCAGGTCGAAGTCGTCGGGGCGGATCGCCGGTTCCCTGGTGAGTCGGAGGGACTGCACGCGATTGACGCGGAACGTGCGCTGCCCCGCTTCGGTCTCCGCCACCAGGTACCACAGGTTGTTCTTGACGACGAGCCCGAGCGGATGCACGGTGCGCGACGAGGCGCGTCCGTCCCGGCCCCGGTAGTCGAGCTCGACCTGCACGCCCTCGATCACGGCACGCTGCAAGGCGTCGAGATGGTCCGGTGCCGCCGGGACGCCGTGGTCCCATCCGGACGGGTCGAGGACGACAGCGCCGGCCGCCGCCTCGGCCTGCTCGCGGAAGGTCGCGGGGAGGGCCTGCACGAGCTTGCGCAGCGCTCTCCGCACTTCCGGCGTGGCGTCGGACGGGCCGGCGATGAGGAAGAGGGCCCGAACCTCGTCGGCACTCAGGCCGCTCAAGTCGGTGCGGGCGCCGCCCACGAGCTCCCAGCCTCCGCCGCGGCCGGGTTGTGAGTAGACGGGTATGCCGGCCTGGGCGAGGCCCTCGAGGTCCCGGCGGGCCGTGCGCTCGCTGACTTCGAGCTCTTCGGCCAGCTGGGCCGCCGTGATGCGGCCCTTGGCCTGCAGCACGAGGAGGGTGGCCACCAGGCGATCTGCGCGCACGTGACCAGTTTCCCATCAAAAGTGGCCAGAAGATGGCCAGTTTACGGGCGCACCATGGCGTCACCAACAAAGTGCGCCGGGCGTGGCCCGGCCGGAACGGAGATGACGCCATGCCCGGACTCGTAGCCCCCCTCACCGACGAGCGCGAGCTGCTCCTGGCCTTCCTCGGCCAGCAGCGCGATGCGTTGCGTTACGCCGCCCACGGCCTGGACCAGGCCCAGGCCACCTCCCAACCGACCGTGAGCGAGCTGAGCCTGGCCGGCCTCGTCAAGCATGCCGCCCTCACCGAGGGCGCCTGGACCACGTTCATGGCCACCGGCGACACCAGCGTCTTCGTCCCCGGGGACGAGTGGGCCGTCGGCTTCCGCCTGAGGAAGGGCGAGACCGTCGGGGACGTGATCGCTCTGGCCGACCAGCAGGCCCGGAAGACCGAGAAGGTGGTGGGTGCGTTCGAGGACCTCGGACTCCCCCTCGCGGCCACGGTCGACCTCGTGCCGTGGATACCGGGCGGCATCGTCTGGACCCCGCGCTGGGTCCTCCTGCACCTCATTGAGGAGACGGCGCGGCACGCCGGCCACGCCGACATCATCCGCGAATCCATCGACGGCGGAACCTGCTGGACGCTCATGGCCGCGGCGGAGGAGTGGCCCGCGCAGGAATGGTCGTAGGCGAGCGGGTGTGCCGGCCGTAGGGTGGGCGGAGCATGCAGATCGATGTGTGGTCCGACTACGCCTGCCCGTGGTGCGCGCTCGGCCTGGCCCGGCTCGACGTGGCCCTCCGCGGCTTCGAGCATGGCGACGACGTCGGCGTGGCGCACCGCTCGTTCGAGCTGCACCGCGGTGCGCCGGCGCGCAACGACGGTTCCATGGAGGAGGTCGTCGGGCGCAAGTACGGCCTGTCCCCGGAACGGGTACGCTCCGGCCACGCGCAGCTGACGGCATTCGGGGCCGAGGTGGGGTTCGTCTTCGATTTCGATCGGGTGCGCCTCGGCAGCACCTTCGACGCCCACCGGCTCTCGCAGGCGGCGCGGGGCACGGTGTGGGAGTCGGCGCTGGTGCGCCAACTGTTCGCCGCGCACTTCAGCGAGGGCCGGCAGCTCTCGGATCACGATGTCCTGCGGGAGGTGGCCCGCGCTGCAGGGCTTCCCGATGCCGTCACCGACAACGTGCTCAGTGGCGCGGCCTATGGCGACGAGGTGCGATCCGACGAGGCGGCCGCCGACGAGCTCGACGTGACCGGCGTTCCCCACTTCCTCATTGCTGGCGCCTGGCCGATTCCTGGGGCCCAGGACGTGGAGACACTGGAGATCCTGCTTCGACGCGCCTGGTCACGTCTCGGCCATTGAGGTGAGGATCTGGTCGACCATCTCGACCGTGGTGTTGGGGTGGAGGAAGGCGAAGCGGGCCACCGTCTCGCCCTCCCAGGTGGTCGGCGTCACGAAGCCGATCTGCGCGGCGAGCAGGCGGGCTGACCAGTCTTCGTAGTCGTCCTTGGCCCATCCGAGGCGCCGGAAGAGCACTATGGAGAGGCCGGGCTCGCGCACCAGTTCGACGTGGGGTGACGTCGCGATCCTCTCGGCTGCCCGCTGGGCCATGGCCAGTCCCGCCTCGACGGCGTCGCTGTAGGCATCGAGACCGTTGACGGCCAGCGAGAACCACAGCGGCAGCCCGCGAGCTCGTCGGGTGAGGTGAAAGGCGTAGTCGCTGGGGTTCCACTCCTCGGGGTTGTCGCTGTGCAGCACCTCGAGGTACTGCGCGTCCTGGGTGTGCACGGCCTTGGCCAGGTTGGGCCGGCGGTAGAGCAGTGCGGCGCAGTCGAAGGGCGCGAAGAGCCACTTGTGCGGATCGACGATGAACGAGTCAGCCCGTTCGAAACCTGAGAACCGGGCGCGTACGGACGGCGCGAACAGTGCCGCCGCGCCACCGTAGGCGCCGTCGATGTGGAACCACAGCGAGTGCTCGGCGGCCACGTCGGCCACCCCGGCCAGGTCGTCGACGATGCCGGCGTTGGTCGTCCCCGCCGTGGCGACCACGCCGATGACGTCGCTTCGCCGCGGGTCGTCACGCAGCGCAGCCCGCAGCGCCGAGCCGGTCAGCCGATGGTCCTGCGTCGGCACGGTCAGGCTGCCTACTCCGAGGACATGGAGCGCCTTGCCCACCGACGAGTGCGCGTCCTCACTGAGGGCAACGAGCGGGTGCGGCGGCGGCTCGCCATGCCTCCGGTACCCCGCCGTGTCTCGGGCCACCATGAGCGCCGACAGGTTGCCGGCGGAACCTCCCGCCACGAAGCACCCGCCCGCCGTTGCGGGGAGGCCGGCTTGCGCGGCGAGCACGCCGAGGGCCTGGTTCTCGGCCACGACCACGCCGGCCGCTTCGAGCCACGATGTCCCGTGCAGCGACGAGCAGGAGACGAACATGTCGAAGAGCAACGAGGCCTTCGTCGGTGCGGCCGGGATGAACGACAAGAAGCGGGGACTGTCGCAGGAGACCACCGCCGTGGACAGTTTGTCCACGAACAGCTTGAGCACCTGGGCGGCATCGTTGCCCTCGGGCCGCATGAGCCCGGCCAACTCGGCGTCGAGCGATTCGACCAGGCCGCCGAAGTCCAGGGCGACCGGATCCATCGACAGCCGTTCCCGACAGGCCGCCACAATCAGGTCGGTCATCGCCTCGTCGTAGTGGAACATCGCACTCGCCATCAGGCCGAGGCGTCCTCCGGCCCGGCGGCCGGTCGCTCCATGGCGCGCCAGGCTTCTTCGGCCCGGCTCGCGATCTCATGGGGTGCGGCCCCCGTCTTGGCCGCCACCAGGGCCACGTCGTCGAACTCCGGCTTCGCTCGACCGTTGGACACCTTCATGCGGATGACGATGCCGTCCACCGTGACCTGCGCCAGCGTCCGCGCCACCGGCCAGCGCTCCACGGCCACCGCGCGGATGCCCATCGTTCCGGTCGCCCGCTCGATCACGGCGCGCTGGGTCTCGACGAGCGTGGCGTCGGTGAGCACGTGGAGGACGTGGCCGGGCCGCCCCTTCTTCATGGTGACCGGGCTGACCCAGGCGTCGAGCGCCCCGGCCTCGAGTGCGGCGGCAACGGCGAGACCCAACTGCTCTCCCGTGACGTCGTCGAGGTTCGTCTCCAGCACGAGCGCGCCCTGTCCGGGACCGACCGACGGGACGTGGGCGCGCCGGCCGATCACGACCTGCGTGCAGTTGGGGAGGTCGTCCATTTCGCCGACGCCCCCACCGAATCCCGATGACGCGACCGTCATGTCCGGCAGCGGACCGAAGGTCGAGGCGAGTCCAGCCAGCAACGCGGCGCCGGTGGGCGTGGTCAGCTCAATCGGGACGTCGCGTCCGTAGGACGGGATCCCCTGCAGGAGTCGGACCGTGGCCGGCGCCGGGTTGGGCAGCAGGCCGTGCGCGCTGCGCACCATGCCCATTCCCGTGGCCACGGGGGAGGCGCACACCTCGTCGACGCCGAGCACCTCGAGCGCGGCTGCCGTCCCGACCACATCGATGATGGCGTCGTGTCCGCCAACCTCGTGGAAGTGCACCTGGTCGATCGGACGACGGTGCAGGGCGGACTCCACCGCTGCCAGTTTGTGGAAGACCGCCTGGGCCCGCTCCGTCACGCGCGCCGGCAGCGCGGCCTCTTCGATGAGGGCCGCAATCACGCCGTGGGTGCGTACCACCACGTCGTCACCGCCGACGATGGCGCGGGTGCAGGCGATGCCGCCCCGGATGCCGTCCTCGAAGTCGAGGCGCCAACCGGGAAGGGCGAGCCGGTTGAGGAGGGCACGGATCTCATCGACGTCGGCACCCGCGTCGGCGAGCGATCCCAGCGCCATGTCACCCGCGATGCCGGCGAAGCAGTGGAACCAGGCGACGGTGGAGGACCCGGTCGGCGCGTCCGTCACGGGAGGACCCGGGCGATGGCGCAGGCGGCGCCGTACCCGTTGTCGATGCCGACAACGGTGATGCCTGAGGAACAAGCCGAGAGCATGGCCAACAGCGCGGTCACGCCCTCGAGCGCGGCGCCGTACCCCGTGCTGGTGGGGACCGCGACCACGGGGGCCGGTGTGAGGCCGCCGACCACGCTGGCGAGCGCGCCCTCCATGCCGGCGATGACCACCACCGCGTCCGCCATGGCGAGCGTGTCGAGCTCGGCCAGGAGCCGGTGCAACCCCGCGACACCGCAGTCCGTGCGTTGCGTGGGGTCGAACCCCAGCGCGCCCAGGACCGTGGCGCACTCGGTGGCCACCGGAAGGTCAGCCGTTCCCGCGGTGATGACGACGACCCTGCCCGCGCGCGGGTGCGGGCCGGAAGACCACTGTCGAGTGCGAGCCGCTCTCCGCGACGGCGCTCGGACCGATGCCGAGCGCCGCAGCCGCTGCCGTGGCGGCTTTCACCTGGGCTTCGGAGGCCCGGGTCAGCAGGACCGGGCCGTCAGTGCCCGCGAGGAGCTCCTCGACGACGGCCGCACAGTGTTCGGGCGTTTTCCCGGGGCCGTAGACGGCCTCGGGCAGGCCGAGCCGCAGGTCACGGTGATGGTCGACCCGGGCGAACCCCAGGTCCGAAAAGGGAAGGCGACGCAGCTGCCGCACCGCGTCGTCGGGCGAGCAGCGCCCGGCGGCGACATCTTCGACGAGCGCCCGAAGCGAGGAAGCATCCATGACCTGCTCTATCCTGCCCAACTGTGAACCCCGCTGCGACCTCCGTGGCTTTCTTCGGCCCGGAGGCCACCTTCACCCAGGAAGCGCTCCTGACCCAGCCCGACCTCGCGACGGCCGACCTGAGGGCCCTGGCCTCCATCACGGCGGTGCTCGAGGCCGTCGCCCGCGGCGAGGTCGACCTGGGCTTCGTGCCCATTGAGAACGGGATCGAGGGGACGGTCAGCGCCACCATCGACGGCCTGATTCACGACGTCGACCTGCACATTCAGCGTGAGGTGGTCATGGACATCCACCTGCATCTCATGACGCGGCCGGGCACCGGGATCGGCGACATCCACGTGGTGTCGTCCTACCCCCACGCGCTGGCGCAGTGCCAGAAGTACCTGGCCCGGACCCTGCCCGGCGCCGAACAGCGGGCCGCGAATTCCACGGCGGAGGCGGCGCGCCTCCTCGGGGGTGAGTCCGGCGCGGCAGGCGAGGCCGCCATCGCCCCGAGGCTGGCGGCGGAGCGCTACGGCCTGGAGATCGTGGCGGAGGATGTCGAGGATCACCCGGAGAACCAGACCCGGTTCGTGCTGGTCGGCCGTACCCGTGTGCCGGCGCCGACGGGGCACGACAAGACGAGCATCGTCTGCTTCCAGCGGGCCGACCACCCCGGGAGCCTGCACGGCATTCTCGGACAGTTCGCGGCGCGCAACATCAACCTGAGCAAGCTCGAGTCCCGGCCCACCAAGCAGGCGCTCGGTGACTACTGCTTCGTGATCGACCTGTCGGGTCACGTGGGCGACGAGGTCGTGGCCGACTGCCTGCGGGATCTCCATGCCGGCCTGGCCGGCGTGAAGTTCCTCGGCTCGTATCCGGCCGCAGGGGAGCACGGGCCCGAGCAGCGGCGACAGGCCGACGCGGCCTGGCAGGCCGCAGACGCCTGGCTGCGCGACCTCCGCAGCGCTATCGACTGACGGGAGTCTCCACCCTGCGGGCCAGCGACCCGGGGAGCCGCGGCGCGATGACCAGCGCCAGCACGGCGGCCAGGGCGGCCACTGCGTAGGCGATGACGACACCCGCCGCGACAGGTCGGGTGCCCCGCGCGAAAGCGGCCACGGCAGCGCCCCCGATCCCGACGCCCAGCGCGATGCCCAGGACGTCGGCCAGGTTGAGCGAGGCCGAGGCCCAACCCTCGCGCCCGGGCGGAGCGGCCCGCAGCATCATCAGCGAAATCGGCGCGTAGCTGAGACCCATCCCGAACCCCGCCACGGACCAGGCCACGAAGGCCTCGCCGACGGGGACGCCCGGGTGCAACTGCCAGGCCATCCCGGCCGTGCCCACCAGAATGAGGATCAGGCCGGCCCGCACGAGTCGTGCTCCTTCCCAGCGGTCGTTGAGCCGCGCCTGCACCCAGCTGCCGACGGTCCAGGCCAGCGTGGAGGCGGTGACGACCGCGCCGGCCATGAGAGTGCTGTGGCCGCGCAGGGTCGTGATGGTCAACGTCACGTAGGCGTCCGCGCCGAAGAAGGAGAACGTCAGGAGCCCCCGGCTCAGAATGGTGGCCGGCAGGCCGCGGTCGGCGCGCAGGGTGCCCGCAGGAAGCAGCCGGCGCAACGGCGCCACGCCGACGATCACTCCGACGGCAGCCAACCCCAACCCGACAAGGACGTCGTGCGCGCTCGAGGGCGCCCAGCACGAAGGCGGCACCGACCGCGCACCGGACGGCGTCAGCAATGCGGTGCTCTTCGGCGGGGGGCGCCTCCGTCCGACCGAGGCGGACCAAGGCCGGGACCGCGATCGGTCCGGCCACGGCGACCAGCGGAAGTAGGCCGAGGAACACCCAACGCCACCCGAAGAGGTGGGCCACGGCGGCGGCCAGGCCTGGCCCGACGATGCCCGGGATCACCCAGGCGGTCGAGAGGACCGCCATCATGCGGGCCCGCTGGGCCTCCCGCAGACTCCGCCCGATGGCGACGTAGGCCACCGCGGGCACCGCGCCCGCCCCGAGCCCCTGGAGGCAGCGGCCGGCCACGAGCACCCACATGAACGGCGCCAGGCCGGCCACCAGGAGCCCGGCCGCAAAGAGGATGAGCCCGGCGACATAGGGCCGGGCCGGGCCGTGGCGGTCGGCGTCGCGGCCGGCCGCGACGATCCCAACGAGGCTGGCCAATTGGAAGGTCGAGAAGACCCAGCCGTAGAGGGCCAGCCCGTGGAGGTCGTGGGCCACCAACGGCATCACCGTGATGACGGCCAGTGCCTCCGAAGCCACGAAGGTGACGGTGAGCACCAGGCCGAGCGTGAGCGCGCGGCGCTGCGGCGACCACAGCCCGTCCCCCCGCGTCCCCCCGTCCATGCGGGCGAGACTAGGGGAACGCGCGCTGGTACTCTGCGCCGGGAGGGCATGTGACGCGGCAGACGATCGGAGTCGACGAGTGGGCCGGGAAGGTGGGAGGAGCCGGCTCACCCTGGCTCCCCGGCCGGTGACCGTCGACCTGGAGGCGGCAGCGGCGGAGCGCGAGCGCCTGCGCGCCGCCTATCTCAAGGAACCCGAGACGCGCCCGACGTCGACGGCCCGCGGCGTCCACCACGTGGCGCTGCTGTGTTCCGACGTCGAGCAGACGATCCGCTTCTATCAGGGCCTCCTCGGCTTCCCGTTGGCCGAGCTCTTCGAGAATCGCGACTACTTGGGGTCGACCCACCTCTTCTTCGACCTCGGCCACGACAACACCCTGGCCTTCTTCGATTTCCCGGATCTCGGTCTCGGGCCGTACGCCGAAGTGCTGGGCGGCTTCCACCACCTCGCCATCTCGGTCGACCGGGACCAGTGGGAGGCCGCGCGGGCGCGGCTCACGGAGGCCGGCATCCCCACGCAGATCGAGAGCGAGATCTCGCTGTACTTCTCGGATCCCGACGGCGTGCGTCTCGAGCTCATCGCGGAGGACCTCGGCTCGCTGTACGGCACCCCGCTGCATTGATGGCCGTCACGGGCCTGGCCAACCTGGCCGTCAAGGTTGCCGACCTGGAGGAGGCGTGCGGCTGGTACAAGGCCGCCGGTGCCGCGGTGACGGAGCCCGTCGAATGGGAGAACGGTCGCCGGGCCGACGTCCAGCTCGGCGCGCTGTCGCTGACGCTTTTCACCAAGGCGATCTACGAGGACGCGTGCACGCTTCCCGACGAGGGGTTCCTGCATCCCGCGCTGTTCGTGGACGATCTGGACGCCGAGCTGGCGCGCCATGAGGTGTTCTGGGGGCCCCGCACGGTCAGCGGCACCTTCGGCACCCGCCGCATCGCCTTCGTCGAAGCTCCGGGTGACATCCGCCTGGAATTCATGGAGCAGATAGCCGAACCGCCCGGCTGATCAAGCCTGTCGGGTGGTGAGCGGAGAGCGGAAACGCCCCCTACCAGCCGAAACGATAAATTCCGCTCCGACTGTCGAATTCGATTCGGCCCGTTCGTATAGATGGTGACCGCCGGCGCCGGGCCGGGGCACCGACTGATGGAGGCAACACCATGGGCAGGATCGTCGTCACGGAATTCGTCTCGCTGGACGGGGTCATGCAGGACCCGGGCGGGAGCGAGGACTTCAAGCACGCCGGCTGGACGTTTCGCTTCAACCGGGGTGCGGAGGGGGACCGGTTCAAGCTCGAGGAGCTCGAGGGTGCAGAAGCGCAACTCCTCGGTCGGGTCACCTACGAGGCCTTCGCCCACGCATGGCCGACCATGGAGGACACAGTCGGCTTCGCCGACCGGATGAACGCGATGCCCAAGTACGTCGTGTCGACGACCATGCAGGACGAGGATGCGACGTGGCACAACTCCACGGTGATCCGGGGTGACGTCGTGCGCGAGGTCACTGCGCTGAAGGAGCGCCTGCAGGGCGATCTGCTGGTTGCGGGGAGCGCGACGCTGGTGCAGTCGCTGTTGGAACACGGATTGGTCGACGAGTTCCGTCTCATGATCTTCCCGATCGTGCTCGGAAGCGGCAAGCGGCTCTTCGGTGATGTCCCGGAGCCGCCCACCATGGTCCTCACCGACGTGAAGACTGTGGGCGAGGGCATCGTGATCCTGACCTACCGGGCCGGCCGGTAGCGGTTGCACCCACACCCATCGCGAGAGACACCACCACGGAGAAGGAGAACGACCATGAAGCAGTACATGTTGAGCGTGCCGATGATCGACGGCGCACCCCCTCGACCCGCTGACGAAGCGCAGCAGGCCTACGAGCAGACGGCTGTGCTCAACGAGGAGATGCAGTCGGCGGGGGCCTGGGTGTTCGGCGGCGGGCTCCTCCCCGCCAGCTCGGCCACGGTGGTCGAGACCCATGGCAACGAGTTCTTGGTGACGGACGGACCGTTCACCGAGTCCAAGGAACACATCGGGGGCTTCTGGGTCATTGCGGCACCGGATCTCGACGCCGCACTGGCCTGGGCCAAGAAGGCGACCGTGGCGTGCGGCGAGCGCGTCGAGGTCCGGCCCTTTCAGGACGAGCCCTCCGTTTGACGCCGGTGCCGGAGCCGGGACCCGAGATCGAGCGTGTCTTTCGCCAGGAATACGGTCGGTCGGTCTCGGTCCTGATCTGCATGTGCGGCGACATCGATCTCGCCGAGGACGGGGTGCAGGACGCCTTCGCGATCGCCGCAGTGCGGTGGCGCGAGGACGGCCTGCCCCCGAGCCCGGCCGGATGGATCATCACGACGGCGCGCCGCCGGATCCTCGACCGCCTCCGCAGGGAGGCCTCCCGAGCGGACCGCCAAGCCCGAGCAACCGCTCTTCTCGCGCCTGACGACGAGATCGAAGAGGAATCTGCCGTGCCCGACGACCGCCTCCGCCTCATCTTCACCTGCTGCCATCCCGCGCTCGCCCCCGCGGCGCAGGTCGCGCTGACACTCCGTTTGCTCGGTGGTCTCTCCACGCCGGAGATAGCCCGCGCCTTCGTGGTTCCCGAAGCCACCATGGCCCAGCGCATCGTGCGGGCCAAGGGCAAAATCCGGGACGCCGGCATTCCCTACCGGATCCCGCCGGGCGCCGAGTTGCCGGACCGTCTCCGGGCCGTGCTGGCCGTGATCTACCTCGTTTTCAACGAGGGGTACACCGCCACGTCGGGTGACCTGCTCGGGCGGGATGACCTGTGTGCCGAGGCTGTACGGCTGGCCCGGACGTTGCGTGAGCTCATGCCCGACGAGCCCGAGGCGACCGGGTTGTTGGCCCTGCTGCTCCTCATCACCGCCCGACGGCCGGCCCGCACCGGCGCCGGTGGCGCGCTCGTTCCGCTGGGCGAGCAGGATCGGGCCCTCTGGGACCACGACCTCGTTGCCGAGGGGCAGGAGCTCGTTCGCTTCTGTCTGCGCCGCAACACGCCGGGCCCGTACCAGATTCAGGCGGCCATCAATGCGGTGCACAGCGATGCACGAAGCGCAGCCGACACTGACTGGCGGCAGATCCTCGCCCTGTACGACCAACTGCTCGTCTTCGACCCCTCACCCGTCGTCGAGCTCAACCGGGCCGTCGCCCTGGCCGAGGTGGAGGGCCCAGGCGCGGGATTGGCCGCAGTGGACGGACTCCCGCTCCAGTCCTACTACCTCTTCCATGCCGTGCGGGCGGACCTCCTGCGACGACTCGGGCGCCGGGAGGACGCGCTCGCCTCGTACGCATCGGCGTTGGAACGCACCGACAACGAGGCCGAGCGCTCCTTCTTGGCACGCGCCCGGTCAGCGGCGGCCCCGTCGCCCTGACGGTGACAGACTCGGGGCCGTCATGAAGGTCCACCTCGTCGACGGCACCTACGAGCTGTTCCGTCATTTCTTCGGCGCCCCGCCGCATCGGACCGCAGACGGGCACGAGGTGGCCGCGGTGCGGGGTGTGGTCGGCTCTGTCCTGCAACTGCTGGGCGAGGGTGCGACGCACGTGGGCGTGGCGACCGACCACGTCATTGAGTCCTTCCGCAACGACCTCTGGCCCGGGTACAAGACGGGTGAGGGCGTCGATCCTGATCTGTGGTCCCAGGCCTGGCCCCTCGAGACGGCCCTCACGGCGTTGGGGGTCTTGGTGTGGCCGATGATCGAGCTCGAGGCGGACGATGCGTTGGCCAGCGGGGCCGCGGTGGCCGACGACGATCCGGAGGTGGAACAGGTCATCATCTGCACCCCGGACAAGGATCTGGGGCAGTGCGTGCGCGGGACCCGCGTGGTGCAGCTCGACCGGCGGAAGGACACCACCATCGACGAGGGTGGTGTCACCGAGAAGTTCGGGGTCGGCCCGGCGTCCATCCCTGACTATCTGGCGCTCGTCGGCGACAGTGCCGACGGGTTTCCCGGACTGGCGGGATGGGGGGCCAAGTCAGCCGCTGCCGTGCTGGCCCGGTGGCGCCACATCGAAGAGATCCCGGCGGATCCTGGTGACTGGGATGTCACGGTGCGTGGCGCCGCCAAACTGGCGACCACGCTGCAGGAGGGGCGCGACAAGGCGCAGCTCTTCAAAGACCTGGCAACCTTGCGCATCGATCGCTCGCTCCTCCGAAAGGTGGACGACCTGCGTTGGGGGGGACCGACGCGTGAGTTCGCGGCGGTGTGTGCGGCTATGGATGCTCCCGGGATCGCACGACGGGCCGAAGCACTCGCCGCGACCCGTTGCGCGTGAGGGGCGGGCCGACGACCCCGCCCATGCCCGCCAACGCGCCTAGCCGGACGTCGCCACCGTCGGGGGCGCCGCGCCGGAGAACGAGAGCCGCCGGAGGTAGAGGTCCCGGCTGTTGGGGGACCCCACCGCCCCGGGAACCCAGGCATGGAAGGCGATCCAGAAGTTCCCGGCCGTGTCGGCGAACACCGACTCGCCCCCGGGTCCCGATACCCCGGGCCCGCTCGACAGGATCGGGTTCGGGGTGGCATCGCTGCACGGACCGAGCGGGCCGCTGCAGGTGGCGACACCGACGGCATAGCTGGAGCTGTCCCAGTCGTTGCCCGAGAAGAAGAGGTAGTAGCGGCCGCCCGCGGTGACCAGGTTCGGGGCTTCGACGGTTCCGGCCTCCCACGGCTGGTCCGGCCCCAACAGTTGGGTCGGGCTCGCCCCGGGGCTGAACGACGTGCCGGATGGATCGAGTTGCTGTGACCAGATTTTCGCCGAGCCCGGACCACCGGACTTCCACAGCAGGTAGGGCGTTCCACCGGTGTCGATGAACGAAGCGGGATCGATGGAGCCTCCGACCGACGTCTGGCACTCCAACGGCGCCGTCGACTTGTCGGTGAACGGCCCTTGGGGCGCGCGGGACGTCGCCACGGAGATGCACTCGTTGCCACTCCCCGCCACGTCGGCGGCGTAGTAGAGGACGAACTTCCCGTGGATCAGCGCCACCGCAGGAGCCCAGGTGAAGTCGGCCGACGCCCAGGCGGGGAGCCTCGGCAGGGCGTTCCCGACGGCCGTCCAGTGGACCAGGTCGCTCGACTCAATGATCTGGATGTTCCCGGCCACCGAGTTCGTCGCGTAGGCGTAGAAGGTCTGGCCGACCACCATGACGGACGGATCGGGGAAATCGAAGGGGTAGACCAGGCCGGTGCCGGTGCCGCCGGCCAGCTGGGTGCAGGCGCCCGAGACGGCCGAGATGTCCTTGGCGGCCTGGGTGTTGTTCTTCTGCGTGATCTGACCGAACGCGTTCTTGACGCCACCCAGACAGGTCTGCAGCGTGTCGATGCCGACCCCTTGCACGTAGGCGTGTGCGTTCGTGTTGGACAACGAACCATTTGTCGTCGCGAGCTCGCTCATGGTCGAGGCGATAGAGGCCTGCAGGGAGTTCCGCTTCGCGGCCGTCACGGTCTTGGCGGACTGCGTGACCGCCACCCGGTGGCGGAGCTCGGCGAAATGTGTGGTTGCCGCCACGAGTGCGGCCTCTTCGTTCCGGTTGCGCGTCCGGGCAGTGACGTCGGTCCAGATGGCTGCCACGAGCACGACGGCGCCGAGGACGACGACGGCCGCGCCGAACCGTCGACGGCGGCGAGATGGCGGGGGGTCAGCCACTGGAGACCTCCGCCGCCGCACAGCTCGACGAGACGGAGTTCAGCGCCGCGATGGCGTTCGATTGCTTGCCGACGGCGAGCTCGTTCAAGGCTTGCTCCACACCGATCAGGCAGGTCTGCAGGGAGGTGATCAGCGACGACTGCTGGGTCACGTGTGCCTGCGCCGCGGACAGGGACGTCTGCGCGCCCAGGAGTTGCGACGAGTCCTGGTTCAGTGCCGTGGTGTCGCTGCCGACCTGGGTCTTCAGGACGCTGAGATCACGCTGCAACACCTCGAGGTGCACAGAGACGGTATGTGCCCGACGCCGCGTGATGCCGAGCGCGTGGTGCGCCCGGACGTCGCGGTTGCGCTGCGTCACCTGATCGGCGATCAGGAAGGCCAGGGCGACGGCGAACAGCGCGACCGCTCCGATGGCGAGCACCCACCGCACCCGGTGTGCCCTCGGTCGGACCGGAGGTGGCTCGGTCAGGAAGGGGCGATCGTCGAGTTCGAGCACGCGCGTGCTTTCGTCCGCCCTTGGCGCAAGCTCGCGCCCCACCCGGCCATGCCGTAGTTTGACACCGCCGAAGGCGGCTACCCGTTCAGGAGCCGAGGTAGCTGCTGGACAGCGCCTCTTCCATCTCCGCCGGAGAGCCCCGGTGCGCGACGACACCCTGCAGAATGACCGCCGCACTGTCGGCAATGGGCAGTGCGGTGCGGGCGAACTGCTCGACGAGCAGGATGGAGAGACCCGCCTCGGCCAGCTGGCGGACCTTGTCGTAGAGCTGGCCGACCACAATGGGGGCCAGCCCCATGGAGAGCTCGTCGAGCAGCAACAGCTTGGGTTCGGTGGCGAAGGCGCGGGCCAGCGCGAGCATCTGCTGTTCGCCTCCCGACAGGGTTCCGGCCATCTGCCGCCGCCGTCCGCTGAGTTGGGGGAACTGCGTGAAAGCCACCTCTTCGATGCGATCCATGGGCACGCCGACCTGCGTGGCCATCAGGAGGTTCTCCCGCACGCTGAGGTTGGGAAAGATGCCGCGCCCTTCGGGCACCGTGCAGATTCCCTTCCGGGCCCGATCGTCCGCGGACTGCTGCGTCACCGCGCTGCCCCCGAAGCGCACCTCGCCACCGCTGGGCGCCAGGGTGCCGGCGCAGACATTGAGCAGCGTGGTCTTGCCGCCACCGTTGGGTCCCAGCAGTGCCATCACCGACCCTGTTGCGACCTCCAGGCTGACGCCATGGACGACCTCAATCGGTCCGTAGCCGGCCCGGACGTCGCGCAGCTCGAGGATCGGCCCTCGCAGGGGATCCTCCGGGGAGGCAACGTCGCTCACGGGGCGCCGAGGTAGGCGTTCACCACGACCGGATCGACCTTGACCTGCTCGGGTGTCCCACTGGCGATGATCTCGCCGTAGTCGAGGACGTGAATGTGCTCGCAGGTGTCCATGACGAGGCCGACATCGTGCTCGACCAGGCAGATGCCCAGGTCGCGTTCGGCGACGAGCTGGCGCAGCAGCCGCCCGAACGCCTCGGTCTCCTGCTCGGTCTGTCCCGATGCGGGCTCGTCGAGGAGTAGGACCTTGGGCTGGGTCATGAGGGCGCGCGCCACTTCGACGACCCGCGCCCGGCCGGTCGGCAGCTCGCTCACCTCGCGGTCGGCCACGTCGCCCAGACCCACCAGCTCAATCGCCCGTTCCGTCTCGGCCGCGACGTTGATGCGCCCGCGCCGGCCCCAGGTGTTGCGGATCTCACCCGCCACCTGAATGTTGTCCCGCACGGTGAGCGAGGTGAAGAGCTCGAGCCGCTGGTAGGTGCGGGACAGTCCCCGACGCGCGCGGCGCGCCGGTCCGGCCTTCGTCACGTCGTGACCGTCGATCGACACCCGCCCGGACTTGGGGGCGAGCAGGCCGCTGACAACGTTGAACAGCGTGGTCTTGCCGGCCCCGTTGGGCCCGATGAGGCCGGTCACGCTCCCCTCGGCCACGGTCAGCGACACCTCGCTCAGGACCTGGGCCCCACCGAAGGCGACGCACACCTCTGTGACTTCAAGAACGGGCATCGACCACACCTTCGACGAGCGGTTCCGGGGTGGTCGATGCCGGCACCGGTCTGTCGCGGACGGGCGGTGCCTTGGCCGGGTTCATGAAGGCCTCCGGCTGCACCAGCCGCCCCACCGCCGGCAACGCGATTGCGATGAGGGCCGTCGCCAGCACCAGCCACCAGTTCCCCATGACCTTGGTGAGCACCAGGAGGTAGGCCACAATCTCCGCCAGCACCCCGAGGAGCAGCACGCCCTTCGCCTGCCAGAGCGGCTTGTACCGGGCGACGATGTCGGGCACCGCCCCGCTCGGGTTGCGGCCGAGGCTCACGCCGATCAGGGCCGGCGCCACCAGCGAGAGGTTGGCCATGACGCTCCAGAAACCGCCTCCTCCGGCGTCGGTGCTGAGGTTCGAGAACGTCGAGGTGAGGGCCTGGAACGCGGTCCCGGCCAGGATCCCGCCCATCAGCGCCCCGGCCACGTTGCCGATGCCCCCGACGACCGTGAGCATGACGAGGGCGAGGCTGATGAAGATGATGAACGTGTCGGAGTTCACACTCACCGACGCGCTCGACAACAAAATGCCACCGAGCCCGGCGATGGCCGCCGAAATCATGAACACCGACAGCTTCAGCTTGATGAGGTTCTGGCCCAGTGTCGCCGCCGCCGCGGGACTGTCCTTCATGGCCGTCAGTCGGCGCCCGTAATTGCTCCGCCGGAGTGCGATGAGGCCGATGCCGATCAGAATGAAGATGCAGGTCGCCGTGGTGAGGAACGTCTTCGACGAGCTGAGGTCGATCGGCCCCAGTTTCAGCGGTGGGATCTGCAGGGTGCCGTTGGGGAAGATCGAGTAGTTCAGGTGGAAGATCGGCAGCACGTGCGGCGCGATGTCGGCGATGATCATGTCGGAGACGAACACGCCGAACGCCAGGGTGGCCAGGGCGAGATACAGGCCGCGGAGGCGCAGGGCGGGCAGGGCGATCAGGCCGCCGACGATCGCCGTGACCGCCATCCCGAGCAGCAGCCCCCAGAACGTGATCCGTTGGGCGGTCCCGGTCCCCGACAGGCCGAGGTGGAACACAATGATCGTGGCGATGGCCCCGAAAGAGACCGGCGCCAGGTTGATCTCGCCGGCGTAGCCGGTGAGCAGCGTCAGGGACAGGGCGATGATGCCGAAGATGATGCCGACGGTCAGGGACCCCATGTCGCTGCTGCCCATGATCTGCTCCAGGAGCAGCACCACGACGAGCAGGATCAGGCCCCACGTCACGGCGGAGCGCAGGGTGGGGACGGTGAAGCGTTCCCGCGTGCGCAGCAACGTGGCGCCGCGCAGTCGGTCCTGCGGCAGCACGATCAGGACCACGAACAGCACGATCATGGGCAGGGCGATGCGGAAGTTCGAGGCCCAGGACCACGACTCGGGGAAGTAGCCCAGGACGTACGTGCTGGCCAGGCCGAGGACGAGTGCCCCGGCGAACGTGAGCCAGATGCTCCGGAGGCGGCCGAACATGGCCGCCGCGATGGAGTCCAACACGAGCAGGGTCAGGACGTGGACGTCCAGGGTGCCCCCGCTGATCGGGGTGATCAGGATCCCGGCCAGCGCCGCCAGCGCCCCACCCAGGGCCCACGAGAACGCCGCGAGCCGCTCGGGGCGCCCACCGTTGAGCTGCAGGAGTGCGGGATTGTCGACCACGGCACGCATCGCCACGCCGGTCCGGGTGCTCGTGAACAGCAGGCGGATGCCCACGGCGATGAGCACACCGCAGCCCAGGGCGATCGCCTCGTGGTCCGTGACGTAGACGCCCAAGACCTTGAACTTCGCCGTGTTGCCGAAGAACAGGCCGTCGGTGCGCGGGACACCGGGACTCCAGATCCACTGGGCCAGCGCGATCAACCCCAGCATGATGCCGATGGTGACCACAATCTTGGTCACGTCGGCCGTCTGGCGCAGCCCCCGCATGATCCCGACGTAGAGGACCATGCCCAGCAGGGGTGCCAGCACGACGAGCACGGCGAAGAGCGCGAGCGGCGCCGGCCAGTTCCAGCCGTAGCGGAACTGCCAGTAGGTGAATGCCGCCAGCATGGCCATGGCGCCTTGGGCGAAGTTGAAGATGCCCGAGGTCGTGTAGGTCAGCACGAGACCGGAGGCGGCGATCCCGTAGACGGCGCCGGTGACCAGCCCGAGGATGGTGTAGGTGAGGAACAGGTGCATGGCCGGAGCTCCCTCGCTCAGGTCAGGCGGTAGGCGAACTGACGATCGGGGTGCTCACCCCTGCGGCTTGAGGACCGAGGATGAGGCGTACTGGGTAGCGTAGCCCTGGGCGTTCAACGGGGTGCCGATCACCGAGCCCGTGTTGGGGACGACGTACTTGGGGGAGCAGTCGAACGTCCCGAGCTTCTTGGGGTAGGCCTGCACCCACTTGGTCCCGTCGAGCTTCATCAGGAGGCCGCAGTCCGGGGGGATGTTCTTGGCCGGGTTCCCCGACGCGTTGAGCCCGCCTCCCGTCCAGTTCGTCACCTTGGCGAGGTGGTTGATCATGCATTGGCGGGTCAGGGTGGAGCCACACGCCTTGGCCTCGGTCGCCCAGAGGAGGAACGACGACGTGGCCTGCTCACCCAGCTGCGAGGTCAGGCCGCCGTACTTCTTGACGATCGAGAGGTACTGGGCCACGGCCGGCACGACCTTGGACGCCTCGAGGGGCTCGTAGGAGAGGCGGACGTAGACGTTGTTGGCCAGGCCGTCGGTGTTCCATTTTGCGAAGTCCGCCGTGTAGGCGCCCGAGTCCATCACCCAGATCGGGTCGTAGCCGATCTGATTCTCCGCTTCGAAGGCGCCGTACAGGGTCGCTCCCGGCGTGGCGTCGTTGAAGATGATCTGTGCCCCGCAGCTCTGCAGCTTCTGCACGAAGGGCGTGTAGTTCGCCTCGCCGTTGTAGTCGATGTTGGCGGTGCAGTTGGGGAGGAACTTCCAGCCGGCGGTCGTGAAGGCCTGGACGGCCTTGTTCGTCGAGGACTCCTGGGTGGAGAGGGTGGAGCCGTAGACGCCGACCTTCTTGGTCTTGGCCCCGAAGAGCTTCTCGGCCTCGTAGGCGCTCGAGACCGGGCTGGCGTTGGCCGGATTCGGGGAGGCCTGGTACATCTCGTACGCGTTGGCCACCACGGGAGCGACGGTGAAGCCCGGCACGGCGGCCAGATTGCAGCCCAGGCGGGTCTGTTCCGCCGAGCCGTCGAGGGCGAAACCCTCGCCCACCAGCATGAAGTCCTGCTTGCACTCCTGGGTCACCACGGAGCCGACGTTGGTTACCGCGGCGTTTCCGTAGTCGCCGACGAGCTTGCGCCCGTCGATGCCGCCCTGGGAGTTGCACCAGGCGATCATGGCCTTGACCGCGTCACCCATCTCCTGGTCGAGGCCGGGAAGCCCGGAGAAGCCGCGGTCGTCGCCGTAGGCGATGTTGATGGAGGTGTTGGTCACACCCGTGTCCGTGGCGCCCGTGGCGTGCCCCTTGCCGCACGGCGACGGGAGCGTGCCGAACTTGGCGGAGGAGGTCGATGCGGCGCCGCCGACACCGGGCGTGACGAGCACACCTGCCGCCGTCAGCGCGGTGAGCATCAGTCCCGCCCCCAGGGTCCGCAAACCGGTGACCCGCTTCATCAATGCCAACCCCCTGTTCATGGGGCCAAACCCGTTTCGGGTTCTGCCCCCACTCCCTTAAGAAAACTTTAGAACACGTTCCTGTTTGGGCACACTAGCAATCCGGGGGTCAAAAATCTTTGCGCCACCTGAGTCCCGAATTCACCCACGATCCGCCGTCTCGATGTGGTAGCGCTCGGTGTAGTCCCCGAACTCGTCGGCGAGTTCGGCGTAGGTCCAGCCGAAGTCGGAGGGGTCGTAGCGGTGCCGGCCGAACGCGTCCTGGGGGCGGTCCTCGAGGTAGGCGTGCATGCGGCGGGCGTGGAGCGAGCCGACCTCCTCGCCGAAGCCCTCGTAGAGCGCGCGGACGGCTCCCACGGGGTCGGCGACCAGGGCCTCGTAGTGGAGGTGCTGGCACCAGCCGTCACCGGTCTTCTCGTCGAAGGCCATCGCCGAACGGAGCGCGAACCCGCACTTGCGCTTCCACTCCTCGGCCGTGGGCCGGGGGTCCTTCCGGCTGGTCAGGACCCGTTGGCCGGCGTTGGCCAGGCTCGCCAGCGACGTGACGACGGGCCCCGGGTCGCGGTGCGTCCAGATGACCCGGGCGTCGGGGTAGGCGGCGAGCATCGCCTCGAGATGCCACAGGTGATTGGGCGTCTTGAGGATCCAGCGCTCGGTGGGTTGCCGCGATTGGAGCGTCTGCAGGGTGAGGCGGTGCTGATCGTAGGCCGACGTCATGTCGGCCTGCTCCAGCCAGCGGGCGTAGGTGGGGACGTGGGCCTGGGTCTCGAGCGCGAGCGCCCGCACGTCGTACATGAAGATCGCCACACACTCCTCGGCCACGGTGGCGCCGAAGGGGTGCATGGCCTTGAGCGGTGGGTTGAGCTTCATCAGGCCGTCGAGGTCCTTGGCCGTCTTGGCGATCCGTGGGTCCTCCGCCGCCTCTTCCAGGGAGACCGGCGGGATCGGGTGGGCCGCCTCCCACTGGAGGAGGGGCCGGGCCACCGGATCGAGGCCGAGCAGGATCGACAGGAGGCTCGTCCCGGTCCGGGGCAGGCCGACGATGATCCACGGGCGCTCAATGCGGCCCTGCCTGACCTCGGGGTGTTCAGCCGACCAGCGCTGCACGGCGATGCGATTGGCCAGGGCGCCGGCCAGCATCTTCGAAATGAGGAGGCGCCCGAAGGTCGTCAGCGCGGCCTCGTCCTCGCACGCGCGCAGGTAGACCTCCAGGGGCTCCCGGTAGGAGTCACTGCCGAAGTCGTCCGAACCGGCCTGCCTCACGGCGGCGGCCGTCACCGACGACGGGCTCAGCGAGGGGAGTTCGGGCCCCAGGCGTGCGAGTCGGGCGCCCGTCCAGTTCAGGGCCCTCAGGGGTGGGCTGCGCAGCTCGGAGTCGCGCCAGGTGTACTCGACCGTGGTCATCGCCCTCCCGTCACTGCACCTCCACCACCGTGCGGCCGACCGAGCGCCGCGCCGCGTGCTCGTCGAGTGCCCGGCCCGCGTCCTCCATCGAGACGCGTTGCCCGATGGCGGGTCGGATCGCGCCCGCCGCGGCCAGGCGCAGCAGGTCGGCATGGATCTCGTCGGCCACGTCCCGCCCGAACGGATTGAACCCGAACCGCCGCATGCCCGGATCGACCGCATCCGCCCAGGCCACCATGACGGCCACGATGTCGATGTTCCCGATGCACGCCATGCGGAGCGGCCGACCGGTCATGCCGTTGGCGTCGTCGTCGGCGAAGCCCACCGCCAGGTACCGTCCGCCGTGCGCGGTGCAGCGCCACGAGCGCTCCACGAAGTCGCCCCCGGTCAGGTCATAGACCACGTCGGCCCCGGCGTCGCCGGTGGCGACAAGGACCGCTTCGACGAAGTCCTCCGCCGTGTGGTCAATGACCAGGTCGGCTCCGAGGGACGCGCACAGGGCACCTTTCTCGGGGCCGCCGGCGACTGCGATCACCCTGGCCCCGGCGGCCTTGCCCAGTTGGATCCCTGCACTGCCCAGTCCGCTGGCGGCCGAGTGCACGACCAGCGTCTCGCCCGACTGGAGACGTCCTCGCTTGAAGAGGGCGAGGTGAGAGGTCTGGAACGACAGGAGGAATGCGGTGGCTTCGGCGTCGTCGAAGGACGGGGGTGCCTCGAACACCGAGATGGCGTCCGCAATGGCGTAGTCGGCGATGCCCCCGAGGGCGTTCTTCGTGATGGCCACGACCCGCTGTCCGAGCCAGGACTCGGCGCCGTCACCCGCGGCGTCGACGACGCCGCACACGTCCATGCCCAGCGTGAACGGTGGAGGAGTGGGCACCGAGACGAGGTTGCCGAGGCAGCGGTCGATGTCGTTGAAGTTGAGCGACGCCGCGCTCACCCGCACCCGGACCTCGCCCGGTCCGGGCTCGGGACGCGCGATGGTCTGCACGGCCAGGACTTCGCCCGGTGGACCGTGGCGGGTCACCTGCACGGCCTTCATGTCTGCCACGCGCTCTCCCCCTGCATCGTCGGACCAAGCCCCGGCGAGATCCTGACGGCGTTCCTCCCCGGAGCGCTGCGAGGTTACCGCTTCCCCTCACGGCCTCCCGGCGGAGTGGTGCGGAGCGAAACGGGTCAGGCCTCCGACCGTGCGGCGTCCCTGCCGGGTTGCCCGCGCGCCACCCGGGACCTCCCGATGGTTGCGCTGCTCATCTCCACCAGCCAGGCCTCGGTCGCGGCCAGGGACCAGCCCCTGCCTTCGGTGAGATAGGTGTAGACCTCGGGGCTGGCGAGGGCCCAGATGGCATCGACGACATCCTCCGGCGCCTCGTCGCCGAGGATCAGCGCGAGGCCGGCCGCGGTGACGGTCCGACGATCCTCGTCGTACTGGGCCAGCCGGGCGCGGGCCGCATCGTCACTGGCGGCGGCCTCCTGCAGCGCCCTGAGGATCGGGACCGATCGTTGATAGACGCCGACGGTGAAGTGGACACCCGTACGCCCCAAGGACTTCACACCCATCTGCACCACCGAGCTCGGCTACATGGCGAAGCTCAAGCCCGAGTTCGACAAGCGCGGGGTGAAGGTCATCGGGTTGTCCGTCGACAGCACGGAGAACCACGAGAAGTGGGCCGATGACATTGAGGAGACCCAGGGCACCCGCCCCAACTACCCGATGATCGGTGACACCGACTTCGCGGTCTCCAAGCTCTACGGGATGCTGCCGGCGAGTACGTCGGGCGACCCCAAGGACCGCACACCGGCCGACAACCAGACGGTCCGCAACGTGTTCGTGATCGGCCCGGACAAGAAGGTCAAGCTGATCCTGGTCTACCCGATGACGACCGGCCGCAACTTCGACGAGGTGCTCCGGGTCATCGACTCGCTTCAGCTCACGGCGAACCACCGGGTGGCCACCCCGGTCAACTGGAAGCAGGGCGAGGACGTGGTCATCACCGGCGCCGTCTCCAACGAAGAGGCCAAGGAGATGTACGGCAGCTGGAAGGAGCCGAAGCCCTACATGCGCATCGTCCCGCAGCCGAGTTGACCTGACGGACGGAGACGTGAGGCCGAGGCGGTGCCGGCGGCACCAACGATCTCCGCTGGTGCCCGTCCTCGGCGGCCGCGCGGTCGGCGCCTCCGTCGGCCCGGGCTAGCGGCTGCCGAAGGCCCCGCGCGGGTCGACGCCGATGTCGGGAATGGGTTGGTCCGTGGCGAACCGGTAGAGGATCGTCCGCATGTACATCCCGGCGGCCTGTGCGTACATCGAGACGCCGATGAGGAGGACGAACCCGATGACGGCGATCGGGATCCCGATGACGTCGGCATCCTTGGCGATGCAGACCACACCGATGGCGAGCACGAGCAGTGCACCGAGCGACAGGCCGAGGAAGAGGAACCCGAACCGCAAGCCGCCCCGGGCGATCGTGCCGAACCGCGCCTTCAGGATGGACGAGGAGCGCTTGATCGCCTCGAACGGCCCGACGTTCTCGAAGGCGAGGACGGGGATGACGAGGAACGTCGCCACCGCCCAGGCCAGGCCGCCGGCGACGCCGATCAGGCGGCCCACCACGCCGAGCCGTTGCTCCAGCATGCGGATGGCCGTTCCCACCACGGCCGACAGGATGGCCCAGCTGAAGATGACGTTCCGCCGTCCCCAGGCCTGAGCCAGCGACCCGCCGATGGTGGGCGTTCGTCCCTCAATGCGGTCGGTGGCTGCGAAGACGAGCGCCACGTTGAAGATCACGGTTGCTGCGGTGGCCACGACGGAGCCGCAAGCCAGAGCGACAATGATGCCGATCCCGTTGCGGCCGAAGGCCAGCCCCACCGGCAAGGCGATGATGGCGAAGGCGATGACGGCGGTGATGGTCGCCATGACCGGCAGCCAGATCATCTGCCGGTCCTGCCGGAACAGCTGTAGCGATGCCCGAAGGATCGCCTTCCCGGTTGGGTTCGTCGCCGCCATCAGTCCGCCCTTCTCTCGGTACCCACAAGTCCACCACTGGTGTCGTCACAAATTGCAGCAGGTGGAGATGCTGTTGTGCGGTTGGTGAGATTCCGGTCTCCGATGTCCCGCGACATCACAAAAGCGGAGGGAGTGGGATTTGAACCCACGGAGGCTTGCACCTCGCAGCTTTTCAAGAGCTGTGCATTCGTCCGCTCTGCCATCCCTCCAGGCGGCTCATGTTAGGTGAGGGGTCTCGGCGGCCGGCTCACCCGCTGGCCCATTCGGCCAGCTCGACGACCACACCCGGTCCGTCGAGGAAGACCAGCTTGCGATCGTGGTAGTCGAGGACCTCGTTCCGTGGCGTGATGCCGTTCGCCGCCAAATGCCCGAGCATGGCGCTCAGGTCGTTGACCCGGAAGCAGACGTGGTTGAACCCCGTACGGTCGAGGGTGCCGGCGCCGCCGTCCACCTTTATGGGCGGCTGATGGAAGAAGAGCAGCTGAATCTCCTGGTGCACGTCGACCCCCTTCAGCACCAGGGTCACGTGGTCGGACTCCCAGCCGGGGATGCCCATGTAGTCCGACACCCGTTCGCCCGATGCCACCACTGCGATGCTCTCCTCGAAGCCGAGCAGCCCGAAGAACCGTCGCGCCTCGTGCAGGTCGGTGACCACGATCGTGATGTGATCGAAGCCCTCGGTCCGTGCGGTGACCATGCCCCGCCCCCCTTGTGTCGCCGATTCCCTAGTGTGACTGCTCGCGCAGCGCCGCGTCCCGGGCCCGGCTGCGCAGCCGCCCGCGCGTGGCCTGGTCGAGCAACACCTTGCGCAACCGCACCGCCTTCGGTGTGACCTCGACACACTCGTCCTCGCTGATGAACTCCAGGGCGTGCTCCAGCGTGAAGTTCATGGCGGGCGTGAGGCGCTCGAAGTCCTCCGCGGTGGCCGACCGGATGTTGTTGAGCTTCTTCTCCTTGGTCGGGTTGACGTCCATTTCGTCGGCCCGGGCGTTCTCGCCCACGATCATGCCCTCGTAGACCTCTTCGGCCGGCCCGATGATCAGCGTCCCCCGTTCCTGCAGGTTCATGAGGGCGAAGGTGGTCGAGACGCCCCGCCGGTCGGCCACCATGGAGCCGTTGCGCCTGGTCCGCAGGTCCCCGTGCCAGGGCTCCCAACCGTCGAACACGTGGTGCAGGATGCCCGTCCCCCGTGTCTCGGTCAGGAACTCGGTGCGGAACCCGATGAGGCCGCGGGCGGGCACCCGGTAATCGAAGCGCACCCAGCCCGTTCCGTGGTTGACCATTTCGGACATGGTGCCCTTGCGCAGCGCCAGCAGCTGGGTGACGACGCCGAGATACTCGTCGGGCACGTCGATACTCACCCGCTCCACCGGCTCGTACACCTTGCCGTCGATCTCCCGCGTGACGACCTGGGGTTTGCCCACCGTGAGCTCGAAGCCCTCGCGCCGCATCGTCTCGACCAGCACGGCCAGCTGGAGCTCGCCCCGGCCGAGCACCTCCCACATGTCGGGGCGCTCGGTCGTCGTCACCCTGATGGCCACGTTGCCCACCAACTCGGCGTCCAGCCGGGCCTTGAGCAGGCGGGCGGTCAGCTTCGTGCCGTCCGCTCCCGAGAGCGGGGACGTGTTGATGCCGATGGTCATGGCCAGGCTCGGCTCGTCGACGGTGATGGCCGGCAGCGCGACCGGCCGGTCGGGATCGGCCAACGTCTCGCCGATGGTGACCTCCGCCAGGCCCGCCACCGAGACGATCTCGCCCGGGCCGGCCGACTCCGCCGGCACCTGGTCCAGCGCCTCGGTCACGTAGAGCTCGGTGATCTTGACCTTCTCGACGGTGCCGTCGAGGCGGCACCACGCCACCGGGCTGCCCTTCGTCAGGGTGCCGTTGTGGACCCGGCAGATGGCGAGCCGGCCCACGTAGGGGGAGGCGGAGAGGTTGCAGACGAGGGCCTGCGTCCCGGCGTCGGGATCGAAGGACGGGGCCGGGACGTGCTCAATGATGGCCTTGAACAGGGGTTCGACGTTCACGCCCTCCACGTCGGCCTCCGTGCTGACCCAGCCCGCCCGGGCGTTGGCGTAGAGGATCGGGAAGTCGATCTGGTGCTCGTCGGCATCGAGGTCGAGGAACAGCTCCTCGACCTGGTGCACGACCTCGGCGATGCGGGCATCGGCCCGGTCGACCTTGTTGATCACGAGCACGACGGGGAGCCGGGCCTCCAGGGTCTTGCGCAGGACGAACCGGGTCTGGGGCAAGGGCCCCTCCGAGGCATCGACCAGGAGGAGGACGCCGTCGACCATGGTCAGACCCCGCTCGACCTCGCCCCCGAAGTCGGCGTGGCCCGGCGTGTCGACGATGTTCATTTTGACGCCGCCCCAGCGCACGGCCGTGTTCTTGGCCAGGATGGTGATGCCCTTCTCGCGCTCCAGGTCGCCGGAGTCCATCACCCGGTCGGTGAGCTCCTCGTGCGCGCCGAAGGCGCCGGTCTGGCGCAGAAGGGCGTCGACCAGGGTCGTCTTGCCGTGGTCGACGTGCGCCACGATGGCCACGTTCCTGATGTCGTCGCGGGTCTCCATGGGGGGACCAACGATAGATGACCTGGGCGGTGTCCCTTAAGCAGCTGACCGCAGCGACATTCCGCCGCCGCCCAGCGCCAGCTCCACCGCCTCCGCCCCCAGGGTGACGGCGGCCGGTTCGGGCTCGACCCGGACCAGGTGGCACGAGTCCGGCCACCAGCCGACGATGCGGCCGGGGGCTTCGCCCCCCCGCAGGCGGAGAGACTCCACGAGGGTCACGAGAGCGAGCTCGGCGCGCACCGAGCTGCGACGCGGCCCCGACAGGACCACGAGGTGCGCGACGGGGGTGCGCACGTCGGCCCGTCCCCGCAGCGCGAGCAGCGCGGAATGGGGGCTGTCCCACCAGTGGTCCCGGCCGATGACCGGGGCGGAGGCGAACGAGGACCAGTCGAGGGCACACCACAGGCGGGTGGCCCAGGTCACGGCCTCCGCGCCGACGGCGGCGCGGCCGGCCGGCGAGAGGCCGTCCACCCAACGGTCGAGCTGGGTGGCCGAGGAGCTGCCCTCGCGCACCCAGCGGGAGGACTCGGCCAACCGGTACCGAACCGCCTCGAGCGGCGTCCGTGCCGTCCCCCCGACCAGGAGGCGCACCGCTGTTACCCCGATGGATCGCCGAGCCGTCCGGGCGGACCAGGCGAACGCGTCGGCGTGGCCCGGATCGTCGGCGTCGTCATGAGCGGAGAGGGCGGTGCGCACCTCGTGGTCGGTCACGCGGAACCGGGTCGCCCCGGCTCGCCGGACGGCCAGGCCGGCCAACTTCGCCTTCGCCTCGTCGAGGGCGCGACCCCACGCGACGGGGTCGACGACGGGGACGGGCTCCACCAGCGCGTCCATGAGCCGGTTATCCATGTGCCGTTGCCTGCGAAAGCCAGGCGGCAATGTGCGAGGCGATGGCCCGGAGATGCTCTTCGCGCACGTCCTCCACGCCGTAGCGGCCGGATGTCGACTCCAACAGCGCCAGCCGGAACGGGGGAGCGCCGGACCGGAGTGTCTCGAGCAGCGACAGGTAGTGCAGCGAACGCCTCGCCGCGGCCCACGGACCGCCACTGGACAATCCGAGCGCGCAGAGCGACGCGGTGCGCCGTTGGGGTAGCCCGACCACGAGGTCGAACATGCCGTGCAGCACGATCCTGCCGCCGGCCAGCGGGATGGCGACGCGGTCGTTGGTACGCGGCATCCAACCGGGGGCGAAGCGCGGGACGAGCCCGCTCAGGTTCCGGGCGTGCAGCACCAGCGTCTCCGCCAGGCCGGCCCGTGCCGCTTCGGGCAGTGACTCGATCTGCCGCACGTCGGCATCGTCTCCGCATGCGCGCAACGCATCGAGCGCGTCGGCCAACGGGTTGTCGATCTCTCCTGTGTGCACGAGCTGGCGCAGGAGCGCCCGCACCAAACGTGACAGCAGGAGCCGATCCGCCGCGGCCCCCGCCGCGGCCCCCGCCCCGACCCCGGCGCCGGCGCCACTCTGGTCCTCGTAGAAGTCGAGCAACTGGCGCGGTCCGAGGAAGAGCGGTGGCGCGTGGTCGCCCCGCGCCGCCACGACGTCGTAGGCGGCGTCCTCGAGCCAGGCCCGTAACCCGCCGGCCAGCCCGGGGTCGAAGCAGGGCCGGGTGGCGGCGTCACCGCGCAGGAGTGCCAGGACCTCGTCCCCCGTGCCACGATCCGCCGGCACGTCACCCGCGGGGGCCGGCCGGAGCAGGGGACGGGGGACGACGAGGACCATCGGTGCAGTGTGCCCACGGGGTGTGACACTCCTCTACCCTGAGACGGACATGGCAACCGCCCTCCTGCTGGCGTCGGCCGGCAACACCGCCTTCTTCGTGATCTTCGGGATCTTCGTGGTGGCCATGCTCACCCTCGTCGTGATCGTCATCCTGTGGGCCGTGCGCCACGACGTGGCCGGGCGGAAGGCGTGGCGGGCCCGACAGGAGGCCCGCCTCCAGGGCCCGTCGGACCCGCCGCCCGGCGCGTCATGACCGACGCCAACCACTTCGCCGGCGCGCCGCCGCCCTCGTTCACGGACCGCGTGCGGGCGCGTTGGGCGCAGCGCCGCCACCTCTCGAACGGCGCGCACCGGGAACCGGAGCGCACGGCCTTCGTCCTCGCCGGCGGCGGCAGCCGGGGCGCCGTCCAGGTGGGGATGCTCCAGGAGCTCATCCGGCGCGACATCCGGGCCGATCGAGTGTTCGGCGCCTCGGTCGGTGCCATCAACGGCGCGTCCTACGCCGGGCAACCCACGCTGGAGAACGCCGAGCGGATGGCCGACATCTGGCGTGCGGTCAAGGGCACCGACATCTTCCCCCGGGGCCCGCTCGATGGCCCGTGGGCCTTCTTGCAGAAGCGGCTGTCCGTGCACGCCAACACCGGGCTGCGGGCGATCATTCAGGCCGGGATCGACTACGAGAACCTCGAGGACGCCACCATCCCCATTGAGGTGGTCACGACGTCGCTGACCGACGGGCGCGAGCGCTGGATCGGCCACGGCCCGGCCGTCGAGGCCATCCTGGCCTCCTCGGCCATCCCGTCCATCTTCCCGCCGGTCATCATCGACGGCGACATGCTCGTCGACGGCGGCGTGGTCAACAACGTGCCCATCAGCCGGGCGATCGCCGCGGGGTGCGACCGCATCTACGTGCTGCTGTGCGGTCCGCTGCACTACCACCCGCCCCCGCCGCGCCGCCCCCTCGAGGCGCAGTTGACGGCCTTCTTCGTCGCCATCCACGCGCGGTTCATCCGCGAGCTGGCGTCGCTCCCGCCGGGCGTCGAGGTGGTCGTCTTCAGCGGTGGCGGCGAGCCCTCGGGCGAGTACCGCGACTTCTCCGCCACGGCCACCCTGATCGACGAGGGGCGGGCCGAGGTGGCCGACGTGCTCGATCGTTCCGTGGGCACCCCGCACGAATTGACCGCGGCCAGCACGCCGGTGCCATGACCACGGACACATCGTGACGACAGGGCGGTACCTGCTCTCGAACGACGCCCCGGAGGCGATGGACCGCTTCACCGCCTTCACCACCCTGTTCGATCCCGCCACGTTCCGGCATCTCGACGGCCTGGGCCTGGCTCCGGGCTGGCGCTGCTGGGAGGTGGGGGCGGGCGGGACCTCGGTGGTCGACCACCTCTCCGAGCGGGTCGGCCCCGGCGGCCACGTCCTCGCCTCCGACATCAACGTGTCCTGGGCCGGCGAGGCCGTCGCCCCCAACGTCGAGGTCCTCGAGCACGACGTGGGTGCCGACCCGCCACCGTCCGGACCGTTCGACCTCGTCCATGCCCGCCTCGTCCTGGTGCACGTGCCGGAGCGCGACACCGCCCTGGCCGCCATGGCCGCCGCCCTCCGGCCCGGCGGGGTCCTGTTGGTGGAGGACGCCGACCCGGCCCTGCAGCCCCTGAGCTGCCTGGAGGAGATCGGACCGGCCGAAGAGCTGGCCAACCGCATCCGCCGTGGCTTTCGCGCCCTGCTGGCCGAACGCGGGGTCGACCTGGCCTACGGGCGCTCCCTGCCGCGCCGCCTCCGCGCCGTCGGGCTGGCCCAGGTGGGGGCCGACGCCGCCTTCCCGGTGAGCGATCCCGCCTGCAACGCCCTCGAGACGGCGACGATCACCCTCATCCGCGCCGAGCTGCTCGACCACGGCATCGCCACCGGGGAGGAGATCGACCGGCACCTGGCCAACGTGGCGGCCGGCCTGCTCGACCTGGCCCAGCCGCCGATGATCTCCTGTTGGGGTCGCCGCCCCCTCGCCGCCTGACCGTGACCGGCGGGCGGCCCCACCGCGGCCGCGTCGGTCACTACATCCTGGTGGAATAGGAGGGTGCCCGAGGACTCCCCCGAGACGCTCTTCCACCCGGCCGTCGCCAGCTGGTTCGCACGTCGGTTCCCCGATGGGCCGACGCCACCCCAGTCGGCGGCCTGGCCCCACATCGCCGCGGGGAGCAACGTCCTGGTGGCCTCACCCACGGGCTCGGGCAAGACGCTCACGGGGTTCCTGGTCGCCATCGACGCCGCCTACCGCGCCGCCGAGGCCGGATCCTCCGCCAGGGGCGCACCCGAGGTCCTTTACATCTCGCCGCTGAGGGCACTCGCCGTCGACGTGCACGAGAACCTCCACGTCCCCCTGACCGAAATCCGCGAGGAGGCGGCCCGGCTCGGGTACCCGGACCCGGGGCTGCGCGTCGCCATCCGCACGGGGGACACGCCGGCGGCCGAACGGGCCGCCATGAAGAAGCAGTCGCCCGACCTGCTCGTCACCACGCCGGAGTCGCTGTACCTCCTCCTGACCGCGCCCTCGTCACGGGCGCTCCTGCGCGGGGTGCGGACGGTGATCGTCGACGAGGTGCACACGCTGGCCCGTGACAAGCGGGGCAGCCACCTGGCGCTGTCCCTGGAGCGGTTGGACGCGCTGGTGGGCGAGAGCGGTGGTGATCTCCAGCGCATCGGCCTCTCGGCCACCCAGCGTCCGCTCGAGCTGGTGGCGCGGCTGCTCTCGGGCGTGCACGACGACCGCCCGCCGACCGTGGTCGTCGACTGCGGCCACGCCCGCGACCTCGATGTGGCCATTGAGCTGCCCTCGACCGAGCTCGAGGCCGTCATGAGCGGCGGCCAGATGTCGGACATCCTCGACCGCATCGCCGAGCACACGCGCCACCACCGCACCACGCTGATCTTCGTCAACACGCGCAAGATGGCCGAGCGGGTGGCCCACCAGCTGGCCGAGCGGCTGGGCGAGAACGAGTCGGCCGACGGGGGCGACGTGGACGCCTCGTTGCTCGTCGCCGCGCATCACGGGAGCCTCTCGGCGGCGCGCCGGCGCATCGTCGAGACGCGCCTGCGCGCCGGTGACCTGCGCGCGCTGGTGGCGACGGCATCGCTCGAGCTGGGCATCGACGTCGGCCCGGTCGAGTTGGTGTGCCAGGTCGGATCGCCCCGCGCCATCGGGACCTTCCTCCAACGGGTCGGCCGGGCCAACCACCATCGCCACGGCACGCCGGCCGGGCGCCTCTACCCCACGACGCGCGACGAGCTCGTCGAGTGCACGGCACTCCTTGCCGCCGTCCGGGAGGGGCGGCTCGATCTGCTCGAACCGCCCGTCGCCCCGCTCGACGTCCTGACCCAGCAGCTGGTCGCGGAGGTCGCCTCCACCGACGAGCGCGACGTCGAGACGATGTGGGAGATGATCCGCCACGCGGCCCCGTACGCGGAGCTGTCGCGCAAGGACTTCGACGACGTGGTGGCGTTGGCCAGTTGGGGCATTGAGACCGGGCGCGGGCGGCGCGGCGCGCACCTGCACCTCGACGCGGTCAACGGGCGGTTGCGGGCCAGGCGGGGCGCGCGGTTGGCCGCGCTCACCGGTGGGGGCGCCATCCCCGAGACCGGTGACTACCGGGTGGTGCTCGATCCCGACGGGGTGACGGTCGGCTCCGTCCACGAGGACTTCGCCGTGGAGGCGACGGCGGGCGACATCTTCCTCCTGGGCACGCACTCGTGGCGGGTGGCCAAGGTCGAGGTCGGCACGGTCCGCGTGCACGATGCCGGGGACCTGCCCCCGACCATTCCCTTCTGGCTCGGCGAAGCCCCGGCCCGCACCGCTGAGCTCTCCGAGGCGGTGAGCGAGTTGCGCGCCGCGCTCGAGCCCTTGCTGGCGGACCAGGACGGCGACGGCGCCCGTCGGCTGGTGCAGGAGCGTGCCGGCGTCTCGGCCGAGGTGGCCCAGCAGGTCGTCGCCTACTGCGCCGCCGGCCTGGCGGCACTCGGCCACCTGCCGACGCGGGAGCGGATCGTCGTCGAGCGCTGTTTCGACGACAGCGAGGGCTCGCAGCTGATCATCCACGCGCCGTTCGGTGGACGTATCAACCGGGCGCTCGGTCTGGCCCTGCGCAAGCGGTTCTGCGTCTCCTTCGACTTCGAGCTGCAGGCGGCCGCCGACGACGACACGGTGGTCCTGTCGCTCGGGCCCCAGCACAGCTTCCCGCTCACCAAGGTGCAGTCCATGTTGAGCAGCGCCAAGGCGTCCGAGGTGCTCACGCAGGCCGTGCTGCTCCACCCCATGCTCGGCGCGCGCTGGCGTTGGAACCTCAACCGAGCCCTTGTGCTGCCCCGGATGAACGGCGGCAAGCGCCGCCCCATCCACCTCCAGCGCATGGAGGCCGACGACCTGCTCGCCGCCGTGTGGCCGGGCCTGGCCGCCTGTCAGGAGAACGCGCCGCCGGGTCCGGTCGGTGTGCCCGACCACGTGTTGGCCCGCCAGACGGTCCACGACTGCCTCCACGAGGGGCTCTCGGTGGAGGGGTTGGTCGAGGTGTGGTCCCGGGTCGAGTCCGGTGCCATCGCGGTGCACACGGTCGAGTCGTCTGAGCCGTCTCCCCTCTCCCACGCCATCCTGAGCGGACGACCCTTCACCTACCTCGACGACGCGCCGCTCGAGGAGCGGCGCACCCGGGCGCTGTCGCTGCGCCGCGGCCTGGGCGAGCTCGGTCCCGACGGACTGCCCGTCCCCGCATCCGAGCTGGCCGCGCTCGATCCCGAAGCCGTGGCGGTCGTCCTGGACCAGGTCCGTCCCCGGCTGCGCAATGCCGACGAGTTGCACGACCTCCTGCTCTCCCTGGTGGCGGCGCGTCCGCACCACGAGTGGGCACGCTGGTACGACACCCTCGCCACCGACGGCCGCGCCAGCGTGGTCGACGGCTGCTGGGTGGCGACGGAGCGTCACGAGGCGGCGCTGACACTCGCGACGGACGACGAGTCCGCTGCGGCATGCGCCGCCGGACACCTGCAGTTGGCCGGTCCGGTGACCGTCGAGCAGCTGGTGGCGGACGCCGTCCTCCCCTCGGGGGCTCCGATGGGCGCGCCGCTCTCGGTGGCCCGGGCCCGCACGGCGCTGGCCCGCCTGGAGGGCAAGGGCTCGGCCCTCGAGTTGCCCGACGGTCGGTGGTGCGCCCGCAACCTGCTGGTGCGCCTGCACGGTGCGAGCCGGAATCGCCGTCGTGGCCTGGTCGACGCCGTCCCGATTGCCGAGTACGTGCGCTTCCTCACCCACTGGCAGCACGCCACGCCCGACAGCCGCGTCGAAGGGCGGGCGGGACTGCTCGACGTGCTCGAGCAGCTGCAGGGGATCGAGGCGCCGGCGGCCGAGTGGGAGGCCCAAATCCTCCCTGCCCGAGTCACCGGCTACGACGCCCGCTGGCTTGACGAGCTCTGTTTGTCCGGCGAGATCGTGTGGGGGCGTCTGACACCACGCGCCGAGAAGGCCGGGCGCAGCGGGACGCCGTCGCCGGCGACGCCGCTCGCCTTCGTGCTGCGCGACGACCTCGAAGACATGCTGCGCGCGGTGCGTGCCGGTGCGCTGGCGCCGGAGCCCGAGGTCGGCGCCGCCGCCGACGTCCTCGTGGCGATGCAGGTGCGCGGCGCCTGTTTCCGGCCGGAGCTCGCGCCGCTGACCGGGCGGCTCCCGGCGGAGGTCGACGAGGGGCTGTGGGACCTGGTGGCCCGGGGCCTCGTGACTGCGGACGCCTTTTCGGCGGTGCGGGCGCTCCTCTCGGCGCGTGACCGCTGGCGTACCCGGACGGTGCGCCGTCCCTCCGGGCGTCTGGCGCGCCGCCGGGCGCCCGTGGGGACCGGCATCGGCGAGGGCCGGTGGTCGCTCCTGCCCGGGCCCGAGGTGCTCGGGGCGCCGGCCATCGACGACGGGGTCCTCTTGCCGGGCAACGAGGCGCTGGCCGAGACCGTGGCCCAGCAGCTGCTGGTGCGGTGGGGCATTGTGGCCTGGGAGCTGTGGAGCCGGGAGTCGTTCAAGGTGCCCTGGCGCGAGGTCGTGTGGGCGCTGCGCCGGCTCGAGGCACGCGGCCTCGTGCTCGGTGGCCGCTTCGTCGCCGGGCTCTCCGGCGAGCAGTACGCGCTGCCGGAGGCCTTCGACGAACTGCGGGCGACACATCGACGGGGCGCCAGCGGTGAGGAGGTGGTCGTGGCCGGGGCGGACCCGCTCAACATGACGGGCACCATCCTCGGCGGGGTGCGCGTGCCGACGCGCCGCAACCAGCGCGTGGTGTACCGCGACGGCATCGTCGTGGACCAGCTCGAGGCCGGCTGACCGCGTGACCACCAAGCGGACCATCGACCTCAACGCCGACGTGGGCGAGGCGACGGACGCCGCCGGGGTCGAGGTGGAGCGCACGCTGATGGAGCTGGTGACGTCGGTCAACGTCGCCTGTGGCGGCCACGCGGGGGACGACGACTCCATGAAGGCCACCGTGGCTGCCGCCTTGGACCACGCGGTACGAGTGGGCGCCCATCCGTCGTATCCCGACCGCGCCGGTTTCGGGCGCCGGCCGATGGAGATCGACCGCGTCGAGCTCGGCGTATCCCTCACCGAACAGCTGCGCGGCCTCGATGCCGTCTGCCGCGCGGCGGGAACGAGGGTGGCGTCGGTCAAGGCGCATGGCGCGCTGTACGAGGAGGTCGCCAAGGGCGGTGCCATCTACGAGACCTTCCGGGACGCCGTGCGTTCCGGTGTCGGTGAGGGCGCGGCCATGATTTTGCCGTCGGGATGTCGCGCCATGGCGATGGTGCTGCGCGACGGCATGACCGCCTGCGAGGAGGGGTTCTGCGACCGGGCGTACCGGCCCGACGGCGGGCTGGTCGACCGGGCCACGGCCGGCGCGGTGCTGACCGAACCGGGGGCAGCGGCGGCGCAGGCACTGACCCTGGCCCGCGGCGCAGTGGTTGCCGACGACGGATCGGTCCTGACGCTGTGGGTGGACACGTTGTGCATCCACGGCGACTCGGCCGGAGCAGTCGCCATCGCCACGGCGGTTCGAGGGGCGATGGCGGACGCCGGGATCGAAGTGGTCGCGCCCGCGCCTGCATGATTCCGTCCATCCCCGTCGGGGAGGTACGGCATCTCGGTGATCGCGCCTTCCTGATCGGTGTGGCCGACGCTCCTGCCGCCCGTTCGCTGGCGGAGGAGCTGACCGCGGCGTTGGCCGAGAGCGTCGAGGTGGTCTGCGGCGCCGCCACCGTCATGGTTCACGCGACCGAGGGCGACGCCGAGCTCCAGCCGGTGCTGGCCACCGCGGCAGTGGTGCGGACGGGCCAAGGCCGCCGCCGGCCGCCCGCCGACGCGCTCGGTCGGGGGCGTCTCGTCACGATCCCCTGCCGTTTCGACGGCCCGGACCTCGACCAGGTCGCCACGCTCGCCGGCTGTCGGCGCGACGAGGTGCCCGCGCTCCTGACCGCGCAACCCCTGACCGCCGCCGTGATCGGGTTCTCCCCGGGGTTCGCCTATCTCGACGGTCTTCCCGTCCCGCTCCGTCGTGTCCCGCGTCGCTCACGGCCGCGTCCGGCGGTGCCGGCCGGCTCAGTGGCGATCGCCAACGGCCACGCCGCCGTGTATCCCACGGCGTCGCCGGGCGGCTGGCACCTGGTGGGCCGCACCGCCTTCCGACTGTTCTCACCCGCGCGTCCGCCGTACGCCGTGCTGGCGCCCGGTGACCAGGTCCGCTTCACGGTGGCGGGCGGGGGTGAGCCCGTCGAACCCGAGCCGGTGGCCGCACCGCCCTGGACCCTGCCCGCGGGCGCCAGGGCGGTGTTCGACGTCGTGAACCCCGGGCTCCGGGCCGTCGTCCAGGACGGCGGCCGCCGTGCCGTCGCGCCCGCCGGCGTCCCGACGGCCGCCCCGGCCGACCCGGTGTCGTTCGAGCTGGCCAACCGCGTGGCCGGGAACGCGCCGCGGGCCGGGACGCTCGAGCTCTCTGGCGGCGGCACGCGGCTGACCTGTCGGGGTGCGTGCCACGTGGCGGCGGTCGGGGCCGCGCCGGACGTCCGTGTCGACGGCGGCGCCGTGCCGACCGGGCAGTTGCTGCCGCTCGGACCGGGCCAGACGCTCGAGATCGGCCGCCAGCATGCCGGTTGGCGCACCTACCTGGCCGTGGCCGGCGGGTTCCTGGGGCCCGAGTGGTTCGGCAGCAGCTCGACCGATGAGCTGACCGCGCTCGGCGCCGGCCCGCTCAGGCAGGGGGACGTCCTGCACGCCGGCGCCTGGGCGCCACCGCTCGGTGACCACGTCCTGGGAAACGGCGCGACCGACGCCGACGGCTCGTCAACGGTCGAGCTGCGGGTCGTCCCGGGCCCGCACGCCGAGCGGTTCGCTGCTGCCGCGCTGGCGCGGATGGCCGACGCGGTCTTCGTCGTGCAGCCCGAGTCCAACCGGGTGGGGATCCGGCTCCGCACCACTGACGCGGTGGCGCTGCGGGACGGGTCGGGCGGTGGAGCGCTCGACTCCCAGGGCGTCGTGACGGGAGCAGTGCAGGTTCCGCCGGACGGCGACCCGGTCGTCCTGGGGCCCGATCACGCGACGCTCGGCGGCTACCCGGTGCTGGCGGTCGTGGTGTCCGCCGACCACGGACGGTTGGGCCAGTGCGCGCCGGGGACACGCGTGCGGCTCGTGCCCGTTGCCCTCGAGGTTGCGGACGAGGCCCGGAGAACCCTCCGTCGCGCGGTGTCGCAGGCGGTGGCCGGCACCTATCCGTTGGCGGTGGACTGACTCGTCGGCCGGACGGGGCCGTCGGAGCGCTTCGGGCCGAGCGCGGTCAGAGCAGCAGCTTCACGGCGGTGCCCAGCGCGATGACGATCACCACCACGCGCAGCGCGGGTGCCGGCAGGGCCAGGGCCAGACGCGCGCCGGCGTAGCCACCGACCAGGCTGCCCAGGGCCAACAGCCCCACCGCTTCCCAGGCCAGGCCGCCGTGCACCAGGAACACGACGGCGGCGATGCCGTTCACCACCATGGAGAGCACGGCGCGCAGCCCGCTGGTGTGCGCCAGCGAGAGGGGGAGCGCGAGGCCCAGGATGGCGAGGAACATGACGCCCATGGCGGCGCCGAAGTAGCCGCCGTAGACCGAGGCGAGGAAGACGCCGGCCACCAGCAGGACGGGCCGCGTGCGCGGGTGCGCGGCGCCCCGGTCCAGGGCCCGCCGCAGCGCCGGTTGGGCGGCGAACAGGACGGCGGCCCCGAGGACGAGCCAGGGAACCACGTCGTCGAAGGTGGACGTCGGCGTCGTGAGCAGGAGGACGGCGCCGGTCACGCCACCGGCGAGCGCCACCGGGGTCAGGCGGAGGAGCCGGTGGGACTGGTCACCGATTTCGCGGCGAAAGCCGGCCGCCGAGGCGACGTAGCCGGGCCAGATCCCGATCGTGTTGGTGATGTTCGCCGTGAGCGCCGGGTAGCCCAGTCCGAGCAGGATCGGGAAGGAGATCAGGCTTCCGCCGCCGGCCACGCCGTTGAAGATGCCGGCGCCGAGCCCCGCCAGCAGGAGCAGCACGACGTGGGAGGCGGGCATTCCGGAACACAGTACGGGACGACCGGTGTTGCCCCGCCGAACCGTTGCGCGGGGAGTGACGCACCGGATGCGTGCCCCATGGGGGTAGCACAACCCGAATTGTTCTCAGCTCGACGCAAGGTTCGGCGGAGCGCCCCGTTTCATCCACGAAGGCAGAGGAGCCCTCCGTGCCGCGGGGGGACGGTCAGGGGTTTCGGATGAGGGGTCGGATCTGGATCGCCACGGTGGGGCTGGTGGCCATGATGCTGCTGTGCGCCGTGTCGTCCGGCGCGGGCGCGCAGGCCGACACGTGGAGCGTCCAGTCCAACGGCGGATTCGTGTCACTCGACCTGCTCAACACCCTGCAGTTCGCGGGCGGCGGCTCGGGGGCCGACGCCAGCAACGCGCCACTGGCCGCGGCATCCGGCACCGGCGTCTGCCTCTCGACCGCCTCGTCCACCAACCCGTGCCCCACGAGCCCCTCGTCATCGCTGTCGGGTGTGGCGTCGACCACGACGCAGGACGCCGTGGCCAATGGGAACGGTGTGACGGCCAGCCCGACCGGATCGAGCTCGTGCACCGTGCCGATCGACACCGGCCTCGTCAACGTCAACGTGTCGTGTGGCAGCGCGTCGGCAGCCGAGGACGGCGACGGGAACCCGACGGCGTCGGGCTCCGGCAGCCTGGCCAACGTCTCCATCAGTCTGAGCCTGACCGACGTCCTGCAGAGCCTGCTCGGTGGTTCGCTGCCATCGGCCTCTTCTGTGTGCAACGACGTCCCGGCTGCGTCGGGCACGGCAGGGTCCAACGCGAACCCGCTGTCGCCCTCGGTGCAGGCGCTCCTGGGCACCGTGAACGGGATCCTGCCGCCCAACCTCGCCCTCAACCCGACGAGCGTCGCCGGTGGCAGCGACGTCAGCGGCGAGTGCTCCGTGCTCAGCGGCCTGCTGACCCAGCTCAATGCCGCCAGCGGCGCGTCACCGGTGACGGGCCTGGTCACGGGGATCCTCAACCAGGTGCTCGGCCTCACCGGTGGCAATGCCGCCACCGTGGAGCCCCTGACCATCGACCTGGGCGGATCGCAGTCGTCGGTGAGCACGAGTGGCGCGGTCGTGACCGACTCGGTCACCCAGCACGCGGTCGATGTCAACCTCTTCGGCCTGGCCGATCTGCAGGTGGCGCCGACCTCGGCGTCGGTGGCGGTGGACCGCAGTAGCGGCACCGTGACGCCCAGCTGCAACGCCGGCCTGGTCTCCTACTCGACGAGCGGTTCGCTCCCCACCTTCGTCAGCGTCACGCAGTTGACCAGCCTGGTCGACCAGATTTTGGCGCAGATCGGAGCCAGCAGCGCGCTCGGGTCAGCGCTCGGGAGCCTCCTGACCGGGATCATCGACTACACGCCCGACGGGAACCTGCTCACCTGCGCGACCACCGCACCGGGCCCGACGGCCAGCGCCAAGGTGGGCGTCGTCAACCTGGGGCTGCTCAGTGCTCTGCAGGGCGGCATCGGCCTCAACGTCGGCGACGTCAGCGTCACCGGCAGCTCGACCAACGCGGTACCGGCCGTCGCCACCTCGCCCGCCACGGCGACCCCGGCCGCCGCGCCGGCGGCTGTGCCGAACGTGACCAGCGTGCACACCGGCGAGTACTGGTCGGGGACGCTGCCCATTCTTTTGATGGCGGGCATGGGGACCGTCGGCCTGTTGCTCATCGGCCGGCGCCACGTCGCCTCGCTCACCCGCAATCTCAACTCACCCATCCGCCGTCGAGGTGGCTCATGAGCCATCACAGCCGATCCGTTTCGGACGGACGGCGGACCGCCACCGGGCCCGGCCTTCGGGACCTCCTCCGTTCCCCCTCCGGTCTCGGGGGCCGGCCCGGCGGCGGCGGCACACGGCCAGCACGCGGGAGCCCATGAACGACCAGTGACGCAACGAGACCGAGCGGGTGATCCGCCCCGGCGGTCGGGGGCAGGACGGCACAACAGCATCACGGCAGGTGAGATCTTCGGAGGAGCTGGAGGGACGGGCAGATGCAGCGGGAACCGGTGCTGCGAACTGCTCGGGACGGGGTGGCGGAACCTCGTCCCGAGCAGGGGCAGCCGAGGACGGACCGATGACGACGTTCCGTGACCTGCGCCGTGTCGGCATCACGTGTGTCGGGGTCGTCCTCCTCTTCGGCGCCGTCTTCGCCGGTAGCTACGCCCTGGCCCACCAGCAGCACCAGGATCACGCGCAGGCGGTGCTGATCGGCAGCGAGCGTGCGGCCATGGCCAAGGTCGCGGCACAGCGTCACGGTGCCTCGTGCCAGGTGGCCGGGGTCCGCCCCGGCCAGCTCTCGGGCATCCTCACCATTCCGGCGCTCGACCTCAGCGCGCCCGTGGAGGAGGGCACCGACGACCAAGAGCTCAACGTGGCCGTCGGGCACGACCCGCAGTCGGTGTGGCCGGGCGTGGACGGTGCGGCGGTCTTCCTGGCCCACGACGTCAGCTACTTCGTCCATCTGCACCAACTGAAGACGGGGGACGTGATCACCTACCAGACGGCGTGCAACACGGTGAAGTTCCAGGTGAGCACCCAGCAGGTGGTTCCGGCCGACTCGGCCGTGTCGAACACGGCGGACCCGAGCCTCGTGCTCGACACCTGTTGGCCGCCCAACGCGCTCTTCTTCACCCCGGACCGGTTGCTCATCAGGGCGACCGAGGTGGGCGCCGCCGCTCGGGGCGCCAGGCTCGACCCGGGCGCGCAGTTCGTGCGGGCGGTGTCGTCCACCGACTACCGGACGTCGGCGCCGCAGGCGTTGCAGGCGCAGGGACTGACCCTCGAACAGAACGAGGCGCCCATGGGAACCATGGACCTGGTGAACGCCTCGGTGGCCTTCGCCCAGTCGCCCGCGCCGCTGTCGCTGGAGGCCGCGGCGTTGGAGACGTACTTCGGCGGGCTGCACGCCGGCGCCCAGCGCCAGACCGGGTGGTGGGCGGCGATGGCGCCCCGGCTGGCCATGCCGGCCCAACTGGCCGGGGCGACCGTGACCGGGCACGACACCCCGCTCAACGTGGAGATCGACTCCACGGGCGGGTCCCCCGACCAGGTGGTGCTGCGCACGTCCGTGACGCTCGCCGGAGGCTCCGCCCCGGGCGAGCACGCCATGACGGTCGTCCTCCCCGTGCACGGCTCCGTGGTGACGATCGGGAGCTGGGCGTTGGCGTGATCCGAGCGTGGGCGTCGGTCGCGGGCGCCAGGGAGCAGCGGGAACCGCAAGGGCCGGTGCGGCCCCCCGTTCCCATGACGAGGACCCCCGGGGAGGGGCGTTGGGGAGGAGCACGCATGACCGCGAGCCTGGACGAGATGTACGACGAGGTGCTCCGGGGGGAGTTCACCTCCAGGGGCAGGCATGCGGCACCCGCCGCTGAGCCGGCGCCCGCAGAGGTGGCGTGGCCGCATGGGCCGCGCGGACGGCACGGACGCCACGTGGCCGCCGCCGACTCGCCGATCCACGACGAGTTCGACGCCCAGCCGCTCCGTGCCGCCGCCGGGGAGGCTCCGGTGGGGAACGATGGGCCGCGAGGGCTGGCGCGCTACCGCAACGCCGTGATGGTGGGAGCCGGGGGACTGGCCTGCGCCGGGGTTGGTGCCTTCCTCGGCGGGCTCGGCGGCTCCTTCACCGTCAATCCCGCCGCGGCGCGCTCGCTGGTCTCGTCGACGGCGCCGGACCAACAGTTGGCCGAGGCGGCCAACCAGGCGCAGCAGGAGGCGGGATCGGCAGGCGGGACACAGGCCGTCGTGACCGCGGCCTTGACGTCCCTGTCCGGTTCGCTGACGCAAAAGGCCGCGCCACTGCAGTGGCTGACAGCGCAGCCCGGCTCGTTGCCGGTCACGGCGGTGGGGAGGGGGGCGGGCCTTCCGGGCGCCGGGCCGGCAGGTACCGGAGGGACGAGCGGCCCGGGCACGGGTTCCGGGACCGGGTCCGGCTGCACGGCCACCACGACCGACCTCGGGCTCGGATGCGTCCTCGGCAGCCTGACCACCGCTCTCGGCAACGTCGGCAGCCTGCCGAGCACCCCGACGGAGACCCTCGGGAGCCTGGTTCCGTCACTCACCGGCGTGATCACGGACGTGACCGGGACGCTGGCCGACATCGGCTCGCTCATGCCGATCACCTCGGTCCCCATGCCTGCGGGCGGCCTTCCGTCGCTGGGCCTCCCCGGACTGCCAGGGCTGCCGGGGCTACCGGGCCTGGGTGGACTCGGTGAGCTCGACGGGTCCGGGAGCGGGGTACCGGGTGCGAGCGGCACGGGGAGCTCGGGGCTTTCGGGCGCGGGAGGGATCGCCGCGCTGCTCGACGGTGTGACGGCGGCCGCCACCGGCGGCACGTCACCTTCGCTTCCTTCGCTCCCTGTCACGGGGAGCAAGAGCTCGGTGCCGGGCCAACCCGTCACCTCGTCGGCCGGCGGCAAGGAGTCCTCCCCGCCGGGCGGCGCATCGGGCGGCACGACCAGTGGCTCTTCCACGACATCGACCAGTACGAGCACGACGACGGTGACGGTGCCGCTGCCGGCCCTCCCGCTCCCGGTCACCGCGCCGCCGGTCTCGGTCGGCGGCGTCTCGGTCGGCGTCGGCTCTACCGGCTCGGGCTCGGGGCTGACGCTCTCCCTCCCCTAGGTTCGCGGGGCCGCCGATAGCCTGCGGGGAGCGCCGGTGGGGTCAGACCGGTCGACGTTCCACCGACAGGAGGTCCCATGGTTCGGCTCACATGCCTGCTGCGCCGCAAGGACGGTCTCACGCCAGCGGAGTTCCATGCGTACTGGCAGGACGTGCACGGCCCGCTGATCGCGGCGAGCAAGAGCGGGACGCACGTGGTGCGCTACGAGCAGCACCCCCGTCCCCTCGAGGACTACCCCGACGACGACGACGGCGGGTTCGACGGGGTCACGGTGCAGTGGTTCGAAAGCATGGACGCGTACCGAGCCCATATGGTCGAGCCGGACTTCCCGGACATCTGGACCGACATCGGCAATTTCCTCGATACCGACAAGCTGCACTTCATCGTCACCGAGCATCCCCGCGTCGTCATGGGAGACGACGCGGGCTCATTCCCCTTGGCCTGACTGGGCCGGCGGCTCCAGAGCGGTGAGCCCCGGTACGGCGGCCGGATGGATCGCCTCGGGATGAGAGGCCGGCGATGGGGTGGGCGCGGCTGCCGGCCGTGCTTCGGCTTGGGGCCGGGGGAGAGCGCGCAGCGTGGTGCGGACCGGTGGCCTGGCCGCCTCGGCCTCCGTCCGTTGGCGCTCCATCAGATCGCGTAGCTCGCGCCAGGCCTTGCCGCGGATGCGAGGGAGCTCATTGGGCAGTCGTTCGAGGAGCCGGTTCACCTCGCGCCGGTGTTGCTCGGCCACGCCCCCCATGATGAAGATGGTGGCGGCGGGCAGGTGTGCGTCTCCGGTAGCCAGAGCGGCCAACTGCAGGGAAGCGACTTCGGCGTCCTGCATGGCGCCGAGCTCGTCCTGCAATCCCGTCAGCTCGCGCACGAATCGGGACGTCCGCCCGTCGTAGACGTCGCTGCTGAACTCGAGGGCGTAGCGCAGACGCTTGCAGCGGATGCGCAGGGCGTGGAAATCCGTGACGACACCCGACCGCTTCGCCCGCTTGGCAGCCTTGCGGACCTTGTCGTGACGCAGCAACACCTGGTCGGGCAGGCCGATCACCGCCGGCACCCTGGTGGCGAGCGACCGGCGCGCCGGTCCCTGCTGGGCCATGGCGGTCAGGCCCTTGGCCAGGCGATCCCAGCGGACCGAGTCGAGCCCGTTCAACATGTCGGCGCGCGCCGTGGCGCGCTCGCGCTCGAGGAGCGCACCCAGGTCGGCCAGGGGGTCGTGGCCCCGGGGCGCCGGGTCGTCACCCGTGGGAACGACGGTGGGCGTCATGGCAGCGAGACCTTCGAGCTGCACGTCGAGGTCGCGTACGGCGCCGAGCAGCCGGGCGAGCCACCCCAGCTCCACCCGGAAGACCTGGGCCCGGACCGGGAGCACGGCTTCGAACAGCGACAGGGCGGCCCGCAGGCGCCGCGTGGCGACCCGCATGTCGTGCAGCTCCTCGGGATCCTCACCCAGGCGGGTCCCGGGTTCCTTGGCCCGCAGCACGGTGAGCTGACGCCGCAGCACCGCGAAGGCGAGGTCGCCCATGGTGGACGACGCCGTGACATCGATCGGCCCGAGGTCCGGCGTGCTCGGTATCTCCTCGCCCAGCGCCAACAGCCCGGCTTCGAACTTGGACAGGCGCGCCGGCTGGAGCCCGCACGAGATCCGCAGCTGCTCAACAATCGGCTCCAGTCCTTCGAGCCAGTCGGGACGGACCTCGACTTCGACCCGGCGCAGCTGCATGGGGCGCTGCCCGTTGCCCACGACGATCATGGTGTCGTCGAGTGCGACCTCGGCCACGTCGACGCCGCCGACTCGTAGCGCGAAGGGCCGCCGCCGGGTGCGTACCTGGAGCACCTCGCGCAGCCGGCGCGGGCCGACGATGGCGCGCAGCCGGCGACCGACCGGTCCCTCGTCGCCCAACGCGTCGAGCCCCGACGGCGGGAGCATCTCGGTGACCTCCAGGCGTTGCCGCAGACCGCTGCCCTCGGCCGGTTGCGTGTCCTTCAACGTGATCTCGTCCTGGCGGCCGCGGCGCCGGGTGCGCACGACGAAGCCGGCGCGGGCGATACGCCAGTCGTCGCTGTCGAGATAGGAGTCGACGAGCCGCCGCGGCGGGCGGGCGAGCGCCGTGATCGTCCCGCCGTCACCGGTCTCGATGGCCATGGTGGGAAGGGTGGCCAGCCACCGTTCCACCGGCCGCAGGTCGAGGGCATCGAATTGCCACTCGATCTCGACCGGGTCGCGCTCGCCGGGCTCGTCTGCCTTGGACTCGGACATCACGTGCACGCTACTGCGGGTGCCCCTTCTTGTTCCGCAACGGGCGGGATTGCCGCGGCGGGACGGGAGCGCGACGGTAACCTACGACGTAGTGGCGCGACGATCAATGACGGCCGAGCTCCCTCCCCAGACAGATGTGGTCCAGGCGGCCGGAGGACTGGTCGTGCGACGCACGAGTGGGCAGCTCGAGATCGCCCTCGTGCACCGGCCGGTGCAACACGACTGGTCGTTCCCGAAGGGCAAGCTCGAGGCGGGCGAGACACTCGACATCGCCGCGTTGCGCGAGGTGCGGGAAGAGACGGGCATGACCTGTGACCTCCTCCGCTTCATCGGCCACACCGAGTACGTCGACCGCAAAGGTCGGCCCAAGACGGTCGCCTACTGGATCATGGCCGCAACGGGGGGGTCGTTCAGCCCCAACGAAGAAGTCGACGAGTTGCGTTGGCTGCGCCTGGACGAAGCGGCCCGGCTGCTGTCGTATCCACGCGATCGCGAGCTGGTGGCCGTGCTCGTGGCGGCTGACCAGGTAGAACCCGTCATCTAAACGCTTCCAAAATTTCCTGGAATTCTGTGTTTACTGGTCCTCGGATCGGGAATAATGGATTCAGCGATCTACCGCCTGATCGCACTGCCGGCGTGCGTGCCCCAGTCGAGAGCTCCAGGACCTATCGCCAAGGGCCCTGTGACAGCGCTTTGACGTGAATCGACTGGGGCACCGTCGGCGTTTCTCTTTCCTGGAAGCGTTTCCCCTGTTGAGAGCCCTCTTTGCCCTTGTCCGCGGGTGGGACGGCCCCGCCGTGGTGGGCCCGGGTGCTCAGGTCACCAGGACGGCTGCCCCGTTGACCCGGTCGTCTCGCAGGTCACGCAGCGCGGCGTCGGCGTGCGCCATCGGGTAGGGGACGGCGGAGACGCGGAGCCCGATGCGGGCCGCTTCGGCCAGGAACTCCTCCCCGTCCCGGCGCGTGTTGGCCGTCACGCTCCGGAGCGCCCGCTCCTCGAAGAGGTGCCGCTGATACTGGAGGGAGGGGATGTCGCTCAGGTAAATCCCGGCGACGGCCAGCGTCCCGCCTCGATCCAGCGCGACGAGAGCGGGCGGGACGAGGGTGCCGACCGGGGCGAACAGGATCGCCGAGTCCAGTGGCTCCGGCGGCGGGGCATCGGCGTCCTGGGCGCTGGCGGCGCCGAGCTCCAGGGCGAGCCGCCGGGCCTCGGCGGAGCGGGTCATGACATGGACGCGGGCGCCGCGGGCCAGGGCCACCTGGGCCGTGAGGTGCGCCGAGCCGCCGAAGCCGTAGATCCCGAGCCGTCCGCCGTCAGGGAGATTGGCCCGCTGCAGGGCGCGGTAGCCGATGATTCCCGCACAGAGCAACGGTGCCGCCTCGACGTCGTCGAACGTCTCGGGGAGGGCATAGGCGTAAGCCTCGTCCACCACGGCGTACGCCGCGTAGCCGCCGTCGACGTCCCACCCGGTGAAGCGCGGCGCGACGCAGAGGTTCTCGCGGCCGGTCACGCAGAAGCGGCACGTCCCGCACGTATGGGCCAGCCAGGGGACCCCGATGCGGTCACCCTCACGCCAGCGCACGCTCCCCGGCCCCAGCCGGTCGACCTCCCCGACGATCTCGTGCCCCGGCGTCACACGGGGCCGACGCGGGACGAGGTCGCCCTCGGCGAGGTGGAGGTCGGTCCGGCACACGCCACACGCCCGCACGCGCACTCGCACCTCGCCCGGTCCCGGTTCGGGTATGGGCCTCTCCACGTGCACGAGTGGATGCACCGCGCCGTCGACCGGGCCGGGCCGGTCCACCACCCAGGCCTGCATCGCGGCCGCCATAGGGTCCAGCGTAGGCGGGAGGGCCCGACTCGGGTCTCTCCTCCTACCATGCAGGGCAAGGAGGAGAGTCATGAGCGTCACGCCACCGGGTCCACCCGCCGCCCTGTCTCCGAGGTCCATCCGGACGTCCGGAGAGGTGGGTCAGCTCGCGTGCGGCCCTTCGGATCTGGCGCGGTGACGGTGCTCGTCGTAGCCGGGCCGTCGGGGCAGAGTGAGCACGACGGCGGCCCTCGCCACCCCGAGCGGCCGTCCCGGCTGGCGGCCGTGATGGACGGCGTCCGCATGGTGGGGGCCGATCACGAGGTGATCTTTCCGTCTTTCGGGGAGGCGTCGCTGGACGAGCTGGCGCGCGTACACGACCCGGCGTATCTCGCCCGGCTGGCGTCGTTCTGCGCGGAGGGGGGCGGAGACATTGACGCCGACACGTACGCACGAGCGGACTCGTGGATGGCCGCGCGACGAGCCGCGGGGGCGGGCCTGGCTGCGCTGCAGACGCTGGAGCGACGCGGCGAGGGCGTCGCCTTCGTCGCCGTCCGTCCACCCGGCCATCACGCCACCAGTGATCGGGCGATGGGCTTCTGCCTCATCAACAACGTGGCGGTCGCCGCCGCGTCGCGCACGGCGCTCGGCGAACGGGTCCTCATCGTCGACTGGGACGTGCATCACGGCAACGGCACCCAGGAGATCTTCTGGGACGACCCCGACGTGCTCTACGTCTCGACCCATCAGCACCCTCTCTATCCCGGGACGGGCCGTCCCGACGAGGTGGGTGGCCCGGCGGCATCGGGTCTCACGCTGAACTTCCCCTTGCCACCGGGGGCCACCGGCGATGTGGTGCGGGCCGCTCTCGACGAAGGCGCGCGCGCGACTGCATTGAGGGATTCGCACCTGACTGGGTCCTGGTCTCGTGCGGGTTCGACGCCCATCGGGACGATCCGCTCAGCGATCTGCAACTGTCGAGCGGGGACTTCGCCGAGCTCGCCTGCGTCGTACGCCAGTTCGTGCCGCGGCCGGGCCGGCTGGCCCTCTTCCTCGAAGGTGGGTACCGGGCCGCCGCACTGACCTCGTCCGTGGAGGCGACGCTCGGCGCGTTGCTCGGCGATCGTGCGTCCGGGCCGCTGCCGACGAAGGGAGGACCCGGCATGGCGCAGCTGCGGGCCGACGACATGGCGCGCCGGCGCGCCATCGACACGACGCGCGCCGCGGCGGGCCCCTGAACGGCGCCGGACTCCCGACCCGTCGCGTGGGACGCGTCCTCCTGTCTCCTCAGCCGGGGAGGCGGTGCACCAAGACGGGGCAGTGCGCGTTGGTCACGCAGTACTCACTGACCGAGCCGATCAGCATGCCCACGAACTCGCCGTGGCCGCGGCTGCCGACCACGAGCACATCGGCGCCCTTCGAGGCCTCGACGAGCGCGGGCGAGGGATGTCCACTGATCAACCGGGCTTCCACCTTGATGCCGGGATGTTCGGCCGTCACACCGGCAATGGCGGTGTCGAGCACCTTGCGGACGTCTGCCTCAGGATCGAAATCGTCGGGGATCGGCACGGCCCAGCCGTAGCTCGTCGGCCATTCCCAGGTCATGACGACCACGAGCGTGCCGTCGGTGAGGACGGTCTGGCGAACCGCCCATTCGAGGGCGTCGAGCGAGGACTGCGAGCCGTCGAAGCCGACCACGATCCTGCCCGTGTCCGACGAGGGTTGTCCGGTCATTGCTCTGCACCCTTCATGGTGAAGTTCGGGCTGGCCGGCCCGCACGGACCGGCCGCAGTGCACCTCGTGGCCGAGATCGGCGACGGGGGGAACCGCACAACGCCGAGCTTATCGAGCCGCGACGCGATCTCCACCGGCCGGCGGCAGCCGTACGGCCGGAATGCGAACGTGGAGTCGATGGCACTGGGTGTGTTCCTGCTCGACGATCACGAGGTCGTCCGGACGGGTCTGCGCGCGCTGCGCGAAGCCGGTCAGGACATTGACGTCGTGGGTGAGGGGAGCACCGTGACCGACGCCCTGGCGCGCATTCCCGCGCTGAAGCCCGATGTCGCCATTCTCGACGTCCGTTCGCCGGACGGCAGTGGCGTCGAGGTCCGTCGCGACATCCGATCGACATCACCAGAGATCGCCTGCGTGATGTTGACGTCCTATGCCGACGACGAGGCGCTCATCGCATCCGTCATGGCGGGAGCCGCCGGCTACGTCCTCAAGCAGGTGGGCAGCCTCGATCTGATTGAGACCATCCGCCGTGTCGGCGCCGGCGAGTCGCTGCTCGACCCCTCCTTGTCCGAGCGCGTGCTCGCCCGGCTGCGCGACGGCCCGAAAGTCGATCCGCGCCTCGCCAGCCTCACGCCCCAGGAACGCCGGATCCTCGACCTCATTGCCGGGGGCTCCACGAACCGCCAGATCGCGGACACGATGTACCTGGCCGAGAAGACGGGGAAGAACTACGTCTCCAACCTGCTCGCCAAGTTGGGCATGGAGCGCCGCACGCAGGCGGCCACGTTCGCCGCCCGTCTCCGCGAGCGATCGACCCAGGAGTTGCGGAGCGACGCCACCGGGACCTGACGCGGTCGAGGGCGTGCGCTGTCTCCGACGTGCCGGAGATCCCAACGCGGTCGGCTCGCGGCCCGGGGACCCGCTGAGAAAAGAACGCCGGAATTGGAAAATGGCGACCGAGGGGGGTGGCCGCCATTCTCCAAGCACCGTTGTCTGGGAAGAGGAAGGTGTCCTAATCATTCTCTTGGTGCACCCGGGGTGGGGGTAGAGCCGAAAGTCATGGATTCCCCGCCACAGCCGGGTGCGCGGCGTGAAGTCCGTGGTCACGGCCCGATCCGGTGCGAGAGTGGAGGCATGCCGACCACGCACACCCTGGAAGAGGCAGTGGCTCTGATCCGGCCGGTCGACCGGATCGGCTTCGGGCTCGGCCCGGGCATTCCCGACGGGCTGTTGACGGCCCTGGGAAGCCGGACCGACTGGGAGGACCTGGAGGTGGGCGGGGCGCTGTGCCTGAATCTCTACGAGGTCTTCACCCGACCCGGGGTGAGCTACCGCTGTGGATTCTTCGGCCCGGCGGAGCGGCTCCATCACTCCCTGGGCCACCGCGTGGACCTCGTGCCCGGGGGCTTCCGTCAGATGGGGCCGATCATGGCCCGATTCGCTCCCCGCGTGATGATGGTGCAGGCCGCGCCACCGGACGAACACGACCGGGTCAACCTCTCGCTGCACGTGGGCGGAACGCGCGACGAGCTGCTCCGGGCCGGACGGGACCCCGACCGGCTGCTCATCGTCGAAGTCAACCCGCACCTCCCTCGCACGAACAGCTTGCCGCCCGCGTACGACAACACCATTCCGCTGGACGTCATTGACGTGCTGGTCGAGTCCGACGGCGCTCCGTTCGCACTGGAGGACGCGCCCAGCACCGAGGTGGACGAGGCCATTGCGGGCCACGCCCTCGGCTACGTGCACAACGGATCCACACTGCAGACGGGGATCGGCGCCATTCCCAACATCGTGGCGGCGGAGCTGGCGCGTGGGCCGCTGGGCGGCTTCGGCGTCCACTCGGAGATGTTCACCACCGGGCTCATGCGCCTGCACCAGGCCGGCAAGGTCACCAACGATGCCAAGGGGGTGTTCGACGGTGTGTCGGTGACGACCTTCGCACTGGGCGTCGCCGAGCTCTACCGCTGGTTGGACGAGAACGACGACGTGGCGTTTCTTCCGGTCGACGCGGTGAACGACCCCACGGTCATTTCGGGCAACGCGAACCTCGTCTCCATCAACGGTGCTCTCTCGGTCGACCTGTACGGCCAGGTGATGGCCGACAGCATTGAGGGCCGCCAGATCTCGGGCGTGGGAGGTCACGAGGACTTCGTGGCCGGGGCGGAGCTCCACCTCGATGCGCATTCGCTGATCTGCCTGCGTTCGACGGCGCAGCGTGATGGCGAGGTCGTCTCCCGCATCGCGGGCGTGCCGCCGCAGGGATCAGTGGTCTCCACGCCGCGCCATCACACGGGCGTCGTGATCACCGAGTACGGGGCAGCGGAACTCACGGGTCGCACGGTGCGCGAGCGCGCGCATCTCCTGGCCGACATCGCCCACCCCGACTTCCGCCGTGACCTGCACAAGGCGGCCGACGGGCTGGGGAGGGCGTGACGCTCAGCGCCAGCCGTGCATCGTCTCGTGGCGCCGGCAGCAACAGTCAGCTGGTTGTGCAGGCCTGCGTGTAGATGGCGCTCGGAACCAGATGGTTGTTGCAGGCGTCGCCCCTGTCGGCCACCGACCAGCTCGACCCCTGGGCTCGCAACACGATGACGGCGTCGAACGAATTGGAGTCGGTGCCGACGCTCACGTCGGCGTAGGCCCATGATCCGGAACAACCGAAGCCGTTCACCGCGTTCACGGGGCCGCTGCTACTGGAGCTCTCGGCCCCGGCCGTGATCGCGCTCTTCGTGCACGCAGCAGTGGACGACGAGGACGAAGACGTCGAGGTCGTCGATGCGCTCGTGACGGTGGATGACGTCGGGGACGAGGAGCCGTTGCTCGAACAGGCGCCGAGGAGAGCCGCGCCGAGGAGGACGCTCACCGCGAGACAACCGACGGTTCTTTTCCGGTCCATGCGCACGCTCCCGCCCCGTCGTCCGTTCTGAGCGACCCTAGTACCGCCACCCACACGCCCGACCCGACAGACAGGCCGCGCCTCAGCGCTGGAGGCCAAGGGCGCCGGCGAGATCGGTCGATTCGAGGGGCGGCGCACAGGCAAGAACTCGTTGGATGAAGTTGCGGACGTGCTCGAACACCTCTCGACTGTTGACGGCCCACGGCATCAGGATCTCGAAGACGTGGAACATCCCCTCGAACTCCCGTCCGTCTGTTGGTACCCCCGCCGAACGGAGCCGGTTGACGTAGCGCCGAATCGGGTCGCGGAACATCTCGTCGCCGCCCCAGGTGACACACGTCGGCGGGAACCCGCTGAGGTCCGCGCTCAAGGGGGACACCAAGCTGCTCGACACGTCGAAGCCGTGCAAGTAGGCAGTTGTCGGGATGTTCCACGGCAGGATGTCGCGGTCGGCGTTGTCCGTGATGGACTGCTCGTCGAGGCGGAGATCGACCTCGGGCGAGAACAGCAACAGACCAGCCGGCCGGACGGGATCGATGGTCTCGGCATCTTCGAGGAGCACGGTGTTGGCCAGGCCCCCGCCACCAGAGTCGCCGGCCAGGAAGATGCGCTCGCACGGGATTCCGAGCTCGAGCAGCGCCGTGAAGACGGCCGAGGCGTCCTCCGCTCCGGCCGGGTAGGGGAACTCGGGAGCCAAGCGGTAGTCGGCGACGAAGACGGCACACCCGGTTTGCCGGCACACCTGCGCGGTGAAGAACGCGTACATGTTCGGTGAGGTGCCGATGTAGCCACCTCCGTGCAGGTAGAGCACGACACCCACTGGAGTCTCGTGGCGCGGCACGTAGAGGATCCCGGGGACGCCGCCGAAGGCGGCCGCCCGACCCTCGACGTCGAGGGAACGCACTATGGGAGGCATGATCCTCTTGCAGATGTCGTCCAGCACCAACTCGAGCGAACGGAATTCCGGTATGCGCAGCGAGGAGGAATAGCCCATGAAGGCGCGGATGACCTCTCGCGTCACGGTGATGCCCAAGTTGGAGAGCATGGACGATTCACCAGCGAAGGGACGACGGAACGGAACCCGCGCCAGGGCGGTGGCGAAGTGTGCGGCCAGCAGCGTCACGTCCAGCGCCACAATGGGCGCGGGCGCCGTCTTCACCTCTGGGCGATTCCCCATGGCCATGTACGTCACGCTCCCGTAGTTCAGTTGCAGCGTCCAGAATCGGTCGCCGTGCCCGACGGAATTTACGGTGCCACGAAGAGCGGCGCGGCCACGTCCGAATTCGTCGTGGACTGACTTCTCCCATCGATCTCTCGCCCTGCCTGCCGTCCGGGCTGGTTCCGGAGCCAGATTGCCCGCCGGGCCGCCGTGGTACCGTACTGAGGCAACACACGCTGTAGCTGTACTGCCCGCGAGGGGAAGCCGGTGAAACTCCGGCGCTGGTCCGCAACCGTGAGTGGTGCACCGTCGAGGTGACATCACGAGCCGGGATACCTCAAGGTCAGGTGAGTTCCCACCGTCGAGACACAAGGACCGGGACTCGGTGTGACCCCGCAGGTGCGGAGTTTTCCGGGTCGAGGTCCGGGAAGCGAGATCCATGCCGAGCATCCGACGCACCCTGACGGGTGTTTCCTCCGTTGGCTTCGCCGTTCTTCTGGCGTCCGCCACGTTGCTGTCGTCCCCACCCCCGGCAAGTGCCGCAACGGTGCCGCCGCAAATTCCCCAATTCGCCGCGGCGCAGTCAGCCGCCACATGGATCGCCGGACAGCAGGCAGCGGATGGGAGCATCGGTGGCTCTCTTTCCACCACCGTCAACGGCATCCTGGCCCTGGCCGCCACCCACGTCGACACGGCGGGCGTCCAATCGGCGCTGTCCTATGTGGAGGCCAACGCCAACGCCTACATCACCGTTGACGGCGCCGACGGGCCGGCTCAGCTGGCTGCGCTCATCCTCGACGCGCGCGCCCTGGGTGTCGACCCGACGAACTTCGGGGGGACGAATCTGGTGGCTCGTCTGCTGGCGACCGAGCAGACCTCGGGAACCGACGCGGGCTTGTTCGGGACCGAGCAGCAATTGAACGACTTCTTCGCCGGCACGTACATGCAGGGTCTTGTCTTCACGGCACTGAAAGCGGTGGGGCAGACGGTGGATGCCGCGGCGATCAACTGGCTGACCGCCCAACAGTGCTCGAGCGGCGGCTGGACCTTGCCGGACCAGGCTGTCGGAGGAGGCTGCACGGAAAACCCCGCGGGCTTCACCGGACCCGACAACCAAACCACCTCCCTCGCGCTCCAGGGTCTCAACGCCCAGGGCGCGCTCACAGCGAGCATTGAGGCGAAGGGCCTCTCCTACTTCACCGCCGGCCAGGACGCCGATGGGGGGTGGAGCTCCTACCCGAACTCGACCGTTCTGCCCCAGCAGACTGATTCGCAGTCCACCGGATTGGTCATCCAGGCGCTTCTGGCTCTCGGCCTCTCCCCGACGAGCAGTACCTTCACCAGTTCCGGACATTCGCCGGTCAGCGCACTGCTGTCTTTCGTCGTGACGTCAGGGCCCGATAAGGGCGCCCTGGGATTCCAGGACGCCATTTCGGGCAACCTCCTGGCCAGCAATCAGGTCGTGCCGATTCTGGCCGGACTGATCTACGGATTCGGGCCGACGAACTCCTACTGGGTCGTGACGGCCAGGGCGTCGGTCCACCCATTCGGTTCGGCCAAGACGTACGGATCGCTCGCCGGCACGACGCTCAACAAGCCCATCGTGGGCATGGCCGCGACCTTGAACGGGCTCGGGTACTGGCTCGTGGCTTCAGACGGAGGCATATTCAGTTGGGGCAATGCCGCGTACTTGGGCTCCCGGGGCGGGCAACCGTTGAATAAGCCCATTGTCGGCATGGCGGCGACGCCCGACGGCGGCGGCTACTGGCTCGTGGCCTCCGACGGGGGGATCTTCAGCTACGGCGACGCGTCGTTCTTCGGCTCCCGGGGCGGTCAACCGCTCAACAAGCCGATCGTCGGCATGGCGGCAACGCCCGACGGCGGCGGCTACTGGTTGGTGGCCTCCGACGGGGGGATCTTCAGCTACGGCGACGCGTCGTTCTTCGGCTCCCGGGGCGGTCAACCGCTCAACAAGCCGATCGTCGGCATGGCGGCAACGCCCGACGGCGGCGGCTACTGGTTGGTGGCCTCCGACGGGGGGATCTTCAGCTACGGCGACGCGGTGTTCCAGGGATCGACTGGAGGCATCAAACTGAACCAGCCGATCGTCGGGATGGCACCGACGCGCGACGGCGCCGGCTATTGGCTGATCGCCGCGGACGGCGGCGTCTTCAACTACGGCGATGCCATCTTCTCGGGATCAGCCGCTCCGCTCGCCACCGACAATGCCGCGGTAGGCGGGGTGGGCAGCGCCTCGTAACGTGCGCCGCGCGGGAGCCAGGGCCCGGGTCCTCATGTGGGGGCTCTTCGTGGGTGCCGTCGCAGCGGTACTCGCACCCATCGGGCCCGGGGCCCTGGTCCCGCTCAAACTGGCGGTTGCGTCGGCCGACTCCGTGGGCAACGACGTCTACGTGGCGGTCGTCGTCGACTTCGGGAACGGCTCGGGGATGTCGACCGTGTCGAAGTGTGTGCCTGTGCCGTCAATCGCCCGGGACTCCGATGCACTGGCTGCCGCAGTCGGGTCGTCCAACGTGGCCTACGCCAGCTCGGGTCTCCTGTGTGCCATTGACAACTATCCGACCAACGGAGTGCAGAACTGCGGTCAGAGCGTCGGCAACGGCGACTACGACTATTGGTCGTACTGGCACGGCTCTTCGGGATCGTGGGTCTATGCCAGCAACGGTCCGACCGAGCAATCGGTCTCGAGTCCGGGCAATGACGTGGAGGGGCTGAGGTTCCAGCTCAACGAACCCGATACCCCCAGCAGCCCACCTCCTTCCGTGGCGCCGTCGTATGCCCAGATCTGCAACGCCTCCACGGAGGTGCCGCCGGCCCAGTCTTCGTCGAACACACCGACCACCACACTCACGACACAGCCGGCGCCGTCCCTGACGCCGACGACCACCACCACGGGCGCCGGGCCCGCTGGGGCGGCTGCGACCAGCCCTCCGCCCGGCACCGGATCGAGGTCGAGCGGCGCGGCAGGGGCGACCACGACCACGCCGACGACGGCTTCAGGGGAGACGACCAGCACCCTCGCCTCAGCCGCGGCGAAAGCAACCGGCAGCGCCGGCCACGGATCGTCGCGCGCGCACCGGGCGGCCGTGGCCAGCGCAGCCTCTCACCGGAACTCCACCGCGTCCGCTTCGAGTGACCTTCTTCCGGTCATCTTCATTGCAGTGATCGTCGCGGGGCTGGGCGGGTTCGCTCTCTTGCGGTGGCGCCGCAGGCCGGCCGACGAATGACGCGGGCCGCCGCCCCCCGGCGCCGCTCCCTGCACCCGGTGGCGTGGTGGTTGTGGGCGGCCGGCCTGGCCATCTGCGCCATGCGGACGAACAACCCGTTCCTCTTGGGCCTGATCGGCGTGGTGGCGTGTGTCGTGGTGTCCGCCCGCCGTAGCAGCGCACCGTGGTCGCGCTCCATCACCTTCTTCCTCCGCATCGGCCTTCTGGTCATCGCGATCAGGATCGTGATCGAAATTCTCTTCGGCCAACGCGGGATTCCGGGGCATGTGCTGTTCACCGTTCCGGAGGTGCCGCTTCCCTCATGGGCGGCTGCCGTGAGCATCGGCGGTCCGGTGACGCTGGAATCCATCCTCAACGCCTTCGTCCTCGGGTTGCAGATCGCCGTGATTCTGCTCTGCTTCGGCGCGGCGAACTCACTGGCCAGTCCCTACCGGCTTCTGCGCTCGCTCCCAGCGGTCTTGTACGAAACCGGCGTGGCGGTGACGGTGGCGCTGTCCTTTACCCCGGAACTGGTCCAATCGATCGGGATCGTGCGGCAGGCGCGGCGCCGAGCGCGGCATTTCGACCACGGGGGTACGCGGCATGCGGGGTGTCGCGGTTCCGGTGCTGGAAAGCGCGCTGGACCGCTCCCTCCAGCTGGCCACGAGCATGGATGCCCGGGGCTATGGGCGGCGCATCCCTGTCGGGAAGTCGTCGCGACGGCTGGCCAGTGGGACGACCGTCTGCGGGTTGTTGCTGTTGGCCGTCGGGACGTACGGCGTCATTGACGGAGGATCCCTCTTCGGGTTGGGGCTCCCCGTCCTGGCCGTCGCCGCCGTCCTGTGCGGGGTGGGACTCGCAGTCGGGGGGCGTCGCACGGCGCGCTCCCGCTACCGGCCGGATCCGTGGCGTCAACCGGAATGGATGGTGGCGGGCTCTGGACTCGTTGCCCTGGTCGCGCTGATGCTCGCCCGCGCGCTCGACGTCCCGGGTCTGACCGTCTCGTTCTCGCCCCTGGCCTTCCCGAGCATCCCCCTGTTGCCGGTGGTGGGGATCCTGATCGCCTTGCTGCCGGCAGTCGTCGCGCCGAACCCGATGGCGTCCCCGCCCGTCCCGCCGCACGCCGGATCCGTTGTGCACAAACCCACCATGGCCGCGGCGGGCCAGTCCCTCGACCCGATGGAGCAGGATCTCTCGGGGGTGTCGCCGTGATCACGTTCGACCGGGTGTCCTTCACCTACTCCGATGCACGGCACCCCACCCTCGACCGGGTGAGCCTCGACATCCCCGAAGGTGAGCTCTGCGTGGTCGTGGGAGAGACGGGGACGGGAAAGTCCACTCTTCTGCGGGCAATCAATGGTCTGGTGCCGCACTTCAGCGGCGGGACGTTGGCGGGGACGATCACGGTGGACGGAAGGACAACCAAGGACAACCGACCACGGGACCTGGCCGACGTCGTCGGCTTCGTCGGTCAGAATCCGCTCGCCAGCTTCGTCACCGAGACCGTTGAGGACGAGTTGGCCTACACCATGGAGAACCTCGGGGTGCCGTCGGATGCCATGCGGCGCCGGGTGGAGGACGCAATCGATCTGCTCGGCCTGCAGGACCTGCGCGACCGGTCGCTGCGCGCCCTGTCGGGTGGCCAGCAGCAACGAGTGGCGATCGGGGCGGTGCTGACGGCGGCGCCGCGTCTGCTTGTCCTCGACGAGCCCACATCGGCGCTCGATCCGGCGGCGGCGGAGGAGGTCCTGAGTGCGCTGGCCCGCCTGGTGCACGACCTGGGCCTGACGGTGGTGATGGCAGAACACCGGCTGGAGCGGGTCGTGCCCTTTGCCGACCGCATGATCCTGGTACCCGGGGGTGGCGCGCCGCTGGTCGTGGGCCCGCCCGACGTCGTGATGCGGTCGGCCTCGGTCGCGCCCCCCCTCGTCGAGTTGGGTCGCTTCGTCGGGTGGGACCCGCTGCCGCTTTCGGTGCGAGACGCTCGCCGCATGGCGACTTCGCTCCGCGAGCGGCTGGCACCACTGACGCCGCCGCCGCGCCAGGCACCGCTGGCGCCGAGCATGGATCATGTCGCGGCAGCAGCCGTCCGTAACCTGACCGTCTCGTACGGACCCGTGGTGGCGCTCGACGGCGTCGACCTGGTGATGATGCCCGGCGAAGTGTTGGCGCTCATGGGGAGGAACGGATCGGGCAAGTCGACGTTGCTGAACACGCTCTGTGGGGTGCGACGCCCGTCCCGCGGCGGAGCGCTGATCGGCGGCAGAGACCCGCAATCGTTCCGCGCGGCAGAGCTCGTCCGTCATGTCGGGCTCGTGCCGCAGGACCCGGGCCTCCTGCTCTACGGGGAGAGCGTCCACGACGAATGCCAGACGGCGGACAAGGCATCATCTCTCCCACCCGGTTCGACGGCGCAGACGCTCGACCGCGTGCTGCCCGACATGCCCCGTGATCGTCACCCGCGCGACCTGTCCGAGGGCCAGCGCCTGGCGCTGGCGCTGGCCATTGTCGTGGCCCCGGCTCCGGCCCTCCTTCTGCTCGACGAGCCGACGAGAGGACTGGACTATCCGAGCAAGGACCGCCTCATTCGGGTCCTGCGTGAACTGGCCGACGCTGGTCATGCCGTTGTGCTGGCCACCCACGACGTGGAGCTCGCGGCGCGCGTGGCCGACCGCGCCGTGGTGCTGGCGGACGGACAGGTCATTGCGGACGGCCCGGCCCGAGAGGTGGTGTGCCACTCACCGATCTTTGCCCCGCAAGTGGCCAAGGTGCTGGCTCCCGAAGAATGGCTGACCGTGGACGAGGTGCGTCAAGCACTCGGGGAAGCCGTTCCGGCATGACGGTCTCGGTCCCGTCTCCAGCGGCGCAGCGGGGACGCCGACTCCCGCCGGCGATCCGGTTCCGCTCCCGTTCGACGTTCCTGCTCGTCCTCACGACGGCCTTCGGTGTGGCCGCCTTCTCTTGGCCCCTGCTCATTCACCAGTCCGCCGGTCAGAACAACGCGCACACCGGTGATGCACCCTGGATCTTTGTCGGTCTCCTCCCGCTCCTCTTGGCCATCGTGATGGCGGAACTCTCGGAAGGCGCGATCGACGCCAAGGCCGTGGCGCTGCTCGGCATTTTGGCCGCGTGCTACGCCGCGCTGCGGGTGGCCAGTCCCGGCATCAACGGCTTCGAACCCGAGTGGTTCCTGCTCATTTTGGCCGCGCGCGTTTTCGGCAGGGGGTTCGGGTTCGTCCTCGGCGCGGTCGCTCTTTTCGCGTCTGCGCTCATCACGGGTGGAGTGGGCCCGTGGCTGCCGTTCCAGATGCTGGCAGCGGCATGGGTCGGGTTCGGTGCCGGATGCCTTCCCGCGATGCGGGGATTTCCCGAACGTGTGCTGCTCGCAGCGTACGGCGTGGTTTCCGCCCTGCTCTACGGCCTCCTCATCAACTTCTGGTTCTGGCCCTTCATCGGGTCGACGACCAGGTATTCATTCGTGCCGGGCGCCGGGACCCTGGCCAACCTGCACAGCTACCTCCTCTTCGACCTCACCACGTCTCTGGGCTTCGATCTCACACGCGCGGTGACCTGTGCCATCCTGATCCTGGTGCTCGGCCGTCCGGTGCTGGCTGCGTTGCGGCGGGCCTCGCGACGAGCAGCGTTCGAACCACAGATCGATTTCCAGGAGGAGCCACGCTCGCATTCCGGAGGAGCCGCATGAGGATCGTCTCCCTCCTGCCGTCAGCAACAGAAATCGTCTATGCCCTGGGTCTCGGCGAGCAGCTGCGTGGCGTGAGCTTCGAGTGCGACTATCCGCAACGGGCGCGTGCGGTGCCCGTCGTCTCCGGGACGGCCCTGCCCACCGACGGTTCGCTCAGCGCGCCCGAGATCGATGCCGCCGTCAGCGCCCGCGTGGCGGCGGGGGGATCCATCTACACACTGGACGACGAGCAGATACGGGCGATCGATCCCGATCTGATTCTGGCGCAGGATCTCTGCCGGGTCTGCGCCGTGCCGTCGGGCGCTGTGGAGGAGGCACTCGATCTCATCGGCTGTCACGCCCGGGTGGTCTCCCTCGATCCGGCCCGGCTGGACGAGGTGATCGGGTGTATCGGTTCGGTTGGGGATGCCACGGGCACCGGCGACGCGGCGGACGCGCTGATGGAGCACCTGCGCGTCCGGGTGGACGCGGTACGGGCACGGGTCAGCGGGCGCGACCGCCCCAGGGTGCTCGTCCTCGAATGGCCCGATCCTCCCTTCAATGCCGGGCACTGGGTGCCGGACCAGGTCGAGGCAGCCGGAGGCGACCCGATCCTCGCGGCGGCGGGGGACCGCTCGCGCCGCCTCACCTGGGAGGAGGTCGAGGCCGCACGGGTCGACATCACCGTCTTCATGCCGTGCGGGTTCGACCTGGCGGGCGCGGTGGCACAGGCCCCGGCGCTCCTGGCTCGCCCTGAAGCGGCGGGACTTGGCCGTGTCGTCGCAGTCGACGCCAACGCCTACTTCTCCCGCCCCGGCCCCCGGGTGGTCGACGGGGTGGAGCTCCTGGAGCGCGTGTTCCACGGTCCTCCCGGCGCAGCACTGCCCGGAGCGCGCGTCCTGCGCGGCTGAGGGCGCCGTTGCGTTCGAGCTCCGGCCCCTCAGTGCTCGGGGTTCGTGTTCTGTCGCACCCGGGACAGAATGCGCACCAGCGCGTCGAGCTCGTCGGCGGGGAGGTCGCGCAGACCGATCGGAGGCCTCGCCAGAACCTCGTCAGCCTTCTGCGCGAGGGCCGCGCCGTCCGGTGTCGCCACCACCAGTTTCACCCGCCGGTCGGTCGGATGGGCCTGGCGCTCGACGAGTCCCGCCTGTTCGAGGTCGTCGACGACGGGGGTCAGATTGGGCGGATCGACGCCCAGCATTGCGGCCAGCTCCCGCATCGGCATCGGCCGCTTGGCGATCCGCCGGAGGGCTCTGATCTTTCCGAAGCTCAAGCCGACCTGCTCGCTGACCTCCCGCCGCCGATCGTTGTCCAGCACCAGATCCGCCATGGCCTGCCAGGCCTCCCGGGCCAGGCGGTCGCGACGCACGCCCACGTTCGTCATGCGGGGTGTACCTCCAAGAACTCCGGGTTGCTCGCTTCGGCCGTACGGCGCGCGGTGATCCGGGCCCACGAAGACGTCGCGACCAGGCCGAGGATCAACACGACCGCGCCGCATCCGGCCAGGACCCACCAGCCGGCCCGGCTGGCCACAGCGAAGTCGAGGTGGTTGCCCTTCCGCAGGGAGGCAGAGACCAGTGATCCGACCACTGCCACGCCCAGGGTCAAACCGATCTGACGCGAGGTGCTGGCGATGGCTGCCGCAACCCCGGCCTGGGCCCGCGGCATGCCTGACACGGCGGCGTTGGTGATCGGCGCGTTCACGAGTCCGAACCCGATCCCGAAGATCACGTAGGCAGTGAACAACCACGTGAACGGGGTTGTCGCACTCAGTGTGACGAGCATCAGGCACGAGGCGGTGAGGGTGACCCCGGCAACGACGAGGGGAATCCTGGCTCCTCGACGCCCGACAACCCGCCCGGAGATCGGGGAGAGGAGCATCGTCATGGCTGCCATCGGCAGCGTGTCGACGCCCGCGTGCAGCGCGGAAAGTCCACGCACGTCCTGCAAGTAGAGCGTGTTGAGGAAAAGAAATCCACCGAGCGCAGCGAAGGCTGCGACGGCGATGACGGTGGCTGACGAGAATGGCACCGACCGGAAGAAGCGCAGATCGATCAGTGGTTCCGTGGCCCGGCGCTCCCAGAGCAAGAACGCAACGAGCGATGCCGCGGCGATCGCGAAGGCTCCGAGGATGACGCTCGACGCGAATCCTTTCTCGGGACTCTCAATGATCCCGTAGGTCAGCGTCGAGAGGAATGCGATCACGAGCAACTGGCCCGGGACATCGACCCTTCTCGCCACTGCCGCCTTGGACTCGGGGATGTAGCGCAGCGCCAAGACCACGGCCGTCAGCGCGATCGGGATGTTGATGAAGAAGATCGAGCGCCACCCGACTGTGGTCACGAGCACCCCGCCGACGACCGGACCCAGGGCCAGGGAAACGCCTACCGCCGCACCCCAGATCCCGACGGCCTGTGCCCGTTCACGGGGAATGGTGAACGTGTTCGTGATGATCGACATGGCGACCGGGTTCAGCATGGACCCGCCGACAGCTTGCACCATGCGAAAGACGACGAGGGTGCCCAGGTTGGGGGCGAGGCTGCAGAGGAGGGACCCCGCGGCAAATGTGCACAGCCCGATGATGAAGGTCCGGCGCCGCCCAAAGCGGTCAGCCGTCGAGCCGGAGATCATCAGCAGGCTGGCCAGCACCAGCGTGTACGCGTCCACCGTCCACTGGAGCCCCGAGAGCGACGCGTGGAAGTCCTTGCCGATGGAGGGCAGGGCGACGTTGACGATCGTCACGTCGATGCCGACGATGAGCAGGCTCATGCAACAGATGGACAGGATGCCCAGGCGCCGCCGGTGGCTCACCACGCCGGGAGCGGCCGCCCCTGCGACTGGTGTTTCTAAAACCATAATAGTTATCTTACCATCATGACTAGGGGAGCACGCGCCGGAAGAGACGCGCGGTGAAGGGTCCCGCTCGGCTCAGGTGAAGAGGCCGTCGCCCCAGTGGCCGCCACGCGCCAGTCCGCCCGGCACGGCGAAGATGCCGCTCCCGATGTGCTGGATGTACTCGTTGAGGGCGTCATGCGCCCCGAGCTTGGTCTGCAACGCAATGAACTGACTCGGGTTCCTGGCGAAGGCGATGAAGAACAGCCCGCCCAGCAGGGTGCCGCGCACCGGGTCGATCCCGTCGGTGAAGGAGTAGCCCCGGCGCAAAAGACGGGTCCCGTTGTTCTCCTCGTGACTGGCCAGGCGAATGTGCGCGTTGGCTGGAATGACGAGTTGGCCCTGATCGTTCTTTTCGGTGAAGCGCGGAGTGGTGAACTCCTGGCCGCCGGTCAAGGGCGCACCGGTGACCTTGGCCCGCCCGATTACGTTCTGTTGGTCCTCGAGGTAATCCCGGTCCCAGTTCTCTATGAAGATCTGGATGCGACGGCTGATCAGGTAGCTGCCGCCGCGCATCCAGGCCTGATCATTCTCCTTGCCGACCCAGACGTAGTCGTCGAGGAGATCGCTCTGCTGAGCCTTGATGTTGCGCGTGCCATCCTTGAAACCGAGCAGGTTCCGGGGGGTGGCCTGGGCCGTGCTGGTCGACGACGTCTTCCCGAAGCCAAGCTCCATCCAGGCGTAGTCGACGACGCCGAGCCCCAGACGGGCCAGGTTCCGCACGGCGTGGAACGCCACGAGCGGGTCGTCCGAACAGGCTTGGATGCACAGGTCGCCGCCGACATAGTCCGGATTGAGGTTCTCGTTCGGCAGCGCCGGCAGTTCGGAGAGGAGCGCCGGCTTCCGCGGTGACAGCCCGAAGCGGTCGTCGAAGAACGACGGACCGTAGCCGATGGTGATCGTGAGCCCGCCCACCGGCGAGCCGATGGCCTCGCCGGTGTCGAGCGGCGGATCGTCCAGGTTCGTATCGTCTCCGACGAGCTGGCCCTGCGTCATGCGTTCGGCCGCCACCGTCCAGTCCTTCAGCAGGTCGCGCAGGTCACTGCGACTGGTGCCGTCGAGCACGTTCATGGACGCGAAGGCCAGGCGGTCCTGCGCCGGGGTCACGATGCCGGCCTGGTGCTCGCCGTAGAAGGGGTAGGTCCGAGTGGCGTCCGAATCAGCGTCGGCGGCCGCCTCCGTGGCCCCGAACGGATCGGAACCGGAGGCGATCGCCCCGCCGCCGAGAGCCAGACCCGTCCCCGCCAGGCCGAGACCACCGAGCAGCCGCCGGCGGCTCAGTGGTCCTGCGAGCGGGGAGCGTGCAGAGGCCACGGTCAGGAAACCTGCCCCGACATCTTCGAGAGGGCCTCGGCAAAGGCCTGGACCTTGGCGGAGAGGGCGCGGCGTTGGGGGTCGAGGACCTGGGAGTACTCCACGTAGCCGGTGTTGTCGTAGCCGGGAGTCGCCTTGTACGGAGCGATGGCCTTCTCGACCGCGTTGTGCTGCTGATTGATCTGGGCCACGAGCGAGGGATCGGCCTGCTTGAGGTGCGGCTGCAGAAGGCTGAACACCGCCATGGCGCCGTCGACGTTGGCCTGGAAGACGACGAAGTCGGTGTTCGAATAGCGCTCCTCCTCGCCCGTGATCTTGGCCGTCGCCGCCTCGTTGATGAGATCGGTTGCCCCGCTGGCCATCGTGACCGCGTTGTAGCTGGCCGTCGAGACGAGTTGCTGGAGCCGCTGTTCGTTGGTGACGAGCTGGGAGCAGTACGGGGCTGCACCGCCGAGCGTGCCGTCGGCCCACATGATCTCCTCAATCCGGTGGAAGCCCTGGAGGTCAGCCGGATTGGTCACCGGGTTGTCGATGCGGCCGTCGATAGCGGTGTCGAGGGTCCCCCAGACCTCGGCCACGGGCTCTATGTGCTCGTAGAAGACGCGGGCCGGCGGGTAGAGCTGCTCGGCCTGGGTCTGATTGCCAGAGTTGATGGCCGCGCAGAGCGCCTGCGTGGAGGACACGAGGCCTGCTACCTGTTGGTTGACGTACGTGGAGTAACCCGACACGGCGGCGGCCAGGAGCGACTTCGATTCGGCGGAGACCACCTTGGCTTTGCCGGTGACGGTGAAAGACGCGTGCTGCCGGGCGGCCCCAGGACAGTTGATGACGTAGTGGCCGGGTTGCACCACGAGCGAGAATCCTCCGGAGAGGCCGGGGGTCAGGTTCTCCTGCTCGCCCAAAATGTGGGAGAGATCCTTGGTCCGCAGCTCGGCCTCGGACACGGCGGATGCGTTCTTGTTCGCCACATTGAACTGGATCTGACCGGTGGTGACCTTCGCCGGTTTGGGCGAGCAGCCGCTCGGGGTGAGGTTGACGTTGACGGTGACCTGCTTGGCATCCGCGCCAGCCGGTGTCGCCAGCGCCATCGGCATGACGGCGGCGATGACGAGACCGCTGAGCGCGCCGCTCACGATCCCGATACGGCGGGCAAGACGGCTCGACGCAAGGCGCGGGGACGTCGCGCCCGGATGGACACCCTGCAGCGCGCGGCGGCGGCTGGACGAGGTTGATGCCACGAGGAGGTGCTCCTTCATTGGTTGGCGATGGTTTGCGGGGTCAGATCAGGAGACGGGGAGCCGTTGCGGGTCGCGGCCCCCACGTGCGCCGTGGCCGGATCACTTCCGGTGGTCGACGGAGCGTTGTCGGCGGCCGATGCAGCTCGCTGGCGAACCGGCCAGAACATGACGATGAGCATGGGGACGAGGTACGCCACATAGGCGATGACCTCGATCCACACCGGGTAGGGCTGTACGCCCAACACGCCCGTCACGAACGACTCGAGCGGTGTACCCGGGCGGACCAGCCAGGACAAGTCGAAGGCCTGGGTCTGTCCGAAGTTGATCCAGCCCGCTTCGTTGGCGGTGTGCACAGCGGTCATGACCAGACCTGCGGCGATGACCACGAGCACAACGCCCGTGATGCGGAAGAAGCGGGAGAGATTGATGCGCAAGCCGCCCTTGTAGATGGCGTAGCCCAACATCACCGCGAGCAGAATGCCGAGCAGCGCGCCCACCCAGCTGAGTGTGGCGTTGCCGCTGGCGTGGAACGTGGCCAGCAGAAACACGACTGTTTCGAATCCTTCCCGCAGCACGGCGAGGAAGGCCATGAGGACGAGGGCCTTGGAAGTACCAGTCGCCAGGGCCGACTCGGCATGTCGCTCGAGATCGTGCTTCAGGTTGCGGGAGTGCCGACGCATCCAGAGCACCATGTAGGTGACCATCACCACGGCGATCGCGCCGACCACCGTCTCGAGCCCCTCCTGCTGTCGTTGGGGGAGGTCGTCCGAAACGAGCTGCAGCGCCACGCCGACTCCGATGCAGATCAGGACCGCCACGGTGACCCCGATGAAGACCTGGCGCAGCGCCGCTTGGCGACCCTGCTGTCCCAGGAAGGCCGCCACGATGCCCACGATGAGGGCCGCCTCCATGCCTTCCCGGAGCCCGATGACGAATGTCGGTAGCAATGCCTCTCCCTTGACTTAGGGCTACCTAAGATTTAGGCTGACCATACTTTCAACTGACGGAGTGCCGTATGTCAAGGCAGAGGGGAAGGCAAGAAACACCGGCCACGGCGGGGCTCCGCCGTGTCGACTGGGTTCGATTCGTGGTCGAGGACCGCGATGTCCGGGCCGAGGCGGTCGGTGTCGGGTACCGACTCCCTGTTTCATGTCCGATCCCGCTGTCCGTCGCGGCCGAGCTCCTGGCCCAGGGCACCCCTTCGGTCACCCGGACGGTCCGTTAGGCCATGGTCGTTTGCCACTGCAAGACGGTCTCGGACCGGACCGTTGACGCCGCCATCGCCTCGGGAGCCACCACGGTTGACGAGATCACGGCCCGTTGCACAGCGGGTGGTGGTTGCGGCGGTTGTCACCGCCTCCTGGAGGCACTTCTGGAGGCCACGGCCCAGGAACAGGAACCGATCGCAGTATCGGCTGCTTGAGCAGGGCCTCTCGCGCGGCCGGGACCGGCACCGCCTACGATCGGACACGGTGGTGACGCATGCAGGGTGATCCTCAGGTTCTCGAATTGCTGAACGAGGTCCTCACTGCGGAACTGACCGCTGTCAACCAGTACTTTCTCGACTCCAAGATGTTTGACAACTGGGGTTACGACCGGCTTGCCGAGCGCTTTCGCTCCGAGTCCATCGACGAGATGAAGGACGCCGACCATCTCATCGAGAGGCTCCTCTATCTCGAAGGCCACCCCAACCTCCAACGTCTGGGCGCCATACGGACCGGGGAGGAACCGGTCGAGAAGCTGTCATTGGCCCTCGCGCTGGAGCAGGAGGCGATCGCACGTCTCAACGCGGGCATCGCACTCTGCGTCGATCGCGGCGATAACGGCAGCCGTGACCTTCTGGAGGAGATCCTCGAAGGCGAAGAGGACCACGCCGACTGGCTGGAGACCCAGCTGTCGCTGGCCGAGCAGTTAGGGCAGGCCCACTACCTGGCCCAGCAGATCCGTGACTGATTCCGAAGGCTCCGGCGTCTCCTACCATCCGGTCGAGCACCACCCGCCCGTGGAGGAATACCTCCAGACGATTGAGTCACTCAACGAAGAGGGGACGCCGGCGATTCAGGCCCGGATCGCCGAGCGACTGGGACGATCGGCGCCGACAGTCTCGGAGATGCTCGACCGGCTGGCCACCGACGGCTACGTAGAGCGCTCGGGGCGGACCATCACCCTGACTGAGCAGGGTCAGGGTGTCGCCAAGACGGTCCTGCGCAAGCACCGTCTCGCCGAGCGCCTGCTCGTCGACGTCATCGGCTTGCCCTGGCACCTGGTCCACGACGAGGCGGGGCGTTGGGAACACGTCATGTCCGACGAGGTGATGAACCGCTTGGTGCAGATTCTCGGAGATCCGGCCACGTGCCCGCACGGCAATCCGATCCCGGGCAGTGCCAACCTTCCCGGAACTCCTTCGCAGCAGATGTCTTTGGCGGACATGGAGCCGGGCGTGAGGGTGCGTTTCGAGCGTCTCGGTGAAGAGGTCGAGCTCGATGGCACGACGTTGCGCTATTTGGACGATGCCGGGTTCATTCCTGGAGCGGTGGCCACGGTCACCAACAGGGGACCGGACGGCTCGCTTGTGCTCGACACCGATGGGACGACGCTCGTCCTCGGCGTCGACCTCTGCAGGCGGCTGTACGTCGTCGCGGTGTGACCGCGTAGGACGCCGAACCAGGGCGAGGCCCAGAAGTTCGTGGCCTTTCTCAATTCCGCCCAAGGGCAGGAGATCATCGCCCACAACAGCTTCGAGTACCCGATCGCGTCGGGTGTCTCGACAGCACAGCCCGAGACCCCGTTGGCCCAGCTCCAGCCCAATTCCATCACCATCCCTGAGCTCGGGACGGGAGCCGAGGCCATCAAGCTCCTGCAGGAAGCCCAGCTTCTCTGACCGCCGGTTCGCCCGGACTCGACGACTCCGTCTGCTGCACCCAGCCTCACGAGCAACCCCTGCTGAGCATTCCGGCGGCCCGGTCGGTATATTTTGGCCGGGAGCGGGTGTCTCGCACCGCCTGACCAGGGGGAATATCTGATGACGGTTCGTCCAAACGCACCGCGAGGATCCTCCTCAGCGGCCAAGGGTCCTCAATCGGACGCCGGTCAGGGCCGCTCGCTCGCCGCGTGGCTGCACATCAACCAGCGGACGCTGCAATGCGCGCTCGGTGTCATTTGGATCATCGACGGCCTGTTGAAGTTCCAGCCCCACCTCTTCAAGTCGTCATTCGTGTCGGACGTGATCAGCCCAATGGCGGCGGGTCAGCCCAGCGTGGTCGCGTCGACCATCAACCACACGGCGACGTTGCTGTCGCACGGCACGACCGCCTGGGTTGCATTTTTCGGTGTGATCGAGATCGCCATCGGCGTGGGACTGTTCTTCCGGCGGCTCGTCAAGCCGGCACTGGTGGTCTCGTTCGTCTGGGGCGCCGGCGTCTACCTCTTCGGCGAGGGGTTCGGCATGACCCTCACCGGACAGACGTCCCCTCTGCAGGGCGCGCCCGGTGCGGTGTGCTTCTACATCCTTCTCGGCCTCATGGTGTGGCCCAAGGCCGACCAGGCCGACACCCGTGAGCGTGTGGGTCCCGAATCCTCCGCCGCCGGCCGCGGCATCTTCGGCTCTACGGGGTCGTTGCTCGTGTGGGCCGCCATCTGGCTCTTCGAAGCCATCATCTGGCTCTTCCCCTTCAACCGCAGCGCGAGTTCCATCACGGATCAACTCACAGACACGGCCAACGGCGAGCCTGGTTGGTATGCCCACTTTCTGAACTCGACGGGTCACGCCTTCGCGGGGACGGGGATCTGGATGGCCGCGCTGTTGGCGGCGGCTTCGGTGATCATCGGGCTCGGACCGCTCCTCTCCAGGCGTGCCGGCATCTACATCGGATTGGGGATCACTCTCTCGCTGCTCTACTGGGTCACCGGACAGGGGCTGGGGGAGGTGCTCACGTTCGGCGGGACCGATCCGAACAACGGGCCGATCATTGCGTTGATCGGATTGTCTGTTCTGCCCCTTGTGCCGGAGCGGGCAGCAGAGCCGACGATTGCGGCCAGATTCATTTCCGCCAATCCTCTCGGGGCCCTGGGCGCTGTTTTGGCCGTCATCCTGATCCCGTCCGCCGTTGCCGTCATTCCGGCTTCAGCCGGCTCGGCGGCCCCGGCGGCGACATCATCTTCTTCGTCATCGTCCATGTCGGGCATGTCCATGTCCGGCTCCTCCATGAAGGGGATGGACATGTCGCCCTCGGGCAAGTCTTCGGCGGCAGGGAGCCATTCCGGCTCCATGAACATGGCCGCCATGGCCGGGCTCGGCGTCACCGTTCCGCACTGGAAGTACACGGGACCCGCGCTGCCGACCGCCGAGGTCGCAGAGCTGACCACCGTGTCCGCCACGACAGACCAAGGCCACAAGATGCAAACGCCCAATTGCGACGCCAAACCGACTTCTGAGCAGGTGCTCGGCGCCACCCAGTACATACAAGCGACGTCAGCCGCTGTCGCCAGGTACAAGAACCTCAGCGCCGCCGTCGCTGCCGGTTACTTCCCGATCACCAATCCGAACTATCCGGTCGTCCACTACCTCAACCCGGCCTACATGAACCAGAAGGACGTCATGAACCCGACTGCGGTGGACTCCCTGGTCTACGCGACCACGCCCTACGGCCCGGTGCTCGTTGCTGCGATGTACCTGATGCCCGGGCAGGGCAATGGCCCCATGCCCTATGGCTGCCTCGTCCAGTGGCACGCCCACACCAACCTGTGCACCTCCGACACGACACATCAGATCGATGGGTTTACTCCATGTCCACCAGGGACGTACCACTACGGTGCCACGCCGATGATGACGCACGTCTGGCAGGTGCCGGTGGCCGGCGGACCGCTGGCCATTGACCCTTCGGATCTGCAGGTGGTCGAGGCTGCCATCATGGCGCAGCAGCAAGGGCTGGCTCCGACGACGAGCGGATTGCCGCCTACCTGATTGCCGCTGGCATGCTTCGTGGCGTCAACGGGCTGGCTGAGAAGACAGGGACGCGAGCCGAATGAGCATGCATGCTGCTGTCGTCCGATCGTTCGACCACCCTCCTCGTTACGAGTCGTACGACACGCCCGAGCCGGTTGGGCCCGACGAGGCGCTCGTTGACGTCCTGGCCGTCGGGCTGCATCCCCGCGTCCGTACGGGTGCCTCGGGCCGTCACTACAGCAGCAGCGGAACGTTGCCGATGATTCCGGGTGTCGACGGAGTCGGTCGTCTCCCCGATAGTCGACGGGTGTACTTCGTGGCGTCCGACGACGTCCGGGGCTCCTTGGCCGAGCAGACCGTCGTCGACGTCCGCCGGACGATCCCGTTGCCGGAGCGCGTCGACAGCAACAAGATCGCCGCGGCCATGAATCCGGCCATGTCCGCCTGGGTGGCCCTGCGCCGACGGGTCCCCTTGGAACCGGGTCAATCGGTGCTGGTTCTCGGGGCAACCGGCAACGCGGGAGGGATGGCTGTCCAGGTGGCCAAACGCCTGGGCGCCGGCCTCGTCGTCGCGGCGGGCCGCAACCAGCAGCGACTTCAGGCGCTTTCCGAACTGGGCGCCGATGCCGTCGTCCCCTTGGACGACGATGTGGGCGGGACGACAGAGCGCCTCGCGGCGGCTGCCGCCGAGGTGGACATCGTGATCGACTACCTCTGGGGCGAGCCGGCGACGATTGCCATCATGGCGCTGCTCCGCGCTCGCTCTGATCGGAGTCGGGCGCTGGACTGGATACAGATCGGCGCCATGGCCGGCCCCACCATGGAGTTGCCGTCGGTGGCGCTCCGATCGGCCAACCTCCGGATACAGGGCAACGGCCAAGGCGCGGTCTCGACCCAGTCCTACCTGGCGGAGCTCCCGTCGCTGATCGACGAGATCGATGCCGGAACGCTGGAAGTGGAGGCCCTTCCGGTTCCCCTGGCCGACGTCGAAGCCATCTGGAGCGTCCCTGACGCTCCGGGCGTGCGCATCGTCCTCATTCCGTAGTTGCGACTTCGGGGGTAAAAGGCGGGGACGTCGAACGCTCCGCCTGGTTCCGGGGCTCTATTGCGGGGGATTCACCGGGTGCAGAGGCGTGAGTGATGCGAACCCGTCGACGAAGGCCTGCACGTCGTTCTTCGGCTTGGCGGCGGTGCTCGAACAATCCACCGTCCCGATTGAGTAGCCGGTCAGTGTCGTGCCGAGCGCCACGGTGACGGGCCCTCGGATGTGTCCGGTGACGCACGTCGGAACGTTGAGGTTGCCGTTCGTCTTGGCCGCGGTGCCTTTCTTGGCCGCCACGAGGGCCTTGCGGTGCGCCTGCACCCAGGCCACCAGATACTTGGCTCCCTGCGAGAAGTTGGGCTGCTGGCCGTTGTCCACACCCTGGCTGACAGCGAGGGCAGGGATGCCCCGGGCCAGTGCCGTCTGGGCTGCTCCGACGGTGCCAGAGAGGGAGGCCAAAGGGCCGATGTTCTCCCCAAAGTTGATCCCGGACACGACGAGGTCCGGACGCTGTGGTACGCCGTGATCATCGATGGCCCAGATGATGGTGTCGGCGGGGTAACCCGCCACGGCCTTGGCCGGGTACCCACTCGCCGTTGTGGCGTCGGTGACCGTCAGCGTTCCGCCGGTCACCTTGGCTCCGGTCCCACTCTGATTAGCGGCCGGCGCCACCACGGTGACCTTGGTATGGGGGAGGGCGGTCAGTGCCTGCACCGTCGCGTTGATGCCGGGTGCAGACACGCCGTCGTCGTTCGTCACCAGGATGGTCAAGGTGGGGGAGGTTTTGGACGCCGCGCCGGCGCTGCCTCCGAGGAGCCCGGAGACCGTCAGCGCGGCCAACGCGCTCAGAACAGATGCACCGATGCGGGCGTGGGTGCGTCGTTGCATCCGGGTCCGATTCCTCCTCGTTCCGATGGCACTGTCGCCGCAATTCGGAGGCGCGGAATGTAACACGAGGGTTCGGGACGCCAGAGGCGCCCCTCGCTACCGCCTCGAAGGTGCCACCCGCACCGCTCCTGAGAGAAACGTCGCCAAGAGACGATGTGGGAGGGCCGTCGATCACAGTCTCGTCACGAAGCTGGGAATGGGCTGCGACGCAGCTCCTTCGTTCGTCTTCCCACGTCAGCCCTCTGATCGCAGCGCACCGCAGACCGTCCTTCGCGGCATGGCACGGGACGCAGGACACTCATGAGCGATTGTGGCTCCGTTGTGATAAGGAATCACCATGAAGCCTAAGCGAACCATTACACGTCTACTGGGTACAGCGGCGCTCGGCGTGAGCGCTCTGGCGGTCAGCGGTACCGCAGCCACCACCCTCCTGCAATCGCCGGCCGGTGCTCTTCCCACCTGTGTCGCCGCCGGTACAACGGGCTTGACGACCGTGATGGATGTGACCACCAACACGCCCATCACGGCGCAGACCGTCGATGCGACGGGTTGCGACCTCGGAATTTACGTCGAGCCCGGAGTGACCGGTTTGACGATCGGTGGGAGCGTGGCGTCGGATGGCGTCACCGTCGAGAACGCCAACGACACGGGGATCCTGGTGGACCAGGCGAGTGTCACAATTCAGAACGACACAGTCGAGAACAATGGTGTCAACCCGAACCCCAAGATCGGATCGTTCGGAGGCATCGTCCTTGCTGGCGCGACCAACTCCCTGGTCAATGCCGACACGGTCACCAACAACGGTGGCGGGGGCGTCTTCGTCAACGACAATGGTCCGGTCAATCCCGGCGCGCCCAACGCCGGCCCGAATGCGCCGGTTGATGCGGTCAATGACGACGTCAGCAACAACACGATCTCGGGCAACTACGGGTCGTGCGGGATCGTCTACGCCACCCACAACACGGGCGGCAAGATTACCGGCGCGACGATCGATGGCAACACCATCACAGGGCACATTGGCGTCTTCAAGGCGACCGGCCCCGACCTCGGCGGAATCGTGGTGGCGGCGGCGTCGGCCGCAGCCACGGTCAGCGATGTCGCCGTGACGAACAACAACATCAGCGATTCGTTCGAGGGCGGCATCATCGTGCACGCTCATGCGCCCAATGACGTGGTGACCGGGACGGTCATCACGGACAACACGGTCGGTCCTGCGAACAACTGGGGACAGACCAACGGTCCACCCACCACCGCCGGCATCATCCTCGGCGTCGACCAGCTGCCCCCAGCGATCGCTCCCTCCATCAAGGCCACAACCGTCGGCGGCAACACGATCTCCGGCCAGTTCTACGGCCTCTGGATCAGCGGCGTGACCGACGTCACCATGACCCCGGCCAACACCATCACGGTGCTGCCGGGAGGCACGGCCATCTACAACACCCCTCCACCGGGCAGCGGGTACTGGCAGGCAGCGTCTGACGGCGGCGTCTTCAACTACGGCACCGCCGGCTTCTACGGCTCCGCCGGCAGCCTGAAGCTCAACAAGCCCGTGGTGGGGATCACGACAACACAGGACCAGGGTGGCTACTGGCTCGTGGCGTCCGATGGCGGGGTCTTCAGCTACGGGGATGCCAGCTTCCACGGCTCCACCGGCAGCCTCAAGCTGAACCAGCCGGTGGTCGGCATGGCAGCCACGCCCTATGTGCCAGGAGCCGGTGGCGCACCGGCGAGCCCGGCGGGACTCGGGTACTGGCTGGTTGCCGCAGACGGCGGGATCTTCAACTACGGGGATGCCGGGTTCTACGGCTCGACCGGCGGCATCAAGCTCAACAAGCCGATCGTCGGCATGACACCGACTCCCGACGGCAAGGGCTACTGGCTCGTGGCTTCTGACGGCGGGGTCTTCAACTACGGGGATGCCGGGTTCTTCGGCTCCGCCGGCAGCCTCAAGCTCAATCAGCCGATCGTCGGGATCGCGGCGACACCTGACGGCAAGGGCTACTGGTTGGTTGCCGCCGACGGTGGGATCTTCAACTACGGCTCCGCCGGGTTCTTCGGCTCCGCCGGTGGTCTCAAGCTGAACAAGCCGGTCGTGGGGATCAGCGCGACGCCCGACGGCAATGGCTACTGGCTGACCGCATCCGACGGTGGGGTCTTCAACTACGGCGACGCCAAGTTCCTCGGCTCCGCCGGCGGCCTGAAGCTGAATCAGCCCGTCGTCGGCATGGGCTCAGTGGGCATCACCACATCGGGGTAACTCTCCCTGTCGCCTTTGCGTGTGAGCAGAAGCCCGGCCCTCTGGGGCCGGGCTTCTTGCTGCCTCGAGGACGTCAGCAATGGGGCTCGAACGCCCGCTCCCTGGCCCCGAGGTTCTCGTTTTCGAATTGCATGTGCACGGTTGTTCCAGCCATCTCCCTGATGGAGCGGAGCTGGTCATAGGTCTGGGCAACACCGATCACCGAGTACACGTAGTCGTTAGTGCCCGTGCGCCAATCGATCTCGGTGCCAGGCGGTCGATGCAGCGTGCCTGTGGGTACACCCGGCAGTTGACCGATGAATTCCACGCCTTCGACGGCCAATACCTTTCGCGCTGCGACGGGCGCATGGAAGAGGAGTCTGAAACCGATGCCTTCGCGTGGAACAAGGGCGGCAATGTCCGGGGCGCGGCCCAAGGCGACCTCCATGGCCAGTCGTGGAGCGGAGGCAGCGCCTGCCATCTCGAGCATGAGGGGGACGCCGCCGCCAAGGCGGCCATTGACCTCAATGACCCGGAAGCCGTCCGGCGTGAACTTGATCTCCGTGTGAAGGCAGCCAAGCTCGACGCCGATGGCGAGCACCGCGGCGGACGCAAGATCCAGAACCCCAGTTCTCTGGTCTGGTGTGACGTCGGCGGGTATGAAGAACCCGGTCTCCCGGAACGGCGGTGCAAGCGGAAACCGGCCGGTTACGGCGAAGTGCTCGACGGTTCCGTTGCTGACCACGCTCTCGACCGACAGGTAGTTGGCGAAATCCTGGCCAAGGCAGGGAGCGGTGTCGGCGAGATACTCCTCCAGCACCATGTCGGGCCGGTGACCGTCAAACAGCGATCGAAACGCGCCGAGGAGCTCGTCGGGATCATCGACACGAACGGTGGTTCGGCTGTCCGTCCCATACACGGGCTTGAGCACCGCCGGGAACCGCACGCCCTTCGCGATCTCCTTGAGGTCCCCCTCGTCGAGTTCGCTCCCGAGGGCTGTCGTGGCGGGTACGGGCAGACCGGCACGACGGAGGGCGTCCCGTTGGGCCACCTTGTCGGTCAGCCGCCGCGCCACCTCTGGTCGGTGAAACGACAGGCCCAGATCCTCGGCGAGGTGCGCAAGCTCGACCATGCGCTGGTCGGAGAAGGTCAGTATGCCATCGGGTCGCAATGGGCCCACGACATCCGCCCACCGCCCGGCAGAAGTGCGCCCCAGGTCGACAACCTGACCAAAGCGCTCCAACGCTCGTCGGTCGGCCTGCACGGATGGGTCGTCGCCGTCAACCAACCACAGAATCGAACAGAGACCAGCCGCCGCCTGGGCCGAGGTCATCACCGGCAGCGAGAGTCCGGCGTAGGGGATCGCGAGCAGCGGAAGACGATTCGCTCCAGATGGATCTTTTTTGCTCTGGTCTCGGCGCGGAGGCATGTCTGTCACTACGAACGGAGCGCGCAAAAGGCTCGCCACTGCGCCTCGTCCATGTGTGCAGTCACTTTGCTGGCCCGCATCCTCTGTCAATGGGACCCGGGGCGTATTGACCCGAGCCCGCGTCGCTTCTTCTCCCGCTCCGAGCTGATGAAAGGGACGGGTCGGACTTCATCCGGTTGCCGACGAATGAATATCGTCACTATGGGCGGGGGAGATAAGTGCCCGCTGTGCACTCTTCCGGTGCGTGATGGGAGGACGGCGCGCGCCTGCAACCCATGTGACCAGTCCGACACAGGTCCCTCCGAGTGGCCAGGAGAGCTGACGGAGATCAGGAGCAAGCAGCTTGCCTCTGCGCGCGTACGTCCACCCGCCTACGACTCAGTCCGGACCCGGCACCTCTCTATTCGGAAGCGTCCGGTGAGCCGAGGCAGGGTGCGGCCCTCTCGAGTGAAAGTGGGGTGAGGATCTCTGCGGGGTGCCGAATGGCCGCCGACGGACGACCGGTGTAGCCGGTTCTGGACCCGGACCTGCGTTCGCAGCACCGGGTGGCTCCAGCCTGGAATCGCGTCTCGCTTGCGACGGAACGCTGTAGAACGGCGACCCCTCGCCAACGGAGCACTGGGCGGGCCTGCCGTCGGTCAACCATCCTCGTGGTCGCCGCGCTTACGTTGCCAGGATCTTCGCCTTCTGCGATTCGAATTCGGCGTCGGTCAGCACGCCCTGGGACTTCAGATCGGCCAACTTGGACAGCTGGTCGGCAGTGCTGGCCCCCGGCGTTCCTGCGGCCTGCTGGACGTATTGGTCAAAGGCCTTTTGCTGTGATGCGGCCTCCTGGGCCTGCCGCTCGTGCATCTTGCCGCCTCTGGCGATCAGGTACACGAACACGCCGAGGAACGGGAGAATGATGATGAAGATCGCCCAGAGAGCTTTGGCCCAGCCGCCCATGTCATGGCTGCGGAAGATGTCCATGAACACCATGATCAGCAGCCAGATCCAGATGATGAAGAGGAAGAAATACAACATCGTCAGGAAGAAATCGAGGATCGGATATTGATAGCTGGCGGCGAGCATTGCTTTCTCCTCTTGTCATCGTTGCTTGGCGAACGAGCGCCCCAACGCGATAGGGGCGTCCTCGTCCTCATTCAGTTTGAAGGTCAGGATGTTGGTGTTGATGTCTGCCCTTGGTGCCCCAAGAAGCTAGCCCCCTCGTTCCAACTCCGAAGGCAAGCTATCCCGATGACAGCGTAGAAGCAACGGCCGTGGAATCGGGGGCTTCGTTTCCCAGGTCCTTCCCAGCTTTCAAGTTCCAGAGAGAACTCTCCATTTCAGAGAATGAGTTCCGCATCCCAAAGCGGTCGGCGCGCGCTGCGTTCGCTGCCTGATGGCCCTGCCTTCCCCTCAATGGCCGTGAGCGTGGAGTCGAGAGTGGAACGAACCGATCGCGGTCGAGTGTCTCGAAGAGTCGGTATCGCTGGACAGGGTGCCGGAGACGCCGGCACGGCACGGCACTGAGCCGACGCCGAGGACGTCAGGCTGGAACGACGCCAACGAGCGACGTTGACACCCGGTGCCCCGAAAGAAGCAACCGTCAATGCCGGACTCCGAGAAACCTCGTCGGCCTACCCTGGATTCCAAATACTAGCAATATGTTTCTTAAATAACTCTGCTATCTTGCGTGGGTGACCACCACGTGGAGCTTCCTTACGAATCACGGTCGGGCTCTACTCTGTGTCGCCCGCGAACCCGATGTCCGGCTGCGTGACATCGCAATGGAATTGGGTATCACCGAGCGGCATGCGTTTGCCATCGTCGCCGACCTGACCGAGGCGGGCTACGTGGTCAAGGAGCGGGAAGGGCGGCGTAACCGCTATCAGGTGCAGGAGCAGCTGGCCCTGCCGGACCTCCCCGATCGGGAACAGGCGATCGGGGAAGTGCTCGATGTGCTGATCCGGCCTGCCTCGAAGAAGAAGTCCAGCCGCCGGACGCAGCGCTGAATCAGGCCACGTCGAGCTGCAGGAGTCCTCGTGACAGCTCGAGAGGGGCGGGCAAGGTCGCTTCGTCAATCGTGCCTGGCCGCCGACGCGAAGCCGAGACCTTGTCGCCGACGTGGCGAGCGCTTTAGCCTCTCAGTCGTGACCGTGGTCGAAGTCTTCGTTGATCCGAGCTGTCCCTGGGCATGGGTCACGTCACGCTGGGTGAGTGAGGTGGCTCCAGCGCGAAACCTCACGCTGCGTTGGCGCTCGTATTGCCTTGAGATCCGGGACGACTACGACGTGGCACCGACGGTCCCAGCAGAGTTCCGCCAGCGGGCACTCGATGGCCACGCGATCTCCCATCGGATGCTGCGAATCTTTGAAGCAGCTCGTGCCGAGGACGGCGAGGACGCCGTGGACAAGCTCTACACAGAATGGGGTCGCCGATACTTCGTCGGGAAACAGCCGAGAGACCAGGTTCTGTTCGCAGCATGCCTTGCGGCCGCGGAGCTCGAGAGTCGACTGCTGGACGCTGCGGACGACCAGAGGTGGGACGTGCCCATCCGCGAGTCGATGGAGGTCGCTTACGCGTTCTGCGGGAACAAGACGCAGACACCCGCGATAGTCGTTCGATCTGATCCTCCGCACGGCTTCAAAGGACCGGTCATGGCGCCGGCCCCGACGGGACCCTCCGCACTCGAGATGTGGGACGCGATTCAGGTGCTTTCTCAGCACGACGGATTCTTTGAGATAACCCGCCCACGCGTTGACTCACCCCACCTCTACCTCTCTGGTTGACGAGGATTCGGGGTGCGTCAGATGCGCTGACGGCTCTCGCTGTCAGCGCGGAAACGAGCGACCCAGTCCTTCGAGAGGTTGTCGGCCTGGCGCTGCAGCGGCTTCTTGCCTTCGGGTTCGGGCGGGTCGACGCCGAGAGCGTCCAGGACGCGACCGACGGTGGCGGCCCGGCTGACGGTGAACTCGTCGTAGAAGACGCGTATCGGGTCCCGGCCCGTGGCGTGGAACCAGTCTTCCCAATGTGCGTCCCACCGGTGCAGTTCGTTGAGCAGGTGCTCAATGGCCCGGTAGTCGTACTGGACATCCGGGAGCTCGCCGGTATCGACCTCCTCAAAATCCGATTCTGATTCGGTACGCCACTGCTGGGTTTGAATCGCCTTCCAGAGTGAAACGGCCTGCGCCACCTTGTCCCGCCTCCTGATGAAGATGATCTTCAGCCGGGGGAAGACAGCCTTGAGCTGCTCGTTGAACGACAGGTCGTCCAGACCCGGAAGCTCCGCCATCCGCGATTTGAAGTCGTCGAGGTAGTTCCACATCATCTTGGAGCCGAAGACGCCGTTGAGAGTGGTGCCGCGTTGCAATACGTACCGGAACCATTGCTCGAATTCGCCGGCTTGCTCCGGTCGCCCCGGTTCCATCGGCGTGAGTCGCTCGGCGATGTCCCGAACAGACGCATCCTCGAAGTACTGACGTGGTTGACGAGGCAGCCCAGTCTCGCGCAGCCCTTCGAAATACTCGTCTGGTACACCGGCCACGTCGGTGGCCCGCAGGAGCTCACACAACAGCGTGCTCCCGCTGCGCTGAGTGGCACAGATCAAGTAGGAGATGCCTTCCACACGCAGGTTCACTCCCACGTCTATATCCTATCTTTCCGAGCGAAACAGTGGGAATTGCTACTCTTGCGGAAAAATGAGACCAAACGTCCTCTACCTGCACTCGCACGACACGGGCCGCTACGTGCAGCCCTACGGGTATCCCGTTCCGACGCCGAACATTCAGCACATGGCCGATCAGGGAGTGCTCTTCCGCCAGGCCTTCTGTGCCGCACCCGTCTGCTCGGGGTCGAGGGCGGCGCTGCTCACCGGCCAATGCACCCATGCGACGGGGATGCTCGGACTCGCGCACCGTGGCTACCGGCTGCGCCATCCGGAGAGGCACATCGTCAACGTGTTACGGGAGGCCGGCTATTGGACGGGCTTGGTCGGCGAGCAGCATGTGTCGGAGGATCCCGGAGACCTCGGGTACGACCTTGTCGTCGACCTCGACTCCACGCGGGTGAGCGAGGTGGCACCGGCGGCCACGAAGCTGATCGCCACCCGGGCGGCCCAGGACCAGGCTCCGTTCTTCCTCTCGGTCGGTTTCTTCGAGACCCACAGGGAGTTCTTCGAACCATCGTCCATTCGCGACGTCCTGTACTCCCGGCCGCCCGAGAACGTGCCCGACAACGCCCAGACGCGTCGGGACATGGCTTCGTTCCGGGCCAGTGCACGCGCGCTCGACCAGGGAGTCGGGACCGTGCTGAATGCGCTCGAGGAGAACGGGCTCGCCGACGACACGCTGGTGTTCTTCACAACCGACCACGGTCTCGCTTTCCCGGATGCCAAGTGCACCATGTACGACCGGGGGATCGGGGTCATGTTGCTGGTGCGAGGCCCGGGCGGTTTCGAGCGCGGCCGCGTGAGCGACGCCTTGGTCACCCATTTGGATCTGTACCCGACGATCTGCGACGTGGTCGGACTGGAGCACCCGCCGTGGCTCGAGGGTCGTTCACTCCTCCCTCTCGTCCGCGGCGACGTTGCCGAGGTTCACGACGAAGTCTTCGCTGAGGTGACCTACCACGCGGCCTACGAGCCGCAACGAGCCGTTCGCACGAAGCGTTACAAGTACATGCGCCGCTACGACGACCGACACCCGGGGAGGGTTCTGGCAAACCTGGACGACAGCTTGACCAAGGACGTCCTACTGGCAGCGGGCTGGGCCGATGTGCCCCCACCGTGGGAGGCACTCTTTGATCTGTGGCTCGATCCCTCGGAAGGAAACAATCGCATCGACGATCCGGCGTTGGCTTCGGTCGCAGACGACCTCCGACGGCGGCTGCATGACTGGATGGTTCGAACCGGGGATCCGCTCATTGACGGGCCGGTGCCCCAGGGGGTGGGCACACTCGTCAACACGGTCGACCAGGTCTCGGCCAGCGACCCAACCACGCCGCCTTCGAGACGCAGCACCACACACTCGCAGCGGCCTCGGAACGGTACTGCCCTGTCGGACTGAAGCAAGGTCAGATCAGCCCGCGCCGTCAGCGCTCGGTATCGTCCAAAAGAGGGGTGATTGCGTCCTTTCTTCGAGAATCCATGAGGGGCACCTCCGGCCGTGGTCGACGTCACCTGCAAAGTGGGCAAAAATGGGCCGTATGGCTGCGCCTCTTGACTCGCGAGGAACCGGACGGCTGACGCTCTCCGACCTGGTGGAGCGCACCGGCGTCCCAGCGAGCACCATCCACTACTACCGCCGCAGCGGACTCATTCCCGCGCCAGAACGACAATCAGCCAACCGGTTCGTCTACGACGAATGTCACGTGGAGGCCATCCTTCGCATCAGGGCCCAAGCCGACGCCGATCCAGCCGAATGTCGAACGAGGATCGTGGCCGCAGCGATCGACGCGTTCAAGACGCGCAGCTATGCCGAGGTCTCAGTCAGCGATATCGCCGAGGCCGCCAAAATGGCAAAAGGGAACGTGTACCGGTACTTCCCGTCCAAAGAGGCCCTCCTTACGGCCTCCATCGAGACATTGCTCGTCGATACCACCGAGCGGTTCCAGTCGACGCTCGACTCCATGGGCGGGGCCGAAGAACTCCGGCACGACGGCGACAAGCTGGCCCTTCTCCTCGGCTATGTCGTGGCAGATGTCTTGCCGATGCTCCTTGAACTCGGGAGCCGCGCCGCAAAGGGCCACGAGCCAAGCGACCAGTTGGCGCGCAAAGTGCTCCGGACTCTGGCGCAGACGGCCGGGCAACCCTTTGTGCCCAAGGATCAGGGAGACGATGAGGAAGCCGCGGTGCAAGCCGGCCTCCGGGTGATCCAATCGGTCTTCGGTACGGTCCTGACCTGGGCAGTCGGTTCGGACTGGCCGCCCGATGACCTCGCCTGACCGTGCCTGCTGCGTTTGGTCGCCGCTGCGTCGCTTGACGAGCACCGGGTCGAGCACGTACAACGTCTGACCGAACGGTCATTTCTTGGGTCCCTGCCGTCGCCCGATTTGTTTCACCATGGCGAAATCAATGGCCGGATACTTGACAGGGGCTGGTAGAGCACGTACAACCAGTGACCATCCGGTCATTCTCTTACACCTCCGCAGATAACGGCACTCCTCCCGGGCTGCCTGGCGCTCCCGAGATCTTGGGCCGCGCCTCCAGCGAGAACTTCGCGGTGGCATCAGTGGTCCTCCCCAAAGAGTCTCGGCGTCACCTCTTGGCTTTCTACGGCTTCGCCCGCCTGGTCGACTACCTCGGCGATGACTACTCCGGCGACCGCCTGCATGCTCTGAACTGGCTCGAGTGCGACACGAAGTCCGCACTCGACGAGCCCGTTGGATCCAGCGCCGGGCCGGGGAGCCATCACCCCTTGGTCGTCGAGGCCGCGACGTCGGTGCGTGACCTCCGGATCGATCCTCAGCCCCTCTTCGACCTCATTGAGGCCAACCGAAGAGACCAGCTGGTCGCGTCCTACGAGACGTTCGACCATCTCCTCGACTACTGCCGCCTCTCCGCGAATCCCGTGGGTCGTCTGGTCCTCGGTGTGTTCGGCGTCGAGGCCGCAGATCGATTGGCCTACTCCGACGCCATCTGTACAGGACTCCAGCTGGCGGAGCACTGGCAGGACGTCATGGAGGACGCGCTGGCGGGTCGGGTCTACCTCCCAAGAGAGGATCTGCACCGCTTCGACGTCGACGCCGCCATGCTGGTGTGCGGGCCTGCCAATCCAGAGCTTCGGGCCCTGATGGTCTTCGAGGTCGCCCGTGCCCGGTCCTGGCTCGACCGGGGCCTCCCGCTGCTGACGGTGCTCACCGGGCGGACCCGCTGGGCGGTGGCGGGATTCTGGGCCGGGGGCCACGCCGCTCTCGACGCCATCGCGAAACGGGACTTCGATGTTCTGCGTCCTGCCTCCAGGCGGCCGGGGTTGTACTGGGCCCGCCACATGTCGAGCGTCATCGCGTCGAACGGCATTGCATCGAGGACGCAGTGACAATGAGCCGATCTGAAGAGTCTGCAGTCGACGAGGCATATGACCGTTGCGAGGCCATTACCGCGGCAGAAGCTCGTAATTTCTCCTACGGGATCAAGCTCCTGCCGCCGGCCAAGCGGCGAGCCATGTCCGCGCTCTACGCCTTGGCCCGGCGCATCGACGACATCGGCGACGGTACCGCTGCGGCCGCGCAGAAGCACGAAGCCCTGGTGCAGGTGCGCCATGACGTCGCCGAATTGCCAGGTGATCTCTCTCGGTGGACCGCTGTCGGCGACCCGGTCATGATCGCCGTCTCCGATGTGAGCCGGGTGTGGGCATTGCCGATCACGGCGATCGAACAGCTGATCGACGGGTGCGAAATGGACGTCGACGGGACCCGCTATGAAACCTTCGACGACCTCGTTGGCTACTGCCGGCTGGTCGCGGGAACCGTCGGGCGGCTCAGCCTGGCCATTTACGGTGGTGCCGACACGGTCCGAGCGAACAGCCTCGCCGATGACCTCGGCGTAGCCCTCCAAATCACCAATATCCTGCGCGATGTCGTCGAGGACAGGGAGATGGGACGGGTCTACCTGCCGGTAGCCGATCTGGCACGGTTCGGGCTCGGCCCTGACCTGGAAGGCGACGAAGACGACCTGGTGGCGCTCATCGCCTACGAGTCGGCCCGGGCGGAGGAGTGGTACGGGCGAGGACTCGAGCTGCTGCCGTTGCTCGACCGTCGGTCGCGGGCCGCGACGGCGGCCATGGCCGGTATCTATCGGCGACTCCTCACGTCGATTCGCCGAGATCCGCGCGCCGTGCTGCGAGGGCGGATGTCGTTGCCCGCGTGGCAGAAGAGCGGGGTGGCGGTGCGCGCCCTGGCCCTCGGACAGGCATGACCGCACGCGAGCGCGGCGCCCTCGTCGGCCGGCACGTCGTGATCCTGGGAGCCGGGTTGGCCGGGCTGTCGGCCGCACTCGAGTGTGCCGATCTCGGTGCACGGGTCACGGTCCTCGAACGCCAGCGCCGTCTGGGCGGCCTCACGTGGTCGTTCTCACGTCACGGCGTCTCCATGGATAACGGCCAACATGTCTTTCTCGCCTGCTGTCACGCGTATCTGCGCTTTCTCGACCGGATCGGGGCTGCAGACAGTGTGGTTCCCCCGCAGCCTCTCGACGTTCCGGTTGTCGCTCCGGGTGCGGGCGGGCCCGTGGTCGGGCGGCTGCGCCGGCACGACCTGCCGGTCCCGTTCCATCTCGCGGGCACCCTCCTGCGTTACCGACACATTTCGGTGCGTGATCGGTTGGGCCTGGGCAGCGCCCTGGCCGCTCTGTACCGCCTCGACCTCGAGGACCGCCGCCTCGACGACGTCACCTTTGGCGCCTGGCTTGCCGCGCACGGGCAGTCCGATGCGGCGATCGCTGCCGTGTGGGATCTCATCACGGTCCCCACGGTCAACCTCCCGGCATCAGACGTGTCGCTGGCCGTGGCCGCAATGGTGTTCAAGACCGGACTCCTCTCCTCACGGGAGGCGTCCGACATCGGATGGAGCGCCATTCCCTTGGGCCAACTACACGGGGATCGGGCAGCCGCGGCATTGCATCGTGCCGGAGCAGCTGTACATGTCGGTGTGCGCGTCACGGGCGTCGAAGGGGACGATGACAGAGGGTGGCGGGTCTTGACCCGTGATGGGCCACTCGAGGCCGACGCTGTCGTCGCTGCCGTACCCCACGAAGAGGCGGTCGAAATCCTTCCGAAGTGGGTCGACGGCCGCTCGCGCTGGCCGGAGCTCGGGTCATCGGCGGTCGTCGACGTCCATTTGATCTTCGACCGGCGGGTGACGGACTGGCCGATGATGGCGGCTCATCGTTCGCCCGTGCAGTGGGTGTTCGATCGCACCGCCCCGTCAGGACTTCACCAATCGGGCCAGCAGTACCTCGCGGTCTCTCTGTCCGCGGCCGATCATCTGCTGGGCCGCCCACCTGAGGACTTGGTGCAGGACACCGTCGCCGCGCTGGAGCAGCTGCTGCCGTCCGTGGCCGAGGCTCGAGTAGCGGACTCGACCGTCACGAAAGAGCGCAGGGCCACCTTCCGTGCCTCCCCAGGAACCCAATCACTTCGCCCATCGACCACGACACGCCGCGCCGGCCTGGTACTCGCAGGCGCATGGATCGACACCGGATGGCCGGCGACCATGGAGGGCGCTGTGCGCAGCGGCGCCTCGGCGGCGCAGGCCCTGGCCACCACCGCCAGGTCTGACCGCGGCGGTGCCCCCGTTCCCCAAGCACAACCCAAGGAGGTGGCGTGATGACCATCACGCGCGTCGACGACGTTCTCACCCGCTCCCGTAAGGCCATCCAACCGGCCATGCGAGCGGCCATCGACGGACTGGAACCGACCATTCGTCCGATCGCCACTTACCACATGGGGTGGACCGATCCCGATGGCAACGCAGTCGAGGATGCGCCCGGAGGCAAGGGCATCCGGCCCACACTGGCCATCCTCGGAGCACAGGCGGCACACGCCGATCCGGATGTCGGTATCCCGGCCGGCGTCGCGGTCGAGCTCGTGCACAACTTCTCACTCATCCATGACGACATCATCGATGTCGACACCGAACGGCATCACCGCCCGACGGTGTGGTCCGTATTCGGCATCGCACCGGCGATCATCGCCGGCGACGCCCTTCAGGTTCTGGCCCATCTGGTGCTGCTCGAGGGCTCGGAGCTCACCGGAGCCTCGGCGTCCGCGGCGCTCGCCAACGCGACGGCCGAGATGATCGCCGGTCAATCCCACGACATCGATTTCGAGACGCGCCAAGACGTCAGTGTGGACCAGTGCATGGCCATGTCGACTGCCAAGACAGGCGCACTCCTCGGCTGTGCTTCATCCATCGGGGCGATCCTGGCTGGTGCTCCTCGCGCGACGGTGGAGGCCCTGCGCGACTACGGACGTCACCTGGGTCTGGCCTTCCAGGCAATCGACGACCTGCTGGGCATTTGGGGGGATCCGGCCACGACCGGCAAACCGGCCGGATCGGACATCCGCCAGCGCAAGAAGTCCATGCCGTTGGTCTCCGCACTGGCCGCCGAAGGTGCCGAGGCCGACGAACTCAGGTCTCTGATCTTCGGGCCTGCAGATGCGCGGCTGCCCGCGGCACCGATGGAGCCCGATGACGTGGCGCGTGCGACATATCTGGTGGAGTCGTGCGGCGGCAGAGAATGGACGACGGCGCAGGCGAAGTCCAACCTCGACGCCGCGCTGGGTGCGTTGGAACGAGTACCTCTGTCGTCCGGCCCTTGCAGCGATCTGGCCGAGTTGGCCGTCTTCGTGGTCGAACGGGAGTCATGACAGCCGACGCATGGGTGTCAACCGCAAGCCTTGACGAGGATGCAGCGAGCGCGGTCAAGGCCGCCCGCCAGCACCTGCTCTCGTTGCAGAACGAGCAGGGTTGGTGGAAGGCCGAGCTCGAGACGAACGTGACGATGGACGCGGAAGATCTCTTGCTACGCCATTACCTCGACATCCTTGACCCGCGTCGGACAGCCGCTTCGGCCCGATGGATCCGGCGCAACCAGCGCGCCGACGGCACCTGGGCCACCTTTTACGGCGGACCGGGGGACCTGTCCACCACCGTCGAGGCCTACGTGGCGTTGCGGCTGGCCGGCGACGAACCGGAAGAGGAGCACATGCGCCGGGCCGCCGACTGGGTGGCCGACCATGGCGGCCTGGCCGCCACCCGGGTCTTCACGCGGATCTGGCTGGCGGTTGTCGGGGAGTGGGACTGGGAAGACCTCCCGGTGGTGCCGCCCGAGATCATGTTCCTGCCGGCCCGAGCGCCGCTCAACATTTACGACTTCGCGTGCTGGGCCCGTCAAACGGTGGTCGCTTTGACGGTCGTCATGGCGCATCGGCCGGCACGGGCTCTGCCGTTTCACCTCCAAGAGCTCTCGGTGGGAAGCCGGGAGCGTCCGCCGTCCTCCTGGACGAGCACCGCCAGGCGATTCGAAGTACTCGATCGACTCCTCCACCTCTACGAACGCCTACCGGCGTGGTTCACGCCTCGCCGCATCCTCCGGCGCGCCGCCCTGGCCCGGGCCGAGCGCTGGATCGTCCAGCGCCAGGAGGCGGACGGCTTGTGGGGCGGGATCCAGCCGCCGACCGTCTATTCCATCATTGCCCTTCAACTGCTCGGTTACACGCTCGACCACCCGATCTTCCGCTCGGCTCTCACCGGTCTCGATGCCTTCACGATCGAGGACGATGCGGGAAGGCGGCTCGAAGCGTGCCAATCGCCGGTCTGGGACACCGCCTTGGCCGTTGTTGCCCTCGCCGATTCCGACGTCGACGGGGGCCCCCCGGTGCTCGAGTCCGCAATGCAGTGGCTCCTGGGCCAAGAAGTGACGGTCACCGGAGACTGGGCGGTGCGGCGGCCGGGACAGGGTCCCGGCGGCTGGGCCTTCGAGTTCGAGAACGACGTGTATCCCGACATCGACGACACCGCCGAGGTCGTTCTGGCCCTCCGGCGGACGAAGAGCGCTGCGGCCGTTTCCGCCTGCCAGCGTGCGGTTGCGTGGACCGTTGCTCTGCAGAGCAGGTCTGGTGGCTGGGGAGCTTTCGATGCCGACAACGACAGTCGCCTGGTGGCGAAGCTGCCCTTCTGCGACTTCGGCGAGGTCACCGACCCACCCTCCGCCGACGTCACCGCCCACATGGTGGAGATGCTCGCCGACGAGCCGGATGTGCCCTCCGAGGTCGTGGATCGAGGCATCGCATGGCTTTGGGAGAACCAGGAACCCGATGGGTCCTGGTTCGGTCGCTGGGGTGTGAACTACGTGTACGGCACCGGCGCCGTGATTCCTGCCTTGATCGCCGCCGGCGTGCCGGCCGGCGACCCACGCATCCGTCGAGCCGTCGCCTGGCTCGACGAGCACCAGAATGAGGACGGCGGGTGGGGTGAGGACATCCGCTCGTACACCGACGACGCGTGGCGCGGGAGGGGACAGTCCACCGCATCGCAAACGGCATGGGCGCTGCTGGCGCTCGTGGCCGCCGGCGAGCACCGGTCGCGAACGGCCGAGCGCGGGGTGGCCTGGTTGCTTGACGCGCAAACCCCCGACGGCACCTGGGACGAGCCGTGGTTCACGGGTACCGGCTTTCCCGGGGACTTCAGCATCAACTATCACCTGTACCGCTTGGTGTGGCCGTTGATGGCGTTGGGCCGGTATCGACGAAACGTGCGGGCAGAGTGAACTCCAAGCTCTTACTCCTGGTTCCCACCCGTCGTGAGGAGAGAGCCCTCGCGGCTGGGGCAACGGTGGCGCAAGTCGTGCGAACGGGTCTCGGGCCGACCCGGGCCACATCTCCGGCAAGAGGTCTGGCCGTCGCGGGACGACACGGTGCCGTCGCGGTAGCCGGACTGGCCTCCGGGCTGCGAGACGACGTGGTCCCGGGGACGGTTGTCGTCGCCGATAGTGTCCTCGCCGCGGACGGGTCCGCACTGGCCGTCCTCGATTCGTCCGCGGTGATCGCCTCTGAGCTCGCAGCGCGGGGCGCCCCGGTCGTGCTCGGTCCTGTGATCTCGACCGTCGGTGGGGCCAAGATCGCCGAACGGAGGGCCAGCTTGGCGGCGACCGGGGCTTTGGCGGTCGACCAGCACACAGCGTGGCTCCTCAATGCCCCATGGGGCATCCCGGCGGCGGTGGTGCGGGTCGTCGCGGACGACGCTCTCCCGGGGCGGCCCAGGTGGGGCGCTCGCGCGGAAAGGTCCGGTGCAGTTGGACAGTTACGGCAAGTGGGCCAGGTGCTGGAGATGTGGGGCCAGGCGATCGCCGATCGGCGCGTCCTCTTGGCCGGGCCCAGGTCGTTCTGTGCTGGGGTGGAACGGGCCATCGCCACGGTGGAACGCGCTCTCGATCGCTACGGTGCGCCCGTCTACGTCCGGCGTCAGATCGTCCACAATCGCCACGTTGTCGAAGGGCTCGAGCAGCGCGGCGCCGTGTTCGTCCAGGAGCTCGACGAAGTTCCACGAGGTGCCCTCGCGGTCCTGTCGGCCCACGGCGTGAGCCCTGGCGTCCGGGCTGAGGCAGTCGTGAGGCAACTGCGGGTCATCGACGCGACCTGCCCTCTCGTGAGCAAGGTCCATCACGAGGTGATGCGCTTTGCCGAGCGCGGTTTTCAAATGGTGCTCATCGGCCACCCTGGCCACGACGAGACCGAGGGCACCCTCGGCGAGTCGGATGACATCTCAATCGTGGCTGAACCCGAGGACGTGGACCGGCTGGAGGTGCGTGACCCAGAGAAGTTGGCCTACCTCACCCAGACCACCCTCTCTCCGAGCGACGTCTCGGCCATCGTGTCCAAATTGTCCGAGCGCTTCCCGGCCATCGTGGGCCCACGGGCCGCCGACATTTGCTATGCGACCCAGAACCGCCAGGATGCGATCGTCGCCATAGCGCCCGAGTGCGACCTCGTGCTGGTGGTCGGCTCCTCCAACTCGTCCAATGCCGCCCGGCTCGTCGAGGTGTCCGAACGGGCCGGCTGCCGTGCCGTCCTCATCGACGACGAGACACAGCTCCGGGTGGAGTGGTTCCAACCCGTCCGTACCGTGGGCGTCACCGCGGCCGCCTCCTCACCACCCCAGCTGGTGGACCGGGTCGTGCAGGCAGTGCGGGGACTCGGTGCGACAGAGGTCGAGGCCCGTGTCACCCGTACCGAAAATGTCACCTTCCCCCTACCTATGGAGGTCCGCTAAATGGGAGTCCCACTGCGCCAGAGCGTCAAGGTCGGCGCGTACATGGCTCGTCAGAAGCTGGCTGGGCGCGAGAAGTTCCCTCTCATTGTGGAGTTGGAGCCGCTCTTCGCCTGCAACCTCGCGTGCAACGGGTGCGGAAAGATTCAGCACCCGACGGAGGTCCTGCGCCAAAGGGTGAGTGTCGAGCAGGCGGTGGCTGCAATTGAGGAGTCCCGCGCCCCCATGGTCTCGATTGCCGGTGGCGAGCCGCTGCTGCACCCCGAGATCGACAAAATGACCAAGGCGCTCCTTGACCGTGGCCGCTTCGTCTACCTGTGTACGAATGGATTGCTCCTCGAACGCAAGCTCGACCGTTTCGAGCCTCACTCTCGCTTCAGCTGGGTTGTCCACATCGACGGGCTCAAGGAGCGCCACGACGCGTCCGTGAGTCGCGACGGGACGTTCGACAAGGCCGTCGTGGCCATCAAGGCGGCTCAGGCTCGTGGGTTCAAGGTCACGACGAACACCACCTTCTTCACCACCGACTCTCCCGAAACCGTTCGTGAGGTGCTCGATTACCTCAACGATGATCTGCAGGTCGATCAAATGATGATTTCTCCTGGTTACGCGTACGAGAAGGCTCCTGATCAGGTCCACTTCCTGAACACCAGGGCCTCCCACAAGCTGTTCGCCGATGCGTTTGCGGACGGCCGTCGCAAGCACTGGCGACTGAACCACAGCCCGCTGTTCCTTGATTTCTTGGAGGGGAAGGTCGAGTATCAGTGCACGCCCTGGGGTATCCCGAGCTACTCGGTGTTCGGCTGGCAACGGCCTTGCTACCTGATGGCCGACGGCTACACGGAGACCTATCAGGAGTTGATCGAGACCACCGACTGGGACAGCTACGGACGCGGCCGCGATTCTCGGTGCGCCAATTGCATGGCTCACTGTGGTTACGAGCCGAGCGCGGTGCTGGCGACGACGAAGTCGTTGCGCCAGATGGTCCGTGCCGCGGCAAGCGTGTAGACAACCACAAACCTCAGTCCCGATCAGGTTGGCTCCATGATGTGCGGGTCGTCCCGCGACCGTTGTGATCAGGGAGGCGCACCCGCCGCCACGGCGATGACTCCCAGCACACCCGTCGCGAGAAGGGCAGGAACGACACCTCGCCTCAACGAAAGGAGCCAGACGGCAGCCAGACCCAGGACGCCGAGCTGCCAAAGGTGGGCAAGTTCCCGCCCGAGTGGAATTGCGGAGCCGGCGATTGCCCCAATGACTGCGGCACCCGCGCCAGTGAGGAAGGACTGGATCCGCCTATCGGCGCGGAGCCGGTCAAAGTGTGGTGCCCCGGCGATGATGAAGAAGAATGAGGGTGCGAAGGCGACGAAAGCGGCCAACAGACCACCGCCCAGCCCTCCGGCGGCGTAGCCCACGACTGCGACCGTTTGGACGACAGGCCCCGGTGTGACCTGGCCGAGTGCGACGGCATTGAGGAACTGGGTCCCGGTCATCCAGTGATAGGTCACAACCGCGTCATGCTGCATGAGCGGAATGATCACGAACCCGCCGCCGTAGGAGAGCGCTCCGACCTTGAAAGCGACCCAAGACAGGGCCGCCGCTCCTCCGGACACCACAGGCATGGCGCCCGCCGGGAGTAAGAAGAAGCCGGTCCCGCGCGAGACGTTGGAAAAGCCGCCCCGCATGGCGATCTCGATGAAGCCGCACGCGAACAGGACGAGCACCAGGAAAGGGCCGATCGTTGCTGCAGAGGCGGCACCGGCGACGAAGTAGCAGAGCCAGCGGACCTTCCCGGACCGTCGCTGCCCCGCCCGCTGCCAGCTGGTGGGCATGAGTCCGATGGCGGCGTTCAGTGCCACGGCCGGCACCGCGGCCCCGGCCCCGGCGGCGGCTCCCTGGATCCACAAGGGGGGATTCGCCGCTAAGAAGATCACGGAAAGGGCCAAGATGATGACGAGCCCGGGGACGATGAAGCAGAGACCGCCGATGGCGGCGCCCAGTCGCCCGCGCAGTCGCCAGGCGCACAGGATCGCCAGTTGGGTCGACGCCGGGCCAGGAAGCAGGTTGGTCGCCGAAATGCCGTCCTCGAACTCATGTGGGCTCAGCCAGCCCCGCTTCTCGACGCAGAGCGTGCGAAGCAGCGCGATATGGGTGGGTGGTCCGCCGAATCCGATGATCCCGATGCGGCTCCACTCGCGCACAATGGTGGCGAGCGGCACGCGGTGCTCCGCAGGCTCTGGCATTGGTCGCCGAAAGTGATCAGCGGTGAAGCTCGACTCCGCTCAGGAGTCGAGAGCTCCCCGCAGAGCGGCCAGGCGAGCGCGATCGAGCGAGTAGTACACCCACTTGCTCCGGCGTTCCCCGTGCACGAGGCCTGCGTCGCTCAAGACCCTGAGATGGTGCGACACCGTCGGCTGGCTCTTGCCCAACGGCTCGACGAAGTCGCAGACGCAGACCTCCCCTGCCTCAGCCGCTGCGAGGATGCTGAGTACCTGCAGACGCACGGGGTCGGCGAGCGCGCTGAACGCCGTGGCCAGCTCGGCGGCGTCCTCGGCCTCCAGCGGTGCCGTCAGCACGGACGGACAGCACTCAGTCGTGACCTCGAGTTCGAGCAGTGGTCCGCGTTTTGCCATCCGACCTCCCATTGACAACCATCAATGTATCGAGGAAACTCCATGCATCGATACGTGTCGATGATAGAGGAGGCAGCAATGTCACGGGTCCAACTCGCCTTGAACGTCAGCGACATCGAAGAAGCCGTTGCCTTCTATTCCAAACTGTTCGGGATCGGACCGACCAAACGCCAGCCGGGGTATGCCAACTTCGCCATCTCCGATCCACCGCTCAAGCTGGTACTGATGGAGAACGGCTCCCAGCGAGCCAACGGGATCGCGGGCGCACTCAATCATCTTGGCATTGAGGTCCGGACTCCTGACGAGGTCGCAGCGGCCACCGGTCTCCTGAGCGACGCCGGTATTGCCACAAAGGTGGAGAACGGGAGCAATTGTTGCTACGCCGTCCAGGACAAAGTCTGGGTACGCGACCCCGACGGTGCGCCCTGGGAGGTCTACGCGGTCCTCTCCGACGCCCCGGCAGAGAGCGGCATCGCCGGTGATCACTGGTGTTGCGTCTCTGAGGAAGCACAGAACGCTCCCGTTTCGATGGGCACAGGACAGGCCGATGCAGCCTGCTGTTGAGACACGACGTCAATCGACCGAGCGACGCTCGAGCACCATTGTCCTGTGGCGACGGCTGATCGCCGAGTTCCTGGGGAGCGCCTTCCTTGCCGCCGTCGTGATCGGATCGGGCATCGCGGCCCAGAACCTGTCCCCGGGGACGATCGGGCTCCAACTCTTCGAGAACGCGGCTGCCACCGCGGCCGGGCTCTTTGCCATCATCCTGATGTTCGGGCCCATCTCGGGGGGCCACTTCAATCCGATCGTCTCCTTCGTCGATGCCGCCTTCGGGGGACTCAGGTGGCGAGAGGCAGCGGCGTATCTGCCGATCCAGACCCTCGGGTGCGTTGGCGGGGCGATCGTGGCCAACGTCATGTTCTCAACGGCTGCGGTCTCGATCTCGACCACGCACCGGGCTTCCGGGGCACACTGGATCTCAGAGGTCGTGGCCACAGTCGGCCTGATCTTGACGGTCTTTGCCCTGGCCCGTTCGGGCAAGTCCCATCTCGCCCCTGCAGCTGTCGGGGCCTATATCGGCGCCGCCTACTTCTTCACGAGCTCGACCAGCTTCGCAAACCCCGCCATCACGGTCGGCCGCATGTTCTCGAACACGTTTGCCGGCATCGCTCCGTCGTCGGCGCCGGACTTCATCTCCGCGCAGATCGTCGGAGGTCTGCTGGCCTTTGTCGTCATACGCGTCCTCTATCCCAGGATGACACCCGGTCAGGCGTCGGACGTGGTCGTTCCGCACCGAACTGGGACCGATGCCCTTGACTCCGCAATCGCAAGGAGTCCTCATGAGTGACGTCCCGGTCGTTCTCTTCCTGTGCACGCACAATGCCGGGCGCAGCGTGGCGGCTCGGGTCCTGCTCGACCACTACGCAGCCGGGCGCATCGATGTGCGATCAGCCGGTTCGGAACCCGCGAACGAGCTGAACCCGTCTGTCGTGGCGATCCTCCGCGAGCGAGGTCTCGATCCCGATAAGGAGTTCCCCAAGCCACTCATCGGCGGTACGGCGTTGGACGCCGACCTCATCATCACAATGGGCTGTGGCGAAGCCTGTCCGATCTACCCGGGAAAACGTTACGTTGACTGGGATCTCGAGGACCCGGCGGGGTTACCGGTCGAGCGTGTCCGGCCAATCGTTGAGGAGATCGATCGTCGAGTGCAAACGCTGAAAAGGGAGCTGTTGTCGGACGAGTCGGTCTAGTCGACCAACGTTCGGCGCAGATTGACTGCGCTCGGACTCTCCCCGCTCGCTGCGCCACTGCCCCGTGGTCCGAGGTAGTGGAGCTATGCGACGACATGCCTCTGATGGTCGTCGACCAGTGCGGCGCAGCCGACTGGGTCTTCGAACCACGGTGCGTGGCCGCCGTCGATCTCGTGCAGTGACGCGCCGGGGATCTTCGCCACCGAAGGACGCGCCCGCTCGGGTGTGAGGAACGGATCAGCTCGGCCCCAGCAGAACATTGTGGGCACGTGGACCCGCGCCAACTCGCTGTCGTTCATGACGGTTTCGGGTCGGGGTCGACGGAATCCGTCTATGGCGTGCATCAGGGATGCCACAGTGCGTGGGTTCCCCTTCCTTGTGCGGGCGAAGCGCAAGACATCGACAAGCTCGTCTGGCATGCTCCGCGCCGCAGCGGGACTGGTTCCTTGGCCCAGGATCTGCCGGTAGATCGAACGCGGCATTGGCGAAGCGAGCACTGCGCGCCCGAGCCAGGGCACGGTCAGAACCGAAAGCGGCATCTTCACCTGAACGCCAGGGAAGGCGGCGCCGGGGTCACCGATGGCTACGAGCGACGCCATCTTCCCCGGGCGTTCGGCAGCGTGCCAGAGCGCGAACATCCCACCCAGTGAATGGGCGACCACGGACGGAGCAGCAAGACCGAGCGCCTCGAACAGATCGTCAAGGAGCAGGATGCTGTGCTCGCGTACCGAGCCGACTCGATAGCTGACCGGATCGGACAAGCCGTGTCCGGGCAATTCGACGAGGTGTGTGCGGTAGCCCTTGAGCTCGTTGAGCCAAGGGGCCCAAATAGCGGCGGCGAGGCTCACCCCATGGAGCATGACAAGATCAGGCCCCGCTCCAACCGAGACGACCCGAAGGTGAAGTTTGGTGGACGGCAGGTACACGAAGGACTCGTCGGTCTTGAGGTCGAAGCGCGAGAAGAGCGACGTTTCAGTGTCCCGGATTCGTTGTTCGATTGTCATGTCGACCTCCCTGAGGCGGCACAGCTGCGCGCTATGCCTCGTTTCGTGCTGCGGTTTCGAGCCATCTCGACAGCCGCTGGGGTGCGCCCACCCCCGACGTACCGACCAGATCGGCGATAGTGGTCGCGGCCAGCTCGGCCCGCCAAGCCCGCTCCGCCCGATCCATGAGCCGAGCGATGCCACACGGCATCCGGCACGCCGCTCCCGTGAGGGGTACGGGCCCGCGTTGGCGGATCTCGGTGCAGGAGAACAGTTGGCCGCGTCCTTCGACCGCTTCGACGACTTCGGCGGCCGTGATCTCAGTGGCCGGCTTGGCAAGGCGGAACCCGCCACGCGGACCACTGGTGGCGGTCAGCACGCCGGCGCGGACCAGCGAGCTGAGGACCTTGGCGAGGTAGGGGGCTGGAAGGTCGTAGAACTCAGCGAGGCGGCGGGTTGAAATGGGTTGTGCAGAAGGGTCGGCGGCCAGCGTCCACGTGCAGTGAAGTGCCCACTCGACTCCCTCCGAAAGCTTCATACATAGATATTAGCTATCGACAATATCGGTGTCAATACATCTGGCCTCCGGACGCTCGGGCCAACACTCGACAAAGCCCCGACAGCCCGGCTCGGTCTCCACTCGTGCCGCGGCCGCCGGCAGTCTCACCGGGTCCCCGTCCGGAGTGCGACATGGCCTCCCTACGGGCGCCTTCGGAGTGGGAGGACGGACCGGGTCAGCGATCTCACTGTGCAACGTGTGAGACAACCGCCGAGTGCAACAGCTCAGTGGCATCGGCGGGGAGCAGAAAGCCGTGCGCGCGGTCCAGTTTCACCGCCCTGGCCCAGGCCGAGACAAACTTGCCGTGGGTCGCATAGAGGTTGGCGATCTGAGCTGCGTCGTACGGCACGGTGGAGCCGAAGAGGAAGCAGAAGCCCCCGCTGTTGCCTTGGCTGCCCAATGCAGCGATCGGCGCGTCGACTTGCGGAGTCCGCACACCTCCGATGACGTTTCCGTTTGCGTCGAGCTTGTACACCACCGGCGAGGTACGGGTCGTCGCGAGGAGTGCAGCCCGGGGAGGCGGGGTACCGGTCACGACCCACTTGTTCAGCCAATAGACGGCGGCATCGAGTGCCCAGTGTGTTCCCCCCGTGTTGATGGGAACGGCGCAGTTGAAGCCACCAACCGGGGTGCGCGTCGGGTGCTGCATTGCAGCCAGGTTCTTCACCGCACCCAGACCATTGCCGGTGTCATTCGGTCCTATGGCGAGGCCGTAGTAGTCATAGTGCGAGCTGCCGGCGATCTCCCAGAGACGGAACCATTTCGGGTTGCCGTAGTGGAGCCGGTCAGTCAGGTTGCTGTTGTAGACGTCGGTTTCGGTCTCGAACTCGAGGACTGGAACACCGATGTCACTGCGGATTGTGGTCGGATTCGGTGCAGCGTCATTGGTCTGCGGTGCCTGGGACAGGGGAGCGCCGGTACCGAACTGGCTGTGGACGAGAAAACCTTGGTAGACGTGCGCAATCGGCTGCACCGCATCGATGTACGTCATGAGCCGTCCGGCTGACTGAGACTCACCGGCCCCGATGAGGGCGTGCGGCCGCAGACCCCCCAAAATCATCGCCGCATCCTTGCGAACCGCCTGCCCGGTCTGCGAGAAGATGTCGTAGGAGAAGCTGTCGCCTGGGTGTGAGAGCGACGAGTACTGCGCCGGATCGGTGGTCTTCGCTGAGTCGACACCGACCTGCTGGGCGGAGACCCCTACCCAGGCGAAACCGTCACGGATGAGTTCGTTGTGGGACAGTGTCCAGTCGGGGCTGTCATCCGTACCGCCGCTCACATTGAGCCACTCGATCACCACGGTTCCGTTGAACTTCTTCGGGTTGATCGGACGGTAGACGGCTATCCGCGTCTTGTATGGTGCGCCGACACCTGTTGCGATCACCCACTTGCCGTCGGTCGTCAGGGGCTGCGCGGGCACGTAGGAGTGGGCGGTACCAGAGACGAAAAACTGGGACCTCTCGTAGCCAACCTTCGACAGGTTGAAACTTGTGCCATAGAGGGTCTTGTTGAACGTGGGTGATCCGACCGGCACAGGGCCGGTGACGGTGACTCCCGTGAGAGCGCGTGAGGGAGTCGTCGAAGTCGAACCGCCCTGAGACGTAGGCGCGGCTGAGCTCAAAGATGATCCCGACGCCGTGAGAGCGACGCTGAGACCGAGGGCAGCGGTCACGCAGTGCGCGACGCGACGACGCCGACCTCTTTTCCACCGAGCTTGACCGACGGGTACGGCTGAGCCCATGTCCTCCCCATTTCCCGAGGGCCACCGCAGTCTCGGCTCGTGGCGTGGTCACGGCGGTGACTCACCATGCCACATGCCCCGTGCCTCGTGCGATGGCTCCGAGGTATCGCAACACCCCCGCAGGGTCCGTCTTCACGTGGCTTTCCGAAGCTTTGTCCTGGTTCAGGATCGGGTGTGTGTCGTCGAGAGCGTCACAGGTCCTGTTGGATGGCCACCACCATGCGGGCCTGGTCGTTCGTCATGGTCTCGAACTCTCCGGAGTGGAAATGGGCACGTCGCCCTTCGCGATCATGAAGGCCACCAGCCGGCCGCTCTTGATGCACAACTGGTCGCCCGATAAGGACGTACAGCTACGAAATACCGCGTCTATCCGGCGGGCGGGCATTCAACGCCGGCCATCTGCATGAATTCGCAGAACGTCTCCCGAGCGACCTTCCACACGCCCTCCACCAGGACGGCCCGGCCGATGCGACCGCCGAGATTCATGTTCCGCGGTTGTCCCACGATCACGGTGAAGGACACCCGGGCCTCGTGGTCGTTGACGAATCGGATGAAGTCCGCCGTGACGGTCGCACCGTCACCGGGTGCCCCCTCTGGTATCCCGTGGCGCCGAGCTGCTTCCCTCAGGCATTCGCCCAACCCGGCCCCGCGCTCGACTGCGGCGACATTGCTGTTCCCATCGCCGGTGAGCATCCCGGCGAACGCGTCTTTGATCGCCAGCCGCGCCCCTTCCTCGTCGTCGGGCGGTGGCCCGGCTGTCTGCGAGCGGGGCGGCCCTAAGCGGGCCAACAGCGCCGGCGGGAGCCTCTCGCCCTGGGGATGCGCGGCCTCGCCCATCCGGAGGGCACGCAGTGAGGCAGCATGCTCGACCGTGATGCCATTGGCTCGCTGCTCCAGGGCCTCGCTGGCGCTGAGGCCGGCGCCGATCCACTGGGCCATCTCCTCGAAGGGGATCCCCGCCGTCCACCATTCGCGCACGACGTCTCCGGGACTCCGGCCCTGCATGGTCAGCCGTCCGGCCTCCGAAGCGGTGAGCCCCAGGTCGAACCAGACGTAGGCGTCCTGCGCCTCAATCCCATGGCGCGCCCACTCTGCGGCAGCATCATCGACCCAGTGATGCTGCATGTAGCCGTGCAGCATCTGGGGGTCGACACCAGATTGGTGGAACCGCGCCAGCGGACCCCCATGCGAGGGCCCCAACCAGCCTCGTACGCCCCCGCCCCCCATCATCGGCCCTGGTCTCACCACGTTGACGATGCGCGCCTGCTGCTGCTGACCGGCGAACGCCCCATCGGGGTTGAGCCCCTTCTTCTTGTGCTCGGTGGCCTCCTCCAGGCTGAACCCGAACTCGTGCCAGCGCACGGCCTCGGCGGCATCGATCCCGGCCGCCTGCCACTCCCGCACTGTGTCGGGAGTTGCCGCGGCCGTGCGCCACTGGGCCGCTTGCAAGCCGTCGTCGATGCCTTCTCGACCCCACGCCTCCGCCTGGGCGAGGGTGAAGTGCCAGCGCCGCCAGACCTCCGCCCGCTGGCGGCCGAATCCGGCGGCGAGCCACACGCTGAGCTCCTCGGGCCCGGCGTCCTCCGGTTCCTCGGCGTCCTCGAAGCCCGTACGGGCCACCTCAGTCGGTCCCCCCGCTCACGCCGCCGCCGGCCCGATGGGTATCGCCCTCGCCCACTCAGGTACCGTCCCCATCGGGTCCATGAGTCCGACAATGACCGCGATCCCGGGCGGCGGGGTCGGCGGCCAGGGGGTGAAGCCGTCGGTCAGCACAATGACGAGGTCGGGGCGCGGCCGCAGCTCTGCCACTTTCTGGAGTCCGGCTCCCATATCGGTGCCTCCACCTCCGAGCAGCTCGACGTCGCGCGCCTCCATGACCTTTTGGGCCTCGAAGGCCTTGGCGTCACAACAGACGATGCGCAGATGGCGCCGGCCCACCCCGAGGCCGCGCAGCACGCCCTGCACCTCGGCAAGGGATTGGGAGAGCATCCGGTCGTTCATGCTGCCCGAGGTGTCGAGCACCATGGCGACCTTCGGGAGCGGCTGGCGCAGGCTCGGCAGGACCACGTCGGGCGTGACCGAGCTGCGGCGTGAAGGCTTGCGGTAGCTGAAGTCGACCCTCCCGGCCACGTCGGCCACGCCCCGCCGGACCGCCGAGGCCAACAGTCGCTGCCAGCTCACGGTGGGCTCGAGCACGTCGTCGGCCCATCGCTGCCAACCGGCCGGGGTGTTGCCGTAGCGGCGATGGTGCTCTTTTATCCGCCGAGCCACGTCGCGCTCGAGCAGCTTGCGTCCCGTCCGGCTCACGCCGGGTGTCGGCGAGTCCCAGGGCCGGCCCGTGCCGTCGCACCCGCTGCCACAGTCGCACTCGCCCCCGGTCTCGCCCGGATCAGGTTGTCCACGCTCGTCCTCGCGGCCGCCGAGGGCCGCCCAGTACTCCTCGGCGGTCAGGGAGTCGGCCAGACCCAACGCACGCGGCGTGACCGCTGCGGCCGGCCTGACAACCTCGCCGGCCACGAGGTCGTCGTTGATCTCGGCGTCGGCGGCCAGGTTCCAGTTCCGCTGGGCTGAGGACCTCTGCGCAGTCGGGCCCGCCGCGCTCTCGGGGTCGCGGACCGGGCAACGTTGCGCGTGCTCGCGCAGGAGGTGGCTGACCTGGTGGACCAACCAGAATCCCGCCGTGGGCACATCCATTGCCGCCAACACCTCCGGGTCGAGGTAGATGTGCCACCCCTCGTCGACGGGCAGCGCACTGAGGTCGAGGCGTTGTGCGGGCGGGTCGGCCGACTGGTCGACCACGACCGGGTCGAGAGCCAGCAGCGCGCTCGCCATGTACGGCACCTGGTGGGCCGCCCACACCCGTGCGGCTGCCCAGAGGCGGCGTTGCTCTGTCCCGAGCAGCTCACGCGGGCCGAGGATCACCTTCGCCCTCCAAGCGGATGAGGCCGGCCGCCCGCAGGACCGGCGCCATCTTCAAAAGGCCGCTCGGCAGCTCAGCTCCTTCGGGACGCGCCCCGGCGAGGGTCCGGGCGGCCAGCGCGGCCACGTCGGGCGCCCGATCTGCGATGCGCGCCACCACCCGCCAGGCGGCGGACCACGACGCCGCGTCCCCATGGGCTATGGCCACCGCGGCGACCGCGGTGAGGACGGCGAAGGCTCGGTCGCTGCGTTCCGGGAGGTCGAAGCCGTCCGGGTCGGCCAGGACGGCCTCGGGATCGGGCAGGTCCATGTTGGCCAACCACGAGAGGAACTCGATCCCCGCACCCTCGCCGACCGCGCCGAGGACCAGGAGCGTCCGTGCGTCTTCGGAGGCCCGCACGGCGTCGCAGGCGGCCAGCAACCGGGCCACCGCTTCCCAGCTGCGCGGGCTCGGCCAGCCTCGGCTCGCCTGGTCGGCCAGCGCGGGGACGTCGAGCACGAGGGCCGGTCGAACCTCGAGGAAGGCGCCGACGACGGCCCGTGCCGCCAAGGACTGGCTCTCGGTGGGCGAGTGGCCCTCGAAGGAGGGAGGGGCGGGAAAGCCCATGGAGATGCCGCGGGACACCGAACTGGCTTCCACCGGCCAGTCGAGGTGGACGAGGCGATTGGCCAATGGGGGCGACAGCTGCCAGCCGTCGGCCGCTTCCTCGGGCGGGTTGGCGGCGGCCACCACCCGGACTCCCTCTGGCAGGTCAAGGTCGCCGACGACCCGTTCGAGCACCACCCGGAGCATGGCGGCCTGGACCGCCGGTGGCGCCGTCGTCAGCTCGTCCAGGAAGAGAAGGCCGTGGCCGGCCGAGGCGAGCCGCCTGGCCCAGAGGGGCGGGGCCATCTGCACGGACCCGTCGATCACCACCGGGAGACCGGCGAAGTCGGCCGGCTCGCGGATCGAGCCGATCACTACTTCCGTCGGCCAGCCCAGGCTCTCCCCCAGGGCGCGCACGACCGAGGTCTTCCCCGTCCCCGGGCTCCCCCAGAGGAGCACCGGGACCCCCGCTTGGACCGAGACGGAGAGAGCCTCGGCGACGGTCGGAGCGTCCACGCTCGATCACCTCCAAGACCATTGTCCCAGACCGCAAACGGCCACGGATCGGGCCATTGTCGTGAGCCACCCTCACTGGCAGTGCCCGCCGCCTCAGCGCGGTCGGACGCGTTCTGGCGGGCTACGTCCCCTTCGCAGGGGCCGAAGGGTGGCATCCGTGGCGGTCGGTTCCCGGCCGGCTCCCTGAGCGGACCTCCATCTCCTCGAACCCGGTCAGTCGTGGAATCGGTTCATGATCGCCCGCCCCGCCGCCGCGTCCGCCGAGCCCTCCGGCTCCGGGAGTCCCAGGGTCGCGGCGAGCGTCCGGGTAAAGGGGTTGTTGTTGAGCATTTCCGAGTCCGGAGGCGCCAGCTCGGTCTCGATCATCTGTCGTACGACCCGGAGCAAAATGATCGACATCCTGATCCCCGCATACCCCTGGTAGAAAACGACGTGCCTCGTGCGGTAGCCGCTGAACGCTTCGTAGCGGGCAACGACTTCCTCTTCGCTGGGAAAACCGACCGGAAGCTGGTACCCGTAGCCTTCGCTGAAGGCTCGGTTGCTCTGCAGCCAGTGTCCGAGGTCCATCTCCGGACTGGCCAGGGTCGCCATCTCCCAGTCCATGACAGCTTTCACCGAGAGATCCTCACCGAACATCATGTTTCCGATGCGCGAGTCTCCCCACGACAACACCACGGGCTCGTCGGTGGGCTCGTGGGCTCGTGCCCAGGCCAGGGCGCGGTCGATAGTCGGACAGGGAGTTCCCTCCGAAGCCCACGCGTAATAGTCCTCGAGCTTGCTGAGCTCCCGGTCGATTGGCGTGTTGCCGCCCTTTGTCGGAATGACGTCGCCGAGACCGAGAGCCTCCCAGTCCAGCGCGTGGATAGCCGAGAGCACTCGCAATCCGTTGGTGCACAAGAGCGCCTGGCGGTCAGGGCTCAGATCCACAACCCAACCTTCTGACGGGAAGACCGGATGGTCGGGAGGAACCTTGCCTTCGACGTGTTCCATGACGAAGAACGGCGACCCGAGTGTGGAGGGGTCATCCTCCTTCCAGAGCACCGTTGACACCGGCACCGACGGGTTGCCCGAGAGCGCCTTCATGATGTCGAACTGCAGCGTCAGGTCATATTCAGCGAAGAGCCCGACCCCTTGAGGCGGAAGCCGGGCGACCAAGCGCTTCGCGTGCACCGTCCCCTCGTTGTCACGCCACTGGGCCCGGAAGACTCCGGTCAGGTTCGAGGAACCGTTTCCCTTCGGGAAGAACAGCTCCGAGACCTGGACGTCCGTGACGTCTCGCATTCGCTGCTGCAACCAGTCACCGAGGGCTTCTCGCATCTGGGCTTCATCGAATTCGTCTCTGAGATTGATTGGCACTTTCGATCCTGTCCTTAGAGGGGTAGGCGACTTTGAGACCGGGTCATGAGAGGTGCTCCCGAGGCGACCGACGCGTTCGGCCCCACCCCGGGGCACGTACACGACCCGCCGCGCGGGCGAGGGGCCCTCAAGGCCCACCCACAGGAGCACTCGCTGTGACGGCGATCCAGCCACGCGGTGTGAACACGCGCTCGACCCAGCCGTAGCCCACCTCTTCGCCCCAGGTCCATCGGGTCGGACACTGCGCTGAGAGTGGCGAGTTCGGAACGACGCCGAGGTGGGACCCCTGAGGCAGGGGAATGGAGGCCGGCATGACTCCTAACAGCTCACCCCGCAGCTGCTGAGGAGCCCCATCGGCATCGAACGAAACGTCGAAGACCCAGGGCTGGCCCATCGGTCCGCTGAGCAGAGGCCCGACGTAGTCCGACATCTCATGGAACTTCTGTCCGCTCCACACGTAACCCATGAAGTAGGTCGGTCTGCCGGTGACGAAGACCTGGAGTGCGTGGAACGTCCGACCGCTGGGAAACGAGCCGTTGATCCAGGACTCGCGCCACATGTGGCTCCGGTTGCGAGTGCCACACGAGTGGTCGCGGTGCCCGACTCCGTCGAAGCTCACGACGCTGCCACCGAACCGCAGCTCCCCAGTCACCTTCATGGACTGCTCGACGTGAAGTCCCGATCCCCGCTTCGCGTCATCGAATGGCGTGCTTCCCCCGGCCGTCCCCCCAGCTTCCTTGGCGAGGAAGTCGATGTCACCGAGCAGCGACTGATGCTCACTGGCATGGACCTTCGGCCTCGATCCATAGGCGGGACAGGTCGCCTCCCCCACGAGGTCGACCTGGACCTGCTCGACAGCGCCGTCGGTCAGGGGTCCCTCCGCCAAATCGGCCATGAGCACACGTCGGGCGACACCGTCGTAGCGCATCCTCCAGGACTGGCGCGGGACGACGGGCTCCAACGTGGCCTGTCCGGTGGTCATCGGTCGTCCATCTTCTCGAAGACCGAACGTCCGGCTCACGAGCAACTCTCCGTTCGGCAGGTACAACGCGAAGACGCCTTGCCACATCCGGGCGTCCAGCAGTGCGAAGTGGAGATAGGCGGAAATGCCGGTCGCGGGGTCGTGAGAGGTGAACATCCCGCTCTCGCTCCAGAATGGAACGTCGGGTTCCAGGTCATGCAGCGCGTCGTCTTCGACCTCGACCATGTGCTGCGAATCGGAGATATCCGTCATTACGAATTCGTCCCTCTCTACGGTTCTCGAACAGATCCAGACGGTGGTGCCGCTCGGCCTTCAGACGGCGGCGACAGCAGAGACGCGCCTGACCAGAGGGATTTTTTCCTTTCCCCAGATCAGCAGGCTCGCTCTCTCGACCAGGCCATCCTCGTCGAGTGCAAAGTCCGGGAGATAGGGAAGGATTCCCCGAAGGGCCGCCTGCGCCTCCATGCGTGCCAGCGCGGCGCCGAGACAGTAGTGAATGCCCTGACCGAAGCCCACGTGGGGCTGCTGCTCACGGGTGATGTCGAACTGATCGGGATCCACGAAGTGGGCGGGGTCATGGTTGGCCGCTCCGATCATGTTCAATATGAGCGATCCGGCCGGAATCGTGACCCCGGACAACTCGGCATCGACCTTTGCTTCGCGCAGTGTGAATTGGAACGGCGAGTCATACCGAAGGGACTCTTCGATTGCCGCAGGTACCAAAGACGGGTCAGCGACCACCATCGCCAATTGCTTGGGATGACGGAGCAACTCCACGACGACGTTTCCGATCAGGTTCGACGTGGTTTCGATGCCCGCTGCCAGCAGTATCAGAATAAAGAGAACCACCTCGGAGGCGTTCATCACGTCATCCTCCAGCGCCATGATGTCGCTGAGGAGATCCGTTCCGGGATTCTTCTGCCGCTCCTCCATCAGTGGGAGGAAGTAGTCGGCAAACTGCGAAATCATTTTGTAGTGCGCCTCGAGCCACCCAGCCGAGCCTCGAGGCTCCTCGGCGTTCCATTGGGAGGAGGACGTACGGACCCAGCTTCGAAATCGCTCGTTGTCTTGAGGGTCGAGGCCGAAAAGCCGCACCATTACTCGCAATGGGATCTCAATACCCAGCTCGCCGATGATGTCGAACGTCGTCGCGCTGTCGATCTGCTCCAGACATGCTGCGACTTCCTCGTCGATAAATCCTCGCAGTGCCTCGATGCGAGTCTTCGTGAATGCCCGGTTCACACTTCCCCGAATTTTGGTGTGCAAGGGCGGATCGACACCAACGATGATCGAGGCGGAGAGCAACTCCTTCGAGTCCAACAACATCGTCTCGAAAACGGGACCCAGTCTCTCAGCCACCTCGGGAATGTCGAAATCAACGGGGGGATTCGAAGAATCGCCTCCGTTCGGGCGGTTCGAGAACAGGTCCTGCCTTGTGTAGAGGGACCGTACATCCTCAAGTCTCACAACTGACCAGAAACCCGACTCGCATTGTCGAACCGGCGCCTCGCGATGCAGTCGCGCGTACGTGTCGAACAATCCGGTTCGACAGTTGAGGTCGAACGGTTCGAAGTACAACGCATCGTCTTCGCTCATGTCAGCCCCCTTTCTGCGTGAAGAACGGATCTACGGCCGTTGCTGGATTATGAAGGTCAAACGGGTTGCCCACTGAGAGTTTTGGTCGGCACATCAGCCACGGCATCGCGCTGAGGGCTCAGCAACTATGCAGGCAGGAGCACCGACTGGTACTGGACGTACGCATCAATGCTTTCCGGCCCCATCTCGCTTCCCATGCCGCTCGATTTTGTTCCTCCGAAAGGCGTGCTGAGCTGACACCCGAAGGTATTGATGGCCATCGTTCCAGTATCAATCTGCGCAGAAATGCGCAGGGCCCTCTCAATGTCCTCGGTCCAGATCGACCCGGCGAGACCGTATTCAGAGTTGTTCGCAATCGCGATGGCGTCGGCCTCGTCTTCGTACTTGATGATGGAGATGACGGGTCCAAAATTTCTTCCTGTGCAATCGTCATGTCCTGCTCCACGTCAGCGAACACCGTCGGCTCCACATACCAACCGGACGACTGGGCAGCGGGACGGCCTCCGCCGATCAGGACCTTCGCGCCTTCTTCAATGCCTCGACTGATGTAACCCTCGACGCGAGTGCGCTGTCGCTCGGCGACCAGCGGCCCGACGATGGTCGCCGGATCAGCCGGATCACCCACCTGTAACGACGCGACCATTGCAACGAACGCGTCCGTGAACTCCTGTGCCCGACTTTCAGGCACGAGAACGCGGGAGTCGAGCGCGCACACCTGACCATTGATGAGGAAGCAGTTCACCAACAACCCTGCCAGGGTCTTCTCGAGGTCGGCGTCCTCCAGGACGATGGCGGCGGACTTGCCGCCGAGCTCCAGCGTGACGGGTCGCAGACGGGCTCCGCAGAGCTCTGCGATTCGACGACCGGCTGCCGCCGAACCCGTGAAGGACACCTTGTCGACCCCTGGGTGAGTCACCAAATACTCACCGGTTTCTCGGCCGGCGGGGACGATGTTCAAAACACCTTCAGGAACTCCCGCGGCGATGGCTGCTTCTGCCAACAAGTTGATGCCGAGCGGGGCCTCCGGGGCCGGTTTCAAGACCACGGTGCAACCTGCGACCAGGGCCGGACCGATCTTGACCGCGGTAAGGGCGGAGGGACCGTTCCACGGGATGATCGCGGCGACGACACCGACCGGACGGCGTCGCACCACACTTTCCTGGCCAGTCAATCCGGTCCTGCGCTCTTCGCTTTCGTACGATGCAGCGAGGTCCCCGAAGTAATCCAGGGTTGCCACCGCGGGCCCCACCACGGCGGCAGAAGCCCACATGGCAGGGATACCCATCTCCTTCACCTGGATTTCGGCCACCTCGTCCGCACGCTTCCCGAACTCCTCGGCCAGCCGTTTGAGGACTTCGCCCCGCTCCTTTGGGGTGGAACGTCCCCATTCCCCCTCGAAAGCCTGACGCGCTGCAGCAACTGCAGCGTCCATATCTGCCGGACTTCCCTCGGGAACCGAACCCACGAGCTCCTCGGTGTGCGGGGAGAACACCTCAATGACCTGGTCGGTTTCCGGCCGGCGCCACGACCCCCCGATGAAGAATTTCTCGTACTTGATCACGACTTCCTCCCCTGAACTGATCGACATTTGTTACCCGTGACGCATGCGTCCAGCACCGGGCCGATCGTCGGGGATCAGCCAAGTCGAGGGTCAGCTCTGTTGCCGGAAGAGTGCCGCGATGATCGATATGATATAGCGAGCGCCGATTTCGATCAATGCCACATTGTTCGAGCAACGGCTCGAAAAATCTGGCGACCTCCAGCTTGGCGTGGAGTCTGCTCGTCACCGCGAGCTGCACTGCCTCCCGCTACTGCACGACGGGACAGGGACCTGACGGTCAGCGCTCGGATCGCGGGCCTGCGCGCAGCCGCGACATCTAAGAAGGCCCGACCAAATCCCAACGATTGCCTGCGACGTCCAGAAACACTGCGACCCTTCCGTATGGCTCGGTGCGAGGAGGGGTCACGAACTCGACGCCAACTGACGCCATCCGGCTCTGGGCCTCGTCGAAGTCATCGACACGCAAGAAGAAGCCGACGCGGCCAGCCACCTGGCCCCCGACGATGGATGCTTGATCCACTCCATCAGCCTGTGCGAGCAAAATTCCCGTCTGGGCTCCGGGCGGACGCACGATGACCCATCGCTTCGGATGTCCATCGTTGGTCACAGCTGCAGAATCTTCCACCAACTCAAATCCCAGCTTCTCCACGAAGAACTCAATCGCGGGGTCGTAGCTCGTTACAACGAGCGTGACCAGGTCCAAACGAGCCATCTGGAGAGCTTCTCATGCAAGGCGAACCAAGAACGCGGGATGTTGTCGTGGACGTCTGTGTGACCTTTGACGCGAGTGTCAGAGGTCCGGTTGCTAAAGATCGAGACGCCTACGCGGGTCCCATGAACATCGACGCGCCATCACGTTCTTGGCATCTTTATGGACACGCTGACTTCTCGAACTACGCCAGCGGTAGCAGTGACGAGCGCCAGAACCATGAGCGCGACCGTGGCGATCAACCAAACATCCCAGGGTGACCCAGGGGCGCCGGCGGGGTTGGCGTGCAAAAAGCCTGGCGCGTCCTTCGCCATAGCGGCCCACCAGACCACAACGGCAACAAACATCACCAGCATCGCCCCCGCGATAACAAGGGCCAGCGTCGCCTCCACGGCAAGAATTGTCCTAGTGAGCTCGATTCGCGTGACTGTTGCGATTGCCGCCACTGCCCACAGGACCAAGGTGAGAGCGCTGACCAACCCCCAGACCAAGAACAGTCCTCCGTACCAGTGAAGGCCGCCGTGGCGTTGCAGTGGTGTCAGATGGCGCGCCCATACGAAGAGCAGCACCGTGATGACTGCTGTGAGCGCTGTGCAGGCGAGGGCCCGAAGGTAGTGCCCACGCACGGAGCCCCACCCGCCCGTTCGAAGGAATCGCACGAACGCGGGCACGGCGAAGAGAGCCCCAGTGACCACGAGGACACTCCCGACTCCTGCCACCGTCTGGAGCATGGTGAAGGTGAGGTCAGGCACGTGGTGAGGACCAGCGCCGTGTGGCAACGCTTCGTCGAAGTGCTCGGAGAACTTGGCGAAGCTGGTGCCCGCGATCACGAAGGCGATCCAAGCAGCGAGGATCACCAAGGCCCCAGCACGGATCCTGTCGACAGGTGGTAAGGAGTCACCGATCATTCCGGATTGCCTGGTCCGCTGTTCGAGTCCGCCGGTCACAAGGCTGAGGCGAACTTTGACTGGGAGATTGCCGTTGTACTCGTCGTCAAGCAGGGCGATGAGCTCGTCCCCATATCTCGCGCGCCACGCCTGCGGGTACCAGCGGAGGCGGGGGTCGCCGACTTCGCTGTGCATATTTCCCCCAGTGTCCTGCGCTCCGACCCTTCGCTGCCGCGTCACGCCATCCTCGGGCGCGGTTTTGGGACAGTCTTGAGCCGGGCTTCTCCCACTCGGACAAGGTCACGCATCTGGGCGACGGAGGCGGCGAGGGCCTCGGAACCGGCCGCCGTGAGTCGGTAGGGGCGACGACGATCGTCGGACTCAAGTGGCTCGATGAGCCCGCGCTCCTCCAGCCTCGTTATCGCCCCATAGAGCGCACCAGGACCGAGCTTGACGCCGGCGAACGCCTCGATGTCCTTGAGGAGGGCGTGCCCGTGTTTGTCCCCGTCGGCAAGGCTCATGAGAATCAGAATGGGTGGGTCGTTCGACCGACGCCGAGACGGGGGTGTTCCACCGACACCGTTGAGATCGCCGGTCCGCACGTTGTGAAGCTACTACGTAGGACGTAGCTACGCAATATGTAGGTTGGTCTTTTCTCGGAAGGTGGGACCCGACACTGCTCCCTTGCCCGGGACCGCCCCGAATCCGTTCGTCGCTTCGGCGATCTACCGTGTGTTCTTGCTGCGTAGGGTTATGGCGCGCTTCGGACAGTCCCGCACCGCTCGCTTGGCCAGGGCGATCAGATGCCCAGGAACGGGTCCGTCTTGAGTGATTGGGTAACCCCATTCATCGAGCGAGATTGCCTCGGGGAGCAGCTCGGCGCAGTAGCCGTAGGCCTCGCAGGCCACCGGGTCCACTGTGATCCGCAGTTCGCTCACTCTCACAGGCCAACTGGATTCGGAAAACGAAGCGCGGAGGGTTTGCGCCAGTGAGTGCAGGGTGCTCCTCGGCTGTGCTTGGCAACGTCGGCGGCAAAGACGGTAAGCGCGCTTCGTACCAGTCCGACCGCGCCATCGGGATGGCGGCACGCCCCACGCCCGTATACCTCGAGCAGACGACGATCCAGTCTCGTCATGAGAACGCTGTCTCCCCGGCCACGGGCCAGGAGGGCCAGATCGTCGGCGATGGCGGGCAGTCCGTACACGCACGGACCGCATTGACCGGCGCTCTGGTCGGCCAGGTAGCGGGCGATACGGGCGGTCTCGGCCAGGCCGCAGAATGTCTCGCCGAGTGCCACGATCACCCCGACTCCGGCTGTGGCACCCACCGCACGGAGCGGGATGGAGGCATAGGGGGTCTCAAAATTCGCCGGCCCGACCCACGTTCCTCCGTAGCCCCCGACGAGGAGCGCCTGTATGGGCTCGACGGGTTGGCTCCGCAGGGCGATGTCCCACAAGGCGGTGCCCTTGTCCACCTCGACCACTCCGGGGTGGGCGACGGTACCGCTGAGGGTCACGAGGCAGGTCCCAGGCTCGTCGACCAAGCCGCGGGCCCGAAAGGGTCCGGGACCGTTTCGGGCTATGAGGGCGATGTGGGCCAGGGTTTCAGTGTTGTGAACGAGAGCCGGTCGTTTCTTGATGCGGAGCGGAATGCCCTTGTCCGGTCGGAAGACCGGTACCGAGCGCGCCGACTCAATCCAGTTGGCCAGTGCCGATTCCTCGCCGGCGATGAAACGATCCGGCGGGTTGACAATCTGTTCCCTGACCCTGGCATAACGGTGCCGTCTCCGCTCCAGTATGGCGTCACGCACCGCGGAGGTGACCGCGACGCGGCCGGCTGGGACGCAGACCACAATGCGATCGCTGTCGCAAAGCGTGGCGAGGTATTGGGCGCCGTCGAGCACCAGATGAGCTGCCCGAGTCAGGAGCAAATGGTCCTTGCTGCTGGCCGGCTCGCCCTCCATCGCATTCACGAGGACGATGCCGCCGGCTCCGGCAGAATGGGCAAGTGCCAGCTTGACGGAAGTGGGAAAGGCCCCCCCGCCACGACCGGTCAGCCCCGAATCTTCGATGCTGGTCACGAGGCCATGTCGCCAGGAGTTACTTCGCCCGCGTGCGACATTGAGGGGGCCGTGGGTGTCGAGGTGGCCTTGCAGGTCAGTCGGATGACCCAACAGCTGGTGGACCCTCTGTAGCGCGGGAGCTGAGCTCGCGTTAGGAGACATCGCGGCCCCTTCTGACGCTCGTCGCCACAAGCCGGGTAGGTGAAGCTGTCTGTGGAGTCGATGGAACCATGGCTGCCCGCTGTGTCGTCGCGCGCACGCGCCAACCCAGGGAGAGAACGACGGACAGCAGGCACACTGCACCCAGAACGATGACCCACTGTTCTCTCGAGTCGGTCCCGAGGCCAAAGGTGTGGGCCAGAGCGATGGGCCACGACGCGTAAGCCAACCAGTGAACGCCCCGCCACGTGCCGGGCCGCAAGTGTGCCCGGAGCAAACTCGAGACGAAGACGGCGATCATGAGATCGAGCGCGAGCGTGCCAAGACCGACCCAGAAGCGGCTGTACGGAGACGTAAAAGGCACGACGACCGCGAACCACCCGATATGCACATAGGTGTCGAGAATGCTCGTGAGTACGTGGATACCCAAGAACACCACGGCGATGATGGAAACGCGGCGATGGAGCTCCTGCTGTGCGAAACCAGGCCAGGCGCGCGCCCGAGAGCGGCTCGTGGTGACGAGCCCCAGGACCATGGTGAGCGTGAGGAGGATCAGGGCGACGATCCCGCTCGCCCGAGTGGTGTACCACAGGTAGGTCGAGTTCACGATTGCTTCGATTCGGGCCAACCGCCGAGGACGAAGACTTCCCCGTCGTGGCGCAACAATCGGACCGCATGGCCGAACGGGCGGAGTCGTTCGAGAGCCTGGTCGCCCCAGACCACGGCGGCGGTCGACAGCGCGTTGGCGTCGACGCAACTTCCGCCGACCGCCGACACGAGGCGCCAATGCGGACTGGCGCTGCACCCGGTCGCCGGGTCCACGATGTGATGCACGTGGGCAGATCCCATCTGCCAGGTCCGAACTTCGGTGCTGGAACTGGCCAGCCCACCTTGGCTGATAGCCACGACCTGGTCGACGTCGTCAGGTCCCGCCGCCGAGTCCACGGCAATGCCGATGGCCCATCCTTCGGGTGGCGGCTCGCCAGCAACCGCGACGTCCCCCCCGATGCTGATGAGTGCTCCCGACTCCAACTCCTTGGCGATATGAGCAGCAGCACGATCGGCGAGGAGCGCCTTGGCTGAGGACCCGAGGTCAAGGCGAACGCCTTCGGGAATCCGCGCCGCCCTCCGCTGGCGATCGAGATGGAGGTGCCTGAACCCGGGAGCGGGACCGAGCTCAGCCAACCGCAGCGGACGAGACTGGATCTGCTCAAAGTCGCGGTCGTAGCCGAGTACCTCGACGGCACGGCCAACCGTCGGGTCGACGGCGCCCTGAGTTCTTTCCGCCACCGAATAGGCGACGTCCAGCGCTTCGAAGAGCAGCGGAGAAACCGGGACGGTGCGGCCCGCGCGGGCGTGGAAGTAGGCAAGTTCTGAGTCAGGGCGGAAGCGACTGCAGGCCCGGTCGACTGCCTCCGCCTCCGCGCGCAGGATCCTTTCCGCTTCGTCTACGTCCGAGCCAACCGGGACGACGACGGTGGCCGTCGTGCCCAAGGCGCGGAAGGATCGTTCGGTGGTGGAGTATTCTGGCGTACGCACGGACGAGCTCATCGCCTTGTGCCCCCCGAGGTGACGACCGGTCGTGTTGTCGTGGTGGTGGGAGGCAATGTCGTTGTCGTCGTAGGTGGCAACGTGGTCGTCGTCGGCGCTACCGAGACAGGTGCCGAGCCTTGGTCCGCTGAGGTGGGCGTCGTGGTGGGTGGTGACGTGACCGTTGTCGAAGTGCTCGGGACCGAGGTGGTCGTTGCCGACGTGGTCGGGGATTGAATCGCAGCAGCATTGGACGTAGAACCTCCAGGATGCTCTTTGGCCACCACCACACCGATGGCGACGGTGGCGCCGGTGGCCGCCAGGGCGGCGATGCGAGTGAGGAACCGCAGGGAGGAATTGGCGCGCCGACGGGTCTCAGGTGAGTGGGACTGCCGTCTGGATTTCATCGATCATTTCCTTGGATCGGGCAGCCACATGGAAGCAGCGGCGGATACAGCCAACCTTGAGTTCTTCTGTGCACGGTCTGTGAAAGTTCCCGGGGTCTTGCTCGGTGTCGTTGGAGCGGAGGGCCACGGGATCCACTTTGGTCAACGGCGGTCATGGCATCAGACGGCAAAACCCGTGGGTCGTGGCTCACCGCCGATCCGTCATTTGCACCGTCAGCGTACGGAGTGAACCTGAAGGAAGGATGACAGCCGGCGAAGGCGGACGAGGGTGCCAGGCCCCTAGCCTGAACCCCATGTCACACGTCAATTCGCGAGTTCGATGAGGGTTCTGGTGGCAGAGGACGACGCTGCATTGCGGTCCGTTCTCGAGCGTGGTCTCCGTGAGAACGGCTATGTCGTTGACGCGGTACCAGATGGAGCGGCAGCGCTGAGATATCTGCGCGCCTACGACTACGACGTGGCCGTGCTCGACTGGCGCATGCCCGAGCGCACGGGAATCCAGGTCGTAGCCGAGGCAAGGTCTCGGGGTGATCGCACCCCCATACTCATGCTCACCGCCCGTGACACACCATCGGATCGTGTCGCCGGCCTGAACGAAGGTGCAGACGACTATCTGGTGAAGCCGTTCGACTTTGCCGAACTCGTTGCCCGCGTACAGGCCTTGCAGCGACGCCCACCGCTCGTTGTCGGCCCAGTGCTTGAGTGCGGGAACCTCTGCTTCGATCCAGCCACTCGAGAGACCACGGTTTCCGGGGAGACCGTGACTCTTACGGCCACCGAATCTTCGTTGGTAGAGCTCCTCCTCCGCAGACGTCCAAATGTTCTGACTCGCCAGAGCATCGCTGTCCAGGTATGGGACGACGAGGCGGACGCTGTCGGGTCGAACACCATTGACGTCCACATCGGCCGACTACGTGCGAAGTTGGGCCGCAGCAGCGCCCGTATAGAAACGGTACGCGGAACAGGGTATCGAATGATCGAGAAATGATGGCCCAGCGCAGACATCGTCAGCATGCCTTGCGTGTCGCTGGTGTCGCCACGCTGATCGTTCTGGTGTTCTATGTCGTCGCAGTCGTTGTGGTGAACGTCATCGTTACCAATCATCTGATCAGCACGACCGACAATCGTCTGACGGACCGACTCAACGATGCGCGCCAACAGATCCTCGCACCTTCAGGTTCGACAACGCGGGACGGCGACACGGATCTGGACGACGCGCCACAGTTTCTTTGGGAAATAGCACGTTCCGGAAAGGTGAGTGCCCTGACCTCGACGGCACCGCCCCTGCCTCGCCGCCACTGGGGAGCGGACCCCATCACGCTCGCCGTCGGAACCTCGAACGTCCGATTCAATACATTGCGACTGCATGGAGCGTTGCTGGTCGCTGGTCAGAGCACAGCCTCAATCTCGAATGTCCAGTCCGCGCTTTTGTTGGCCGAGTTCGTCTTCGGCGGGATTCTGGCTGTCGTCGTGTTCGGAGGTGCGACCGTGGTCGGTTTAAGGGCGTCCGCGCCGTCGGAACTCATCCGACGGCGCCAGGCAGAGTTCACGGCTGATGCGTCTCATGAGCTACGCACCCCCATCTCGGTCATCCAGGCCGAGGTGGGCCTGGCACTCGATCGACCGCGTGAACCTGACGAGTATCGAGACGTCCTTGAACGGGTTGGGCGGGAGAGCGGCCGGCTGCGCCGGATCGTAGAGGACTTGCTCTGGTTGGCCAGGGCCGACGATGAACAGCCAGCGCCAGACGCCTTCGAAATTACAGACGTCGGCGTTGTCGTCGAGAACTGCGTCGTGCGTTTTGCTGCGCTAGCGGCGGCCCATGCGACCGATCTGTCTTTCGAGCAAGCAACAGGCGGACCAGGACTCCTCACGGTGCAGGCGCAGCCGGACCTCATCGACCGATTGGCGGGGGTCCTGATCGACAACGCATGCAAATTCGCGGGCGCAGGCGGCACCGTCAGGGTGAGCGTCAGCGACTTGGGGACGCGGGTTGGCCTGCGTGTCGATGACTCGGGCCCCGGGATACCCGAAAGTCAGCGCGAAGCTGTGTTCGACCGATTCCACCGGGCGACGGCGAAGGTTGCCGGCACTGGTCTCGGCCTCGCCATCGCCGATGCCGTCGTGCGCTCCACTCAGGGCGAGTGGGCGATTGGCACAGCCGACCTCGGTGGTGCGCGCCTAGAGGTCTCGTGGCGAAAGGTGCAAACACGCAAGGGGAGTTCACGCAATCAGGCGAGACATCCGACGAATCCTTAGCCTGCGGACCAAGGTCTTCATGTAGGCGTCTGGCTGGGTCCGGACCGACGTACAACGCACTCGTCCACCTGACTCCAGTGCGAGGTGACCGTTCGCCTGGGTGTTGGCTCGTTTCTCGTCGTCCGTTCACAATGCATGACCTACACCCAGGGTCAGGTGCACGGGCGGTGTGAGGTTGGACGGCTAGGCGAGGGAACGGTAGTGGTCTCGCCAGATCAACCTGTAGACCCGGGACCATCGCGGGATGGAACGTAGAACGGGGATGAACGGTAAGAAGATCAGAGCGATCGTGAGCACCATCATGATCGCCCACACCTCGAGGTCGGCGTTACTCGAAGTGTTCATCGGTGGGACCTGATAGAACGCCGTGTAGAGCCAGAGCCACGCTTGGCCGGGATAGTTCCCAGTCTCGTTCATCATGCCCCATTGCGTTCCCTGAAGGTGTTGTGAGCCTGCGAGGTCTGCCAGGTAGTTACCGTCGGCGATGAACAGCAGTGGCTTGGTGTAGTCCGTGTTGTAGAACTGTCCCTGGCCCAACAAAGCGCCATCGAGGCCACCTGTCTGAGCCATCGAGGTCAGCGAGCTGATCATCACCCCGATCGGTCCGTAGGGGCCGACGGGGACATGGAGCCGACCGTGGATGTCTGAGGCGTTGGCTACCGCCTTCTCGTAGCTCGTCGTCCAAACGCCCTGCTGAGACGTCGATGCCGTTTTGTACGCATTGAGCGCTCGCTGGACATTCGGTTGATTCGGCAACGTGCGGAGCGGTTTGATGACAAAGTCCTGCGCCGTATCGATCGGCTGGTGCACTCCGAACCATTGCGCGGGCTCGAAGAAACCGATGTGCTGGGTGACGTCGGGCGTGGCGTTGTAGGGCGGCCCGTACGTGGCTACAGCGCTTGTTCCGTCCAGTTCGGTCGTGGCCGTCTGAGCGAAATCGACGGGGTTGTTGGTCGACCACGTCTTCAGTGTGACGGCCGCCTCATCGGGTGACGAGAACACGACCGTTAACAGCAAGATCAGGACGCCGACCGCGAGAAGTGCGACGAAGGCCTCCTTCACAATGTCGTAGGGACGATAGGTGCCCTTCCATTCTCTGACGTCGCGATCAGGATTGAAGCGACGTTGCCGCGTCGGATTCATTCGACGATCTCCGTTGGGGTCGGCAGTTCCTTGGTGGATGGGCCGGCCTCACCTTCGTCGAACGGGGGGACGATTCCGTGACGACGGACCATGAGGACATGGAGGCCCGCGATGGCGACAACGGCAATCGGCAACAGCACGATGTGCCACATCAGCATCTGCCCGAAGTTGAGAACGTTCCAGACGGCGCCTGCACCCGTTGCGTTGATGCCGTCCTTGGCCTGGGTGGAGATCCACTGCGAGTCGAAGTTCTGCTGGGACAGGTAGCCGGTAAAGGCGGCTGCGATGGAGGCGACGAAGGAGATCGCACCCGTCGCCCAGGTCAACTTTCGGTTTCCCCTCCATGCCGCCATGAAGAACTTGCCCCAGAGGTGGATGACCATGAAGAAGAAGAAGGCCTCGACACTCCACAGGTGAAGGGAGTTCACGAAGTGTCCGAGTCCCGACACATGCCACCAACTCGGCCCCATGATGGCGAGCACGCAACCGGTGAGGATGACCCAGACAAGGCTTACGACCGTCAGCACACCGAAGACGTAGATCCATGAAGCCATATAGGCGGGCTGGCGGTCGGGGAGGAGGCGGTCCGGCGGGAAGGCAGAAGATGCCGCATTCCTGACCTTGGCGGTCCATTGGAGCGATTCGGACCCGGTTCCTCCTTCCTGGAGGTTGTCGGCGTCGATCGTCACTGGGGAGGCTCCTTCCGTCGCGGGAAGGGCAACAGGATCGCAAGGACGAAAACGGCGATCATCAGGATGATCACGACGAGGTTGGCGGCCGAGATCTGAATGAAGCCCCAGTGGATGTAGTGACCGGTGTCGTTCAGGTTGATCAATGCCGCAATCAGAGCGCCGAATGGCATATGACCACTGTGATCCCCCAGGTCATTCCCAGATAGGGACCAAGTTCCCGATCCCTGGGCAGCGAGGCAACCTCAGGCCCGGAAATTGCAACAAAAGCTGATGGGCGCCGAGTCGGAAACTGACCGGTAGCTGCGATTCAAGATGGCCGGATGGGGCCTTCTTTCTCTGACGTTCCGCCGGACCCTGTGGACGGACGCAGGCCGAGCCGTCGTCATTTAGGACTTGGAAGAGGAGCTGGCCTGCGGCTGGTGTTCCGTCGGGAAAGAGCGCCTTGGATTGTTCGAGTGCGATTCTTCGGGCGACCTCTGGCCGGTCCCCGCTCTAACCCTTTCCTCGACGTATCGCTCGACGTCCCCGTCGATGAACTCCGAGAGCTCCTCAGGTGTGAGCGGTCGCAGACTTGCCGGCACGGCTCAAATCTAAGGTCTTGACTGGTCCCTGTACGCATCTGCGGATCGGGATGCTGCGACAGTTCGGCACAACCGGGACAACCAAGCTCCTGTGAAGAAGCCGAGAGCACACGGGGGATCGCCTGAGCGGGACTTACTAATCGCAATACCGGTTGGCAGGGCAGGAGTGCGGTGCTAGACCGGACGGGTCACGAAGTTTGACCCGAAAGGAGTCGGCAATGAAGTTCGTAGTGACGTGGAAAGTTCGGAGCGGTGGATCGGCCACTGACAACGAGGAAGCCGCAGCTCGAGTGCTAGAGGTTTTCGGGAAGTGGTCGCCGCCCTCTGACGAAACATTTCATCAGTTCTTGGGGCGCCTCGACGCTACGGGCGGTTTTGCAGTCGTAGAGACCGAAAATCCAGACTCCCTCGCAGAAGCCCCGGCGAAGTTCGGCACCTACTTGGACTTCGAGATAGTCCCGGTCAATGACATCGCTGAGACCACTCGCCTGCTTGGCGAGGGAGTCGAGTTCCGCAACTCGATCTAGAGGTTGGCTCGGGCCAGATTCATTGTGCTCCAGTTCGGGACAGGGGAACGTTTACCTGGATCCCTAGACGTCATGACCCAAGGGAAACGGGCAGCCTGGGGAGCAGCGCAGCTGCAAGTGCCCCAGCACAACGCTGGACCACCGAGGTCATCAGCCGTGTTGCCGCAGGGATGCAATCGTTTCGGTGGTTCCTGGCTACGAGTTTCGATCCTCCAGAACAGTTTTGGTCTTGGCTTCGCGGGCGCCTAGCGAGTGGCGACCCGATTGGTTGATGTAACGATCTGTTTGTCTCATTCTGCGACGAGCAGATCCTGCGGGGACCGACTGAATGAAAGGCAGGCGTCCCTGTTCATCTGCGTCCTCAAGGGGTCAACGGGAAGGTGAGATGGTTCGGCATGGACCGCGGAGGCTAGGTCTGGGCTGCTCCATCCGATCTCGAATTCATCCGATCTCGAACCGCCGCCCGGGCTACTCATGAGTGAGCTCGAGCGCGGCCTGTTCGTCACCGATCAGGCGTGAGCCTGTCCAGACGAGCATTGCGCCCAGTCGCTGTCGTGAGCGAGAGAACCGCGGAGAAGGGACATGGAGTCGGGCTCTTGCTTGCGCTTGGGTCCGAGGTTTTTCGAGGAGGTCCTGATGTCTGGCCCGGGCGAGGGCCCTCAGCAAATCGGGGTGCATCCGATGCTCCTTGGGACGAGGGAACAAGTATTGACGGGGGGTGTGACAAAGGGCGCGACGAGTCGGCGCCGGTGGCCCGAAGGCAGGAGCCGCGCCGTCGGCGCTCGCCCCTGAGCTCAATGCTGGTTAGCCCAGCAGAGCGCGATGATCCGCTGCGGCAGCGGTGGCGCACAGCATCGGCATCTGACGGTTTGTCGAGTGGATCTTCATGTGCACCTCCTTAGTGCTCGCGTTGGAATCGACATGAAAACATATCCAAACCAAAATGGCGAGCAGTTCGGACAAGAACGCAATGAACCTGCGCCCGGTCACTCGTTTGAACGGCCTTCGTTGGTGCGGTCGTTCACACCGATGCAGCGAGGAACTTCGACCCTGGCGTCGTGCGCCAGCGGCTGCGCCTCAGAGATTTAAGAGACGAAGCGGATGGGGAGCGCCCTGGTGTCGGCCGGGTTGGTCGAGCTGGCGTTGTTGACGATGACGTAGCAGCTGTGCGCCGCGTCACACACTCCGTTGCCGATGGCACCGGTGCCAACGTGGAGGACCACCGAGCCCGATCCGGTCGGGTCAGGGTGCAGAATCGCCGCGTGGGAGAAACTGCAGCCGGCCGAGCTGGCCGAAGCGATGTCCACGTGTGAACACTCGAGGATATTGACCACCTTCCCCGGGGTGTAGCCACTCCATCGAACGGTGACGGCCTGGCCGTCGTGCAAGCCTGCGTTCGGAGTGACAGTGGCGTGTAAGTGGACCTCCGCCTGCTTGGGGGCAGGCAAGGTTGCGTGTGAGCCCGGCGTCCAGGCGGCGTGCACGGCCGACTGGGAGGAGCGACCATCGGCCGAGACGGCCTGTCGCGCCCCGCGCTCGTGCTTGAGGAAGGCATTGAAGAAGGCCGTCGTTGACTTGATGACCTGGCCTGACGTCGGACCGACGACTCCAGAGGAGGCCATGTGAGCCGTCGAACCCGTGCTGTCGGACGAGCTGTCCCAATCGAGCGCAAGCAACGCCTTTGGGCCCCGGGCCTGGTTGAAGACAGCAACCGCATCGCCGTAGGGGACGAGCCCGTCGTGAATATCGGATACGACGAGGAGTGGTGGAGCCTTGGCCAAATTGTAGGAGCCACGACCGAGGCCCTCGGTGGTGCCAGCCATGACAACAGCTGCTTTGACCCGAGTGTCACGACAACAACTGTTGGCGACGAGGCCCAAGGTCGTGATGGCGCCGTTGGAGTGGCCGGCGGCCCCGATCTCGTTCCGGTCGACCAGGCCCGACAACGGTCCGTTCGGGGCAGTCGAGGCACTGAGGACCTGGTCGAGGACGAAGCTCATGTCACCGGGCTGGTTGCCGATGTCCCCTCCATCGGGACCACCAGGCGTCTGGCTACTCGACAGCGGGAACAGGGGAGCGGCCACCACATAGCCTGCAGCGGCCCAGGCCGTCAGCAGCTGCTGATAGTCCTGTGGCGAGCCCCCCAGGCCGTGAGCGAAGACGATGAGCGGGTATGGGCCGTCGCCGGATCCCGCGGCCGAGCCGGACGCCCGAGCCGGGTACCAGACGGTCGTCACGAGGGTTCGGGAGGGCTTGGCTGGCATCCCGTTCCATGGCGGCGTAGAGCGAGACGTGTCGACGAAGGTCATTGTCGTGGTCGCCACCGACGTGGAGCTGGCCGCTGCGCCAACGATCGAGGTGCCGACCAAGGGGAGACCCATGGCGGAGAGCAGAAGGCCAGAAACGACCGCCCCCAGCGGCGCCACTCGACGGATCGCCCCCATTACTTCCTCCCCTGAACGAAATGCCATCGTCTCATAGGGTCAGTCCCGTGGTATCGGCGGACGCTTGTCGGGGAGAGACCCCGACTTCGCAGTTCGTCGTAGAACGCATCGATGTCCCGCCCTCGCAATCAACCAATCTCTTTGGTGCCGAGCTCCTCGGCCACAATGGTGGCCATCCTGCGGTTCTCGAGCAACGTCTTCGGCGCACGACCCCGAGCTTCGATGTGCTCGAGCCACCGTTCGGGAAGTCCGGCGACCGTCTCGCGCTCGACAGGAATCTTGCCCTCGCCGGCAGCCTTCACGAGCCGGGCCGTCTCTCGCTGCGCCGCTCGACGGCCGCCATGGACCGTCGCGCTCACAGACCGGTAGCGCTTGGTCTTCGGATCACGGCCGACACAGACCCTGACCTGCCAAACGCCTGGTGAGCGTTCACGTAGGCTGCCTTCCACGGGCTTCAGAGGATCGATTACGGACAGGTTATGGACACGCCGGTCCCCGAACCTATAAAAGCCCTGCTGGAGAGGTGCGAGAGCGGCCGAATCGGACTCACTGCTAATGAGTTGACCTGGGTAACCGGGTCCGAGGGTTCAAATCCCTCCCTCTCCGCTCGGAAGTCGGGCACGTGGTGCCGGGCGATCCGGATGGTTGGCCCACTCCGGGTGGGCCTGCCGGGTTTCGTCGCCCCGACGGATCCCGGCCTGGTGCGAGGAGTGTGTGAAGGCGTGGGCCTCTATTGGCTGCAGACCCTGGGGTGCCCGAAGAACCAGGTCGACTCCGACAAGCTGGAGGGCTATCTCGCTGCACAGGGGTTCGGCCGCGCCCCCGACGCCGAGGCGGCCGACCTCGTCGTGGTCAACACGTGTGCCTTCATTGACGCCGCCCGCCAGGAATCGATCGACACCGTCCTGACCCTGGCCGACCGCCGCCGCCCGGGCGCACGCCTGGTGGTGACCGGCTGCATGGCGGAGCGGTACGGAGACGAGTTGCGTCACGCCCTCCCCGAGGTCGATCTCGTGGCCGGCTTCGGATCCGAGCTCACCGATCCCCTCACCGCAGCGACCGCCGCAGCCGTCCCCGTCACACTCACGAGCAGGCCTCGCGCCACCGCGCCGGCGCTGGCGACGAACGGCTTCGATCTCCTGGAACTTCCGCGTCCGGCGGCCCGCGCCCCCTGGGCCTACGTGAAGGTGGCCGAGGGGTGCGATCGCATCTGCGGCTTCTGTGCCATCCCGTCGTTCCGCGGCAAGCAGCGATCCCGCTCGACCGAGGACATCCTGGCCGAGGTCGACGCCCTTGGTGGACCAGCCGACGGCGCGCCACACCTGCGCGAGATCGTCCTCGTGGCACAGGACCTGGCCTCCTACGGCAGGGATCGTTCGGGGCCGGGCCGGCGCACCCGCATTGCGAACGGCCCGTCGCCCATTGCCGCGCTCACCCGCGCCGTGTCGACCCGTGTCGAGCGCACGCGCCTGCTCTACCTCTATCCCTCCGGGCTCACCGACGAATTGATCGAGACCATCCTTGGCACAGGCGTCCCGTATTTCGATCTCTCGCTGCAACACGTCTCACGTCCGCTGCTGGCCGGCATGCGGCGTTGGGGTGACGGCGACCGATTTCTGCGCCGCATCGACGACATCAGGACGGCCGACCCCGAGGCCACCTTCCGCTCCTCGTTCATCCTCGGTTATCCGGGCGAGACGGAGCGCGACCACGACCTCCTGCTCGAGTTCCTCGCGGCGGCGCAGCTCGACTGGGCCGGCTTCTTCCCGTACTCACGTGAGGACGGGACCCACGCCGCCGGCCTGCATGAGCAGGTGCCGCCCGAGCTCGCGCTCGAGCGCCTGCGCGAGTGCGCCGAACTGCAGGACGACATCACGGCGGCCAAGCGCGACTCGCTGATCGGCGTCACCCGCCAGGTCCTCGTCGACGCCCCCGGCCAGGGTCGCACCGTGCACGAGGCGCCCGAGATCGACGGCATCGTGCATGTGCCGCCCGACCTGACGGTGGGCAGCCTCGTCGACGTCGCCATTACCGGCGCGGAGGGGCCCGACCTGTACGCCGTTCGCGTCGCCGACCAGAATCCGGTTCCGGCCGGCGCGTCACGAGGAGTCGGCACCGCGTGAGCGAAGCCACGCACGAGCCGGCACCGCAGCCGCAGTTCACGTTCGGACCGAGCGCGCTGGTCACGCCGGCCAACGCCGTCACGGTGGCCCGGCTGCTGGCCGCACCGGTCTACGTGCTCATGCTCGTCGCCTGGGGTGCATCATGGATCAACGTGGTCGTCGGGTTCCTGTTGGCCGCGAGCGACGGGCTCGATGGCTACATGGCCCGCCGCCACGGCACCACGCGCTCCGGCGCCTTCCTCGACCCGCTGGCCGACAAGGCGTGCGTGCTCGCCGCCATGATCACGCTGTCCGTGCAGGGCCACCTGCCCTGGCTGCCGGTGATCCTCATCACGGTCCGCGAGGTCGGCATGCAGGGCTACCGCTCCTGGGTCGGCCGCCGTGGCGTGTCGATCCCTGCTCGGAAGTCGGCCAAGGTCAAGACGCTCGTGCAGGACCTGGCGATCGGTACGGTCATCATCCCGCCGCTGGCCCATCAGCACACGCTGCAGGTCGCCGCCATCTGGTTCGCCTGCGCCCTCACCCTCTACACCGGCGCGGAGTACCTGCTCGACGGCCGGCGTGCGCTCCATTCGCCGGCCGCAACGTAAGGTCACCGCCGTGAGAATCGAGATCGTGGCGGTCGGGACCGAGCTGCTGTTGGGTCAGATCGCGGACACCAACTCCGCCTGGCTGGGCGAGCACCTGGCCGCCAACGGCGTGGCCTCGCACTTCCATCAGGCCGTCGGCGACAACCACGACCGCATCACCTTGGCGTTGCGCACCGCCCTGGCCCGGAGCGACGGCGTCATCATGTGCGGCGGCCTCGGACCGACCCAGGACGACATCACCCGCGAGGCCATCGCCGAGGTGATGGGGGTGTCCCTGGTGCGCGACCAGGCCATCGTGGACGTCATCGCGGGGTTCTTCGAGGCGCGGGGACGGACCATGACGGAGAACAACGCGCGCCAGGCCGATGTGCCGAAGGGAGCGGCCATCATCCCCCAGGTCGCCGGCACCGCTCCTGGCCTCATCTGTCCCGTCGGCAACAAGGTGGTCTACGCGGTTCCCGGAGTCCCCTACGAAATGGCAGAGATGTTCGAGCGCGGCATCCTCCCGGACCTGCGGGCCCGTATGGCGGAAAGCGGCGAGGAGAGCGGTGTCATCGCCAGCCGCGTGCTGCGCACGTGGGGCGCCAGCGAGTCCGGCCTGGCCGAGTCCCTGCAGGACCGCATCGACGCGCTGGACGCGACCGGCGACGTGACCCTGGCGTTCCTGGCGTCGGGCATCGAGGGGATCAAAGTGCGCATCACGGCCCGGGCCCGCACGTCCGAAGACGTCACCGCGCTGCTGGACAAGGAGGACGGCGAGGTCCGTCGCGCCATTGAGGAGCGCCTCGGAGACATTGTCTTCGGAGTGGACGACGAGTCCATGGAGGTCGCAGTGGCCTCCCGTCTGATTGCGCACGGCCTGACCTTCGGCGTCGCCGAGTCGCTCACCGGCGGCCTCATCGCCTCTCGCCTCGTCAACGTGCCCGGCGCCTCGTCGTGGTTCCGCGGCGGCGTCGTGGCCTACGACTCGCAGGTCAAGTTCGACGTCCTGGGTGTGCCCACCGGACCGGTGGTCACGGAAGCGGCCGCCGCCGCCATGGCCGAAGGTGCCGCCCGGGTGACAGGGGCCGACGTCGGCCTCGGCATCACCGGGGTCGCCGGCCCGGACGACCAGGAGGGCGTTCCCCCGGGCACGGTCTTCGTCGGCCTTCATCTCCCTGGCCAGCCGGCCCAGACCCGTGAGCTGCGGGTCCCAGGCGACCGGGAACGTGTGCGCCAGTACGGGGCCATTTCGGCTCTTGACCTGCTCCGACGCGCTCTCGACCTCCATACTGCCTGAGCGGCCTGTTCGTTCCGTCTGAGCAGCCGCCTTCACAGGGGGGCCACAGGGGGGTCACACTGGACGGGCAAGCCAGGGCGCGACCCTGAGCGCCAGGGAGGTATGGCCAAGTGAAGACGGACAACGGACCGCGGGTACTGGTGGTTGACGACGAGCCTTCGATCGTCGATGCGGTGGCGACGTCGCTGCGCTACGAGGGGTTCACGGTCGACGAGGCGATGACCGGGCGCAAGGCGCTGGCCCAGGCCCAGGAGGATCCCCCCGACCTGCTCATCCTCGACGTCATGCTGCCCGACCTCGACGGCCTCGAGGTGACCCGGCGGCTGCGCTCGGACGGGCTGCGGGTGCCCGTTCTGTTCCTGACCGCCCGCGACACGCTGCAGGACAAGCTGGCCGGGCTCACCGTCGGAGGCGACGACTACGTGACCAAGCCCTTCGCGCTGGCCGAGGTGATCGCCCGGGTGCATGCCATCCTGCGGCGGACCGGCTACGAGCCCGAGGACGACGGCATCCTGCGCTTCTCCGACCTCGAGCTCGACGAGAGCGCGCACGAGGTGCGCCGAGGTGGGAGCGCCATCAATCTCACCGCGACCGAATTCAACCTCCTGCGTTACTTCATGCTCAACCCACGCCACGTGCTGTCGAAGTCGCAGATCCTCGATCACGTCTGGCACTACGACTTCGGTGGCGATGGGAACGTCGTCGAAACCTACGTCAGCTATCTGCGCAAGAAGCTCGAGAAATTCGGGCCGCCGCTCATCCACACCATCCGTCTCGTCGGCTACACGTTGCGGGAGCCGGAGTCGGCCAGCGGAGCGGCCTGAGTGTCACTCAGGCTCCGGCTCCTCCTCGCGGTCGGAGCGATCGCCATCGTCGCACTGGTGGTGGCCGATTTCGCCACGTACTCGGCGTTGCGCACCTCCCTCTACAACCAGGTCGACCAGCAACTGGCGCAGAACCGAAGCCATCTCTTCCGGACGCCGACTGGCCTGGTCTTCAACGGGTGCTTGCCCCAGCAGAACTCCGGCGACGGCGACGGCGGCGCCGACGCCGAAGCCGGGAACAGCGGGAACAGCGGGAACAGCGGGACGGGCCCCACACCGGGGACCGGCGGCTTTCCCAACATCTTCTCCGTGAGTTACTTCGCAGTGGTGAGCGCCAAAAAGAGCGCCGTGGTCAACAGTGTCGAGTGCCCCGCCTATGTCGACGGCCATCCGTACCGGCCACAGCTTCCCGTCCCCGTCACCGGATTCACCACCCAGCCCGACGGGTCGCAGGTGGCGTACTTCACCACAGGCTCCGTCTCTCCTGGCGGCCCGAGCTTCCGGGTGCGCGCCGAGAAGCTCAACGGCAACTTGGTGCAGGTCCAGGCACAACCTCTCGTTGACCAGAACAGCACGCTGCACACCCTCTTCCTGACCGAGCTGGCGGTGACCGCAGGGGCGCTCGTGCTCGCGTTGGCCGGTGGCTGGTGGTTGGTCCGGCTCGGGTTGCGCCCGCTCGAGGACGTCGAGCGCACCGCCGACTCCATCGCTGCCGGTGATCTCGACCAGCGTGTGCCGGGTGCCGATCAGGCGACCGAGGTCGGCCGATTGGCCCGCGCCCTCAACGTGATGCTCGAGCGGATTCAGGCGGCCTTCTCGGCCCGCGTCGCGTCGGAGTCGCGCTTGCGCGAGAACGAGCAGCACCTGCGCCAGTTCGTGGCCGACGCCTCCCACGAGCTGCGAACGCCCATCGCCGCCGTCTCGGCGTACGCCGAGCTCTTCGAGCGCGGCGGTTCCCAGCACGCCGATGATTTGCCGCGCATCGTCTCGGGCATCCGAACGGAGACGGCCCGCATGGACCGCTTGGTCAACGACCTGCTCACCTTGGCCCGCCTCGATGAGGGCGTGCCGATGCAGATGGCGCCCGTCGAATTGGTCGCGTTGGCCTCCGAGGCGGTACGCACCGCCGCCGCGGTGGGGCCTGAGTGGCCCGTGCAGTTCTCTGCGACACGGCCGGTCGAGGTGGCCGGTGACAAGGATCGTCTGCGCCAGGTCCTCGACAACCTGTTGGCCAACGTCAGGGCGCATACGCCGCCCGGAACGGCCGCCACCGTGCGAGTGGACCTCGTGGGAGACCAGGCGCAGATCGAGGTACGCGACACCGGGCCGGGTATGGCCGACGAGGAGGCGCGGCGCGTCTTCGAGCGCTTCTACCGTGCCGACCCCGCTCGGGCCCGGACCGGCGGCGGCAGCGGGTTGGGGCTTTCCATCGTGGCCGCCATCGTGACGGCCCATGGCGGGACCGTCTCGGCCGCGTCGTCTCCGGGCCAAGGGCTGGTGGTCACCATCCTGATCCCGGTGAGCCCCGCCCGACCGGATGAGGACGACCCTGCCGCCGTGAGCCAGGCACCCCCGCCGACCGTCTGACCAGGCCTGTCCGTGCTGGGCCGTGTGAGATTCACATCGGATCCACAGCCGAGCTTCACGGCGTCCGGAGACGGCGCGGGCAGCATGCCTGGCATGACAGCCCTGGCTCCCTTCGAAGCCGACGTCGACCCCCGCCGGGTCCCGTTGGATGTCGAGATCGTCGTGCCCGTCTACAACGAGGCCGCACAGCTGGCTGAGCGCATCACCGCCCTGCGCGCCTTCCTCGACGAATCCTTTCCCTTCCGCGCGCTGATCACCGTGGTCGACAATGCCAGCACGGACGACACCGCCAAGGTGGCGCGGCACCTGGCCGCGACCGTGCGCGGCGTGGCCGCCATGCATCTGCCCCGCAAGGGTAGGGGCTTTGCATTGCGCTCCGCCTGGTCGACGAGCGACGCGCCGGTCGTCGCCTACATGGACGTCGACCTTTCGACCTCCCTTCCCGCCCTGCTCCCACTGGTCGCTCCGCTGCTGTCCGGGCATCGCGACGTGACCATCGGGTCCCGGCTCGCGCCCGGCGCGCATGTCGTGCGCGGCCCCAAGCGCGAGCTGATCTCGCGGGCGTACAACCTGCTGCTCAAGCTCACACTGCACGGACGCTTCAGCGATGCCCAATGCGGCTTCAAGGCCCTGCGTCGCGACGCCGCGGCGAAGCTGTTGCCGCTCATTGAGGACAACGAGTGGTTCTTCGACACCGAGCTGTTGGTCACGGCCGAGCGCCTGGGCCTGCGCATCGGCGAGGTGCCGGTGGACTGGGTCGACGATCCTGACTCGCGCGGTGCAGATCGTGTCGACCGCCGCTGACGACCTGCGTGGAGTCTGGCGGATGCTGGTCCGGCGGCCCAAGGGGCTGCGCCGAGTCCGCTCCAACGAGGTGACGGCCGACCAGCTCCTGCGCTTCGCCGGGGTGGGCGTCGTCTCCACACTCGGCTACCTCTTCCTCTTCGTCGCCTGGCGGCCGCTCCTCGGTGCCTTCGGAGCCAATGCCGTCGCCATGGCCATCGCCACGCTGTTCAACACAGCGGTGCACCGGGAGCTCTCCCGCACCACCGACGGGCAGGCGCGCCGGGGCCGGCTCTTCGCCGTGGCCGGAGGGCTGTACCTGGTGAGCCTCGGCCTGACGACGCTCGGACTGGCCGTGGCCGACTGGGTCGCCCCGTCCGCGCTGCTCGCCGAGATCGTGGCCCTCACCGTGGCCAATCTGCTCGCCGCCGTCTTCCGGTTCGCTGTCCTGCGGGCCTGGATCTTCCGCCCGAGCGCCCGCCCCGGTGCCGGCCCTTTGGAGGTAGCCCGATGACCGACCCGACATCCACCCGCGAGGCGTCGGTGGGCGTCCTCGAACCGCCGCAGCCACTCGTCGCTCCACCCGACGGAGCGGCCCCGGTCGCCCCGTCGACCTGGCCCCCCGGCCCCCGCCGCGGTTGGCCGGCCCGCTTCATACGAGGCAAGGAGAGCGACGCGGCCTGGGTCCGTCCCGCCCTGCTCGGGCTCCTCGTGGCGACGGCTGTCCTCTATTTCTGGGGCCTGGGCGCCAGCGGCTGGGCCAACTCGTTCTACTCGGCCGCCGTCCAGGCGGGGACGAAGAGCTGGAAGGCGATGTTCTTCGGGTCCTCCGATTCGTCGAACTTCATCACCGTCGACAAGCCACCGGCCTTCTTGTGGCCGATGGAGATCTCGGCCCGGATCTTCGGTCTCAACTCGTGGAGCATGCTGGCGCCGCAGGCTCTCGAGGGTGTGGCCACGGTCGGACTGGTCTACCTCTCGGTGCGGCGGTGGTTCAGCGCACAGGCGGCGCTCCTCGCCGGCGTTGTCGTGGCGCTCACCCCGGTGGGGGCGCTGATGTTCCGCTACAACAATCCGGACGCTTTGCTGGCGCTGCTGCTCACGGCGGCGACCTACGCCACCATGCGCGGCATTGAGAAGGCGCAGACCAAGTGGCTCGTGCTCGCCGGTGCGCTGATCGGCTTCGGGTTCATCACCAAAATGATGCAGGCCTTCTTGATCCTCCCCGTCATGGCCGTCGTGTACCTGCTGGCGGCGCCGACGGGATGGTGGCGCCGGGTCTGGCAGACGTTCCTCATGGGTGTCTCGGTCGTGGTGGCCGCGGGGTGGTGGGTGGCCATCGTCGCCCTGACGCCCGCCTCCGACCGCCCCTATGTCGGCGGGTCGCAGAACAACAGCATCCTCAACCTGATCTTCGGCTACAACGGTTTCGGCCGGCTCGATGGCAGCGAGTCGGGCAGTGTCGGCGGGGGTCGGGTGGCCGGGAGCATGTGGGGCCCGACCGGACTCACCCGCCTCTTCAACGCCGAGTTCGGGAACATGATGTCCTGGCTCCTCCCGGGCGCATTGGTGATGGGCGCGGTCCTACTCGTCGTCACGCTGCGCGCCCGTCGCACCGATCGTGAGCGCGCCGGGCTCCTGCTCTGGGGTGGCTCACTCGTGAGCATCGGCCTCGTCATCAGCCTGGCCCAGGGGATCATCCACCCCTACTACACCGTGGCGCTCGCGCCACCGCTCGGCGCACTCGTCGGCATCGGCACCATGGGCCTGTGGGAGCGCCGGACCACCTGGGTCGGGCGCGTCGGACTGGCCGCGGGGTTGGCCGCGACGGTGGTCTGGAGCTACGTCCTTCTCGGCCGCACCTCCGAGTGGTTCCCCGCGCTCCGTCCCTTCGTTGCCGTGGTGGGCGCACTGGGTGTCGTGGCCATTCTCGCCCTGCCGCTGCTGCGTACGCTGCCGAAGCTCGCCATCGCGCTGGTGGCCACGCTCGGTTTTGGCGCCGCACTCGCCGCGCCGTTGTTCTCGACCGTGGCCACCGCGGCCACGCCCCACAACGGGGCGATCCCGTCGGTGACGCCGACGGCGTCCGGCGGTTTCGGGGGCCCCGGCGGGGGATTCCCCGGTGGCACCGGTGGCTTTCCCGGTGCCGGGGCGCGCCGGGCCTTTGGCGGCGGCGGAGGCTTCCCCGGCGGGACGCAAGGCGGAGGCTTCCCCGGCGCCGGGAGGTTCCGAACCGGCGCAGGTGCGGGCGCGGGTACCGGCGCCGGCGGCTTCGCAGGCGGAGCACCCTCCTTCGGCACCGGTGGCGGGTTCCGACGGGGCGCCGGGTTCGGCGGCGGTGGTGCCGGTGGTGCCGGTGGTGGTGGCGCAGGGTTCTTGAACTCCAGCCAGTCCAACGCCGCGCTCAACAAGGCACTGCGAGCTGACGCCGGCAGGTACACCTGGGCGGCGGCCACGGTGAACTCGAACAACGCGGCCGGCTACCAGCTGGGGAGCGGCGAGCCTGTCATGGCCATCGGCGGCTTCAACGGCACCGACCCCGCGCCGACGCTGGCCCAGTTCGAGAAGTACGTCTCGGAGGGCAAGATCCACTACTACATCGCCGGCGGCGGCGGCTTCGGTGGTGGAGGCGGCTTCGGCGGCGGTGCTGGCGGCGGGAGCTCGGACGACGCGTCGCAGATCACGTCGTGGGTGGAGGCGCACTTCACCGCCGAGACCGTGGGCGGCGTGACCGTCTACGACCTGAGCTCCGGCGCCTCGTCCTAGGCGCTCATACGGGGGGACACCCGCACGGTCAGCCGAGCAGCTCGACGTAGCGCGCCAGCGTTGCGTCGTCGAAGGCGATGAACCGGATGCGCGCCACGGCCGTCTCCGCCGCGCGGGCCGTGGTCACGGCGATCTCGGCGGCCTGGTCGGGCGGATAGCCGTAGACACCGGTCGAGATGGCCGGGAAGGCGACCGAGCGCGCGCCGACCTCGTCGGCCCGGGCGAGGGTGTTGCGGTAGCAGGCGGCGAGTATCTCGGGCTCGCCTGCGCTCCCGCCCCGCCAGACCGGGCCCACCGTGTGGATGATGAACCGGGCCGGGAGGTCGAAGGCGTCGGTCACCACGGCGTGGCCGGGTGGGCACTCGCCGATGGCCCGGCAGGCCGCCTGCAGGCGCTCGGCTCCCGCCGCGCGGTGGATGGCGCCATCGACGCCGGCACCCCCCGACAACCGGCGGTTGGCCGCGTTGACGACGGCGTCCACCCGCTCGACGGTGATGTCGCCGCGCGCCGCCTGCAGCAGTGGCGCCACCGGGTGGGTTACCCCGCGGTGGTGGACCCCGAGGAGGCGGGGACCAACTTGAGCAGCGACGTCGTGTGCGTCGGTGCGGCCTGGCTCTTGTTCTCGCCCCAGTTCGAGAAGGTCACGACACCGTGAATGGCCGACGAGCCCCCGGCGTTGCCGGCGTTGGTCACTTCCTCGATCGGCAACGGCGTGCCGCTGGCCGGGATGTACAGCACGACGGGCACCTTGCCCCCGCTCTGCGTGGCGACCGATCCCTTGATCGCGGTGGCCTTCTGGCCCGCCACGGTGGCGTCCTTGCCGTAGGTGTAGGGCCCACCGATCTCGAGCTCCTTGGAGACCTGCGAGGAGAGCAGCCCGCCGACCAGCTCTCCGAGCTCCTGGTTCGAGATGGGGAACGACAGCCACTTGTTGGCGTACTTCGACGACTGGGCCGCGGTGAGGCCGATCACGTGTTGGAGCGCGGCCTTGTTGCCCTGGACGTACCCGGTCGATCCGACGACGCGGGCGGTCATCCGCTCCGTCACTCCCTTCGACTTCACGACGAGCGACTGCGCGCCCGACGTCGTGCCGGCGTCACCGCTGACGTCGAGCTCGGCCCCGTTCTGCTTGGCGACGGAGGAGAAGTGCACGCCCTGGGTGCCGACGGCCTTCAGGGCGGCGTTGTACTGCGAGGTCGCACCGCTGCCCGCCGCGGTCGTGGTCGTGGTGCTGGCGGCGCCGGCCGGCGCGGCCAGGGCCAGCGCGAGTGCGGTCGAGACGGTGAGTCCGGTGGCGACCGCGGCGATGCGGGCGGGGTTCTGGCGCAAGGGGTGCATGACCTTCACTCTCCTGGAGGCCCGGCACGGTGGCGCGTTGAGCGCCGACTTGGCCAGGGATGGTTTCAGCCATCTTTTCACGCCGCCGGGACCGGACGAGGTCGTCGGCCCGCTTTCTTAGACGGCGCTTATCGAGCCCACCGAGATGGTGGCCGTGGGTGCCTCGGGGCGCACCCGCTCTCCCCATTTCGAGTAGGTGATGTGCTCGTCGGCCGTCTGTTTTCCCTTGGAATTCACTGAGTCCTCCTCCACGGGAACGTGGGTTCCCCGGGCGCGGACGTACAGGACGACGTGCTCGGTCTTCTTCCCGAAGGTCTGGGTCCCGTGGATGGCGTCGACCGCCACGCCGTCGAGGGTGCGCGAGTGGCCGAGGGAGAGCGGGGCCTTCAGGGACAGCTCCTTGACCAGGTCCGTGGAGCGCACCCCTTGGACCACCGGGGCGAAGGCGGCGTTGTCCGTCGAGAACTCGATCCACTGCCCCGCGGCCTCGGTTGCTTGGGGGGAGCTGAGTCCGGCCAGGTTCTCCAGGCCGTCGGCGTTGCCCTTGACGTAGGAGATGCCCCCGATCACGAGGATGGAGATGGAGCCGGTGCCCATGGTGACGGTCTGGCTGGCCGAGGCCGGTCCGGCGTCGCCGCTCTCGACCAGGGTGACCTTGGCCTCGGTCGAGTCCGAGCTGTAGTGGACCGACCACGCGTGGGTGGTGGCGAGGGCGTCCTTGTAGAGGGCCGAGGCGGATGTGGTGGCACCGGCCGGCGTCGCCACGCCCACGGCCAGGCCCGCCGCGGCGCCGACGACCACGGCTCCCGCCAGAAGCACGCCGACCCCGAGCCTTCTCGCCTCCACCAACTGCCCTCCTCCTCTCCCTCTCCCGCCCGGGGACCCGTCAGCTTCGCATGGAGTACGGAGAGCTCCGGGTCGCCGATTCTTTCCGCCGGACGACATCCCGGCGGCGGGCGCGCGACCGTTCTCTTGCCGACCGGTCCCGTCGGCGTGAGGATCCACGATCTACGAACACCTGTTCGTTATGCTGCCAACCAGGCAGCGCCGGCGGGGTCGTCACACCCCCACCGTAGGGTCAGCACAACGGTGCCGAGCGGGGTCGCCACACGGCCACCACGGCCACAGGTTCACCACGGTCTGAGCAGACAGTCGCAACACACTCACAGAGGAGAGAGGGATGGCCGAAGCAGAACGGGAAAAGGCACTGGATGCCGCGCTGGGGCAGATCGAGAAGCAGTTCGGCAAGGGCTCGGTCATGCGCATGGGCGACAACCTCTCCATGAACATCGAGTCCATCCCGACCGGTGCCCTCTCCTTGGACCTGGCGCTGGGCATCGGCGGCCTGCCCCGGGGTCGCATCGTGGAGATCTACGGACCCGAGTCGTCGGGGAAGTCGACGCTGGCCATGCACGCCGTGGCCGAGGCGCAGCGTAACGGCGGCATCTGCGCCTACGTCGACGCCGAGCACGCCATGGACCCCGTCTACGCCCGGGCCATCGGGGTGAATGTCGACGACCTCTTGATCTCGCAGCCGGACACCGGCGAGCAGGCGCTCGAGATCTCCGACATGCTGATCCGCTCCGGTGCGCTGGACGTCCTCGTGATCGACTCGGTGGCGGCCCTGACGCCACGCGCCGAGATCGAGGGGGACATGGGGGACACCCACGTGGGCCTGCAGGCGCGGCTCATGTCCCAGGCGTTGCGCAAGCTGACCGGCACGTTGTCGAAGTCCAGCACCATCGCCATCTTCATCAACCAGCTGCGGGAAAAGATAGGCGTGATGTATGGCTCCCCGGAGGTCACCCCGGGAGGCCGTGCGCTGAAGTTCTACTCCTCCATCCGGCTGGACATCCGTCGTATCGAAGCCATCAAGGACGGGGCCGACGTGGTCGGCAACCGGACACGGGTCAAGGTCGTCAAGAACAAGTGCTCGGCACCCTTCAAGCAGGCCGAGTTCGACATCATGTACGGCAAGGGCATCAGCCGCGAAGGGTCGCTCCTCGATGTCGCGGTCGACCTCGGGTTCGTCAAGAAGTCGGGTGCCTGGTTCACCTACGAGGGTGAGCAGCTCGGCCAGGGCCGGGAGAACGTGAAGACGTTCCTCATCGAGAACCCCCAGCTCATGGCCGAAATCGACGATCGCGTGCGCGAGTGCCTGGCTCCCAAGGATGAAGAGCTCCTGCCCGAGGATGCCCTCGACCCGGACGACGTCCCGATCTCGCTCGATTCGTAGCTGCATCGCGCCTCTCACGGCGTCGAAGGCTCCGGGCCCGCCTCCGCCTCCCTAGGGGCAACGGCCCGGAGCGCTTCGCGTCCGGACCACAATGGTGCGATGCCGGCTCGCGAATGGAAGCAACGGACCTATCGGATGTTCGATCGTTTCGTCCCGACCGTCCCCTTTCGCTACCTGCCGCCCAAGCAGTCGGTACGGCTGGCCTTCAATGTCGTGTTGGACCGTGAGCCCGATGCCGGCGGTCAGGCCGACTACGTCCAGAAGCTCAACGACGGCGAGCTCTCCCGTCACGGCGTGGCCGAGGCGTTGGCACATTCCGAGGAGTTCCGGCGCCGCGTGCCCATCGGGAACGTGTTGCTGTCCATGCACGTCAGTCGCAGTGCGTTCGTGGCGGGACTGCCGCGGGCGGCACGCATTCTCGATCTGGGTGGGACGCACCAGGGCCTCCCCGACGGCGCGCTGGTGCACCTGGGCTACCCCTATCCCTTCGAGCGTCTGGTGGTGGTCGATCTCCCGATCGACGAGCGCGACGCCATCTATCAGGGCGGCTCGTCGGGCGAGCCGGTGCTCTCCGAGCTCGGACCGGTGGAGTTCGCGTTCCACTCCATGGTCGACCTCGGGCGCTACGACGACGCGTCGTTCGACCTGGTCTACAGCGGCCAGTCCATTGAGCACGTCAGCGAGGCGGAAGGTGACGTCGTGGCACGCGAGGCGTTCCGGGTGCTGGCGCCCGGTGGTTGGTTCTGCCTCGACACGCCCAACGGGCCGGTGTGGCGCTTGCGGTCGGACGCGCTCATGAACCACGACCACCAGATCGAGTACGCCGGGGGTGAGCTCGTGGGCAAGCTGGAGCGCGCCGGCTTCGAGGTGACCGAGTGCAAGGGCCTCAACCTGATGCAACGTGGCGCGGCGGCGGGCGTGTTCGACGAGGCCGAGGCCAGCGCGTACCCGGGTGTGTTCGCTGCCGCCGAGGACTGCCTGCTGCTGGCGGTGGTGGCGCGCAAGCCGCTGGCGTGACGGGGTCGACGCCCTACGGCGTCGTGGTCGCCATGATGGTGCTCGGCACCAGCTCGACCCAGGTCTGGCCGGGCTGCAGCGGGATCGGCACGCCGAACGCGTTGACGAACTGGGTGGGTGAGCCGAGTGTCGAACGGTGCCAGGTGCCCGGAATGGCGTACCCGTTGCGGTAGATGACGGCAGTGCCGCTGGCGTTGGGATAGAGATCGGCCTGGACCTCCAAGCCACCCTCGTCGTTCTCGAGCCACGGTCCATAGCTGATCTGCACGTACTGCACGACGACGTTGGCGGCCTGGTTCTGCACGTTGTCGGCCAACATGTCGGGAGTGGTCCCGTTGTAGTAGCGCAGGAAGGTGTCGGTGGCCTTGTTCCACTTCCAGGTGACGTTGGACGTCCCCGAGAAGTTGATGTTCACGCTGGAGATGGCCGTCCCGCCGGGCGGCGTGTTGTCCGAGTAGCTGAAGAGGGGCGTGGGCGGCGTGTTCATGGTCGGATGCGTGCCGTAGACGATGGCGGTCGAGGTGTAGTCCGAGTCCGGCGGGACGTGGCCGGCCGGGTGGATCATGAGCGAGTCGCTGTTCCCGATGTCGACGTTCACGATCGGCGAGGCGTTGATGTTGGCGATCACCGGGTTGATGCCGCCGACGTGCGCCAGTAACGGGTTGCCGAGCTGCCCCAGAATGCCGATGTCGATGTTGCGGGCCGAGCGGACCGGGCCGATCAGCGCCGCGTCCTGGCACTGGAACACCGCGGCGTAGCGGGTGATGCCGCCTTCGACCGGCTCCTCGAAGATGATGTCGGCCTTGTCCAGGCCCGACTGGGGGCGGCCGGCGGGGTAGTTGTCGATCTTCACGGCCATGGCGGGCCGGTTCGGGACGGCGCCGCCGGGCGCCGGTTCCCCGGTCAGGGGACAGGCGGGGGCCGGCGCAGTGGATGTCGTGGCGCGCGGCGTCACCTTGGCCGCCGCCTTGTGGGCTGGGGAAGAGGAGCAGGCGCTCAACAGCAATGCCGTGATCCCGACCACTGCCAGCGCGCCCCAGGCGCGCCGGTGCCGCACCCCGAAACGTTCGATTTTCGCCATCGCTGGGCGTGATCGTACGGGGACGGGGCCCAAAAGTGGTGTCATGCCACCGGCGGCGCAGCCGCTGGCGGTGGGAAACCCCTCAGGCCGAGGGGGTGCCGGCGGCCGTTCCGGCGCTGGCGGCGGCGCCGCTGTACACATCGGACCAATTGCCGCTGGACGCGCCGTACGACGTGGCCGGGCCCAGGCCAAAGCGGCTGTAGACGTTCTCCATGGCCCGGCGGATCACGTCGGTCACCCCGGGAATGGCCGGGACGATCACGTTGGGTGGGATGGCGCCGGTGTTGCCGAGCAACGACACGTAGCTGGCCGAGCCGCTGGCCAGGACGCCCCCACCGTTGCCCGGTGCCGTGTAGTAGGTGACGTCGGACCAGTTGGATTGGCCCGGGACGGGCGAGTGGGCCAGTACGTCGGCGTTCTTCGGGCCGGGGAGGGACGGGACGTAGCGGTCGTACTCACCGAGGATGACGGTGCTGAAGGTGTGGCCGTCGGTGAGGTTGCAGCCGTTGTAGAACCACGACGACGCGTCGGTGACCACCATGTCGGCCTTGGCCCCGACCGACTGGTACATGGACCCGATGAGGGTCGACTCGGGGTCGTTGACCGGCGCCTGGTTCCAGTTGACGGTTGTGAGTGCCGGCTGCTCCCGGGCGATCGGGTCCTCGGTGGCGTCCTTGTAACAGACCTGCAGACGATTGGGGCCGACCGATGTCGGCTGCATACGGATCTGGCGGTAGCAGGCGTTGGCCCCCAGGAAGGCGAGGTTCACGCCGGCGGCGTTGGCGGCGGCGGTCCCCTGGCGCATGGGCGTCGACCAGTACTCGTCGTGGCCCAGGCTGAAGAGGCAGCGGTGGTTCATGAGGAGTTGCGGTCGGGTGTGCAGATCGACATCGGTCCAGTAGGTCATGTCCAGGCCGAGGCTTTCGAGGTGGAACAGCAGTGGCAGCTCGTTGCCCACGAAGTCGGCGGCCCCCGAGGCCCACGTCTGCGGGTAGGGGCGGTCGAAGGAGACGGCGCGGGCGCGGTCGGCGAACGTCCCCCGGCCCTCGCTGTCCGGGCCGTAGTAGAGGCTGTAGCTGCCCCACAGGTTGTAGGCCTGCCAGGTCGTGACGCTGTTCTGCATGACGTACGCCGCCATGGAGGCGTCGTCGCGGATGGTGAGCGGGACGAATTGCTCCTCGCCCCCGTCACCGACCAGCTTCAAGAGGTAGCAACCGGGCAGCCAGTCCTTCGTGATGTTGAGCGTGAGGGTGGGCGACCACGGACACGTGACCGTGCCGATGCCGGGCGTGACGACCGGCGCGGCCTGGACCTTGGCCGGGACGAAGTCGGTCTGGACGATGAGGCGGCCACCGAGCCCCTGATAGAAGCCCATCCGGTAGGCCTGGACCTGGACGGCCTGGGCGGTGCTGCTGACGAACACGGCCACGTCGTCGCCGGGCACCGCGCTGACCTGGCTGGCAAAGCCCTCCAGGGCGTGGTCGGGCTGGTTGTGGTTGCAGATCCAGTTCAACGTGCCCGTCTTGGCGTTCTCGGCGATCAGCCAGGGGGCCGTCGGCACGGTGACGCCGCTGGCCAGCTTCTTGTTGACCACCGCCACGTGCCCGGTGGCCTGCGGCCGCTTCGCTTGCGCCGCCACTCGTTTTTTCGGATGCTTGTCGAGGTGCGTCGCACCGGCGAAGCCGACCGCGCCGAGCGCGGAGAGCTGCAGGAACTGGCGGCGGTCGATGGGGCGCTCCGACGGGAGCGGCACAGGGTCGGAGCCGCCGTCCGGTGGGAGGGGCTGCACGGGGGAAAGTGTACCCACGCACTCCGATTGCAGCCCGGCGGGTGGGCCGGTGACGAGGGGTCCGCGGCACCACCTACCATTCCTGCGTGAGTTGGGCCCGCTCCCTCCCGGCACCGCTGCGGCGGCCTTTGTCCCGTCTGGTGCACGCGGCATGGGAAGGAGCGGCCGACCTCGGCGCCATCGGCCCCGACGACCCCCGGGGGCGACGCTTCGGACGCATGGGCGCCGGCGCCTGCCTGCTGTTCCCCCAGGGAGCCATCTACAACGAGCACCTGATCCACATCGGCGCCGAGACCATCGTGGGACCGGGCGCCTCCCTGTCGGCCGGCATGGCGCCGGGACAGGTGATGCCCACCGATCCGGTCGTCTCCATCGGCAGCCGCTGCCTGATCGGGCGGGGCTCGCACATTGTGGGTCACTGGGAGATCGTCATCGGTGACGACATTCAGACCGGTCCCTACGTGTACATCACGGACCAGAATCACTCCTACGACGACCCGGTCGAACCCATCGGGCGGCAGTGGCCGACAGAGGCTCCCGTGCGCATCGGCTCGGGCAGTTGGCTCGGCGCCAACGCCGTCATCCTCCCGGGTGCCCAGATCGGCGAGCATGTCGTAGTGGCCGCCGGTGCGGTGGTGCGCGGCGAGGTGCCGGACCGCTGTGTCGTCGCCGGCGTGCCGGCGCGCATCGTCCGGCGCTGGGTGGAGGGCACCGGCTGGGTGACCGAGAAGAACGTCGTCGAACCATGACCGGGGCGCCCTCACCGTTCCTGGTGACGGTGAGCGGGCAGGACGGCCCGGGCCTTTCGGCGCGGCTCTTCGGCGCGCTGGCCGAGCGGGGTATCGCCGTGGACGACGTGGAGCAAGTGCGGGTGCACGGGCGGCTGCTGCTCTGCGTCGAGGCCGACATGGTGCCGGCGCAGGTGCAGCCGGTGCGCGCGCTGCTGGACCAGCGCTTCACCGGGGCGGGAGTGGAGGTGGCGGTCGATCCGCTCGTCGAGGCGGCGACGGACGAGGCCGCGGAGCTCCATCTGGTCACGCTGCTCGCACCCGAGCTCGACGCGACGACGCTCGAGACGGTGACCGGTGCCATCGCGCGCTGTGGCGGCAACATCGTGCGGATCGTCCGCCTGGCGGCGTACCCCGTGCACAGTTACGAGTTCTCGGTGGCGGGCGCCGCCATCGACGGCTTGCGCCGCGCCTTGGCCGAGGTGGCCGTCCGCTGCGAGGTCGACGTCGCCGTGCAGGCGGCGGGGTTGCACCGGCGGGCCAAGCACCTGATCGTGCTCGACGCCGATTCCACGTTGTTGCAGGGAGAGATGATCGACCTCTTGGCGGCGCGGCGCGGCTGCGGCGAGCAGGTGGCCGCCGTGACGTCGGCGGCCATGGCGGGGGAGATCGACTTCGCCGAGGCGCTGCGCCAGCGGGTGCGGTTGCTGACCGGTTTGCCGTACGCCGAGCTCGAGGCCGTGCGTGACGGGATCGTGCTGACTCCGGGCGCCCGTACCCTCGTGCGCACGCTCAAGCGTCTGGGGTACGAGGTGGCGGTGGTGAGCGGGGGCTTCACCCAACTGATCGGCCCGTTGGTGGACGACCTCGGGATCGACCACGTGGCCGCCAACAAGCTCGTCGTGAAGGCGGGCGTCCTCACAGGCGAGCTGGACGGCCCCATCGTCGACCGGGCCGGCAAGGCGACGGCATTGGCGCAGTTCGCCGTGGCAGCCGGCGTGCCGGTGGCGCGCACCATCGCGGTGGGGGACGGGGCCAACGACATCGACATGCTGGCGGCGGCCGGCCTCGGCATCGCGTTCAACGCCAAGCCGGTCGTGCGGGAGGCGGCCGACGCCGCGGTCAGCGTGCCCTATCTCGACGCCATCCTCTTCCTGCTCGGCATTTCGCGACGCGAGGTGGAGCTGGCGGACCGGCTCGACGAGGAGACCACGTGACGGTCCTGGCCCAGGGAGAGCAGGGCCGGGCGGCCGACAACCGCGGCTCCCGCCCGCTGCTGCGGGGCTGGCTGCACGCAGGAGCGTTCTTCGCTTGGTTGCTCGGCGGGCCGTTCCTGATCGCCGCCGGCCCCGATGCAACCGCGACCGCGGAGCTGGCGGTCTACGTGGCCGGGATGTTGATCATGTTCGGCACGAGCGCGGCCTTTCACCGTCTGCGTTGGTCCGCGTCGGCGTGGCGGCGCATGCGCCGGGCGGATCACAGCGCGATCTTCGTCGGCATCGCCGGGACCTGTACGGCAGTGGTGGGCCTGTCGTTGACCGGGTGGGCCGAGGTGCTGATCCTCGCCATGGTCTGGGCGGGAGCGTGTGCGGGCATTGCCCTGCGTCAGGTGTTCCTCGATGCGCCGCAGTGGGTCGTCGCGATCCCCTACGTGGTGGTGGGCTGGTGTCCCATCATTGTGGCGCCGCAGCTGGTGCGGAGCCTGGGTTGGGCCGGGTTCGTGTTGATGCTGGTGGCGGGTGCGGCGTACACGGCCGGGGCACTCGTCTACGCCCGCAAGTGGCCGGACCCGTGGCCGCGTGTCTTCGGCTTCCACGAGGTGTTCCACGCCTGCACCCTGGTGGGGGCCGGGCTGTTCGCCTACCTCGTCACCTTCATCGCGCTGCCGCGGTACTGATTCGCGCGTCATTGCGACGCCGTCGCGCTGCTCACGTAGTAGAGGGTCCCGCCCGAGCTGCCGCCGTAGGCGCTCGATGACACGGCCGTCCCATACTTCTCGACCCAGGCGTCGACGGCGCTTGCCCCCGTCGTCGTCTGGCCACCGCCACCGCCCGCGCCGCCTCCACCGCCGGTCGATACGTAGACGTAATGCACCTTGCCGGTGGCGATCAGATCCCTGAACTGACTCAGCGTGGGCGAGGGATCCGAACCGCTGAAGCCACCCATGGCGATGACGGCCTTGCCGCTCTCGAGAATGAAGGGCGCGGCGGCCTGCGATCCCGTCACGGCCACGAGGTAGGTGGCCGACCCTTCATGCTTTTCCAGGTACCGCACCAAGGCTTGGTTGGCCGTCGACTGGCCACCTCCTCCAACCGCACCGGCGCCCGCAGCAGTGCGACCGAACGCGCCGCTTGACGCGGCGCCTGTGTGGGCTGCCGTGGGCGCGCCCGTCGGTCGGGTTCCTCCGCCGGGTGGTGTGCCTGCATGCGTCGCCGAGGACGCTCCGGCCGGCCCGCCGCCCGAAGTGCCCCCTCCTCCACCGCCGAAGCCACCGCCGCCACCAGGACCACCCGCCCCGCTCGTTGTGGAGGCAGGTCCGGCGGTGGCGATGGCGTTTGTCGTCGTCCCGAGCGTTGTCAGCGAGTACGCCGCGGGCCCGGCCAGAAGCGAGGCTGCGGCCACGGTGCCGGCGACAACGGCCAGCACGCGTGTCCTGTTCGGTCGCGCCATGCAGAGAAACAGGAGCAGTGCGGAGACGAGCCCGGTCACCACGACCGTCGGCCCGACCCAAGAGTCGTAGCCGGACGTCCGCGCCAGCAGCGTGTCGGCCCAGAGCGCCGCGCCGACGATGGTGGCGGGCAGCACCCAGGCCCAGCGAAGCGATTGGCGACCGAGACGCCAGAGGGCGACGGCGCCGGCGCCGACGAGCGCTGCCACTGCCGGTGCCATCACGACCGTGTAGTACGGATGGAAGATCCCCTTGGCGTAGTCGTAGACGAGCAAGAACATCAGGAGCGTGCCGCCCCACAAGACGAACCCGGCGCGCCGGCCGTCGGCGCGCCGATAGCGGCGGGTGAGCCAGAGTCCGGCGACGAGGCCCACCACGGCCACCGGGAGGAGCCACGAGATCTGGCCACCGAGCTCGCTGTCGAACATCCGCAGCAGACCCTCGCCGCCGCCGAAGGCTGATGAGCCTCCCGTGCTCGAGCCGCCGCCGCCGGCACCACCCGAACCGAAGATTCGTGCGAACCCGTTGTAGCCGAAGATCAGGTTGAGCTCGGAGTTGTCGGTGCTGCCGCCGATGTAGGGACGCGCGCTCTTTGGCCACAGTTCGACGATGGCGACCCACCACCCGCTCGAGACGACGAGGGCAAGAGCCGCCCACCCGAGCTGTCCGATGCGGCGGGCCAGGCGAGGCGGGCCGCACCAGAGGTAGGCGGCGCCGAGGGCCGGGACGACGATGAAGGCGTCGAGTGTCTTGGTCAGAAAGGCGAGGCCGACGAGCGCGCCGGACAACACGAGGCCAATGGTTTTGCCGGTCTCAATGGCATGCCAACAGGCCCACGCCGCCAGAACCAGCAGGAGCGTCAGGAACGCGTCGGGATCGTTGTAGCGGAAAATCACGACAGCCACCGGTGTCAGCGCGAGAGCCAACGAGGCGAAGACGGCGGCGGGTTCGCCGAACCACCGTCGCACCAGGTGGTAGAGCACCATCACCGTGGCCAAGCCGGCCAGGGCCTCAGGAAGCAGCATGCTCCAGCTGGAGAAGCCGAAGATGCGGCCCGACAGCTCCATCACCCAGAGCGCTGCTGGTGGTTTGTCGACCGTGATGAAAGAGCCTGGGTCGAGCGAGCCGAAGAAGAAAGCCTTCCAGCTCTCCGTCCCGCTCTTTACCGCGGCGGCATAGAAGGTGTTGCCCATGCCGATGCGCGCCACGTTCCAGCCGTAGAGCAGTGCGGTCAAACCGAAGATGGCGGCGCGCGCCGGCACGGACCAGGCGGGACGTCCCGGCTGCCGCCACCAGGGGTGGCGCTCTGACGTGTCGGTCGTTCCTTCGTCGGAGATGGCGCTGGCCTCCTGCGGGCCGGTCACGGCTGCGGGCGCGTCGGGTGCAGTGGGGACGGGGTCGATGACGATGGTCATGGCGGCGATGGTGCGGGACGCGCCTGCACGTCCGGTGCGCGTCGCCTGTGCGCCGCGTGGGAGTCGGCCCTGGAGACCCACGGCTGCTGAACGCCCATTCGTAGAGTGTCGCCACCTCGCGCACAGCTGGGCCGGAGGGTCGTGCCGCACTGTGCGGGCATGACCTCACGAGTTCGAACCGCCCTGCGCCGACCCGGTCGGTTCGCGCAGCTGTTGCGCTACTCCACCGTGTCCGGCATCTCGACCGTCACCAGCCTGACCGTGCTCGGTGTGCTCGTCGGACTGTGTGGCGTCGATGCTGTGCTGGCGAACGTGGTCGCCACCGCGGTGGGAACGGTGCCGTCCTTCGAGCTCAACCGGCGCTGGGTCTGGTTCGACCAGTCACAACGATCGGTGCTCCGCCAGGTCACGCCCTTCTGCACCCTGTCCTTTGCCGGTCTGGTGCTCTCGACGCTCACCGTGCGCGCCGTCTCGGCCCGCACCATCGACCTGAGCCGCGGCTGGCACACGCTGGCGGTGGAAGCGGCGAACGCCGCCGCCTACGGCGCGTTGTGGGTGGTGCAGTTCGTGCTGCTTGACCGCGTGCTGTTCCGCCACCGCGGGCCGGGCGTGCCGCCGCAGGTGACTCCGCAACCGACGTCGCTTCTGGAAAGTACCCCGCCGTCAGGCGATGACGCCGGCCTCGCGCAGGTCCGCCAGTTCGGCCGCACCGAGACCCAACTCGTCGCCTAGGACGGCGTCAGTGTGCTCGCCGAGCCACGGCACGCGCGTCTCGGGCCCCTCGGACACCTCGGCGAACTTCACCGGGAGCCCCGGGATGAGTACGGGTTGGGCGACGCCATCGTTCCGGGGATGCTCCACGAGCATGTTGCGGCCTGCCAGGTGCGGGTCGGCCACCACCTCTTCGTCGTTGGACACGGGTCCTGCCACGAGCCCGGCCGCGTTCAGGGCGTCACAGGCCTCCCGCTTGGTCAACGCGGCGGCCCATGACTCCAGAGCGGGCCGGATGTCCGACTCGAGGTGGTCGAGCCAGCCCTGCGGGGTCGCGAAGCGCTCGTCGTCGGCCCACTCCGGCCGGCCGATGGCACGGGCCAGGTCGGGCCACTGGTGTGCCCGCAGCACCTGCAACATGAACCAGCCGTCGGCGGCCCGGAAGCCGTGCAAGATCCCGGGCCATGGTGTTCCCATCGGCATGCCCATGGACCAGAAGTTGGGGACCACGTCGAGGACGGCTACCAACGCGTCGAGCATGGCGACGTCGACACGCTGCCCCCGTCCGGTGCGATCGCGCTGGCGCAGTGCGGCCTGGGTGCCGATGACGGCGAACAGCCCGGTGACGATGTCCCCGAGCCCACCCATGGGCGAGCCCACTGGTGGTTGTCCCTCCGGACGCTTGAACTCATAGGCCCCGCTCATGGCCTCCACGATGGAGGCCAGCGTGGGCCAGCCTGCGTAGGGGGATTCGGGAGTCCCGGCCGGCACCTGATGCCCGAAGCCCGAAATGGACAGATAGATCACGGCCGGGTGCGCGGCCGCGACGTCGTCGTAGCCGAGGCCGAGGCGCTCGACGGCGCCGGCGCGGAAGTTCTCCGCCACGACGTCGAAGCGCGGGGCCAGCCGCAGCACGAGGTCGCGCCCGGCCGGCTGCTTGAGGTCGACGACAACGGAGCGCTTGGACAGGTTGTTGCGCAGGAAGGTGGCGCCGACGGTGCGCCCGTCGGGATCGGTCAGTGACGGCGACGCGCTGCGACCGAGGTCGCCGGTGCCGGGCGACTCGATCTTGACCACCTCGGCGCCCAGGCGACCCAGCAGCTGGGTGGCGTAGGGGAGCGCCTGCATCTGCTCGAGGGCGAGGACGCGCACGCCGTCGAGCGGCTTGCCCCACCGCGTGGCCTCCGGGTTGACGACGTCACCGAGCTTCACGGGCCTTCCAGGCCGAGCATCGCAATGGCGTTGCCCCGCATGATGCGGTACACCTCGTCGTCGGGGAGGTGGCGCACCAGCTCCTCGGCGACGGCCCGGGTGTCGGGCCAGGTGGAGTCGGTGTGGGGATAGTCGGTCTCGAAGGTGACACGGTCGGCGCCGATGACGTCGAGCGAGTCGAGACCGTGCTGGTCGCGGAAGAAGCAGCCGTAGACCTGGCGGTGGAAGTACGTGGAGGGCGGCTCGAGGATGGTGTCCTTCACCCCGCCCCAGGCCCGGTGCTCGCGCCAGACGTCGTCGACCCGCTCGAGGATGTACGGCAGCCAGCCGATCTGCCCCTCCGAATAGGCGAGCACGAGGTCGGGGTAGCGGATGAGCACGCCGGAGAAGAGGAAGTCGCACAGCGAGGACATGGCGTTGCCGAAGCTGAGCGACGCCGCCACGGCCACCGGCGCGTCGGCCGACGTCGCGGGCATCTTCGACGAAGAGCCGATGTGCATGCACACCACCGTGCCGGTCTCGGCGCAGGCGGCAAAGAAGGGATCCCAGGCTCCGCTGTGGATGCTGGGCAGCCCGAGGTGGGGCGGGATCTCGCTGAAGCAGACGGCGCGCACACCGCGGGCCGCGTTGCGCCGCACCTCGGCGGCGGCCTTCTGGGCGTCCCACAGGGGGATGAGGCACAGCGGCAGCAGACGGCCGCCGCTGTCGCCGCACCACTCCTCGACCATGAAGTCGTTGTAGGCGACGACGCAGGCCTCGGCCAGCTCCTTGTCCTTGGCCTCCAGGAAGGTCTGGCCGCAGAAGCGGGGGAAGGTCGGGAAGCACAGGCTGGCCTCGACCCAGTTCGCCTCGTTGTCGGCGATGCGCGCCGTGGGCTCGTAGCAGCCCGGTCGCATTTCGTCGTAGGTAATGGGGGACATCGTCATGTCGTCGCGGTCGAACCCGACGGCGGCCACGTGGCGCTTGTTGATGTACACGAGATCCTCGTAGACCCAGCAGTCGGCCTGCGGGCCGTCGGGGTCGAAGGTCTGGCGGTAGGTCCCGCCGCCGATGTGCTCCATGTCGCCGATGCCGCGGCGTTCCGCCTTCGGGCCCCGGTCGCGGAAGCGTGCCGGCAGCCAGGTGTCCCACAGGTGGGGTGGCTCGACGATGTGGTCGTCGACGCTGATGATCTTGGGGAGCGGCGTGGTGCTCCCGAGCCGCGGGGTGGTGTCCTCAATCAGATCGGTCATGGTTGCTCCAGTGTGGCCGCGAACGCAATGAGCGGGGCCAACGACTCCAGTTCCGCCCGTACGGAGCGCTCGTCGCCGGCCCGGACCCGGAGGACCACCTCGGTGATGCCGAGGCCGGCGTAGTGCTCCAGCTTGCCCTGGTCGGCGATGGTCCCGAAGGGGACGACCGACAGGGCGGCCGGATCGCGTCCCGCTTCGGTGGCGAGGGCGTGGAGGCGCGGGATGGCGGCGGCCAGGCCGCTGCCGCCGATGGGGATCCAGCCGTCGGCGCTCTCCACCACCGCGGCGAACACGGCGTCGTTGGCGCCGCCACCGACGAGGGTGCGCACGCGCGGCTGCTGCACCGGCTTCGGCCACGACCACGTCGGTCCGAAGTCCACGAACTGTCCGTGGTACTCGGACTGGTCGGCGGACCAGATGACCTCCATGGCCGCCAGGTGCTCGCGCACCACGTCGTGTCGGCGCCCCCAGTCGACGCCGTGGTCCTCTGCTTCGGTGCGGTTCCACCCGAACCCGACGCCGAGGGTCACCCGCCCGCCGGACAGATGGTCGAGCGTGGCCACCTGCTTGGCCAGCAAAATCGGCTCGTGCTGGGCGGCCAGCAGGATGCCGGTGCCGAGCCCGATGCGCGCCGTGACCGCGGAAGCGGTGCTCAACGCGACCAGCGGATCGAGGCAGCGCTTGTAGTCGTCGAGGCGGACGCCACCGACGAGGGCCGGTGGCGTGTCTTCCTGCACGGGGAGGTGGGTGTGCTCTGGCAGGTAGAGCGAGTCGAAGCCGAGCTCTTCGACCGCGGCGGCGAGGACGGCCGGGGCCAGGTCACAGTCGGTCAGCGCGGCCGTGATGCCGAGCCGCATGTCAGGACCCGGCGGGGGGCCGGCCGGCGAACTCGGCCAGGGTGCCGCTCCCGACCGCAGTGCGCAGCAGCGCGCCGAAGGCCGCCTGCTCGCGGCGATTGGCCTCCACCACGGCGGCGCGACGCGCCGCCCGCACGAGGGAGGTGCTGGCCCGGGTGGCGTCCCGGGGGTGGGCCGCGATGCGCGCTCCCAGGGCGACCGTCTCGTCGAGGACGGTGCCGGCGTCACACACCTTGAGGGCCAGCCCGAGCTCGACCAGCTCGGGAGGGCTGACCCAGTCCGAGGTGAGGAGGACGCGTGCCGCCTGTTGCCACCCCATGAGGGCGGGGAAGAGGACGCTGCTGGCCGCCTCGGGAGGCACCCCCAGCTCGGCGAACGGGACGCGCAGGCGCGCCCCGGCGTCGACCAGGACGAGGTTGCAGTGGGGGAGCAGCGTGAAGCCGAGCCCCACCGCGACGCCGTTGACGGCGGCGAGGAGCGGCACCGAGAGATCGATCAGGCACTCGAGCAACCCCATGAAGCCCTGTCCGGCGCCCTCGACCGCGGTGCCGGTGGCGATGGCCGCCATTTCGGCCAGGTCCTGGCCCGACGTGAAGGCGGTGCCCCGTCCGGTGAGCACCACGGCGCCGACCCCCTCGTCGCCGTCGGCCGCGCGCAGGGCGGCGGTGACCTCCTGGTACATGGCGGTGTCGAAGGCGTTGCGCACCTCGGGCCGGTTGAAGGCGATGACGCGGACGCCGGGCGCACCTTCGTCGACCTCAATCCGGCTGTCCGGCATGGCGGCGGCTCAGGCCTCGGCGCCGGCTGCCTTGGCGCGGCGGCGGATGACGGTCTCTGCCGCACCACTGACGGCGGTGGAGATCGGCCAGCCCACGTAGTGGGTCAGGTGGACCACGACCTCACGGATCTGCTCGACGGTCAGCTCGCCCCGCTCGAGTGCGTTGTCGAACTGGATCTCCAGCAGTTCCGGCTTGTCCTGCGCCGCCAGGACGCCGATCGTCAGGAGGCGCCGGTCTCGCAGCTCAATGGTGTCGTCGGTCCAGATCGTCCCGAAGAGATGATCGACGGTCACGTCGGTGTAGCGGCCCGGGAGATCGGCGGGGTCGAGGGTGAACCCGTAGACCTCCTGCATCTTCGCCATGCCGGCCGCGCGCCTGTCCTCTTGTCCGCTCACCCGCGCTCCTTCTCTCGAGGCAGTCCGGCCCGGCCCGGCGGGCCCGACCCTACCCAGGCCAGGCCGCGGGCGGCGCCGCCGCCGTCGCCGCCCCGGGCCATCAGATGTCGCCTTCGAAGCCGTACATGCGGCTACAGCGGCGCTCGGCCAGCGTGGCAACCGGGAGATCGACGCCCAGCGTGTCACCGAGCTCCAAAATGGTGGTCAGGTCCTTGTGGGTCACCTCGGCCCCGGAACGCATGAGGCCCACCAGCCCCTCGTCGGCGTCGGGCGTCCACGGCGCCGCGGTGGTGCGGAACATCAGGCGGGTCGCCCCACCGATGCGCTTGTCGCTCTCGCGGGCCGCCTCGCCCAGCTTGAGTAGGTCGATACCGGCCGCCTCGGCCAGCTCCTGCGCCTCGAAGGCCGCCAGCCAGGAGCCGTAGGTGATGAGGTTGCGGGCCAGCTTGGCGGCGAGGCCGGCCCCCGGCGGGCCCATGTGGAGCACCAGGCAACTGATGGCGTCGAGCACCGGGCGCACCCGGTCGACCTCCTCTTCGGAGCCACCGATCATGCACACGAGCTCGCCCGCCGCGGAGGCGTCGGGGCCGCCGGTCACGCCGCAATCGACCACGGTGACGCCCCGGGCGGATCCCTCGGCCCGCATGGCGAGCACCGTCTCGGTGGCAATGGTGCTCACGATGACGGTGGTGCTCCCCGCCGCCGCGCCGGCGAACACGCCGTCGGGCCCCTCCAGTACCGCCCGGACCTGGGCGTCGTCGAAGACCACCACCAGGATCACGTCGCTCCGTGACGCCAGCTCCGAGGGTGTTCCCGCCACGTCGGCCCCCTCCCGGAACGGTGCTGTGGCCTCCTCGCGGACGTCGGACACCGTGACGGGCATGCCGGCGCGGATGAGGGAGGTGGCGAGGCCGCCACCCATGCCTCCGAGCCCGATGACCCCCACGCGCAACGCGGAGGCGGTCCCTTCGTCCTGGTTCTCCGGCACGTGGCCAACCTCCCGATCGACGCTAGATCTGGACAAGTGTCTGGACTATAGTTTGAACGGATGACCGAGGAAAACGAGGTGGGGCCGGACGGGCGCAGCGACTATTCGGGTCCCTTCGACCCGGGGTTCGACTACGAGGACCTGTCGAAGGAGGCCCTGGTCAGGCTCGTCCGCGAGTACGGGCTCATCGTCCACCTGCTGGACCGGTCCATGTGCGCCGCCATCGGCATGCGGTACGGGGCCGAAGCGGTGAAGGAGTTGGCGATCGAGGAGTGGGCCGGCGCCAGCCCGGTGTACGGCGACCGGCTGCGCCGGATCATGCAGGTCGAGGGCGACGGCGTCTCGGCCATCTTCAAGGTGCTTCAGCTCGACCCCGGCTTCCCGCACCACTACATGGACGTGCACTACGAGCTGGTCGACGAACGCCACGGCTACTTCGAGTTGGCCTACTGCGGCGCGCTGATGGACGCCGAGCCCTTCGGGGACGCCATGGTGACGAACATGTGCCATCACATTGAGGACGGGACGTTCGACGTGACGGCGCAGGCGGTCAACCCCAAGGCACATATCCGCCACGTGCACCGGCCGCCGCGGGTCCCGGGGGACCGGGTGCCGCACTGCCGTTGGGAGATCGTCATTGAGGACGAGACGGCGACGCTGCCGGAGAAGGACATCACCAAGATCACCCGCATGACGACGGCGGCGACGTTCAGCTTTCCCGCCATGAAGGACGGCACGCCGCACATCCCGGCCCGGGCGCCCGGCGCGGGATCGGCCCCGGGGCCGGGCGCGTGAGCATGTTCGACGCCGTCGAGGCGGACCCGGGCGACGGTCCACCGGACCAGCCCGGGCGCCGGCATCTCTCCGAGCGCCAGGCCGAGGTCATGGAGCGGCTCGTGGCGGCGGCGGCGTTGGAGGCCGAGGAGCGGCCCTACGCGGACATCTCGGTGCGGACCATTGCCAAGCGGGCGGGACTGGCGCCGGCGACCGCGTACACGTATTTCTCGGGGAAGGACCACCTGCTGGCCGAAGTGCTGTGGCGGCGCATGCACGCGTCCCCGAGCCTGGTCGACCTGAACCTGCCGCTGCCCGACCGGGTGGCCGACACCGTCCGCACCATGGGCTTCGGCGCCATGGGGTCGCCGGCCGTGGCGGTGTGCACGACGGCGCTGCTGGGCGACGGCCCCGACGTGAAGCGCGTGCGGTCGCGACTGGGCGCCGAGATCGGGCGCCGGCTGGAGGCCGCGCTCGGCGCCGGCGCCGACCCGGCGGTGCGCGACGTGTTGCAGGTCACCTACACGGGTGCGCTGCTCAGCGCCGGCATGGGGCACCTCGCCTTCGACGCCGTGCCGTCGCTGATGGCCCAGGCGACGGAGCTCATGACAGGGACAAGGTCACGGTCGCCATCGGGCACATCGTGACCACCCTCGCACCGCTCGCCTACAGCCCCTACGACTACGGCATCCACGAGGACCCGTACCCGACTTACGCCCGCCTGCGCGCCGAGGCGCCGGTCTTCTACAACGAGGAGCTCGACTTCTTCGCCTACGCGCGGCACGCCGACGTCCTGTCCGCCTTCCGCGACGTGGACCACTACTCGAACGCGTACGGCGTGAGCCTCGACCCGGCGGCGTTCGGGCCCGACGCGCACCGCGCCATGTCGTTCCTCGCCATGGACCCGCCCCGGCACACGCGCATGCGCTCCATTGTGGGCAAGAGCTTCACGCCACGCCGGGTGGCCGCCATGGAGGACGGCATCCGCGCGCTGGCGGTGGCGCACCTGGAGCCGGTGCTCGAGGCGGGCTCGTTCGACTTCATCGCCGACTTCGCGGGCCGGCTGCCCATGGACGTGATCTCCGAGCTTGTGGGCGTCCCGGCGACGGACCGGGCCGAGGTCCGGCGCCTGGCGGACCTCCTTGTGCACCGCGAGGAGGGGATGAACGACATCCCGCCGGAGGGATTGGAGGCGGCGCTGACCCTGGCCGGCTACTACGCCGACATGGTGGCCGACCGCCGTCACCACGAGCGCGACGACCTGACCTGGTCGCTGCTGCAGTCCGAGATCGACGGCGACCGCCTGAGCGACGACGAGGTGATCGGCTTCCTGTTCCTGCTCGTGGTGGCGGGGAACGAGACGACGACCAAGCTGTTGGGCAACGCCTGGTACTGGGGCTGGCGCAACCCGGACCAGGTGGCCAAGCCCCTGGCCGACCCGGCCCGCGTGCCGGACTGGGTGGAGGAGACGCTGCGCTACGACACGTCGACGCAGATGCTGGTGCGGGTGACGAGCCGACCGGTGCGCGTCCAGGACGTCGACATCGAGGAGGGCCGGCGCGTGCTGCTGCTCCTGGGGTCGGCCAACCGCGACGAGGACGTCTTCGCCGACCCCGAGAGCTACGACCTCGACCGCCGCACCCAGGATCTGGTGAGCTTCGGCAGCGGGCGCCACTTCTGCATGGGGGCGGCGCTGGCCCGCATGGAGGCGCGTGTCGCGTTGACCGAGCTGGCGGCAGTGGTGCGGTCCTACGACATCGACATGGCGGGAATGGAGCGGGTGCACTCCATCAACGTGCGGGGCTTTGCCGCGCTGCCGACGACGGTGGCGCCACGCTGATGCCGCGCTTCGAGCCGAATCCTGAACGCCGGCCGACGGCGGTGACCGGCGCCTCCTCGGGCATCGGTGCCGAGGCGGCGCGGGCATTGGCCCGGGCCGGTCATCCCGTCGTGCTCGGGGCGCGCCGGGCGGAGGTCTGCGAGGAGGTGGCCGCGTCCATCCGGGCCGAAGGGGGGGAGGCGGCGTCCGCCCACCTCGACCTGGCCGATGCGGCCTCGGTGGACCGGTTCGCCAAGGAGGCGGAGGCGGCGTTCGGACCCGTGGAGATCCTCGTGTCCAACGCGGCGAGGATCCAACCCGGCACGGCACTCGAGACCAGCCCCGAGGACTTCGAAGAGGTCCTGCGCGTCAACGTCGGCGGGGCGCAGCGGTTGGTGCGCGCCTTCGGCTCCGGCATGGTGGCGCGCCGCCGGGGCGACCTCGTCTTCGTGACGTCCGACGTGGTGGCGCACCCCCGGCCGCGCATGGCGGCCTACGTGGCCTCCAAATGGGGGCTCGAGGGTTTCGTCACGGCGCTGCAGATGGAGCTGGAGGGCACGGGCGTGCGCGCCGTCATTGTGCGGCCCGGCCCGACCCTGACGGGCATGGGCATGGACTGGGATCCCGACGTCACCGGCGAGGTGCTGGCCGAGTGGACGCGCTGGGGCCTGGCCCGCCATTCGGCTTTTCTGCGGCCTGAGGGCGTGGCGTCGGCCATCGCCCACGCCGTGGCCGCGCCGCGGGGCACGCACCTGAGCGTGGTGGAGGTCCAGCCGGAGGCACCGCTGACACCGAGTCCGGAAGGAGCGCCATGACAACGGAGACACCGAGGGAGCCGCCACGCGCCTCGGGCGGGGAGGGCGAGAACGGCCATCTCGACGAGCTGAGCCGCGACCCCATCGGGCTGATGGCGCGGGTGCGGGCCGAGTGCGGTGACGTGGGCGAGTTCACGCTGGCTGCCCGGGACGTCGTGTTGCTGACCGGAGCGGACGCCAACGAGTTCTACTTCCGGGCGCCCGAGGAGCAGCTGGACCAGGCCGAGGCCTACCCGTTCATGACGCCCATCTTCGGCAAGGGCGTCGTGTTCGACGCGCCGCCCGAGCGCCGGCGCGAGATGCTGCACAACCAGGCCCTGCGCGACAAGTTCATGCGGGGCCACGCCACCACCATCTCGCGCGAGGTCGAGCAGATGGTCGCCGGGTGGGACGACGAGGGTGAGATCGATCTGCTGGAGTGGTTCGCCGAGCTGACGATCTATACGTCCTCCGCTTGCCTGATCGGGCCGCGCTTCCGCAGCGAGCTCGACGGTACCTTCGCGCGGCTCTACCACGACCTCGAACAGGGCACCGATCCGATCGCCTACGTCGACCCCTACGCCGACATCGAGAGCTTCCGGCGGCGCGACGCGGCCCGGGTGGCGCTCGTCGAGCTGGTGGGCGGCATCATGGAACGGCGGGCGGCAGGGCCGCCGGCGCCCGAGGGCGAGGCGGACCTACTCGACATCCTCATGTCCATCAGGGAGGAGGACGGGTCGCCGCGCTTCAGCGCCGACACCGTGACGGGGATGTTCATCTCCATGATGTTCGCCGGCCACCACACCACGTCGGGTACGGCAGCCTGGACGCTGATTGAGCTGTTGCGTCACCCGGCGGAGCTGGCGGCGGTCAACGACGAGCTGGATCGGCTGTACGCCGACGGCTCGGAGGTCAGCTTCCAGGCCCTGCGGGAGATCCCACACCTGGAGTCGGCGCTGAAGGAGGCGCTGCGGCTGCACCCGCCGCTGATATTGCTCCTGCGCGTCGCCATGGAGGAGCTGTCCTACGGTGACTACCGGATTGCGGCCGGCAAGTTCGTGGCGGCCAGCCCCGCCATCTCCAACCGGATCCCCGAGGACTTCCCCGACCCCGACGCGTTCGTGCCGAGCCGCTACGTGGAGCCGCGGGAGGAGGACCGGGCCAACCCGTGGACCTGGATCCCCTTCGGGGCCGGCAGGCACCGCTGCGTCGGCGCCGCCTTCGCCATGATGCAGCTGAAGGCGATCTTCTCGGTGTTGCTCCAGGGCTGGGAATTCGAGGCGGCGCAGCCGCTGGACTCGTACCGCAACGACCACTCGAAGATGGTCGTGCAGCTCCAACAGCCGTGCCGCGTGCGCTACCGGCGACGGACGACGGCGTCGGCAGCAGGGTCGGCAGCGGGGTCGGTCCGGTGAGGGTCGTCGTCGACCGTGACCTGTGCCAGGGCCACGCCGCCTGCGAGGGCGAGGCCCCCGAGGTCTTCGCGGTCTCCAAGAACGGGAACCTCACCGTCCTTGAGCCCGAACCGCCCGAGAGCCAACGCGCCGCCCTTGAGCTCGCCGTCAAGTACTGCCCCACCCATGCCCTGTCCATAGAGGAGGACTGACTGCCATGCCCGCCTATCCGCGCGCCGAGATGGAAGAGATGGTCGAGCGCTGGCTCGCCGCCAACAGAGCCGGCGAGGAGAAGAAGGACTGGAAGCACATGGCCGACCTCTACACCGAGGACGCCACCTACGGCTGGAACGTCGGGCCGTCCGACGAGTTCATGGTCGTCGGGCGCGAGGAGATCCGCGAAGTCGCGCTGGGCCTCGAGATGGCCGGGTTGGAGGGGTGGACCTACCCCTACCAGAAGGTGCTCATCGACGAGCAGCAGGGCGAGATCCTCGGCCTGTGGAAGCAGGTCGCCGACGCCACCAGGGCGGACGGAACCAACTACGAGATCGCCGGCCTCGGCGGCAGCTGGTTCCGCTACGCCGGGAACTTCCAGTGGTCGTGGCAGCGCGACTTCTTCGACGTCGGTAACGCCGGTGCCGTCTTCATGGCGATGATCAAGGACGGCACCCTGCTCCCCGGTATGCAGCAGCGGATGGAGCTCGCCATGTCCGGCCAGCGCCAGCCCGGACACTTCCGCCTTGGTGAGGCTCCGATCGGTCTCTGGGAGGTGCCCGAGGGCGCCTAGAGGGCCGGGCGGACGGGGGTCTGGCCTTTCCGCCATCAGTCGTTTTTGGGTGTATATACCCACTAGGTGGCCTAGTGGGTATATACACCTGCCAGGGCCACCCGGCTGCCGACCAGAGGGCCTTACTCGAAGAGACAGCTCTCGCCGAAAAGACAGCCCTAGCCGAAAAGACGGCCCTCGCCGAGTTCGGCCTACGCCGAATAGGGCGGGAAGGTGCGGGCGAGGCGCGCCACCAACGCCCGACGCTCGGCCGGGCCGACCGGCCCCGACCGCGCCAGGGTGCCGGCGAAGGCTCGGGGCCAGGTGACGAGGACGCCCTCGAGTGTGAACGGTCGGGTGAAGAGCCCGACCTGCACGCCCGTGAAGCACAACGCGACACGGACGAGTGCTCCGGCCCCGACCGCCTCGGCCACCATCGCCTGCTGCCGACGGGCGGACGTCACCTGGCGGCCCTGGTCGCGACCGGCCACGTAGAGGGTCGGGCGGGGCACGAACCACCCGGCGCGGTCGCGGCGTTCCAGCCGGCCCCGGAGGTGCTTCGAATCGATCACCCAAATGCCCGAGGGCACCACCGCGATGTGGTCGATGTTGGTGCGCCGGCGGGGGACGGCCCGGTCGTGCAGCACCACGCCGCGCCCGCCGACGGCGTGATCGAGCCAGTCTCCGAGCAACTCCTCGCCGGCGGCGCCCCGGCCCCAGGACTCGGTCGTCCGTTTCGGCCCCGCGAGGAGGCGTGCCAGCGGCGCCAGCGGTCCGAATACCGCCCGCTGCCTGGCCTCGTCGCCCGCCCGGCGGCGCTCGTACTCGGCCCGGGCCGAGGCTCCGGCCCGCCCAACATCCTCTGTCATCGTCACGCTCCTCGGAAGCCCGGCGGGGGAGAACGGTGACGGTGCAGCCGGAAAGACGCGTGCAACGCTGGCCTGGTGATGCCGAAGCGGAGGTGGCCGCTCCTCGTCGTGCTGGCTGTCGCCGCCGTGGCGTCGGGATGTGCGGGTGGAGGGGCGACGACGACGGCCACGCCGAGGTCGCCGGCCCAGGGTCAGCGCCCGCCGCATCCGCACACCACCACAACCACCACCACATCCACCACGCAGCCACCCGTCGCCCCGATGGCATGGTCACCGTGCAGCGAGAACGCCGGCCTGCAGTGCGGCACTCTCGTCGTCCCGCTGGACTACGCCCGTCCGAGCGGTCCCACCATCCCCATCGCCGTGGCGCGCCATCTGGCGGAGGTCCCGGCGGCCCGCCTCGGGTCACTCGTCATCGATCCCGGCGGCCCCGGTGCCTCGGGCATCGACGACATGGCGAACGAGCTCGAGCGCGCTGACACCGCAACTCCTCGACGACTTCGACATCGTGCTCTTCGACCCCCGTGGTGTCGAGCGCAGCGACCCGGTCAGCTGCGGGGTGGCGACGGGCAGCGGGCCCGCGGACCCGGCCCCGTCCACGGCGAGCGAGCAGGCCGCCACCATCAAGGAGCTGCGCGCGTTCGCCGCCGCCTGCGAGAAGAACAGCGCCAACGTGCTGCCCTACGTGGGGACGGTCGACGTCGCCCGCGACATGGACCGGCTGCGCCAGGCCCTGGGCGACAGCGGGCTGACCTACATGGGCCAGTCCTACGGCACCCTCCTCGGGCTCACGTACGCCTCACTGTTCCCCACCCACATCCGGGCCATGGTGCTCGACAGCGTGATCGACCCCTCACTCTCCTTCGACCAGATCACCGAGGGGCAGGCCGCCGGCTTCGAGGGCGTGCTCGACGCGTTCTTCTCGTGGTGCGCCGGCAGCGCGGCGTGCCGGTGGCGGCCGTCCGGGGACCCGACCACGGCGTTGCTGGCGCTGCTCACCAGCGCGCAATCGTCACCGGCACCGGGCGGAGGGGGCAGCGTGGCGGGCCCCGGGCAGCTCTACGACGCGTTGCTCAACTCGCTGTACTCCGAGTCGGATTGGCCGCAGCTCGGTGCGACGCTGGCGGCCGACACCGCCGGCAATGGCGCGCCCGCCGTCGCCCAGTCGAACCACTACAACAACGGCGGCGGCTCCAACGCAGACGACGCCGCTAACGCCATCGACTGCCTCGACCATCCCGTGTCGCACGACCTGGCCACGTACCGGGCTCTGGCCTTCTCCCTCTCGGCGTCCGCTCCCGTCTTCGGCCCACTGCTGAGCTGGGGCGAGGCAGGCTGCGCCGTCTGGCCCGTGCCACCGACCAGGAAGGTCGGACCGGTGGCCGCTCCCGGCGCGCCGCCCATTTTGGTCGTGGGCACGACGAACGACCCGGCCACGCCCTACGCCTGGGCAGTCAGCGTGGCCAGGGAACTCGACCACGGGGTGCTGCTGACCCACGACGGCGACGACCACGTGGCGTACTTCTACAGCGCGTGCGTCCGTGCCGACGTCCAGACCTATCTGGTGAGCGGGCAGACGCCACCACCGGGCACCGTCTGTACGTCGTAGCTATGGTGCCGTCACCTCGGTGCCGAGGGGCGACCGAGCTCCGGCCCTCCTCGCGCCCTGGCCAAAGGAGAACCCATGTGGGCACAGCTCGTAGTCATGCGGGTGAAACCCGGGAAGGACGGCGACGTCCCCCGTCTCTACGAGCTCCTCGAGGCGGCCGAGCAGCCCGGATCGGGACTGGTGCGCACGACGGGGGCCGCGACCAGAAGGATCCGAGTCGCCTCTACAACTTCGTGCTCTTCGAGAGTGAGGAGAAGGCACGGGCGCGCGAGCAGGATCCCCGTCGCCAGGAGTCAGTGGCCGGGGTCGTGCCCTGATGGGCGAGATCCTCGACGGTCCGCCCGAGTTCGTCGACCTCGGGATCATCCACGACTGGGTGGGGTGATCGTCAACTGCTGGTGAAGTGGTAGGTCCCACTCCCCACGGACAGCTCCGCCACGCCGGCCGTCGGTCCGAGCACGGTGACGCCGGGTGCCGTGGCGGCCGCCACCCCACCCTCACGGACGCTCGACGGTGCGCTGGCGGGCAACCGAACCGTCGCCACCGCGTTCACCGGCACCGTCAGGGTCATCGCCATGCCCTTGCCCCGGCGTTGCCACGAGACCAGCACGGGCCCGGCGATGGTCGGCACCGAGCCTTGGGCACGGGCCAGGCCGGCCGACGGCGGTGAGACGACGACCCGGATGGTGCCGTCCGTTTCGGGTTCCCCGAGCTCGACCCCGAGCAGGGTCTCCTGCATGGCCACCAGCGCGGAGGAGCCCCAGCCGTGTGACATGGAGTCCCCGATCAGGTCGCTCGGTCGCCAGACCTCCCAGGTGAAGGTGCCACCGGCCGCCACAATGTGGGCCCAGCCCGGCATGGACGTGTCGGTGAGCGCGTGCACCATCGCCTCGGGCATGCCCGCCGCCGCCAACCCGCGCAGGAGCTCGAGACCGTGATTGGGCCCCACGGCGATGCCGAGGCCGGCGACGTACGCCCCGACCACGGCGAGGTCGGAGGCCGGCACGACGCCGTAGGCGAGCGCCAGCGCGTTGGCCTCCTGCGAGGCGTGGCCGCTCGGCGCGCCGTTGTTGTCGACGCCGTCGACGTAGGTGCCGTCGGGGCGCCGCAGCACCGCATTGACGGACTCGGCCAGTTGGGCGGCTCTGGTCTGCCAGGTCTGGCTCGCGGTGTCGTCGCCGGTCATGGTGGCCAGTTGGGCCAGTCGACGCATGGCGTTCACGGCCAGGACGTTGCTGACCGTGTCGGCCGCCACCGAGAGGTCATAGCCGTACACGGGGTCGCCGTTGTCGGTGTCGGCCAGCCCGTAGAGCAGCCCGGTCGTGTTCTGACGGGTGCTCCACAGCCAGGTGACGGCCCGGGTCACCGACGGGTAGAGGGAGCGCACCGTGGCGAGGTCGCCCGTCGAGACCGCGTAGCGCCACAGCCATTCGGGATAGCGGGCCGTGCTCGTCCCGAACGTCCTGGCGCCGTCCCCGTTGGGGTAGACCGCGTTGACCTGCCCCTGTGGCCAGTAACGGGTCTGGCCGCGGGCGATGTCGCGTAGGGCCTGCCAGGTCATGTTCCGGTCGCCGTAGGCGCGCATGACGCCTTCGGACTCGTTGGCTCCGTCCCAGAGGAACGGTCCCTTCTCGCGGGTGGGTGTGTCGACGAATTGCTCCTGGCTGCAGAAGAGGCACGACCGGGCGCACAGCTTCCAGACCGCATTGAGCATCCGGTCATCGGTGACCAGCGTCGCCGCCGGCACGTCGGGCATGGCGGCATGCCGGGCGATCGCCACCATGTCGTCGGCGCGTAGCGGTCCGGGTGGCGCGTCGACCTGCAGGTAGCGGAAACCGAGATACGTGAACCCCTCGAAGGTCTGCGTTCCCGACCGCATGATGTAGGACATGGACAGATTGGTCTCCTGGGTGCCGTGCAGCGTGGAGACCTGCCCGTCGGGATCGAGCAGGTAGCCGACCCGCATGGCCACGGTCTGCCCGGCCTCGCCCGAGGCGAAGGTCACGCGTGGCCGCGCCGCGTAGACCGCCCCGAAGTCGGCCACGACCGCGCCATTGGCCAGCGTGCGGACGCGGACCGGGGACACCGGGGTCTCGCGGATGGTGGTGCGCTGCGCGAAGGTCGCGGTGAACGGCGGTGTCCCGGCAAACCCACCGATTGCGGGCGGAGACCAGGAGCGGTCGTCGAAGCCGGCGCTGGACCAGCCCGCGGGATGGGCCCGGCCGTCCACCCACTCGACGAAGTCGCCGCAGTCGGCATTGCGCTGGGGCGAGGGCAGCCATTCGGCCGGGTGTTCGACCCACTGCCCATCCGAGACGTGGACCACGCGTGACCCGTCCGCGTAGTGCAAGGCGAGCAGGAAGAGCAGGCCGGGCGACGACGCCGGCCGGCCCTGGCCCGCCCCGTACCAGCGGTGGAGCACGCCGATCGCGCTCGAACGCGCCGGCCGGACGGCCGAGGTCAGGTCGACGGCGCGCACGTACTGCTCGTCGGGGTACGAGAAGCTCGGCCAGGCGTCGACCGGCGCCCCGTCGACGTAGAGCCGGTACGTGTGGGCGGCCGAGACGTAGGCGGTGGCCCGAACCAGGGTGCCGGCGGGCGGGGTGAACTCGCTGCGCAGGTAGGTGACGCGGTCGGGCCCTTCCGGTCCGGCCGCAGGGGTCAGCCATGTGGCGGCCCCCCAGTCGGCGGCGCGCAGCCCGGTGGTGAAGTGCGCCGGAGCGGAGACCGGCCCCCAGGTGGCGCCCGGCGACCGGGCCTGTACCGTCCAGCGGTAGGCGGCGTCGCCGGCCAACGTCGGTCCGGCATAGGGGACGAAGGCCTGCCGGGCTGACTCCACGGCGCCGCTGTCCCAGACAGTGCCGGTGTGGCCCGCGTCGGTGCGCAGCACCCTCACGCGGTAGGAGGTCTGCGCCGCGCCGCGGCCCTTGGCGTGCAGCGTCCAGGCGAAGGAGCAGTCGTCGGGGTCGACCCCAACGGGGTCCGTCAGGCCGTTGACCGTGAGCCCGTTGGCGCGGAGCGGGCCCGGCCGCGGCAGCGGCGCGTCGAGCATCCCGACGACGCGCTCGGCCGCTCCCGCCCCGGCCCCGGGGCCGGAGGGGGTTCCGTCCATGGCTCCCGCCGCGACGGCGCCGGCAGCAACGCCCGCCGAAGAGCTCAGGAAGGCGCGCCGGCCGAAGCGGCTCACGGCGACGACCCCCCCGCCGCGATGACGCGCACCCGGCTCAGGCCTGCGTCCGCGTAGAACAGCGCTCCGCTCGCCGAAATGGCGATCCCCACCGGAGTCCCCATCTGCGTCACGACCCAGCGGGTGCCGTCGTTGCTCCCCGCCGCGGTCGCGACGGGCAGGGCGCCCGCCACCGTGGAGAGATCGCCGGCCTTCATCACCCGGCCGAACAGCGTCTCGTTCACGGCCGGGACGGCCCGGATGACGTGCATGAAGCCGTCGGTCACGAACAGTGCCCCCGTAGGCCCGACGGCCAGGCCGCGGGGGTCGTTCAGCTCGGCCGTGGGCCCGTTGGCGGGCAGCCCGTCGGCGAGATACGGCCCGTAGCTCCCGGTGCCGCCCACCACGGTGCCGAGGTCCCCCGCACCGACCGCCGTCCCGTAGAACGAGCCGCCGGCCCCGGCCGGCACGAGCAGAACGGACTGGTCGCCGCTGTCGGCCACCAGGAGGTCGCCGGCCGCGTCGAGCGTGACGGCGACCGGGTTCCACAACTGCGCCGACTGCACCGGCCCTCCCTGCCCGGCGCTCCCGCACACCCCGGTACCGGCGACGGTGAAGAGGTGGCCGGCCGTCATGGCCTGTCCGAAGAGGGTCGTGGTCGAGGTGGCGGGCAGCACGCGGACCCGGCAGTTGGCCGTGTCGGCGATGAACAGATCACCCGCGCCGTCCACCGCCACGCCCGTTGGCTGGTCGAGCTCGCTCGACGCGGCGGCGAGGCCGTTCCCGTTGAAGCCGCCCGAGCCGGTGCCGGCCACCGTCACCACGCCCCGAGACCCGGAGCGCACCTCCTGCACGCGTTGCGCGGTCGCCTCGGCGATGAACACGTCGCCGTGACTGTCTACGGCGACATCGCTCGGGTGTCCGATCGCCCCGGACCCGGTGCAGCTGCCTCCGGCCAACGTGGCGGTGTGCCCCGGTCGGACGTGCAGCCCGTCGAGCAGGCCGGCGCGGGCAGGCAGCACGAGCACGCGGCAGTGGTTCGTGTCGGCGACGAAGAGGTTCCCGGCCGCATCGAGCGCGATCCCGGCGGGCCCGTCGAGGGTGGCGGGCCCCACGACGGTGCGCACGGCCGGTGCCGCCCCGCCTTCAGCGCCCGCAGCACCTGCCACCGGGAGAACGGCCGCCAGCGAGACGAGCCCGGCGAGGGCAACGAACTGTCGGCGCACGAGCCTCATCATGCCGGTTGCGGCCGCGGCAGGCCGGGGCGACGGCGCCATAGTGTCGACGCAGCGACTGCAGCACGGGTCACACCACCACCGCACACGAGAAGAGGAATCCGCCATGTCCGCACCCGAAGAGGCCCTCAGCGCCGGGAACGTCATGTTCACCGGCTACGAGGGCGCCGAGATAAACGCCTACCAGGCCCTGCCCGCAGGCAACGGTCCCTTCCCTGGGGTCCTGGTCATCCACCACCTGCCCGGCTGGGACTCGGGGACCAAGGAGATCACGCGGCGCTTCGCCGCCGAGGGCTACAACGCCATCTGCCCCAACCTCTACGCCCGCCAGGGCCTCCATGTCGATCCCGACGACGCCGCGGCCGCCACCCGCGAGGCGGGAGGCATCCCCGACGACCAATTCGTGGGCGACGCCGACGCGGCGGTCAAGGCGTTGCGCGCGCTGCCCACGTCCAACGGCAAGGTCGGCGTCATCGGCTACTGCTCGGGCGGGCGGCACTCGTTCCTGACCGCGGTGAGCGTGCCCGTCGATGCGGCGGTCGACTGCTACGGGGCCTTTGTCACCGGGACCGTTCCCGACGGCTTCCCACTCAAGGTCACGCCGCTGGTCGACCGGACCCCGGACCTGCGGTGCCCGCTCCTCGGCCTCTTCGGCAACGACGACCAGTTTCCCAGCCCCGAGCAGGTCGACGAGCTGGAGGCGGCCCTCAAGGCGGCCGGGAAGACGTACGAGTTCCATCGCTACGAGGGCGCCGGCCACGCGTTCTTCTCGGTGGAACGCCCCGCGTTCCGACCGGAGGCCGCGCTCGACGGCTGGCAGCGGATCTTCGAGTGGTACGGCCGCTACCTGGCGGGGGGCTGACCATGTGCTCCTACCTCACCGTCGCCACCGAGATCGCCGGCAGCGCCAAGGGGCCTCAGGGCTGGATGCCGGTCACCTCGGCCAGCGTGTACTTCGACCACCCCTTCCATGCGCCGTTCGATCACACCCTCAACATCGACTTCGCCGACCCGGCCCGAGGCCCCGGCGCCCGCGTCGCCGTGGAGCTCAGCGCGGCATCGGCGCGCCGACTCGTCGAGAGCATCAACGAGGCGCTGGCCGCTGCGGGAGCCGCCGCCTTGTGACCACACCGACCGGACCGGCGGCCGGCGTCCACCTGCCCTGGGCCGAGGTGCCCGGCGCGGTGCAGACGTGGGCGGCCGGGGTCGGTGGCGGTTCACCGCACTCGGCGCGCGATCTGTCCGGCGGTTTCTCTCCGGGAGCGACCGCCGTGCTCGAGTATCCCCGGGGCGCCATCTTCGTGAAGGCGGTCGGCGTCGCGCTCAACCCGGACTCTCCGGAGCTGCACCGGCGTGAAGCGGTGGTGTCGGCGTCGCTGCCGGCGGCGCCGCAGTTCCCGCGCTTGCTCGATGTCTATGACGACGGCGACTGGGTGGCGTTGGCCTTCGAAGCCATCGACGGCCGGCCCCCGCTGCACCCCTGGGAGGAGCACGAGCTGCGCGACGCGGCGCGCGCGTTGCATGACCTGCACCAGGCCCTCACACCCAACCCCGTGGCAGAGGCGGATCCGGCCACCGACCGACTGGCTCGTCTGTTCGGTGGCTGGGCGGAACTGGCGGCCGTGCCCGGCCCTCGAGACAGGCTGCAGGCATGGAGCGCTCGCAATCTCGACCGGCTGGCCGGACTCGAGTCGGGCTGGCGTCACGCCATGGCGGGTCAGACGCTGCTCCACTGCGACGTGCGTTCCGACAATCTGCTCGTGACGAGGGACGGCGTGGTGTTCGTCGATTGGCCGCATGCCTGCGTCGGCGCGCCGGTCTTCGACCTGGTGGCCTGGGCGCCGTCGGTGGTGCTGGAGGGCGGCCCCGGGCCCGAAGAGCTCCTGGCTCTGTTCGCTCCGGCTTCGGCGGTCGACCGCGACCTCCTCGCCGTCCTGGTCGCCGCCTTCAGCGGCTTCCTGGTGCACCACTCCCTGCAGCCGCCTCCGCCCGGGCTCCCGACGCTGCGTGCCTTCCAGGCTGCGCAGGGCGCGGTCGCGCTGGACTGGCTCCGGCGTCTCACCCGTTGGTGACGCCCGGAGCACCGCTGTCCCCGTCCCAGTAGGTTCGCCGGTATGCGCTTCGGTCTGCAGATCCCCAACTTCACCACCGACGAGATGCCGGGTGCCCTCTTCGAGGGCGTGGTCGACATGGCCACCGCGGCGGAGGACACGGGGTACGACTCGGTCTGGGTGATGGACCACTTCTACCAACTGCCACCGATGGGCGGCCCGAGCCAGCCGATGCTCGACGCGTACACGTTGCTCGGCGCGCTGGCGACGCAGACCTCGCGCGTGCGGCTCGGCACCATGGTGACCGGCGTCACGTATCGCAACCCGGCGCATCTGGCCAAGATCGTGACGACACTCGACGTGCTCAGTGCCGGCCGGGCCATCCTCGGCATCGGCGCGGCGTGGTACGACGTGGAGCACGAGGGCCTGGGCTTCGACTTCCCGCCGGCCGGCGAACGGCTGGACCGGCTGGAGGAGGCGCTGCAGATCTGTCGGGCGATGTTCACCGAGGAGGCCCCGTCGTTCGAGGGTCGCTACTACCGGATCCACGAGGCCCGCAACGTGCCGGCACCGGTGCAGCCGGGCGGGCCGACCATCCTCGTCGGGGGTGGTGGCGAGAAGCGGACCTTGCAACTGGTGGCGCGCTATGCCGACATGATGAACATCTTCGGCGATGCCGCCACGGTGGCCCACAAGGTCGACGTGCTACGTGCCCACTGCGAGACGCTCGGGCGCGACCCCTCCGAGGTCACGGTCAGCCGGCTCAGCACGCTGGTCCTCACCGCGGACGCGGAGGAGACGGCGGCGACCCGGGACTTCTTGCGCCAGGTCACGGGCGAGGAACCCAGCACCTCGGATATCGGCACGCCCGACGAGCTGGTGGCCCGCGTCGAGGAGCTGGCGGCGGCCGGTGTCCAGTACTTCATCTTCAACATGCCGACGGGGACGCCGGACACGGTGCGACGTGTGGGCGACCTCCTGGTCGACCGCTTCGCCGACTGAGCGCGGGGGTCGCTACTCGGCGTGCAGGAGCTGTGACGTCGTCGTGCGGGCCGCGAGGCGGCCCGGGATCATGGCCACCAGGATCGCCAGCGCGAGGGCCAGGACGCCGATCACGACAATGGTGCCGCCCGGGACCGTCGGCGCGGGCACCGCGCTGATGTCGGCCGCGAAGAGGTCCCAGAGCACCCGACCCAGTGCGATGCCGGCGGGGATGCCGACCGCGCACCCGAGAATGGCCGCCACGCTCGCCTGCACGGCCACCGCGATGGCGAGCTGGCCCCTGGTGAAGCCGAGCGTCTTGAGGATGGCCAGGTCGTGCCGCCGGCGGCGCACCGACGTCACGAGCGTGATGCCGAGCGCCGCCGCGGCGCCGATCGCCAGAGCGGCACCCAGGAGCAGGGGCGTCGAGCCAAGAGACCCGTAGTTCAGGATTTCGGCCGGACGTACCACCCCGAACACGGACCCCCCGTTGAGGCCGATGTCCACCCGGCGTCCGATGGATTGCAGCGACGCCAGTGCGGCGCGGCTGTTCCCCCCCTTTGTGCGGACCAGGATGGCGTTCGGCCCGGGCCTGCTGCTCTGGAAGAGGTTCCGTGCCGGGGCCGGGATGATCCGGTACGAGAGCATCGCGCCGGTGCCCATCTCCAGGTGCGACGAGCCCACGACGCCGATCGGAGGCAGTGTCGCGGTTCCCACGATCCTGAGCGTCACCGGCTTGCTGCCGTGGATGCGGACCTGCACGGTGTCGCCGAGCTGCTTGTGCAGGGAGCGCAACGTCGAGGCGCCGAGCACCACCTGGTTGGCTTCCTGCAGACCGTGGCCGCTCAGGAGGGGTGGGGCGACGGCGGCTCCAGGTCTGGCACCCAGGACCGGCACGTTCACCCCGTCTACCGTGAGCGAGGAGTAGTAGACGCCGGTCCAGGCCTGCACGAGAGGATCCGCGTCGAGCGCCTTCGCTGCCGCCCGGCCCGGCACGTCACCGAGCCCGCCGCCGCCGTCCATGTCGTAGTTCCAGTTCCAGCCGTAGAGAGCCGGGTGCGACACGAGCGTGTCCAGACTCGACCCGAAGGTGACCGTGGCGACGACCACCGTCACCGCCAGGACGGCACCCAGAATGGCCGACCGCACCGGCACCGCGCTGCGTCCCACCCCCGGCTCCAGTGCGAAGCGCACGCCGGTGACCGCGGCGGGAGGGAGGCCGGCGCGGGTGGCGGCAGTCGTGACCCGTGAGGAGGTGAACCGGCCCGCCCGGGTCCGGGCGCGGGCGGGGAGCGAACGGAAGGAGGCCAGGACGGCCACGCCGCCGAGGACGAGCACCAGGGTCAGCACCCCGATACCGATGACCGCCCAGTCCGGATGCACCGCCACGCCGAGAAACGGCCGTACGGGCCCGAGCGGCCCCAGGGGCGAGAGAGCGACGGCCACAGCACCGGCGAGCAACGAACCGAGCAGGAGGGCGCCGAGAGAACCGAGGAGGCTGTCGCACAGGCACATCGGGGGGTCCGCTCCGAGGGCCCGGGCGACGTCGAGGTCCGAGGAGCGCGTCCTGACCCGGCGACTGATCACCTGGCCGGCGATGAGCAGGGCGGCGATCCCCGTGATGCCGCCGAAGACACTCAGCGCGATCGTCTCCGGGCGCAGCGTGGCGTTGGCGGTCGCGATGATGTCCGCGGATTGGGCGTACACGAAGGGCAGCCCCTTCGGGAGTGCGGCCTTCACCGCCGCCTCCACGGCCGAGAGGTGCCTGTCGCCCCCCTGCAGGGTGAGCGCGCTGATCATGTCGTTGCTGCAACAGGCCAGGAGCTTGTTCGTCAGGGCGGGGGTGAAGAGCATGATCGACTGGCCGTTGGCGTCGTCCTGGTCCTGGAACAGCGTGGTCGCCTGCCCGGATGTGATCCCGACGAGCGTCACTCGCGCCCGTTGATGAGTCGGGACCGGCTGGTTCGGATTGAAGTTGCCCGACTGGGACTGCGCGTTGGTCACCCACCCGACCGAGATCTTCTCGCCCACGTGGTAGCCCAGTTCCTTGGCGCTGGCCGCGTCCACGACGACCTCGTCCGCCTTGCGGGGGTCGACCATCCGCCCCTCCGTGATGGCGACGGGGTCCTCGTTGAAGTCCAGCCCACCCACTGTGGCCTCGGCAGGCGGGGACGAGGCTTGTTCCGGCAACGGCTTCCCCGCGCCCGTTAGCGGGCCTAGGTTGAGCTCCACCGTGCTCTCGACCCGCTCCACGTCGGGCAGGTGGGACAGTGTCCGGAGCAGCGAGGGGTTGTAGGCCGAGTTCAGACCGATGCCCGGATTGATGACGCCGTCGAAGACGAAGAGCTGGGGCACGTGCGAGCTCGCCACGAAGTCGGCGAACGATGAGTCTGTGCTGCGCGCCGCCTCGATGGCGCCCAGGGCCAACCCTCCCACTGCGCCCACGAGGAGGATGACGGAGAGGAGGTAGGACAGCTCCGACCGCATCGTCGCTCGGAACCGGTACGAGGCGTAGGCCGTGGTCCCTCTCATCGAGTCTCCGGTTGCGGCAGGCCCAGGTCGCGTAGTGCGGCCCGGGCCGCCCCGAGCCCGCACATGCCGTGCACGCCCCCTCCCGGTGGCGTGGCGGCGGAACAGAGATACGTGCCCTTCATGGCCGTACGGTACGGGTTCCACCGCGCGGTTGGCCGGAGGATCATTTGGCGGAGGGTGGCGGCACCGGCATTGATGTCGCCACCGACGTAGCTGGGGTTGTGGTCCTCGGTGTCCACGGCCGTGAAGGTCGATCGTCCGAGGACGAGGTCGCGGAAACCCGGCGCGAACCGTTCGATCTGTGCCTCGATCCTCTCGGTCATGTCCACCGATGATCCGTTCGGAACGTGGCAGTACGCCCACAACGTGTGCCCGCCGGCCGGCGCCCGCCCGGGGTCCACCACGCAGGGCTGCGTGACGAGGCAGTACGGCCGGTCCGGGTGACGGCCGGCGTTGACGTCGGCCTCGCTCCGGGCGATCTCCTCGAACGTGCCGCCGACGTGCACGGTGACCGTCTGCCGGCAGCTGTCCGCCGACCACGGGACCGGCCCCCGCAGGGCCCAGTCGACCTTGCACACGCCGGGCCCGTAGCGGTAGCGCGCGAGCGCGCGGCCGTAGCCCGAGGGAAGGGCGGGGCCGGCCATCGCAATCAGCTGGCGCGGCGTGACATCGAGCACGACCGCCCGCGCCCGGGGAAGTTCGTCGAGGCGCTGCACCAGGCAGCCCGTCTCCACGCGACCACCGAGAGCGCAGAGCTCGGCGACCAGCGCATGGACGATAGCCGCACTGCCACCCTCGACGACGGGCCACCCGTAGCGGTGGGCCAGGGCGGTGAAGAGGCGGGGGAAGACGCCGGAGAGCGGTGCGGTCAGCGGCAGCATGGAGTGGGCGGCGGTACCGGCCACCAGTGCCCGCCCCTCCTCGGTGTGGAACCGTCGGGCCAGGTGCTCGGCCGACGGGAGCCCGCGCAACGCGAAGGCGCCGGCGGCGAGTGGGTGGTGGGGCAGCTCGCGCATGGAGCCGAGAAAGGCGGGCAGGACCTTGTCCAGGTTGCGGGCCAGTGGAGCCATGAGGTGGGCGTAGGTCGGCCCGTCCGAGCCGAGGGAACGGGCCACGTCTCGGATGTCGCTCCCCACGGACACGGCCCGCGTCCCTCCGAGCGGATGGGCGAAGGCGACAGTCGGGGTCAGGAGTCGGACCCCGTGCGCGGACAGGTCGAGGGCACGGAACGCGGGCGAAGCCAGCAGCAGGGGATGGACCGCCGAGCAGACATCGTGGCGGAAGCCGGGCAGCGTCAGCTCGGCGGTGCGGCATCCGCCGCCGGGCTCGTCGGCCGCTTCGTAGACGTCGACCGCCAGGCCGGCCCGGGCCAGGACCAGCGCGGCCACCAGCCCGTTGGGTCCGGCGCCCACGACGATCGCATCTGCCGTCCTCACCCGTGGATCACAGCCGTATGGTCAGCGTCTCCGCAGCCCCCATCACGGGTACGGGGCTCTCGCCGAAGCGGCAGACCGTTCGTTCGACTTCGGCGTCGCTGCGCTCCGGTCGGTGGTGGAAGAGCGCGACCCGTCGCGCCCCGGCCATGGTGCCCAGGCGGACGGCGTACTCGGCGGCCGCATGGCCGAACGACCCTTCGGCCTCCACCTCCTCGGCCCGCAGGTGGGCATCGTGGATGAGCAGGTCCACGTCCTCCGCCAGACGGAGGGCGGCCTCGTGGTACTCCCCGATGCCGCCGGGGCCCGGGCCGAGCGCCGTCGGACAATGGTCGGGGATGTAGGCGACGGAGGAGCGCCCGTCACTGACGCGGAAGCCCAGGGTACGCCCGCCCTTGTGGGGGACGTCGAGGGCGAGCACGGTAAACCCTTCGACCGTGAACGTCGGGTCAGGAATGACGCCGAAGCTCCAGCGGCCGCGGAGCGCCGACGGCTCTATGGGAAAGAACGGGGGCGACATCATGCGGGCCAGCAACGTCTCCGCGTCGGTGTCGTCGCCCTGGTCCGGCAGCAGCAGGTCCACCTGTGCGTCCTCCCGATCGCCGGCCCGGAAGAAGGGCAGGCCCTGGACATGATCCCAGTGGAGGTGCGTCAGCAGGAGGGTGCCGCGGAACGGCGTGTCGCCGAGCAGTCCGGCGATCCGGCGCAGGCCGGTGCCGGCATCGAGAAGGAGTGTCGGCTGCCCGGCCGCACCGTCGTCGCGCGTCAGCGCGACGCAGGACGTGTGCCCGCCGAAGCGGATGTAGTCGAGACCGGGTGCGGGTGTCGATCCCCGGGTCCCGCAGAAGGTGACACGCACGCGCTCAGTCTCGCGCCCGGTCCTCGCGGCGATGCCCCGCGGACAGCTCCTCCAGATGGGCCCGCTCGATCAGGTCGGCGTCGAAGAGCGCGACGCGACAAGGCGTCACGGCAATGTTGCTCGACGTGCGCATGCCACCTTCCAGATGCGCCCGCTCGCCGAGCAGGGCACCGGGACCGTACTCGGCGAGTCGCTCCCCGCCCCGTTCGACCCGCACGATGCCGTCGAGGACCAGCATGACCTCGGTGCCCGGCTCGCCCTCCTCGAAGAGGATCGTGCCGGCGGGGAAGCGCTCGATCCGACGTTTGCCGCCGCCCTGCATGAGCTGCGCCGACAGCGATGTCTCGAGTGCCGTCTCGACGGCGGAGACCAGCGCCTCGGAGTCCTCATCACCCCAGGGGCTGTGCTTCCCGAACGACTTGCGGTACCAGTCCTTGAAGTCGGTCAGTCCCGATTTGTGCGAGAGCGTGTGGTCGGCGCCGTACACCCAGTGCCGGGGAAACCGGCTGGCACCGATGAGCGTGTGCTCCGACCGTCCGTCCGCGTGCAACGTGAGCGACAGCGTGGTCCAGACCAGCGGGGCCTGCCACTGGATGAACGGTCGCCGCCGCACCCGTCGTGGCGCCGGGACCCCGGTGCGACCGCCGCACGTCTGGACGAAGCGGACCCAGCCGTCGCCGCGCTCGGGTCGGCGCTGAATGTCAGGCAGCTGCACCGCCTGGAAGCGATGGCGCACGGCACCGAGGTTGACCATCGTGGTGCCCATGAGTCCCCCGCCCTCGTAGCCGCAATCGACGATCCGTCCGGCCTCCACTGAGACGAAGGCACGCAATTCGTTGGCGAAGCGGAACCGGTCCTCCTCCCGCAACCGCTCGACGTCCATGCCTTCGGTCGGCGGCGGCGGGTCATAGTGCGTGATACCGGAGTCGAACGCCAGGCGCTGGGCGCCCTGGATCGCCTCGGTCGGGATCCAGGAGAGCGAGGTGACGAGACCGGTGTAGCGGGTCAGCCCTTGTGTGCTCATGATCACAGCCTCTACGGGAGCGCTCGGGTTGACGAGTGTGGTGACAGGCATCGCATGGTGTACCTAGCACCACCCTGGGTCGGATGGTTCCCACCTGTTCGGAGCACCCGGTGTGTGTGAGAACTAGAGCCGTGGATGACGCAGCAGCTGGTTCCGGCACGATCTCGGTCTTCCTGGCCGACGACAACCTCATTGTCCGAGAGGGTGTGAAGGCCCTCATCGAGCGACATGCGGACCTTCGGATCGTCGGGGTGGGGGCGGACTACGACGAGGTCGTTGACGGTGCCACGACCCTGCAGCCGCAGGTACTGGTCACCGACATCAGGATGCCGCCGGCCTTCAACCGCGAGGGGATCGATGCGGCCAAGGAGGTGCGCAAGCGGCACCCGGGGACCGGGGTCGTCATCCTCTCCCAATACGACGACCCCGAATACGCCGTGTCCCTCCTGGCGGAGGGCTCGGCCGGCTACGGCTACCTCTTGAAGGACCACATCGCGCAGGGCGACCAGCTGGTCGACGCGATCCGGTCCGTGGCGACCGGCGGCAACGCCCTCGATCCCGCCATCGTCGACGCGCTGTTGCGCCCGATGACGACGCACGGCGGACTCTCGCCTCCCGAGGAGGAGCTCCTCGGGATGGTGGCCGAAGGCAAGCCGATCAAGGCCATTGCCGCCGCCCGACGCCTCCCGCCCGAAGCCGTCGACGCCGAAGTCGAGGCCGTCTTCGTCAAGTTGGCCGAGGGCGTCTCGGCGGGGACCGAGGGGGCACTCCAGCGGCTGCGGCTGCTGCACAAGGCCATCGTCGACCGCGAGGAGCAGGGCGAGACGCTGTCGCGGCTCCTCCCCGGGGGGCTCGCCGAAAAGCTCCGGCGCGACGGTCGCCAGATCGGCGAGACCGAGCGGGTCGTCGTGACGGTGCTCATGAGCGACATCCGCTCCTATTCGACCATCGCGGAGCACGCGGACCCGAGCCAGCTGGCCGGGCAGCTCAACACCCATCGTGCGGCCATGAACGATGCCATCCTCGGGGAAAACGGCACCGTGATGCAGTTCGTCGGGGACGCCGTGATGGCGGTCTTCGGCGCGCCGTTCGAGCAGGTGGACCACGCCGACCGGGCCGTGCTGGCGGCGGTGGCGATGCACCAGAAGCAGGCGACCATCAATCGCCGATGGGCCGAGGAGGGGCTGCCCCCGTTCGGCCTGGGCCTGGGCCTCTCGACCGGGGAGGCTGCCGCGGCCCTGCTCGGGTCGGAAGAGCGTCTCGAATACACCCTCGTCGGCGACACGGTCAACATGTCCCAACGGCTGCAGCAGCTGGCTGACGCAGGCGAGATTGTGGTCTCCCAGGGCACAGTCGACGCCTGGGAGGTGGGCCGCGAGACGGTCGCCCTGCCCCCCCAGCTGGTCAAGGGACGCGAGACCCCCGTCATTGCATACAAACTGGTGGAAGACGGACGCCCAACAGGCGACGTCCCGGCGAAAGAAAGAGGCTGACATGGATGCCTTGGTCGCAGAGAAGGTTCGCAAGACCTTCGAGGCGGAGAACGCCCCGGTCCGGGCGCTCCGCGGTGCCAGCCTGGTCGTACCGACGGGTGACTTCGTGGCGCTGATGGGACCGTCCGGCTGCGGCAAGTCGACGTTGCTCAACCTCGTCGCCGGTCTCGACGTTGCCGACGAAGGAACGATCACCGTCGCCGGTGAGCTGGTCACCGGCCGCACCGAGGACGAGTTGTCGCAGTTGCGCCGACGCCACATCGGGATCGTCTTCCAGTTCTTCAACCTGCTCGAGGGGATGACGGTCCTGGAGAACGTCGCGCTGCCCGCGGTGATCGCCGGGCGGAAGCGCAAGCCGGCGGAGACGCGTGCCCGCGACCTGCTCGACCTGTTGGGAATCGGGGACAAGGCCTCGACTGTGCCGGGCATGCTCTCGGGCGGACAGCGCCAACGGCTGGCCATTGCGCGCGCGCTGGCCAACGAGCCGACGCTGCTGCTGGCTGACGAGCCGACCGGGGCCCTCGACTCCGAGGGTGGCCAGGAGGTCATCGAACTCCTGAGTCGCTTGCACACCGGGGGCCAAACGATTGTGCTGGTGACCCACGACGCCAGCGTGGCCTCGGCCGCCGCCCGCATCGTGCGCATGCGTGATGGGAGGATCTCGGCGGACGAAGCGTCGGAGATCCCCGTGGCCGTGCAGTCCTGAGCATTCGATCGATGACCGTGCACGACGAGGTGCAGCTGAGGGCGGGGAGCGAGCCCGTGGTCGCCGCGCCCGAGTCGGGTTCGCCGACCTTCGGTTCGTTCCGCTTGCTCCAGGCCCTGCTCTTCGCCTTGACGGTGGCGGCCGTCGTCATCGGTTGGCGGATCGCGGTGCCAGGCGGGATCGCCCCGGCCATCTCGGTCGCGTTCGGCCTGACCCTGGCCTGGGCCCTCGTCGGCATCGTGGACACGCGGGCACGGGATCGAGGCGGGAACAAGGCCTCGCCGTTCCATCTCCTGGCCGCGCTCGACGCCCTGGTGGCAGCGGTCGCGCTCGGGGCGGGCCGCAAGGCCGAGCTGGCCCATGTCTCGAGCGGCGCCCGCGGCGTCGCGACCCTCGCCGCCCTCGTGGTGACGGCCATCTCGTTCCATTTCCTTCTTGCCCTGCCTGACGGTCGGCTGCACGACTCGGTCCGGCGGGTGATGGCGGTGGGGGGCTACGTCGTCGCGATCGCCGTCGGGCTCGTGTTCGTCCTGGACCACCGACCGTTCAGCCTGGCCGACGGCGCGGTCAGCTGGTCCATCGCCGGCCTCCTGGCGATCGCACCGATGCGCAGCCGCTACATCGGATCGATCGGATACCAGCGCGAGCGGATGGAGTGGTTCGGCATCGGCGTCTCCCTTGCGGTCACGGTCGCACTGGGAGCGACGGTGCTCCACCTCCTTGTCGGTTGGCCGGAGCAGCTCGGTGCCGTCACTGCGGGGGCGACCGTGCTGGTTCCGCTCGGACTGTTGGCCGCGGAGAACAGGAGGATGGGACCACACGCCAGCCGGGGCCTGGTGCAGGTGCTGGCGGTATTCGGCTTCGTCGTTGTCGTGTCGGCGATTTACCTGGTGGTCGTCCTCGGTCTGGGGCACGCCCCGAAGACCACGGGAGACAAGGAGGTTCTCGCCCTCTCCCTGGTCGCCTCCGGCGTGGCCGCACTGATCTTCGTACCCGTGCGGGCCCGCTTCCTCGATTCGGCGACCCGGTTCGTGTACGGATCACGAGAGGCCCCCGACGAGGTCCTGCGCACCTTCGGCAGCAGGCTCACCCGAGCGATCCCCATGGACGAATTGCTGCTGCAGCTCGCAGAGTCGCTCCGCAAGACGATGAGCCTGGCCAGCGCAGAGGTCTACACGGGGACGGGCGAGGTGCTCGAACGCACGGCCTCAGTCCCCGACCTGGGGCCCGCGTCGCTGGTCGTCTCTCCCCGGGAGCGCCCGGTGGTGACCCGGGCCGGGGTTTCGGGGACTGCCTGGGCCTCGGTCTGGCTGCCGGCGCTGCTGCAGGGGCGCGAGACGGAGCAGGTCCGCGTGGCTCCCGTCAGCCACGCGGGCGAATTGCTGGGCCTCATCGTCGTGGAGCGGCCCACCATGGCCAGCGCATTCTCCGAAGACGACGACCGGGTGCTGGCCGATCTGGCACGACAGGTCGGGCTGGCTCTCCACAACTCCCAGCTCGACACCGCCTTGCAGACCACGCTGGACGAGGTCCGCAAGCAGGCGGATGCGCTGCGCGAGTCCCGGGCCAGGATTGTGGCCAGCGGGGACGCCGAACGCCGGCGGGTCGAGCGCAACCTGCATGACGGCGCGCAGCAACATCTCGTGGCGCTGGCCGTGAATCTCCGGTTGGCCAAGGACATCATTGTCGACGACCAGGAGGCCGGCATGGAGATGCTGGACCAGCTCGCCGGCGAGGTCCAAGAGACCATTCAAGAGCTGCGCGAGCTGGCGCACGGGATCTATCCGCCACTCCTCGTCGACAGCGGGCTGGTCGAGGCGCTGCGCGCTGCCGCCAACCGGAACCCGCTGCCGGTCGACATCGTCGCCGACGGCATCGGCCGGTACCCGTCCGAGACCGAGGCGGCCATCTATTTCTGCTGCCTCGAGGCACTCCAGAACGCGGCGAAGCACGCGCCGGACGCCAGGGTGGAGGTCCGCCTGTGGGAAGAGTCCGGTGGCCTGCTCTTTACCGTGTCCGACGACGGGCCGGGATACGACGCGGACACGGCGCAGCGCGGCCACGGCTACGTCAACATGGCTGACCGGCTCGGCGCGATCGGCGGAACGGTGCGGTGGGACTCGGAGGTGGGGAAGGGATCCCAGGTGCGCGGTTCTGTGCCGCTCGTGTGAACGGTCTTTTCAGGTCGTGACGAACTCCTGGCCGTTCCGCCCCTCCCACAACCGCCGCAGAGTGTCGGCGCCCAGGTGCTCCTTGTTCAGGTAGGCACGGGCCCCGCTCGTGGCCACCTCCGGCGGGAGGTCCCCGGCGTCATAGGTGGAGCACAGGATCACCACGACATCGGGGTGTCGCGACACCATGGTCCGGGCCGCCTCGATCCCGTTCATCTCAGGCATGTTGATGTCCATGAGCACCAGCACGGGGCTGAGCTCCTCTTCGAGTGCCACGGCTTCGTTCCCGTTGGCAGCCTCGCCGACCAATTCGAACTCGGCGGTTCGCTTCAGCACCGCCTTCATGGCGGCTCGAAACGGAGCTTGGTCGTCGACGATCAGGACGGGGAGCCGATCGCTCATCCGTTCATTGTCGCACGGCGTCGGCTCTCCTGACCGTGGTGCTGCCACACATGGCGGAGGGTGGTGTCACCCACCGCCAGGGTCACTGAGATAGACCAGGACGGCCTTGACCCGCCGGTTGACGTCGCGTTCCTCGGTCAGTCCGAGCTTGGAGAAGATGGAGTTCGTGTGCTTCTCGACCGCTCGTTCCGAAACCTGTAGGGATGCTGCGATGGCGGCATTGTTCTTGCCCTTTGCCATCTCGCCCAGGATCTCGGACTCTCGCGGCGTGAGCCAGGACAGGTCCGATTTCCGGCGAGAGGTCTTCGCCTCAATCAGTTCGTCGACGATCTGCGGATCGATCATCGACCCCGACTGGGCCACCGTGCGGATGGCCTGGGCCAACTCGTCCGCTCCCGCCACCTGTTCTTTCAACAGGTAGGCGCGACCAGCCGAACCGGTCTCGAGGAGCGCCAGCGCGTAGGAGGGGGTCTTGTACTGGCTGAGTACGACGACACCGACCTCGGGTTTGTGCTCCCGCAGCCACGAAGCGGCCTGGATACCCTCGTCCGTTCCGGTGGGGGGCATCCTGATGTCGGTGACGACCACGGCGGGCGACTCGACCTCAATGAGCTCGAGGAGTTCCGGAAGATCGGCCGCCCGGCCGACGAGGTCGAAGTCGGCCTCGCCGTCGATGATGCGCGCGATGCCCTCCCTGAGGAGTGCATTATCCTCCGCCAGAACCACCCTGATGCTCGCCATGCCAACCGTACGGTAGCGCGGCGAAGGCCGATGACCTGGGCGTCCGTAGTGGTGCCACCCCCCGGAGCAGGTCGGGGTGGCACCCTTGGCAAATCCGTGGATGCTGGGAGACTGCATTCCGGTGATGCGGGCCGACGGAGAGCATCGAGCGCTGTGAGCGCACAGGGCTTCGCTGTGGCCCGCTACCGGACCCGGACCACCTTCCGCTCCCGCTGGTCCGCCTATCTCACGATCGTTGTCATGGTGGCTCTGATCGGGGGCCTCGGCCTGGGCAGCCTGGCTGCGGCCAGGCGTACCCAGTCATCGTTCTCGGTCCTCCTCGCCGCGACCAATCCGTCGGACTTCGATGTGTCCATCTACTCGGGGGGGAACGGTGGCCCCAACGTCGGCTCTTCAGCGCTCACCCGGAAGATCGCACGGCTACCCGGCGTCCGTCACGTGGCTGCCGGCTTCGTCGTGACCGGAGCGCCCCTCACCCCCGACGGGTCGCCGCGCATCCGTGTCACCGGGCTGGCCTATCCCGTGGCCAGTGTGAACGGATTGTTCTTCACGCAGGACCGAATGGTGGTGAATGAGGGTCGCCTCGCATCCCCGCAACGCGCTCGACGAGATTGTCATTGCACCCGTCATCGCCAGGCTGCTCGGGTGGCGTGTCGGCCAGGTGGTTCCCTTCGGGTTCTACTCGAACGCGCAGCAGAGCCTGCCGGGCTTCGGGACGAAGGCCGTGCCACCGGCACTACGGATGAACATGAAGATCGTTGGTCTGGCATCGTTGAGTTCCGAGATCGTCGAGGACGACGTCGATATCCTGCCGACGTTCATACCCCTGACACCAGCCTTCGCCCGAGAGGCGGCGGCGCACGGGGATTTCTCGACTGCCGTGACCTTCGGCATCAAAACATCGGGAGGGGCAGCCACAGTGCCCCTCGTCGAACGCGAGATAGCCGGGGTCGCCCCACGCGGCGACCAGGTCACTGATCATGACTTGACGCCGGTCGTCGCCAAAGCAGACCGCGCCCTGAAGCCGATCTCCATCGCCTTGGGGGTGTTCGGAGCGGTCGCCCTTCTCGCCACCGTTCTCGTCGCCACCCAACTCGTGGCGCGCCGGCTGCGCGTCGACCGTGAGGACCTGCGGATCCTCCGGGCCTTGGGCGCGGATCCGGCCGACATCATCATGGACGGACTGATCGGGATTGAGGCGGCTCTCGCGCTCGGGTCGATCCTCGCTGTTGTCATTGCCGTCGCGCTGTCCCCCCTGTCACCACTCGGCTCCGTCGCCCCCGTCTATCCGGGCCGCGGCCTGTCGTGGGACTGGACCGTTCTCGGCTTTGGCCTCCTCGCGCTGATCACCGTCCTCGGCGGCACGGCCGCTTTGCTGGCGTTCGCGGCTGCGCCGCACCGGATCACGCTGCGAACCCGACTCCACCCGACGTCGGGGGCACGCGTGGTGGCGTCCGCAGCGTGTGCGGGGTTGTCGGGGCCCGGGGTGGTGGGGGTCCGGATGGCGCTCGAGCCCGGCGAGGGCCGGGCCGCCGTGCCGGTCCGCTCGGCGCTCCTCGGGTCGGTGTTGGCGGTGGCCCTCGTCGTCACAACGTTGACGTTCGGCGACAGCCTCCACACGCTGGTCGCGAACCCGCCGCTCTACGGATGGAACTGGACGTACACGCTCAATCCGGTCGGGTCCGGCGGCGGGGAGGTCCCCCAGGTCGCGCTCGCCATGCTCAAGCACGACAAAGACGTCGCCGCCTATTCCGGAGCGTCCTACAACGACCTGCAGGTGGACGGGCAGGAGGTCCCGTTCCTGCTCGAGAACGACGGGGCACCCGTCACGCCGCCCATCCTCACCGGACACGGGTTCCAGGGGGGTAACGAGGTCGTGCTCGGCGCGGCAACGATGGCGCAGCTGCACAAGCATGTCGGCGAGAGCGTCACCATCTCCTTCGGCACTCCGGCCGACGCGCCCGTCGACGTCCCGCCGACGCGCCTTCGGATCGTCGGTACAGCGACGTTTCCCGCTATCGGGTTCGCCAGCACCGTCTCGGACCACACCTCCATGGGCACAGGAGTGCTCATTCCGTTCCAGGTCCTGCCGAAGGCGTTCGTGGCCGCGATTGACAGTGGGCCCGACGCGGCCCTCGTCGGTCCGAACCTCGTCCTCGTCCGGACCCGAACGGGCGTCCCGGCCGCCGCCGCGCTCGCGAACCTCCAGCACATCGTCGCGGCGGCGGACCGCGCAGAAGCGGCGGCACCGGGAGGATCTGCCGGCAATGCCATCGTCGTGCAGGGAGTTCAGCGCCCGGCTGAGATCGCGAACTACAAGACGATCGGGCTCACTCCCGCGTTCTTGGTGACGGGACTGGTGCTCGGCGCCATCGCGGCGCTCGCGCTTACCCTCGTCGCATCCGTTCGCCAGCGACGCCGCGACCTGGCGCTTATGAAGACCATCGGCTTTGTACGAAGCCAACTGGCGGCGGCCGTGGCGTGGCAGGCGACGACCGCCGCCGTCGTGGGGATTGTGGTGGGGATCCCGCTCGGGATCGTCGTCGGGCGCTGGCTCTGGGACCTCTTCGCCGAGCAGATCAACGCAGTGCCATACCCCACGGTGTCCGTCCCATCGGTCGCGTTGGTCGCTCTGGGCACGGTCGTATTGGCCAACCTCGTGGCGGCTCTGCCGGCCAGGACGGCAGCACGCACGCCGACGGCCCTCATGTTGCGCGCCGAGTGACCCTACCGACCGCCGAGGGATGAGCAACCGCAACCAGCCGGCTACCTCTTGGGTGCGATTGCCACCTTGAGGTCTTCCAGTGCGGCGTTCAGCTCGGCGGAGCGGTTGCGACGGGCTGAATCAGCGGAGGCCAGCTGTTCCCCGGTCGGCGACTGGCCGCCTGAGCGCATCAGGTGGTCTGCCTCGACAGCGAACGCAAGGCCGCGCAGGCTGTTGGCGCAGCGCATGCAGAGCGTCCGATGCGCTTGGTCAGGTGCCGCCGCCGCGGCCCGTTCGAGACCTTCGACCGCGTCGTCGACCTGCACACTGACTGTGGCTCGATGCTGCGCGTCATCCGCGCTCGTCTGCGAGAGGATGAGTTCCCGTGCCAGCTCGGCGGCCGTGACGGCGGGCACGACCGAGCGTTCCCAGTCGACCTCGCGTCCCTGCCGCCTCGTGCGGGCTATCAGGAGGCCGACCAGGATCGCCGCGAGGGCGATGACCACTGCGAGGAGCACCCAACCCCACGCCTTGGAGCTCGAAGCGCTCTTGGCGACTGTCGTCGTGGTGGTGGAGCTCGACGTGGTCGTAGTGGGACGTGCTCTTGTCGTCGTCGTCGCTGGAAGCGTGGTCGTCGTTGTCGGCGCTGTCGTCGGGGGGACTGTTGTGGTTGGTGCGAGTGTGGTCGTGGTGACGGGTGCCGTCGTGGTCGTGTCCTGGGCTCCTGCGGGTCCCGACAGAACTCCGAGCAGGAGCGGGGTGGCGGAAATCGCAAGGAACAACGCGACTGAAGAGCGACGAACCTTCGAATGCATGGAAGCAGCCTACGGTCAACGGCTGCCGCGAAGCGGGGACCTCTGTTGCGAGGACTCCTGCGGCCGCAGATCCGTCGCCGGCGGGTAGACCGTCCGGGTACCCTCGAAACGAGCTACCGGAGGACGACATGCAACTCGACATCCACGTACCCCGCTTCACCTGGCCGGGGGGACCGGAGGCGATCGGGCCGACCTTCGCAGAGCTGGCCCGGACAGCGGAGGCAATCGGGGTACGCACCCTCTCTGTCATGGACCACTGGTTCCAGATGGAAATGCTGTGGCCGGCTGAGGAGCCGATGCTCGAAGGGTATACAGCCCTCTCCTTTGCGGCGGCCAAGACGGAACGGCTGCGTTTCCGGCTGCTTGTGGGGGGCGTGACGTACCGCCACCCCGGCCTCCTGGCAAAGACGATCACCACGCTCGACGTTCTCTCTGGTGGGCGGGTCGAGCTCGGACTGGGGGCTGCCTGGTACGAACGGGAGCACCTCGGTCTGGGCGTTCCGTTCCCGCCGCTACGCGAGCGCTACGAACGGCTCGAAGAGACGCTCCAGATCTGTTTCCAGATGTGGAGCGACGACAACGGACCCTTCGAAGGCGCCCACTACAAACTGGCCGAGACGCTCTGTTCACCACAACCCGTCAGCAAACCCCGGCCGCGGGTGCTCATCGGCGGCGGTGGGGAGCGCAAGACGCTCCGGCTCGTGGCGACCTATGCCGACGCCTGTAACATCATCGGGGACGTCGAGACCGTCGCGCACAAGGTTGGCGTGCTGCGACGGCACTGCGACGAGGTCGGCCGCGATTTCGCCCAGATCGAGGTAACGGCTCTGATCGGGGTGGCCGACGATGCCGGGCCGGACGCCATCGTGCGCGAGGCCGAGGCGCTCCATGGCGCCGGCGTCCACGCGATCGTGATCCGCGCCGCGGGCTCCGAGCCGTCGGACTGGCTCGAGCAGACATGGGGACCGGTCGTACCGAGGCTCGCCGGCATCGGTTGAGAGACCGTCCGTCGTGGTGTTGCGATTCCTCAGTTATGTTGCAGGCGCGGGCCGCTAGCTCATCCGGAAGAGCAGGGGACTTTTAATCCCAAGGTGCCGGGATCGAGACCCGGGCGGCCCACTGAATCCCAGTTCAGACCGTTGCCGGGGTCGTCCTTGGCCCGATTTGTAGCCAGTTCTGTAGCCAATGGGTCGAAGTCGGGCAGCTCGTCGATCCATAGGGCCCGGCGCATCGCCTCAGCCGCATGCATCCGTGATGGCGCCAGCAGGTGGCCGTAGACGTCCATCGTTACTCGGATTGAGGCATGCCCCAGCGTGTCGGAGACGACCTCGAGCGGCACGCCCATGGCGAGGAGGAGTGAGGCGCACGAGTGCCGCAACTCGTGGATGCTCCAATGCCCCAGGCCGGCCCGTTTGCAGATCCTCGGCACCGTGCGGCCGAAGGCCTCGGGGTCGAGCGGGGTGCCGATGGTGGAGGTGAACACCAAGTTGGCTGGGTTGCGCCAGATGCGAGCTGCTTGCTTCTCGGCGTCCTGACGGGCCTGGTGGGCCCGCAGGAGGTCGACGAGGGGTTGGGAGAGATGCAACGTGCGACGGCTTCCGGCGGTCTTGAGATCGGCCAGCAGGACGCCTTGCCCGCTGTGGCGTAGTAACTGCCGTCGGATCCGGACGACCGGCATCGGGTCGTCAAGTTTCAAGTCGTCCCAGGAGAGCCCGAGCAACTCACCTCTCCGCAGTCCGAGGGCGAGGGCCACCACGTAGGCGGCCTCCAGGCGGTCGCCCTTCACCTCGCGTAGAAAAGCTTGGGCTTGCTCGGGCGTCAGCGTCCTGCCCTCACGTCGTGGGATCTTCACCCCGTCGGCGATCGCAGCCACGTTGCGGGTCAGGAATCCCTGCTGTTCGGCTCGGCGAAGGGCCCGCCGCAGAACAGCCCGGGCAATACGACGCGTCTCGGGGGCGTAGCCCCGCGCTTCCAGAGTCAGGAGCATTTCGCTCACGTGGGCGGGAGAGAGCTGGTGTAGCTTCACGGAGCCGACGGTCGGTACCACGTAGCGATCGACGGCATTGCGGTAGATGACCTCGGTGCGCGGGCTCACAGTGCCAGGGAGGAACCGAACGAGCCAGTCCTCGAGGTAGC
>CAWAPQ010000003.1:0-617112 GCA_963783965.1 uncultured Acidimicrobiaceae bacterium | reverse complement strand
ATTCATCGCAGAGACGTTTTGAACCACGCGGCCGTCGTACCCTGCGCGGTCAAGGCTCGACCAATCCGTGTCACCGCGTTCGCCACTGAACGATGCCGATTGGGTGGTGCGCCATCGAGGAGTTCGTTCCAGAAGACGGCCCAACCGCCGGTAAGCGCATCGCTGCGGCCCGCTGCGGTAAGAAGCCTGGCGACGGCTGCAGTCGCCCGGGGCCGCCCGACAAGACCCGCGTGCACTGCCGCAGCGATCTGATGATACGGCAGGTGCTCGACGGCAAGTCTGGACCGATAGCTCTGGGCTGCGTGGCTGGGTTTCGTCAGTATCGCTACCGCGGCAGCACGAGCGCTGGTCATGGCCTGGGAGATCCCCTCCCCCTGCATTGGGTTCACGAGACCAGCAGCATCGCCAACCAGAAGGACCCGTCCCCGTGCCGGCGTCGTCCCGACGATCCCCATTTTGAGCCAGCCGCCGAGACGGCGTGGCGGCACCGAGGGAGCCACGTCGTCGAGGAGACCAAGGGCACGCAGGTGCCGGAGGAAACCGTCCAGAGCTCGAACGGCATAGGCGCCGGCCTTGCGATTTGACCGGGTCCCAATGCCCAGCCCCACGTTGGCGCCGTCCTGCTCCCCCGGAAAGACCCAGCCGTAGCCGGGGAACGCGCGCCAAGGGGTCGGCTCCCACAAGACGATGGCTGGGAGATCGACCTCCTGCGGGAGATATGTGCGCACGGCAAAACCCCACAGAACCGAGTTCGGATCGACAAGGCCGGCAGTCGCCGCAACTTCGCTCGTGGCCCCGTCGGCGCCGATGACGAAGTCGGCGTACAGCGACTCACCGGTACTGAGCCTGTAGCCAACAATACGTCCCTCCTCTTCCAGGGGTTCTTCCGCACGCCCGACGAAAGGCGTGGCTCCGGCATCGCACGCAGCAGTGTGGAGCAGGGCGTCGAACACCGTCCGAGCAACCGCAGTGCCGTGTCCGGGATACGTCAGGCCATCGGCACTCGGGAGTCGTACCCGGCGGCCGGTAGGACCAACGACCAGCATGTCGCCGACGTCACGCCCGACGGGCGGTGCCAGCTCGAGGTCGCTCAGGAGCTGCAGCGCTCGGGGCCCGACCACGTCGCCGCACGCTTTGTCCCGCGGAAAGGCCGATTTGTCGACCAAGGCCACGGCCGCGCCGCCCCGGGCGAGCACAAGAGAGGCGATGCTGCCCGCCGGTCCGCCCCCCACGACGAGCACGTCAAAGCGGGACATGCTCACCCTGCTCCCTCCACCTGCTCGGATCTACAGTGACATTCTCTCACCCCTGGAGGAACGCATGCCGACGGACAGTGCCGGAGAACGGAACCGCTTCGCGCAGCAGTTGTTCTCGTCCCTCCCGAAGCGTTACGACCAGTTGGCCGAGGTGCTCTCTATGGGCCAGAACGGGCGATGGCGAACGGCCATGGTCGACCATATTGCCCCCACCTCGCCCGCCCTGATTCTGGACGTCGCATCGGGGACCGCTGGGGTTGCCTTGCAACTCGCGACGCGCACCTCATCTGACGTCGTCGGAGTGGATCTGACGAGGAACATGCTCGCTCGGGGACAGGAGAACGTGGCCTCAGCCGGAATGAGCGAACGGATCAGCCTTGTTGCTGGTCGAGCAGAGCAATTGCCATTTCCCGATGGAACCTTCGACGCGCTCACCTTCACCTACCTGCTTCGCTACGTCGACGATCCCCAGGCCACGCTGGGCGAACTGGCGCGGGTCGTGAAGCCCGGTGCCACAGTCGCCAGCCTCGAGTTCCTCTTACCACCGAGCCGATTCTGGCGATTCTGGTGGTGGCTCTACACCCGCATCGCTCTGCCGCTGGGCGGTTGGATCACCGGTGGCAGCGAATGGTTCCGAGTAGGGCGGTTCCTCGGCCCCAACATCTCCCAGCACTACCGGACGTATTCCTTGGCGTGGACCGAGGAGGCGTGGCGGAAGGCGGGGTTCGAGAACGTCGGCGTCCGCGTCATGAGTCTCGGCGGCGGTCTGGTCATGTGGGGGACGCGCAGGCGTGACTGAGGAGCATCCACCAGACGCCAGCGATGCGGAGCGCGCCCGACCTCAGCTCGGAGAATCACAAGCCGAGGGCTCCAGAGACGCACGACCGGCTTTCTACGCTGCCGGGACCGGTGGCTGGCGCGACTGGTGGACCCTGCTCCATCCTCCTTACACGGCATGGCACTTGGCCTACGTGGTTATCGGCGCCTGCCTTGCGCCGACCGTCAACGTGACACGGTTGGTGGCCACACTGTTGGCCTTCTTCTTCGCAGTGGGGTTGGCGGCGCACTCGCTCGACGAGCTGAACGGCCGTCCCCTTGGAACCCGCATTCCGGATTGGGCGCTCATCACCGTCACGGTCCTAGGTCTGGCCGCAGCGGTTGTTCTCGGTATCGCCGGCGTGGCCCGTGTCGGTTGGGCCCTGATCCCCTTCTTGGTGTTGGGACCTCTGCTCGTCGTCGCCTACAACTTCGAGCTGTTTGGTGGAGTGATCCACAACGACACGGGATTTGCGCTGGCGTGGGGGAGTTTCCCGGTACTCGTCGGATACGTGGCCCAGACCGATCGTCTGGCGGTCGGTCCGGTGATCGCTGCGGCGGCGGCCTTCGCGCTTTCGGCAGCGCAACGCCAACTGAGCACACGGGCGCGGCTCATCCGCCGACGGAGCACGGCGGTAAGAGGTCAGATCACTCTGACGAATGGCGAGACGATGCCGATCGACGATCGGATGCTGCTGGCTCCGCTAGAGGCAGCCCTCTTTGCCATGTCGTGGGCTGTAGTCCTCCTTGCAGCGGCTTTAGCGATCGCCCGCCTCGGCTAAGGGACTTCCGGACAACGAAAGTCTCGAACGGCTTCAATTCCGGCCACCTCAACCCACGAATTCACGCCGTTGATCAGGGACGTTGACGTGAACCGGGGCCTGTTCAGTCTCACGGGCACGACAACGCCTGAGCATTTCTTGCTCAACAAACGAGAGCAACAGACCGACAATCGAAGGGCCTGTGTCGCGCCCATTCGTGCTTCACATCGGCAGCTCCGAGTGGTTCGGATCCACTCAATCGAGAGACACGCCTGAAATTCTCGTCCATCGGCGGACGACGTTCAGGTAGTCAGCGAGGAAGTGCACGATGTCTAGTGGTCGCAAGCAACGCTTAGGTCGTTTGTTCGCCCTAGGCGGGGCCCTCTGTATCCCTCTGGTGGGTCTCGCATGGTCTTCTCCGGCGTCCGCGGCAACGTTCCCGGTCTCGATCTCGGTGGACTCATCGGTCAATCCATCACTCTTTGGCCAGGATGTGACCTACACCGCCACAGTGACGACCGCGGACTCGGGCAGCCTCGACCCCGGGGATGGAATTGAATTCCAAGACAACGGGAACGACATCACCAATTGCAACTTCCAACCCCTGCTCGCCACAGCGACTCCCGGTACCTTCGCCGCGACCTGTGACGAACCGACGAACTCGCTGTCGATTGGCGACCACGCCATTCTGGCCAATTTCTTCGGTGACTCGACCTACTTCCCGAATACCGGGTCACTGCCCACTCAGACGGTCGATGAGGCTGACACGACCACGACAATCACCTCTCCGACACCGGGAACCTCCATCACCTATGGCAACGAGTCACAGCTCTCATTCAACGTGACGGTCACGGGCGTGCCCGGTGGCGCCAACCAATCACCTTCCGGTCAGGTCAATCTCTATGACGGTACGCCGGGACCGGGCACCTACATGTGTACGGCTTTCGTCAACGGAGGGAACGGCAATCCGTCGAATGGGAACTGCTACATCAACGACACCACCTTGAATGCAGGCCCTTACGTGATCACCGCCGTGTACTCGGGCGACAACAATTACAACGGGTCACCATCTGCACCCCTGGACCTCACGATCGATCAGGTGACGACCCAAATGCAGGTGTTCCCCGTTCCGGGCTACGCCCTCTACGGCGCGGAAAGCGGCAACTTCTTCATTGTGGGCGTGGGCGGCAACACCAACAACGGCAACCCACCGGTTCAGTCTCCGTCACCGCTAACGGGGTGAACCTCGTCGCTCCCGGAAGCTGCTCAGCCGGCAACGGAGGCGGGAACCCCTGCTTCATCGACTCCGCAACCGCTCTGCCTGCGTCACCAACGCCCTATACGGTGACAGCGAGCTACCCCGGTGACTCCAACTTCCTTCCGGATTCGACAACCGTCCCGCTGTCGGTCTTTCCAGCGACGAGCTCCGTCGTCCTGACCGTCTCGCCGGCGTCCACGTCCTATGGCGACGAGAGCTCGTCCACAATCTCGGCCGTCGTGACATCGGGGACAAGCGGTACACCGACCGGGTCCGTCGCGGTGCAAAACGGAGGCGATACCGTCTGCACCATCGCTCTCGAGCCGGCCACCCCGAACACAGCATCGGGATCCTGTCCGACACTGAGCAACACCGAGCTTCCTCCCGGCAAATATGCTCTGACCGCCAACTACCCCGGTGATGGGAACTACCAGAGTTCGGTGTCGTCCGCACGCAGCCTTGCCATCGCCAGCCAGGCCACGCAGGGATACTGGGAGGTGGGATCCGACGGCGGCATCTTCTCGTTCGGGACAGCACACTTCTACGGGTCGACGGGCGGCATGCACTTGAACCAACCGATCGTCGGGATCGCCTCGACCCCAGACGGCGGAGGCTATTGGCTCGTGGCCAAGGATGGTGGGGTGTTCGCCTTTGGTGACGCGCACTTCTTTGGATCGACGGGCGGAATGCACTTGAACCAACCGATCGTCGGGATCGCCTCGACCCCAGACGGCGGAGGCTATTGGCTCGTGGCCAAGGATGGTGGGGTGTTCGCCTTTGGTGACGCGCACTTCTTTGGGTCGATGGGAGCCGGTCCACTCAACAAGCCGATCGTGGGCATTGCCGCTGATCCGGCAACGGGCGGCTATTGGGAGGTGGCGAGCGACGGAGGGATCTTCGCCTTTGGCGCTCCCTTCCTCGGCTCCGCGGGGAATCTTCGCCTGGCCGCTCCCATCGTCGGGATGACGTCTCTCGGCAGCGGTGGGGGTTACTGGGAGGTCGCCTCCGACGGCGGCGTCTTTGCCCAAGGCGACGCTCAGCTTCTCGGTTCCATGGGAGGCCAGGTATTGAACAGGCCGATCGAGGGAATGGCCGCAACACCGAGCGACGCCGGCTACCGGATGGTGGCATCTGACGGCGGCATCTTTGCCTTCGGTGACGCGGAGTTCGACGGCTCCATGGGGGGCGTACCGCTCAACTCACCCGTCGTGGGGATCGCCACTTCCCCGTAGGTCTCAATCTGACGAGACTTGCTGACGATCATCCACAGACGCCTGACAGTACCGAACGGTCGTTCCGCACCGGCGAACGGCCTCATGTGCAGGCAGAATGACCTGCAAGACCGGCACGTACCTGTGGAGGGTCACTCGAGGCATAGGAAACCCGGCTGACTGAACTGCCAATGACATCACAGAGTTGGTGAATTGCATTTTCATTGGTATCAGGACGACCCACGCGTTTCTCTCCTAATGAGAAGCCCCCGGCCTGTGCTCGGTGCAGGGATGGACGTCCATGTCGCCTCAGAATTCGCAACTACCACGACTTGTGCGCAAGGCGCGGAAGATTCCCTCTCGGATGCACCACGTCCCAGCGGATCTTGGACGGTTCGTCCATGCCTTGGCAGCCGATCCGATCGAGACGCTCGGGAGCGTCCCCGAAGCCATGTCACATCATCTCTTCGACCACCAGGTCGCCTACGACGTCGAGGAAAACTGTGGACCCGCCTTGCACCGGATGCTGGGCGCACCGTGGCCATGCCGTGAGCTCGAGGATTTCGATCGGGTCTGGGCTGACATCGGGGACACCCTTTCAGCCAAGGGGCTGTCGTTTGGTCGTTGGACCTATGGGGAGTACAGCGACGCCGACCCCTCGCTGAGCGCAGTGACGTGGTGCGCCGTCCGCCATCTCCGCCCAATGAATGTGATCGAGACCGGCGTCGCGCGAGGTGTGACGAGCCGCGTGATCCTGGAGGCCATGTTCCTCAATGGCTTCGGGCACCTCTGGAGCGTGGATCTTCCACATCCATTCCGCCCGGAGCTCCACCATGAGATCGCAGCGGCAGTCCCATCAGGATGTCGAAGTCGATGGACCTATGTCCGAGGATCGAGCCGCCGTCAGCTCCCATCTCTTGTCTCTAGCCTCGAGAAAGTCAATCTATTCGTGCACGACAGCCTCCATACCGCTCGAAACATGGGGTTCGAGTTGAGAACTGTCTGGCCTGCCATGAGCAGCGGGGACTTAGCGTTGGTAGATGATGTGGACAACCAGTCCTTTCGCGACTTCGTCCGCAATGTGGACGACTCCCCGTCAATGGTGATGCGTTCGGCGGACGGACCTTGGGCGTTCGGCGCGATACGGAAGATCGGCCCTGCAGCACAAGGGGTGGAGCGTCTGCTTCCATCGTGATCTCAGGAGTCCGTGACGCACTCCACGTTCGATATCCGGCTGTCCGCTGGGTGTCGGCGTGCCGGTGTACGCCAGCAGTCTGCTGCCAACGGAGCCAAGGAGTCTTGGAGGATGCTTGAGCAGATCGCACGGCGAGTTGCCGACGGAGAGACCGTCACGTTTCGACCAACCGGCAGCTCGATGGTTCCGCTGATCCAGGGCCGTGACGAGGTGGTTGTATCGCCGGTGGACCCGACCCGAGTGGAGGTGGGCGACATCGTCTTGACCAAGGTTGCGGGAAACGTCTACATCCATCTCGTGAAGGCCATTGAGCCCGCCAAGCGGCGTGTTCAGATCGGGAACAATCGAGGAGGCATCAACGGATGGACCAACTTCGACCGGGTGTACGGCATCGCCGTTTCGGTGGCCGGAGCCGAGCGGCCGGGAACGAAGACCAAGGTCATTCAGCGAGGCACGGGTGAGTCAGCGGTGCCGCGCTGATCTGGCTGACGTCACCCCTCGTCCGCTAGGCCCAGGGTGGGACAAGCCAGCCCCGAGCACGCCTCAGCGGATTGGGCTGCCGAAACGAATCACGTTCCCGTCGGGGTCGGTGATGGAGCCCTCCCGCTTGCCATAGTCCTCGTCTCGCGGGCCCTCAACGTCGATGCCTGCCCGTGTCCACTCCTCGGCGACGCGGTCGGCCTCCTGACAGTGGATGTAGAGAGTGCCGTGACCCGGACGTTCATCCTCTCCAGCCTGGGCAAGGTGGATCGTGAGGTCCCGATCCCTGTGAGCAAACGCGTAGGTGTCATTGTGAAACGACATTTCGAAGCCCGCACGCTCGTACCAGGCAACCGAACGCGTCACGTCACTCACCTTGAATATCGGTTCGAACCCCGTGACCAACCAAGCTCCGGTCATGAGTTGCAGCTGACCGTCTCGCTGTCCATTCAGCCCGGCGAGGCAGTTGTGACAGATCGGCAGGTCCGGATGCGAGCGCAGCCTCACCCACCAATCCACCGACATTGCACAGCATGAGCACGTCACAGCCATGGCTCACAATCGTACGGGACTCCGCTGCGGCAGGGCCCGCAGATCCACACCGCAACCGTCGCGCGGCAGAGCAGGACCCGTCCACGGGAGCCCGGCTCCCGCCGTAGTTTCTCGAATACCTATCATCCGACTCGGCACACCCCCCGATGTGCTCTCTGCGGGGGACTCCGGGCGGCGAACCGCAGTTTCTTGCTCCATACGCCCGACCTCGTTCGAATCTCGACACATCCGAGGCTTTCACGCCGGATCGTTGAGGACCGTTGGAGCCGTCGACGACACACGGTCTCATTGCCCGTTTCTCGCAATTACCTGTGCGACACCAAACGGAAAGACGGATTTCGCGAGACGCTGCGCGCCTTCAGGTCCCATGCTGTAATGAGACACGGTGAGCGGAGAGCAAGGCTTCTCGAGGCGTCAGATCCTGCAGGGTGCGCTCGGGGTCGGGGCCGCCGCCGTCGGAGTCGGCGCCGGCACGAGCACCGCAGGGGCGTCGTCCTCGCAGCTGCACCTTCCGCCCAAGTCCAAGTGGCGCCGCCCCGGATCGCTGCCGAATCCCAGCCTGCCGGAGGGCACTGACACGCTGCCCCAGATCGACCACATCGTCGTCGTGATGCAGGAGAACCATTCCTTCGACAACTACCTCGGGATGTTGGGCCGAGGTGACGGTCTCACCCTCGACCGCCGCGGCCGCCCGAAGAATACGAACCCGGATCCGACGGGTGGCTACGTCCGCTCCTTCCATGAGACCGATACCAGCCAGGCCGGCCACGTCACCCAGAGCTGGGACGCCAGCCACCTGCAGTACGCCAACGGCCGCAATGACGGGTTCATCGGGCCCGAGAGCAGCAGCGACTGGTCGATGGCGTATTACACGGGCGAGGAGATCCCCTTCTACTACTCGCTGGCCCGCACGTTCCCCGTCTGTGACCGGTATTTCTGCTCGGTGTTGGCCCAGACGTACCCGAATCGCCGCTTCCTGCTGTCCGGCACCGCCTTCGGGCTGATCGCCACCGACACCTCGTCGATCACCGGCATCCCGCCCAACGGGACCATCTTCGACCGGCTCGACGCGCACGGCATCAGCTGGGCGAGCTACGCCACCAACGTCTCAACCCTCTACGTCATCTCCGACATCGTGAAGAAGAACCCGAACCGGATCAAGACGATCGATCAGTTCCACGCCGATGCGAAGTCAGGTTCCCTTCCCGCGGTCTCGTACGTCGATCCGAACATACTGACGGGCACCGAAGAGAACCCTCAGGACCTGTCGCTGGGCGAGTACTTCGTCTCGACAGTGGTCGGCTCGCTGCTGAACAGCCCAACATGGGATCGCACCATGCTCGTGTGGACGTACGACGAGCACGGGGGCTACTACGACCATGTTCCGCCGCCGCCCGCCATCCCGCCCGACGACATCCCGCCCGTCCTCAGCGCAACCAACCAGCACGGTGCCTACGACCGCTATGGCTTCCGCGTCCCAACCGTGGTCGTGTCCCCCTACAGCAAGCGGGACTTCGTGTCCCACACCGTGTACGACCACACCTCGGTGCTGAAGACGATCGAGCGCAAGTGGAACCTCCCCGCCATGACCTACCGGGACGCCAACGCCAACGACCTGCTCGACTGCCTCGATCTGCACACGCGAGCCTTCCGCGAGCCTCCGACCCTGGCTGCACCGGGAAATCCCACAGGCGTCTCTACCGCGACGCCGCCGCCCGCCGGAGAACAGCCGCCGTTCGCCGCCTTCGTCAACACCCCCGGCCCGACCGTCTGACCTGCCGTTCATCGGGGAGGTCGTCGGACGGTCCCCCGAACGCATCGACATGCGACACTGTGCGTCATGCCGACGTTCCATCACGCCAACCTGGGGATCCCGCCAGATCTCGCCGACGCTGAAGCCGACTTTCTGGTCGGCATCCTGGGCTATCGGCGGCTCGAACCCCCGCAGGCGGCATCCGACTTCGGGGCTCGCTGGTTCGAGGCGGACGACGGGACGCAAGTGCACCTCAGCCTCGACCCCGGCCACACTCCTGCGGCGATGGCACATACCGCCATTGAGGTCGGCAGCGAATGCGGGGCGATAGAGACGCGCCTGACCGACGCCGGCGTTCGCTTCAAGGTCGCCGAGTTCGACGGCAACCGCATCCTTCTCTGCAAGGACCCGGCGGGGAATCGCTGGGAGCTGCGCAGCTGACCCACAACGTCACCCTTCGACGGCGTGACCACCCACAGAACGACGCATGGCGGCGTGCAACCGGTTTGGCGTAAGGACGCCAAGGTAGCGATCGCCGTCGACCACGGGAATCCACCGCACATCGTGCTGCAGCATTTCGCCGAACGCCGCCCGCAGGGAGGTACCCACCGGCACCTGGACGTCGAAGGCCACGAGGTTGTCCTCCACCGAACCTGTCAAGGCCGGATTGAGGTCGACCCAGCCGTGCAGGTGTGCTTGCTCATCCACGACCACCGCCCATCGGCTGTCCGCGCCGCCGACGGCCGCCCGGACATCGAGCATCGACTGATCGGGCGTGACCTGGGGAGGGTGAAAGAGATCGTCGGGCTCGATACAGGTGACCGCCAGGCGGCGGACGCCGCGGTCGGCGCCCACGAAGTCGGCCACGAACGCAGTGGCGGGCCGCCCGAGAACCTCGCTCGGCGTGTCGTACTGCTCCAGGACGCCACCCTTGGACAGCACGGCGATCCGGTCCCCCAGCTTGGTGGCCTCCTCGATGTCGTGCGTGACGAACACGATCGTCTTCTTCAACTCCGCCTGGAGGTCGATGAACTGCTGCTGCAACCGCTGCCGCGTGATGGGGTCGACGGCACCGAAGGGCTCGTCCATGAGCAAGACCGGCGGATCCCCACCGAGAGCTCGCGCCACGCCCACGCGCTGGCGCTCACCGCCGGAGAGCTCGTGCGGGAACCGCCGGCCGTACTGGTCCGGCTCCAGCCCGACGAGATTGAGCAGTTCCCTGACACGGGAGTCCACCCGGGACCGATCCCAACCCAGCAGGCGGGGCACCGTCGCCACATTGTCGGCCACGCGCCGGTGCGGAAAGAGGCCGCCTTGTTGGATCACGTAACCGATGCTCCGTCGCAACTGGACCGGATCGATCTTCAAGACATCCGTGCCGTCGATCAGGATCCGCCCGCCCGTGGGTTCGATCAACCGGTTGATCATGCGCAGTGTGGTCGTCTTGCCGCAGCCGGACGGGCCGACCAGCACACAGAGCTCGCCATCGGGCACCGTGAAGCTCAGCTCGGCCACGGCCACCGAGTCGGCGCTGTACCGCTTGGTCACCCGATCGAGCTCGATCACCGTCGGAAGGTTACCCAGCGCGTGCCACGGGTATTCTCGCAGCGATGTTGCTGGGGACAGGCCCATTCTTCCGTTGGAGCTACATCACGAGTGACTGGAGCCAGATTCAGGCGCAGCTCGTCCAGCACATCGAACTGAGCCTCATTGCTGTCGCCATCGGGACGGTCATCTCCATCCCGCTGGCGGTGCTGGCCTGGCGCTACCGCATCGTCAGGACCCCGGTCTTCGGATTCGCCAGCACCCTCTACATCATCCCCTCGCTCGCGCTTTTCGCCATCCTCGGGCCCATCACCGGCTTCGTGGCCTCCTACACGACGGCGGAGATCGCCCTCGTGGGGTACACGCTGCTGATCCTCATCTGGAACACGGTGGCGGGACTCGATGCCGTTCCCACGGATGCCCGGGAGGCGGCGACCGCTCTGGGCTATTCGAAAACGGCAGCCCTCGTGAAGGTGGACGTCCCACTCGCCCTGCCCTATATCTTCGCCGGGCTCAGAGTGGCCACGGCAACCGTGATCGGCCTGGTCACCGTCACGGCCCTGATCGGGCTGGGCGGCCTGGGCCAGCAATTCACATACGGCTTCAACATCGGCTACAACACGCCGATCATCGTCGGCCTCGTCCTCTCTGTTGCGTTGGCTGCCGTTGCCGACATCCTCCTGGTCGGAGCCGAGCGTCTGCTCGTTCCATGGAGCCGCTCACAACGCCGCGCCCAGGCGGCGGGCTGACATGTCCTTCCTCGCCCATGTCTTCGACTGGTTCACCACCTCGGCGAACTGGACCGGCTCGCAAGGCATCCCGACTTTGTTCTGGAATCAGCTCAAACTCTCGGTTGCCGTGGTCGTGACGGCTGTTGCGCTCGGAGGGGGGCTCGGAGTGTTCCTCGGGCACACCGGACGTGGCGGCCTCGTCGCCGTCAATGCCGCCAACGCCTTCCGGGCCGTGCCGACGCTGGCACTGCTCACGCTCCTGGCCATTCAGCCGGCCATCTCCCTCAAGTACAGCGGTTTTCTCGCCTCCTGGCTGGCGCTTACCGCACTCGCCATCCCGCCCATCCTGACGAACACGTACGTGGGTATGCGTCAGGTTGATGCCGACGTCCGCGACGCCGCCAAGGCGATGGGTCTCACCGGAGGCCAGGTCCTGCGGACGGTCGAGGCACCCCTGGCCGTCCCCTTCGTCATGGCGGGCGTGCGGACCGCCTCCATTGAGGTGGTCGCCACCTCGACACTGGCGGCCTACGTCAGTTACGCAGACCTCGGCACTCTGGTGATCTCCGGCCTCGACACCAACGACGCCGTCGTGGCCTTCAGCGGCGCCCTGTTGGTGGCCGCAATGGCAGGGCTGGTCACGCTGGCCCTCACGCTGCTGACCAGGGCCTTGACCCCCCTCCCCCTCCGTCGGAGCCATGGCCGGAGTCTGGCCGGCGCCGGGGTGACCAGGCCCCTTGCAACGTAACTTGCCATTATTGATGGAACAAGTCAGGATTACGGATCCCTGACGGGCTGGTTACAGTCTCGCCAAGAACGCTCAAGGCAAATCCCCGACAACGAAAAAGGTGCCCTCCATGCGTCTCACCCGCTTTCTCGCCGCCGGAGTCCTGACGGCCCTGACCGCGACCCTGGCCATTCCCGCCTTGTCTGCCGGGGCCTCGACCAGGGCGTCGAGCAAGCCGACGATCATCATCGGTTCGACCAACTTCGAGGAACAGGCCATCGTCTCGAACATCTGGGCCGACGTCCTGCAGAAGGCCGGCTACTCCGTGAAGGTCGAGCCAGCCCTGGGCACGCGTGCCATCGTCGTGCCGGCGATTGAGAAAGGGCAGATCGACCTGGAGCCGGACTACGCCGCTTCGTTGCTCGGCTTCCTGCACGGTGGGAACCCGCAAAAAGCAGGCGACACCATCAGCACGGCGATCCCGGCTGACCAGAAGGCGCTCGCCAGCTACGGCGTGACGGTACTGCCCGCGTCGAAGGCGCTCGACACCAACGTCTTCGCCGTGACCAAGGCCACGGCGAGCAAGGACCACCTCACGACCATCTCGAGTCTCAAGCCCTACGCGTCGAAGCTGACCCTGGGTGGCCCGCCGGAGTGCCCGACGTTCGCGGGGTGCGAACCGGGCCTGAAGAAGACCTACGGCCTCACCTTCGCCGGGTTCAAGTCCCTGGACGAAGCCGGCCCGCTCAGCGTGGCCGCCCTCAAGAACGGCGAGGTGCAAGTGGTGGAGCTGTTCTCGAGCGACGGGAACGTCGTCTCGAACAACTTCGTGGCGCTGACCGACAACAAGCACCTCGAGGGCGCCGACTACATCGTCCCCGTCATCCGCAAGTCGGTGAACACCGCCGGCGTGGCGAAGGTCCTCAACGCCATTGACGCCAAGCTCACCACGACGGCGATCTCGAAGCTGAATCTCGACGTCACGCAGCAGCAGGAGCAGCCCGCCGCGGTGGCTCAGGCCTGGGTGAAGTCGGTCAACGGCTGAGCCGCGGCGGCGTCAGGCCCGCCCTCACGCTCAGGAGTCGGCCGGACTCCCCGGTGTCGGAACGAGTGCGGGTGCCGGCACCGTCATGGCGGGGGCCTCTGTGCCGCCGTCGATCTCGAAGACCTTCCCTGTGACCCAGGACGACGCGTCGGAGGCGAGATAGAGCACGGCGCACGCGATGTCCTCCGGCTCGCCCGGTCGGCCCATCGGTGTCCCGTCGAGGAACTGCTGGCGCAGGGTGTCGTCGGTCAGCACGATGTCGAGCGAGCGCGTGGCCACCCCGCCGACATCGATGGCATTGACACGCACCCTTGGGGCCAGCTCGGGCGCGATGTTGCGCGTCATCCGATTCAGCGCCGCCTTGGCCGCGCCGTAGGCGACGAACATGGTCTGCGTCATGCTGGCCGAGCGCGACGAGATGTTGACCACCGCGCCCCCGCCGACGGTGTCGACCATCCGCCGCGCCCCCAGCTTCGTCAGCGTCAGCGGCGCGGTGACGTTGAAGGCGAAGGTCCGGGCCATGAAGCCCTCGCTCGTGTCCAGGGCCGCACGGGGCATGGCCCCGCCGGCGTTGTTGACCAGGATGTCCAGCCGGCCGAACTCCTGGACCGTCGCCGTCACGAGCCGCTCGCACGCATCGGCGTCGGTGACGTCGGTCGGCACCACCAGGGCCCGGCGACCTCGATCGCGCACCTGCGACGCAACCTCCTCGAGATCGGCCTCGGTCCGGGCGGCCAGCGCGACGTCCGCGCCGGCCTCGGCGAGCCCGATGGCGATCCCCCGTCCGATCCCCAGCCCGGCGCCAGTGACGATCGCCACCTTCCCGGCGACGGAGAAGCGGTCGAGGATCATGCCGGAGTGGAGGAGGACGATGTCCGCCGGTCCCGGTGCACGCCCGGAGCGGCGCGGCCGGCCACCAGAGGCATCTCGAGATAGGTGAGCAGTCCGGGCTCGGCCCGGCAGACGTACGGGAGGGCGTTGACGCAGTGCATGGCCGTCGCCACGACGCCGGGGTTGCGGACGAGGCCCTCCTCCACCGTCTTCGGATGCAGTTTCTTGAAAGTGGTGAGACAGTTGGGGTCGCCGGTGATCTCGACCTCGAAGCGCTCCCCGTCGGGCCCGAACGTCCAAGCGGGATTCAGGTCCTCCTCCCCCATCAGCCAGTTGACCGTGGCCGTCACCACGGGCACGCCGTCGACGGTGGCCTCCCAGGTGAAACGCTGGGCGGCCACCTTGCCCGGCTCAATGGGGCCGATCGGCGAGTCGATGGGCTTCGTGGCCACCGCCATCTCGTGCGTGGTCTGCAGCTGGGGGTCGATGTCGAAACCCATTTCGTCGGCCACCATGAAGATCGACTGGCGGAAGCCGCCACCGAGGGCGTCGATCATCACGCTGGCGCGGGCCTCCTCGGGTGTCTTGCCGAACAGCATCCAGTCGCGGACCACGTCGGGGGCTCCGTAGGTGCGGATGTCCGAGTACTCCTCCGCCCGCACATGCGTGACCGAGCCCGACAGGGCCGAGATCATGAGCGGAAAGCGCTCGGTGATCCCCCCGGGATTGATCCCCGTGCCGTGCAGCGTCACGCCGGCCTTCTTGGCGATGGCGTCGAACCTCTGGCGTTCGTCCGGCGGCGGGTAGAACCAGCCCAGCGGCGAGACCACGTTCTTGCCGGACTTCAGGATGGCCGCCACCACGTCGGGGTCGGCGAAGATCGGGCTGTAGAGCACGCAGTCGGCCGCGGTGGCGAGCAGGGCGTCGACGTCACCGGTGGCCGTGACGCCCAGCTCCTCACGACCCAGGAGCGTGCCGAGGTCGGCACCTTCCTTGTCGGGGCTGTGGACCCAGGCGCCCGCCAACTCGAGCTCGGGATGCGCCAGGACCCCCTCCATCGCGGCGCGGCCCACGCCGCCGGTCGCCCACTGGATCACGCGATAGGTCACAGGCGTCGTCCTTTGCTCGTCGGATCACAACGGCGGGAATGATGCCACCTCGACCGCGACGGCATCCGGGTGCCAGCGGCTCCGACGGGCAGGAGCCGCGAGATCAGACGACGGCCGGGTCGTTCAGCCGCCCGGGGTGTGGTGGGCCACCAGCTCGATCCACGTGATGCTGGACGGGGGACTCTCGATGCCGCCCTCGACGAGCGCCGCACCGAGGCGACCTTCCATGAAGCGGGCCTGGTGCTCGGGCGTGTCCCAGATTTCCGTCACGACCAGGTGGCCGTCCTCGTTGAGTCCCGCGGCGTGGACCTGCAGCCCATCGGGCCAGTCGCCGGCACCAGTCGCCGGGTCGATGCCGAGAGCGGCGTTCACTGCTTCGTACTCCTTCGTGGTGACGCCTTCGAACTCGAGGATCAGTTGTGCGGGCATGGCATGCCTCCGATGTCGGTGAAGCTTGAAGCGCCATTATGGGCCCGGCGACCTCTGTGTCAGCTGGGGGATCTCGCGAGGTGCTCCTCCGTGCCGCCCGACAGGACGCCGAGGAGCACCTCGGCGGCGGAGTGCTCGATGTCCCTGGTCGCAGTGACCAGGACGAGCCCGCCCCCAGCGGCGAGCGCACGGAGCTCGGCCAGGCCCTCGCTGGACGGCGGACGGGCCAGCTCCTCCCGGTAGCGACGGGCGAACTCCTCGAACCTGGCCGGCTCGTGCCCGTACCAGCGCCGGAGCTCCGTGCTGGGCGCCACGTCCTTTGCCCACTGGTCGAACGGGGCGTCGGCCTTGGCGATCCCGCGGGGCCACAGCCGGTCGACAAGGATCCTCGGCGGTCCCCCGGCGGCCGGGTGGTCGTAGACACGCCGGAGCTCGACCCGTGCCGGCCCGTGCGCGCTCACCCCGGCGCGTCCCGGTACGGCGCCAGATCGATGCCCGGGTAGCGGGCCGCCACGCCCTCGAGCGTGTCCTCGGACCAATACGGGTCACCCGGTCGCGGAAAGCCGAAGAGGTCGCGCTCACGGACCCCGCACTGCGGGATGAAGCGGGCCCAGCGCTCCGGCGACGCCTTGGGCCAGGCCATCTTCCCGCCCCAGGTGGTCCCCCGCACCTGGAAGTCGGCGAGGAGCGAGAACCGTGACCGGCCCGAGCCGGTCATGTCGGAACCCCGGTGCAGGATGTCGGTCCGGTAGACGAGGAGGCTCCCGGCGGGCCCCGTGCACGCCACCTCCACGTCGGCCATGGTGCCGAAGGGCAGGTAGAGCGGCGTGTAGGGCACGTCCTTGCCGTCCTCATAGGGCACGATGCAGGTCGGCCCGTCCTCCTCCGTGACGTCCGACAGGTAGACGAACGTCGTCAGCTGCTGGTAGCGGGGTTCGGGGCGCGGCACCACCAGGCTGTGGCTGCCGTAATCCCGGTGGAGCGGCTGGTCGTAGTTTGCGGCGCCGGCGTACTTGGCCCACAGCTCCACCTTGTAGAGATGCAGTTCGGTCGTGTGCAGGTAACGCTCCGCCGCGTCGACCAGGTCGGGATGCACGGCAAGGCGGTTGAGGTCCCACGACCGGTACGGGAACTCCTCCACGCCGGCGAACTGGCTCCCCGCGTAGCGCGCATGGGTCTCGGGATCGGCGAAGTACTCCGAGGGACGGGGGAAGTGCAGCCACAGCGCTTGGCGCGCCGCGGCCAGCTCCTCGTCGCTCAGGAAACCTTCCACGAGCGAGAAGCCCCGCTCGCGCACCTCGGCGAGGGTGGCGTCGGAAACCCGCATCGCCAGCACCCTAGGCCAGCCGCCCCCCGGGTTCCGTCCCCCGGCGGCGCCTACGCTCACGCCATGCGCGCCGTCGTGTTCGACATGGCCGACCCCGAGTTCCCCGCCTCGCTCACGGAGATCCCCGAGCCGGTCCTCCCGGGGCCGTCATGGGCGCGCGTGGCGGTCACGACGGGTGGGATCTGCGGCAGCGATCTCCATCTGTTCGCCCACAACACCGGCCCCTCACCGACCCTGGTCTCCATGGGGACCTTCCCCTTCGTCCTCGGCCACGAGACGGCCGGGCGGGTCGTCGAGGCGGGACCGAACTGCTCGGTCGCCGTGGGGACCAGGGTCGTCATCGACCCCTGCATCCCGTGCCTGCCCCGGGGCATCGACCCGCCCTGCGCCAACTGTGCGCGCGGATGGACCTCCTCGTGCCTGAACCTCGACAGCCGCATCATCAGCTCAGGGCGGACCCTGGGCTACACGCAGGATCTCGGCGGGGGTTGGGCGGACAGCGTGCTCGCGCACGACTCCATGCTCCACGCCCTGCCCGACGCCATTGCGGACCGCGGCGCCAGCCTCTACGAGCCGGTCTCCATCGCGTGCCACGGCCTGCTGCGCGCGCATGCCGGTCGACGGCGAGCCCGTGCTGATCGTGGGAGCAGGGATCATCGGGTTGGCGTCCCTGGCCGCACTCCGTGGGCTGTTCCCGAACTGTCCGGTCACCGTGCTGGCCCGCCATCCGCACCAGGCCGAGGCCGCAACGGCCTGTGGTGCGGACAACGTGGTGATCAGCGACCCCGGCAATGCGCACTGGGAGCAGCTGGCGGCCCTCAGCGGCTCCAGGGTCGTCGGCTACAAGCGGCACCAGATGCTGATGGGCGGCTTCCCGTTCGTGGTCGAGGCGGTCGGGTCACCGGGATCGGTGACCGAGGCGCTGCGCGCCGTCGCCCACCGCGGCAGCGTGTTGCTGCTCGGCGCGGCGGGGATCAGCGAGGTGGACCTCACGCCCATTTGGTACAAGGAGGCGGCATTGGTCGGCTCCATCGACCACACGGTCGACGCGCACGCCGCACCGGGACTGGCGGGCGCGGCCGACCGGCACTCGGTGGACCGGGCGCTCGACGTCCTGGCGGCCGGACTGCTGCCTCATGGCGTGGTCGTCACGCACGAGTTCGGCCTGGAGGACTACCGGGAGGCGATCGGGACGGCCATCGACCGGAACACCTCGCATGCGATAAAGGTGGTCTTCCGCCCCTAGTCCGTTCACCGTGCGTGTCCCGGCAGGAGGGTGCCCGTGACCCGAGGACGACAGGCTGGGCCACGGCGACGGCTCATCCGACTGCTGCCCGTCGCCGCTGCCTGCGGTTTCCTGTTCGGGTCCACGCTCCCCATCGCCGTCAGACCGCGCACAGCGGGGGCGGCACCCCCTGTGGTGCCCACCGCACCCGGTCCACGGCCGGCCTACCGCTGCGCCTTCAACGTCGACACGGATGCCTTCACCGGCGCCGACGGCACGGCGTCGGCGATCGGTTGGCTCGGCGACCACAACAGCGTCATCACCTGCCTCGGCGGCACCTTCGTCGTCCAGGACGGCCCCGACGGGCTCTTCCAGAGTTACGGCTTCGGGATCTACGACGGGCAGCCGACCACCTGGGCCGACGCCGACGGCTATCTCCCGGCGCAGGTGACGACGTTCGCCCTCGGCGCGGGCACAACGGTCTCCATCACCGAGTTCGCCGACCGCGTCGTCGTGCACGGCGCTCCCTTCGTCGCGATCTACAGCCGCGTCCGTGTGGCGAATCCCACCAGCCGTACCGTGAGGGTCGACCCGCTCGCCTCCCCGGGGCTGGTGGCCCTCGACAGCGAGCCCGATGTCGTCCCTCCACACGGCGCCGTCGACCACGACTACGTCGTCGCCTCGGATCGGTTCGGCGGCCAGGCCGCCTGGCCCAGTGACTCCGCTCTCCGGGATGCCGGGAGCTACGCCTCCCACTTCGCGCACATGCGCTCCTTCTGGAACACCCAGCTGGGCTCCATTGCGCAGATCCGCGTGCCCGACCGTGCGCTCGTCGACGCCTACAAGAGCGGCTTCATCACGACGCAGATCGCGCGCAGCGGCAACGACCTCGACACCGGGGTCAACGGGTACGAGAGCGAATTCAGCCACGACGTGGTGGGCATCCTGACGAACCTGTTCACCCAGGGCTCGTACGACGATGCCCACGCGCTCCTCCTGGAGGCTCGCACCGTCGTCGGGGCGCCGGGTCAATACGTGGACGGCCTGTGGACCTACCCACTGCCCTGGGCGGTGTACCTCCTCAAGACCGGGGACCGGGCATTCGTGGAGAGGAACTTCGCCACCGATGGCGGCGCGGCGGAGCCGAGCATCGAGGCGGCTGCGCATGCGATCGCTGCCGACCGGACGGGGCCCATGGGGACGATGGAGGCCACCAACGACATCGACACGCAGGGCTACTGGACCACCGACGACTTCGACGCGCTGCTCGGCCTGGCCGCCTACGGCTTCATCGCCTCGGCGCTCGGCCAGAAGACGGAGGCGATTTGGGCATCCGCCCAGTACGCCAGCCTCCTGGCGGCGACCAATGCGGTGCTCGGCGCAACGATCGCCCGCTCCCACCTCGACTACCTGCCGTGCTCCTTGCTGCAGCCCAACACTGCGAACCGCTGCAGCAACCCCGAGGACGCCAATTGGACCTCGCCGATCGGCACCTGGGCGTGGGAAGGATCGCTCCTCGGAGCCCCCGTCAGCGGACCCGGGCTGACCATGATCGATGCCACCTACGCCTACGGCTTCAACCGCCTCCACGGGTTGCTCCCCCCGACACGACAGGCGGGTTTCCCGGTGACTACTACTCGAGCGCGTACAACGCCGCCCAGGGCACCGCTGGACTGGCCAGCGCCCGCCACAGAGACCAGGGCATCCTGAACTTCGAATTCATGATCGCCAACGGTCAGAGCGGTCCCCTCTCGTGGTGGGAGAGCTCGAGCGCTCCCGACCCCCGGTCCCCCTGGCGTGGTCGTCATCCCGCGACCGGCCAAGGGTCGTCACCGCACGCCTGGGGCATGGCGGGCGCGGACAAGGTGCTGCTCGATTCGCTCGTGGCGCAACGGTCGGACGGGTCACTCGTCATCGGCCGCGGGCTGCCCCCCGGCTGGCTGGACCGGGGCTCGCCGATTTCGGTGACGAACTTCCCGACGACCGGAGGCCACCGCGCCGACGTCAGCATCTCCTCCTCTGGGCGCTCGGTCTCGCTCACGTTGCGTGGCACCGCCCCCGGGGGATCCATCCTGTTTGAGCTGCCGTCCTTCGTCGAGAACGTCGCGTCGGCATCGGGAGGGACGGTCGACCAGGCGACAGGGACGGTCCGTGTGTCGCCGACCGTCCGTCACGTCACGGTCACCCTCCGCCGCACGCCTTGAGCGCAACCGCCCGGCACCGTTCGCCACCGGACTCCGCTGCCAGGACTAGAACACTTCGGCCCTGGTCCCGCGGTCCGTGCTCCGGCACCATGGCCCGGTGAGCCCCCGCACAACGGGACAGCGCCCCGAGGCACCGGAGCAACACCCAGAATGGGCCTTTTGGCCCAGCAAGGAATCCCACCGCGGGGCGTTCCACTCGTGATGCAACCGAGGAACACCTCCGGCGCCCCGGCGCACAACGGCACCATTGACGGAGCCACCTTGTACCTGTGCCGCCAGGGACGCCGATGGGTGGTCGTGATTGAGTCGCCGCGCGTCACCGGTGCCGTGCCGCTCCCTCACGCCGGTCGCGACGGCCACGATGCCCGGTTCGAACTCCTGGAGCGTGCGCGCCAGGCCTGCCCCGACGCCGCCATCATCAGCACCGACGGGGCCCTGACGGCGGAGGACTACGAATGGCGGATTGAGGTACGCGGCGTCGTGGCCCGCGCCGGTGATCTCGGGGTGGCGCTGCACGGCGCACTCAAGGCGGAGGGACCCGACGACGGCGTCGGGGCGAGGCCGATGGTCGGGGGCCGCTGCCACTGGGGCCTGAGCTCGTCGATTTCGGGCCGACCCCGGGCATTCTGATCCGGCGGGATCGACGGCTCAGCCAGCCCCGAGCGGTGGCGCGCCCTTCACGCTGGTGCGGTACATCTCGCGGCGCACGCCCGAGTAGTCGTTGAGCGCGTTGTGCATGGTGCAGCGGTTGTCCCAGATGGCGAGCGTCCCGGCAGACCAGCGCAGCCGGCACGTGAAGTTCTCGTTGATGCTGTGGCGGGCGAGCTGGGACAGCAGCGCCCTCGACTCCTCAGCCGTCCAGCCGGCGAAGCGGGTGGTGTAGACGGGGTTGAGGTAGAGGGCCTCCTTGCCGGTGACCGGGTGCACCGTCACCGCGGGGTGGACGTGTTCGGCAAAGGCCTCGGTCGACGGGGCGATGGCCATGGAGGTCAGCTCCTTGACCTGATGGAGCAAGCCGCCGGTGCCATAGGCCATGCCGGCCGAGTGGACGGCCTGCAGGCCGCGCAGCGTCTCCTTGAGTCCGCCTGAGAGGGTGTCGTAGGCGAGGTACTGGTTCGACCAGACGGTGTCGCCTCCGTAGGCGGGCACGTCCCAGGCGTGCAGGAGCGTGTACGCCGGGGGCGCCGGCAGATAGCTCAGATCGCTGTGCCAGGCGTTGGCGAAGTTCAGGGCGTCATCAGCCTCCTTGATCACCCGGATCACAAAGGGCCTGTCCTCGAGCGGGTCCACGAAGGGCGTGACGTCGCGCCCGCCCAGCAGGTCCGTCACCCGCTCGAGATCGTCCAGGTCGAGGGCCTGGTCGGGCAGGAAGACGACGAGGTGTTCGGCGAGGGCGTGGCGCAACCCCTCGAGCTCTTCCTCGTGGCCGACATCGGCCAGGCGGAGACCGGTGACGGTGGCGCCCAGCGCACCCGCCACCGGCGCGACGGCGAGGGCGGTTTGCTTCGCCGTCGTCATGGCCTCCGCACAGTCAGGCGAGCCCGAGAAGCTCGGCCCCGTTGCGCCAGAAGAAGCGCTCGCGGGTCGGCTCGTCGAAGCCCGAGACGGCCTCCCCGAATGCCTCGAACGGCCGCTTGCCACCCTCCGGATGTGGATAGTCGGTCGAGAACATGAAGAGCTCCGGCCCGCACTGCTCGAGCAACCACGCCGTGTCCTCGAACGGGAACGGCGTGAAGCGCACCTGGCGGCGCAGGTACTCAGAGGGCAGGAGGGTCAACTCCTGGAGGGCCGGCTCGAACTTGGAGAACGAGCGCAACGCGTGGTCGACGTTCCGGAGGAGACCGGGCACCCAGCTCGCCCCGAGCTCGATGGCTGCCCCCCGCAACGTGGGGAAGCGCTCGAACACCCCGTCGAGTGTCATACAGGCGAGAAAGCGCTCGGGCGAATGGTGGAGGACGGGGAAGTCCTTGGACCGAAGGTTCTCGCCGCCACCCAGCCAGTCCTTGGGTCGGGGACGGCCGTTGTTGTGGAACGCCTTGGGGAGGAGCTTCCCGCCGCCGACGTGGAGCACGAACGGCACCCCCGCTTCGGCCAGGCGGGCCCAGATGGGTTCGACGTCGACGTGGGTGGGCGAGAAGTCCCCGGGCGCGTCGGAGGGCACCCAGACCGCGGCGACGCCGATGTCGAGCGCGAGTTCGAGCGTGGCCAGGGCCCGATCCGGGTCGTTGAGCGGCAGATAGCCCACCGGCTTGAGCCTCGGGTCCCCGGCGCAGAAGGCGGTCATGGCCCGATTCAGAGCCTCCGCCCCGCCGTAGAGCACGTCCGGATTCCTGCTGCGGGAGAAGTGGCCCAGCGCGAAGGTCGGGAACACGAGCTGGGCCTCGATCGCCAGGGCGTCGAGCACCCGGGACCGCACCTCGGCGTCGAGGGCGCCGGGCGCCATCCAGCCCTTGGGTCCCTTCAGGACGTCGGGTCCGATCTCCTGCTCGCGGTGGCTCTCCCACAGGGCGGGCAAGGTGGCCATCAGCTTGGCCGCGCCGGCTCCCGCCCCCTCGAGACCGAGCGAGCCGAACCGCTCACGAACCCCCTCCTCGGCATAGGCGGACAGCCACTCGGGCGTCTCCATGAGGTGGCTGTCGGCGTCGAAGATCGCAGTTTCCACGGGACCCCCCTTGGTGTGCGTCGTCGCCCCAGAGCGTAGACCCGGCCCCGGTCCCGCACCTTCCGATGGCGGCCACGGGAGCAACGCTCCGCACAGTTCTCGCAGACCACCGGCGGTTTCCAGCGGCATTTTTGCGTCACAGACAACATTTATCCGGGTCATAACTTTCTCTGACCTGGCGTACAGACCTGCCCTGTCCAATGGACCTCGTGGAGCCCGGGCCGCCCGGACTCAGACGGAGGATCGTAGACATGACCGAGGATCAGAACGACCAGACGAACGAGGGGCCGGCGGGCGACCCGAACCCGGAGGCAACTCCGACCGCCGCCGTGCCCGAGGCAGCGAGTGAAGCCGCCATCCCCATGCCGGCCGCGTCTCCCGCGCCGACGGAGCACGGCCTTGCGCTCCCCCAGCAGCCCGACACGCCCCCGATGGGCCTGACGCAGGGCGCGACGCCTCCCGCCGGCTCGACCCCGCCCCAGGGCACCTACGCCATGGGCGCCCTGGCCGGCAACCCGATGCTCGGCGAGCCTCCGGCGTCCTCTTTCGGCGGCAACCCGCCCACCGACCCCGGCGCCCCGATGTGGTCAGCCCCCCCGGCGCCGGCCGCGGCGGCAGCCAGCACGCATCACCGCGTCCGCAACGGCCTGCTGGCCGGAGCCGCCGCACTGGCCGTCCTCGGCGCGGGCATCGGCATCGGCCACGCCACGACGAACGGCGGGGGCAGCACGCAGGCCTTCAGCCCGGCCTCCGGCAGCTCGCGGGTGCCCTCGAACTCCGGTGGCTCCAATTCCTCGGGGGGCTCGGGCTCCTCGAACAGCCCCTTCGGGAACGGCTCCCCCTTCGGCAACGGAGGGCCCTTCAGCGGCTCCGGCAGCTCGGGGAACTCCGGCAGCGGAAGCTCGGGATCCTCGAACTCCTCGGGCCCGAGCGACGTGAACGCCATCGCCTCGAAGATCGACCCGGGCCTGGTCGACATCAACACGACGCTCGGCTATCAGCAGGAGCAGGCCGCCGGCACGGGCATCGTGCTCTCCTCCAACGGCGTGATCCTCACGAACAACCACGTCATCGACGGCGCCACCAGCATCAGCGTCACCGACATCGGCAACCACAAGACGTACACGGCCAGCGTGGTCGGCTACGACCGCACGAAGGACATCGCGGTGCTGCAGCTGAAGAACGCTTCCGGGCTGCAGACGGCGACGCTCGGCAACTCGGCGAACGTCTCGGTCGGCCAGGACGTCGTGGGCGTCGGTAACGCCGGCGGAACGGGCGGAACCCCGAGCGCCGCCGGTGGAACGGTGACCGCGCTCAACCAGTCGATCACCGCCAGCGACGACGGTGACGGGACATCGGAGCAGCTCAGCGGACTCATTGAGACCAACGCTGACATTCAGCCCGGAGACTCGGGCGGCGCTCTCGTCGACACCTCGGGCAACGTGCTCGGGATCGACACCGCCGCCTCGGCCGGGTTCTCGTTCCAGTCCAACGACCAGTCGGGCGGGAACCAGGGCTACGCCATTCCGATCAACACGGCCCTCTCGCTGGCCCGGGCGATAGAGGCGGGGTCCGGCTCGTCGACCATCCACATCGGTGAGACGGCCTTCCTCGGCGTCGAGATCAACGCCAGCGACAGCAGCTCGGGCAACAGCGGCAACAGTGGCGACGGCAGCGGCTTCGGCTCCTTCGGCGGCAACTCCGGCAGCACGGGCAGCACCGGTAACACCGGGTCGACCGCCTCCGGGGCCTCCGTGGCCAGCACGGTCACGAACGGTCCGGCGCAAGAAGCCGGCCTGGCCGAGGGCGACGTGATCACCTCGCTGGGCGGCAAGACCATCGGCTCGGCCAACGACCTCACGGCCGCCATGGGCGCCTACCACCCCGGCGACAAGGTGAGCATCGGCTGGACCGACGGATCGGGCCAGACGCACACCGCCACGGTGCAGCTCTCCTCAGGCCCCCCGCAGTAGGTCGGACGGCCAGCGATCGGATCGCCAAGACCGGTCGCTGGCCTCCGGCGTCACACCCGCCCCAGCCTCAACGCTGTATGAGCCTGACCAGGGCAATCAGAAGGGCGAGCACGGCGGCGCTGAGCACGCAGATCAGGCCCCACCCCACGCTGACATTGGCCGCTGAGGTCGAGGGCACCTGGTTGATCTTCTGCACGATGCGGAAGATGTCGTAGATGGCAAAGACCGTCGTGACGGCGGTGATGAGGGTCGTGAGGATGGAGAGCTGCAGCTCCTCGGACGTCATCTCGAAGCAGGCGAAGATGGCGATCAGGATGCCCCCGATGAAGGTGGCCCAGCCATTGATCCCGATCAGAGTGGTGACCCCGGGGTCGATTCCGTTGAAGGAAACATGCAGGTCAGCGACGCCCACGCTCCCGCTCACGTGTATCCACTCGCCGACGGACCCGTACATGAGGGCGATGCCGCAGACCAGGAGCAAGAAGACGCCCAGGTTGACGGAAAACCCGGTCGACCTGGACCTTCTCGGCTCCGTCGGGACATACGGATTTGCCGACAAACGCGCCCTGCGGGGTGATGGCCTCGACTCGGGCATGGCCTCGTCGGGGACATCCCCGGCCAGAATCCAGCCCTTGCCGGCGGTCCACCGGCGTCGGGCCGTCCAACCCTGACCGTCCCAGTAGATCTGGTCGGCCGGATTCGTGGGACTCGGGTACCAACCGGGCGCCTTCGAGCTTCCACTGCCTCCGGCGTCGTCCCCGCCGAGCGCATCGTCCTGGTCAGCCACTATGGGCTGCGGGTCTCCGGCCTCGTGGTCGGGCATTCTCTTCACCTCCGACGGGCTCTCGCGCGCGCCGAGCCAGATTGCAGACCGGTAGCTTGGCTCTTGTGACGCCCGAGCGTGGGGATCCCGACGAAAGCCTGACCGACACGGAGCTCACCGCTCTGGCGCTGGCGGCCGATCCGCACGCTCCCCTCCCGGCCGAGGCGGTTCCGATTGATGTGCACCTCGCCCGGTTCGGTCCTCAGCTCCCGAGTTGGTACATGCCTCCGGTCGCCTCCCACGGCCCGTTGCACGGCCGCTGGACCTGGAAGGCGCCGTTCGTGATCGCCATCATCTCGGCCTTCCTGTTGATCGACGTCATGGGCCTCTGCAACACCTACGGGATTCTCGGCTTCGCCTAACTGCGCCCGTACTGGTGCTGGTCAGGGCTTTCCGGCCGCCACCCAGCTCTTGACCCGCTCATCGCTGATGCGCCGAGCCGTCGCCATGTCGGCCCAGGCCCTGAAGCGTGCCTTCTCATCGTCCGAGAGGCGCGAGTAGAGCGTCTGCTCGCTTGCCTGATGCCGAGTTCCTCTCGAGTTGCCAACGGCCCGAGCCTTGTCCGTGTAGGGCTTCAGGGCGCTCCGGAGTTGCGCAGCGTTGGCGGCGTTCAAGTCGATCTCGAAGGACTTCTCGTCGAGCGAGAAACGCACCGTTTCGTCGGCATCACCACCGTCGATGTCGTCGATCAGCTTCACAATCACGGTCTTTGCCATGGCCTCATAGTGGCAGAGCACCGCAACCAGGAACAACGTTGACTGCCTCCCCGACCCAGACTTCGCCGGGACATGTCCCAAGGACCACGAAGCGGGTCGCCGATGCGGCCGGCGCCCCTGCTGCTGCCGGCGATTTGGGCCGTGGCCATTCGAGGTGCGGACGGCGCGCCACAATCATCGGGTGGCCCCACGGCGTTCCCGTCGACACAGAACCCGTCATTCCGACGCCGGCAAGCGCCCATTCAACATCAGGACCCACTGGAGGGCGGACGGGAAAGCCAAGACCGCCTATCCGACCCAACGTGACGCGGCCGACGCGGCGGACGAGCGACGACGGGAATCAGGGAGCGAGCTCACGGTGTACCAGTGCGACTTCTGCTCGGCCTGGCACATGGGCACCGTCTCTCGCGCGAGACGAGTGAGTTCTGTCCAGCCCCCTTGACGGAGTGCCGAGAGCGGCGACCGAGCGCGGTGACGAAGCGTGGCGAGGACAAGTCCCTGACCGTTTCCGGGTGCATCACTAGTCCGCAAATGCGCACGAATGCTGCGACCCTCGGGTACGGACCATTTCGGTCATCGAACACGCCGGGGCGATGCAGGCGGATTTGGGTCAACGCATCGACGCTCCCGAGAGATCGCGCGACACATTTGAGAGCGCCATTTGACGGCTCGCTGAAGAGAACCGCGGCAAGTATTTGTGTCTCCGTTGTGCAAAGCACAGACGGTCGCCCGGCCGACTTATCTCAGCCCTTTATCGAAGGTTGAGGCCCGTAACTTCCGCTTCTCCAGACCGAATGCGGACACTTACCAGTTCGCAATGGCTCTTCGTGTTCGACCATAATCCCTGGTCGCAAGGGCTGAATAGTCGAACCCCGCCGAGGAATCTCGACGAGATTCATTTCCTGCTCAGGTTGCTCGGTTTGTCGTCCGACTTGAATTGGGTGATGACGGCCTCACCGGAGGCCGTGGGAGTTGGCGCTATCCAACCCCGGTGGTTTCGGGTTAAATTCGAGGACTAGCGGAATACGTTGCATCAATCGGACGTAGGCGGTCCGCTCTTTTAGGAGCAGTACCTTGGCGAAGCGGCGAATCGACAACGAGTGCGTACTGCCTTGGCGGCGTTCGTCTTCGCGCGCGCAGTACGGGACACAACACTCTCGACCGTCTTTGCCACAGATCCGAAGGCCGGCGACCCCCAGGTGAACCGCGGCAGGAGGATCATCCACCCATTGGTCGTCGTCCGCAGTCGGATGCGTCGCCGGATCGGACTCGAAGGACCCGCGCTCGACGAGGACGGGTTCACGCTCATTGAGTTCGTGATCACCGTCGTGGTCCTCCCGATCGTGATCGGCGGTATCGCGGTCGCCCTCCTGTCGGTCTTCGGTCTCCAGAACAGCACGCAGAATCGCATCGGCAACTCCAACGACGCAGCTGGTCAGCGCGTCGACCTTCAACAAGGACGTGCAGAGCGCACAGCAGATCGAGACCGTGGCCACTCCCCGGCCTGCGGAGCGGCCGTAGCCGGACAAACCCAGCTCGTCGGATTGGAGTGGGGCCAAGACTCCACCGGGGCACTACCAGACTGTCGTCTCCTACGTCGCTCGTCCCGACCCAACGACGGTTGCGCCCTACAAACCCACCAATTCCCTTGTTCGGAATGTCTGCACCTCCGGACCGTCCACCACGCCGACGAGCACCAGAGTGGTCTCCCACGACATCGCGGCTCCGGTGACGAGCTGCCCGACGACACCGAATCCCCCGAGCACCGTGACCTTCAACCCGAGCGGGTTTGTCGCTCCCAATACACACGTGGGCGTCGACTCAGGGGCTCTACGGCGTGCGATCAATATCGTCGCGCCCGGCAGCAACTACACCTACACGCTCAGCGGCCTCCCGAGTGCCGGTTCCTCCGACGGGGCGGCCTCGCAGATCCAGCTGGCGCCGAACCCCGCCGGATGCAACCTCGCCACTCCGAGCAGTGGCTCCTACTCCGCCGTCTTTGCTTCGCCGACTTCACCGGATTCACGAATACGAACTCGAACGACGCCTATTGCGCCAACGGCACCGGCCAACACATGACGCTGTCGATCGCCGATTCGCCGGACATCCTGCAGTTCTGTGTCAACTACACCGGCGGCAACGTTGTGCCGAACATGCCATTCCGACCTACTACAACCCGGGCCAGAACGGCTACAACAGCGAGGCCTACCTCGGCAACAACGGCTTCTACCAAGGCATCCCAGGCAATCCCGCGCTGTACCAGACGCCCAACGGTGGCTACACCGTGGTCACCTTCACCAATATCCAGGTCACCAATGCGGTCGGTGAGCCCGCCACGGGCTGGTCACTGGTCACTGGTGACGCCGAGTCGACGGACACGGGCGAGTGGATGAACTTCACCACCGGCCTGACGTGGTCAATCCTTCCGAACTCGAGCTCATCGCTCTACGGGAACTCCTGCTACGACGCCCATGACACCGGGAACAGCGGGCTGTTCCAGTGGACCGGCGCGACTCCCGCCCACGACGACAGCGGTCGGCAACCTGCATCGAACGGTCCGCCCTCCGCCGGAACGCGACCACCCTGCCCACGCCGACAGCGCCGAACTACCTCACGGGCGTCTCGTCCATCCTGTGTGAGTCCGACCAGCAGCTGAACAAGACCGGCACACTCATGCTGGCGAGCCCCGAGCCGGCCAACCTGGCCCCGCAGTCCGTCACCGTCACGATGAAGGGTGCGGGCATCGAGGGACTCTTCCTGGGAGTGCTCCTGTGATGCGACCCACGGCACTCCTCAGGCGCACGATCACCAGGTGGCAGCTCGGTAACTCGCCGTCGGCCACGGGACCGTTTCACCGAAGATGGCGACACCCTCGTGGAGGTCCTCCTCGCCATCGTCGTCCTCGGCATCGCTGCCGTCGCGCTCCTTGACCGCTTTCGCCACAGCCATCTCGGCATCGTCCGAGCACCGCAACCTGGCCTCGCTCGACTCCTCCACCCGCCTGGCGGCCAACGTTGCCATCGCCGACGTCCAGCAGCAGGCCGTCAAGGCAACCCCCAACCCGTTCGTCTGTTCTCCGCCTCCAGCGCAACCCTGGTCGGGTCCGGACTTCTGGAACTTGACGGGCTACACGGTGAGCGCCGCCGTGACCTACTGGAACGGCACCTCGTTTGGCGTCAACGTGCTCGAACTACGCCCCCCAGCAGTACACGCTTGACCATTACCTCGACCGGTTCGAAGCCCTACAGCACGGACGTGAGCACCGTCGTCTACGACCCCAATTCGCCCCTCCCGCGCCCGAACGGCGTCGGGTCGCCGGCCAACCTGGTGTGGCTCCAGGCCCCTACCGGCGGATCGGTGGGCACTGCAGTGACACCACAACCCGAGGTGGCCGTCGAGGACGCATTGAACAACATCGTCACCAGTGACCTCTCCTCGGTCACATTGAAGGTCGTGACCGGTCCGGGCACTTTCTCGAGCACCTGCTCTGGTGTCGAGTCCTACGGCATCGTCCAGTTCTCGAACTGCAGTCTCAGCGCGGCGGGGACGTACACCGTTGAGGCGGTCGACTCGAACTCGAACGTGGCAGCCACCCCGACAGCGACCGTGCAGATATTGACGGCGCCTCGGTGGCCAAGCTTGCCTTCACGTCGACGCCCGTCATCCGGCACGGCATCAAACACTGCCAACGCTCGGCCCCATCACGGTCCAGGAGCAGGACTCCTTCGGCAACCCGACCTTCTCGCCCGTGACTGTCAACCTCAGCTCGAGCTCCGCCGCTGGCGTCTTCTCGCTGACGTCGGGTGGGGCACCCGTGACCTCGGTCACGATCCCCGGCGGAACCGTGTCTCAGTGGCCTTCTACTACGGCGACACTGTGGCGGGATCGCCCACCATCACGGCCAGCGCCCCGCCGCTGGCCTCGAATCTAGCCCAGGTCGCAGACCGATACCTCAGCCGGGACCGGCCGCGACGCTTCAGCCTCTCGACCCCGTCACCGACGACGGGCACGGCGTTCCCCGAGACCATCACGGCCCTCGACGCCTTCGGCAACGTGGCAACCAGTTACAAGGGAACGAAGTGCATCGTCTTCAGTGGCCCGGGCAACGCCCCGAAGGGCAACGTCCCGACCTACCCCGCCAAGGGGAACCTGTGCGACGGGTTCGTCCTCGGTCACCTTCACCAACGGAGTGGCCAACCCCTCGATCACACTCTTCAAGGCTGGGAGCACCACGCTGACTGCCACGCAGGGCACGATCACCGGCTCGGTCTCCTTCAACGTGGCCACCGGGACCTTCGGGGCCCTGACCGTCGCCAACCCGGGCCCCCAGACGGCGGGCAACCAGTTCACCGTCACGCTCACCGGGACCGATGCCTACGGCAACCCCTTCACCGGGACCGTGAGTCCAACCTTCAGCGGACCTGCCAACTCGCCTAACGGCACTGCGCCCAACTACCCGGCCACGGTCACCTTCACCAACGGGACGGCGGCGCCGCTGGTCACCCTCTATGACGCCCAAACCACGACGTTGAAGGTGACGTCGGGTGGGGTGAGCGGCACGTCGACCAACTTCACCGTGGCTGCCGGACCGTTCGCCGGCTTCACTATGTCGAACCCGACTCCGACCGCTGGCACGGCCTTCAACGAGACCATCACCGCAGGTGACACCTGGGGCAACGGCGGCACAGGGTTCACCGGGACCCAGTGCATCGCCTTCAGCGGGCCGGCCAACGCTCCCAATGGCAACGCCCCGATCTACCCGGCCGCTGGGGGTAGCTGCACGACCGGATCGGCAGTCACCTTCAATGCCGCCGGCGTCGGCACGGCATCGATCACCCTGTTCAACGCCGGAAGCACGTGCTCACGGCAGCCTCGGTTGCCAACCCGACCATTACTGGCACCGCCACGTTCACGGTCGCCAGCGCCGCAGCGAAGACCTTCACGATTCCCACCCCGCCGGCCACCCAGACCGCAGGCACCGCCTTCACCCTGGGCATCGGCGCAACCGACACCTATGGGAACCCCTTCGGGGGAACGTTGACCGCCGGCGCGAACGGCCTGTCCTTCAGCGGCCCGGCGAACGCGCCCGCACCGTCGAACAAGGCGCCGGCCTATCCGACGTCATTGACCTTCACCAACGGAACGGCCAACGCATCCATCACGCTCTACGACGCCCAGAGCACGACGCTGACCGTGGCCGCGACGGGGGTCACCCCGGCAACCACTCCGATCACCGTGGTTGCGGGTGGGGCCTCCAAGTTCACGCTGTCGACGCCTTCGCCGACCGCTGGGACGCCATTCACTGAGACCATTACTGCGGTCGACGGCTTTGCCAACACCGCGACGGGCTTCACCGGTGCACAATGCGTCGTCCTCTCCGGTCCGGCCAACTCGCCCAACGGGACTGCCCCGACCTACCCGGCCGCAGCTGGCTGCGCCAGCGGCTCGTCGTTGACCTTCAACAACGGTGTCGACAACGCGGTGCCGATCACCCTGACCGACGCCCAGTCCACGACGCTCACCGCGACCCAGGGCCTTGTCGCAGGGACGTCGGCGAACTTCACGGTGAGCCCGGCCGCCGCCACGACGTTGGTAGCCACGTCCGGAGCCAACCAATCGGCCACCACCAACGCGGCGTTCACGAACAAACTCGTGGCCACGGCGACAGACTCGTTGGGCAACCCCGTCTCCGGCGTCGCCGTCACCTTCGCCGGCCCCGGCCAGCGGTGCCAGTGCCACGTTCGCCGCCTGCAGCTCGAACCCGCAGGCCTACTCCTGCACGCAGAACACCGGCGCCAATGGCCAGGCGACATCGTCGACCTTCACCGCCAACGGGACGAACGGCACCTACACCATCACTGCGACAGCGACCGGGCTGACCTCGGCTACGTTCGCCGAAGCCAACAAGTCCAACCAGACGATCACCTTCACCTCGACGGCCCCCGGCAACGCCACCGTCGGAGGCGCCACCTACACGCCGACAGCCACCGCCACTTCGGGACTGGCCGTGACCATCACCGTGGACGCTTCGAGCGCAGCCGTCTGCTCCATCAACGGCGGCGGCGTCGTGAGCTTCACGGGCTCGGGCACTTGCACGCTCGACGCCAACCAGGCCGGGAGCAACACCTTCAACGCGGCGCCTCAGGTCCAGCAGGCGTTTGGCGTGAAGCGCAACCAGACCATCACCTTCACCTCTACGGCACCTGGTGGCGCCACCGTCGGCGGGGCCACCTACACCCCGACCGCCACCGCCACCTCGGGCTTGGCAGTGACGATCACCGTCGACGGCTCGAGCAGCGCCGTGTGCTCCATCAGCGCCGGCGCCGTGAGCTTCCAGACTCCCGGCTCGTGTGTCCTTGATGCCAACCAGACCGGGAACGGCACCTACAACGCCGCACCTCAGGTGCAGCAGACCTTCAACGTCGCCAAGGGCAACCAGACCATCACCTTCACCTCGACCGCGCCGGGCACGGCCACCGTCGGTGGCGCCACCTACACCGCAGCGGCCACCGCCTCGTCGGGTCTGACCGTGACGTTCACGTCGGGCACGCCAACGATCTGCACCTCCTCGGGCACCAACGGCTCGGTCTTCACCTTCGTGGCCAACGGCACTTGCACCGTGAACGCCAACCAGGCCGGCGGCGCCAACTACAACGCGGCGCCCCAGGTCCAGCAGTCCTTCGGCGTGAAGCACGCCCAGACCGTCAACTTCACCTCGACGGCACCTGGTGGCGCCACCGTCGGCGGGGCCACCTACACCCCGACCGCCACCGCCACCTCGGGCCTGGCCGTGACGATCACCGTCGACGGCTCGAGCACCGGCATCTGCTCCATCAACGCCGGCGTGGTGAGCTTCCAGACTCCCGGCTCGTGCGTCCTCGACGCCAACCAGGCCGGCAACGCCGGCTTCTACGCGGCGCCCCAGGTGCAACAGACCTTCAACGTCGCCAAGGGCAACCAGACCATCACCTTCACCTCGACGGCACCGGGCGCGGCCACGGTCGGCGGCGCCACCTACACCGCAGCCGCCACCGCCTCGTCGGGTCTGACCGTGGCGTTCTCTTCGGGCTCGACCGCGGTCTGCACCTCCGGGGGCGCCAACGGCTCGGTCTTCACCTTCGTGGGAAGCGGCTCTTGCATCGTCGACGCCAACCAGGCCGGCAACGGCAACTGGAACGCAGCGAACCAGGCCCAGCAGACCTTCACGGTCAGCAAGCAAAACCAGACGATCACCTTCACCTCGACGGCACCTGGTGGCGCCACCGTCGGCGGGGCCACCTACACCCCGACCGCCACCGCCACCTCGGGCTTGGCAGTGACGATCGCCGTCGACGGCTCGAGCTCCGGCATCTGCTCCATCAGCGGCGGCGCCGTGAGCTTCCAGACTCCCGGCTCGTGTGTCCTTGACGCCAACCAGACCGGGAACGGCACCTACAACGCCGCACCTCAGGTGCAGCAGACCTTCAACGTCGCCAAGGGCAACCAGACCATCACCTTCACCTCGACGGCGCCGGGCACGGCCACCGTCGGCGGCGCCACCTACACCGCAGCGGCCACCGCCTCGTCGGGTCTGACCGTGACGTTCACGTCGGGCACGCCAACGGTCTGCACCTCCTCGGGCACCAACGGCTCGGTCTTCACCTTCGTGGCCAACGGCACTTGCACCGTGAACGCCAACCAGGCCGGCGGCACCAACTACAACGCGGCGCCCCAGGTCCAGCAGTCCTTCGGCGTGAAGCACTCCCAGACCGTCAACTTCACCTCGACGGCACCGAGGTAGCGCATCGGCTGGCGGCGCCACCTATACCCCCACGGCCACCGCCACCTCGGGCCTCGGCGTGACCATCACCCTCGACGGCTCGAGCACCGGCTGCTCCATCAACGCCGGCGTGGTGAGCTTCCAGTCCGCCGGGCTCCTGCGTCCTTGACGCCAACCAGGCCGGTAACGCCGGCTTCTACGCCGCGCCCCAGGTGCAGCAGAGCTTCGCGGTCACGGGACTCACGATCACGAGTGCCCAGCTCTCCAGCGCCAGCGGCCACGAGCCCGCGCATGACTCTGAGCGGCAACGGGGCCACAGGCTCCAGCCGGGTCACGGTTGTGATCTGCTCCGTGAATGCCTTCCCCTGTTCATTTGGGAACAGAGTCGCCACGGTGAGGACCGGCACCAACTCCGGCTAACCCGTGGACGACCGCCGCCACGCCAGTCAGGCGACCTCGACTACGCCACGACGTACTACGCACAAGCGACTCAGGGCACCGCACAGACGAGTGCCGTCTTCATCTTTGCGACGCCTGTGCAGACTGCGCCGACGGCCGTCGCCCTGGCAAGCGGCAGGACGGCCAGGTCAGCCCGAGCGACACCGCCACGATCACCTTCAGCGGGCAGCTGAACGCGACGTCGCATCTGCTCGACCTGGACGAACACTGGCACCACGCAGACCCTTACCAACGCCACGATCACCTTCGCGAACGGCACGAACAACGACACGTTCACCGCGACCTCGGGCAGCTGCACCGGAACGCAACTTCGGCACCGTCAGCACATTCGGGAACTACGTCACCGGCACCGTGTCCTTCACGAGCTCGACCATCAGCTGGAACCCGACCACGGATGTGCTCAAGTTCACGCTGGGAATCGCCCGCGGGTACCGGAACCAGGCACACGGCGTCACCGCGGCAAGCCCCGGGTACACGGCCGAGCGCCAACGTGACGGACACGTCGGGCATCCCGGTCTCCACACGACTCTTCAGTCAGGGACCAACAGTGGCTTCTAACCGGCGTACCTCTCTTCCCCCGAAGCTCTCGCCCCTGGGAGACGCCCTTATCAGGCGAGCCCGCGGCCTCGCAGCATCGTGGGGGTCAGAGCGCGGTGCGGCCCCAAGTCGGAAGGACGACGAGTCCGGCGCCGTCATCATCCTCGCCCTGGTCTTCCTGGTCGCTGTCAGCCTCATCACCACCGCTCTGCTGACCTGGGTCGGAGGCAGTCTGCATGCGACAGGGAACTTCACGGACGAGAGGAACGTGGAGTACGCAGCCACCAATGCGGTGAACCTCGCCATTCAGAACACCCGTTACGTGTTCGACTACGGCACGACGAATCCCCTCTCCAACCTCCTCCCAACACCGCATGGTCAACAATGCGACGCCGGAGCTTTGCTCGACGCTACCAAGTACCCAACGAGTCGACGACGCAGGTGGACGTCTACTGCTCCATGGTGTGGCAGGCCTACAGCGCCAACACTCGCGTTTTCACGTACTCGGCCTGCAGCACTGCGGCCCCAACAATGCCAAACCGACGGACTGTGCGGCCCAGCCTCTGCTCCAGGCAATCGTCGCCTTCGACGACTATCCCTCGGGCGTCGCGGTGCCGTCTCCGACCGCAACGCCATGCTCACCGATTCTGCAGCAGGGCAACCCGCCGAGTGGTCCGGAGAACGGCTCCTGCGGCGTGAGCATGACGCAGATCAGTTGGCAGTGGAACCCGATCGTGCCCGCCATCACTTCGCTCAGTCCGGCGTCCGGCACCGCGAGCGGGGGAACCACCGTGCAGATCAACGGGACGGGCTTCACGACCGGCGAGACGGTGAACTTCACGGAGCAACCCCAGGAACTCCCCGCGGCCAACGCCTACAACCCCCCCGTAGCGGGGACGGTCGCCGCCGCAACGCCGAGCTGCCCTGCTGCCACCTGCATCCAGGTCACGACCCCCGCCATCACGGTCGGCAACGCCTACTTCGTGACGGTCACGACTCCGGGCGGTACGAGCCAGACGGCGCCCAACGACTACACGAACTTCGTGCCGACCTTCACCTACAGCCCAGCGGCGCCGACAGTCAGCGGGCTGACGGGAAGCAACCAAGGGTCGATCACCGGCAACACGCTCATCACGATTCAGGGCACCGGCTTCTGGAACGCCCCAAGAACGCGTTCCCTGCGCAGGTTTTCCTCTGTCCGACCGGGGCCACGCCGACTCGGGTAGCAAGGAGTGCACGCGGGGGCATCGCCGCCAGCGTCGTGAACATCATTCCGCCTCCAGCAAATTCGGACGACCGTTTACCATGACGGCGCTGACGCCAGCGGTGAGCGCGGCCGGCAGCTACTTCGTCCAGGTCGAAGTCTTCAACGTGTACAGCACCCAGACGAGCGCAACGTTCACCTACTCCGTGCAGGTGCCATTGATCGTCTCACTGAACCCGCTCAACGGGACGACCGGCAACCAACTGACGATCACGGGTGCGAACTTCCTGACCGGCTCCACCGTTGCCTTCTGCCCGACCGCCAAATACAACTTCACCAACTTCTCCTGCAGCGTGACGCCGACGGCGGCCACCGTTTCGCGGCACGCCCGCGACCACCGCGACGCAGATCGTCGTCAGCGTCCCGGCATTGGCCGCCGGCACCTACTACCCCATTGTCACGTTGCCGTCCCCGACGTACAACGGATTCCCTCGTCTCAGCCGTACAACCAGCCGGCTGATACCTTCACCCACGCCTAGCCTGGTGGCGAAGGTTTGGTCTCGAGCACGCTGCCGCGCTCGATCTACCCCTTCGGCGATTGACGACCGTTGTCGAATCGTTGTCTGAGCTGGCGATTTCATGATCCGTTCTTCAGATAGTCACCATTTGCGCCGATATCGGTACGAAGCACCCGCTTCTCGGGCGACACGGCAGTCAGGCCGAGGATCAGATCAACGCTAGAATTACCCGACTGGGCGGAGGCGGTCCGCCCTGGAGTTCAAAATGCACAATTGGCGAATCGAGATGGCGACGTCGTGGGCGGGGCGCGAGGTGCGTTGCCATGACCTGATGCCCAGTGTCGCATCAGCGCGTCGCGCGATTCGACCCGCAGAGTGCAATTGGACCCGCGCCATGGTGATGAGCAAACGGAGCGACCGTAGAGAACGAAGACTAGCTCGGGAGGGCGGCGAACCCACTCGTCAACGGGTCGTCTGCAAATGGATCTTCTGGGAGATGGATCGTCAGTTGACGCCACCCCGGCGACCAAGGCCGATCTGGAATCCAGTCTGCCCCTGATCGACGCCCTGGTCGCCCGGGAACTCCTCACCGAGGCCCAGATCGAGAAGGCGCTGGCGACGAGATCCCCAGACTGAGAGCGACCTGTGCGACGCCTTCGTCGTCATGGGGTTCATCGACGAGCACGAGCTGGTTGGCGTACGTGCCGAGCTGTACGGCATGGCGATCGCCGACCTCCGACAGGGCGAACCCGATCCCGAGGCACTTGCGCTCATTCCCGATTCCATGGCACGGGAGCATTTTGTGATCCCGGTGGAAGTGAGCGAGCTCGGTATCTCGGTCGCCATGGCGAATCCACCCACGCCACAGCTCACCGCCCTGCTCGATCAAACGACACAGACCACGGTGATCCCGATGCTGGCTCCGCTGTCCGAGATCCGTATCGCCATCGACAACAACTACCGAGCGATCGGCGGTCTCGATCATCTGGTCCAGGCCTTCGAGGCCGTCGAGGAGACGCGACGCCGACCAGTCGGAGGCTCGTTGCGACGCCGGCCGCGGAGGTGCTGGGCGAGGACGCCCCGGTCGTGCAGGTGGTCCAGCGGATCTTGACCCAGGCGATGCGCGACCGGGCGTCGGACGTGCACATCGAGCCGACTGACAACGGCGTCAGGGTTCGTTACCGCATCGACGGCGCGCTCAAGGAGGTCTTGACGCTGCCCGTCTCGATGTCGGTCGGACTCGTGAGCCGCATCAAGATCATGGCCGGCATGAACATCGTGGAACGACGGCGGCCTCAGGATGGCCAGCTTCGGACCGAGATCGACGGCCGCGAGGTCGACGTGCGAGTGGCGACGCTTGCGACGATCTGGGGAGAGAAGTGCGTGATGCGGCTCCTCGACCGGACCCGCTCGGTGATGCGTCTGGCCGATCTCGGCATGCCTGGTCGACTTCGGCCGAGACGTACTCGAACTTCGTCCGGGCCCCTTTTGGCATGGTGCTGTGCGCCGGTCCCACGGGAAGCGGCAAGACGACGACGCTGTACGCCACGCTCACTGAGATCAGCGATCCCAGCCGCAACGTGATGACGATTGAGGATCCGGTCGAGTACGTCTTTCCGAGCATCAATCAGATCCAGACGAACGAGCAAGCGGGACTGACCTTCGCAACCGGGCTTCGTTCCATCCTGCGACAGGATCCCGATGTCATCCTCGTTGGTGAGATCCGAGATGTCGAGACAGCTCGCATTGCCGTTCAATCGGCGCTCGACCGGCCACCTTGTGTTGTCCTCGCTCCACGCCACGGACTCTGTCTCCGCACTCCACCGGTTTCTCGACATGGGGATCGAGTCTTTCCTGGTCGCATCGTCGGTTATCGGAATCGTCGGACAGCGGCTGGTCCGCCGCATCTGCCCGTCCTGCAGAGTCACCTACATGCTCACTGACGAGGAGCGCGCCTTCTACGAGGAGAGCGGTGGGCCCGAGAAGCGGAGTTCGTTCGCGGCGAGGGCTGCAACTTTTGCAGCGGGACCGGATATCAAGGTCGCATTGGCGTCTACGAACTCCTACGCATCACGCCAGAGATCAAGCGCTTGGTCGTCGGTTGGGCCACCCAGGACGAGCTCCGCCGACTTGCCGAGCGACAGGGCATGCGCTCGCTGCGAGAGGAAGCGATCGAACTCGTGGCGCACGACGTGACGACAGTGTCTGAAGTCATCCGAAGCATCTACGCGCTTGTGAGATAGGAGAGCAAACCGATGCAGACGTTGCAGAACTACCGCTACAGCGCGACTCGACCAGGACGGGCAAGACCGTCAAGGGAACTGAGAAGGCGCCGTCAGCCGGCGCCGCCCACCTCGCCTTGCTTCAACGCGGGCTCCAGCCGACTCGACGGTGAATGAGCACAAGAGCATCCTGAAGTTCGAGATCACGAGGAAGAAGGTCAAGCGCAAGGAGGTCATGCACTTCTCGCGCCAGCTCAGGGTCTTCGTCGAGGCGGGCATCCCGATCATGGAGGCGCTTGGAGGTCATTGCCGAAGAGACAACCGACAAGCTCCTGAAGCGGGTGCTCCTCGACATGGTCTCCCAGCTCCAGGCAGGGCGATACGTTCGCCGCCGCCGCCGCCTCCCATCCGGAGGCGTTTCCGCGGTACTACGTGGCCGTGCTCGAGTCGGCCGAACTCACCGGAACCCTCGACAAGGTCCTCGAAGAGCTGGCCGACTATCTCGAACGGGATATCGACGCGCGATCTCAGGTGACGTCGGCGCTGATCTATCCCTCGGTCGTCGCGGTCATGGCGATCGTGACGGTGGTCGTCCTGGCGGCCTTTGTCCTCCCCCGCTTCAAGACATTCTTCGCCTCACTGAATGCGAAGCTTCCGCTGCCGACCCGGATGCTCCTCTGCGTCTCCGGGTTCATCACCAGTGGTGGTGGGCCATTCTCGGTCTGATAGTCCTCTTCATTGTCGCCATCGTTGCGTTCAGGCGATCGACCAGCGGTCGGGCCAAGCTCGATGCCGTGGTGCTGAAGCTCCCGGTGGCTGGAGGCCTGGTGCAGGCTGCCATCGTCGAGCGGGTGTGCCGTGTGCTGGCGTCACTTGTCACGGCCGGTGTGGATCTGCCGCGGGCGATCGCGGTGACGGCAGACGCCGTCCAACAACGCCGTCTACCGGGACGGAATGGCCCATATCCGCGAACAGATGATGGAGGGAAACGGCCTGGCGGAACCTCTCGCCGAAACCGGCCTCTTCCCAGCTGCGGCCCGCCAGATGTTCCGTGTTGGAGAAGAGACGGGCACGCTCGACAAGCAACTCGAAACGGCCGCGGCCTTCTATCACCGTGAGCTCGAGCTGCAAGGTCAAGCACTTCACCAGCTTGTTCGAGCCTGCCGTCATCATCTTCATGGGTGTCATCGTCGGCTTCGTTGCCGTGGCCCTGGTGTCGGCCATGTATGGGATCTACAAGCAGGTCAATATCAGCGGCGTCGTGCAGTACCTTGGGATGTGGATTTGAGCACTACGCCCGTACGTTGATTTGGGCAAATACACGGGTCTCGTTGACCAATTAGACCCTCCCAGGTCACCTTCAGGCGCCCGGCTCGCTGAGCTGCGATCTCCACGTCTCGCCTCCAGGCGGCGCCTGGCGTCGAGCCGTTACCTTGGCGCAACGGAAGAAAAACTCCTGGTAAAACCGGGCAATTCCGGTTGAATCCGAGGCCCGCTCGAGCTACCATTCCACTACCCATTCGGAAATTGGCGTTCTCGGAGGGCAGGGGATCTCATCCAGAGAACCTCTAAACCAACGACGGGTCTGTGCCGATCTGGTAATTGGCCCGACAAAGAAAGGCGGTATAGCGCGTGTTTGAGCGTTATCGGGAGATCCAAATGCGCAGGGCGGATGGGGAGAGTCCGGAAGCCGGTTTCACCCTTATCGAACTGCTCATCGTCATCGTCGTCCTCGGCATTCTCGCCGCGATCGTGATCTTCTCCCTTACGGGAGTGACCGGTCAGAGCAAGGCTGCCGCGTGCAACTCCGATGCCAAGACGGTCGAGATCGCCGTCGACGCGTACAACGCGGAGAACCGGCACCTTCCCGGCCAACTCGACCGCACTGCTGGGCACCGGCGCAGACGGGTGGTCCGTACCTTCACGCAGTGGCCGGCCACGCAACAACGGCTACACGATCACGATCGACACGACCACGGTGGCACGTCTTCGTGAACGACGGCACCGGCGTACGACTCGTCGGGCGGGGGCACGAACCCCTGCGCCAGCCGTTCAGCTAAGGCGCTGCAGTAAACGACACATCAAACGTGAACCGAAGCGCCCGGCCCCCTGGGCCGGGCGCTTCGGACTTCACCGTCGAAACAACGAGGGGATGGATCCGTGAACGACCACGCAATGAACGACTCGACCCATGGCTGCAGATCCTCTGGGACCGCCAGGGTTCCGACCTGCTCCTTGCCAGCGGCTCTGCGCCCCGGGTGCAGGGTCGACGGCAATCTGCAGCCGCTGTCGAGGCGTGCCCGGTCATGACGGGCGCCGAGATCGAGGAGCTCGTGCTCACCATGCTGACTGCCGGAACAGGCAGCCACTCTCGACGAGCACCAGGACGTCGACTTCTCACTCACCTGGCGCGACCGGGCCCGGCTCCGTGGCAGCGCATTCAACCAGAGGGGTGAGATCGCGCTGGCCCTCCGAATGATCCCCTCCGACATCCCGGATTTCGAAGAGCTGGGTCTGCCGCCCATCGCCGAGTGGATGGCTCGGCTCCCACGTGGGCTCGTCCTGATGACCGGTCCGACCGGCTCCGGTAAGTCGACGACCCTCGCCTCGATCATCGACCGCATCAACGAGACGCGGGCCCTCCACATCCTGACCATCGAGGACCCGATCGAGTACGTCCACGACCACAACCTCTCAGCCGTCAACCAACGGGAGGTCGGCGTCGACAGCCCCATCTTCGAGCGGGCCCTGCGCTCGGCGCTCCGGGAGGACCCCGACGTCCTCCTCGTCGGTGAGATGCGTGACCTCGAGTCCATCCAGCTCGCCCTCACGCTGGCCGAGACCGGTCACCTGGTGTTCTCGACCCTGCACACCAACGATGCCGCGCAGGCCATCGACCGCATCATCGACGTGTTCCCCGCCTTCCGGCAGGAGCAGATCCGGGTCCAGCTGGCAGCGTGCCTCGGCGCAGTCATCGCGCAGCGGCTCGTGCCGCGGATCAGCGGCGGCATGGTGGCCGCCTTCGAGATCCTGGTGGCGAACAACCCGGTCCGGAACCTCATCCGGGAGGGCAAGACCAACCAGCTCCTGAACGTGATCACGACCAACCAGCGCGGAGGGCATGTGCACGATGGAGTCGAGTCTCGTCGACCTCATCTCCAGCGACACCATCACCTATGACGACGCCATGACCATCTCCGCGCACCCCAAGGAGCTCGACCGTCTGCTCAGCCACCGGACGCCATGCTCTCACTGCGTGACCGCCGTCGGGGCCACCCGCCACGGCCCAAACCTCCCCTACTCGCTCGTGGCAGGGGTGACACCCTGCCGGGGCGGCTGGCTCGTCGCCAGCGCCAAGCTGCAAGGGACGATCTTCGCGCCCGAGGATCCCAGCCGAGTTGGAGACGATTCATCGACGTTGTGGACCAGCGGCCGGCCTACTCCACCGTGGCCTTGAACGCTCCGGTCGGCTATCTCAGCCAGACGGCCGACGGGCGGCCGATCCTGCGACCGCGAGGCCCGGGCCCTGCTGGGTGCGGCGCGGTGCTGCCGTCAAGAGCGCTCCGGTCCGTCTGGACTCCCAACGCGACATCGACCTGTTGCCGGACCACCTCGACGCCATCAGCCACACCCTGCTCCCGCGCTACCGGGAGGTGGCCAACGAGATGGCGCCTTTTCGCCAGCGAACGATCTACGAGGTCAACGCCGAGCTGAGCTTCTACCAGCTCAACGACGACACGCCGATGCGCTGGGCGAAGCACAGGGAGAAGGGGATCGAGGAGCGAAGGGAACTGGTCGAGACGAAGGTCCCGGGGTATCGAGGATCTTGGACGCCGAGGTTCCCGGACCTCGATCTCACACCGTCTCGACGCCGCCGCGATCCTCTGGACGGCAAGACGGATCTTTGCCAGGGCCGTGGTCCGCATGCCGCAGGATCCCGAATGGGACGAGCAAGGCCTGCGCATGGAGATCGTCCGCTGACGCACGGGCGCTCTCGCCACTCAGAGTGAGTAGTGCGTGAACGGGCTCAGAGAGCTCCGGACCGGCGAAGACCGCGACGGCGCATCCGCAGGGCCAGGAAGACGCCGTAGGGAATGCGATCGGTCCGGCTCATGCGCTTGGTGGCGATGAGCACGATGCCGAGCAGCGCACCGATCACGTTGGCGGCAAAGAACCCCAACAGCACGTAGCCGACGCCGAGCCAGCCGAGAGCCAGACCCAGCACCAAGGAAAGCCGGACGTCCCCGAACCCCAGAATGCGGGGGCTGGCGAAGTTCATCGCGAAGAACACAATGAACCATCCCGCCGCGCAGGCGACGCCGACGAGGTAGGCGTGCCAGTCTCCCGTCATTCCTGCGGCGAGCGCCAAGAGGGCCGCGACGAGAAGCGTGAGCGGGTAGACGATCTTCTTCGGGAGCAGCATGCGCTCGATGTCGATCCACGACAGGGCCAGGAGCCCGGCGAACAGAGCGAGAAAGGCCGGGAGGTCCCAGCGGTAACCGAATCGGGCAGCGCATCCGGCGAACAGCGCGGCGCACGTGGCCTCTACCAGGGGGTATTTGGCCGAAATCCGAGCGCTTGCACGTCCGGCAACGACCCTTCAACAGCAGCCAGGACACCACCGGGATGTTGTCCCGTTCGAGGATTGGCGTCCCACACGAGGGGCACGCGGACCGCGGCGAGACGATCGATTCGTCGCGCGGCACTCGATAGATGACGACGTTGAGGAAGGAGCCGATGGCGAGGCCGAAGATGGCACACAGCGCAATGAGCAGTCCGAGCATGAACGCGGAAGCTACGAATGCAGCTGCACGTCGAACATCTGGCTCACGTTAGTGGGCACAGCCATTCACCTGTTGGACTCCGACAGTCGAAAGGTGATGGATCCCACTCCCGGAGGATGACATCTGGCCTCCCCCATCAGCCACTGGCGAATCCCTCACGGTTAACCTTTGGCCTCGGCAAAGTGCCGGAATAACCGGCGCAAGTCATCAACTTCCAATGACGAATACCCTCCCCGTTCCCGACGTCGACTCCGAGCCAAGCAATCTGTCGTGGTTCCAGAGGCCACTCTCCGGATGGTGGTGTGCGTTCGGCTGGCTCTTGGCGACCGCGATTCTCGTCGCCTGGATACAGAAGGCGGGGGGGCCGGCCGGCGGCGATGCATTCGAGGTGGATTTCTCGAGCTGGGCCATCGCCCACGGTCAGTTCGTGTGCATGTACCCGCCTCTGGGTCACATCAACTTCAACTATGGCGCCCCGGTCTACCCGCTTCTGTCCGGCGGGGTGGAGGCCGTCGCCCGCATAGGGCACGGCACCCCCTTCCCAACGAGTGCGGCCCTCGGTCACAACTGCAGTCGGGGACTCCCCAGCATGGCGGGCTGGGCACTGAAGAGCGATGCGATCATTCCCACGCTCAGAGTCGCGTACCTCGGCTGGATCCTGTTGCTCGCCGGCGTGGTGGCCGTGCTCCGCGTCACCGGGCGAGGTCTCTGTGGATGGGAGCCGACCGCCGTCGTCATCGTGGCTTGCCTGCCGCCGGTGTGGATGAGCATTGAGGAGTACTTCCATCCACAGGACCTCATGGCGATGGGTTTTGCCCTCGGCGCCGTCGCGTGCGCGATTCGGAGCAGATGGATTCTGGGGGGAATCCTGATTGCGCTCGCCGTGCTCACGCAACAGTTCACGTTGCTCGTCGCCATACCCCTCCTGGTGGTCGCTCCCGGGCGCCACCGGGTGAGGTTCGCGGCAGTGGCCTTCGTCAGCGCGATGGTCGTCATACTGCCGATCCTGGGCCTGACCGCAGGAAAAGCTGCTCGATTCATCTTCTTGGGGACCGGGGACGCGTCCGGCCAGGGGGGCACCGTGGTGTGGGAGCTGCATCTCCATGGAGCGCTGCTCGTCCTGGTCTCCCGCGTGCTGCCCCTCCTGGTTTCATTGATTCTCTCGGTGCTCGTGCTCCGACGCGTCGGGCCGGCAGCCCTGCAGCCGAAGGTCCTCCTCCCCCTCGTCGCCCTGTCGCTCAGCCTTCGCCTCGTCTTCGAACAGAACGTTTTCGGGTACTACTACATGGCCCTCTCCGTGGCGCTCATCTTGGTCGAGGTCGTTCGAGGACGCATCCGCGAATCGGTGGTTGCCTGGTTCGCCCTGATTCTGTTGGCCGAAGGCGAAGGCGAGATCTCTTTGATCATTTGGCGCCAAAGCTGGGGGCAGGATGCCCGGCACTGGATTCCCGTGGTGATCATGGCGGTCGGCCTCCTCCTCATTCTGCGCAGGGTCGTGCGCCACCAGGTCAACTGGAACGTGGCGATCTGGGCCGGGGTGGTGATCGCGGCGGTGATCGTGTGGCCGGTCTCGAGCGACCCCTTCCGCCGGCAACCCGTCACCTGGCTCTGGGAGGTTGTGCTCGTCACCTTCGGCGTCATTCTTGCCGCCGGCCCGCTTCTCACCTCCGTCCGGCACCGCTCGGTGGAGCTCGCGCCGGAAGAACATGGGACGTTCGTTCCCGTTCCTTGAGTGTCGCGTCGCGGTGGCTTCGTCACACAACCGTGCGACAATTCAACGTCATCTTGGGCTTTAGTCCCACTCGATTCCCGTCGATATCTCTTTAGGATTTCAGACGGGGAACGGCACATGGCTCCCGCTGGAGCCGTGACCGAACGAGGGGATGCTGGGCATGAAGCTCGCCGAGATGTTTGCCGACAACGACGTCCACACCTTCGAAGAGCGTCGGGCGGAAGTCATCGAGATCGTGAAGTCTGCGGCTGACTTTGCCGGTGCCGACTACGGGCTCCGTTCCATCTTTGAGCGTCTGTGTGCATCCGAAACCGAACCCGAGTTCGACGAGGCATACGACATGCTCGCTGAGTCGTTGAACGAGACGACGCTGCGATCGCTGCAAACCGCCTGACCACGCGGACGCCGGTTTGACATCGCCGTCAACGCGCGGCGACACCCCGGAGCACGCACAACACCTGACCCGGCGCGGCAAACGTCGCCTGGGTCGACCAGAGCTTGGACTGGCCGGCCGCAAGGGGTACCGAGGTCACGGCTGAGGCCAGATCGGTTGCCTGCGCCGAAGTGAAGAACACCGTGATGATGTAGGTGGTGCGACGGCGAAGGGAGTTCTGCACCGTCCCGCCGGCCGACCATCCACCCTTCGTCTGCCCACAGTTGATGAGGTCCACGTCGGGGCGGACCCTCGCCTGGTCCGGCACCTTGGTCGGGATACCCTCCCGCAGAACGCGTCGTAGCCGGCGCAGAAGGCGACGCCGCACTGATTGCCCCGGTGTTCGAAGACTGCGACCCGGTCGAAGGCGGAGATGAGGTCGCGGACTCCGAAACGGCCGAGGACTGCGACGCGGAAGGGGCTCCGGAGGAGCCGCAGGAGGACAAGGAAAGGCCCAAAGCCGTGACGGCCAGTGCCGCCGATGGTCGCCACCACCTGGTCATTTCCAGCGCTCCCGCCCACCGTCCAGAACACCCACACGCTACACCACGCCTTTTGAGAGAACGCCGGGGCCTTCCAAGTACGGCGCAACGCAGCCGAGTTCCGTTCTTGCCCCAGAACCAGGAAGGCAACAATCGCTTCCTCATCGCACACGGTGCAGACGATGATGCGGTCCGGCACGGCGAACGACGCGTGACGCGAATCCCTGCGACGATGAGTTCCATGGAATCGGAGGGCGACGGCGACCGGCCTGATGTTTCGACGCCTCCCCCGCTGAAGTTGCGAAGGGGACGAAGATCAATCAGAAACAGAAGAAGACTCCCGGGGGCTTCGACCGCTGGCGCAGGAAATCAGCGATCGGCGGCGTCGGCACCGGAATCGCCCGGGGCCTGCAGAACGTCTTCGCTCCCCCCGTCGACGAGGTGGCCATCGTCGCCGCGGTGCCCGGCGAGCCCCCCGACGCCGACACCCGGGTGCGGGTGATCCTCGATCCCGACGACCCCACCAAGTCGATCGCCGTCGTGCCGACGGACCCGGCCGACCCCCCTCCTTCGTAGGCCGCTCCGCTCCTCATCTGCGGCGACCGAAGATGCCCGTGGGAGCGGCTCCCGGTAGGCAGGCCGCTTCTGGACCGATTTCCCGAGGCCGGCGACCGACGACCAAACGAACGTTGACATCGGAGTCCTCTGGACTTACCATCTGAGGTATCGGACATTGTGTCCGATTCTTCAGAGGAGCTGTCAACATGAGCACCCTGGCGGGCGTCGCCCCGGTCGACCTCTCCGACTCCCGGTCCTACGTGGCGGGCGTCCCCCACGCCTATCTGGCCTCGCTGCGCCGCCACGATCCCGTGCACTGGCAGGACGAGCCAGGCGGTCCCGGTTTCTGGGCCGTCACCCGCTACGAGGACTGCGTCACCGTCAACCGGGACTACGAGCGCTTCAGCTCCGCCGCCCAGGGCACCATGCCCTTCGAGATGGGCGCCGACGAGATCGCCCAGCAGAGCCTGATGATGCTCAACATGGACCCTCCCCTCCACACCCGCTACCGGCGCCTGGTCAACAAGGGGTTCACCCCCCGCATGGTGCGCGACCTCGAGGAGAGCATCCACCGCGCCACCGACGCCATCATCGACGAGGTGATCGAGACGGGTCACGCCGACTTCGTCACGCAAGTCTCCGCCGAGCTCCCCCTCCAGGTCATCGCCGAGCTCCTCGGCGTGCCCCCGGAGGACCGCCACCGCATGTTCGAGTGGTCCAACCGCATGGTCGGCAACGAGGACCCCGAGTACCAGGACCAGCAGGAGCTGGCTCTCACGTCCGCCATGGAGCTCTACGCCTACGCCTCCGAGCTGTTCGCCAAGAAGCGGATCGACCCCCACGCCGACCTCATGAGCGCCCTCACCACCGTCGAGATCGAAGGGGAGCGCCTCAGTGACTTGGAGCTCGAGCTCTTCTTCCTGCTGCTCACCGTCGCCGGCAACGAGACCACGCGCAACCTCATGTCCGGCGCCATGCACGCCTTCTTCCAGCACCCCGACCAGTGGCAGCGCCTGCTGGCCGACCGCAGCCTGCTGCCCACCGCCGTCGACGAGATGCTGCGCTTCGTCACCCCGGTCATGAACTTCCGGCGCACCGCCATGGTGGACACCGAGCTCAGCGGGACCGCCATCGCCGCCGGGGACAAGGTCGTCTTCTTCCATGCCTCGGCCAACCGGGACGAGGACATCTTCACCGACCCCGACACCTTCGACATCGGCCGCGATCCCAACCCGCACATCGCCTTCGGCGGGGGCGGCCCCCACTTCTGCCTCGGGACCAACCTCGCCCGCATGGAGATCCGGGTCATGTACGAGCACCTGCTCGACCGCATGCCCGACATTCGCCAGGACGGCGAGGTCCAGCGCCTACAGTCCCAGTTCATCAATGGCGTCAAGCACATTCCCGTGGCGTTCACCCCGTCCGCCCGCGTCGGCTCCTGAGCCGGCCGGCCGACTGAGGCGGGCGACGTAGCAGTGGCGCGGCGCGCCCCCGACGCACTCAAGGACGTCATCCGTGACTTCCGGCGCGACCAGCTGATCGACACGGCGCGCCGCCTCTTCGGCGAACGCGGCACCACCGATGTGTCGATGGACGAGATCGCATCCGAAGCCGGCGTCGCCCGCTCGACCGTGTACGTCTACTTCGCCAACCGCGACGACCTCCTGCGCGCCTGCGTGCAGTCCATGTACGACCAGCTGCAGGACACCATCGCCCTGGTGGCGGACGATGCCGACCCGCCGGTGGCCCGGCTGCGCCGGCTCATCCTCGGCGTGCTCGAACGCGTCGACGACAGCCCGGCCTTCTTCCGCCTCGCCATGGCCACGCAGTCGACGGCGGCGGCCGCCGGCTCTGAGGCAGTGGGCGGCGCGCTCATGATGATCGGGCTCGACATGATCCGGGTGCTCGAGGACCTCGTCGTGGCCGGCGTCGCCACCGGCGACTTCCGGGCCGACCTCGACCCCGAGCGCGCCGTGGTGCTCGTGGGCCAGCAGATCTACGGCGCGCTGTCCGTCCGGGCCGGCGAGCCCGATCCGATCCCGGCCACGCAGGCCGCCGACGAAATGTGCTCTTTCGTGTGCCGAGGACTGGGGGCCTGACGTGCAGTTCGACCTGTGGATGCCGACCGCGAGCCCCATGACCACCGCCCCGTTGCTCGACGCCGTGGCCGAGGGGGCCGAGCAGCGCGGCATCGGGACCATCTGGGTGGGCGAGCACGTCGTGCTGTTCGAGGAGTACCAGAGCAGCTACCCCTACGCCGCGGACGGCAAGATCCCGGCCCCGCCGGGCAGCGGCCTGCTCGAGCCCATGGTCACGCTGACCTACCTGGCGGCGCGCACGTCCACGGTCCGCCTCGGGACGGCCATGCTGCTCCTCCCCCAGCGCAACCCCGTCTACACCGCCAAGGAGGTCAGCTCGCTCGACTGGCTCTCGGGCGGGCGGGTCGACCTCGGCATCGGCGTGGGCTGGCTCAAGGAGGAGTTCGACGTCCTCAACGTCCCGTGGGAGTCAGCGGGGCCGCCGGACCGACGAGTACCTCCAGGTGCTGCGCACGCTCTGGCTCGACGAGACGTCCTCCTTCCACGGGGAGGCCTACGACCTGCCGCCGTGCCAGATGTTCCCCAAGCCGGTCCAGCAGCCGCCGCCCGTCCACATCGGTGGCGAGACGCCGGCCGCGTTGCGCCGGGCGGCGCGCCACGGGCAGGGCTGGCACACCTTCAACCGCTCGCCCGAGGAGCTGGCCGTCGGCCTGGCCGCGCTCGACGACGAGCTCGAGAAGGTCGGGCGCAGCCGGTCCGAACTGCGGATCACGGTCTGCCCGTACTTCAACCAGCTGACGCCCGAATGGGTCGAGGGCTACGCCGAGGCCGGGGCCGACGCCGTGGCCGCCCTCTTCTTCGCCTTCACGCCGGAGGACGTGGCCCGGGCCTTCGACGACCTCGAGGCGTGCCGGGAGGCCGCGGCCAGCGCCGGCGGCTGAACTCGCTCGCGGACGGCGCCCGGTCCCACAAGCGACGTGAGGTGCGCTGTGTGCTCGGGGCGGACCACACTCGCTGCCTCACGCCGCTCGTCGGCTTCGCCCTTCGAAAGTAGAACGCCGCCACCGCCTATCGAATCGCCCGCAGGACTGATCCCCCCACCCAGGTTTCATTCTTCGGGATGAGAACCGCTCCGGCGCCCGCCAGGAAGGCTGGGGAGGTGAGGCCGGGGTGGTTCGCGTCAAGAGGTCCAGCTCAGGGGGCACTACCATGGTCGTCCCGCCAGGGAACGAAGGATCCGATGGCCCCCAGCTCACGTCACCTGTACCCCGAGTGGCTCCGGCCCCGGAGCACGCCGGTCGACGCACAGCCCGCCACGCCGCGGGAGCAGCAGGACGACGGCGCCTGGCGCGTCTGGCAATGGCTGCGGGCCTTCGACCGCCGCTACGCGACCCTGGTCGACCTGGTGCTCGCCGCAGGGCTGTTCGTGCTGTGCTCGGGCTGGTTCGTCGAGCGCACGGCGCCCCGGCCGAGCCTGTGGTTTGTCGCGGCGCTGATCTTCCCGCTCGTCTTCCGGCGCCGGGCACCGATGACCGTGTTCCTGGTCATTGCGGCGGTGGCGTTCGTCCAGTGGCTCGTTGCTGAGCCGGCTCTGGCCGACGCCGCGCTCCTCGTCGCCCTCTACACGGTGGCGCTCGAGTCCGAGTGGCGTCTCGTGGCCGCCGCCACGGCCATTCTGGAAGTGGGCGTCGTGATGGCCACGGTCCATTGGGACCCGACCCGCAACGCGCTGCAGGGCTTCGTTTTCATCACCGGCCTCGTCTTCACGGCGCTGCTGGCCGGGGTGGTGGTGCGCGCCCTGCGCAGCCAGCTCGACTGGCTGGCCGAGCGGGCGGCGCGCCTTGAGCTCGAGCGCGACCAGCAGGCGACCCTGGCCGCGGTGACGGAGCGGGCCCGCATCGCCCGGGAGATGCACGACGTGGTCTCGCACAACATTCAGGTGATGGTCACGCTGGCCGACGCCGCCTCGCTGGCGCAGGCCACCGATCCGGCCCGGGCGGCCGAGGCCATGGACGAGGTCTCGAGCACCGGGCGCCAGGCGCTGACCGACATGCGGCGCATGCTCGGCGTCCTGCGGGACGAGCCGGTGCCGGCCGGCCCGGACGACTCCGCCGCCGGCAACGGCAGCGCTGTCAGCAACGCCGCCGCCGGGAACGGCAGCGGCCATCCCCCGCTCGCGCCCCAACCGGACCTGCGTGAGCTCCCGGCGCTCGTCGAGCGCGTCCGGGGCACCGGGCTCGACGTCTCGGTCCGGCGCGTGGGCGTGCCCTTCGACGTGTCCGGCGCGGCGGGCCTCACGGTCTACCGGGTGGTGCAGGAGGCCTTGACCAACGCGCTGAAGCACGCCGAGGAGGCGACGTCGGTGGAGATAGAGCTGGCCTTCAGCGACCCCGACATCGCCGTGCGGGTCACCGACGACGGCCGGAGCACCGTCACTGTCCCGGCCGGAGCGATGAACGGCGGCCACGGCCTGGCCGGCATGGCGGAACGCGCCAACGCGTTCGGGGGCACGCTCAGCGCCGGACGACGCCCCGGCGGCGGCTGGGAGGTCGCGGCGAAGCTGCACGACTGCAAAGCCCCCACGCCGGCATGACCATCCGCGTCGTGCTGGCCGACGATCAGGCGCTCCTGCGCAAGGGCTTCCGCATGATCCTTGAGGCGGAAGAGGACATGGAGATCGTCGGCGAGGCCGCCGACGGGACCGACGCCGTGCGCCTCGTCGAGCTCTACCGGCCCGACGTGGTGCTGATGGACGTCCGCATGCCCGTCCTCGACGGGATTGAGGCCACCAGGGCCATCACCTCCTCGGAGGCGGGCGAGAGCACCCGCGTCCTGATCCTCACGACCTTCGACCTGGACGAGTACGCCTTCAGCGCGCTGCGGGCCGGCGCCAGCGGGTTCCTCCTCAAGGACGTCCCCCCGGCGGAGCTCGGGAGCGCCATCCGCACCGTCGCCCGCGGTGACGCCGTCGTGTCGCCCCGCATCACCCGCCGCCTGCTCGAGGAGTACGCCGAGACGCTGCCGGACCTCAGCGCCGACGGTCCGGGGGCGGACGACGACGGGCCGGAGGAGCATCCTGCGCTGGCCAGCCTGACCGAGCGCGAGCGCGAGGTCCTGCTCGCCGTGGCCGACGGCCTCTCCAACGCCGAAATCGCGGAGCGCCTGTACGTCTCGGAGGCGACGGTGAAGTCACACGTCGGCCGGCTGCTGGCCAAGCTGGGGCTGCGCGACCGTGTGCAAGCCGTGGTCTTCGCCTTCCAATCAGGGCTCGTGCAGCCCTGAGCACCGCCGGCGCGCCCATAGGCTCGTCCCGTGGCGACTGATCCGGATCCGTTGGCGGCGGCCCCTTCGCCGGAGTCTGCTTCCTCGTCGGACGGGGATCTCTCGCCGGACACTGCTTCCTCGGCAGACACCGTGTTCGGCACGTTCAGCGACGACGGCCCCTGGACCGTCGACCCCGACCACCTGCCCTGGCGCCGGGGGCTGGCCGGCGTGCGCATCCGTCTCACCGCCTCGCTCCCCCAGCTGACCCGGCGGCGCCGGCTGCCGCCGCTGCATCGGCTGGGCACGACGGTGCGCGCCGTGGCCCCCGCCCTCGGCCTCTGGTACGTCAAGGAGCGCAGACGCGGCGGCAGCGAGTCGGTGGCCGGCATCTCGCGGCGCCTGCGGGTGGCGGCCGAGCGGCTGGGCCCGACGTACATCAAGCTGGGCCAGATCGTCGCCTCGGGCGACGGCGTCTTCCCGCCTGAGCTGGTGGCCGAGTTCAAGTGGTGCCGAGACCAGGTCACGCCCGAGTCGTGGGCGGTCGTCGAGCAGGTCCTGACCGAGGAGCTCGGCGGGCCCCTCTCCGCCACCTTCGCCACCGTCGAGCGCGCCCCGCTGGCCGCCGCCTCCATCGCCCAGGTGCACGCCGCCACGCTGCTCGACGGCACCCCGGTCGTGGTCAAGGTCCAGCGCCCCACGGTGTCGGACCGCGTGCGCCAGGACCTCGCCGTCATGGCCTGGCTGGCGCCGCTGCTGGTGGGCCGGATTCCCGTCTCCGCCCTGGCCAACCCGCCGGCCCTGGTCGAGCTCTTCGCCGAGACGATCGTGGAGGAGCTCGACTTCCGTCTCGAAGCCGAGAACATGCTCGATGTCGCCACCACCTTTGCCGCGCTCGACCAGCGCGACTTCGTGGTGCCCCGGCCCCACCCGACGCTGGTCACGTGCCGCATGCTGGTGATGGAGCGGCTCGACGGCTTCCACTTCGGCGACGTCGAGGGCATGCAGGCGGCCGGCATCGACACCGAGGCCGTCGTGCGGGCCGGCATGATCGGCTTCCTGGAGGGCGCCCTGTTCTACGGCATCTTCCACGGGGACCTGCACGGCGGGAACCTCTTCGTGCTGCCCTCGGGCAAGACCGCGCTGCTGGACTTCGGCATCACCGGCCGCCTCACGGAGGCCAAGCGCCTCGCCCTGCTGGCCCTGGTGGTCGGGGCCTCCAACGCCGACATCCCGGCCCAGGTCGCCGCCCTACGCGACCTCGGAGCCTTCCCCGCCGAGCTCGACGTGCAGCACGTCATCGATGTGCTGGGCCTGGACCGGCCCCCGATCGATCCGACGGCGCTGACCGCCGACGAGCTCGTCGCCGAGATGCAGCACTCCATCAAGACCCTGCTCGGGATCGGCGCCCACCTGCCCAAGGAGCTCATGCTCTTCGTGAAGAACCTGATGTTCCTGGACGGGGCCATCGCCACGCTCGCCCCCGACCTGGACCTGTTCGCCGAGGTCGAGGCCATCGCGCTGCTCTTCGCCGCCAAGCACGGCGAGCGGATCATGGCCCAGCTCGGCCTCCAGGCGGAAGAGGACTGGGCGCCCGACATCACGGGCATCAAGGCCGGCTTCGGCCTCGATGCCTCGACCGAGGCCCTGACCCACCGGGAGATCCAGGCCCGGCGGGCCCAGGTCCGCCAGAAGTTCGAGGGCCGGGGCCGGCCCGCCCGCCCTGGACGCCCCGGACGAACCCGCCGGGCCCCGAAGTAGCCCGATCCCGGCGCCGGCCGGCGCTCGATGCAAGGCTGCGGGCATGGCCACGATCCGGGAACTGCGCAACGACGACTGGGAGGGCTGGAGCGCCCTGTGGGCCGGCTATCTGGCCTTCTACCGGGCCGAGCTGGACGACCTCACCACGCAGAGCACATTCGAGCGGCTGTGCGCCGGTGAGGACGGCATGTTCGGCCTCCTGGCCCTGGACGACGCCGCGAAGGCCATTGGTATGGCCAACTGCGTCGTGCACGCCTCGACCTGGTCCCGGCAGCCCAAGTGCTACCTGGAGGACCTCTTCGTCGACCCGGCGGCCCGGGGGTCCGACCTCGGGCGCGCCCTGCTCCAGGCGGTCAAGGCGGCCGGGACCGAGCGGGGGGCCGACACGGCCTACTGGCACACCCAGCAGTACAACGGCCGGGCCCGCTCCCTCTACGACCAGGTCGGGCGGCCTACGTCGTTCGTCGTCTACGAGATGTAGTGGGGAGGCGCCCGTCACAGCGATTCCGTAGGGTGTCGCCCATGCCCCGCGACCCCCTGTGGATCCCGGCCCCGTCACGGGCCCGCCGGTAGGGTCGAGCCGACCCCCCATGCCGCCTCGCCGTCGCACCGCGACCTCCAATTTCGGCGTCGGGCGCCGCGAATCGCACGTGGCGGACGCCTTCTACGCCCGCTTCGAAGCGCCGGAGCTGAGCGCCGACGAGCATGTGAACCCGCACGAGCCCGGTGTCTCGTGCCTTGCGGGCGATGCGCGCCGGATGGACGCCGTGGCGGACGACTCGGTGGCGCTGGTCGTGACCTCACCCCCCTACTTCGCCGGCAAGCAGTACGAGGAGGAGCTCGACCGCGAAGGCGTACCCGGGTCCTACATGGAGTACCTGGCCCTCCTGCGCGACGTCTTCGCCGAGTGCAAGCGGGTGCTCGAGCCCGGCGGCCGCATTGCGGTCAACGTGGCCAACCTCGGACGCAAGCCCTACCGCAGCCTGGCCGCCGACGTGATGAGCATTCTGCAGGACGACCTCCACCTCCTGCCGCGGGGAGAGATCGTCTGGCAGAAGGGCGAGGGAGCGAGCGGCTCCTGCGCCTGGGGCTCCTTCCGATCCGCCGCCAACCCGGTGCTGCGCGACGTGACCGAACGGGTGATCGTGGCCAGCAAGGGGCGCTTCGGGCGGGCGCGCAGCCCCAAGGACCGCCGCCGCGAGGGTCTGCCGCACGAGAGCAGCGTCGGGGCCGACGACTTCATGGCGTTGACGCTCGACGTGTGGGACATCCCGCCCGAGAGCGCGGTGCGGGTGCGGCACCCTGCCCCCTTCCCCGTCGAGCTCCCCCAGCGGCTCATGGAGCTCTACACCTATCGCGGCGACCTCGTCGTCGATCCCTTCGCCGGCTCCGGTTCGACCCTCGTGGCCGCACTGCGCTGCGGGCGCGACGCCGTCGGCTACGACCTCGACCCCGCCTACGTCGAGCTGTCCAGCGCCCGCCTGGCGGACGAGGCGCAAGCGGGAATCGAACCCGGCGGTACCGCCGGCGCGGCGAGCGACGGTGCATCGGCCTCCACGTTGGCCCGGGCGGCACTGGAGGCCGCCGGATTCGCCGACGTCCGGCCCAACCGCCGCCTGCGCGGGCTGGGCCTGGCCGTCGATTTCACCGCGACGGACGCCCGGGGGCGGACGTGGTACTTCGACGTGGCCGGGCCGAACTCCGCCTACCGGGGTGGCATGGCCCGCTCCGAGACGGTCTGGCGAGCCCTCGGCCGGGCTCACGTGCTGGCTGCCGGCGGCCATGCGCCCTTCGTCGTGCTGACCACCCAGCTGCCCCGATCGGGCACCGAGGCCGACCGCGCCCTGCGGGCGCCGGGACCGGGCGGCATCTTCGACGCGGTGGATCTCCTGTCCGCCGACGCCCGGGCGCGGTTGAGGGCCTACGCCCGTGGGCGCTGCGGCTCACCCCGGGCCGGCTTCTGGTCGGCCGCCGACGTGACGCCGGGCACCGTCTGACGATGGGCGCTGGCTGACCGTGGGCGCTGGCTGACCGTGGGCGCTGGCTGACGATGGGCACCGTCGTCGCTTGCGCGGTGGTCCGGGACGATCCGCCGCGCGTGTTCGTCGCCGAGGACCTCGACACGTTGAACTGGGTGCTGGCATGCCAGCTGGTCGCCAAGACGCCGGGACGGGACCTGCCGCCCGGCGAGCGCGCCGCGCTGCGCCAGGCTCTGCGCGAGGAGCGGTGGGGTGATGCCGTCTTCGCGTTCATCGCCCGCACGGGAACGGCGGTCGACGTCTACGAGAGCACCGAGATGCATGTCGCCGCTGAGGCAGCGGTGGGACCACTCGAGCTGCAGCTCACGCCCCTCTTCGCCGACTAGGACAGCGACTAGCCGAACCGCTGCGCGTTCAGCGCGGTGACGAAGGCACGCTGGGCGTTGACGAGGTCGTTGATGGCCTGTTCCGCCTGATCGCGTGAGACCGCGCTGCGGTAGCGGGCCACACTGGGTCCCGAGTCGGCCAGGTCCCCCGTCACCTGCTCGGCGTGCTCGGCGGCCGTCGTCAACTGGTTGATGAGGCTCGGGCTCACCCCGGCGCTGTTGGCGCCTTCGATGGCGCTCACGAAATCGCCGAGTTGCTGTGAGAGCACGCCGTTCGCCTGCTCCAGGCACGAAACATCCTGGCAGCTCTTCGCCGTCGTGGAGAACTGGTCGAGATCCGAGACCAGCTGGTTGTTGACCTGCACCAGGTTCTCGTGGTTTCCGGCAGCGGTTTCGAAGACCGAGAGGCCGATTGCGGCGGCGATGCCGAGGACAATCGTGACCAGGAGCAAGCGCTTCGCCCCCATGCTCAAGATCAGCTTCCACGGCTGCGACGCCGGTGGTGGCGGTGGCGGGACGGCCGTCGGAGCGTCGACGTACGTACCGATTTTGTCGCCGCCCGGGAGAAGGATCGGCGCGGGGAGCGCGAGATCGCCGAAGAGCTCGCCCGGGTACGTCGGCACCAGGAGGTTGAAGTAACCGAGGAGCCGGATCTCGTAGCGGATGAAGGCCTGCGCGACCTCGTGGACCGGCTTGGGGAGCCACCCCGTGATGAGCACCACGAACCACATGAAGAAGAGCACGACGTAGATGCCAAGCCCCACAATCCGCACCGCGATAGCGGCGGGAATCACGAGCACGAGGCGGAAGAGCACAGCCGCGCGTTGCACCCTGGTCGCCGGTGGAACGGCAAGGCTGGCGTGGTAGTCGGGCACGTCGTCGGCACTGAACGGCGGGAAGCGATCCGTGAGGAGGAACTGATAGGCCTCGAGCCGGAGTGCCAGCCGTAGATACACCGTCACGATGGACCGCACGAAGTTCGGGACCCGGCCCGTGACCAGCGCGGCGAACCAGCCGAGCACCACGCACACCGTGGCGGCGAGGCCGACGAACAGGACGACCACCGCCAGCGGGAGAGAGAGGATGCCCCGCACCAACACGGTCCATCGCCGTTGCTTGGCCCGTTCCGGCAGAATGGTGAGGAGCGGAAGCGGCTCCGTGGGTGGCGTGAGCTCAGGGTACGACCCCGAAGGGGCGACGCTCGCGACGCTCGGCCAGAGGACCGTCGTCGAAACGGCCCCGGCAACAGGTGGCGCGTTCGGAGCCGCCATCGGTGGCGGTGGTGGTGGCGGTGACGGTGGTGGTGGCGGTGACGACGATGGTGATGACGCGTCGTCTTCGCCCGGAATCTGTTCCGAATCCGTTGGGCGCTCGTCGGAGCTCATGGCGCAATCTCCTTCATTGAGCCGCCCATGAAGACGAGGAACGGCGACCGGTAGAGCACCGTTGTCGTCCGGCCGGGCGCGACCTCAACCGTCAACTTGGCCTCCCCCATGCGGTTCGAGAACAGGTAGCGGAACGATACCTGCACGTCGTGCTGCCCCGGAGGGACCGCAAAGACGTGGTCCCCCCATTTGAGGACCGAGGTCGTGCCGTCGATGGTGACGTTCGTCTTGAACAACAGAAGCAAAATCGCCAAGGGGAAAATTTTCGTCCTCACGAGGATGCCCGTGGTGGTTTCGATTGCGCTCATGACGACCTCCCCTGCTCACGACCCGATGGTGTTCGGCTCGTTCCTCCATGTGTGCAGGCGCACCATACGAGGCTCGAGTAAAGCGGCGGCAAGGCCAGCCGTTCGGCACCTTCGCCGAGCGATTCCGAACCGAGAGCGCCGCGGGTGGGAAGATGCGTCCGTGCCGAGCGACCGGACCACGGTGACAGAACTCGGGACTGGTCTCGGCATGCTCGGACTGGACGGGCTTGAGGAGGCGGTGCGGTCGCGCACGAGCGTGATGCACAGCCTGTCGCCCGAGATGTGGGATCGGCTCGACCACTTGCGTGTCGGCGGAGCCTACGACGGCGAGTTCCACGCCGCCTGGGCCAACGGGCAGGCGTTCCTGACCGCAGCCGACGGCCTGCGCGGGCGCCTGCCCCAGGTGGTCGAATGGAAGGGCACCGGGCGCGCCCCGGGCGACGAGGTGGCGCCCATCGACCTCCGGGTCGACCACGTCTACCTCGTCAGCTGCAAGTACCTCTCGAAGATCCTCTTCAACGTGTCGCCGACAAGTATCTTCGACTCGCTCCTGTTCGGCGGGCAGGGCCGGGCCGGACGAGCAGCACGCGAAGAACTCCCCGGCAGCGGCGACTGGTACGCCGAAGTGGCGCCGAACGAGTACCAGGCCCTTTATGAGGCCGTCCGACTCGCGGCGCGGCGGGCCGAGAACACGGCCCCGTCCCCGCCGATCGAGCCGGGGAGGTCGGAACGTCTCACCCTGCCTCCCGCCGCCATGGCGTTGCCGGGTCTCGACGACGCGGCATTGCCCGCCGAGCGCGGACTGCGTCACGCAGGGCCGCCGCCCGCGCTCCTCCACGATCTACCACCACGTGCGGTGGACCTCACCGTGCCGCAACGGGACGCACTCGGACATTGGCTCCGTCCTGGCTGGCCCCCCGGCGCCAAGGACCTCTACGCCTCGCTGTCAGGCGCAGTGGCACGGGCGTCGGTGCGCCGCTGGGAAGCCGCCATGGATGATCGCGGCGGAACGGGCGAAGCCATGGTCTGGCGTCTCTTGCGCATCGGCAGCGCGCCCTACTTCGTGTTGGGCTCCTCAGCGGACCGCTCCCTGCGGCTGCGCATCGCCACGTCCTGGGACTGGCGCCAGCAGTTCCAGTTGATTTCCGTCTCCATGGAGGGCCAACCAGGCGGCCAGCCCCGGGTGGGATGGGAGGCCGTCGTGCGGGACCGGATCTCCCACGAGGTGCACATGGTGGTGGGGCACATTGAGGTGCGCTGGAGCCACGGCCGTTTCGGCGGGCTCCCAGAAGCCAAGGGATATCTCGATACGCCGCACCACCTCGTTCCGGGGTATTTCACTCTCCAATGAGCGCGTTCGATCCCGCGGTCTTCACTCCCCCCTTACGAGTCCCGCAGCTGGTCTCGTCGCCCGTGCTGCTTCGTCCCTACGCGATCTCCGACTTGGCCATGGTGCGCCTGGCGGCGGCCGATCCGCTGATCCCCTCCATCTCCTCGGTGCCGCGGACGTACACCGACGACGCGGGTCGCGCCTTCATTGAGCGCCAGCACGCGCGCGATGCGGAGGGCGATGGCTATTCGTTTGTCATTGCCACCGAAGCCGAGCCCACGACAGGGGTCGGGTCGATCGGGCTGTGGCTGCAGGAGATCGAGAGTGGGCGCGCCTCCATCGGCTACTGGCTCGTCGCTGATGCACGCGGCCAGGGGTTCGCTGCCTCCGCCCTGCGGGGCATTGTCTCGTTTGCGTTCGGCGAGCTGTCCATCCCGCGCTTGCACCTCTTCGTCGAACCCTGGAATGTCGCTTCGGCCCGGACGGCCGAGGCAGCTGGCTTCTCTCGCGAGGCAACGCTGCGCGGCTGGGAACGGATCGACGGTGAGCAACGCGACGCTGATTGCTTCGTCCTCCTCCACTCCGAGTGGGCGTACCGAACGTGACTGCGCACTTGGGCTCGGCCTCTGCGAGACTGCCCCGGTGTTCCGGCACGACCACCAGGACGAGGAGATCGCCGAGCGCGTCGACCACCTGATGGCCGCGGTCTTCCTCACTGACGACGGCGAGCGCATGGAGGCCTTGACGCGGCACGTGGCACCGGACCTGGTCTATGTGAGCCCGGAAGCGGTGTTCGAGGGCATCGAAGGCCTGAGCGACGCGTTCGCCCGGTACCGCAAGGAGGGCTGGTGGCAGACCGGTCTGCGGCGCACCAGCCCCGTCGATCTCCACCACGGGTACTTCCGCTTTACCTGGGAACGCGTCGAACGGGGCACCACGGCGATGGAGGGCTGGAGCTTCGGCTGCCTCGACGAGGCGGGTGCCATCTGCCGTGTGGTTACGTTCGAGGGATTGGTGCCCGGACAGCCCGAGGGCCGATCATGAGGGCAAGAGACATGGGGAGGCAACGCTGATGCTGGTGCTCGTCGAGGTCGAAGACCGGGTGGCCACGGTCACCCTGAACCGCCCGGAGGCACGGAACGCCATTTCGGCCGACCTGCATGCGCAACTCGACGAGGCCGTCACGGGCCTCGACGCCCGGGACGATGTCGGTTGCATCGTCCTCACCGGCGCCGACCCGGCCTTCTGTGCCGGCATGGACCTCAAGTCGCTGGCCACCGAGTTGCGTGAGGTGCAAAAGGAACGGCAACGACGACCGGCGCAGCGCTCGAGCATGATGCCACCGCACGACACCCCCGTCATCGGTGCCATCAACGGCCCGACGGTGACCGGAGGGCTCGAACTGGCGATGTGCTGTGACTTCCTGATCGCTTCGGAGCGAGCCCGCTTCGCCGACACACACGCCAGGGTCGGCGTCATGCCGGGCGGAGGGATGACGATCCGGCTGCCCCAGCTCGTCGGTCTCGACCGCGCTCGCCGCATGAGCCTCACCGGCGACTACATCGACGCGGAGACGGCGCGCGACTGGGGCCTGGTCGTTGAGGTCGTTCCCCATGAGTCATTGCTCCAACGAGCCCGCGAGGTGGCCTCCACCATCGCCTCCATCCCTTCGGAATATCTCACGGAGCTCCGGCGCGGCTACGACACCATCGGCGCGCTCAGCGGCCCGGAGGCGTTCAAGGCAGAGGCCCGTTGGTCCCGGGATTGGATGGCGGAACGCTTCGACCAATCGCGCCTCACGACCGAGCGCGAGAAGATCGTCGCCCGCGGCCGCCAACAGACCACGGGACTCGACAGCGCTGGGGCGTGAGGGTCTACGCGGGCATGGACCCGCGCCTCAGCCTGACCGATGCCGTCGCCCACGCGCAGCGGGTCGAGCGACTGGGCTACGACGGGCTGCACGTGGCCGAGACCGTGCACGACTCCATGGCGGTCGCTCTGCTGGTCGCCGAGCACACCAAGGGGATCACCGTCCGCACCAGCGTCACGCTCGCCTTCGCCCGCAGCCCGACGCTCCTCGCCTATGCCGCCTGGGACATCGCCAAGATCAGCGGCGGGCGCTTCGAGCTCGGACTGGGGACGCAGATCCGCCAGAACATTGAGGATCGTTACGCCGTTCCCTTCGGCGAGGACCCCATCGGCCGCCTCGGTGACTACGTCGGTGCGGTGCGTGCCGCGTTTGCCTCCTTCGCCTCCGGCGCCGCACCCGACTACCAGAGCCCGCACTACCGCGTGACCCGGATGCAGCCGTACTTCAACCCGGGACCGGACGCGACCACGCTCGCACCATCCATCTACCTCGGCGGCGTACAGCGGAGGGCCTGCGCCCTGGCCGGCGCCGTGGCCGACGGCTTCGTCAGCCACCCGACCAACTCGAATCCGCGCTACCTGCGTGAGACGTGTCTCCCCGCCCTGGCCGACGGCGCCCGCGCCGCCGGACGGGACCTGGCCGGGGCCGGTTTCGAGACCGTCATCGGGACGTCGGTCATCACGGGCGCCACCCCCGACGCGGTCGTGGTCGAACGCGAGCGCCAGCGCCGTCTGCTGGCCTTTCTGTACTCCACCCCCGCCTACGCCCCCACCCTCGAGCTCTACGGCTGGACCGAGGTCGGCCCCCACCTGCGGGACCTGATCCGCCACGACCGTTGGGACGACTTGGCCGACGTCCTGTCCGATGAGGTGCTCGACACGCTCGTCCCATGCGGCACCTTCGACGAGCTCCCCGATCTCCTGCGCGAGCGCTTCACTGGCTTGGGTCAGGGCATTGTGGTGTCTCCACCGGCCGATGCGGGTGACGACGAAGCCTTCCGATCCGTCGTGGCCGCGCTGCAGACGGACTGACCCGATCCGGCCTCAGCGCGGCATGGGAAAGATCAAGTCCTCGGCCGCCATGGCCTCGATCGCCGCCCGCCGCCCGTCCTCGGTCATCGGGACGTAGCGCTCGGCGGAGGCCAACACCCGGGGCAGCAACGCGATGTCCCCCGGGGTGCAGAAAGCCTGCACGCCCGGCGTCGAGAGTGCGAAGTGAATGCCCCGATCGAGCTCGTCGTCGCTCGCCTGGGGCTCGTACCACGAGTCGGCCCAGCGGCCCGAGGTCGCAGCGTCCCCCGCCACCGCGTCGGCCAGCGGGCGACCGTCCGCCCAGGGCCGTCGTGCCGCCGCCTTGATCACCATGACGCCCACGTCCCGCTCTGCGCACACGGCGAGGAGCTCCTCGGCCGGCTCGCGGTACTCAGGGCGGGACCAGAGCGCGGGATAGACCGGAAACATCACCGTGTCGAGGTCGAACCGGCGGAGCGCCTCGAGGTGGGCCCGCGGCACCTCCATGTCGTGCCCCGTGATGCCGGCGAACCGGGTGTGGCCGGCATCACGCAGGGCGAGGATGCGCTCGAGCGCCGGAGAACGCCGGTCGAGCTCGGCGAGCGAGGTCACCGCATGGGCCTGATAGAGATCGAGGACGTCGGCGTGGAGCAGGCGGCGCGTCGTGTCGAACTGATCGCTGACGCCCTCGGGGTTGGCCCGCAGCGTCTTGCCGGCGATGAAGAGCTCCTCGCGGTGGGCGGCCAGGTGCGGACCCACCACGGACTCGGCCGCGCCGTACTGGGGTGCGATGTCGAGGTGGTTCACCCCGCGGTCGAGGGCCAGTCGGAGCCACTCCCCCGCCTCCTCCACGCTGGCGGCCCAGCATGCCGCGCCACCCAAGACGGCCACACTGCTCTCGTGGCCGGTCCGTCCGAGGCGCCGTCGCTCCATGGTGTGGTCGCTATCCCTTGAGTTGCAGGACGCTGAAGACGGCGCCCACGTTGTCGGCCAGGACGGCGAACCGGCCGGGTTCGATATCGGTCGGCCCCATGAAGAGGGTGGCCCCGAGTTCCTGTGCCTTGGCCACCGTGGCGTCTGTGTCGGCCACCGCGAAGTAGACGCCCCAGGAGGGGGGCATCTCGGCCGGCATGTCCGCGGACTTCTGCATCATGCCGCCGACCGACCTCCCCGCCAGCTGCCATTCGGTGTAAGCCGGGGGACCCCCGGGAGGACCCTGCTCTTGGGCACCCCACCCGAACACCGCGCCGTAGAAGGCCTTCGACGCGTCGAGGTCCGTCGTGATGAGCTCGCTCCAGCAGTAGGTGCCGGGTTCGTTGGCCACCTGGGCCCCGGTGTGCTGTCCTGGCTGCCAGAGGCCGATGACTGCACCGACGGGATCGGCGAAGACGGCCATCCGGCCCGCGTCCATGACATCCATCGGAGGGACGAAGACCGTGCCGCCATTGGCCGCCACTTTGGCCGCCGTGGCATCGGCACTGTCCACGTTGACGTAGGTCAACCACACCGGCGGCATGTCGGGATTCATCTGCGGACCGAGACCCGCCACGGTCTTCCCGTCCAGGTCGCAGACCGAATAGCCACCGGCCTCGGGCGGTCCCTCAGGGCAGTTCCAGCCGAAGAGCGCTCCATAGAATTCTCTCGACTTGACCAGGTCGGTACTCCCCAAGTCCACCCAGGATGGGACTCCGTCTTCGTAGCGCTCGTACTCCACAGTGCCTCCCTCAGTTTTTCGGCATGTCCCGCCGCCTCGACGGTACCCGATCGATGTCCCACCTGCACTGGCCGGGGGGTGGGAAGATCACTGAGATGTCACAAAGTGAGCGGGCCGCATGAGTCCCAACCCCATCGGCAGCAAGGTGGAGCAATTGGCTCAGTCTCTGGCCGAGCACATTGTGCCGCTGATCGTCGACGCCATCAACATCGACTCCATTCTCGACAAGGTCGACGTCGAGAAGATCGTTGAGCGGGTCGACGTGGACAAGATTGTGGAGCGCGTCGACGTCGAGAAGATCATCGATCGGGTGGACGTGCAGAAGATCATCGATCGGGTCGACGTGCAGGAGATCATTGAGCGGGTCGATATCAATGCCATCGTCAACCAGATCGATATTGACGCTCTGGTGGAGCAGACAGAACTCGGGTCGATCATTGCTCGGTCGACGACCGGAATCCTGACCGAGGTGCTCGATGTGATCCGGGCCCAAGGCGTCGGATTGGACGACTTCATCCTCCGCTGGGGCAACCGCCTCATTGGACGGCGCAAGAAGATTGCGTCCTGGCCCCTCGGTCCGCCATTGCTCGTGAAGCCGAAGGCGGTCCAGACGTCGTGACAACCGTCCCCGTCCCCTCGGCCGCGCTCACCGTCGGGCGCCAGGGAAACTACGCCGGCGCCGTCAGCCGGCTGGCTGCCTTCGCAGCCGATGTCGGCGCCTCGTGGGGGATCTATACCCTGGGCGTGGCACTGCTCAATGCCGCGCTCAAGTTGGTGACCGGGCACTCGTTCACGTTGACCAACCACCAACTGGCCGCCTTCATCGTGTTGACCGTCTGGGAGTTCCTCTACTTCACGTACCAATGGGCGGTGAGCGGAAAGACGCTCGGCATGGCGGTCCTCGGGTTGCAGGTGGTGACCTCGCAAGGAGGGCCGATCAGCGGACGCCAGGCCGTCTTCCGAACGGTCGGCCTCGGGATCACCCTGTTCCTCACTCTTGGTATCGGGTTTCTCGGGATCGTCTACCAGCGCGACCGGCGCGCGCTCAACGACTTCATCGCCGGTACCGCCGTCGTGTACGACTGGGACGCCCGGGCGGCTCGCCTGCGCTGGATCGCCCGCAAGGAGGGGCCGTCGGCTGATTCTGCGGCGCCCACGGAGCACCGCGCATAGCCGGCCGCCGCCGTGAAGGCCGGCGCACTCTACGATGCCGCGCATGTCCTTCACCGAGATCACCAGGCCCCACCCACACGTTGCCGTCGTCACGCTCAACCGACCCGAGCGCATGAACGCCATGGCCTTCGACGTCATGATCCCCTTCCGTGACGCCTTGCGCGAGATCGGCAGCGACAACGACGTTCGGATCGTGGTCATCACCGGTGCGGGTCGCGGATTCTGTTCGGGGGCGGACCACGAGAACCCCGGCACCATGCCCAACATGGAGGGGTTGACGCTGCCCACCATTGCCTTGCGCTCGATGGAACTGCTGGACGACGTCATCTCGACCATCCGCAAGCTTCATCAACCCGTCATCGCCGCCGTCAACGGGGCCGCCATCGGCGGCGGGTTCTGCCTCGCTCTCGCCGCCGACATCAGGATCGCCTCGGACGAGGCCTACTTCCGGGCGGCGGGGATCAACAACGGCCTCACGGCCGCAGAGCTCGGGCTGAGCTTCCTCCTCCCTCGTTCGATCGGACAGTCCAGAGCTGCCGAAATCATGTTCACCGGCCGCGATGTCGACGCTCAGGAGGCCGACCGGATCGGCTTGGTGTCGCGCGTCGTGCCCCAGGCTGAGCTCCTGGTGGCATGCTACGAGCTCGCCGACCAGATCAACGGCTGGAGCCGCTCCGGCGTCGAGCTGACGAAGCGCCAACTGTGGAACAGTCTGGACGCCAGCAGCCTGCAGTCCCATATGGATGCAGAAGGAACCTCGCAACTCTTCGTCCGCATCACGACGCGCAACTTCGAGGAATCAGTGGCGGCCCGCAAAGAGGGCCGCACACCTGACTTCAAGGACTGACGCCCGAACCATCAGCGGGAGTTGACGAGCGAGTTGGCCGCCATTTCGAGATAGTCACGCAGTTCCCCGGCGTCCGCATCGGAGATGCGCGAGGCGGATTCCAGCTCGAGCAGCGCAGCGAGCATGTGCCGTAACCAGGCGTCGCGTTCGGCCAGCCCGACGACAAAGGGGGCGTGGCGCATGCGCAGCCGAGGATGGCCCCGCTCCTCGCCGTAGGTCGAGGGGCCACCCCAATACTGCATCAGGAACAGCGCAAGGTGCCGCGACGACTCGGTGAGGTCGTCGGGGTAGAGGGGGCGCAGCAGAGGGTCGCCGGCGACGCCGAGATAGAAGCGATCGACCAGATTTACGAAGAACGGCTCACCTCCCACCCGCTCGTAGAGTGTGTCCACGGGGTCGAGAGTAGAGGCTTTAGACTGTCCCCCGATTCGCGGCCGTAGTTCAATGGTAGAACCTCAGCCTTCCAAGCTGATGATGCCAGTTCGATCCTGGTCGGCCGCTCTCTCTAGATGTCCAGACCACGACGGGTGTTGCGGATTGGCCGGTTGGGTGTCGTTGTCGTCATCCCGCGAATATCCCGCGGGCATGGACGCACTGCGAGCCATTTCACTAGCCATTCTCAGGGCTTCCCCGCAACCCGGTCACGATTCCGATTCAGGAGTCTGATGAAACCAACCGCATGAGAGCCTTGTCGATGACATCGAATGGTTCACGGCTCCGCTCGGCCCGGCAAAGCGCCACTGCTCCCTCGGTCGCTGCGATGATCATGACAGCGAGCTGCTGAGCAGCGCTCTCGGCCAATCCCCCGGCGACGAGTAGTCCGGCCAAGTGGACCGTCCAATCTCGAAAGATCGCGCCGGCGTGGTCGACCAGATCTCTGTCGGACCCCGCCACGGTCACAGCGACGACGGCACAGCCCGCGGCCAACTCTGAACGGTCCAGGAGCTGACGCCACAGATCCAGGAACTGTTCGACGATCGCTTCCGCCGAGCTGCCCCGCTTCGACTCCATCACTGCCAGGGCTCGAGTACTGACCAGGTCGAGGGCAGCGTGGACAAGCTCGGACTTCCCGCCCGGGAAGTGGTGGTAGATCGACCCCCGCGGGGCATCCGTCACCGACAACACCTCGGCAAACGAGGTGCCCTCGACCCCATTGGTAGCGAGGAGCTCGGCGGCCCCCTTGACCATTCTCGTCCGAACGTCGCCCTGTGCCATGTCCTTGGTCCTGATCATGCCCCTCCGTTTGCTGTCCGCCGGGGCTATGCAAGTCATCATAGTCTCGGTTACTATGTCTGCCTACATACATAGAAAGGCTCGCTCTCATGCCCATGATTGACGTGTACGCCACTGACGGCACCTTCGAGCACGGGGGCCAACTGGCCTCCGACCTGGCCCGAACGCTGATGGCCATTGAGGGCGTGCCGGATATCCCGATGTTCCGGCTGAACACCGCTGCCTTCATCCACGAGATGCCGGCGGGCGGCATTTCGAACGTCGAGGGACACGACAACTACGTGCGCGTCCAGGTGCTCACGAATGCCGGCGCCCTCGATCGCGACAAGCAGCTCGCCGTGGTCAGTCAGTTCACGCAGCTCGTCAGCCAGGCCGCCAACGATCCTTCGCTGACGGATCGGACGTGGGTACTCCTGACCGAGGCGATCGAGGGTGGCTGGGGGCTCGCCGGCCATGCCAACACCAATGCCGAACTCGTCGACGCCGCGCGAGCTCAGATCGCCGAGATCACGGCCGCCAAGGACGGCGGACAGAAGTAGCGACGCGTGCGGCGCCGACCCCACCTGATGAGTCGACGCCGGACGAGCAGCTCTCGACGCGAGCTTCGACGTTCTGACCAAAGCTTCGCCCCACGGAAAGAGGCCCCCATGGCAAGCGCACTCACCCAGTTCACTGCCACCGACGTGGCCTCGGGCTACTGGCAAGTGACCTTCAGGAATCCCCCGATCAACCTCGAGGACCCGGACACCATCCTCGAGCTCCAAGAGTTGGTGGGTCGGATGGAGACGGACGACGAACTGCGCGTTGTGGTGCTCGAGAGCGCCGATCCGGATTTCTTCATCAATCACTACGACGTCTCTCGTGCGGCGGAAACACCCGTCACTCCGGGTCCAACTGGCTTGCCCACCTGGATCGACACTGCCACCCGCCTGGCTTCGACGTCCGTCGTGACCATTGCCAAGATCCGCGGTCGCAACAGAGGCGGCGGCAGCGAGGTGGCCCTGGCGTGTGACCTCCGATTCGCCAGCCGGGAGAAGGCGCTGTTCGGCCAACCCGAGGTCGGTGCAGGGATGTTCCCAGGGGGAGGCGCCCTGGAACGACTGCCGCTTCTGGTGGGGCGGGCCCGGGCACTGGAGATCATCCTCGGCAGCGATGACTTCGACGCTGAAACCGCGGCCCAGTACGGCTGGATCAACCGCGCCATTCCCGACAACGAGTTGGACGACTTCGTCGATACCTTCGCCCGCCGCATCGCCTCGTTCGACAAGCTGGCCCTCGCCGAAGCGAAGCGGCTCGTGAATCGACGGACGCTCCCGCCCGCAGAAGACCTGGTGGAGACACAGGACATGTTCCTCACTGCCTTCTCCTGGCCAACCCTGCACGAGCGCGGCGCCAAGCTCCGCCGTCGGGCAGGCGAGGTCGGACCCGACTTCGAACTCAGGTTCGGGCACTACCTGGTAGATCTTGGTGAGGAGTGATTCCGCTGCCGTGGAGCGACTCCCGACTCAAAACCCCCTAAGAGAAGATGAGAGCGCCATGACTCCTGAGATTCCGCCCACCTCGCTTGAACTCCGCTCGCTGGTCACCGAGGAGGGAACACTGGAGCTCTCGTTGATCGATGTCCCGGTGCCGACTCCCAGGCCCGGCCAGGTCCTCCTTCGCGTCGAGGCGGCGCCCATCAATCCGTCCGACCTGGGCCTGTTGTTCGCCGGCGCGGACATGAGTGCAGCGACCGTCGACGGAACCCCTGATCGCCCCGTGGTGAAGACACCACTCTCCGAGGGCGCACTCCGGGCTCTGGCGGCTCGGGTCGGACGATCGCTGCCGGTGGGCAACGAGGGAGCGGGCACCGTCGTGGCCACCGGGGACGCTCCTGAAGCGCAGACGCTCATGGGACGGACCGTCTCGGTCGCCGGCGGTGGGATGTACACCCAGTACCGGCCAACCGAAGCATCGGCATGTCTCGTCCTGCCGGAAGGGACGCCGGCCAGGGTGGGGGCATCTGCCTTTGTCAATCCACTCACCGCGCTGGGGATGATTGAGACGATGCGTCGAGAAGGTCATAGCGCCCTCGTCCACACGGCCGCGGCGTCGAACCTCGGTCAGATGCTGATCAAGCTCTGCAACGAGGAGGACGTGCCATTGGTCAACGTCGTGCGCAGGCCCGAGCAAGGAGAGCTCCTGCGTTCCATCGGCGCCGTCCATGTCTGCGACTCCAGTGCGTCGTCGTTCAAGCGTGACCTCAGGGACGCCGTCGCCGCCACGTCGGCCACGCTCGCCTTCGACGCCATCGGTGGAGGGAATCTCGCCAGTCAGATCCTCACCGCTATGGAGGCAGCGGCTTCCCAGTCCGCCACGGAGTACTCGAGGTACGGGTCGTCCGTGCGCAAGCAGGTGTACATCTACGGGGGCCTTGACCCGAGCCCGACCATCTTGACCAGGACGTTTGGCTTCGCGTGGAACGCGGGTGGGTGGTTGCTCACGCCGTTTCTTCAGAGCATCGGCCTCGAACGGTTCGCTGAGCTCCGCCAAACCGTGGCGGCGGGATTGATGACCACGTTCGCCAGCAGTTATTCGAGCGAGATCTCCCTGGCCCAGGTCCTTGATCCGAGCGTGTTCTCGCAGTGCATCAAGCAGTCAACGGGCGAAAAGGTGCTCGTCAATCCTCAGCTCGATCACGCGAAGGCCTGATCACTCGCTGGGCAGGATGGCAACCTCTTTTCAGAATCGGCTCACCGACATGCCACCCTCACCCGGCAGACGTGGCGTCGAGCTTCTTCCTCGACTGGAGGATCGACATTCCTTGTCTGGTTCTCGGCGGCCAGGGTCTTCAGGTCGCCGCGTTGGAGCACCAAGGCGGCAACGGCCGCTCCGATGACGAAGATCAAGGCGGACCACAAGAACGCCGTCGCGTAGCTGTGGAGCAGGGCGGCCTGAAGATTGGCCGGAGTCGGTACCCGACCGACCAGGTACGCGGTGGCCGCACTGGCGGCCAGCGTGTTGAGCAACGCTGTTCCGATCGATCCCCCCACCTGTTGGGCCGTGTTGAGCGTGGCCGAGCCCACGCCGGCATCTTGGGGGGTCAGACCAAGGGTGCCGGTGCTAAAGGAGGGCGCGACACTCAGCCCGAAGCCGACACCCAAAACGAGGAGATACGGCAGCACGTGGCTGACGTAGGACGAGTGCAGCCCCACCAAATGGAGCCCGAACAGCGCCGCAGCCGAGATCAACAGCCCGACCGGGACGATCGGCTTGGGCCCGAAACGCGGCAACAGGATGCGATTGGACACCTGGGCCATCGTGGCTAGAGCAGCCACCAGCGGCAGGAACGCGATGCCCGTTTTTACCGGGCTGTACCCGAGCGTGCCCTGCAGGTAATAGGTCAAGAACAAGAAGACGCCAAAGATCCCGATGCTGGCGAAGAGCATCACCAAGAGAGACCCGCCGCGCGTCCGGTTGCGTACGACCCGTGGTGGAAGAAGGGGGTATCTGGCCCGTGTCTCGAAGACGGCGAACACGGCGAGGAGGAGCACGCCTGCGACGAGGAATCCGATCGTGTACGGGTCGCTCCACGACGTGGTCTCGGCGTGGGAGAAACCGAAGACGAGCGAAAAGAGTCCGCCCGCCACCAAGAAGAGGCCGGGCAGATCCAGCGGATCGTGGTCGGCGCCCTCATCGTTTTTCAACCAGAGCATGGCGCCGGTGATGGCAATGGCGGCGAACACGAGGTTGACGAAGAGCGTCCAGCGCCACGAGGCGTAGGAGGTGAGGATGCCGCCAAGGAGGAGCCCGAGTGCCCCGCCTGCTCCGGCGATGGCTCCGTAGACCCCGAAGGCCCGGCCGCGCTCGTCCGGATCGGTGAAGGTGGTGGTCAAGAGCGCCAGCACCGAGGGAGCCAGCAACGCCCCAAACGCGCCCTGGACCGTCCGGGCGATGACGAGCATGGCGAAATTGACCGAGAAGCCACCGATCGCTGAGGCCGCGGCGAAGCCAACCAGACCGATGATGAGTGCCCGCTTGCGTCCCACAATGTCCCCGATTCGGCCACCCAGGAGGAGCAAGCTGCCGAAGGCGAGCGAGTACGCGGTAACGATCCATTGGCGGTCGGCGTTAGAGAAGTGCAGGTCGTGCTGTGCCGTTGGGAGAGCAATGTTGACGATGGTGCTGTCCAGAATGACCATCAGCTGCGCGATCCCCAGCACGGCGAGAATCCACCACCGCCGGTCGTAGTTGGGCGCCTCCGCCGAGATCCCGCCCACAGCCGGGTGCTCCATCGTCATCAACGTGGTCATGGATGCTCCCTCCCCGTACGGGTCGTCCTCCGACTGCTCGGCACTTCTGAGCCGTGAGACTCAACGGGCAATTGTGCATCAGACTTGCATGACACGCTCGTGCTTGGGTATGCCTTCGTTTGTGACGGTCCTTCGGTCGACCCGGCCTCGCCGTACCAGGTGACGATGGCCGTCTTCGTGACCGAGCAGGCAGGGTCTAGTCGGATTGCCCGCCGGGGTTCATCGGCGACCAGTCGGCAGGCAACCAGTCCCCCTGTGAGTCGGTCGTTTGACCGACCTCGATGATGTAACCGTCGGGATCGCGGATGTAGCAACGGGTCTCGTACTGGTGCTGCTTCGGCGGCGTCAGGAACTGCGCGCCCCGGGCGCTCCATTCGGCGTACACGGCGTGGATGTCTGTCACCCGGATGTTGAGGAAGCTGCTGATCCGGTTGGGATCGTTTGGCGTCTCAAGGGTAACCGTGGGCTTGTCATCGGTAGGGCCTCCTCCGGCGTTGATGACAATGAAGCTGTTGGCGAGTGCGACATTGGTCGGCTCAGGTCCGAAGACCACCGTGCCGCCGAGTACGTCGGTATAGAAGCGCCGGGAACGCTCGACGTCGTCGGAGACGATGAAGTAGGTCACCACCATTCGCTGCGTGGGTTGGGCCACGGGCACCTCCACTTGTTGGGGCTGATGCCCCGCTCAGGACGGGTCTGAAGCTTTAGTCAACCACGTCGCTTCGTGGAGGGGTCGAAGAAACCCGAGCCGGTTTGGTCGGGTGCCAAGTGGACGTGCCCCGTTCGCCGGACCAGGGCGACGGTCGTCACTGCTAAGCGGTGGGAGACGTAGGCTCCGAAGGGTGTCGATGCAAGGGAATCGTGTTGTTTGCGACCGCGAAAGTTGCGACTACTCCCTGAGATTCAGTCTCTAAGGCGGCGCGTGTCGGACCGTTTCACCCCTGACACTTTGCCACGGCGTTTGGCCAGGAAAGAAGGGTGGAGGGTCGACGACGACGGCGATTTCTGCCCCAGACATACCGAGATCTGGGAGATCCAAGAGACATGAGGAATCTCTAGCTTGATCCCGGGTAAGTTCTCTCGCCGGGCTCGCGCCCAGCTTCCTGATGAAGAATGGGACGGATGCCAGGCGAACCTCCCAAGATGCCCCGCGTACATCATCTGACGCTCGAGCAGGCGCAACACACGCTCCAGACGGAAAACCGGCCCTTCAGGATCCAACGCGTGCCGTCAAGGGCGGTTCCCGAGGGTGAACTGATCGCCATATCACAACGGCCCGGAACCAGCGCGGAGGACCGGTGCGAAGTCGTCCTGCCGGTGAGCAGTGCACCGCCGACAACGACGCCCTGACTGCACCACTTCGTCGATTTGGGATCATGTCGACGTGTGCCAGGTCCTCCGTTCCCGTAGCTTGACGGAGTCATGGACCGCCAACCCAGCACGCTGATCCTGTTACACGGCTTCGGATCCTCCTTCGACCACAACTGGCGACAGACCGGCTGGCTCGACATCCTGGCCGACTTCGGAGTCACCGTCCCGCCCATCGACTTGCCGGGCCACGGGTCATCTCCGCCCCTGACCGATCCCGCGGAGTACGCCCACGTGGATGAGGAGGTCCGGCGCGCACTTCCGCCGGAGGGGCTCATCGCCGGCGTCGGTTTCTCAGCTGGGGCCCAACTTCTCCTGCGCCTGGCTGTCGCCGAGCCAGAGCGTTTCGACCGGATCGTTCTCCTCGGGCTCGGAGACAATGCCTTCGAGGCGGGCGATCCGACTGCACTCGTGGCGGCGCTGCAGAGCGTCGAAGAACCAGAGGACGTTCAGGCTCGGCTGTTCCATCGGTTGGCCCGGTCCGCCGGCAACGACCCGAAGGCGCTCTCAGCCTTCCTCCGACGGCCGCACCACGTGACCACTGAAGAAGAGTTGTCCAATGTGCAGTGCCCGGTCCTGGTGGTGCTGGGTGACCGGGACTGGGTCGGACCTGGCGATCGTCTGATGGCGGCGCTCCCGTCGGCCTCGTTGGTCACACTCGCCGGCGTCGACCACTTCGCGACACCATCGGACTTCGGAGCGATTGACGCGACAATCAAATTCCTCGACCTCGAATGACCCTCTCGGCAAGTCCATGTGCTGCCGATCGGCCCGCCACCGCTTACGCGCGGGAGCAAACGGATCGTTTACAAGCCGCTGACGAGACAGTGGAACGTGGAGACAACGACGTCGAAATCCGACATGTGATTTTCGCCATCGCCAAAGGGGTCAACAACAGCGACGCGGTATTGGCCCCGGAGAACCTTCGATGGATCTGATCAGTGTGCGGGTTGCAGGTGATTGCGCTCATGCCCACGCGATCAAACGGCAGCGCTGACCGGACCACGATGCCCTTGTAGCCGAATCGGGCTCCCACATTGACTGGAAGCGACGGCGTCCACCCTTGACCCAATGGCGATGCCGAATCAGTCTTTATCCAAGCCCGGGTTCATCTCGGAGCCCGGACTGGAGCTGCCGTACGCGAGCCGACGACCGGCGATTCCTCGACTCGTTCCGGTCTGCCGAACGTCTCCGGACCGGCGGCGGCTTTGTCGGCATCGCTTGAGCACCCAGAACAGACCAAGATTCCGCCCTCGTGCACGATCCAATTGCCGAGCTCCCGGGTCGTGACGTCTTCGCTCCTACGACCACAAAGCGAGCATCTGCCCTTCGTAGGTTCCTGCTCCGACACGAGTCCTATGGTGCCCATGTCGGCGCCGTGAATGGGGGATGGTGGAAAGTAGCGCTCAGGCGATCCCCGGCGCTCGGACGCGGTATCAGACGTTGGACCTTGCACCTCCCCCTAGTCGCCGCCACGCGGAGTCGTACCTCGCACGTCGGCTCCAGGGGGGTGATCGGTCGGCTCAGCCCTCGCAAAAGGGGCTGGGCCGCGAACAGAGCCCGCCTACTCTCGGGGCCGCGGACCACATACGAGCCCGGCGAAGTGCGCCCTGGCTCACCGCCGAGGTTGGCCGGTGCTGGCACCTGGCCCACGACCAACATGCAAATGACCCACTGCGCCGAGCAGCCAACATGGACTAGCAGTTGGTTCAGCCGCCGAGTCGATACGTGATGGCCGTGTCGGCGTGTGCCGAGCACCTCGAGGCATTGACGAGGCTGCGGAGTTGGGCGGCGTGAGATGTCGAGAGAAAGGGCCACTAGGGGCACTTTCGGGCTAGGGGTCATTCCGGCAGTTCGTTAGGCTGATTGCCGGTGCAGATGGTGCGGACGCCCTGGAATGGGAGCCCTTAGGTGGCGGATCACTTGCGAAGAATGGCCTTCGAAATCGACACCGAGCGATTGTCGTTGCGACTTCGCACGAAGGCTGATGCTGTGTGCAACCTCGAACTCCTTCGAGAGCACGAGGGGGGCACGACCATGTCGATCGATGAAGTCGAGCAGCGGATGGTTGAACAGAATGAACGAGCGCAGAGGGAAGGCTTCGGGCTACTGAGTATTCGACAGCGGGACGAGATGCGTCCGATTGGATATTGCGGGCTGATCATTGGGAGGTGTTCCTTCGAGGAACCAGAACTCGCGTATGAGATCCTTCCCCAATTCCGGGGCCATGGCTACGCGACGGAGGCCGCTGGTGCTGTAATCGAAGCAGCGTTCGCGACAGGTAGAGAGCGCCTGTGGGCAACAGTCGGTAGCCGGAATGCAGCGTCCTTCCGAGTCCTTGAAAAGCAAGGGTTTGAAGCACATCACAGCGTTGGCCACGGACGGGATGAAACTGTCTACATGGTTCGGACCGCACCCGTCGACTAGTAGTTGTCCGGACTCACGCCGAACGCCTGGAAGGGTGGGACGCTTCATCACCTCGGTGGCAGGGGTTTCATGGTCACGGAGCCAGACAGTAGGCCCGGGCAGCAGTTTTACTCTGAGCAGCGAACGTTCATTACGCTTTCACCTATGCCTTCGGATTTTGCCCTCAAAGCCATGAATCGGATCCATCGGGTACTGCTCGGCGCCTCAGGAGGCCGGCTCGGCTGGCACTTCTCTGGGATGCCCGTCATCGAGCTGACGACGACCGGCAGAAAGAGCGGCCAGGCGCGCACGACCATGCTGACCTCGCCGTACCAAGAGGATTCGACCATCGTTGTCGTGGCCTCTCGCGGCGGTGATGACACCAACCCCGCATGGTTCCTTAACCTCAGGGACAATTCGAAGGTGATGGTCAAGCTGGGCCCCAAACCCGCTGAGTCGATGATCGCTGAGATTGCCGATGCCAACGAGCGGGCCCGGATCTGGCCGATCATCGCCAGCAAGCACCGCAATTACGCCGGGTATCAGCGCAAGACGGACCGAGAGATTCCGCTCGTGTTCCTCCGACCGGTCGGGAGCTGAACCAGCCGCTGATTGTCGAACAAGGGCGCGGGGTGCCCCTCATCGCCTGGGAATGCGCCGCTGGGGGCCTCGTCCTTAGGCGATCAACCTGAGTCCCCGGGGCCGACGCTGCTCAGCCCCCAGAACAACTGACAACTCCGCTTTCTCTCGCGATACTGACGGGATGGACACGCTGCGCCACTCCGGTTCAATCGTCATCAAACGCTCTCCAGAGGAGCTCTACGACATGGTCGCTGACGTGACCCGCGTGGGCGAGTGGAGCCCGGTCTGCACGGCCTGTTGGTGGGACGAGGGTGACGGGCCTCAGGTCGGAGGCAAGTTCACCGGTCGCAACGAGCGGCCAGAGCGATCATGGGAGACGCGCTCGGAGGTAATTAGGGCGGACACTGGCCGGGAGTTCGCCTGGGTCGTCGCTGAGCCACCGACGCGCGCTCGATGGGGTTACTCATTCATCGCCGTGGACGGCGGGACCGAGGTCACCGAAACCTGGGAGCTACCCCCCGAGGGTTCAGCTTTTTTCGAGAAGATCTTCGGTGACGATGCAGCCAAGGAGATTGGCCTGCGCAGCGACGCAGCAAAACAGGGCATTGGGGCCACGCTTGCTGCCATCAAGAGTGTGGCCGAAGCCTGAGCCGCACGCTTGTCCGTCCTGCCCCAGTTGCGCCGGGCGAGAGGTATCGGACCGTCAGGGCTTTTCGGTGACGATAGGAACTGACGGAACGTCTCGTGCTGAGGGCAGATTTCGTTGATCGAGTCTGTAAACCAATCTCCAGGCTGCGCCAATGACAATTCCGATGAGGAGGCCCAGAATCAAGGCCGAAATGACCGATGGATATGTGACGGTGCAGTGAGTCGAAGGACCGCCACAAGCAACGACCGCTCAGTATCCCTTCTGCATCTCGCAGTTAGGGAGGCAGAACCCGATCCAGAGAGCGACTTCGGTGACAATCGGTACGACTGCGCGGTGGCGTCCCAATTGTGAGGGCCAACAGAATGAACTGCGCAAGCACAATGGCGCCGAGGAGGAGCAGGAACATCCGGACGGTCGAGTCAGAGGCCGGGTGCGGAAGGGAGCTTTGGGATATCGAAAGGCGCTTTGGGTCGGCCCCTCGGGTTTCGGGTTGCGATCCTGGAAACCGGGGGCGTAGTGCTCCACGGTCTGAAGATACCAACGCCAATGCGCAGACGACCGGCTTGGCCCGTCAAGGGGATCGGACAGACGTGCCCAAAACGCCGAATAGAGGCGGAGTCGACCTGCTGCCATCCGGCGTACTGAGCGGGCTAGCTTCGGATGAGGTCCCGTTCGGAGGCAACACCATGGCCAAGCTCATCTACATCGCGAACACGTCACTCGACGGTTATTGCGAGGATCGGTATGGAGGCATCGATTTCGGTGACCCTGATGAGGAGTACTTCAGTTTCATCAATGACCTTGAGCGCCCGGTCGGCACCTATCTCTACGGACGCCGCATGTACGAGGCGATGATCTATTGGGAGACCGCATCCATCCCTGACCAGCCGTCGTGGGTGGTGGACTTCACCAACATCTGGCGAGAGGCCGACAAGATCGTGTTCTCGAAAACCCTGGCATCGGCATCGAGCGCCAGGACCACCCTGCAGCGAGAATTCAGCGTCGAGGCGATTCGGCAGTTGAAGGCTGACGCTCCCGACGACCTCACGGTTGGCGGAGCCGATCTCGCTGCCCAAGCATTTGGGGCGGGCCTGGTGGATGAGTGTCACCTGTTCTTCTGGCCACTGGTGCTAGGAGGCGGCAAACCCGTTCTTCCCAAGCAAGGACGTCTCGATCTTCAACTACTCAATGAGCGACACTCCCGCCGAGGCGTCGTCCACCTTCACTACCGCATCACCCAGTGAGTGACGTTCTGCAAGAGAGCCCTGTAGGAGCTGATTCCGGGTGGTCAGCGGCAGGGGCGGGAGTCACCTATCGCCAGGTCGATTGCATATCCGACAGGTACCCTCGTCGCATGGAAAAGCCGTTGCGGAATGCCCTTGACGTGCTCCTGCCGGAGCTACAACGCACGTCTGGACTGCGGCCTCTCATCGAAGAGCGGGATGGTTGGGTCATGCTCCTCAACCAGAACGGCTGCGGACAAGGCGTTCGACTCCGCGGAGTAAATGAGCCCGATGAGCACGCACAGCTCGCAGACCAGGTCCAAGAATGGGCCGTGGAAGAGTTGTGGAACCAAGGTCGATCGGCCACCTGGCCTGAGTGTCCGTTCCATCCGAACTCGCATCCTCTGGAGTCAGCCGTCGTCGCAGGGGTAGCTTCGTGGCGGTGTCCAAAGACAGCTGAAAGAGTTGCTCCGATCGGAGTGCTATCTCTCTAACCGTCCGGGACTATGGGACGTTCGGCGTTTCAAGGGCAAGGAGTGAGAGGACCACTGCACTTGTCGACACATAAGATCGTGAAATGGTGACGCCCCGAACGCATCAGACTCTCGACATCCAAGATCTGCCGGTGTTTTATGAGACCGAGGGCGACGGAGAGCCCATTGTGCTGCTCCACGGGGGGTTGGCAGATAACTCCACGTGGGCCGCGCAGTTCGCGGGGTTGTCTCCGCGCCGCCACGTCGTAGCGCCTGAGCGCCAGGCGCAAGGGCACACTCCTGACCGACCTGGCGCGTTGACGTATCAGGCAATGGCTGATCAGACCGTCGGCTTCCTGGTCGCTCTCGGGCTTGGACCGGTGGATCTGTTGGGTTGGAGTGACGGGGGCATGGTGGGAACCCTCATCGCCGCAGAACAACCCGAACTCGTCCGAACGTTGACCGTCACTGGATCTGGGTTTTCAAGCGCCGGCTACGTCCCGGGAGCAATGGAAGACCTCGTGGCCCTTTCGCCGGGCGACGAGGACATGGAGATGTTTGCTGCCATGTACGCCCTAGCCTCCCCGGACGGTCCCGAGCACTTCCCGGAGGTATGGGAAAAGATTCGCACGATGTGGGCGGAGCCTTTCGACTGGACGGGACAAGTTCGGCAGATCTCGGCACCGACCCTCATTATCGTCGGGGATGATGACTACGTCAGCGTGGAGCACGCCCAGGAGTTCTCCCGCATCGTCGCGAACGGGCAGTTGGCCGTTGTGCCAGGGGCGTCTCACCTTGTTCCAATGGAGAAGCCTGATCTTTTCAACCAGCTAGTGCTCGAGTTCACGGCGAATCCGTATCCCGAAACGATGATGCCACTCCGGCGAAATGCAAGCGATTGACGGAGTCATTCGAACCCGGCAGAGCCAGACCAGACCCGAGCTCGTAGCAAATGGTTGGGCGGACCTGCAACAGATAACTACATCCGCGGTGTTCCGAGTTTCAATGGGCGACACCCTGCGCCGAATGCCGATTCGGCGGGCGCTTTCGAACTCACTCCCTGGCCAGGTCCTTCTCGGTGGTCTTAGGCTTTGTTTCGTGGAACCTCGACGAAACACCACGTCGTCTGTGCGCAGCCAGTTACGGGTCGGTGACGGAGCAAGAGACCTGGCCGCCGGAGTTCTTCAGCGGGCCTTTGCGAAGGGCCAACTCACTCGGCATGAGCTTGATGAACGTCTCTCCCTCGTACTTGCGGCGCGAGCCCGTAATGACTTGCGGCCGGCACTGGAGGACTTGGAGGAATATCAGCTTGTTCGCTCGGATCCCAGCATGTGGCGCTACTGGCTGGACTGACGGCGTTGTACCCATCGAGCCGTCGACGCACCGGACTCCATGAGTTCGTGCGAACTCACGGTTTGTGACCGTGTTAGCAGCCCGACTGTGCCCAGTTCGCCGGGTTAGAGCGTCAGTTCCGGGTCGGCGCGCCGAGTCCGGCTGTTCGCCCATTCGACGGTGATGCCGTCACGACGCATCATCGTCATGAACCCGGTTATGGAGATGAAGATCGCGACAGCGGTGAGTCCATAGGTGACTGCCGATCGCTCAAGCACGAATGAACGCAGCGACGATGAGACGAGCAGCCAGAAAACGAGACCTGCGTTGATCATGAGCACCGTCGCCCATAGGACGGAGATCCGGATGAAGAACCGACGAACGAGGGGTCGTCCCATGATCGCCGGATCCATGGGGCAGAAGTCGTGGGCAAAGCGTTGCGTGAAGGGTCTGCCCACAATGGCGGAGACGAGCAGGGCGACAGAGATTGCGATAGTTCCAACCGTCGGTTGGGCAAAGTACAGGAACGCGCTCCCCGTCACAAAGGCAACGACCGTCCTCAGAGTGATAAGGATCGTTCCGAACAGCAACAACATCGATACCCGCTCACCCTTTATCAGTCGTCGCCCTAGTGCCAGGTAAGACCAAGTGAGAGCAGCGATCAACGCTCCTCTGAAACCGGTAAAAACGAGAAGCAAGTAGAACGCGATCAGAGGACCGACGACACCCTCGAGCACGACAGGAAGTGCGTGCCGGAGAGCTTTGCCAGGCGGAGGCAACAAAAGCAGCGAACCTTGTCGCCCGTCCTTGTGGGATGTCGGGTGGAGGCGCAGCATGTGCCAGGGCTCGACGGTCCCGCAGGTCGATTTGGTCGCCACAGTGCTGCCGCTCTTGCCGTCGTAAGCGGCGGCGCTTTCACCCGAATTAGGCATTAGCACTCTACACCGACTCGATGAAGCGATTCGCCTCAGCCCCCGAGCGTCCTTCTCGAGGCATGATCCCCGTTGACCTGGGCGGTCATTGGGCAGTGTCGATGACCTCGATGGCTGGGCCGCTGGCTCGGGAGAGTCCTTTGAAAAGCCGGACGTGATCTGGTCGATCATTGACGCCCAGTCCGGTCTGCCCGTGTGCCGGGAGTCAGAGCTCAAGGCGGCGAGAGTGAGCCCATGGGTCTCGATCAGCCGAAGCGGCTAGACCATAGCGTCATGACCGAACAATCTCCCCAGGTCATTTCGTTGTCGCTCACGACTCCGGAAGAGATGTTCGTGCTGGCACCGGCGGACCTGTTCTCCGAATACCGCAATTTCATGACAGGACTGGAGTACTGCATAAGCGTCTTGCGGAGCCAGCGCTCCACAGGACCGGTACGCATCGAATTGGCTCTACCCGCCAACCGGATTTCCGGCGGAATGGACGAGCGGATTCGCCGTACCCTCAACCGTTACTGCGACCATCGAATCGCGTACAACCAGCGAGAACGTCGAGCAGTCCGACTCGACGGCATTTTCTCGCTGTGGGTAGGACTCCCCATCGTCGTATTGGGATTCGTGCTCGTGATCGTGAAGTCGAGCATTGTAGGCGCCAGCGGGAACGCCAACTTGGTCCTTGACACGGGTGGGTGGGTATTGGTGTGGTTGGGAATCTGGTTCCCTCTCGACACGCTCCTGTTCACCCCGCTCTCGTATGGAAGAGAGAACAGAGCTCTCAAACGACTTCGAACAGCCGATGTCTTCCTCGAACCGCACCCCACGATGAGCCTCTGACTCCGTGGTCACGTACTGAATTGGCTCGGCCGACGCCCCGGACTCTGCGATGGCCACTTCCTCAGGTTCGCCCTTAGGACTCGGCAGGAAAGTTGCGACGATAAAGGCCAGCCAGTCTCGCCATGTTTGGGGATGCCTCCGCCTTCACAATCAGTATTCCGAGGCGAACGTCGTTATCGGTGCTCTCGTCAGCGCCAGCTGCGGTTGCCATCGCCCAAGAGGTTCTCGATGGCGAGAGCCGCTGCCCCAATGGGCTCATCCCTGTGTACGGGGGGACACAGGGATGATCACGAATCAGGTGTGCAGAAGCGCTGTCTCTGTGCCTCCAAGGCGTCCAGTACATCTTGGACGATCGCTCGGCTTTCCCGTCGGTTTAGCCGAGTTGCCTGAATCCCCACCATGGGAACGTGACGGCCATCTTTGAGGAGGACGTACGTCGTGAGGACGGGCGAGCTGAATAGCTCACGAAGTCCGAGGTTCTCAAGCTCGTTCCCGAAGCAAAATCCTTGTATGACGGTCCACTCGATGAATTTCGTGCGAATCCAGTTGCGCACTCGGATTCCACCTTCGTTGCTCACTACTCCCATGGTCGCGACACGAAGAGACCAACCCAGAAACAGCCCTGCCAGGATCAACCATCCAATGCCCAACGATTCGTTGCGCGTGTGAGAACTTCCGAGAGAACCCAGTCCCGCTGCGAAACAGATCAGAGCGAAGAACCCGAAGATCACGGCGAACCCTGGGTTGCTTCGACCCCTGAATGTCAGGCGCGCGGAGTCATCCATGCCTTCATCTTGGCTGACAGGTGCATCGAGCATGAAGCCGGTTGCCCCGGCGTATGCGGCCAGGGCGGTTGATTCCGTCACAGTCGGAACGCCCTGAGGATTTACGAGGCATGACAGAAGGAGGCCTTGGGAGTATCGTCAAACGGCCACGTCAATCCGAAAGGCCTCATCCCGTTGACAGCCGACAGCACGCCCGACGCCTGGCCGTGGCCCGATGATCTTGACGCCATGATTGCCGCGCCAGGGTTCCACACAGTCCTGTTCGAAGACGATCGGGTCAGAGTTCTCGATGGACGTGTTCCAGCTGGTGCCACGGTGCCTGTGCATACCCACCGATGGGGTGGCGTTCTCTACATTCTGACGACCAGTGACTTCGTCCGCCGAGATCCCGATGGGAATGTACTTGCCGATACCAGAGCATCGAAATCTACGCCGGTCTTAGGTACAGCCGCCTGGGGCGCACCGCTCACGCCGCATTCTCTAGAGAACGTGGGCAGCGAGGAGTTCCGCACCCTCACTGTGGAGATGAAAGACGGGAACAGGTACGAACCACCTAAGTGACGCTCGGTGCCTGCTGGATCGCAGCTTCGCGGCACGGTCCGGCCAACCGGCGCACCCTGTGATTCCTGGGGACGCGGTGCTACGGTCAACGCGACCCTGATTGATGAGGCGCTGATCAACAGTTCGCAGCCGACGTTGCGCCCCTCCTTGTTGACCAGCACTCGCCGAGCAAGGAGAAGGTCAATGCCCACGACAGTGGATGAGATAGCCCCCGGTATCTATCGGCTCTCGACCCTGGTCTCCGAGATCGGCCCGACCGGGTTCACATTCAATCAGTTCCTGGTTGACGACGAAGAGCCGCTGCTCTTCCACACCGGACACCGCTCCATGTTCCCTTCCGTGTGTGAAGCCATCGAGCGAGTCCTTCCGGTGAGCAGCCTGCGATGGATCACTTTTGGTCACGTTGAGTCCGACGAGTGCGGAGCCATGAACCAGTTCTTGGGTGTCGCACCGGCTGCCCAGGTCGCCCACGGAGCCTTGGGTTGCATGGTTTCGATCGGTGAGATGGCTGATCGGCCGCCGAGGGCCATGGCCGACGGAGAAGTGCTGGAAATCGGTGCGAAACGACTTCGCCACATCGATACTCCTCATGTTCCTCACGGATGGGAGGCAAGAGTCCTCTTCGAGGAGACAACGGGGACGCTCCTGTGTGGCGATCTCTTCACCCGACTTGGCGATGGTCCAGCCGTGACCGATGACGACATTGTCGGACCAGCGCTGGAGGCCGAAGACCTCTTTCGCTACAGCTCGCTTTCACCTAACACCGCTGACGTCATGAGGACCCTCGGGGATCTCGCACCGGTCACCCTGGGTCTCATGCATGGATCTTCGTTCAGCGGCGACGGCAAGAAGGCCCTGTGGGAGCTTGCCGCAGCCTACGAGTCCCGGTGATCAGTCTGACCGATTCCGGCGGGAGGAAAGTCGGCTGCCAGCAACTCGTTTTCCGGGCTACAGGCGTGAGGACACCCCCTTTCGCAGACGGTCTGAGTGACCTCTTCATCCAGCACGGCTAGGACCTTCTCGAGATGCGGGCAACATAGAGACCGCACGCGCGATGTTCAATGTGACGAAATAGAAAGGCGCTAGCTGTTCTGCCTAGTGCGAAGCCCTAGAGACCACCACTCCCCTTTCCCGCGCGTCGAACTGGGACACCGGTCAGAGCTCAAGTCAGAGCCGGTCGCGCCAACGGGCATTAGCCTCATCGAACAGGCGACGGGTGCGTTCCAAGTCACGTGGCCGCTCTTCATGAGTCTCTGGGTCCCATTCGGATCGCTCAACGGAGAAGAAGTCGCCACCATAAACGTGTAACGCCACCGCAAACTCGCGGCGCGTGTTGCCAACAGAATGGATGACGTCATCTCCAAGGACGAGGACGTCACCAGCCGGGAGCTCTCGCCCGCCAACCTGCTCGAGACCGGCTGGGCCTCGGCGGAAGAAGGTGTTGTCCTCTTGGCCGCCGTAGAGTCCGATCACTGCCCACATACGATGCTCGTGGGGGTACAAAGCCATTCCTGGAGTCCACGCGACATGAAGCACCGTCAGGTCTGGGGAATTGTGCAGGGAGGTGATACCGCCACGCTCGACGGGTCCGAGCGCATGCTCGAGTCCGCCATGATCGGCGACCAGTTCCCTTAGGACGTCCCGCACAGCCAACGCAGGTGTGTGCTCGTTGAGCGACCTTTGGCACCTTGTGACGATGTCCTCTACGAGGAGTCCCACCACCTCAGAATAGGGCCTTTTCCCGACCCGGCCAATGGTATGCAGTCCGCCAACCGGTGCCAGTGGTTGTGCTGGCATTGCTCCTTGCCCTCGAGTCGTAACCCGGATCGCTTGATGCCCCGCCGTTGGCCACGGCGGCAGCCCTCCTCGCACGAGACGGAGGCGTGGAGGCGATGCGCCAGACTGCGATCGGGATGCCTCGGCGCACCGGGGCGAATATAGGTTCGTGGCGGCTGCCCTCCTACACGTCGGCAGAAACGGTGGGGCCTGTGAACAGACTGACCTTGCTCGGGACAAGTTCGCTGGAACGCTCACGCTCGCCATAGTTCAGAGACCTGCCTTTATTCCGAAACAACGGTCCGGGGTAACCGAATAAACGTCAAAGCCCCGGCGTATAGGGCAGGCTGGCGCCTGTGGATGTCACAGAACGCGATCGTTTGGCAGCGCGCCCTCTGGCCCTGCAGCGTTCTGAGTTGTTCGACCAGCACGCCGAGGCATATGACCGGGTCCGGCCGACCTATCCCGATGCGGTCATCGACGAGCTGCTCGGTCCGGTACCTGCGGGCCTGGACGTTCTCGACGTGGCTTGTGGCACCGGGATTGCTTCACGGCAGATTGCCCAGCGTGGCGCCAAGGTGCTTGGGGTGGAACTCGCTCCGCGAATGGCGGAGGTCGCCCGCGGTCATGGGGTCGACGTAGAGATCGCGGCGTTCGAAGCCTGGGACGCTGCTGGTCGCACTTTCGACCGGGTCACCTCGGCGCAGGCCTGGCACTGGCTTGACCTCCCTATCGCCACCGTCAAAGCGGCCTCTGTTCTGCGGCCGGGCGGCAAGCTGTGTCTGATCTGGAACGCGGGGTGTCAGTCCGATGATCTGGCCGATGCTCTCGAGGAGGTGTACGCGAAAGTCGTGCCGCCCGGCGGTCACCGTCTGTTCCGGGGATACGCGGCCAGCCGGTCATCCGACGTGAAGACCGGACTCGACTCGGAGATCGACGCCATCTCGGCGGACCCCGACTTCGATACGCCGACAGAGAAGTGGTTCCCCTGGACCCGCGCCTACGAGCGGGATGAGTGGCTGGACCAGCTCGTCTCACGGAGCGATCACACCGCCCTCGAACCAGCAGTCCGAGACCGTCTGTTCGATTCCATCGGAGCAGCCATCGATGATCACGGCGGCTCGTTCGTCATGAACTTCGAGACCGTCCTGATCACCGCGACTCGGCTGGGGTAGCCCTGGACCGCAGTCCAGGAGTGGCACTCCGACCCGCGTGCTGGGCTACTCAGGGGCCGATGTCCGGCAGGTTGTCTTTGACCTACGCCTCGCGTGCGACGACATCCCACACGCGGGATGACGACCTTGCAAGAGCTCGAGCGAAGTCCTCTGGAGTCGCGTGGGAGACCAACCTGGAACAGGCGTTCACGAAAGGCCTGGCCCGGCGGCAAAGCTTGACGTGCTCACTGCGCCAGGTGTCGCGGCCTTAGCGTTGAGGTCATGGACGGCAACGACAACCGGGGACGCAAGGGTCCTGCCCACGCCCGAAAGCGGGCACTGCCTCGGCAAAACGAGGAACGCCTGGCCGAAATCGGCAGACAGCTCCCACCGCCGAGCGAAGGCGAGCTCGAGATCGTTGCCGGGCTGCGCTCCTCGCGACGGCGCCGGCGTCTCCTCACGTGGGGCACTGCGCTCATCGTCGCGGCGCTCTGCGCGGGTGCCATCGCACAGTGGGTTCGACCTCTCCCCCACGCCACCCTCACGGCCCAAGATGTCCGCCTCCCGGGGACGGCACCGTCCTTCGCGTGGCCAGGCAGCGGGGAGGCGGCGGCGACGGTCGTGGGTGTCGGAACGGTGGGCGAGGTGCGTGGTGCCCAGGCCGTCCCGGTTGCCGGTCTGGCCGAGCTCCTCGCGGCCTACGTTGTCCTGTCGGATCACAGGTTGGCGCCGGGGGCCGACGGCCCGACGATCCCCGTCAGCGCCGACGCGCTCGCGGCGTATCAGGCCGGACAGGCGAGCCAGGAGTCCGAAGTGCCCGTCGCAGCCGGAGAGTCACTCAGCGAACTCCAAGCCCTCGAAGGGCTGTTGGTCGACTCGGGAGCCGATATGGCGACGGTCCTCGCCGACTGGGACGCGGGAAGCGTCAGCGCGTTCGTGGCGAAGATGACTACCGCAGCGAGCAGGCTCGGCCTCACCTCGACACACATCACCGATCCGACCGGCGTGGACCCGGCCACGACGAGCACAGCAGAGGACCTCGTACGCCTTGGCGAGGCATCGCTCTCCATTCCCGTCCTCCGACAGATCGTCTCGCTGGCCCAGGCGAGCGTGCCGATGACGGACGTCGTCTACAACCCGAATTTCGACCTCGGGCACGATGGGATCATCGGCATCAAGACAGCGTCCGACTCGAGTGCACAAGGCTGCTATCTCTTCGCGGCGCAGCAGAACATCGCCGGGAAGGACATCACAGTGGTCGGTGCTGTCCTGGGCCAGCCGGGCGGAGCGCTCGGCCCGAACACTGCCGCAGTCGATGCAGGTGATGCCCTGGTGAGAAGCGTTTTCGTTGCCCTGCACAGCTTCACCATCTTCGCTCCCGGGCAGACGGTCGCAGAGGTCGGCGCAGCCTGGGGCTCGATCGCGCCCGTCACCGTTGCACAGCCGGTCGACGTGATCGGGTGGCCCGGTCTCGTGGCCACGCTCGAGGTTCGGCACCGCGTTCTGGATGGTCCCCTACCAAGTGGGGCCACAGTCGGGACGTTGCGAGCGGGAGTGGGAGCCATTTCCGCACAAGTGGAGGTGCGGACAGCGAGTGCGCTCTCGAGCCCCGGAGTGTGGTGGCGGTTGACGCGTTGAACAGGGTCACGCCAGGACAAGGTTCAGTTGGATGAGGCCTCCGGCCGAACCGAGCAGAGTTGTCAATGTGGTCTCAATCAATCGAAGGCTGGTTCTTGAGAATTGGTGTACTCACTGGTTGCTTCTCGTTGGCTCGATCGCAGTTGGGCCGATCACGACCATCTTCACGTATCTCTACTGTAGAGGGGGCCAGATCGGACTACGGCATTTTGGGCGGGAGGACGCCTCAGTTCCCGGCGGCGGCAATGAACGGGGGCAATCCCAGGTCCCATCCGAACAGCGCTGAGGCAAACTGAGCCCGATGCGTGATTCCGTGGAAGCCATTCACAAACTCGTGGGCAATATCACTTCGCTGGATAAATTGGAGGCTGAACACATCGCTGACACGCTCACGTGGCTCGAATCCACGGACGATATCTTTCGGCGATCAAAACCTGCTATTCCGGATCGACACCTGGTGTCGTATGTCATCCTTGTCGATCGCAGCAACTTTGATGTCTTGCTGGTTGACCACGTGAACGCTGGCTTGTTCCTTCCTCCAGGCGGCCACGTCGAACCCAATGAGCATCCCGCGGACACAGCTCGTCGAGAATGCCGCGAGGAACTTGGAATCGAAGTCTCACTCGCCGGCGACGGGGCAAACCCGGCCTTCCTCACAATCACCCGGACCATTGGCCTGGATCCTGGTCACACCGACGTCAGCCTGTGGTTCATCGCTGAGGGATCTCGGGGGTTGCAATTGACTATCGACGAGGTCGAGTTTCGTGGAGCCCGGTGGTGGTCGCTTGACGAGGTGGCGTCAGCCGATGAGAAGCACTTCGATCCACACTTCCATCGGTTTTTTAGGAAGATGCTATCGACGAGATAGCTATCCCATAGCCGGTATGTCCTCAGGGGATCAACGCAACGCCTCGGCGAATTGGGCTACCCCCGAAATGCAGCCTGGAATCGCAAGTAGAAGGCTGCGAACACGAGGACGGTGCCCACGTTCGCCAGCAGCCGGGCCCAGGCGTTGTGCCTAAAGATCAGAATGTCGACTCCGACCACGGTGGCTACAAGAGCGACTACGTAGATCCCGATGGCCAAGTGTCTTCCCACGCCCCGAGCCTATTGTCGTGAGCGTGGTAGTCCTGGTAGGGCATTGTCCGCCGACCCGACAATTGGGGGCAGTGACCATCGTTGGGACAAGATTGGCGTATGACCTACCAGCAGCCAGTGAGAGTCGGTTCGCTGTATGGACACGCGCCCTACGAATACGGAGCCGTCGCTCCCGCCGGAGCGCTCCTCTTCACGGCAGGTGCGTGTCCCCTCGACGAGGAGGGAAAGATCGTTGGGACCGGGGACCCCGCGACCCAAGCTCGAGTCTCGCTGGAGAACCTGATTGTCGTTCTGGATGGATACGGTGCTCGTCCCGAGGATCTGGTCAAGACGACCGTGTATGTCGTCGGCGATCGCCAGGACCTCGTCGCAGTATGGAAAGTCGTTGCCGACGGTTTGGCGCCCTCCCGTCCACCGAGCACGTTGTTGGGTGTGTCCGCCCTGGGCTACCCCGGTCAGCTTGTGGAGATCGAGGGAATAGCCGCTCTTCCTGACCACAACCAGAAGGGCGACTCGTAAGCGGCCCCTGAGATCCCGGTGACCGTCTCACGGTCTCCCGGACCGTCCCACCCTCCCGGCAGCGTACGGGGCAGTCTGACGGGGTCCCTGGGGCAATGAGCAACGGCTGGATTCCCATATGCTGGAAGTGGCTCCTTGGGGAACCATGGCGGGATGGACTGCATCTTCTTTCCATCGTGGAGGGAGCCGCACCGGCTTGGCGCATCTACGAGGACGAGGTCGCCGTCCGGCCCTTCTCGACATCGGACAGGTAACGCCCGGACACCACGTTGGTTGTACCGAGGCGACATGCACCTGACACCTGAAGGGGATGAGATTGGAACTGCAGCACACACTAGGCACACCGCTCCGTGTGATTCGAATCACCGGAGTGCGAACCAGAAATATGACGGCGACCACCGGCGACGCCGAGGTCCTGTACGCCCTTCCTGCAGCGGTTGCCGGCAACGACAACTGGGTTTCCTACGGATATCAGCACGGAAAGTGGAAGGTGACCGATTGCCACTATCCCATAGGCGGAGAATCCGTGTCGGCATCAGCCACTCGTAGTTCAATCGGGTACGCACAGAGCCGGCGATAGGGAACACCTCTCATTGGGGGTCTAAGAGCCAGCTGTGTCCATTCTCCTACGCGGTCACCTCATCGGTGATTAGAGGATCAGTTGCATACGGCGAAGAGGGGCCACAGACCTGGGACCCCCTTCAATTCGCGCTCGCCACGCTCGCTGAAGTCGATCCCGGAGCCCATGACGAGGTCTTTGACCATTCCCGATACGAGTACTTCACCCGGTGCGGCGAGTGCCCCAATGCGAGCCGCTATATGGACTGCCAATCCGCTCAGATCCTTTCCCCTCACTTCGCACTCACCTGTATGCAGTCCCATGCGCAGATCGATGTTGAGTGATCTCGTCGCTTTGCCGATCTCTTTGGCGCAGCGGATCGCCCGTGCTGGACCGTCGAATGAGGCCACGAATCCGTCTCCGGTCGTATTGATCTCAAGGCCGCGGAAGTACACAAGGGTGTCTCGCACCCTCCGGTCGTGGGAGTCGAGCAACGACGCCCACCGCTGATCGCCCAGCGAGGCAGCCTTCTCAGTAGAACCCACGATGTCCGTAAACAAGACGGTTGTCAGTATGCGGTCGACCTCAATGACCGGCCGCTCGCCGGTCAGGAACTCTGCCACGTGATCCAACAGCGTGATGTTCGACTCCGTGATCGAGAGGTCACCGCCAGGAAGTCCGATGAACTTTGCACCGGAGATGTGCTCTGCGAGATAGCGACCGAACTCGATTGGCAGGAGCACGTTCTCTTCGACGTGGGAGACCATCGTCGGCGCCTGAATCATCGGAAGGGCCTGGCGGACGTCGCGTCGAAGCAAGTAGTTGTACTGCGCCGCCGCCGAACGTGGTGTGTTCGAAACGCGCAGCATCCGCGCTGAGAGGTTGGTGAACTCTGCGTCTCCAGCGGAAGTTGGATTCACCAAGCGCATGAAGTCCAAGGTCCCCCACCCATTGGCAAGCAGTTCGACCATGGCGTCGAGCGCCTCGGGAGGTACCCCCATGGGATAGTCGTCGGCAACGAGGTAGCGCGCACTCGTGTTGTACAGGACGAGGTGGCTGACGCGGTCGGGTCGCATCGCGGCGAGCAGGATTCCGTTACTTCCGGTATCAAGCGTTGCCATAATCGCCGTCCGTGTCGATCCCACAGCATCGAGCACGGCGATCATGTCCTCAATTGACTCTTCCCAGGTCGGAACACCGTCGAACGAAATGCTGTCGGATGCTCCAGTGCCTCGCCGGTCGAAGAGAATCAGTCTCGTGAAGGAGGACAGGACGGTGAGAATCTTCCGCCATATCGGGACCTCCCAGATGATCTCCACATGAACGCCCAGCCCATAGGAGAGCAGGAGGTCGATGGGTCCGTCACCAAACACCTGATATGCGACGTCGCCTTCGCCGACGCGAACGTAGTTGGTCCTTGGTGTATCCATACCGTGGTGCACAGTATTTCCCAAATGTGCATTGAACGCTCGGCCAGCCCCTTCGAATTGGCTGCAACCGAACGTCCAACGTCATGCCGACTGGCAGCAGGCGAACTGGAGCATGCAGCCGCCGGACCCCAGGTACGCACGAGCTGGCGTCCGGGGACACTTTCAGATCGAATCAGCAGCAGCACCAAGGGTCTTCAGGGGACGAGGATCAGTCGATTCGCTGGGCCAAAGACACGATGATCCCTTCGGGTCCGCGCACAGACGCCATTGACCAGACGCCCTCGTATTCACCGACGCCTCCGACCGGGTGGTAGCCGTCCGCGGCGAGCTGGTCAAGGAGCCCCTGAAGATCGTCCACCTCGAAAGCCACGCTGCGCAGCCCCAGTTCATTGGCCATGGCGAGGGGCGATCCCGGTTCGTGGTTTGGGCGAATGAAGCTCGCCAGCTCCAGCCCGGTTCCTGCGTCTGGCAACCGCAGCAGGACCATCTCCGTGCGGGAGTCAGGTAGGCCAACGACGGTGTCCAAGAACTCGCCTTCCAGCACTGTCCGGCCTTCAGTCTCGAAGCCCAGCCGGACGAAGAAGCCGGTCACCATGTCGAGATCCGCGACCGTGATTCCGACGTGATCGAAGTGCCGAATGGGTGACATGGGTGCATCCTCCTGTGTTCGTCCGTAAGAGTGAGGGCCAGTTTGCCGGTGCGCCGCGCCAAGATTCCCCTCGACACGAGCCTGACTGGTCGCAAGAACACTGAGCGGCACCCTCGGGTTTCCCCTAGAAGCTCTACCCCAGCGGGCGAACGGCAATACCGGATACCGAATCGACGAAGAGACATCCCACAACTCCAGCGGCGGCTGGTGGGTTGGCGAATGGTGTGAGTGTCCGCGGGGTGCCGGCCAGCGGCGCCCAAGTCCAGCGAACGGGGTCACCCTGGCCAGCGACCGGCCCACGCCGTGGCCTACCTAGGGCGGATCTGCAAACAGCGAGTATCAGGGCTCTGCCTGATCCTTCGAAGAGACCGCGAGACCCAAGCGTCCCTCGGCACTCAGGGTGACCCCCTCGATGCCGAACCGCTCGGCCAGGAGACCCGGCACGTCGGTACGGGCCAGCTCGATGACCTCTGATGCTCCCCCGACCGGCCGCTCCACCAGGACGGCTTCTTCAAACACGAACAGGGACAGACAGCGGTCCGGGCTGCGGCGACCGACCATGAGGCCGGTTACCATCGACGACTTCGGATGTGTAGCGGTGTACCAGTTGCTGACTTCCACGTCGATGAACGGCACCGGCTCTGGAATGAAGCCGTACATGTCGGTCCAGCCGCCGTCTTGGAACACCTGGAGGACAAGTTCAGATCCGTCCTCGACCAATCGGTAGAGCCAGCCTGACTGGTTGGTTTCGACCCCGACTTCGAATGGCACGGGGTCGAGCAACCCTCCGCCTCCGAACCCAACGTCGGCGAGCCATGGCCGACCGTCGTCGATCACGCGTAGCAGGAGGTGGTCGAGGGGGCGATCGTCGCCGCTGCCGCCAATTCGCACCCGAGCCAGCATAAGTTCGACAGGACCCAACCCCAATTCCTCGAGCACGGCCTTGAACAACATGTTGTGTTCGAAGCAATAGCCACCGCGGCCGCGACCGATCATCTTGTCGGCGAGCCTGTCCGTGTCGAGTACCACGGGCCGGCCGGTGCTCGGATCGAAGTTGTCAAACACGATTGTCGTCGCATGGGCCCGGTGGACGGCGGCGAGGCCGGGTTTCCTATCGCTGAGTCCGAGTCGGTCAAGGTAAGACTTCAGATCGAAAGGCACGAGAAAACGCTAGACGGTCAGAACATGTGCCGCCGTCCCGGACTCAGACGGGAACCGAAATTTCCGTCCCCGTCCCGACGTTAGGGGCAGTCCGCCGGACCCGACAATGGAACCTCTCCAACCATGGTCCCTAGGCTTTGGAACGTGCCTCCCGACGACACTGGAATCCAAGAGCACAGAGACGAAGGTCGACGACTCTTCGGACTCGATCCGACTGGCTATCGCGCCGGGAGACCCGACTATCCCGAAGCCGTTTACGAGACACTCGTGCAGCGTTGTGGTCTAGGACCGACGACGCGGGCCATCGAGATCGGACCCGGCACGGGCCTGGTGACACGACACCTGCTCCGCCATGGCGCCCAAGTGACAGCCATAGAACCGGATCGCTCGATGGCTTCCTACCTGTGCGACACCGCGGCCTCGGCCAACTTAGATGTCGTGATCGCGAGCTTTGAAGACGCCGAGGTAGCGCCGGGCAGCTTCGATCTGGCGGTAGCCGCCACCTCCTTTCACTGGGTCGACCAGGAGATTGGTCTGACCAAGCTGGGGTGGGCACTGGGACCAGGAGGCTGGGTCGCATTGTGGTGGACGCTCTTTCGCGATCCGGCTCAGCCAGACGAGTTCAGCCAGGCCCTCGATCACATCTTGGGTCCGGTGACCCGAGGTGCCTTTGACGAACCCGGCCGCCCCCCATTCCAGCTCGACGAGCTGCATAGACGGCGGGACATGACACGTTGGGCGGGGCTCGTTGACGTAACGAGCCAGGTCATTCCGTGGATCTGTGAGATGACACCGGTCCAGGCCCGCGCGTTGTACTCATCGATCGCCACCGTTATCCGACTACCGCCCGACGAGCAGCGCAGGATTCTGGATGGTGTGGAACGGCTCGCCACCGATGTGTCCGAGGGCATCGTTAGAAGGCGCTTCGTGTCCGCCCTCTACACGGGTCGCAGGCAGTGACGCCAAGAAGGTCAAATTCGCGAGCAGTCCCGCCACTGATCCCGTGCCCGGCGGAGCGGGCCCGACCACCATTGCAATGCTCGTCGCGCAGACGATTTCAGCCGCTCAGGACGCCATAGTCGTTTAGAGCTCGTCCCGCATTCGAATGACACAATCCCGGCCTTAGGGGGGAACCTTGGGTGAAAGATTGGAACCATGGAGCATCGTCAAGCACCGTTCATCGTGGCCATCCTTGGCGAGAACTACACCGAGGCCGATGTGACCCTTGCGAAGGCTGGACTCATGACGTTGGGACTCGACCGGCTCCACCTCATCACAAGTCAGCCTCCGAAGCTCTCGGTGGCACTGGCTCCCGATGTGGACGAGGAGAGGATCGAGGAAGTGACGTCTTCCTAGGAGGCGTTCAGCATGTGGTTGGCGTCAGGATGAGCAATTCAAGCTGGCAGAAGGGTCCTAGGAGGAGCGTCCCGGGCCCGGCGTTCTGGGCAAGGCGCTGACTCAGCTCTCTTCTTGAGCCTGCCCCGTCGACCTCTCCTGAGCGCTTCTCGGACTCGATGCCCATAGAATTTGGTCGTGAGTGACCTGCCCGGAGCCGAGCCTGGCGAAGTGCTTGAGGGACTGCCTGGGGCCGAACACGAGGACATCGTGGCGATTCGGCGTGCGAAGAGTGGTCTTCGAGCGATCATCGCCGTCCATTCAACGCTTCTAGGTCCCTCACTGGGCGGGGCGCGGTTCTATCCGTATGAGGACGAGGCACTTGCTCTCCAGGATGTCCTTCGCCTTTCGAGAGCCATGACGCAAAAGGCGGCTCTTGCAGGACTGACACATGGAGGTGGCAAGGCCGTCATCATTGGGGATCCGCGGCTCGTAAAGACGCCCGCTCTACTCCGTGATTTCGCCGCTGCGGTCAACGCCCTGCAGGGTCGCTACATCACCGCCGAGGATGTCGGGACGACCGAGGACGACATGAATCTCATTCGGGAGACGACTCCGTTCGTGGCGGGCACGGCCACCCTGCGCGGTGGATCCGGCGATCCCAGCTCCGCAACTGCTCTGGGTGTGGTGGTTTCAATGGAGGCCGCGGCTGCTCGCCTGTGGGGTGACGGTCTCGGGGGCAGGACTGTATGTGTTCTTGGCGCCGGCAAGGTAGGCGGAAAGATCATTCGACTTCTCGTGCAGCGGGAGGTGGTCGTCATCGCCTCAGACGTGGACCACACTAAGGCCGAGCGTGCCTTGCGTATCGGTGCGGCCAACCTTGTCGACCCGGCCGATGCTCTGAACGTCACTGCTGACATCTTCTGCCCGTGTGCCTTAGGAGGGCTGCTCACTGAGGAGGTCGTGCCTGAGCTTTCCTTCGCAATCATCGTTGGAGCGGCAAACAACCAGCTGGCCCGTGCTCGAGTTGCGGACTCACTTGCGGCGGCAGGCATTCTCTATGTGCCTGATTTTCTGGCGAACGCAGGTGGCATCATCAATATCGCCGAAGAGTCCCGTGGCTATGACTCTGCGCGTGCGGTGCAGGCTGTCGGTCAGATCCGGGCCACAACGACTGCCGTACTCGATCGCGCGGACTTGTGCGGCATCACTCCGCTGGCTGCGGCCGAGGAGCTGGTTGCCAAGCGGCTCGCAATCGCAAGGGCGAGAAGTAACGTCGATCAGGCTGAATAGGGTCCAAGGGTCGCTTACCGAATGGGGACAGATTCCGGACCTCGCCGAACCGGTGCGGTCGGTGTTGAGCCAAGGTCATAGTTCATAATGTGAAGGTGCACCGAAAGGTCCTGAAGTTGCAACGTACGGCAGGAGTCCGTCCGGCGAGCAGCCGGTTCTGGGCGGCGATTGCCGGTGGCCTGCTCCTCGCAGCCCTGGCCACGTCAGCCTGCACTACAAACTCGTCCTCGCAGGAACGAGAACTTCCGGTAGCCGTCGCCTCCACGATCAAGGGTGTTCAACCCGCCAGCTGCACGTTCAATGAAGCCGACGATCGGGTCGTCGCAACTGGAAGATTCAAACCTTCGGCATCGTTGCCGGTAATCGACGGTCAGCAGCTGGGCGCGTTACAGCTACATCTCAGTGTCTACAGTTCCCAAAGCATCCGGTTTGGGCACGTCGTTATTCACAACCCGGTGCTCGGAGGAAGCTACGAAGGTGTCTCAGTCGGGCAGACCTCCTGGCACATCTCGACGACAGTTCAGCCGTCGCGAGACATGAACCACGTCCACTGTGCAGTGACCTACGGAGTCTTTCTGTAAGTACCGTCCTGCGACCGTTGCTGCAGACTGGAGCACCCCTCGTCGAGTTGCTCGGTTACAACCATACCTCCGTCGTCCCCGTCTCATCGGAGAGGTGGATCATCGAACGCTAAGTTGGCGGGTCAAGGAGGCTGACGTGGATGCTCAGGAGCTGAAGGAAATCCAGAGTCCGCTCAAGGCTCGCTACCGGGAGGACCCAGATACGGCGATGATCACCCTGGAGGCGGAGGGCCGTCTCGGGAGCGAAGAGGTGAGCTGTTCTGTCGCGACTGGCCGAGCAATGGTTGAAGCCGGACTGCACCCGGCATCAGGGGGTGACGGCAGCTTTTCCTGTTCTGGAGACATGTTGCTCCAGGCGCTAGTGGCATGTGCCGGTGTGACGCTTCGATCGGTCGCTACCAATCGGGGCCTCGAAGTCGAAGGCCTCGTGCGAGCGGAAGGAGATCTCGATTTCCGAGGGACGATGGGTGTCGATCGGGATGCACCCGTTGGCTTCGCTGCCATTCGACTGATGTTCGACCTCACGAGCACGGCTCCCGAGGAAGACCTCGAAGCCCTCATCGAAACGACTGAGCGATACTGCGTCGTTCTACAAACTCTGACCCGATCACCCTTGATCAAGGTCACTTCCGAGGTTCGGTAAAAAGGGGAACCTTGACGTGGCCTGCCAGGCATCATGGGAGCCGCCCGTCATGCCGGACTGTCTCACCGATGCGGCGTACTGGGACACCGTCACGGAGTAAAGGCCATTGTGATTATGGTTCCCGGAAAGGTCAATTCGAAGACTGGGGGGTGGGCCAATGGTGACAGTACACAACCTTCATCACGATGCAGTTGCCAAGATGATCCAAATGGACCTTGCGAGTCTGGACCGAGAACCGGAGAGCCCGATTGGAGACTTTTCGTTCCACGGATGCACGGGTGGTGTCGCAGCCTTCAAAGGCCGACCACCTTGGGAGTTCCACGGCCAAGGCGACGAGCTTCTTTTCGTCTTGGCGGGCGAGTCGGAACTCACAGTGCTGGAGAAGGACGGTCGTTCGGTATGGACCCTTTCAGCAGGCCATCTTGTGTTGGTCCCGAGAGGTCATTGGCACTCCAACAACGCACCCGGCGGAGTTACGATGCTGTGGATCACTCCTAGCGAAGGCAATGAGCACTCCTGGGACGAGCCGAGCGTCTAAGAGGTGGGATCGGGCCCGGACGGCACGGTGGTGCCGAAGTATCCCACCGTGCCGGCGTAAGGCGGGCACCTTCAAGGAAATCGGCCGGCGTTGCTTGCTAGTTGGGCCACGGGCTGTCTAGAACACCCAACTGAATGAACATCCCCAGCTTGTCGGCGCCGATCCATTCCCTGACGACCTTGTCGTTTTCGAAGTGCATGATGCTGACCACCCATTCTTCCACGGCTCGTTCTGTAGGGGAACGGTCCAAGTACCCGCCCGTGTCGGTGCCTCGGAATGTGCACCTCAAGACGACCTCGTCGCCGGAAACGATCAGGTCCTCAACGTCGAGATGGAGATCAGGAAACGCGCGGTGGTATCGGCGGATGGGCTCGGTTCTTGCCGCGGGTCCTATCCCAAACGGATTCGAGTACGTCTCGCTGTAGAGATCGGCGGCCGCTTCGTAGTTGCGGCTATTCCAGACCTCGTCTACGAACATCCGTACCCGGATCTCGCGCTTGCCAGCTGCCATCGCTCACCCCGTCCCTCGTCACGGAGATTCCAGTCGGTCGCCGCGTCCTGTGCAACCACGTGACGGCCCCCAGTTGCCATAGGCGCACCAAGCCGGCGTTCGGGGCGCCCCTCAATGTGAGTACCCAATCAGCCCGCCACGACGACTCGGTAGCCGTAATCCACGCTGTCCAACCCCAACAAATCGCTGTGCTCGCTGGCCCATACGCCCGATTCGAGGTCGCGACGAAGCTGAGAGATGCCAGGCTCAACGAGTTCTGACGGCAACGACGCGAACGTCGAGCTGGCAGCTCTGATTCGTGGATCAAGATACGCCTCTGGGTTCCGCCAAAACGCCGCTTGGAAGCCGTCGGTGAAATCGTGAGGGATCTCAAATCGGTGCACTGTGTGGGCGTCGAGAGCCTCAACTATTCGCGGGATCGTAGCGAAGCGGGCCGTCTCCATCGCCATAATCGCAGGGACGTACTCCGTGGCGATCCAGAGCCTCCGATCGTGTTCCGGATCCCACGTGAAGATCACTTGACGCCGAGCGACGCGCTTCACCTCGCTGAGTCCTCGCAAGAGGTCTCGCCAGTGGTGGACAGTGAGAATTGCCATCGCCGCATCGAAGCTGACGTCGGGGAAGGGGAGACTCTCGGCCTCTCCTCGGACCCGATGGGAACCGGCGTGTTGGGCAAGCATGACGGCAGAAGGCTCGATCGCGACGACTTGGCGGTCCGCGGGCTCGTACGAGCCGGTTCCGGCCCCCACATTTAAGATCGTCTCGGCATCGCCGAGGGCCTTCTGAATCATCCTCCCTAGGCGAGGATCCGGTCGGCGCACGTATCGATAACCGACGCCGAGTCGATCGTACGCGGCCGAATCCTCGTGGCCCTTTCTTGTCACTGGCGCCCATTATCTCTTGATTCAGCGCCGCCGAAGTCCGTCAGGACGAAGCTCGTCAACCATCCCGCTTCTGGCAGCGTCGTACGGGGGCACGGCCCGAATCGACAGACTGGTGTCTTAGGTGGGTTCCGTATCTAGATCGAAGCGGCCACAGATCCACGGACAACTCAGCCTTACCTTCCAGAGCTGATTGCAGTTCAACAACTAACTCTTCCGCTTCTGTGGCCCAATGAGCTCGGGCCTCATCTGACCTCAGCCTCGTTCCTCCTGATAGTCGTTGAACTCGTCGCTCCAGGCCACCAACCATGTAAGCAATTCAGGCGAAATCACGGCGTCGGTGTAGTCCGAGTCAGGCCACAGTGCGGACCACCTCGGACCTGTGTACTCAGGCATGAGGCCCAGTCGTATGGTTTCACCGTTCGAAAAGCAATCGTGCTCAGGACGGCCGTCCGCCACAAACTTGGAGGCTCTTGGCGATCAGTCACATTCCCATCTTGACTCCCCGGGCGGGGCCGATGCCGAGTGCCTTCAACCCGTACGGGGGCAGGGTGTCAGCTGGGTGCCGAGCGTCGAGGGAACACCCGGCAGGTGAAGACGCGTGATCTCTCAGCCTCATCGAGTAGTTCAAGCTTGAAATAGAGTCTGATGTCGGGGAACAGGGCTGGAGGGACTGAAAGTCGGTCACGGATCTCCTCACTACTGAGGTCCCTGCCGACTCGCCAGACAGCTCCGGACTCGTAAGAAGGTTCGACCACAGACGGGCGTATGGCTTCCACGAGAGCGACTGCGGCCGACATGTCGAAAACCTCGAGGATGACCAGGTCGTAAGATTTGGACCCAAAGCCTCTGTCAAAGAAGTGGATGTCTCGTTCGACCGAGAACGCAGATCCGAGAACAAAGACAGCGCCGTCGGACTTGCCGACGATCACGCCGTTGGATCCGATAATCCCGTCCGCAATCCACGGGAAGTACCACCCGCGTTCAGTCTCCACCGCGCCGGTCGGATCCAGCTGCCGGCTCTGGGTGTAGACGCACCACGCCTCGGCAACTTTCGATGCGTCAGCACGATCCAAGAGCATGGTCAACTTGTAGCACGTCGGATGCCTGCCCCCAAGGTGCCGTTCAGCCACGCCCAAGTCCGGCGAAGTGGGGCACCTTGTCAACCGGCGCGTACATACAATTGCGGGCGTGAGTAGGACCGCCGAATTATGAAAAGGGAGACGTGGTGGACATCATCAACTTAGGTGCCGCGGACGGGCTGCCGCCGGTGAACTGGGCGGACGTCCTTGAAAAGCTCGATGCCGGCTCGTCGCCAGCGCCAGAGGCCCACAACGCTCGCACGACGTGGCTCTCGACGGTGAACGAGGACGGAAGTCCCCACGTGACTGCGGTCGGTGCGCTCTGGATGGACGGAAGCTTCTGGTTCCAGACCGGATCGGGTACCCGAAAGGCCCGCAACGTCGCCCGCGACCCGCGTAGCTCGGTCGCGGTGTCGATCCTCGATGCAGACGTCGTCGCCGAAGGTGAAGCCGTGCGGGAGACCGACCCGACCACACTGACGCGCCTTGCTCGGGGTTGGGCGGACCAGGGGTGGCCTGCCGAACTCGATGAGACCCGGACCGGTATCACCGCCCCGTTCAATGCGCCGTCGCTGGGACCACCCCCGTGGAACGTCTTTCGCATCAAGCCACATTCGGTGACCGTGGCCCTGGGCACCGAGCCGGGTGGGCTGACCCGCTTCAGGTTCTAACGTCAGCCCAGCGAGGCGGCTATCCGATCGGTGCGGCTGACCAGCCGCAGTCCGCTCGTCGTGCAGATGTTGGCCGCAGACCAGAGCGCACCAGTTACAGAGCAAAGACGCAGACTGCTAGCCGCATAGGCGCCTTGTTGAATATCCGGACGTGGCTCGTTCCGGCCCGGACAAACCAGCACTGATACCGTGCGGTCCGGGGAGGGCTGCTGATGGCATCCTGTCGAGCTACCTTCGGGCACTCTGCGCGCCGGCTCGTCATCGTCACTCTGATAGTCGCGGCCGCCCTGGCCTCGGACGATGCGTCAGCTGCGACGGCGGGCGCCGCATCGTTCGACCGATCTCGCGTCGCCGCTTCGTGGCCGATGTACGGATACAACCTCTCAGGTACCCGGTGGAACCGTGCCGAGACCGAGATCGACGTCTCGTCGACCGCCAACCTCGTCCCGTCATGGTCCCAGTCGGGTCTGATAGGGGTCACGGGAACACCGGTGGTGGCCGGTGGCATGGCCTACTTCGGGGACTGGAAGGGGCAGGTCCACGCGGTGGAGGCGAACTCCGGCCATCCGCTATGGACGACCCCGATCCAAGGCGGAGCCGTCGTCGGGTCGCCTGCCATAGGCGGGAAGCGAGTGTTCGTCGGCGTCGGCAAGACGCTCTACGCGCTCGACCGCAGCACCGGCCGAATCCTCTGGCAAGCGGTCACCAACGCCAATCCGTACTCGCAGATCAATGCATCGCCGGTGGTACTCGGCGACCTCGTCTTCCAAGGGACCGCCCAGTTCGAGGAGGTCGTCGGGAAGGCGCCGTTTAGCTTCCGAGGCTCCATCGGGGCTTTCAACGTGTCGACCGGCAAACTGGTCTGGAACTTCTACACGACGCCCAACAACGCCACGAGTGGGCCGGGAGAAGGTATCTGGTCCACGCCTGCAGTCGATACCAAGCTCGGCCTCCTCTACGTCGGCACGGGACAGAACCTGGACACACCGAGTGGGCCGCTAGCGGACTCGCTCCTGGCCATCCACTACAAGACGGGCACTCTGGCCTGGTCACGCCAGTTCAACCACCCTGACGTCTTCAGCACGGCCAGCTACTCGGGGAAGGACGCCGACGTAGGTGCCTCGCCAAACCTCTGGGTTTCGAACGGAAGAGCTCTCGTCGGCGTCGGGAGCAAGAACGGAACGTATTACGCCATGAACGGCGCGAACGGCCGACTGGTCTGGGAAACCCATCTCTCTCCGGGCAGCACGTTCGGTGGTGCCCTCGCGTCGGCCGCCGTGGTCGGCAACCGGATCATCGCCCCCTCGAACGTAGGGGACCCTGCTTCCAACGCCACCACGAATACCTCGGTGGTCGACGCGCTCAACCCTGCTACGGGCCACGTTTCGTGGACCCGTCACTTCACCGGCAACGTTTTCGGGCCCGTCAGCGCCGTGACCGGAGTGGCCTTCGTCGGCACCGACAAGGGCACGATGACGGCACTTGACGTCTCGAACGGGAAGACCCTGTGGTCATACCGCGCTCCCGACAAGGTTGGCGGTGGCGCCTCCATCGTGGATGGGAGGGTTCTGTGGGGCTACGGGTTTACGCTGTTCAGCGGGCAGGGCCAGGGCGGCATTATCAGCTTCGTTGTCAGCGCGGCCGGACGTGTGCAGCAAGAGCGAGGCGGATCTCTGACGTCAAACCAGTTTGGCGGGTAGGTAGAAGTATGAAGTTCCGCCGCACTTGGGCTGTCGCACCAGTGAGCGCCGTTGGGTTGGTGCTCGGACTGCTGGTCACAGCAGTCTCCGCCAGCGGGTCGGCGGCAGCGGGTCAGAGTTCGGTCGCGACCTCGCATGCCACGACGAAGGCCATCCCCTCGCGTGGATGTGTAACCCGCCATACGACACCGCAGAGCAATGTGGCCCAGACGATCGTCTCGGGAGGCATGACGCGGACCTACGAGTTAGCTATTCCTGCCTCCTATACCGGGAAGACCCCCTACGCCCTCGTGTTCGGGCTACACCCGCTCTCAGTCAGCTATGGGTTCATGCCTGCAGAGGTCGGCTTCACGAAATACCAAGAGAAGTACCACTTCATTGGCGTCGCTCCCTCCGGGCTCACCGTGCCAGTGCCGTTCTGGGACGCCGCCCCGTCGACGCCGAACTACGACGTAGATTTCATCTCGGAGCTGCTGACGCATCTCGAAACGACCCTGTGCATCGACACATCCAAGGTGTTTTCGACTGGCATCTCTAACGGTGCCCAGTTGTCTTCGCTGCTCGGATGCCGCCTTTCGACCCGCATCGCCGCCATCGCCCCGGTCGAGGGCGAGGAGTACCTCGCCCCTTGTACGGGTCGGCCCGAACCGATCCTCGCCTTCCACGGAACGGCCGACCCTGTTCTCCCCTACACGGGCGGCGGACTGAATGCGACCAAGATCGCCATGCTCTACGCCTGGCATGGTGTTGTACCACCCGACATGCCCGCGCCTCTCGGGATCGACGCATCCATGAAACTGTGGGCTAAGCACAACGGATGCAAACCCAAACCGGTCCAGATCCGCGTAGCCTTCGACGTCCAGCGCAGGACCTGGACTGGGTGCAAAGCCGCAACGGTGCTTTACATCATCGACGGCGGTGGGCATGGATGGCCGGGAAAGCCCGTCCCGTCCATGGAGAAGCAGTTCGGACACGACACAACGTCGATCGACGCGTCAGCGTTGCTTTTCGCCTTCTTCTTCGACCGAGCGAGGGACTGAGCTGTCGCGGGTCACCCACTTGGCGATCGTATCGAGATCCCTTGGATCGTGAATCGCGGGAGCCAACAGGGGTGGTGCTCGGGTGAATGGACTCGCGCAAGGCTGACCCGCCCCTACCTCCATGGTGCCGCCTGGTGGCACCTACTCCCGGCGTAGGGGGGCACTTGTAGCCGTCTCCGTTCGGTTTACCGAATGTCGCGAATCCTTTGCTCCAAGTACCAGGAGAAGTATCCCCGATACCTCTCCTGAAGGTCACCGCGCTTCCAGTCTCGCCCATCGATGACGCCCCGACATGATCGTTGGCCGCAGCGGCACTCCATTGAACCGTCATAGTCGTCAAAGAAGGCGTAATCAGTCGTCAACTCTTCTCCAGCCTCAATATCGCGCATGGCGACGAGAACGATGTTGCCGCCGAAACCAACGTTTGGCTCACACGAGTGGTTGAGGAACAGCATCACTGGCTCGTATTCCTCGTCGCTCATTGCCACGAGGTGGAGATCGTCGGTGATCTGTACGTCCGTATTCTGGAGGTGAAGACGCAAGGACCGGAGGGCTGCAGTTGAAACAAGATGGCCGCCCTTGACGGCAACCACCTCATCTTTGCTGATGGTGTCGACGGCGACGAGGCCGCGCCCCGAGATGTTGCTCTGTATGCCCTTGGCTGCCTTGGGCGAGATCCAGGATGCGACCACATCTCGATTGTGGCTCATCGCCGAACCGGGCGCTGTCCGGCTGCCTCGCTCCAGGCGGTATGGGGCACCCGCCACTAATAGGTGGTCGGGGTGACGCCAGTCCATATTGAAAGAGGTCCAGGCGGACTAGGGGCCATGTGGGCGTTGAGGAGAGGTAGGCGAAGGCGGCCCAAAAATGACGAAACCGGCTTTTCATCGTCACCAAGGTGAAGCGCATGTCTGCCTGAACCCCAGAGAAGTTGCCGCTCATTGGTGCTGCCCACGCACTGGTCATGACCTATCCCCATCGTGCGATCTGCCCCACCGTCCCGGCAGCGATAGGGGGCACCCTCCTTTCGTTTCGTTGCCGACACCAGCAGACCAAAGATCCACTCGGTAGCCTCGCGGCTCACGATCGCAGGAGGACCGACCATGCGCCATGGACGACGGTTTAGCTCGACGTTACTGACGGTTCTCGGCACAACCGCCCTTGCCATCAGTTCGTTGTTAGCGGCAGGTCCTTCTTCGCTGGCAGGCGCAGCGCAGAACTACCAGTGGTCGCCCACCTATGGACCATCGGCAGCCAGGATTGGCCAACCTTCGTGCCCCGCAGTCGGATGGTGTGTCGCACCCGTCAACTTCGATCTGCCGTTGCCGCCGGACATAGCCGTGCTGTCGGGCGGCGCGTGGACATTCTCGGCCCTTCCGATAACTGGCGGGAACAGCATTGCGGGCGTTGGTGCCGTGAGCTGCCCGGTCGTTGGGTGGTGCGTCGCTGCCGGAGGAGTCGGAAACGGGACCCCAGGGCCAGTGGTGTGGACGTTGTCTGGTGGAACTTGGACAGCCACTGCGCTCACCGGCCCGAATCTGGGCGGTCTCGATGGGGTGTCCTGCGCTGCGGTTGGATCGTGCACTGCTGTGGGAAACGGCACGATCGAGACGCTGTCAGGGGGCAACTGGACGTTTACCGCCGCCCCCGTGGCCGGACTGAACCCATCGAGCCCGGGTACGGCAAACCTTCAGGCCGTGACTTGTCCTTCCGCGAGCGCGTGTGCGGCGGTGGGGACCTATTCCGATAGCGGAGCGAACCGATGGGGTGTCATCGAGACGCTTGCGGGAGGTACCTGGTCGGCCGTTACTGCACCAATGACGGGTCTGAATGCCGGCGCCAACCCCTCGGTACAACTCTCGAGCTTGGCGTGCCCCGCTCAGAGTATGTGTCTCGCTACTGGCGAGTACCAAGACGCTTCAGGTTCGACGCAAGGGCTGATCGAGACTCTCTCGTCAGCGAGCTGGACGGCACAAGCCGCCCCTCTAGCCGGATTGAATCCGTCGGCTGGCGCCAACCCGGGAGTCGGGTTCGGCACCGACCTGTCATGTCCGTCCCCAGGCTCTTGTGTCAGTGTCGGGTCCTATAAAGATGCGGCGGGCAACCAACATGGCCTCATCGAGACCTTGGCGAATGGAGTGTGGTCGGCCACCACTGCGTCGGTCGTGGGTCTCTATCCACCGGCATCGTCAGCATTGTCCCTGGCTGACGTCTCATGCCCCACCGTCGGCTCGTGTGTAGCAGTCGGGAGCTATAGATCTTCAGGACCTCCTCCTTCGACGTTCGGGCCAGCAATGGGCCTTGTCGAGACCCTCTCCAACGGTGAGTGGACTGCTACGACCATCAACCCCCCAGGAGGCGATTCGTATCTGGGTACGGTCGCTTGCCCCGCTATGGGCTCGTGCGTGTCGGGGGGCGGTTCCGGCCTCAACAACCTGACCGAGCAATACTCCGGTTTGATTGAGAGCCAGGCCGTCGCATCGCTCGGATACTGGGAGGTGGCATCCGATGGCGGCATCTTCAACTTCGGATGGGCCGCCTTCTACAATTCCATGGGAGGAATGAAGCTGAACTCGCCAATCGTCGGGATGGCCGCCACACCCGACGGCAAGGGCTACTGGCTCGTCGCCTCCGACGGCGGGATCTTTGCCTTCGGTGACGCCCGATATCTCGGCTCCATGGGCGGTAAGAAGCTCAATGCGCCCGTAGTCGGTATCGCCGCTACTCCCGACGGCGAGGGCTATTGGCTCGTCGCATCAGATGGTGGGATTTTCAATTTCGGTGATGCTCCATTCACGGGATCGATGGGTGGCCAGCACCTCAATGCACCGATCGTGGCCATCGCGGCAAACGCTTTCAACGGATGGAGCTACCTAGAAGTGGCCACCGACGGCGGAATCTTCGCCTTCGGTGGCGCCCCGTTCGAGGGGTCGATGGGAGGCAAATCGCTGAATGCTCCGATCATCGGCATCGCCTCGACGCCCGACGGTGGGGGCTATTGGGAAGTGGCCTCCGATGGCGGGATATTCAGCTTCGGCGATGCCTACTTTTACGGCTCCATGGGGGGCCAACATCTCAATAGGCCGATCGTGAGCATCGCGTCGACGCCCGACGGTGGGGGGTATTGGGAAGTGGCCTCCGATGGCGGGATCTTCAGCTTCGGCGATGCTCCATTCGAGGGATCGATGGGCGGCCAACACCTCAACTCTCCGGTGGTCGGGTTGGGAACAAGCTGATGACGTACCCCTCCAACCCCCTCACCGAAGTGTCGGTATGGGGCACCAGTCCCCCGAAGGGCGGGAGCCTTCATCGATCGCTTGCCCCACGTCGGGATTGCCCCCTCGAGGCGTCTGACCCGTCGAGCTGTGCCGTTGCACGCCACTTGCGGTTCCAATTGACGGACTCGCACCCGCCGGGCCCACCTGGGGTGAACCCATCCTAGGAGAGGATCTCGACGTACCCGTCCGTACCGTTGACGCGGATCCGCTGCCCGTCTCGGATCAGCCGGGTGGCGTGTTCCACGCCCACCACGGCTGGCAAGCCGTACTCCCGCGCGATCACTGCGCCGTGGGTCATCTGGCCCCCCACCTCCGTCACCAGGCCCAGGATCGCCACGAACACGGGCGTCCAGCTGGGGTCCGTGTAAGCCGTGACCAGAATGTCGTCTGGTTCCAGATCGGCCTCGGCCATGTCAAGGATCACGCGCGCCCGCCCCTCGACGGTCCCGGCCGATACGGGCAAGCCCACCAGCGCGCCCGTTGGCACGGCGTCGCGCCGGTACGTCCCGGAGACGGCCTCGCCATCCGACGTCAGCACCCGGGGTGGTGTGAGCACTTGATTTGCGATGAACGCGTCCTTGCGCTGAAGGAGAAGTTGATCATCCACCTGCCGGGTGCGCACGACGTCGCCGAGCTCGTGGAGCGTGAGGTAGAAGATGTCCTCTTTCTCACGAAGCACCTGCGCTCGCACGAGCCGGCCGGCCTCTGCCAGCAAGGCCTGCTTGTAGACGAAGTACCGGCTGACCATGCCGTACTTCGGATACTCCCGGTACCCGATGAAGGTCCGCACCCGGTCGATCTTTCGCTTGGTCTCGTCGGCCTTCTGCGCGCCGTCCGGCAAGGCCCGCAGCCGATCCAGCACGTCCTGTTCCTTCCTCTGCGCCTCCAGCAGTCCCTGTTGGAACCGCCGCTCGCCGGCGCCCGGCTCGAAGTTCTTGACGTTGCCGAGGATCATGGGGATCAGTGTGGTGGGACGTTCGCTCCAGCGCGGCCTCGTGATGTCGATCTCGCCGACGCAGCGCATCCCGTACTTGTCGAGGAAGGCCCGGATTGCGTCCCGCGCTTCCCGCCCGCCCGCCAGTTCGGCCAGCCCGTCCAGGAAATCCTCGTCTCCCTCGACGTGGTGCAGGAAGTCCACCACCTCCGGATGCGGCCGGATCACATCGGCGACGTCCAGGAGTGCCAGCCCCATCTCTGACGTCACGTTGTCGGGGACGGACTGCGTGAGCGTGTCGGCCGCGTTCTTCTCCCCCAGCCACGCCTCCAGCTGCTCGTTGAGCCACCACGTAGCCTCCATGGCCGACATGAACACCTCATGGCTCTGCGGATCGAAGAGGATCCGCTTCAGCTCCTTGATGTCGGCCAGAATGAAGTCGATCAGGTCCGGTCCGGACTTGGTTTCGATGTCGCGCCGCAGTGCGGCGATGGACGCCTGTGTGCGCGCCATCAGCTCGGCCACAATGGCCGGATCGGTCTCGAGTGGGGCGGGAGCGCTACCGACCGGCGCACTGACCTGACCCTCGTCCGGGATCGGCGGGATGAAGTCGTCGCGCTCCAGGACGGTGTCCAGCGCGTCCCTGATCAACGGATCGCTCCTCCCCATGACCTCCAGGAGGCTTGCACGGCTTGTTGGCGACGCCAGGCGCTGGGTGACGTCGACGAACAGCCTCCCGCCGGCTTCGAACATCCGCGGGAGAGCCGTCAGCTGCCACATGGAGATCCCCAGGGGCTTTATGGCGTCGGTCATCATCTGGCCATGACCGACGGAGACGAAGACGTGGTTCCCTCCGTCGTCCGTCATGGGAATGGGGAACAGTGTCGTGATCGGCCGGCTCTGGACGAACTGGAACTCGTCGTCGACCAGGCACCATTCGATGTCCTGCGGGCATCCGAAGTGCGCTTCTATCCGCCGGCCCAGCCGTGCGAGGTGCACGACCTGGGCGTCGGTCAATGCCGGCTGGTCCTGGCGCTCCGGCCCGATCGTCAGTTCCTGCGTTCCGCCCGTCGGCGAGGCGTAGACGCCGCGCTGTTTGGTGCCGACTGCCTTGGCGACGACTTCGCCGTCCCGCACCCCGTAGACGTCGGGGTTCACCAGACCCGAGACCAGCGCCTCGCCGAGTCCGAAACTGGCCTCCACGGAAGCGACCTTCCGGTTTGACGTGACGGGGTCGGCGGTGAAGAGGACGCCAGCGGCCTCCGGGAAGACCATCTGCTGCACCACCACGGCCATGAGGACGTTTCGATGGTCGAATCCGTTGCGCAGGCGGTAGGTCACGGCCCGCTCGGTGAACAGGGAGGCCCAACACCGGCTGATGTGGACGAGGATCGCCTCCAATCCGATGACGTTCAGGTACGTGTCCTGCTGGCCGGCGAAGGAGGCCGTCGGGAGGTCCTCTGCCGTCGCGCTGGAACGGACGGCGTAGGCCGCGTCCTCGCCGATCTTTGTAACCGAGCGGATGATCGCCTCCGCCAGATCCTCGGGGATGGCGATCTCTTCGATCGTCCGCCGGATCTCCGCGCTGAGAGTGCCGATCGTCTCACCCTCGTCGAGACTCAGGCGCGACAGCCGATCGATCCGTTCGTCGACGTCGGTCGCTTCCGTCATGATCCGCCGGAAGGCATTCGTCGTCACGCAGAAGCCGCCCGGCACGCGTATGCCCTCGATCCTCGAGAGCTCCCCCAAGTGCGCGCCCTTGCCACCAACGACCGCGACCAGAGTCCGGTCGATCTCCTCGAATTCCAGCACGTCGCTTCCCATCGGCCCACCTTCCCCTCAGACATTCCGACCTGTCTCGTCCGCCGTCGATGGCAGCGGCCCGTGGCCGGCCTGCATTGTCAACACGTCATTGGTCCTTGCGGCAAGCCCCCCACCCTGCTGTATCCTGAAAATGGCGGGAACGGTGATGGGTGCCTTGGCGGGCGCAAGGGCGCGAAATCTCATCGGACCGACATCCGCCGGAATGCCCTCTGCCTGGCGGATCCCGCCGGTTCTCCGCCGATCAGCTTCTGTGGATTCGCCACCGTAGGGATCGTGGGGAGGTCCTCGCTCGCCTGCAGGCGCACGGGGCCGGACTCGCCGGCGGGCTGGCGCACTACGGGGACACCTATCGACTCTGTGACGTCAGCGGCCCCCAGGACATCATCGTCGCGCTGGCCGAGCAGCTCAGCTGAAGACGTCGTCGTCGCGCGGAGCGGTGACGGCACTCCATCGGCCCTCACCGCCCCTACCTACTAGGGCTCCGGAGGATGACCTCATTCCGACGGTGCGGAGGCTGCCGACGCGCGTCGTGGTGCACCCTGGCGGTACTGTCCGTCCGTGGCCGAGAAGCGGGCCGAGACGCTCCTTGAGATGATGTTCTTCATTGAGCTCTTCACCCTGAACCGCGCCTGGAAGGGGCTCACGGACGACGAGCTTCTCTGGGAGCCGATGCCGGGAAGTTGGAGCGTGCGGCCCGTGGAGGAGTGCCGGACCGCAACGCCCTTCGTCGTCGGGACGTGGGCCGCTGACTTCGACGCCGAACGCGCGATGGCCACGGCCGAGGGCACTGCCACGGAGCCACTCACCTCGATCGCGTGGCCCTTCTGGCACGTCGGGTCACAGCCAGGGCGGACGGCGCAGCTGGACTTCCTCGGCGGCCCCCACACCGCAGAGAGCGGATGGACCTCGCCCTACATCACGGCTCATCCGGTCTTCACGACGGCGGAGGAGGCGGTCGGCGTGATGAGGGCGGGCTGGCGGGCGCTCGACACGGCACTACGGTCGGCCGGCGATGAACAACTCGAGCAGCCGGTCCGGTTCTGGGGATATGGCGGACAACCCGGCCGGATGGGCACGGGTGCCCAGGTGATTGCATCGGTGGTGAATGAAGTCAGCCACCACGGCACCCAGATCGGGGTGCTTCGTGACCTCCACCGCCTCCGCTCCGGCGCTTCGATCGAGAACCGCGCCGGCTGAGCGTCGCATCACGATCGGCGTTGGCGACCGCCGGAACCTTCCACGCGTGGCGCCGTCAGCCCGTCGTGTCGGGCGGGCCGCTGCGAAAGAACCGGGGTGTCGTGTGGGCCACCACATACCCGAACTTCTCGCAGCCGGCTGTCACGGTCTCGGTTGCGGCGTCCCCCGTCGTTCGGCATCGGGGATTCGTACGACCTTTTCAATCGTCCGTTGACCGCACTGGGCGCAGACCGGATGTCTCCCAGCAGCTTCTGCTCCACAGTTCGGGCAGACGCAGTGCGTCTTCGTGGTTTGCACGGCCCGCTCCCTTCTCCACTCCCCCTCCCGCCTGCTGTTTCACCTGCATTTTGGCGACCATCGGCTGCAGCGAATAGAGCCGTTTGGAATACGGCTCACACAACGGCGGGACAAAGATGGAGGGTGTCCAGGTGTCCGGACCGGTCAACGGTCCGTGGAGGAAGGCCCGGTCGTGTGACACCTGTTGGGGGGCGTGGACCTTCCCATGGGCGCGGCGTCGGGTCGGTGCCGCCGTCACCGAGTCAGGGTGTCCAGCCGGGGTCTCTCCCGTAGGCGACGAGCACCCCACGCCAGGCGTCGCCGGCGATTGGGACGTCACGCACCACCCGGTTGCCCTCCGCGATCACGACGTCGTCGGTTGGTCGGTGGTCGATCCCCAGCGATCGAGCCACATCCCACGCATGCACATGCCATTCGCCGATGGCGACACCGCTGTGCTGGCCGATGGTCAGGGGACCAAGGCCCGACCATTCGCCCAGGAGCACATCCCAATCGGCGTGTTCGATCCGTCGGAGATGATCCCCCGCAAGGTCGAGGAAGCCCTCCATGCGCTCGGCGCCCGAGCTCTCACCGAGATTTGCCAAGTCCCGGGCGTTCATGGCCGCCAGGTCCTCACCCCGCGGCAGGTCGACGCAGTGCTGTCCCACCTCTGCTGCATCGAGCAGCCGGTGCCAGTAGCGGGCGATCGTGAGCAGATGTCCGGAAAGGTCCATCAGGGTCCAGTTGCCGCAAGGTGTGGGTGCGTCCCAACTCGTGATCCCCGGGCGCAGATCCGCGAACGCCCGGAGCGATTCCTCATAGGACGCCGTGATGCGTTGCCGAACGGGGCGCGGCTCGTCAGTCACGGGCTCGTCCGCGACTTGGTGCGATACGCAATCTCGAGGCCAGGGTCACCAACTCGAGTATTGCCCCATTCGGGTCCTACGGGGAGACGTCGGACCCCGAGGACTGTTGATAACGGATGGATCCTCAGTCGAGCTGATGAGCGATCTGGAAGATGTTCCCGAACGGATCGCTCACCATGGCCCGCCTGTCGCCGTAGGGCGTCGCCAGAGGTTCTTCCAGCGAGGTGGCGCCCGCATCGAGGGCGCGGCGGTAGACCGCGTCGGCGTCATCGACATAGACGTAGAGGAACGCGTGGAAAGGCTCCCGCTCGACGGCGGGCGACACCATGACGAGCGAGTCTCCGATCAGCATCTCGGCTGGTCGACCCGGTTGCTCCGAGCCCGTGGCGCCGAAGACCGTCCGCAGGAACTGCACTTGTCCCGCCAGGTCCTCGGCCACGATGCGCGGGGTGACCGAGTGAAAGCCCTGCCTCGGACGACGTGAAGGCATGGGCAAGTATCCCACCCGCCCGGGCATGGTGGTGGTCCGCAGCCTCGCACCGAGGAGGGCGCACCGGACTCCCTCGGGCCCTCAGGGCGTGACCGGCATCGACGGGTCGAGGTCGGTGGGCGCCGTGCGCGACAACAAGCTAACCCCGGCGGCCATGACGAGGAACGCCACTCCAGCCACGATGCGCTGGAACACGCTCACGGTGAATCTCTCGTCGAAGATCCAAACGCTCAACACGATGGCGACCGCCGGATCGACCACGACGATCAACGGTTGGGACACGCTCAACGGGCCCACTTGGAGGGCGGCCTGCTGGAGGACCGAACCGAGGACCGCGGAGGCGACCAACGCGTAAATCGGCCAGTGCTCCAGCGTGGCGACCAGGCCCGATGACGTGAGCACGTCGGTGGTGGCCTTGATGAATGCTGCCATGAGGGCCCATGTGATCGAGGCGGCCGTTGCATAGAGCGCCGCCCGACGCACGGGCGATCCCCAGCGCGCCATCACGGCCAACACGGCGACGGCACCGCCGAACACGACCAGCGCCGAAGCCCAATCGGCCGCGTCGGGTTGCGGCTGACCGCCCTGGGGGTCGGCCGCAGTCAAGAAGACCGTCAGCGCCGCACAGGTCACGAGCGCAGCCGTCCACGCCGTCTTGGCGATGTGCTGGCGGAGCCAGAACCGACGCAGCAACAGTGCGAAGACCAGTTCGGTGACGAGGAGGGGCTGAACGATGGAGAGCTGCCCGCTGTGGAGGGCGACCGCCTGGAAGGCAAAGGCCGCCGCCCCCGCCGCCGCGCCGAGGAGCCAAAGAGGCTGGCGGATGAGGAAGGCGACGAGATGCCTGCCGCGGTGCGTACCGGATACCCCGACGCTGGCCGCGTGCTGGGTCATCAGGTGCACCGCGTTCGCCAGGGCGGCGGCCAGACCGAAGATGATCGTGACCGTCATGTCAGGGCCTTTGTTCCGTCTCCGCCGGCAGAACCCTGTGGCCGATTCTGTGCGCTGGAGAAGCGGCGACCCGGTGCGGGACGCCTCGTGCACGACGTTCGTTGCTCGTGCCGGGGCGACTCATCACGGCAGGATGGGGCGCTGCGCGGGCGACTCACACGTGCTGGAGCACATCAGAAACCTGAGCGATGTGAAGGTGGTCCGTCTCCGCACAGAAATCGAAGGGGTCGAAGTGTAAGGGAGTCATCCGAGCGGCCTCGGCCGATCGGACGTCGTACTTCACGCTGTCACCCACGTACATGACCTCGGAGGGATCCAGGCCAAGTGACGGGAGCGCAAATCCGAAGATGGCCGGATCCGGCTTTGCGACGCCGACCACGGCGGAGTCGATGATTCCTTGCACCGACACGCCCTGCCCCGGCCCCACTTGACAGATGTTGTTCCGGGCCAGCTCCGCTTCGACGTGACCGTCCGAGTTGCTCACTACTCCCAGTCGTAGACCCGCGTCGGAAAGCAGCCGCAACCCGGCGATCGATCCGCCGAGGACTCGCCGCCACAAATCGAGGGATGGGCCCCGCCACACGGGGACGAGTCTCTCGACGCCTGCCGCAAGCCGGTTCTCGGCGATCCCGATGGACGAGAGATAGCCCTCGAGGTAGATGCGCCGGTCTGCGTCTCCCGGCACGTTCGCCACGTCGAGGGCGTGGATGCCTGCAAAGTGAGCACGATCGCACTGTGCATCCGACAACGTCCCGATCAGATCACCAAGTGGTTCGACGAGTCGATCCCGGCTCGGCACCAAAAAGACCCCGCCGACATCGAGGAGGACACCGCGCATGTGGCCAGTGTGGCCGCTCATGCGGCGCTCGGGGGAATCCGGGGGCCACTCCCGGTGTGGTGGGCCAGCCCAAGCAATACGCTGCGTTCGTGGCCGACCACGGGACAGACTTCCCCGAGGGCCTCGGCGCACCCGCGACGAGAGCCCTGGCGGCAGCCGGTTACACCACGCTCAGTGACTTGGCTGGTGTACCCGTCTCTGCGTTGCAGCAGCTGCACGGCATGGGCCCCAAGGCACTGAGAATCCTGCAGGAAGCCCTCGAAGAAACCGGTCGATCGCTCGGCTGAGGGCGACCCACCGATGGGCCGGACGGTTTCGGCCCCGAGGCGAGCACTGCCGCCAGTTCGAGGCTGTCGGGCGGGAGGACCTACTCGTCTTCGTCGGACAGGCGTTCGGGATCGTCCAGCAGGACTCCCGCCTCCTCCGCTTCCACCTCGTCGAGCGGAGCTTGGTCCTCCTCCTGCTCATCGTCGAAGTCGGTCTCACTGTCGAGCGGAGCGATGTCAGCGGCATCTTCCGGCTCCAGTGGATCCGGTTCCTCAATGATCGGGACTTCGTCACGGGGTCTCGCCATCGTTTCTCCTCACTCCTCTGCCTGCGCCGAGTGCTGTCTGCGTCTGGTCCCACGAGTACGCCGGGCGACCACTGGTCCGGGCGAAGACTGCAGGGGGTTCCTCTGACCCGCATTCTGACTGATCGACGCCCACGGTTGGAGAGCTCGCCGTCCTCCGGGCCGGTCGCCACACCACGCCCTGCGCCGCCCTTGACCTCGGAGAACAGGCGCTGATGAATCGCTTCAGAAAAGGCCGGGACAGCCGATAATTTCCTTCGTGAGCGTCGGCTCGCTTGAATCGGACCGGGGCTCCCCTGCGATCGCGGCCGGGCCACCGAAGGCCCGCTGGACGTTCGGCCTCGTCCCCACAGCGATCATCGGTGCGAGCGGCTCTGCTCTCCTGGCGCTGGCCAGCGATCTTCCCGCTTCGCCCTACGGTCCTCGTGCAGCCCACGTCTGGCCGGTCGCGGCCTCGGGTGCGGCGCCGGGGTGGGAGGGCCCGGCGCTCCCCGCCTGGGCCGGCCCGGCCAACGGTGGGCCCGGAGTGGGCTCGGGCCACCTCCTTCTGCTGGGTGCGGTCCTCCTCGGCGTCGTGCTCCTCGGGTTGGCGTGGATCAGCCTCTGGCGCTCCGTCCGTGCCGCCGCGAACCCGCAATGGCACAGCCTCTGGTGGGTGATGGCTGCGTGGGCCGCGCCCCTGTTCCTGGCCGCTCCCTTCGCGAGCCAGGACGTGTGGGTGTACGTCGCCCAGGGGAAGTTGGTCGCGTCGGGCTTCGGCGCGGCGAGCCCGGTGCATCTCCTCGGGCACCACTCCATCTGGCTGTCGGCCGTCGATCCGAAGTATCTGACCGGCCCCTCCATCTACGGCCCCGGAGCCGTCGACCTGTCCGCACTGCTCGCGCGGGCATCGGGAGGGCACCCCTGGATCGCCGTCGAAGGGTGGCGGATCGCCGTCGTGGCGAGTCTCGCCCTGTGCGCGTGGGGCGTCGCCCGTGCGGCGGCCGCCCGCGGCATCAACCCGGCCGAAGCGGTCGTCGCCGGCGTGGCGAATCCGGCCGTGCTCATCGTCTTCGTCGCCGGCGTCCACAACGACGCCGTCATGATCAGCCTGGTGGTGGCCGGGGTTGCCCTGGCCCTCACCCGCCGACCGTGGTGGGCGTTGTGCCTGGCCGCGCTGGCGCTGACCGTCAAGGCGCCGGCGGCGCTCGCCGTGCTGGCGATCGCCTGGTGGTGCTGGCAGGGCTCGTGGCGTCGCCGGGCCACGTACCTCGTGGGCGGGCTGGCCCTGAGCCTCGGCACACTGGTCCTCGGCGGGCTCGCCAGCGGCGGCGATGGCTTCAGTTGGTTGCGGTCTGCCTCCAAGGCCACCGTCGCCAGTTCGTTCTCACTCCTGAACCTGGCCGGCTCCGCGTCATCGAGTCTCGCCAACACCATCCAACTGGTGGGCATCGTGGTCGCCGTCGCCGTTGTCCTGGTGCTGCCACGACGGGCCAGCTGGGTCGGCGCCCTCGCGCTCGGCTTCGGCATCATGGCCGTCTGCGCCACGAACCCTCAACCCTGGTACGTGCTGTGGGCGCTCCCCCTGCTGGCCTGCACGGGCTGCGATCCCCGGCTCCGTCGCGCCGGGATCTGCGTGCTGTGCGCAATGGTCACCTGGAGCGTGTTGCCCTTCGGCAACCTCGTCTGGTTTGCCGGCATCGCCGCGCTCGTGTGGATGCTCGCCCGCTGGGACCACCAGCGACAGGCGCTCGGCGCGCCAGCGGCGGCACTCCCGATCGCACCCAGCAGCACCTCCTGATCCCGGGCCGGGCGTCTCTGCGCCCCTCCCCCATGCTCCCTATGATCGGCGCACGCCGAGTGGGGGGACCATGACGACCGAGACCGAGGCGGCCTTCACAGAATTGCTCGACACCGTCGGCGCGACCCACGCCCGCATGGTGGAGCAGCTCGCCGACGACCCCGAGACCCTTCTGGAAGCGCACAAGTGGGTGCTGTCGATCCTGCAGGTGGCGTCCGAGGTGAACATCTGGGCCGACAGGGCCCGGCCCCGTTTCGTCGAGATCGTGGGCCCGTACAAGAAGTGGGGCGGCGACAACTCGGACGCGTTCTACTGCTACGCGCCGATCGACCCCGCCCGCACCTATCGGGTGCGTCTCGACCCCGGCGACGCCGTCTACATGTCCCTGACCGTCTACGGCGGTCCGGACGACGGGCGCTATTCCACCCGGATCGTCGGGTCCGCCAACAGCCAGGGCGTGGCACGGGACGCCGAGGGCGCCATCCACATCGTCATCTCCCCGACCGACCCCGCCGAGCCCGGCGTCCTCTGGATCCGCTCGGAGCCCGACGCCGTGGCCGCCATCACCCGGGACTACCTCGACGACCCGCGGGAGGGCCGGCGGGCCGCCTGGCACATCGACGCGGACGATCCGCCGGAGGCGTACCGGCAGGACGATGCCGACCTGGCCCGGCGCATCCGGGCCGCCACGACGTGGGTCCGTGAGCAGGCCGGCATCGTCCCCATTCCGCTCGGCACGCCGAACGCCATCGACCCGCCCTACCCGGTGCCCACCACCACGTTCGGGTGGGCGGCGGGTGATGCCGCCTACGCCATGGGTGCCTTCGAGCTGGCCGAGGACGAGGCCCTGGTCATCCGGGGGCGATCGCCCGAGTGTGTCTTCTGGAACATGTGCCTCTGGAACCGGCTGCTCCACACCTACAACTACGACTACGAGCGGGTGACCATCAACGGCGCCGAGGTCCGGTACGAATCCGACGGCTCGTGGATCATCGTCGTGTCGGCGAAGCGCCCTTCGCATCCCAACTGGGTCTCGACCGCGGGCCACCACTCGGGGCGCATCTGGTTCCGCTGGTTCCTGCCCACCGCGACCCCCGAGCAGCCCCAGGTTGAGGTCCTCCCGGTCGACACCGTATGAGCGGGCGCCCCGCCGCCGTCCGCATCGACGACCTGGCGGTGCCGCGCTACAGCGAGGAGGTGCGGGCCATCCTCGATTTCATGGAAGAGGCGGGGTCACACATCGCCCTCGAGCCGGCGGACCTCATGGCGACGGCGCGGGCCGAGACCGGCTTGGAGGACTTCGGCGCCGAGGACTTCGTCGAGCGCCTCGGGGTGCTCTGCTCCGCCATGCGCGACGAGGGCGGGTTCAACGGAGCGGGCATCATGCAGCAGCACGTCTTCATCCTCGGTCTGCTGAAGAACCGTCTGCTCATTGAGGACCTGCTCCGCCGGCACCCCGCCATCCTCGAGGAGCGCATCGTCGCCCCGATCATCATCTGCGGGTTGCCCCGGACGGGCACCACGCACCTGCACAACCTGATGTCGGCCGACCCTGCGCTGCGCTCGCTCCCCTACTGGGAGAGCCTCGAGCCCGTTCTGCCCGATCGTGAGATCCCGGCGCCCGGTGCGCCCGACCCCCGTCTCGCCCGCACCGCCATGGCCATCGACTTCCTCAATACGGCCTTGCCCTACTTCAACCGGATGCACGACATGACGGTCGAGCACACCCACGAGGAGATACAGCTCCTGGCCATCGACTTCTCCACCATGCTCTTCGAGACGACCGCCCCCATGCCGACCTGGCGCGAGGCCTACCTGACCCGCGATCAGCGCCCGACCTACGCCTACCTCCTCAAGGTCCTGCAGGTGCTGCAGTGGCTCCGGGGCGGCACCCGCTGGGTCCTCAAGACGCCCCAGCACCTGGAGCAGTTCCCGGCGCTCGTCGACACCTTCCCCGACGCCACCTTCGTCGTCACGCACCGGGACCCGGTGTCGGTGACCGCGTCCATGGTGACGATGATCGCCTACACGGCCCGGCTCACCCGCGACCGTGTCGACCTCGAGGACATGGGCGCCTACTGGGCGGACCGGCTCGAGCGCATGCTGCGTCGCTGTGCCGAGGAGCGCGACGCCCTGCCGGCCGACCGGACCATCGACGTCAACTTCGACGAGTTCATGGCCGACGATCTCGCCATGGTGGCCCGTGTCTACGAGCTGGCGGGCCAGCCGCTCGACGAGCGCGCCACGTCGTCCATGTCCGCCTTCATGGCGGCCCACCCGCGCGGCCTCCACGGGGCGGTGGCCTACGACCTGAGTCAGTTCGGACTGGACGGTGCCGAGCGGCGCCGCGCCCTGGCTTTCTACACCGACCGGTTCGGTGTCACCCCCGAGCCGTAGCCGGTCCGGTCCTCCGTGGCGGTCGAGACGAATCAGCGGATGGCCGAACGGCGGATGCGGCCCCAGCGGCGCGCCACGTGCACGCACAGGTACACGAGCAGCACGAGTGCCGACAGGACGTGCCACCCGATGTCGCGGAACGGGATCCCGATGGTGCGCGGGTGGAGGATCACCTGGTTGCCCGAGAGCAGATCGTAGGTCCCCGAAGCCAGCACGTTGAGGGTCAACAGGGCCAGGACCACGTCCGACCAGGCCAATCGCCCCCGGCGTCGGAACCACGTGCGGGCGCGTCCGAGGTTTCCGAGCAACCGCGCAATGGTGTGTCGACGCTGCGCCACGTGCACACCGGCGAGCGCGACGAACGCCAGCCCCACGACCAGGTGGGGCCACCCCTCCGTGATCAACGTCACGGTGGCCAGCGAGGCGGCGAAGGCCGCCAGGAGACCAAGGTGGACGGCGAAGCGGGCACGCGTCCGGCCGACGTGGGCTCTCGCACTGCTCGGAATCGGCGAGGGGGTCCCGCTCGTCACAGGCGCGGCGCCGCTGCGGAGGGTCACGGCCGCCTACTCCATCGGTCGGGTGCCGATGCCCGTCGGGTCCCGGCCGGCCAGGACCCAGCCGACGAGCGTGGCGGCCACCGGCATGGCGATCAGAATGAGGAACAGGTTGCTCCACGGGACGTGATCGATGACGTCCGACAGGCCGCCCTCCATCGCGTTCGAGCGGAACCAGCCGAACAGCCCGACGTAGGCGGCCACGATCCCGAGTAGCGCGCCCAGGAAGGCCAGGCCGCCGGCGGTGACCGCCGTCAGGCTGCGCCGGGTGCGCGAGCTGGCACCGGCGGCGGTGAGCGTCCGTAACTCGGAGGCCGTCTCGCTGCGGATCAGGCCCACACTCATGGCGAGAATGCCGAGGGCGAGGGCGATGCCGAACACGGTGGCCCAGTTCACTATCTCGGCCGAGCTGGGTGCGTCGTTCTTCGACTCAATGCTCAAGTCGTTGGTGGCCGCGGTCGCTTGGGCGTTCATGATCTGGACCGTGCTGATCGGTCCGTTGGCCTGGAGCAGCCATCCCCCCAAGCTGTTCTGGTCTGCCACGTGCAGCCGGCGCAACGCGCTCTCGGTGATGAGCGTGTTCGGGGCCGACGTGCCGGTGGGCAGCCGGCTCTCCTGGAGCACCAGCGGGTGGGCGACGCAGGAGCCGGGGGAGCAGGAGTTCGTGTTGCCCGGACCGGGGCCCCCGTTCCCGCCCGGCCCCGAGCCGGGCCCGACCAGCTCGCCACCGCCCTTGCCGCCGCCGCCGTAGGTCAACTGCACGCCCGAGCCCGAGAGCCCGGGGCGCGAGCTGAGAATGTCGACGTTCGAGGGGATGGACGACGGGTCGATCCCGTAGGCGCGTAACAGTGCCGGCGTCGCCACGTAGATGGGGCCGCTCCACTGGCGCCCGTTCCCACTGGGGTTCTGCAGGCCGACCGGCGTAGCGACGAGCTCGAGGACGTGGGTGGCGTCGACGGAGCTCGCGATGGAAGAGACCGTCGCCTCCTGCGACTGCACGCTCGGCGGTGCCGGCGCAGTCTGGGGACTGCTCTGTCCCGGGCTGAAGAGCTCGGTCCCGGCGGGCGGTGGGCTGTAGACGTTCAGCTGGTTCGCTGCCAGGTTCGGGCCGACGTAGTCGAAGACGTTGGAGTAGCGGGCGACGGCGACGGCGCAGATGATCACGGCGATCAGCACGCCCACGCTGATGGCCGAGAGGGCCGAGCCGGACCGGGCCCGGTAGCGCGCCATGTCCCGCAGGGGCAGTCGGATGGCGATGGGAGACCGTCCCCCCACCCGGGCCAACAGGGCCAGGAAGAACGGTGCCACGAGGATGATTCCCGCCACCAGCGCGATGAACCCGGGAATCAACCAGATCACGCCGCTCCCCTCGTGCCCTGCGCCCGAGAGGGAGAAGAACACGAACCCCACCGCCAGTGCGATGACGCCCGGGACGAACGAGCGGTGGATCTGGCGCGGAGGGGCGGGGCGCCCGGCCAGGGCGGCGACGACGGGGACGCGCGTGATGGCGCGGGCCGGGTAGCTGGCGGCGAAGAAGGTGGCGATGACGGCGAGCACCATCGCCGGCACGATCACGTTCCAGGGCAGGGCGAACGTCGCGATGAGGTGGTGCGCGCTCTGCTCGTTGTGCGGGCGGTAGGCCACCCACGCCGCAAAGCCCAGCGCGAGGCCGACCACGGCGCCCACCGCGCCGACGATGACGCCATTGGCCTCAAGGACGAGCCGGACGTTGCGGTCGGTCGCTCCCATCGACTCGAGCATCCCGAGGGCTCGCATGCGGCGCTGGGCCAGCACCGTGAAGCCGCCGATGGACACCAGGGCGATCAGGAGCATGCCGACCGTCGCCAACGCCAGGACAATGGTGTCGGGGTTGAACGAGTTGGCGTTGCCGTTCTGGCTCGGCGTGGTGACGTTGGACCCGATGCGGCCCGGGTCGACGCCGGGCGCGTCGAAGAGGACGCTCACCTGGGTCGGATTCGTCACCTGCCCGGGCGGGACCAGGGCGAATTCGTCGAGCAGGCTCTGGGGGTTCTGCACAATGCCGACGACGGTCTTGCCGCCCTGGGGCCAGATGTCGCCGACGGCGACGTTGAGCTCCGACGCCAACCCGGGGGTGACGGCGATCTGATCGGACCCGGTCGGGTAGTGCCCCGAGAGCAGCTGCAGCATGGGACCGCCGTAGGGGCCGTGTGGGTCCTGGGACCGCAGCTGGTACGTCCCGCTGGAGCCGGGAACGCTGAACGTCTGGTTCTCAATGACCTCGACCCTGCCGTAGCGGTGCTCGAGCGCGGCGATCTGCGCTGCAACGTGCGGGAGGCTCACCGACGGCGCCTTGCCCGTGGGAGCCGACAGGTTGAACGTCGCCAGGTCGTCGGCCTTGCCGAAGCCCGCGTTGGCGGCGGGCGGCGTGTTGACCGCCACCGCGGCGCCGACGACGACGGCCGCCACGGCCACGATGATCAGAATGAGGATGAGCAGCTGTTGGCGCCACTCGCGCCGGAACAGGCGCCACGCCCAACGGACCATGGCCCGGCGGGCCGCGAGGCCACCGGTGCTCGGCGCGGGGGCCGATCCGGTGGCCGGCCGCTCGAGGACGCCGACGCTCATTGGTGCCGGACGTCCGCGAGGAATGTCTCGGCGCTCTCGAGCGGCAGCGTCTGGTCGACGATGCGGCCGTCGCGCAGGAAGATCACGCGGTCGGCCCACGACGCCAGCTGCGCGTCGTGGGTCACCACCACGGCCGCCAGGCCCCGGTGGCAGGCCGCCAGGATCAGCCGCATCACGCCCTCGGCGTTGGTCGAGTCCAGCGCGCCGGAGGGCTCGTCGGCCAGGAGGAGCTGGCGCCCCCCGACCACGGCGCGGGCGATGGCGACGCGCTGGCGCTCGCCGCCGGACAGCTGGTCGGGGTAGTGCGATGCGCGGTCCGTCAGCCCGAAGGCATCGAGCGACTCGAGGGCCGTTGCCTGGGCCTTGCGGGCTGACACGCCGTCCAGCTCGAGCGGCAGGGAGACGTTCTCCACCGCGCTGAGCCCGGCCAGCAGGTTGTAGTCCTGGAAGACGTACCCGATGGACTGGCGGCGCAGCCGCGCCTTGCCGTTGCGCGAGAGCGTGGAGAGCGCACGACCGCCGATGGAGACCTCGCCGCTCGTGGCGTCCTCCAGGCTGCCGGCGATCGTCAACAGCGTGCTCTTGCCCGAGCCGCTGGCGCCCATGACCGCCACCAGGGAGCCGGACTCGACGGACAGGTCGATGTGTTGCAGGGCCAGCACCTCGGTGGCTCCCTCCCCGTAGACCTTGGAGATGTCGCGTAGCTCGAGGTAGCTCATTCGGGGGCTCCTACCCTGCGCCGGGCCTTGGGCAGGGGGAACGACGGTGCAGCCGGCGCATCTTCGCCCGCCGCCGCTCTCTTGAGACGGCCGTCGGCCGTGTCCAACCATCGGATCAGCGAGTCGAGCCGGAACAACTCGGCGTCGACCACCAGGGCGAAGTTGAGATCGAGGCGCGACTCGTCCTCCTTGAGCCGCGTCCACTGCTGCATCAGCTCCACGAGGTAGCGCCGGTGCACCTGGACGACCTCGTGGACGTCGACACCCGGGAGCCCCATGGCCACCAGGACCTTGATCACCAGCTCGTCACGCGGCGGCGACGAGAAGTCGGGCGGGGTGCGCAACCACTGCCCGAGCTCGTCCGCACCCTCCTGGGTGATGTGGAAGCCCTTCTGCGGGCCCTCTTCGCTGTTGTCGTCGGACTCGACCAGGCCGTCACGCTCGAGGCGTTGCAGGGTCGTGTAGACCTGCCCGACGTTGAGCGGCCACACCTCACCGGTGCGGGACTCGAACTCCTGCCGCAGCTGCAGCCCGTACTTGGGCCCCTCGCTCAGGAGGGCCAACAGGGCATGGCGGACGCTCATCGGCGCTCATTTCGAAGTAGCATACTGAGTATCCTACTCTCTCGCGAGTCCGCCGGCAAGGGGTTTGACCTGCACCTTCGGCCCGAGGCCCGCCGCCCCGGCCCCCTCTACCCTGCAGGCAGCGCCGAGCCGGTCTCGAGCAGCGTCTTGAGGCTGGCGATGACCGCCGGCCACCCGCCCCGGATGCCCTCGAGCACACCGCTCCCCGGCGCGAAGCCGTCGTGGACCACGGTGAGCTTCACCACGCCCTCCCCCGCTTCCTCAATGTCGAAGGCGACCTTCGAACGCGACTCGGCCCGCCAGCTCGCGGCAGTGGACTCGTCGAAGCCGTGGGCGGCGGCCCACTCGGGCGTGAACGTGTGCCAGGTGTAGGCGAGGCGCCGGGGGCGATCGGACTCGAGGATCACCTGTTCGGGGTCACTCACGACCAGCCCGACCTGGTCGTAGGCCACGTCATAGGAGGAGCCCTTCCCCCAGTCCGTGCGGTACGAGACGCCGCCCGATACCGGGTGCCGCCAATAGCGCTCCGTGAAGGCCGGGTCGGTCAGTCCCTGCCAGACCTGCTCGGGCGTGGCCTCGATATAGGTCGTGTACACGAAGGTGGTCTGGTCGTTCGTCATGGGGGTGGCCTCCAGTGCCGTCTTGAGATCGGCGAGGGCCTCGGCCCGCGCCCGGTCGTAGTGGTTGATCCAGCGGTCGGCGATGTCGTTGATGGGGGCGGCGTTCAGGAAATGCAGCTTCTCCCTCCCCCGCCGTGCGGTGACGACGAGGTTGGCCTCCTCCAGCACGTCGAGATGCTTGGACACCGACTGACGCGTCATGCCCATGTCCGCGTAGAGCTCGCTCAGGGTCAGCCCGTTGCGCTCGTTGAGCCGGTCCAGCAGCCGTCGCCGGGCCGGGTCACCGAGAGCCCGGAAGACCGCATCCATCTGTTGCATCGCACCATCCGCTGCCATTCATGCAACCATCCGGTTGCCTGAACTACTTAAGCAGCCAAACGGTTGCATGTCAAGCGGTGCGGAGGTCCGCCGCCCGCTACCGGGCCGGCTCGGAGCGGCGGGGCGGCCTCCCCTAGGAGGCCGGGGCCCAGGCCCGGACCCAGTCGACCTGCGTCGTGGCCGGCAGCTGGGTCACGTTCGGCACGAAGGCGTCGGTGCCCGTGCCGAGCGCCTGGGTCAGGGCGATGAAGAACGGTTGGTCGAAGGGCTCGCTGCCCGTCGTCGGATAGTCGACCAGGCACGGCGTGCCGTTGTAGAGCACGGTGATCGACGTCGGCGTCCAGTCCACGCCGTAGGTGTTGAAGGCGTTCTGGTTCATCAGGCAGTCGTAGGAGGTGGCGTTGAGATCGGTCGACGAGGCCGAGTAGTGGACGTAGGGGACATCGAGGCCGGGGAAGTCGCTGTAGAACTCGGCGAAGTCGATCTCGCCCGACGCCGGCCACGCGCCGTAGCTCAACGTCTGCGGATACAGCCACAGCGTCTCCTGCAGCCCGGCCACCACCGACGGAGGCAGCTTCGCGTTCACCTCGTAGGCGCCGTAGGTCTGGTCGAAGAGTCCGTACGTCGACACCATGCCCGCTTCGTAGCTCGTGGTGAAGCTGTCACTGCCGTCCGGGCACGTGAACGGCGACACCTGGCGCACGCTCAGGTTCAGGTAGCCGCCCGACACCGAGATCGTGTCCGGGTTGTCGACGTAGCAGGCCGTGGCGCCGTTGAGGTAGCCACTGCCGGCCGTCACCTGTGGCACCCAGCTGTTGGTGTCCAGCGTGGAGCCGTTGAACTCGTCGTCGAACGTGCAGGTCCACGCGCCCGGGAGGCCGAGGGGCGTGGTTCCCTGGCAGCCCGGGGCCACCGTCGCCGACGACGCCGCCGGGCCGGGCGCGGGCTGCTTGCCGTAGAGCTTCTCGGGCGTGTGGGCGAGACGGCCGTGGGCGAGGAGCGAGGCGTGGGCGAAGCCGGACGTGTGGGCGAGACGGGACGCGCCGGCCAGCATGCCCGAGTCGGGCGACGCCACAATCAGCAGCGCGACGAGCGCCGCCGCGGTCGCGCCGTACGTGCACACGCGTCGAAGCCGCCGACGCGCTCCCACCAGCCTGCGCATTGCAAATCCCCTCTACATTCCGCCCTGCAGCCTTGCGACGGGGATCTTGCCCGAGAGGTTCGAGGAATTCGCACTATGCGACGACAATTGGCCCGACCCGGGCCCACTGCTACCGCACTGCAACCGTTCAGGCGGTCTGCGACGCCCGTTGCGCAGCGCGCTGCGGGCGGTGCCGGGGGGTCCGTGCTGCGCGATGTCGCCGCGCTGCTCAGGAGAGCGCGGCGAGCACTTGCCTCGCTAGAGCGCGGCGAGCACCGCCTCGGCCGAGCTGACGGTCAGTCCCGGACCGGGCTCGACGGCCAGCCAGCTGACCACGCCGTCATCGATGATGGCGGCGAAGCGTTGGATGCGCGACCCGAGCCCGAAGCCGCTGCCGTCCATGGTGAGGCCCATCGCCGCGGCCAGCTCGCCGTTGCCGTCGGCCAGCATCACCACGGTGTCGCCGACGTTCTGGTCCTGCCCCCACGCGTGCATGACGAAGGGGTCGTTGACCGAGACACAGACCACCTTGTCGGCGCCCTTGGCCCGGAGCTCGTCAGCCCGCATCACGAATCCGGGGAGGTGGTGGTCCGAGCACGTCGGGGTGAAGGCACCCGGGACCCCGAAGAGGACGACCTTGCCCTTGCCCAGGACCTCGGTCGACGTGGTCGCCTCGGGCCCCTTGTCGCCGAAAGCGAAGACCTTCACGTCGGGCACCCGGTCACCGGTTGCGATCGTCATTGCGGCCTTCCTCTCGTGGTCACGGCGTCGTGCCGGCCCAGGTTGCCATAGGTGGTCGGGGGCGTCCCAATCGTCCGCCCCCCTCGAAATCGTCCGCCACCCTCGAACGGTCACGAAGTTGTAACCTGCGCCGCGACAGAGCAATGGGATCGAGAACCTGGGGGGTTTTGCGATGACGCAGTCGTTTGATCGTCGGTCGTTCATGGCCGGTGGGCTCGCACTGGGCGCCGGAGCCGCCTTACTCGGTGGCCTCGAAGGCGAAGCGGGTGCCGCTCAGACCAATGGCGCCGGCCTGAACGGGGTATCCAAGGCGAAACCGGTGCGGGGCGGTTCGGTGACCATGGGCATCGACACCGAGGAGAGCGGCTTCAACCCTTCGACGGCGCGCTGGGACGAAGGAGGATTCCTCTACGGCCGCACGGTCTTCGATCCGCTGGCCATCGTGAACGCCGCTGGTGGGGTCGAGCCCTACCTGGCGGAGTCCATCACCTCGAACGAGGACTTCACCTCCTTCACCATCACCCTCCGCCCGAACATCGTCTTCCACGACGGCACGCCGCTCGACGCCGCTGCGCTGCACCTCAACATCGAGAACACGGCGAGCGGCGTCCTGACCGGGCCGGCCTTCGCCGATTTCAGCAGCGCATCAGTGACGGGACCGCTGTCCGTCACCATCAGCCTCAAGGCGCCGTGGGCCCCGTTCCCCTACTACCTGGCCCAGGCCCAGACGGGCTACATCGCCGCGCCGTCGATGCTGAACAGCGCCGACGGCGGTACGTCAAATCCCATCGGCACCGGCCCCTTCGTCTTCTCGGACTGGGTTCCCAACAGTCACATGACTGCCACCAGGAATCCGCACTACTGGCGCAAGGGGTACCCCTACCTGGACTCCATCACCTACAAGCCGATCATCAACGCCGGCTCCCGCGCCGAGGCGCTCCAGACGGGCCAGGTCGACATCATGCACTCCAACGCGCCCGACAATCTCCTGCAGTTCAAGGGCAACAAGAAGTACGCCTACTACGACAACAGCGGGCAGATCGTGGGGCAGCCCACGGTGCAGTGCGTCATGTTGAACACGTCCAAGACCCCGTTCAACAACAAGACGCTGCGTCAGGCCATGGCGATGTGCATCAACCAGGCCCAGTTCACCAAGGTCATCGACAAGGGCATTGACGCCCCGATGAACGGGCTCTTCCTGCCGGGGAGCGAGTACTACACCAAGACCGCCTATCCCAAGTACAACCCCACGCAAGCCGCCAAGCTGGTCAAGCAGGTGCAGCAACAAACTGGCAGCCAACCTACCTTCATGCTCAATTCGACGAGCGACCCCGAGACGCTGGCGGCCGCCCAGTTCCTGCAGCAGGCCTGGCAAACGGCCGGCATGAAGGTCAACATCAACATCATCGCCCAGGCGACGATCATCAACGACGCGCTGGCCGGCACCTACGAAGCCACGCTGTGGCGCCAGTTCGGCGCCGTCGACCCCGACCTCAACTACGTGTGGTGGAGCACGACCACCGTCAACCCGCCACTCCCCTTGAACATGGCCCGCAACAACGACCCCCGCATTCAGACGGCACTGACGGCGGGGCGGGAGACGAACGAAAAGGCGGGTCGGATCAAGTCCTACCAGCAGATCAACCAGTACCTGGCCCAGGACATCCCCTACCTCTGGCTGGCCCGCGACACGTGGTGCCTCGCGGCCAACCCCAAGGTGCAGAACTTCGCCAACCCGACGACGGTGCAGCACTCCAAGGCCGTCGCATTCGACGAGGGCGTGCTCTGGCCGACGCAGATGTGGGTGAAGTAAGGCCGATTCAGCGCATTTCGACGTCGTCGAGATACTCGTCGCGCCAGTGCGTGAAGCGTTCCTCGGGCAGACGCAGACAGTAGGTCGGACGGAGCGCCTCGACGAAGCCGCGCTCGTGGCTGACGGCCACGATGGTCCCGGGCCACGCACCCAACATGGCGCCGACGGCGGTGATGGAAGACGGGTCGAGGTTGTTGGTCGGCTCGTCGAGCAGCAACAGGTTGGCCTCCCCGGCGGACAGCATGGCCAGCCCGAGCTTCGCCCGCTCACCTCCCGAGAGGGTGCCCGGCAGCTGGTCCGCCGCCTTGGAGGGCAGCCCGAAGGAACCCAGTAACGCGCGGCGGTCCCGCTCGGCCTTGAGCACGGCGTCGCTCACGTTGGCGAGCGCACTGCGCTCCGGGTCGATCTGCTCGTGCTCCTGCGCGAAGTAGCCCAACTCGACGTTCGCCCCGAGCTCGATCACGCCGTTCGAGGGCTCCTGCGCGCCGGCGAGGCAGCGCAACAGGGAGGACTTCCCGGCGCCGTTGCGGCCGATGATCACAATGTGGTCGCCCCGCCCGGCGTGGAACGTCACGTCCGAGAGCACCTCGTTGCTGCCGTAGCGGATGCCCAGCTTGGCGACCTCGAGCGGGACCCCGCCCGAACGGGGTGGCGTCGGGAGCGAGAACTTGCTGGCCCGGTCGCGCTTCTCCACCTGGGTGCGGCCCGCCTCCATCCGCTCGACCCGCCGGTCGAGCTGCTTGGCCTTGCGGGCCCGCTTCTCGGTGCTCGCCCGCATGGAGTCGGCCAGTGACGAGAGGCGCTTGATCTCGCGCGTCTCGAGCTCCGAGGCGCGCTCGCGCTGGGACTGGTCGGCCTCGCGCAGCGCCTCGAACTTGGAGTAGTTGCCCTTCCACTCCGTCAGATGCTGGTTCGCGATGTTGAGCACCTTGGTGATCGACTGGTCGAGCAGCTTGAGGTCGTGGCTGACGACGAGGAGGGCACCGTTGAAGCGCGCCAGCTCGTCGAGCAGCCAGCGCTTGGCCGAGCGGTCGAGGTGATTCGTCGGCTCGTCGAGGATCATCAGGTCGGGCTCCTGGAAGAGCACGCGCATGAGGTCCACGCGACGGCGTTGGCCGCCGGACAGCGAGTCGATGTCCTCCAGGAGGAGCTCCTGCCGGAGGCCGAGGCCGTCGGCCAGACGGGCCATCACCGATTCGGCCTCGTAGCCACCGTTGGACTGGAACTGCTCCTGCAGATCCGTGAACAGCTCAATGTTCTCCTCGCTGGGATCGTCCGCCATGGCGCCGCGGGCGGTGCCCAGCGCATCATCGAGGACGTCGAGACCGCGGGCCGAGAGGATGTGCGAGAAGCCGGTCGGCTCGAGCCCCAGCCCGCCCGGCACCGGTGCCTGGGGCAGGTACCCGAACGACCCGAGGAGGCGGACGTTGCCCCGGTGGCGCAGCTGCGGCGCCGTCTCCCCCACCAGCACCGAAATGAAGGACGACTTCCCGGTCCCGTTGCGCCCCACCAGGCCGACCTTTTCGCCGGCGCCGACCACGAAGGACGCGTCCGACAGCAGGGTGCGATCCCCGATTTCGATGGTGAGGGCTGATCCGACGATCACACCTCATTGTACGAGCCGGAAGCCCCGCTCGATACACTCCGCGCATGCCCGCTCTCGACCGCAAATGGTGGACCCTGGTCGCCGTCTGCACGGCGACCTTCATGCTCCTTCTCGACATCACGGTCGTGAACGTGGCGCTGCCGGACATTCAGCAGTCGCTGCACGCGAGCTTCTCGGACCTGCAATGGGTCGTGGACGCCTATTCGCTGACGCTGGCCGCCTTCCTGCTGACCGCCGGGGTGGCGGGCGACATCTACGGGCGGCGGAAGATCTTCGCCATCGGTCTGGTCGTCTTCTCGCTGGCCTCGCTGGTCTGCGGTCTCTCCACCACGCCGCTCATGCTCAACCTGGCCCGTGCCGTCCAGGGCGTCGGCGGCGCCATCATGTTCGCCACCTCGCTGGCGCTGATCGCCGCGGCGTTCACGGGGCGCGACCGCGGCACCGCGTTCGGCGTCTACGGGGCGGTGATCGGCGGCGCCGTCGCCATCGGGCCGCTGATCGGCGGCGCCATCACGAGCGGCATCGGCTGGCGCTGGATCTTCTTCGTGAACGTGCCCATCGGGGCCATCGCAGTCCTCATCACCTTCGCCCGGATCGCCAAGTCGGAGGACCTGCGGGCGCGCACGATCGACTGGGTGGGCTTCGTCACCTTCTCGGTGAGCCTCTTCTTGCTCGTGTTCGCGCTCGTGCGGGGCAACGACTTCGGCTGGGGCAGCGCGACCACCATCGGCCTCCTCGCCGGGGCGGCCATCCTCATGGTCGGCTTCTTCGTCAACGAACGCTTTGCGACAGACCCGATGTTGGAGCTCGGCCTGTTCAAGATCCCGGCCTTCGTGGGTCTCTCGACGGTTGCCTTCACATTGGCTGCGTCCGTCTTCGCCATGCTCCTGTACCTGACCCTGTACATCCAGGACAACCTCGGCTACAGCCCGCTGGGCGCCGGCGTCCGCTTCCTGCCGATGACCCTGCTGGTCTTCTTCACCTCCTTCTTCTCCGGGCGCCTCACCGTGCGGGTGCAGTCGCGGTTCCTGTTGGGCATCGGGATGCTCTTCGTCACCGGCGGGCTCCTGCTCATGGCGACGACCCATCCGGACTCGACCTGGACCGTGCTGCTGCCCGGTTTCCTCGTCATCGGCTTCGGGGTCGGGATCGTCAACCCCGTCCTGGCCTCGGGCGCGGTCTCCGTCGTCCAGCCGCAGCGCAGTGGCATGGCCTCCGGAGCCAACAACACCTTCCGCCAGGTCGGTGTCGCCACGGGGATCGCCGTGCTCGGCGCGGTGTTCCAGAGCCAGATTGTGGCGCACACCACCGCCGCGCTGGCCAAGTCGCCCTTCGGGCCCGAGGTCCTGCGCCGGGGCGGCGCCCAACTCCAGGGAGCCATGGCCTCGGGCGAGGTCCGCCAGGCGGCGGGCGCGATCCCCATCGCCGGGGCCCGCAACGCGCTGCTGCAGGCGTACCACTCGGGGTTCTCGGTGACCCTCAACCACCTCATGGACATCAGTGCGGTCGTGGCCCTGGTGGGCGCCGTCTGCGCCTTCGCGCTGGTGCGCCAGCGCGACTTCGTGGTCCCGACGGGGCCGCCGAGTGGGCCCCCGGACCAAGGGGGCCAGGGTCAGCCGGACCAGGCCGACGACGCCGTCCCGGCCGTGCATGCGTGAGCCGTTCACGCTCGAGGGGACCTTCGTCCGGCTGGAGCCGCTGACCCAGGCCCACATTCCCGCGCTGGTCGAGGCGGCCGGGCTGGACCGCAGCACGTACGAGTGGACGTACACGCCCGAAGGCACCGAGCAGATGACCGACTACGTGGCCGACGCGCTGGCCAAGGTGGCGTCGGGGGCCCACGTGGCTTTCGCCACTGTGCGGCGGGGTGCCGGACCGGACGGGTCCGACCTGGTCGTCGGTGCCACGCGGTTCTGCGAAGTGGGCTACTGGCAGTGGCCGCCGGGTGCGAGCCACCAGCGCCACGGCCTGCCCGACGTCGTCGACATCGGCTTCACCTGGCTGGCGGGACCGGCCCAGCGGACGCACGTCAACACCGAGGCCAAGCTGCTCATGATGACGCACGCCTTCGAGGTCTGGGAGGTCCACCGGGTGGCGCTGCAGACCGATGTGCGCAACAAGCGATCGTGGGCCGCCATTGAGCGCATCGGGGGCCGGCTCGACGGCATTTTGCGCGCGGACCGGCCCGGGTCCGACGACACGGTGCGGACCTCGGCCCGCTTCTCCATTGTCGCCGCCGAGTGGCCGACAGTGAAGGAGCGCCTGACGGCGCGTCTGCTGACCTGAGGAGCGCGTCGCGTCCGCTCGCTACAGACGCGTCAGGGCGTAGTGCACGAAGAGGAACGCATACACGGCGAGCACGGTCACCGCGAACGCGAACGGGATGCTGAAGAGGGAGAGGGCCGCGAGGAAGACCGGTCGGCTGATGCGGCGACCGAACGAGGGGGCGGCGGTGCGTCGGGCCATCCAGGACATGATGGTGCTCACCGCCAAGAGGGGCATCGCCACACCCAGGAGCCAGGCCATCCGCACGCCGAAGGTGCCGGATGTGGCGATGACACCGAACGCGATCACCATCAGCGCAGCGGTCAACGCCGCGGCTGCCGCGAGTGCCGCGAGGTCGGTGGCGATCACAGCCAGAGCTGGCGCCGCGTCCGGCGGATGCTCCACGGCTGCGGGCCTCACGGCGTGGCGTCGAAGTGGCGGGCCAGCTCGTTGGCGTAGTGGAGGCCGAGGGTCTCCCCGTGCCCGGCCAGCCAGACCGAGAGGGCCGTCGAGCCGGTGGACGGGCCGTCGGTGTCGGCCAGACCGCGGGCCATGGCCCGGTACTCCTCCGCGGTGAGCAGCACGTCGTGCAGGACGAGCCCGAGCGCACGGGCGAGGAGGGGCACGCAGGCGCCGGGCACGTGGACGAGGCGGGCCCGACTCCCGACTGCGTCCTTGATGGCGCCGACGAGCTCGTTGAAGGTCGGCCGCTCCGGGCCGACGGCGTCGGTGACGCTGTCGTGGGTCTCGGCCGCCTTGGCCAGACACAACCGGGCCAGGTCGTCGACATGGATGCCCCGGATCCGGTACTCCCCGTTGCCACCGATGGCAAAGACGGGCAGCCGGCGCAGGAGCCAGGCGATGTTGTTGAGCAGGACGCCGTCTCCACCGAAGAGGATGGCCGGGCGGACGATGGCGTAGGAGAGATCGCACTCGGCGAGTGCCCGCTCCACCAGGGCCTTGCCCCGGAAATAGGGAAACGGCGAGTCGCCGCTGGGGTGGGTGATGCTCACGTGCACGATCCGCTGGACGCCGGCCCGCCTCGCGGCATGGAACAGCGCCCGTGAGTTGGCCACGGCCCGTTCGTGGTCGATGGCGCCATGGGGGAAGCGGACCCAGTACGTGTTGTAGAGCGTGGTGGCGCCCGCGAGCGACGCCACCAGGCCGAGGGGGTCGTCGAAGTCGAGCGGGTGCACCTCGACCGCCGACCCGCCCGGCGCCCGCCCGGGATGGCCCGTCAGGGTACGCAGCTGCCGCCCGTCCTGCAGCAACGCCCGCGCCAGGGAGGCACCCGAGTAGCTGAAGGCGCCCGTGACCACGTCGAGCCCGGTGTCCGTCGACCGGCGCCGTGCCCCGGCCCCCATGGGTGCGACCCCGGTCATGACGCCTCCGGCGGTGCCGGCGCCGTGAGGGCCTCGAGCAGCGCCGCCAGGTTCTTCGCGTGGGCGAAGAGCCCGAGCGCCCGGGCGCGATCCCCGTCGAGGTGCGTCAGCATCTCGAGCCCGAGGTAGAGCGCGACGATCCCGTACGCCATGTCGGGCGGAGGCACCACCGAGTCCAGCGGCGAGCCGAGTGTGGCGGTCACCGCATGCTCGGCGAACGCGAACCAGGGGCCAAGGCGAGCCGACACTTCGGCGCCCAGGCCGGGCGTCGACGACGCCCCCGCGATCATTTCGACGAGGACAGAGACGTAGCCGGCGTCGAGATCCTCCCGAAAGATCGTTGTCGCCACGTCGACGAGCTCGGTGGGTGACCCGACCCGGTCGACCGCCGCCCCGTACTGCTCCATCCGCCGGGCACTGACCGAGTCGAGCGCGGCCAGCAAGAGGCTCGCAACGGAGCCGAAGTGGTAGAAGATCAGGCCCTGGTTCAGGCCGGCGCGCTCGGCGATCGCCCGCGCGCTCGAGCCCGCAAACCCCTCGGCCTTGAGCGTCTCTATCGCGGCGTCGACGAGCTTCGTGCGCGTGCCCGACGAGCGGGAGGAGTCCTTGCCCACCACGGTGCTCGACGTCCCGGACTTGGCCATCTCCGACCCCTCACTTTGAGTGAATGCTCAAAGCATACACACAAGAACGGCGGGCGTCCACCGCGTGCCGGTGGATGGCGTCGCACGAGACGTGGCCACGCTGACGCGGGGTGCCGGGATGCGCAGCAGGGAGAACCGTCCAGACCGGCGGCCAACCGGTCGCATCGACCCGAGCCGGGTCGTGCTGTCGCGAAGGCTCTAAGAGACCTGTTGAACAAACCCGGTCCGGGGCGTAGCTTTGGGATTGCAAGCTCAGGACATGTCCGACCGAAGCGCCGACACGAAGAGGGTTGAAGTCGGCCACCCAGGTGGGCAATGCCCGAAGCGAGGTCCCTCTTTGACGGCCTGGGCTTGCGCGGAGCGGGTCAGGTCGCTCCGCGCCGCCATCCGCCGTCGTGGTCGAGTCCGAGGTTGACCAATCGCCTGAGATTGAGGGCAGCGGCCCGCAGCACGAGGCCGAGGCGGTTCTTCTCGACACCGCGGAATCTGACCCGCCGGTGATTGTCGGCCACCAACCCTAGGCCCGGCTGAGCGAGGCCGAGATCTTGCGCAGGTGCAGCGCGTGGACGGCGGCCTCGGCCTCGTCCTTGGGCCGCACCGCCGCCACCGCCTTGCCCGTACGGTGAATCCGCCAGGCCAACTTGTCGGCCCGCTCGACCGAGTGGCCGAAGATCTCCACGAAGGCCTGGATGACGGTCTGAAACGTGGTGACGTCGTCGTTCCAGACGATGACCGCCCAGAGGTCCTCGTACTCGAAGAAGGCGTCGATGTCCTCGTCGGCCACGACGGTCGTGCTGGGTTCGAGTGTCCGAGGCAATGGATCTCCGAGATCGTGGGCCGGAATCGGGCCCGTGGCAGTTTAGTCCTGCGGGGTAGCGTGCGGAGATGCGAGCCACCGTCCTCGAGGGACCGCGCAACGTCAAGGTCGAGAACGTCCCCGATCCGGTGCTGCCCGGGCCCGAAGGCGTCATCGTCACGGTCGAGCGCACGGCCATCTGCGGTTCCGATCTGCACCTGTACCACGACGCACCGACGGGCAGCGGCATCAGGCTCGGCCACGAGGCGATCGGGACGGTCACCGACGTCGGGCCGCACGTGCACAGCCTGAGAGCGGGCGACCGTGTGCTGGTCTCGGGTGTCATCGGGTGCGGCCTCTGCACGGCCTGCCTGGCCGGCCAGCCCAATGTCTGCCTGGCCGACAAGGCCACGGCGTTCGGCACGGTGCCCGAACTTCCCGGCGGCCAGGCCGAGGCCATGGCGGTCCCGTTCGCCGACCTCTTCACCCTCCCGATCCCCGAGGGCGTCGCCGACGAGGAGGCGGTCCTCCTCACCGACATCCTGCCGACGGGCTACCTCGGCGCGCTGCGGGCGAACATCCAGCCGGGCGCCACCGTGGTCGTCGTCGGCCTCGGGCCGGTCGGGATCATGGCGCTGCAGTGCGCGTCGCTCTTCGGCCCCGCGCGCATCCTCGCGATCGACATGGTGCCCGAGAGGCTGGCCCGGGCCGAGCGTCTGGGGGCGGAGCCCATCGATGCGCGCCTCGCACCCGGATCGCTCCAGGTGCTCGAAGCCACGGGCGGTCGGGGGGCCGAGAGCGTCATTGAGGCCGTCGGGGCTGATGCCACTGTCCTCGACGCCGTGTCCTGCGCGGCCACCGGCGGCACGGTGTCGGTCGTCGGCGTCAACCTCACGATGGACCTCCCCTTCCCGATGGGGATCGTCTTCTTGAAGAGCCTGACCCTGCGCGCCGTGTTCGCGCCGATTCCCGGAACGTGGCGCTCCCTCGTCCCGCTCCTGCAATCGGGCCGGCTGGCCGGACTGGGCGAGACGTTCACGCACCGGATGGACCTGAGCCAGGCCCCCGAGGCCTACGAGTTGTTCGACTCGCGGGCCGACGGCGTCTTGAAGGTCTTGTTGACGCCGAATCCCTGAGCACCCTCGGGCTCGTCCGGTGTCCGGTTGAGCACCAGGGGGAACTTGGCCAGGCCGAGCTCGGGTCGCACGATGAACCAGGGCGCCGGCGGCGGCACGATGATCGCGGTCAGCGCGTCGACGATGGGCTCGTAGTTGACCCGCCAGCCCTGGAAGTGCCGCCAGGCGTCGTCGGCCGTTCGCTCGGCGGGGAAGTTGACGGACTCGAGCCGCCGGAAACCCTCGTCGAACTCCAGGCGCGACAGGCGCACACTGGCCGTCGGGAGCGGGTCGTCGTCGTAGGGGATGCGCAAGGCGCGCGCCATGGAGCGCAGGCAGTTGATCCCCATGGAGAGGCAGAGGCGAGCCTGGCGCGGCGTCTGCGAAGGGCTGACGGCGTGGTACAGCGCCGCCGAGTCCATCATGGCCACCAGGCCCACGAGCCAGCTGCGGGTCGACACCGGAGAACGGAACCAGAGCAACCCGGGATAGTTGGCGTGGCTCTCCGACACCTCGGCGGCCCAGCGCTCCCAGTCCGAGTAGAGCGGCGGCAGCTCGTCCATGACGTCCAGCCAATGGTGGCGGGCCAGGATCTCCGGGCCCCAGGCCGGGTTCCCCGCCCGCGCCTCCAACAGCGTCACCTCTGTCTCGCGGGTGGAGAACTGGGTGTACAGCGTCGGGAGGTAGGCGATCTCGAGCGCCACCACGAGGAGGCCGATGCCGGCCGCCACGACCTCGACCACCCGCGGCCCCGCGTGTCCTGACGAGACGATGCCGAGCGTGAAGACCGAGGACCCTGAGATCCCGAGAGCCGTGGCGAAGTCCACCCCCGCCGCGTCCCACTCGATCAGCGCGATGCCGAAAACGATGAAGCAGAGCCAGAGCACGAAGAGAAAGACCATGGCGGCGGGTCCGACGAACGACAGGACCCGATCGCGCGTCTCGTAGTCCGGGAGCTTCGGCGCGACCCGGCGGGCCGAGCCACCGAGGGTCCGGGCCAACATGCGCATGGCCGGCGAGGACGTCACCCGTGGCACGACGAGCGCGGTGAACACGCTCCAGGCGGTGACGAGCACGATGGCGATGCCCGCGATCAGCGCGATCAGGCGGGCGACCGACTCCACGAGCGCCATCCTGCCAGATGCCCGGACGGGATCGGCCCAGACACGCCGTCAGCGCGTGGCGAGCCTCGCCGCGGCCGGGCCGCTCCCCACCAGGGCGGCGGGCACCTCGACCGGTCGGGAACGCAGCAGTTCCCCAAGGCCCTTCGCCTGCGTGTCCAGGCGGAGGTTGGAGGCGACGCCCCAGCCGAGGACGCCGTGCACGACGAAGTTCACGGCCCGCAGGTTCGCCAACGGGTAGCGACTGACCGAATAGGCCTCGACCTCGGGCAGCAACGCCTTGAACCGCGCCACGGAGAAGTCACGCTGGAGCCACGCGGCCACAGCATCATCGTCGGCCCAGAGGCCCACATTGGCGTCGCCGCCCTTGTCCCCCGAGCGGGCGCCGACAAGGACCCAGAGCGGCACCGTCAGCGTCGGCCCGCCCGGCTCGTCCGTTCCTGCGACATCCGAGACGGCCCCCGACGCAGCCTCAGCCGGGGTCACGATCGGGGCGCCAGCCGGCGCAGGCACCGACGCCTCGCCCCCGTCGTCGAACACCGTCAGTGGCGAGGCGGCGATCGGCCGGCCGTCGCACTCGACATGCGGGGAGACGGCGGCGGCGCCCACCGTCGTCGGCCAGTAGCGGGCGACGCCCTGCGCTCCCGAGGGGGCCGACGTGAAGAACGTGCCGGGGTAGCTGGACAGGCTGGTCTCGACGACGGCGCCCGAGAACGCCCGCCCCACCGCCTGCTCATCGTCGCCGCGCACGGCCAGCCGCAGGTAGGCCATGCCCCCACCGGACAGGTCGCCCGAGAGGTCTTCGCCCGTCTCGGCGAACCCGGCCCGCCCGCCCGGGATGCCGGCCCACACGGCCTCCGCCGCGAAGCGCGCCTTGTCGGCCACCTGGGCGCCCGTCACGGCCAGCGTCATGGCGTTGCGCCAGCCGGCGTCGAGGTTGGCCGTCACCTTCAGCGTCGCCGGAGGCGCCTCGCCCCGCACGGGCGCGATGCGCACCCGGTCCGGACCCTCCTGTGCCAGCTCGATGCTGTCGAACCGTGCGACGGCGTCGGGGCTGAGGTAGCGCGGGCCCCCGATTTCGTAGAGCAGTTGCGCCGTCACGGTCCCCACGGTCACCATGCCCCCCGTCCCGGGGTGCTTGGTGATGACCGACGAGCCGTCAGCGGACAGCTCCGCCAGCGGGAAGCCGATGCGCTCGCGGCCCGGCACCTCCTCGAAGAAGGCGTAGTTCCCGCCGCAGCACTGGGCGCCGCATTCGATGACGTGTCCCGCCACCACCGCGCCCGCAATGGGGTCGAGGTCGGCGTCGGACCAGCCGAATGCGTGCAACGCCGGGCCGACCACGAGCGCGGCGTCGGTCACCCGTCCGGTGACGACGACCTGGGCGCCGGCGGCCAGCGCGTCGGCGATCGGACGCGCCCGCAGGTAGGCATTCGCCGTGACGACAGGGGCGCCGGCCGGGAGCACCTCGCCGGTGTCGAGGTTGACGAACTTCTCCCCCTGCGCCTGCAGGGCCTCCAGCCGCGGCGTGATGTCGTCCCCCGAGACCGAGGCCACGTGCACGTCGAGACCCTGCCGTCGGGCCAGCTCCCCCACCGCCGCGGCCAGCGCCTCCGGTTGGAGTCCCCCGGCGTTGGAGACCACGGTGATGCCGCGCTCAATGCAGGTCGGGAGCACCTCCTCGAGCTCACGCAGGAACGTGCGGGCGTAGCCACCGCTCCGCTGCCGCGTCTTGTGGAGGATGTACATGGTCAGCTCGGCCAGCCAGTCGCCGGTCAGCACGTCGAGCGGACCGCCGTCGACCATTTCGCGGGCGGCGCCGGTACGGTCCCCGAAGAAGCCACTGCAGTTCCCGATCCGCAGCACGCTCATGCCGGCTCCACCGTGACCAGGAGGTCGTGCACGTCGACCTGCTGCCCCGGCACGCAGTGCACCTGGGTCACCGTCCCGGCACCGTTGGCCCGCAAGGTGTGCTCCATCTTCATCGCCTCGAGCGCGACCAATCCGTCGCCCTCGGCCACCACGTCGCCCTCGGCCACGAGCACCTTGGTCACCGCACCGGGCAACGGGGCGCGGCACTCGCCGGCCACACCGCCGCGCGCATCGGCATCGTCCGCCGTGCGCAGGGCGAAGCTCGATTGGCCCTCGGGCCCGTTCACATCCGCCCTGTGGTCCGTGAGCCGCACCCGGTAGCGGCGGCGCACCCCGTCTGCCATCAGGTCGACGAGGTGTTCACCCTCGCCGGCCCCGACGTCGCCGCCGTGGACCTGCGCCCTGCCCACGTCGCGCCACTCGTCGTCGACCAGCACGCGGGCCGGCTCAGCGGGGGCGCGGCCCGCACCTCGATCGTCCCCGTGGCGTCCGTGAGTTGATCGGCGTGCAGCGGGCGTCCGACATTGCGCCAGCCGGCGGCGGGAACGGGGACGAGGCTCCGCGCTGCCCGCTCCCTCGTGAGGCAGAAGGCCGCGGCGGCGGCGTGACGGCGCCGCGTCTCGTCCGCCAGGACGGCGTCACGCAGATCGGGCCGGCCGTCCAGGTAGTGCACGTCGGCCCGGCCCTCCCGGAAGTCCGCGTCGTCGAGCACTGCGCCGAGCAGGTCACGGTTCGTCTCCAGGCCGTCCAGTTCCAGCGAGCGCAGGCCCCGTGACAACCCGGCGACGGCGACGGCGCGATCGGGGCCGTGGGCCATCAGCTTCGCCACCAAGGAATCGTAGGCGGGGCTGACGACGGTCCCCGACTCGATGGCGCGGTCGGTGCGGAGCCCCGGCCCCTCCGGCCACCGCACGTGGGTCGCGGTGCCGGGCGTGGGCCGGTAGTCGTCCCGCGGCCGCTCGGCACAGAGGCGCACCTCCACGGCGTGCCCCGTCGCGACCACCGCGGACTGAGCCAGCGGGAGGGGATGCCCGGCCGCCACCGCCAGTTGCAGCACCACGAGGTCGAGCCCGGTGACGAGTTCGGTCACCCCGTGCTCCACCTGCAGGCGTGTGTTCATTTCGAGAAAGAAGAACCCGCCGGCGTCGACCAGGTACTCGACGGTGCCCACCCCCGTGTACCCGACCGCGCGCGCCACCGCGACGGCCGCTTCGCACATCTGCTGACGGGTCGCCTCGGGCACCAGCACCGCCGGCGCCTCCTCGACCACCTTCTGGTGCCGGCGCTGCACCGAGCACTCCCGGTCGAGCAGGTGCAGCACCGTGCCCTGGCTGTCCCCGACCACCTGCACCTCCACGTGGCGGGGGGCCTCGAGATAGCGCTCCAGGAAGACCTCGTCCGACCCGAAGGCGGCCGCCGCCTCGCGCTGCGCCGCGGCCACGGCATCGACGAGCTCGTCCGGCGCGCGCACCAGGCGCATGCCGCGGCCGCCACCGCCGGCGGACGCCTTGACGAGCAGCGGGTACCCGACGCTCGCGGCGGCGGCCTGCAGTCCGGCCTCGTCCGCCACCACGGCGCTGGGGAGCACCGGCACCCCGGCCGCGGCCGCCAGCTCCTTGGCCCGGGCCTTGTGTCCCATCACGCGCATGGCCTCAGGCGACGGCCCGACCCAGACCAGGCCCTCGGCCGCACACGCCTCGGGCAGCGCGGGGTTCTCGGAGAGGAAGCCGTAGCCCGGGTGGACCGAGTCCGCCCGGGCCAGCAGCGCCGCCTCCACGAGAGCGGCCGGCGACAGGTAGGTCTCGGCCAGCGACGTGCCGGGCAGGTGCACCGCAGCATCGGCCTCCCCGACATGCGGGCTCTCGGCGTCATCGGTCGCGTAGACGGCGATGGCCTCCATGCCCGCAGCATGCGCGCCGCGGATGAGACGCCGGGCGATTTCGCCCCGGTTGGCCACCAGGAGGCGCTCGATCATCAGTGCCGCACCACGCCGAAGACCGCCGTGCCACGTACCGCCGCCGAGTGCACGGCGGTCAGCGCCACGGCCAGCACGGTACGCGTGTCGCGTGGGTCGATGATCCCGTCGTCCCAGAGCCGGCCCGTGGCGTACTGCGCCGTCGACTCCTCCTCGATCTGCGCTTCGGTAGCCCGGCGCAGCTCCTCGTCGGCGGCCTCGTCGAAGGCGCGGCCCGCCGCGGCGGCCGCGTTGCGGCGCACAATGGAGAGCACGCCCGCCAGCTGCTTCGGGCCCATGACCGCGATGCGGTGATTGGGCCAGGTGAAGACGAAGCGCGGGTCGTACGCCCGTCCGGCCATCGCATAGTTGCCCGCCCCGTAGCTGGCCCCCACCATGAGCGTGAGGTGCGGCACGGTCGAGTTCGACACGGCGTTGATCAGCTTGGCCCCGTCCTTGATGATCCCGCCCTGCTCGTAGCGCGTGCCGACCATGAACCCGGTGATGTTCTGCACGAACAGGATCGGCGTGTCGGTGCGATTGCAGAGCGCAATGAACTGCGCGCCCTTCTGTGCCTCGGGCGAGAAGAGGATGCCGTTGTTGGCCAGCACGCCGACCGGATAGCCACCGATGGAGGCCCACCCGCACACCAGCTGGGCGCCGTAGTCCGTCTTGAATTCCTCGAAGCGGGAGCCGTCGACGATGCGGGCGATGATCTCGCGCACCTCGAAGGGCACGCGCACGTCCACCGACGCGATCCCGAGCAGCTCCTCGGCCGGGTAGAGCGGCTCGTCGGCGGGATCGACGGGCCCGGGACCCAGACGACGCCAGTGCAGGTGGGCCACGATGCCGCGCGCCATGCGGATCGCCTCGGGCTCGTCGCGGGCCAGGTAGTCGCACAGGCCCGAGATCTCGGCGTGCATGCGCGCCCCGCCCAGCTCCTCCTCGTCCGCCTCCTCCCCGATGGCCATCTTCACGAGCGGCGGCCCGCCGAGGAAGACGCGGGCCCGATCCTCGACCATCACGGTGTAGTCGCTCATGCCGGGGAGGTAGGCGCCGCCGGCGGTCGAGGAGCCGAACACGACGCAGATGGTGGGAATGCCCTGCGCCGACAGCTGGGTCAGACGACGGAACTGCTCGCCGCCGGGGACGAAGACGTCGGCCTGGCGGGGCAGATCGGCCCCTCCGGACTCGACCAGGAGCAGGAGCGGGAGTCGGTTCTCCTCCGCCACGTCCATGGCACGCAGCAGCTTGCGGATGGTCGTCGGGCTCGTTGTCCCGCCGCGCACGGTCGGGTCGTTGGCGATGACGAGGCACTGGGTGTGCGCCACTTCGGCCAGCGCGACGACGACGCCGCCGCCGATCGGGTCGCCGGTGTGCAGCCCCGCGAGCGGGCAGAGCTCGAGCACCGGGGTGCCGGGATCGACCAGCGCCTCGAGACGCTCGCGGGCCAGCATTTTGCCGCGGGCCCGGTGGCGCTCGACGTACTGCACGCCGCCACCGGCGAGCACGGTGTCATGCAGGACGCGCACCTCGTCGACCAGCGCGCCCATGGCGGCGGCGTTGGCGCGGAACTCGTCGCTGGTGACGGCCAGGCGCGACCGGATCATGTGGTCGTGTCCCACGCGGGGCGGCGCTTCTCCAGGAACGCCGCCATCCCCTCCGCGGCCTCCTCCCCGGCGAACAGCTCGGCCGACGTGGCGGCGGCGCCGGCCAACCCCTCGGCCCAGGTCTGCGCGGGCAGGGTCCGGAGCAACGCCCTGGTGGCCCGCACCGCTCCCGGGGCCGCCTGGCGCAGCGCGGTGGTCTGATCCGCCACCCAGCTGTCGAGCGCGGGCTCGTCGGGGGTCACCGCCGTGAGCAAGCCGGCCGCGACGGCCTCCGACGCGCTGAAACGCTCGCCGGTGAGCGTGGCGCGGGCAAGGAAGCGGCGATCCATCACGCGCAGCGCCGGCACCAGAATCATCGCCGGCGCCACGCCGACACGGACCTCGGTGAAGGCGAAGGTGCTTGCCTCCGCTGCGACGGCCATGTCGGCGGCGGCGATGAGGCCGAGTCCCCCGGCCCGCGCGTGGCCGTTGACGCGGACGATGACCGGCACCGCGCTCTCGACGATGGACGTCAGGATGGCCGGCATGCGGTCGGGCGCCGCGCTACCGCGCTCGGACAGATCGGCGCCGGAGCAGAACACCGTCCCTGTTCCGGTCAGCACGACGGCCCGCACGTCGGGGTCACCGGTCGCGTCACGCAACGCTGCCTCCAACTGCGCCAACAGGGCGGCCGAGAGCGCGTTGCGGTTCGCCGGCGAACTGAGCGTCAGCGTCCGGATCCCGTCGCGATGCTGCACGCCCACCAACACGTCGGTCACGGGTGCGCAGTGTAGGGGGGTGCCCGCACATCGGCGGAAAAAGCGCCGGTGGTATCGTTCGCCGGTGATCGAGAGCGACGAGCACCAGCTGTTCCGCAAGACGCTCCGGGACCTCTTCGACCGGGAGATCGAGCCCCACGTGGACGAGTGGGAAGCGGCCCGCACCTTCCCCGCCCATGACCTGTTCCCCAAGCTGGCCGGCGTGGGGCTGCTCGGGCTCGAGTACGACGAGGCCTACGGCGGCATGGGGGCGGACCACTCCTATTCCCTCATCGCCGGCGAGGAGATGGGGCGGATCAGCTGCGGCGGCGTCCCCATGGCCATGGCGGTGCAGATGTCGATGGCGACACCCGCACTGGCCCGCTACGGGTCGCACGAGCTGAAGGAGCGGTATCTCGCGCCGGCCATCCGCGGCGAAGTCGTGACCTCCATTGCGGTCACCGAGCCCGACGCCGGCAGCGACGTCGCCGCGATCCGCACCCGCGCCGTGCGCGACGGGGACGAGTGGGTCATCAACGGCGCCAAGCTCTTCATCACCAACGGCACGCAGGCCGACTGGCTCTGCCTGCTGGCGCGGACCTCCGACGAGCCCGGCGCCCGCGGCATGTCGCTCATCGTCGTGCCGACCGACGTGCCGGGCGTGGCGGTGTCGCGCAAGCTCGAGAAGCTCGGCATGTGGTCGAGCGACACGGCGGAGTTGTCCTTCACGGACGTGCGCGTGCCGGTCGCCAACACCATCGGCGACGTCGGGCGCGGCTTCCAGCAGCAGATGGTGCAATTCCAGGCCGAGCGGCTCATGACCTTCTACAAGCAGGTCGGCTCCATTGAGCTGGCCCTGGAGCGCACCAAGGCCTACCTGCGCGAGCGACGAGCCTTCGGCGCGCCGCTGCTGGCCAACCAGCACCTGCAGTTCGTGCTGGCCGAACTGTCGGCCCGCCATGACGTGCTGAAGCAGTACGCCCGCACCACCGCCGACGCGGTGCTGCGCGGCGAGGACGCCACCCGGTTCGCCACCATCGGCAAGCTGCTCGGCTCGCGCCTGCAACGCGAGGTGGCCGACACGGCGGTGCAGTTCCACGGCGGCATGGGCTACATGGACGAGAACTGGACCTCGCGTTACTTCCGCGACACGCGCCTCGACTCCATCGGCGCGGGGGCCGACGAAATCATGCTGCGCATTCTGGCGCGCTTGGACGGCTACTCGACCGACTGAGCCGCTCAGGTGTGCCGGAACACCGCCTGGCCGCCGCCGCTGGCGATGAGGCGACGTTCCTTGGACCACACCCTCCCGGTCCACGACAGCAGGCCACCGTGGGCGACCGGCGAGTGCGCGTCGAGGAGCAGCCACTCCGACGAGCTCCCGGGGTACTGGAACGACGCGTAGAGGTCCAGGCTCGGTGCGATGTAGGGCGGCTCGAGGTGCATGTGCGGCCGCGACCCGGCCGGCCAGCTCCCCACGTCGAGCACAATGAGCGAGCGCGCCGCATCCACCCACGGATCGGCGAAGGTCGCCGAGGGCCGGGGCCGCACCCAGGTGCGCCAGGTCGGTGGGAGCGGACCGGGCGGTGGCCACTCCTTCGACCACGTGACGAGGCGCTGGTCGAAGTTGTCCCAGAAGGGCATGGGGGGCCGGTCCTCGTCGGGCGAGAGGTCCGCCCACGTCGGCAACGCGTCGGGGTCGGGCACGTCGGGCGGGTCGACGTCCTCGTGCTCCAGCCCCGCCACGTCACCCACCGACCACACCATGGCCTCCAGCACCGGCCGGCCCTCCTGGCTCATGGCCACCCGCTGGGCCAGCACGGTGCGCCCCGCTCGCAAGGGCGTCACGATCAGATCGACCGGCGCGAAGGACGCCACCGACAGGTAGTGGCAGAAGAAGCTGGCCGGACGCACCACGTGGCTCTCCGCTCCCGCCGCCCGGAGGGCCAGGGCGGCCACGTACCCGCCGCACGGGCCCCAGATCTCCCAGTCGGCGTGCACCATGGCGGTGAAGCGGCCCTCGCCGGCGGGCTCGACCGCCGTCTGTTCCTCGATGTCACCCACCGGCGCGGAGCTCCTCCCAGCGCTCCTTGCTGAGCTCCAGGACGGCGATCTCCTCGCCCCGGTTCCCGGCGGTCGTCAAGGAGTGCGTGAAGCCGAGGTGCGCCATGACCCGCCCCGACGCCACGTTCTCCGGCTCGTAGATGCTCACGATGCGCTGGAGGCCGCCGGCGGTGAAGCCGAACTCGAGCGCGGCGGCACCGGCCTCCGTGGCGAGGCCCCGTCCGCGCCAGGGCTCCGACAGGCGCCAGCCCACCTCGACGGCCGGCAGGATCTCGGGCAGGAAGTGGGGCACGGCGAGGCCCGCCCAGCCGATCATGGCCCCGCTGGCCCGGTCGATCAGCGCCTCGATCCCGAAGCCGTCGCTGTCGTAGCGCCCCGTCACCCGCTGGAGGAACTGTTCGGTCTCCTCCCTCGGCATGCCCGACCGCAGCGGGTACCACCAGAAGGATTCCTCGGCGTGAATGGGGGCCAGCTCATTGAGATCGCCGAGGACGAAGGGGCGCAGGACCAGCCGCGCCGTGGTGAGTGTGGGGATGCCGGGGTCGTCCACGGTGGCCCCGGTCAGCCCAGCGGGAGCCCGGGCGCGTCGGCCAGCGAGGGGTCACGCCCGGGTCGCGCCGTCGCTGCGTAAAGCTGATCGGGCCGGAACGACCGCACGGCACGGTCGCCGGCGCGCCCGCCCACCACCTCGACCCAGACCTCGCCCGTCTCGCCGTTGGTGATGTGCGCCACGAACTCCCAGGAGGCGCCGCGCAGACGGGTCCCGACGACCTGCACCGGATCGCCCGGGCGCAGACCGGCCCAACGGGTGGTGCGGCGCAGGTCAGCCACGTGAACGGGCACAAACACCGGGGACCATCGCTCCCTTTCTACCTGCTCGGGAGGATGGGCCGCCGCGTCACTCCCCCGCCGTATCCTGGCGGCATGGCGCTCGACCTTCCGCGGACTCTCAGCCCGTCCAAAGTCGTCGCCTTCACCAACTGCCCGCTCGCGTTCCGCTTCTCCCAGATCGAGCACCGCCCCGAGCCGCCCTCCCCCCACGCCGTCAAGGGCACCCTGGTCCACGCCGCGCTGGAAGGGCTCTTCTGGCACCACTCCCCGGGGGCCCGCACGCCGGAGGCGGCGCAAGCCGAGCTCACCCGCTGCTGGCAGGAGCTCCAACAGGACGACGAGTACGTGGAGCTCGCGCTCGACACCGACGAGGCCGCCGCGTTCCTGGCCGACGCGTGCACGCTGGTCGACAATTACTTCCGCCTGGAGGACCCGAACGAGGCGCGGGCGGTCGGCATCGAGCTCGGGGTCGAGACCGTGGTCGACGGCATGCGCCTGCGCGGCATCATCGACCGCCTCGACGTGATGGACGACGGCAGCCTGATCGTCGTGGACTACAAGACCGGTCGGGCACCGTCGGAGCGCTTCGAGCGCGGCAGCATGGGCGGGGTCCAGACCTATGCACTCTTGTGCGAGAGCCTGCTCGGTCGGGCCCCGGCCGAAGTCCGCCTGCTCTACCTGCGCCAGCCCATCGCCATTTCGTCGGTGGCGTCGGAGCAGACCATCCGCGGCCAGCGCCGCCGGGCCGTCGCCGTGTGGTCCGCCATTGAGCGGGCGTGCGACGCCGAGGACTTCCGGCCTCATGTCAGTCCCCTGTGCAACCACTGCAACTTCAAGACTTCCTGCCCCGCCTTCGCCGCGTGACGAGAACGCAGTGAGCACCATCGACGAGGCGGTCGACGCCGCCTTCGAGCCGCTCCGGGGGCGCCCCGGGATCGACCGGGTGGCCGCCGTCGTGTCCAACCTGGCCGACTACGGCCTCATCTGGGTCTTGCTGGCCGGCCTGAAGGCGCGGCGGCGCGGCCCCGACCGGCGGCGCGCCGTCGTGGGGCTGGCCGCGGCAGGGTTCTCCTCTCTGCTCGTCAGCCGGGTGGTCAAGGCCGCGGTCGAACGGCAGCGGCCCGAAGACCATCTCGCCGTCAGCGTGCGCACCCCGACGAGCAGCAGCTTCCCGAGCGGGCACACCCTTGCCGCCTTCTGCACGGCGTTCGTCCTGGGCGACTCGGAAGCGGGCACCGCCGCCAACGTCGGTTTCGCCACGGCCGTGGCGGCCAGCCGGATCCATTTGCGGGCCCATCACCCCACCGACGTGATCGGGGGTGCGGTGATCGGTTCGGTGCTCGGCTTGGGCCTGCGCCCCATTGTGGACGTGGTCACGCCCGGCAGCAGGGGACGGCGGGGCCGGCGGCGCCGTGGGCAGGGAATGCGCCCGTCCGAGGTCGTGTTGAACAAACTATGAAGCCTTTCTCCGTCACCTGGGACTACCGCTGCCCCTTTGCCCGCAATGCCCATGAGCACCTTGCGGTGGCCTTGGCCGACGGTGCCGACTGGGACGTGACCTTCCTGCCCTTCTCGTTGAGCCAGGCGCACGTCCCCGAAGGTGGCACGCCGGTGTGGGACGACCCCGACAAGACCACGGACCTGCTGGCACTGGCGGCCGGCGTCGTGGTGCGCGATCAGTACCCGGACAAGTTCCTCAATGCGCACCTTGCGCTGTTCGCGGCGCGGCACGACGAAGGGCTGGACCTGCGCGAGGCCGACGTCGTCAGCGCCGTGCTGGAGCGCGTGGGCGTGCCGGGTGACAAGGTGCTGGCGGAGGTGGCATCGGGCGGACCGGTGCAGGACATCCGCCGGGCCCACGAACAGGCCGTCGGGTCCCTCGAGGTGTTCGGCGTACCGACCTTCATCGTCGACGATCGCGCCGTGTTCGTCCGTCTGATGAGCCGGCCGGCGGGTGACGCCGCCCTGGCGCGCCGCACCGTGCAGGGCGTGCTGGACCTCTTCGACACCATGCCCGACCTCAACGAGTTCAAGTACACGACGCTGTCGCGCTCGATCCCTCGCCGGCCGGGGGCGATGGCGCATCGCCGGTCCGGCCCTCTCAGGACTTGGCGATCTCACTGAGCAGAGCGAAGCCCCGGGCGCGCTCTGCCGCGTCGCCCACGATGGCCCCCACGAAGTCCGTCGCACCGGCGTCGGCCAGCTTGGCGATGGACGCCGCGACCGCCTCCTCGTCGCCGATGAACCCGATGTCGGCCGCCGCCGCAGCGCCTTCCTTGTCCAACATGGCCTTGTAGGAGGGCAGGTTCGGATAGATGGCGAAGGCCTCGTTGATGCGCGCCGCCGCGGCGTCGCGGTCGTTGGTCACGGCGATCGGCAGCGACACCACGACGCGGGGCGCCGGTCGCCCGGCGGCCTCGGCCGCCGCGGTGATGGTGGGCGCAATGTGGTCGCCGATGGTGGCGGTGCCGGTCATCCAGGTGACCGTGCCGTCGGCGACGCGGCCGGCCAGCTTGAGCATGGTGTCGGCCAGGGCGGCCACCAGGACGGGCGGGGCCTCCACATTGGCGATGTCGAGCGGAGCGAAGGCATTGGTGGTCACGCGCTCGCCCTCGCAGCGCACGGTCTCGCCCCGCAGCAGCGGCATCAGCGACGTCAGGTACTCGCGCATGTAGGCGGCCGGGCGCTCGAAGCTCATGCCCCACATCCCCTCGACCACGACCTGGTGGGACAGGCCGATGCCGAGGAGGAGACGGTTGCCCGTCGCCATCTGCACGGTGAGGGCCTGCTGGGCCAGCATCATGGGGTGGCGCGGGTACACCGGCACCACCCCCGTGCCGAGGCCGATGCCGGGCACCTGGGAGCCGGCGACGGCCAGGAGCGTCAGCGCATCGGGCCCGAAGATCTGGGACGCGAAGGCGTGATCGAGCCCAGCTTCGTGGTAGCGCCGCAGGAGGGCGACGATCTCGTCGAGCGGCTTGTCCGTCTCAATCATGCTCCCGATGCGCAGCGGCTTGGCCATGTCCCTGGTGCTCCTCGCGTAGTCTGCCCGTTGTGTCCGCCCCACTGTCTAGGCGAATCCCCGCACGGGGGCGAGCGATCTGAGCACCCACCCGATCGGCTTCATCGGTGCCGGTCAGCTGGCCCGCATGGCGGGTGAGGCGGCCAGTGCGCTGGGCCTCTCCATGGCCGTCCTGGCCGAACACCCGGACGACGCGGCCTGCGGCGTCGCGGCCGAGGTCGTGGTCGGGTCGCCCTTCGTGGCGGCGGACCTCCGGGCCCTGGCGGACCGCTGCGACGTCCTGACCTTCGACCACGAGCAGGTCGACCTGGAGCTGGTGGCCGAGCTGGCGGAACGGGGCGCCGTGGTCCGACCCGGCGCGGCGACGCTGGAGCTCGCCGTCGACAAGGCCCACATGCGGACGGTGCTCGACGAGGCGGGCGTGCCCGTTCCGGCCTACCGCATCGTCGACGAGGGGGCCGGTGCCCTCGACGCGGTCGAGGCGTTCGCCGACGCCCACGGCTGGCCCGTCATGGTGAAGGCGGCCCGGGGCGGCTACGACGGCAAGGGTGTGTGGCCCGTGGCCGACCGGAACGAGGCCGCCACCGTGTTGGAGGGCGTCGCCGGCCAGGTCGTCGTGGAGGAGCTGCTGCCGCTGAATGCCGAGCTGGCCGTCATGGTGGCGCGGCGCCCCTCGGGCGCGTCCGCGGCGTGGCCGGCGGTCGAGACCGCACAGGTGGGCGGGGTCTGCCGGGAGGTGCTCGTGCCGGGACGACTGCATGCCGACGTGCTCGAGGCCGCCTCGGCCCTCGGTCAGAAGGTCGCCGAGATCGCCGGGGGCGTCGGCGTCATGGCCGTGGAGCTCTTCTGGTCGGGCAACCGGTTGCTGGTCAACGAGGTGGCGACGCGTCCCCACAACTCGGGCCACTGGACGATGGAGGGCGCCGTGACCTCCCAGTTCGAGAACCACGTGCGGGCCGTGCTGGACCTGCCGCTCGGGTCCACCGTGCCCCAGCATCCCCAGGTGGCGAGCGTCAACATTTTCGGCGGGGCCGACGGGGCCGATCCCGACCAGCTGCTCGGCCGCGGCCTGGCCGTGGAGGGCGCCCACGTGCACCTGTATGGCAAGCGCGCCCGGCCGGGGCGCAAACTGGGGCACGTGACGGTCTGTGGCGAGGACGCCGGCGAGGTGCGCTTCCGGGCCTGGTCGGCCGCCCTCGCGCTCGGCACCCCCGTGCCCGAGGGCATCGACCTCCCGACGGGGGTGCTCGGGTGAGCGGCGCCACACCGCTGGTGGCCGTCGTGATGGGGAGCTCCTCCGACCTGCCCGTCATGCAAGGGGCCGTCGACGTGCTCGACGAATTCGACGTCGCCCACGAGGTGCGGGTCGTCTCGGCCCACCGCACCCCGCGCGACATGCTGGCCTTCGGGCAGGAGGCCGCCGGCCGCGGGCTCCTGGTCCTCATTGCCGGCGCCGGAGGGGCGGCCCACCTGCCCGGCATGCTGGCCTCCGTCACCACCCTCCCGGTCATCGGGGTGCCTGTGGCGCTCTCCCAGCTCGACGGCCTCGACAGCCTCCTCTCCATTGTGCAGATGCCCAAGGGTGTCCCGGTGGCGACCATGGCGGTCAACGGCGCCCGCAACGCCGGCCTGCTGGCGGTGCGCATCCTGGCCCAGGCCGATGCGGAGCTGACCGCCCGCATGGCGGCCTTCCAGGAGCAGATCGCCTCCGACGCGCGGGCCCAGGACGCGGCGGTGTCCGAGGCGGCGACGGCCGCGACGTCGGCCACAGGGGCGGAGCGAGATGGCTGAGCCGAACCTGGCCCAGCGTCTCGGGTACGACGGGACGGCCAAGCTGGTGATCATCAACGCCGACGATCTCGGCTCGTGCCACTCGGCCAACGTCGGGGTCTACGAGTGCCTGCGCACGGGGACGGTCACCAGCGCCACGCTCATGGTGCCCTGCCCGTGGGCCCGCGAGGCGAGCAGCCGCTACCGCGGCGAGGACATCGGCGTCCACCTCACCGTCAACGCCGAGTACGAGCTCTACCGCTGGGGGCCCATCACCTACGCGCCGTCGCTGCTGGGTGGCGACGGGGGCTTCCCGCGCACCATGGAGGATGTCTGGGACCACGCCGACCTCGACGAGGTGCGCCGCGAGTGCCGGGCGCAGATTGAGCGGGCCATTCTGTGGGGCTTCGACGTCAGTCACCTCGACGCGCACATGGGGACGATGCAATTGCGGCCCGAGTTCTTCGACGTCTACCTGGAGCTGGCGCTCGAGTTCGGATTGCCGCTGCGGATGGTGAGCGCGGCCATGGAGCGGTACCTGGGTTTCCCGGCCCGCACCGTGGCGGCCGACGAGGGGGCCGTCTTCACCGACCACTTCCGCTTCGTGCCCGGCGTGGGGTCACGCCAGATGTTCGAGCGGGACATCGCCACGCTCCGTCCCGGCGTGACCGAGCTCCACCTCCACCCGGCGGTGGACAGCGCGGAGCTGCGCTCGCTGGCCACCGACGACTGGGAAGCCAGGGTCGACGACTACCGCATCATCTGCCAGGAGGACTGGTTCCGCCGCTCGCTGGACGACGCCGGCGCCATCCTGATCGGCTACCGGCCGTTGCGCGACCTCGCCCGGGCATGAACTCCTCCACGACGACGACCATCCGCGGCGTCTCGATCTTCTCGAGACAGCCCAAGCGCAAGCCCGACGTCTTCGACATCGCGCTGTCCCCCGAAGGGATCGTGATCCAACGACCCGGCCGCAACGACCAGCACATGGCCTGGGAGCGGATTTCGGAGTGGGAGATAGAGGAGAGGCCGGGCTGCGTCGTCCTGACCCTGCGCGGCGGGGGCTCGGTCACCCCGCTGCTGGTGCAGGGGTGGAGCCTCGACGACCTCGAGACGGTCATGCGCGAGGTGACCGACGGCACCGCGGGCCCGGATATGACGGCTGCCCCGAGTGTGCGGCCGGACACGGCGGCCGACCCCGGTGCGCAGCCGGACGAGGCCCCCGTCCCGGCGCAAGAGCGCGCGGCCCGTCGTCAGAGCGACCACTGGCCGCGGCGGCGGGTCTGGAAGGCGCTCGTCACGGTCGTGCTGCTCGGCGTCCTGGCCGCGGCCGTGGTGCTCGTGCTGCTGCAGAGCGCCGGCGAAATCAGCTGGAGCTTCCTCGGCCCTGTGGCCTAACGCACCCCGGCGAACAGATCGTCCTCGGTCACGTCGGTCGGGCCCACGCGGCTCTGGGCCAGGCGGAACTCGTCGACGGGATGGATGTCCCGCATCACCTCGGGCGGCAGGCCGAACCAGAACTTCGAGGTGGGGTCGACCTGTGTGGCATGTGCCTTCAGGGCCTCGCCGCGCACCTGCGTGAATCCCGTGATGTCGATGGCGGTCGTGAACGGCTCGGTCTTCGTCATGCGACCCAGCCACTTTTCGTCGAAGGGTGACTCGAGGCCGAGCTCGAGGAATTTCTCGTGGATCTGACGGAACCGCTCGCCCGACCACACCGAGTAGTAGAGCTTGGCCGGCGTGAACGGGCGTCCGGCGTCCGGGAAGCGGTCCGGATCACCGGCGGAGTCGAAGGCCAACACGGAGATCTCGTGCACCCGCAGGTGGTCCGGATGCGGGTACTCGGCCTGGTCGTCGCCGTAGGTGATGAGCACCTGGGGCCGCTCCCGCCGGATCGCCGTGACGAGGCGGCCGACCGCCTCGTTGAGCGGGGCCTGGGCGAAGGAGTCCGGCCGGGCGTTGGCCTCCGTGTCGGGCATGCCCGAATCCCGGTAGCCGAGCAGGACGGTGTCGTCGTAGCCGATGATGTCCGTGGAGGCCTTGAGCTCGGCCATCCGGATCCGGCCGATGTCGGCCCGCACCTCGGGGGTGTCCATGGCCGGGTTGAGGATGTCGCCCTCCTCGCCTCCGGTGCAGCAGACCAGGACCGTGTGCACCCCCTCGGCGTGGTAGCGGGCCACGGTGGATGCACCCTTGGAGGCCTCGTCGTCGGGGTGCGCGTGGACGCTGAGCAGGCAGAGGCGATCGGGCACGGGGGCGACCTTAGCGGCGTGCCTGGGCAGGGCCGCCCGGTGTCCCCCCTCCCCCGCTGGGCCTTATGCTCGTAGTCCATGGCAGGCACGTTCAGTCGGATTCGCGACATCTTCCGGTCCAAGGCCAACAAGGCCCTGGACAAGATGGAGGACCCGCGCGACACCCTGGACCTCTCCTACACGAAGCAGCTCGATCAGCTGCAGAAGGTGCGCCGGGGCGTGGCGGACGTGGCCACGGCCCGCAAGCGGATTGAGCTGCAGGCCCAGGGGTTGCAGAAGCAGGCCGACAAGTTGCAGGGCCAGGCCAAGGCGGCGCTGGGGCAGGGCAACGAGGACCTGGCGCGCGAGGCCCTGTCGCGGCGGGCCGCGCTCGGTGAGCAGCTGGCCGAACTGAAGACCCAGCACGACCAGATCAGCGAGCAGGAGCAGAAGCTCGTGCAGACCTCGCAGGAGCTGCAGATCCGGGTGGAGCGCTTCCGCACCCAGAAGGAGACCATGAAGGCCTCCTACACGGCGGCCGAGGCGCAGACGAAGGTGGGCGAGGCGGTGTCGGGGATCTCGGACTCGACGCGCAGCGCCGGGGCCACCATGCAGCGGGCCCAGGACAAGATCGCCGGCATGCAGGCGCGGGCGGGCGCCATCGACGAGCTGCTGGCGTCGGGCGCGCTCGACGACCTGACCCATCCGGTCGACGACATTCAAAAGGAGCTCGACAAGGTTTCGTCCACCTCGCAGGTGGACAACGAGCTGGCGGCGTTGAAGGCCGAGCTGGGGACGGGTGACGGCGCCGGCGACACGGCCGCGCTGCCCTCGGCGACGGCGGAGCAGGCGGGTACAACAGGAGGCGAGGGCGCCTGATGGCAATCTCACGCAATATCAAGCCCGACCGGGGGCTCACCTACCGGATGTTCCTGACGGGGTTCTTCCTCGTCCTCCTCTACGGCCTCGTCGTCGGGATCCTGATCGCGGTCGGCCTCTCCTACGCGTTGGTGCTGGTCATCGCCCTTGTCCTGATCTTCTGCCAGTACTGGTTCAGCGCCAAGATCGCCATGTACGCCATGCACGCCAAAGAGGTCACGCCCGAGCAGGCGCCCGAGCTGCACGGCGTCGTCGACCGGCTCTGCGCGCTGGCCGACATGCCCAAGCCACGCGTCGCCATCGCGACCACCGACATCCCCAACGCGTTCGCCACGGGGCGCAGTCCCAAGTCGTCCGTCGTCTGCGTGACGTCGGGGCTGCTGCGCCGCCTCGACGAGCCCGAGGTCGAAGCCGTGCTCTCGCACGAGCTGTCGCACGTGGCCCACCGCGACGTGGCCGTCATGACCATCGCCAGCGGGCTCGGGATGATCGCCGGGCTGCTGACCCGGGTGCTCTTCTACTCCGAGCTCTTCGGAGGCGGACGGAGCAACAACAACAATCAGAACCAGGCCGGCATCGAGATGATCGTGCTGCTGGTCTCGGTCGTGGTGTACTTCGTGAGCTTCCTGCTGACCATGGCGCTGTCGCGCTACCGGGAGCTGGCGGCGGACCGCTCGGGTGCGCTGCTCATCGGCCGGCCCTCGCTGCTGGCCTCGGCGCTGGTCAAGATCACCGGGGAGATGGGGCGCATCCCGACCAAGGACCTGCGGGCCGCCGAGCCGTTCAACGCCTTCTTCTTCACCCCGGCCGTCGCCGACGGCGGCGCCCAGGGCGAGGGCGGCGGCTTCAGCTTCGGCAACCTCTTCCGGACGCACCCGACGCTCGAGAAGCGGTTGGCCCAGCTGGACTCGCTGGAGCGCCAGCTCGGCCAGGCCGGCCCGGCCAGCAGCTGAACCAGCGGGTGGGTCTCTTCGACACCATCCTCGGCCGCTCCAAGCCGGTCCGGGCCAATCTCGACGCCCTGTTCGCCCTGCCGACCGCCGCGCTGACCCTGCAGAGCGCCGGGGGCCTGGTGACGTCCGGCCACGCCGGGGTGTGCTGGAAGCCGCCCCCGGGCCAGGCGGCGGCCGACGCCCAGAAGGAGATCGCCGAGCTGGTGGGCGACGGCTTCTCCTTCACCCAGGACAAGTTCGACTACGGCTGGTTGCTGCTCGACGACCCCGATCTCGAGGAGCTGGTGACCAAGATCCACATGGCCAACTCCACGCTGCAGGACAACGGCTGGGGACCCCAGCTGCTCGTGTCGGCATTCGGCTTCGTCCCCGGCCCCGACGCGCCCGGCGATGCCCGGGCCTTCCGGCTCGTCTATCTCTTCAAGCGCGGCACCTTCTACCCGTTCGCTCCCGTCGACGCCGAGAAGGAGCGACGGGACACCGAGCTGGAGCTGCGCATCCGGACCATGGTGGGTGCGGACCTCCCGGTGGAAGCCGACCTGACCCGCTGGTTCCCCCTCTGGGACATGCCCGTGGCCTGACAGTTCGGTTTTGTCACCTGGTGTTCGCGGACGCGTCCGACCCGACCACCCGGGCATGCAGACTGCAGGGACGAGAGGCGAGGAGGTGCACAGACGTGGCAGAGACCCTGGACCGGATGATCGCGCTGGAAGGCGCCGTCAACTTTCGCGACCTGGGTGGCTACGGGGCAGGCGAGGGCACGCAGACGCGTTGGCGCACGCTCTTCCGGGCTGATGGCCTCGGTGAGCTGACCGAGACGGACCTCGCCGTCCTGCGCCAGCTGGGCATCAGGACGGTCATCGATCTGCGTTCCGGTTCAGAGCTGGAGCGCGGACGGTTCGACGTGGAGGCCCACCCGGTGGCGTTCCATCACTTCCCCTTCATCGACGAGCTGCCCGATGCACAGGACTTCGACCGCCGGCCCGGTCTGCTCGGCACGCAGTACCTGGAGATCGTGCGCGACGCCGGGAGCCAGATTCTGGGCGCCCTCGAGGTGCTGGCGGCGCCCGACGCGCTGCCCGCCGTGTTCCACTGCACCGCCGGCAAGGACCGTACCGGCGTTCTCTCGGCGGTGGTGCTCTCGCTGCTGGGCGTGGACGAGCCCACGGTGGTGGCGGACTACGCGCTGAGTGGCGCAGCCATGTTGCGGCTGCGGGCCAAGCTCATCGCCAAATACCCCGAGGGCCGCGAGACGCTCGAGAACATTGACGAGGTCTTCTCGGCCGACCCGGCGCAGATGGAGCAACTGCTCGACCACCTGCAGACGCAGTACGGGTCGGTCAGCGCTTATGTGGAGGGGCTCGGCGCGCCGCCGGGGCTGGTACGAGAGCCTGCGGGCAGGGTTGCTCGAGCCTGAGGCGGCCTGACCGTCACCCTCGTGAAGTCGTCGGCGTCAGTCGTCGGCGTCAGTCGTCGGCCCGGATGTCGGGGCGCAGCCGGTCGACGACGCCGGCCAGGGCCAGGTCGAGGAGCGTGATGCCACCGGAGTCGTGCGTCGTGAGGACGAGCCGCACGGTGTTCCACCGGATGTCGATGTCGGGGTGGTGGTTGGCCGCCTCGGCGGCGGCCCCGACCGCGTTGACGAAGGCAAGGGCCGCAGCGAAGTCGTGCAGCTTGACCGTCGTCACCAGCTCGTCGCCCTGGCGCGTCCAGTGCAGCTGCTGCTCCTCGAGCTCCGCGTCGATGTCGGCATGGGTGAGCACCGGCTCCCTCACGGGTGCGTCATCTCCTCGGGACGCACGGCGGCGTCGAACTCCTCGCCCGTCAGCAGCTCCAGCTCGAGCGCTGCCTCCCGCAGGGTCTTGCGCTCCTTGTGCGCCTTCTTGGCCACCTTGGCCGCATTGTCGTAGCCGATGATCGGATTCAGTGCGGTCACCAGCATCAGGGAGCTCCTGAGATGCTGGTCGATCTGCTCGTAGTCCGGCTGCAGCCCTTCGACGCAGAACTCGCGGAAGCCCCGACAGGCATCCGTCATCAATGCGACCGACTGCAGCACGTTGTAGGCGATCACCGGCTTGCACACGTTGAGCTCGAGGTTGCCCCGGCTGCCGGCGGTGGCTACCGCCATGTCGTTCCCGAGGACCTGGATCCCGACCATGATGGTGGCCTCGCTCTGGGTCGGGTTGACCTTGCCCGGCATGATGGACGACCCGGGCTCGTTCTCCGGCAGCGCCAGCTCGGCCAGCCCGGCACGGGGACCCGAACCGAGCCACCTGATGTCGTCGGCGATCTTCATCAACGAGACGGCCAGCGTGCGCAAGGCGCCGTGGGTGAAGACCAGCGCGTCGTGCGCGGCCAGCGCGGCGAACTTGTTGGGCGCGGTCACGAACGGCAGGCCGGTCACGTCGGCGATCTGACGCGCCACCCGGTCGCCGAACTCGGGGTGCGTGTTCAGCCCCGTGCCGACGGCGGTCCCTCCGGCGGCCAGCTCGTACAGCCCGGGGAGGGTCTGCTCAATCCGCTCGATGTCCGCCGTGAGCTGCGCCACGTACCCCGAGAATTCCTGCCCGAGCGTCAGCGGCACGGCGTCCATGAGATGGGTGCGGCCTATTTTCGTGATGTCCTCGAACTCGGTGGCCCGGGCCTGCAGCGCGTCGCGCAACGCGGCCACCGAGCGGAGCAGCCGGAACACGATCTCCTCGGCCACCGCGATGTGCATGGCGGTGGGGAACGTGTCGTTCGACGACTGGGACATGTTGACGTGATCGTTGGGATGGACGGGCTCCTTCGAGCCCATGACCCCACCACTGAGTTCAATGGCCCGGTTGGAGATGACTTCGTTGGCGTTCATGTTGGTCTGCGTGCCGCTGCCCGTCTGCCAGATGCGCAGTGGGAACTGGTCGTCGAGGTCACCCTTGGCCACCTCGCCCGCCGCCTGCTCAATGAGGCCGGCCAACGTCTCGTCCAGCTTGCCGAGGTCGCGGTTGACCGCCGCCGACGCACCTTTGAGGACACCGAACGCCCTGATCAGTGGGGTGGGCATCGTCTCGACGCCGATGTCGAAGTGATGCAGGGAGCGCTGGGTCTGGGCACCCCAGTAGCGGTCGGCGGGGACCTCGATCTCCCCCATGCTGTCGCTTTCGATACGCGTGGTCGTCACGGGCGCCAGCTTAGGACCGGCGCCGGAACCCACCGTTAGCGACGCGCCTCGGAACGTACGAACCGCTCCGGAGGGGCCTCGCCGTCGAGCAGACGGATAGCGGCCTCGCGCGTGGGCACGCCCAGCTTGCGCAGAATGGACGAGACGTGGCTGCGCACCGTGGTGGGCGAGACGAACAGGCGCTGCGACATTTCGGCGGTGCCGGCCCCCTTGCGCATGAGCTCCAGCACGTCCCACTCGCGGCCCGTGAGGCGGGCCGCCTGCCCATCGGGCACGGCGACCCTGCGGTGCTCGCGATCACGGAATTCGTCGACCAGACGAGCGACGAGCGTTCCGGGCAGGGTGGCCTCCCCGGCCAGGACGCGCTGGAGGGCGTCGCCGATGGAGGCCTCGTCCAGGCCCTTGAGGAGATACCCGGATGCGCCGGCGCGCAGCGCGTCGAAGAGGTCCTCGTCCTGGCGCGAGACGGTCAGCATGACCACCGACGTGTCGGGTAGTGCCCCGCTGATCTGGGTGGCGGCAGCAATGCCGTTCCCCGGCATGTTGATGTCGAGCAGGCAGACGTCGGGACGCTCGCGCTTGGCCCCCTCGACGGCCCCGGCGGCGTCCGCCGCTTCCACGCAGACGTGGAAGTCCCCTGTGCGCTCCAGCGCGTTGCGGACCAGCGCACGGGTCCGGGCGTGGTCATCGGCCAGCAAAACCGTGATGGGCCCGCTCATCAGAAAGCCACCGCGACGCGCGTGCCCTGCTTGGGCACGGAGTCGACGCTCAGCACGCCACCCACCGAGGCCGCTCGCTCCTGCATGCTCTGCAGCCCGAAGCCCCCGGCGGCGCCCTGGCCCTCCGGGTCGAACCCGCAGCCGTCGTCCTCAATCACGAGCCGGAGCCGTTCGGCGCGCTCGAGGCGGACCCGGACGTGCTCCGAGGCGCCGTGACAGGCCGCATTGGTGATGGCTTCGCGCACGATACGCAGCAGGTTCTCGGTGACGTCACCGGGCACCTCGACATCGTCGGCCAACTGGAGGTCCCAGGCCACGCCGAGGCGGGACCCGAGGTCCTCCACGGTCTGGGAGATGGCGGCATCGAGCGACTGCGGCTGCGAGACGGAGAGCACGGTGATGGCGCGCCGGGCCTCGTCCAGAGCCCGGTCCGCCGCACCGGCTAGGGCGCGGGCGTCGTGCGACGTCGCGGCGCCTGACGCGGCACCGCGGGTCTTGCTGGCGATGAACGCCAGCTCGTGGGCCAGGCCGTCGTGCAGCTCGCGGGCGATCCGCCGGCGCTCCTCCACCGTGGCCTGCTCCTCCAACCGGCGGTGGGCGGACCAATTGGAGAGTGCCAGTTCGAGAAAGTGGCCGAGGGCGACGCAGCGCTCGACGCACTCCGTCGGAATGGAGGCGCCTCCGGTGGCGATGGCAAGGACGCCGTGCAACTCCCCGTCCGGGCAGACGGGGACCCAGGCGCCGTAGGTGATCCCCGAGGCGTCGATGACCGCTCGGAGCAGCGGACCCGCGAGGTCGGGGTCGAGCGGCGCGGTGAACGCTCGCCGCGTCGCCACGGCGTCCCGCAGTCCCGGATGTTCCGCGACCGGCCACGAACCCCCGACGTGCGTCCCCGCATCGTCGAACTGCGCGCCCACGACCACCAGGCCGTCCTCAATCAGGAAGTACGATGCCCGCAGGACCTCCGACCCGCGCGGCGCCACGATGCCCATGGCGAGCTGTGCGCCGAGGGCCGTGATCTGCGGCGGCTCCGAGAGCTGCACCAACTGACGGACGGCCGCGTTGAGCGCCTCCTCGTGTCGGAGCAGCTGTTCGGTGTGCGCGTTCGACTCGACGAGGCGGGCTCGCAAGAGCTGGATGGCGACGGACAGCATGGCGCCGAATGCGCCGACCAGGATCCCTCGGCGCAGCAACGTCGTCGTGTCGATGGACCCCGGCGACGACTCGATCTGGGTGGCCAGGATGGCCGACACGAGGAAGACGACGCAGACGGCCGATTCCCAGCGCTTGCCGTAGAGGGCCACGCCGACGAGCGGCATGAACAGCAGCACACCGAGCCCGGAGCCCATGCCGCCCGAGGCCACCATGAGCAGGGCCACCGACGCCATGTAGAGCGCCGCTCCGACGATGAAGGTCCGGGGCGGCATGCCCCGGCGAATGAAGATGAGCACGACGATCACCACCAGCAGCAGGGTGCTGATGAGAAAGGCCCCGGAATCCGTCGGCCCCGGCGGCCAGCCGACGCTGAGCTGTCCCGCCACCGCCACCACGACGAAGGGCAGGTAGCTGGTCAGGCGGTGACGAAGATCGGGGGGAGGCATCCCTCACGGTATCGGCGCAATTCGGACCCGGGCTGAGCCTCTTTCGGCGTGGAAAAACCCTTTCGGACCTGCGGCGCAGCAGAACGGCGCCCGCCCTGTGGACAACCTCGCGCCCGGGCTCGCCGGGTGGCGGTTTCCGGCAAGTGTCCAAATGCCTCAACGTTCCTTCAGAGACCTCCCAACACCTCCGAACTTCCATTGATCACGCAAGTACGACGCCGTCCCTGGAGACGGAGAAGGGACGGAGATCGTGGAGGGAAGGCATATCAAGGCCACCCGATGGTCGAGCCGGATGAAGATCGTGTCGGCCGTGTGCGGGAGCCTCCTCGTGGCCGCCGGGGCCTACGCCGCGACCAACTGGGTCGTGGGCCTGAACAGCGGCTCGTCCGGTGAGGGTCAGTCCGCCACCATTGCCAACCTGAGCATCACCGCCGTGGCCTCGCCCGCCCCGGGCAATGTGCTGTTCCCGGGCAGCACCGGCGACGTCGTCGTGACCATCGCCAACCCGAACTCCTACCCCGTGACCATCTCTGCGGTGAACCTCCCGACGAACACCACCCAGGCGGGTGGCTTCACGACGAGCGCGCTCACCACCGCCCAGACCGGGTGTAGCACCACGACCAGTGGCGTCACCTGGAACTTCGCCACGGCGACCAGCGGCAGCTCGCACACAATTCCGGGTGGCCTCACCGTGGGCGCCAGCGGAGCGGCCAATAATCCGCTCGTGGTGACGCTGACCAACGACGCCCTCATGTCGGCGACCTCACCGGCGGCCTGTGCCAACACCTTCTTCTCCATGCCCGCACTGACCGGCATCACGGCGACCGGTGGCGCAGCCACGTCGACGACGAGCCCGGCCACCAGCGGCTGGACCAGCTAGTCCTCCTCCTTGCCCCGGAGGGAACCGAGCAACGACGACGAGGGGAGCCCACGCATGCGACGTGGGGCTCCTCTCGTCGTTGCCGGCCTCGCAGCGCTCCTGAGCCTCACCCTCTCGACGGGGACGGCCTGGGCGGCGGCGAACTGGACCGTCAAGGTCGCCACGGTGAACTCCGGGGAAGCGAAGGCCCAGGCCCTGCCGGCCGCACCGACGGCGACGTCCGCCTGCGCCACGCCGACCAGCGGCAAGAAGGTCACGGTCACCTGGGCTGCCATCACGCACGCCTCGGGCTACGGGGTCTACCAGTCGAACACGACGGCGACCGGGACCTACACCCTGCAGATGACGGTGACGACCACGTCGTGGACCAGCGCCGCGCTCGCCACCGGCAGCTACTGGTACGAGGTGGTGGCCAACATCGGGTCCAACTGGGCCAGCGCGAATTCGGCGGCGACGGCGAAGCGCACCATCAGCAGTTCGGTCTGCTCCTAGCCCTCGGTTGGTGACGACTGGGACAGCTAGCTAGCCCGGCGGATGGTCGTCCGGGCAGGCACCGGGCGGATCGTTGAAGTCCGGGTCGGAGGTCCATGCCCCCTGGGACCAGTTGTGGTCGGCGGGAGTCAGCTGGAACACCGACGTCAGGTCGGCCAGCAGCGCGGCGGCGTAGCGGGCGCTGCCCTCAGGGCACAGGTGCACGTTGTCGAGCTTGCGCACGCGTGTCCACGCGCTGTTCGGTGCGTGCGGATCGCCCTCCGGCGGAAGCCAGGCGGAATACGTCCCGTGCAAGAGGATGGAGTCGGCCAACGGGAAGTACATGACCCGGCCCGGGAACAGCTTGGTCATCTTCTCGGCGATGTTGTTCCAGGCGACGAGGCCCGCCCGGCGCTCCTTGTTGTAGCTCGCCGTGTTGGCGGGGTTGGCGGCGTTGAGATCGCCCGACAGGGGGAACTGGGTGAAGATCACGCCCTCCACGCCGTCCCCCGGCGCCAGCATGGTGGCCACGGCGCGGCGCAGCAGATCGGTGTACTGGACCGGCTGGTGCAGCGCGTTGGGCGTGGTCGGACCGTACTGGTCCCAGCTCCATGAGGCGACGATCAGCTGGGCCCGGGTCGAGCGGATGAGGTTGGGCACCGAGGTGGGCCAACTGGTCGCCGTGGTCAGCCCGAAGCCGTCGATGGTCCGGGTGGCCACCGTGGCCTCGCCCGTGGCCTGCAGTGATGCCGCGATGCCGTAGGAAGCGTCGTGCATGACGGAGTCACCCAGGATCATGACGCGGAGCGGATCGGCGGCCGATGGCGCCGGCGCCAGACGGATCGGCTGCTGGCCCGCGTACCCCCCGGCTCCGGGCACCGACTGCACGGAGCCCGAGGACGCGAGGTGCGTGGTGCTGGCGACCTTGGTCGGATCGGCCACGGCGGGGATGGTGGCCACCACAATGACGACGGCGGTCACGACCCCGGCGACCGGGCCGAGCCACAGGCGGAGGCCGCCGCGCAGTTTGGCCAAGCGGATCGGCCGCTCGACCAGGTAGTAGCTCGCCGTCGACACGGCGAGCGTGACCGCAATGCGCAGGAGGTTCAAAGGCCAGGCCGACAGCCCGGTTCGGGCACCGTTGATGTAGACGATCACCGGCCAGTGCCAGAGATAGACGCCGTAGGAAATGGTGCCGACGAAGTGCAGCGGCCTCCAGGCCAGGCCACGGGCGAAGCGTCCGGGCTCGACCAGGCGCGCGTCCGCCACGACCAGTGCGGCCAGCGCGGCGCAGAGCAGGAACCCACCTTCGAACATGAAGTTCGTGGGCAGGCCACCGGACGTGCCGGCGAACACCCAGAACACGCCGAGCCCCACTGCCGCCGCCGGACCCACCCAGTGGAGGGTCCGGCGCGACGGTGCGCCCGGCTGCTGGCGCGAGGCCGCCAGGAAGGCGATTGTCGCCCCGGCCATGAGGTCGAACAGCCGGGTGTCGGTCCCGTAGTAGATGCGCGAGGGGTCGACTCCGGGATGGAACAGCACCGCCATCAAGACCGAGGAGCCCACGCCGAGGGTCACGGTGACCGTCACGCCGACACGGCGCCAGATGCGACGCCCGTAGCGCAGGAGCACCAGGAGCAGGAGGGGCCACACGAGGTAGAACTGCTCCTCAATCGCCAGCGACCAGGTGTGCTGCAACGGCGAGGGCGTGGAGAACTGGGCGAAGTAGGACTGGTGGGCGAAAATCAGATGCCAGTTGTTCACGTAGAGCAGCGTGGCGATGGCGTCGCCCCGCAATCCGGAGAGGTCGATCAGGCCGTTGGCGCCTGGGCCGCCGAAGAGGGCGTTGCAGACGAGGTAGAGCGCGAGCGCGGCCACGACGAGGAACAGCGCCGGCAACAGGCGCTTGGCCCGGCGCCCCCAGAAGGCGGCCAGGTTGACGCGTCCCGTCCCGACCCACTCCTCCAGCAAGAGCGTCGTGATCAGGAAGCCGGAGAGGACGAAGAAGAGGTCGACCCCGAGATACCCGCCCTTGGCCCACCCGACCTGCAGGTGGTACGCCACCACGCCGATGACCGCCACGCCGCGGAGCCCGTTGAGGGCGGGGAGATGCCGACCCGTGACCGCGGTCGTGGCCGAACTGGTGCCGATCGGCTCATGCACCAGGGTGGCGTCCGTCACACCCACTCCAACCGGCAGACATCAGGGGCATCGGCAGCAGCGCGCAGCAAAAGGTCGGCGGCGCCGGCCACCGTGGCGGGCAGCTCGTCGCCCGCGGTGAGGTCGAAGGCGATCAGCGGGCTCTGGTCCCCTGCCGGACGGGCGCGGTTGGTCGCCGCCCGCACCGGGAAGTGGGGGCCCCGGCTGTCGAGCTCCCCGGCACGCCACAAGGCCCGGCAGAGCAGGACGGCCTCCGCCAGCGCTTCGTCGAACGGCGGGGCGAAACAGAGCACGCTCCGACCTCCGCAGACGAGGTCCAAACTGGTCACGTCACGGGCGAGCACGGCCGGATGACGCTCGCTGGGGCCCAGCTCCATTCGGACCCCCAGCAGCACGCCGGGAACCGATGAGCTGAGCCCGGCCGCCAGCACGATGGGGTCGCCCACGGGCCCTTGGCTCAGGAAGACGGCGACCGCACCCTGCTCAGCCGCGTGCGTGGCCTCGGACCGCAGTCCGGCCACGTCAGCGCCCTGGAGGAACCGTCCGTTCATGGCGAGGCAGGATAGGGCGCCGGAGGCCTCCGGACAGGTTCGGGCCCCCCGTGTCGCCCCGGGGGTCCGGAGGGCCGGTCACCAGGATCTCAGGCTCGCTCCCACCATCCCCCGGCGCCCCGGGCCAGCCCGGCCCGGGCGAGCCGCTCCAGTCCCCCACACAGCTCGGCCAGCGGCAGGCCCGTCGACCGGGCCAGCTCGTCGAGGGAGGCCGGATCGGCACCGAGGGCGTCGTAGACGGGGCGGTCCGGGCCCGGGGAGGGCGCCGGCGTGGCGGGCGCCGGCGAGGCGGGCGCCGGCGAGGCGGGCAAGGCGGCCTCCGGCGGGACAACCACCGCAGCCCCGAGCAGGGCCAGGGAGACGAGGATGTCGCCGGTCGAGCAGACCGGGAACGCGCCATCGGCCAGGAGCGCGTTGGTGCCCTCGGACGTGGCGCTGCGGATGGAGCCGGGTACCGCCCCAACGGGGACTCCTCGATCCATGGCCGCGTCGACCGTGTGCCGCGAGCCTCCGTGGTGGCGGCTCTCCACCACGACCACCACATCGCTCAGCGCAGCAAGGAGACGGTTGCGGACGGGGAAGCGCCACTTCTCCGTGGGCACCCCGGCCGGGGACTCGGACACGATGACACCCGCGGCGGCGATCCGCTCCCACAGCCGCTCGTGCCGGCGCGGATAGACGTGGTCGAGGCCGCCCGCCACCACAGCGATGGGCGGTGCGCCGGCGCCACAGGCGCCCTCGTGCGCCGCACCGTCGATGCCGAGGGCCAGACCCGACACCACGCCGACACCCGCCGCCGCCAGGTCGGCGCCGAACTGCGCCGCGACGCCGATGCCGTAGCGGGTCGGCGCGCGCGTCCCCACCAGCGCCACGGTCGGGCCATCGGCCAGCGCCGACGGGTCTCCCAGGCAGAACAGGACCGCGGGAGCCTTCGGGTCGTCGGCCAGGCGCGCCGGATAGGACGGCTGTCCGGCCAGGAGAACGTGGATCCCCAACGAGGAGTGGCGTCGCCAGACACCCTCGACCTCATGCTCGGACGCCCCCGCTGCCGGGGCGGCCCGCTCCCACGCCACTGACGGCGGGTCCGCGGCGAGCAGCGTGCGCAGGCGGGCGGGCCCCATGGAGGGCAGGGAGGCCAGGGCGGCGGCGAACGCCTCCTGTGGGAGGTCCGAACTCATGGCACCACCACGGCGCGTCCCGCCCGCAGCGACAAGGCTTCTGCGGCGTGGCCGAACGACACTGCGTCGGCACCCGCGAGCGCGGCCACCGTGCGGGCGACGCGCGTGACCTTGTGCAGCCCACGGGCGCTCAGGCCTCCGGCGCGCAGCTTGGAGGCGAGAAGGTCGGCGGCGTCGGGAGCCAGGTCGAGCTCCCTCTCCCGCTCGGTGACCACGGCACGAGCGGCGGCGACGCGACGGGCGACCGCCGCTGAGGATTCGCCCGGCTCCCCGGAGAGCAGTTGGTCAGGGTCGGGACGGCTGAGCGGCACGACCAGGTCGAAACGGTCCAGGAGTGGCGCGGAGATACGGCGCCGGTACCGAGCGCGGGTGGCCGCGCTGCAGCTGCAGGCTCCCTCGTACACCCCTTCCCCGCAGGGGCAGGGGTTCATGGCGGCGACAAGCAGGAAGGCCGCCGGGAAGGTCACGGTGCCGCCGGCGCGGCTCACCCGGATGACCCCTTCCTCGAGCGGCTGGCGCAACGCCTCGAGCGCGGCGACCGGGAACTCGCCGAGCTCGTCGAGGAACAGGATGCCGTGGGTTGCCAATGAAATCTCGCCCGGCCGGAGCGACCAGCTCCCGCCGCCGACCAGCGAGACGACGGAGGCCTGGTGGTGCGGCGCGCGGAAGGGCGGTCGGTCGAACAGGGCGCCATCGGGCAGGGCGCAACCGGCGGCCGAGTGCACGCGGGTCACCGCGAGCGCCTCCTCGGAGGTGAGCGGCGGGAGCAGTCCCGCCAGGCGCTCGGCCAGCATGGTCTTGCCCGACCCGGGCGGTCCGACCATCAGGAGGTGGTGACGCCCGGCGGCCGCGACCTCGAGCGCCCGCCGACCGACGGCCTGGCCGCGCACGTCGGCCAGGTCGGGGACGCCGTGTGCCCCGTGATCGGCCGAGGGGGACGGTGCCGGCGGGTCGGGCCAGTCCGCCTGGCCACGCAGCACGCGGGCCAGATCGCCTAGGGTCGCCGCTCCGTGCACGTCGCTGCCGCGAACGAGAGCGGCCTCCCGCACGTCACCCAGCGGCACCACCAGCCCGAGCGGGGTGGTTGCGTCGGCCAGGGCGATCATGCCGGGGACGTGGCGCAACGACCCGTTCAGCCCCAGCTCCCCGCAGAAGGCCAGGCCCTCGGTGCAACCCGGGGCCAGCTCACCCGTGGCGACGAGCAGGCCGACGGCGATCGGCAGGTCGAGGCCCGCGCCCCCCTTTCGGATGCCAGAGGGCGCCAAGTTGACGGTGACCCGGCGCAGCGGCCAGGGCAGACCGGACGAGAGGACGGCGGCCCGGACGCGGTCACGCGACTCGCGCACGGCGGCGTCGGGCAGGCCGACGATGGTGAAGCCGGGCAATCCGTTGGAGACGTGGACCTCGACCGAGACGGGGCGGCCGACGGCACCGCTCAGCGTGGCGGAGGCGACTGAGGCGAGCACAACAGGAGAACGGTCGCACCAGTCGCGCTTGCGATCCCTTCCGTGCTTCGGTGAGGACCAGCTGGCTACGCGGGTGTCCTCGTTCGGCCCGCATAACCATGGCACCCCGGGGCTTGATGAAAATCCCCGCGATTCAGCGAACGGTGCCCGGCCCCTCCCCGCTCCCGCCACGGCCCCAAGGGGCTGCCGCTCGGGATGGAATCCGCTGGCCCGAGGCGCTCGCAGGCAAGCCCATGACCACGTCAGTCTCGGAGGTGCATTTACGCGGGCCGATCGTCGGCGACGATCGGGTAAACCCGTTCACCCCGAACCAGGTCATCTGACCACGGGCGTCGATCAGGCGAGGTCGAAGCGATCGAGGGTCATGACCTTGTCCCAGGCAGCGATGAAGTCACGGATGAACTTCTCCTCTGAGTCGTCACATGCGTAGACCTCCGAGATGCCTCGCAGCTGGGAGTGGGAACCGAAGACGAGGTCGACGGCCGTGGCAGTCCACTTGATGTCACCGGTGGCGCGATCGCGTCCTTCGAACACGTTCTCGGCCGAGGCGGATGCTTTCCACTCCGTGCTCATATCGAGCAGCCTGGCGAAGAAATCATTCGTGAGGGTCTCGGGCCGGTCGGTGAAGACACCGTGTCGGGATTGCCCGAAGTTGGCGTTGAGCGCCCGCAGGCCTCCGACGAGAACCGTCATCTCGGGAGGCGTCAGGTTCAGCATGAACGCCCGCTCGACCAGAAGTTCCTCCGCCGGCCGCTTCTCTCCGGCCCGGAGGTAGTTGCGGAACCCGTCGAAGATCGGTTCGAGCACGGCAAACGACTCCACGTCGGTCTGTTCCTGCGAGGCGTCCGTGCGCCCGGGTGAGAACGGGACGGTGATGTCGTGTCCGGCGTTCTTGGCCGCTTGCTCGACGGCCGCGCACCCGCCCAGGACGATCACGTCGGCCAGTGAGACCTTCTTCCCGCCGGACTGCGAGCCGTTGAAGTCCTGCTGGACCTGCTCGAGGGTCTGCAGCACCTTGGCCAGTTCGGTCGGATCGTTCACCTCCCAGTCCTTCTGCGGCGCCAGGCGAACCCGAGCCCCGTTGGCCCCGCCCCGCTTGTCAGTTCCGCGGAAGGTAGCCGCTGATGACCAGGCGGTGGAGACCAGCTGGGAAACGGACAGTCCGGCTGCGAGGATCTTGCCCTTGAGGGCAGCGATGTCGTCATCTCCGATCAACGCGTGATCGACCGCGGGAACGGGGTCCTGCCACAGCTGCGCACTGGGAACCCACGGACCCAAGAAGCGCGATACGGGCCCCATGTCGCGGTGCAACAGCTTGTACCATGCCCTGGCGAACGCGTCGGCCAGCTGGTCGGGGTTCTCATGGAACCGCTTCGCGATCGGCCCGTAGATCGGATCGAGCCTCAGCGCGAGGTCGGTCGTCAGCATCATCGGAGCGTGCCGTTTCGACGGATCGTGGGCATCGGGCACGGTGCCCTCCGCCTCGGGATTCTTGGGCTTCCACTGCTTTGCACCGGCGGGACTCTCGGCGAGCTCCCAGTCGTACTGGTACAGGTTGTCCAAGAACCCGTTGTCCCACTTCGTGGGCTCGTTGGTCCAGGCGCCCTCCAGCCCGCTGGTGAGGGTGTCGACGCCCTTGCCGCTCCCGAAAGTGTTCCGCCAGCCGAAGCCCTGCTCCTCTATGGATGCACCTTCTGGTTCGGGACCGCCGTACTCCTCACCAACTGCGCCGTGGGCCTTACCGAACGTGTGGCCGCCGACGATGAGCGCCAGCGTCTCCTCGTCGTTCATGGCCATCCGGCGGAAGGTCTCCCGGATATTTTTCGCCGAAGCGAGCGGATCCGGGTTGCCGCCCGGCCCTTGCGGATTCACGTAGATCAGACCCATATGATCGGCGCCCAAGGGCCCCTCGATCTCCTCTTCGCCGGCGTGGCGTTCGTCGCCCAGCCAGGTGTCCTCAGGGCCCCAGAAGATTTCGTCGGGCTCCCAGATGTCCGGGCGCCCGAACCCGAAGCCGAACGTCTTGAACCCCATCGATTCGTAGGCACAGTTGCCGGCGAAGATGATCAGGTCGGCCCAGGAGATCTTCCGGCCGTACTTCTGCTTGACCGGCCACAGCAACCGGCGTGCCTTGTCGAGGTTCGCGTTGTCCGGCCAACTGTTCAAGGGGGCGAAGCGTTGCGCGCCCTCGCCGCCACCGCCACGGCCATCAGCGATGCGGTACGTGCCGGCAGCGTGCCACGTCATTCGGATGAAGAGCGGACCGTAGTGGCCGTAGTCAGCGGGCCACCACTCCTGCGACGTGGTCATCACCTCGAAGATGTCCTGCTTGAGCGCTTCGGCGTCGAGGGTCTCGACCTCGTCCCCGTAATTAAAGCCCTCACCCAACGGGTTGGAGAGGGACGAGTGCTTGTGCAGAATGGAGAGATCGAGCTGATTCGGCCACCAGTCCCGATTCGACAGGGGCCGGTGCCCCTTGGGAGTCGGGGAGGGGATGGCTGGGCTCTCGCTCTCGCTTTCGCTGCCGCGGTCAGGCACGTCGGTTCTCCTGTCTCAGTGTTTGCATGTTTTCATCTGACGGGTGTTGGCATGTTTCTGTTTACATCTGATGGCCGGTTGCACACGACGTGGCTCTCTTGACGCCACGGCTGCGCCTCTCAGCCGGGGTCATACGCTCGGCTATCGCACGAAATCGCTTGCAGCGCCACGTAGGGACGGCACCCCAGTCGGCGACGTTGGCCTCCTCGACCGTCGGGTCGGTGTGGGGACGCCAGCTGATGCGGCTTCTGGCGTCCGGCGTGGTCTGTGGCCTGTACTCGTGCCGGCTCGAGGTTCACTGTGGACGCGCTGGTGCTTCACCACGACGTCGAACATGCGGCGGTACGCCTCCACCGTGGCGGCCGACGGCCCTCCCCATCGATCGCTCGCGGCCGCCTCCGATGGCGTGGCCCCACGCCCTGGCCCCGGGAAGACCTGGGCGTCGATCTCCTCGAACGCGCGCGTGCACGCGGTCACCTTGTCAGAGCCCGCCTCGTCCTCGTCGCTCATGGTTCTTGGCGCCCTCCCTGACCCCATTGGGGCTCGGGCCCCTCGGTGTGCTGTCGTCGTGGTTCGTGAGTCGCGAGTCACCTTAAGTCTGCACCTAGAACGATTCAAGGGTTATTGTAGATTGATTCTTAGAGGATATTTGTGCCTGGTATACATGGAACCATGTCCTCGACGCCGCTTCTCGACCGCCTGCGGGCGGTGGGCTGGCGCTTGACGCCCCAGCGGCGGGTCATAGCCGAGGCGATGGGGGGTGACCACGTCCACCTCACAGCGGAAGAGGTGCTCGAGCGGGCACGGGGACGTCTCCCGGAGGTGAGCCTGGCGACGGTGTACAACACCCTCAACGAGCTGGTCTCGATGGGCGAGGTTCAGCAGGTGGATGCGGGTGGTGGCCCTACCCGCTACGACCCCAACACCAAGGACGGTCATCACCACCTCGTGTGCCTCAAATGCGGTGACCTACGCGACGTGCATCCGCAAGGACTGGACGCGCTCGAGTTGCCACGCTCGGACCGCTTCGGCTATCGGATCGTCAACCGAGAAGTGCTCTTCCAGGGCTACTGTCGCAACTGCGGCGGGCCGTAGACACCGCTTTCGACAGCAGGCCACTGGGGTGAACAACATGGCGCTGGGTGGCCAGGCCCTCAGCCGGGCTGAAACCACCACCGCGGCGAGACGCGACAGCGATGCACGACAGGAGAATCAGTCGCGTACGCATCGACGTCAGCGGCCAAGTGGCAAATACTACGAGTGACCAATGCAGAACGTGCGTATCTGCGTCGGCAGAGGCGGACTGATTGAGTCCTTTGTCAGCCACTCCGAACGACTGCTCTAAGAGCTGCAGGTGTCCTACACAGACGTGTTGTACCGATTTGGCGCCGGTGAGCTCCTGTAGTGCTGACCATCCGCCTTACATTACTACCACCGCATCAATCTTCAAGTTCCTTCCAAAGAACACTCTAGAGAAGATGCGGTGGAAGTCACCAACACTATGGGCGCGGCCTAGGTGCTGCGCAAGTACCTGCTCGAGGCCTTCTCTGACCTGGTCCGATCCATGGTCCTGACCTTTGCCGAGGCGCTGATGTCTGCCTATTCGTCTGCATTGTGCAACGCCTAATACTTCTAATTCAGCGCCGAGCCGGTGAACTCTCGCTACTTCTATCCAACTAGGCGCTGTCACACTAGCGCCTTCACCTTCTACCTCTCCATCCCTATATTACGCTCCTAGAGCTACTTCCCCTACTGTCTGATCTAGCCCAGACACCTTTCCTTTCGGGCCCTCTTGTCCTTCTTCGCCCAGCGCTACGTCTAGTTTTAGTACACCCTTCTCCTCGGCTACGTGGTCCGCTCCTTGGGGATCTAGTACATCTCGAAGTCCCAGGTCTCAGAGCTTTCCTATTCCCTCTACGAGGCGTTAGCTGCCTTTCACAACCGTCCCCTCGACGCCGGTCCCTACACCTACATCTGGGTCTACACCTTCACCCAAAAGGTGCGCGAGGGCGGTCTCATCGTCAACGTGGTCTTCTTCATCTCCACGTGCTTCACGCCGAGGCGCACCGAGAGATCCTGGGTCTGCACCTCGTCACCACCGAGGACGTATCGGGCTGCACAGCGTTCTTTCGCGGCCTGGTGGCCCTGGTTCTCAGCGGCGTCCAGCTCTTGGTCTCTGTCGCCCACGGCGCCCTGATCGACGCCATTGCCTCTGTGCTCCCCCTTGCTGCCTGGCTACTGTGCCTCGTCCACTTCGTGCGCTACGTGTTGTCCAGGGTGCCCAAAGCGACCCCGTCCTTGGTGGCCTCCCTCATCCGCTCTATCTTCTACCAACCCGATGCCTAGCTGGTCCATCTCCAGCTCTCCCTCTTCTGAGCAGCTCGCCGATCGCTTCCTCGTCTCCGCTGACATGTCTATCGCGCCGATCCGACATCTTCGCCTTCGTGCTTCCCCTAAAGCGCTGGCGCCTGATCTTTTCCAACAACCCCCTAGAACGCCTCTACATGAGATCCGCCTTCTCACCGACGTCGTCGGCATCTTCCCCTATCACTTGCCCATCCGCCTGGTTTCTCCGTCCTCGCCGTACACACTACTATGGGCCGTCCCGCGCTACATCATCTATCCCCACCCCTTCCTCCCCACTACCTCCTCCTACTCTTACACACATTTTCTTACCCACTCTTCCTACGTTTCGTCAGTCACTCCGAACGACGGCTCTGAGAGCTGCAGGTGTCCCATCACGCGCATCGTTCAATTGTCCTGAGGTGTCTCCCTACGCCGGCAAGGTGACACCGCCCTCAAAGGGACATTCGTTCACCCCGTGGGGGGCCAGGCTCACCTCGCCGGGCCGGAGGGTCCAGCTGCCGCCACCGACCAGGGACACGATGGACGCCTGATGGTGCGGGGCACGGAACGGCGGGCGCTCGTGGAGCGCGCCGTCCGGCAGGGCGCAGCCGTCCGCCGAATGGACGCGGGTCACGGTGAAGGCCTCCGCGGGCGTCAGCCGCGGGAGGAGTCCGACCACGCGCTCGGCCAGCATGGTCTTGCCCGATCCTGGCGGCCCGATCATGAGCAGGTGGTGCCGGCCCGCCGCCGCGACCTCGATGGCCCGGCAACCACGATGGTGAAGCCGGGGAGCCCGTTGGAGACGTGGACCTCGACCGAAACCGCGCTCCCGACGGCTCCCGTCAGTGTGGCGGAGGCGATGGTGGCGTGTTGCACAGCGGTGAACGGTCGTACGTCCCTGGCGATCGGTGCGCGCACCTCTCACCCCGGCGAAGGTCAGATGAACCGTGCTTCCGATCAAGCGTCACAACGCTTGGTCAATTGGAGTCGAAAGGAGTACGCGGACCACCCGGTGGAGCTAGAACCGCGACGTGGGTCGACGGAAGCGGTGGAATGGCTCATTCGCACTGGCGGCGGCGGCCATTTTCTGCTTGGTCGGCTTGCTCGCCGCTCAACGTGCCGGTGCGGCCACCACCGATCTCCCCCAGCCACAGTCGCCTTCCAGCGTGCTCGATATCGTGCTGACTGCAGACTCGTGCGTCGGCTCAGGCTTCTGTTTCGCCGTCGGCTACGAGCCCGACTCGCCAGACGGCAACGTGCCCTACAGCGAGCTTTGGAATGGGAACAGATGGACTCCCGAGGCAGTCCCCTCTCCCGGCCTCGGTGGCACCGGCAACTGGCTCACGAGCGTGTCCTGCACCTCTCCCACGGCATGCACTGCGCTCGGTGGGCAGTTCGCGGAGCGATGGAACGGAACGGTGTGGTCCCTGCAGGCGTTGCAGCCCCTCACGACCTCATCGGCTGTGTCGTGCTCCACCGCAACCGTGTGCACCGCGGTTGGCGGCCTGTACCGGACTCCATCTCAGGGAACCCGTCCCGGTGCCGAGCGTTGGAACGGCGTGTCCTGGACCAACCAGGCGATCTACGCTGCAGCCGACTCGTACACCAACGTCTTGGATGCGGTGTCCTGCCTCGCGACGCAGGTCTGTATGGCTGTTGGCTATCAGACGAACTTCACGTCTTCCGGTTACCAGCATCCTCTCGCCGACCTCTTTGATGGGACGTCTTGGAGTCTGACCCATACCGTCGCAATCAACGACCGCACCAACATAAGCCAGTTGACCGGGCTTTCCTGCACCAGCACGAACTGGTGCGCTGCGGTCGGGTTTCGCAGCACTGACGGCGACTGGGGGCAGGAGGGCGAGGCGCAGCCACTCATTGAGGCGTGGGACGGAACGACCTGGACCGTCCAGGTCACACCAACGATCCTGACGCCCTCAGGTGGACAGCTCGCCGCGGTCTCATGTACCTCTCCCGCTGCCTGCATCGCAATCGGCAACGGGAGCACGAGCGGCGGTTTCTTGGCCGAACAGTGGAACGGCAGCTCATGGCAAATCCAGGCAACACCGCAGTTGACTGGAAGCATTGACTCGGTGCACGCCATATCGTGCGGTGCCGTGAGCGCCTGCGTCGCGGTCGGGGACACCGTCAGGACCACGGATCCATATCGAACGATTCCCTTGACCGAGTTGTGGAACGGCACCAGCTGGCAGATCCTGCAACCGCACACGAGGGCAACCGCGGATGTCACACCGGCCTTCACGGAGAATGATCTCGGCAGCCCTTGATCTCGCGCCGGCGGCACATCCTCCGGTCGCGCGTCGACGTCCGTCGCAGTTCAGTCGCTTCGGGACTCGATGGGCCTCTCGTCAGTCTCTCAGGTGGCTTTTGGCCGGCCTTCGACGGTCACCGAATTGCGCAGCGCGCTCAGCCAGCAAAGCGTCGACCCGACGCACAAGCTCTTCCGGAGTGACGTCGAACCCGGCCAAGACGGCCTCAGTCGTTTCGTCTCCCTGTTCGAGAAGCGCGACGAGCAAATGACCCGTATCGACCTCACCGTCCGTTTGATCCCACGAGATCTCCACAGACCTCTCCATGATTCTCAGGGTGGCTCCGGAGAACGGTTCGGGGTCTGACTCTTCCCCAGCCTGTTGATGCTTGTGCTCTTCGACCAGCGCACGCGTTCGGTTGGCATCGAGGCCGGCGTCAGAGAGCGCCGTGCCCGCAAGCCCCTCAGCTTCTTGCGACATGCCCAAGAGGAGGTGCTCGGGACCGATGGAACTGTCGTGAAGGCTCAGGGCCTCTCCCTGCGCCAGAACAAGGACCCGGCGAGCACCATCGGTGAAATGCTCGAACATCCCCACCAGGTTGCCAGAATCCACCGTCGGAATCATGCCGATTGCCGAGCGGCGCGCGTCTCGGAGCACCGGCGCTCTCCCGGGCACGGGCTCGACGGGGAACGTTGGTTGGATTCGGCCGATTGTTCGTGCGCAAACTGCCCAGTGAGGCGGGCCCGGGCTGTCGCCTCCCCTACGGTGCTGCTGTTCAGACTGTGAGCAACTCGTCCGCTCTGGCCAACCAGAAGTCCACTTCGGTAGGGCTGTGGCGCCTGATGGGCCAATCGATCAGCCGGACGAACAGGTGCCCCAGGTACGCCTGTGCCGTCAACTCGTCGAGGTGGTCGAAAGCCTCAGCAAAGAGTCGAGACCGGACTCCCCGATCGCATTCCACATTCAGGCTGGTCAGGGCCAACATGACCAAATCAAAGCGCGCGTCTCCAATGATGGTGAAGTCGGTGTCCACGACCGCCGAGAGGTCGCCGTCAATGACGAGCAGATTGCCCGGATGGAGATCCCAGTGGACGACATCGCGGCCGCTGAAGTCCTCGGCCTTCAGCGTCCACCCGAACGATTCGATTCGCCCGATCAACGATCGAGTGCGTTCGTCGTACCCCTGAAAGGAATCGTGGCGGCAGTATCCATTCCCCCCGACGGCCAGCGTCGTGATGAGGTTCTCGGGCCAACGGACGGGGTCGTGCGGAGCGGCCAATCCCAAACGGCGTGCGTGAAGTTCCAAGAGTCGATCGATCAGTCGATGACCGAGTGCGGTTGGCGGAGTCCCCGGCATGAACTCTTGGATGATGAAGCTGACCTCCTCGGCATTGATGAACGTTTCGACTGGCACTGGCCAACCCGCCTCGCAGCGAAGCCGCTCGGAGAGGACGACCGCCTCACCTCGAAAGGCACGGCCGTCTGCGGTGGTGTCCCACTTCACGACGATGGGGCGGCCATTGGATCCGAGGAACTGATGTGCGCCCGTCTCACCACCGCTGAGTTGACGCACGTGGCGGAACGGTTTCCCCGTCACGCCCGAAAGGATCAAAGCCGCCGCCTCGGGGTCCACGCCCGAGTCATGACTCATGCCTCCAGCATCGCATTCGGAGAGGACGCCTCCGTGCCGGGCTGTCCTCGCTGTCCGGAGGTGCCACCGCACGGCACAACGGCGATACGCCGCTCCGCCATTGATGTTGGGTCGCGACGCTTTGGCGAACGACCTGCGTTACGCCAACCGACGAGACACGAGAATGAGCAGGAGCCCGAGCACGAGCAGCCCAACCGCAACTTCGAAGGCGGTCTCAGAGGCGATTCCAGTTGTCGCAAGAGCCATTGAGGCTGATCCGCCAGGTGGGTTCGTTGCCCCGGTGTCAGCAAAAGAGCTCGGGTGCGTCAGAACCGCTGTCGCGCTGTTCGGCGAGGAGGTGGTCGTCGACGTGCTCGGCATGCTTGTCGTGGTGGTGGAGGTGGAGGTCGTCGAGGTTGTGGTCGTGGAGGTGGTGGTGGTCGTTGTCGTGGTGGTTGTCGAGGTCGACGTGGTGGTTGTGACGTCCGTGGGACACTCCGGCAATCCACCATCGAATGGGTAGGCGTGGATCTCGGTTCCGCCTCCGCTCGTCGACGTCTGTACCAGGTTGCCGACTGTGTATGTCCGACCATCTATCCCTGGGTAGGAATCGGTCGTTGTGCTGGCAGTAACCCCGACCAGAATGCTCCCTTGGAACTGGGCGCTGCCATTGAGAGTGACGGTGCTCTCCGTCGGGAAGTTCCACAGGATTTGTTGGCGGATTGAGTCCGGGGGACCGTGCCCCGAGCCCACACCTCCGGTGTAGGTATTCACGAGACCATTGGTGTCGTTGACGATCACCGTGCCCCCCGGAGGTATTCCCGAGAACGCGAGACCCTCGGCAGTCGATGCAGTGCCGATCGGAAAATTCACATCGAAGATCTGCAGGGGGCTGGTGTTGTCACCCATGAAGGTGACCGTGGATCCGGCGTTTGTCACCGTACCGGTCGTGCCGGTTCTATCCATTGGATCGTTGATGCACTGGGAGATCGCCATGAGCTGAGCCGATACGTTGCCATAAGCACTGACTGCCGTCGGCGTTTGCTGTACCTGCGCCGCGTCAATGCTTCCAGTCCGGGTGCCGGCGTAGTTCACGATCAAACCATCGGACGGGCCCACGTCCAGTATCTGAGGAGCGACGACTGCAATGTTCCCGCCGACTGCCAGTGCCACTTGCCCAGGAGACGGCGTGACCCGCGAACCCACTCCAGCTACGCCGATGTTGTACCTGGGAACCGACACCGGGTTGGAGTCAATATCGACAGCGCCTATCGTGACGACTCGCCCCTCTGTCTCCGCAGCCCCGTTGATGGCACTGAAATCTCCGCCGACGAAGACGTTGACGGCGTCATCATGGAAGGTGATCGGCCCATTCCCGGGATCTGGATACGGACCAGTTGGGCAACGGGGACCAGCGCAAGCACCGAATCCAGGCGGCCAAGCGGTAGCAACCGCGCTGGCCGGCGAGCCCAGCGCCAACCCGACTACCAGGCACATGGCCGCGCCAACGACTGCTAGCCAACCGCCCAGCAGAAGGGTACGACGCGTGAACAAATTGTATCGGGCATTGTGTCGAATAGGCAGTGCGGAAACACAACGGGTCCTCAACTTCGTCGGCTCTGTGCGTCTCCCGATCAGGCGCGGCTGTCGAGCACCGCAACTGGTTCGAATACGCCTTCAGCAGCGGTCCGTGCGTACGATGCTTTCGCGGAGTCCCCTCGATCACGCTTTCGGAATGACTCTGCCCAAGTGCACCGCTAAGAGTCGAGCTCCGTAAGCACCTCTCCGATGATCTTCGTGGCCGCGTGCGCCGGCAGTGGCTCGCCACCCTCGGCCTCGGCGACCTCGACGGCGAAATCCTCGACCGAATGGACGCCCCCGATGAGGACGTGGCGCAAGGCCTCGCCACTCGCCTCGGGATCGTTGATTCCCTCCATCGCAGCGCTCACATCGTGCTTCGGAGACTCGGCCATCGTGTGGACGAGAGTCATGGCCTCTTGGCGGCCGCTCGGCGTTGACACCGCTGGCTCGCGGTCGGGATTCTGCTGGAGGTCCCACTCGACCAATGCCTCGTCATAGCCACCCTCTCCGGGGTGAAGGACACGAGTGGTATCCGCTGTTGCCACACTCGTCTCTTCGCTCGCGCCCTCTTCTTGATCATGACCGCGCTCTTGGCGCACGGGAACGACCAGGGTTCCGTCTTCATTGCGAACGATCGTCATGGGTTTTCTCTCCTTAGCGGCTGGGGCGTGATGCAACCCCTCAAGCCCTATACCCAGACGAAGACACTCCCATCCATGAGGACGTGCCCTTTCGATCTTCCTACGGCGCTGCCCCAGACGCCGAGCCTGGGCGCTGCCGACCGGCCGAACGAGTCAGACCGCAGGACTGGTCGTCCATGGGCCGATGCCACCAATTCGCGTGATCGAGTAGCGCACGATAAAGCCATCCTCCGACCCCTCCGGAACGGGGACTTCAGCATCGGGTGCGACGTAGACCTTCGCGTGTTTGGTCATCAGGTCCCAGATGCGAGCGCTGGGTTCGACTGTCGCCCGTGCATAAAGGACTGCATAGGGGTTGATCCACACACCGGGTTCTCGCGGGAGGTCGAACGAGAGCGCCACGCGGGGGTCGCGCCTGATGTTCCGAAGCTTGACGTTGTCCCGGATGTGGGTGCTGACAAGATCGCCAGCGTCGAGCCCGATCCAAATGACGGTCACCTGGGGGCTCCCGTCGGGGTTGATGGTGCTCAGGTGGACCATGGGCCCAGACTCAATCAACTCGCGAAGTTCCGGTGGTAGCGCTGGCATGGTCTTAACCGAGTGGTCTTCCGGACAGCTCGCCATGCCGGGCGGGCCAACGAGCGTCGTCTGAATGGAAAGTCACGACCCCGGCAAGTCTCATTCGAGGAACGATAGATCCTCGACGTTTCGACCTGTCCCTTACAAGTTGCCGGGACTGTGACGCAACATCTGAGGGATGCGATGCGGGTCGGTGGAGCGCTTCCCGCCTTCAACGCCTGGTCCCAGTCGTAGGATCACCGAGTCGAGAGAGGGAGCGTGGAGATGACCAACTACGAACCGTCGGACGGGGTGCGGCACATCCGTGCCCAGCTGCAGCATCCCATCATCGACAGCGACGGACACTTGATCGAGTTCCTCCCCCTCGTGAGGGACATGCTGGTCGATCTGGCCGACGAGTCGGTGGCGCAGCGTTTCGATGCCCTCGTCCACAGCGGTGAGACGCTCCAGGGAGTGAGCGACGAGATGCGCAAGCGCCACGGCATCACCCAGACGCCGTGGTGGGGCATCCCCACCCGCAATACCCTCGATCGGGCAACCGCCATGCTCCCTCGCCTGCTGTACGAGCGCCTCGATGAGCTCGGTCTTGACGTTGCCGTGTTGTACCCCACGTACGGACTCATCCCCATCCACATCGGCGACGAGGAGCTCCGCCAAGCCATGGCGGCTGCGTTCAACGCCTACCTCGCAGAGCAGTACGCCCCCTACGCCGACCGACTGATTCCAGTGGCGTGCATCCCCACGTTCACTCCCGATGAGGCGCTGGCCGAGCTCGAGCACGCTGTCGTCGAGCTCGGCCTCCGGGCGGTCATGATGGGAGGTGCCATCCCCCGCCCGATTCCCGAAGGTGGTCCGGGCGCGATCTGGATGGACGGACTCGGCCACGGTTCTCCCTACGACTACGACCCGCTTTGGCAGCGGTGCGCCGAGCTCGGGGTTTCTCCGACTTTCCACTCGACCGGGTCCGGATGGGGCTCCCGAATGTCGACAAACAATTTTGTCTACAACCACATCGGCAACTTCGCCGCCGCGGGCGAACTGACTGCTCGCTCGCTCCTGATGGGAGGGGTGCCACTGCGGTTCCCCGGACTCCGCTTTGCCTTCCAGGAGGGCGGCACCGCATGGGCATGCAACCTCTACAGCGACGTGATCGGGCACTGGGCGAAGCGCAATGGCGAAGCCGTGAAGCGCTATGACCCGGCCGAGCTTGACCGCGAGATGCTCGTATCGCTCTTCGACGACTTCGCTGAGGGTCCGGTCCGGGAACGGTTGAGCCGAATCGACGAGGGCCTCAGCCTGCTGTCCGAGCCGATGGTCGAGGGGGCAAGCATCGACGACTTCGCCGAATCCCTGATTCGTTCGCCCGAGGACATTCGTGAGGTGTTCAGCCGCCAATACTTCTTCGGCTGCGAGGCCGACGACCCCATGGCCGCAGTGGCCTTCGACGAGCGGCTCAACCCGCTCGGGGCCCGCATAGCCGCCCTCTTTGCGAGCGACATCGGCCACTGGGACGTGCCGGACTTCCGCAAGGTGCTCGAGGAGGCGTGGGAACTTGTCGAGCACGACCTCCTTGACGCCGAGGGGTTTCGCCACTTCACCTTCGCCAATCCGGTGCGACTCTGGGCAGGGACAAACCCCGGATTCTTCGAGGGGACGTGCGTCGAGAAGGCGGTCACGGAGGAACTCACCCGACTTTGAGAGCCCTTGCGCAAAGCCCGTGGCCCAGCGACGGTCGCTAGCCAGTCAGCTGAGGCTGGCGGCAGGCACTTTTGGGACAATTCCGAGAGAGGCACCTCTTCTTCGGGACTTGATGATCGAAATCGGAGATTTCGGTCATGGCGCAGATCAGCCGATCATCTTGGACTTCCAGAACGACCCAAATGCACCGAAGTTTGCCGGCTTCCCATTCGGTAGCCGAAACTTGAACCGTGCTTACTCCCGAGTTCACCGATCCGCGCCAGGTCGCGATTTATGACGCAGTGAACTCATACGAGCCTGGCTCGCAACCCGACTTCTATCTTGGCGTTGCTCAGGAGGTCGGTGCTGAGACAGTGATCGACCTTGGGTGCGGTACGGGCATCATCACTCTTGAGCTCGCGAGGAGGGGCTATCGAATGATAGGGGTCGATCCCTCTCCTGTAATGCTGGAGAGGGCCCTGGAAAAGCCTGACGCAGACGGTGTCCAGTGGATCCAGGGGGGTGCTGGACAACTAGGAACGCCATGCGCGGACCTGGCAATCATGAGCGGCCACGTACCCCAGTTCATCTTGACTGATGCCGATTGGCTGGAGGCCCTGGCTGGGGTGAAAGAAGCGCTCAGGCCGGGGGGATACTTGGCCTTCGAGAGCCGCGACCCGCGAGCGTGGGAGTGGAAACGTTGGACCGGCCACAAGCGCATCATCCCGGATTCCCCTAACGGGCGGATCGAGTCCTGGACTGAGGTAACAAACGTGGAAGCCGATGTCGTTTACGCGGTCGGCCACCGGAGTCTGTCACGGAGTGATGAGGAGCTGCTCTCACCCTTCGCCATTCGATTCCGCAGCGAAGAGTTGCTGCGACAATCTCTCATTTCATCGGGATTCACCGTGGAAAATGTCTTTGGTGACTGGGATAGGCGACCGTCGGCTCTGGGTGAGAGAGAGCTGATTTTCATCGCGAGGAGGTCATAGCTCGGTCCGATCGTCCGCGCCACGTGTCCTCAATAATCAACCTGCCCGCGTACGCCGGGACGGCGTGACAGGTGGGCACCTTCCGGGACACCCAGTCGTGAAGTTGAATCAGGCGGCCACCTCGGCGACCACGACGGAGATGTTGTCGTGACCGCCCTGAGCATTGGCCCCCTCGATCAGGGTATCGATGATCGCGGCTGGGTCTCTCGCTCCCTCCACAGCACGAGCGATCTCATCGACGGACAATTCGTTGAAGAGACCGTCACTGCACAGGAGCACTCTGTCTCCCTCCTCAACGGCAACGGTGCGGCGATCAATCTCGACGTCTGGCGCCACTCCGAGCGCTCGGGTGAGAACCCCGTAATAGGGATGCTGAGCAGCTTCCTCCTCCCGCAACTCTCCTCGCTCGATCAGTTCGGCGGTCACGCTGTGGTCCTTAGTCAGCTGACTTAGTGCACCTTCATGCCAGAGATAGGCCCGGCTGTCGCCGACATGCACGAGTGCGAGCTGTCCCGACACGAGAAGACCAGCCGCACAGATCGTGGTTCCCATGCCCTCTAGTCCGGACTGGCCGATTGCGCGGTCCCGGATCGCCCAGTTCGCAGCACGTACCGCCGCTTCGAGCTCGTCTTCTGATTGACCTATGAAGACCGCCGAAATCACACCCGCCGCGACATTCGCCGCGATCTCGCCGCCAGGGTGGCCCCCCATCCCATCGGCGACGAGGGCGAGACGATCACTGCGCACGATGACATCTTCGTTGTTCTCGCGCAGCTGACCGATCTCCGAGCGACCAGCTGTCCGTAGTGTTGTCATGAATCTCTCCTTGAAATCTGGATTGGCGGTTGGAAAGGACGGATCCTCCGTCTCGGTGAGGAGACGGCGGGCAAGGGCGAGGGCTCCCTGGCGGCGGTTGGCATCGCAATGGACCTGTCTCGCCCACGCATCGAGGCGATCTTCTGACGGCCGACGCATGAAGGCGTAGATGTCGGCGAGCGGTACGCCTGCTTTACGGAGCGCATCAATCACCTTGGCGTCGTCCAACTGGCCGGGCGAGTAGTAGCGATACCCCGAACGCGGGTCTATCGCTGCCGGTGCGAGGAGGCCATCCGCAGCGTATGTCCGGAGCCGTTTGGCCGAGAGGCCTGAGCGGTCCGAGAATTCACCAATGGCCATGAGGTCGTCCACAAGATGAAGCATGAACCCTGACCGGTGGTGAGAGTCAAGTGGGCTGTTCAGGCTTCGTCAGGTTGCCCCCGTTCGCCGCGACGCTGAGCAGTTCGACAACGATTCAACACGGGTCGAATGCCACCCTTTTTCGGCAACAGTTCACACGTTTCGTGAGTCACGGTCCCTTGACAGGCGGCGATTCACAGACGGACAATCGACGGATGTCGAATAGCGCCTCGTGGGACAACTGGGAGCAACTTCGTACGAATCCACATGCCGACCCCATTGAGGTCCTGAAAGCTGTTTCAGCTTTCCAAAAGTACTTCGCCGCCATCGAGAAGGAAGCAGTGAAGGTGGCTCGATCACAGAACCACACCTGGAATGAGATCGGTGCGGCATTGGGCAGATCACGTCATGTGATCTGGCAACGTAAAGCTTCAGAGCTTGACGGATCGAAAGCCGCTGACTGGCAAGCCTTGGGTCAGCTCCTTGAAGATTCGTGGGCCACGTCGGCCGAAGTACGCCACAAGATTGGGATGTCACCTCCTCCGTAAGCCCCGGGCCCAACCAACTTGGCGGTTCTCGGGACAGAGCGGGTTTCGCTTTAGGATCACGTTTCATCCGGCAGACGGCCCGGTCTACGCATCAAGGCGAACCCGACGACCTTCGGCGATACTTGTGACCTATGTCGGACTTCTGGCGGGTTGCTTCTGAGGCGTCGATGCGATTCTCCGCCCAGGCCTTGGACTACGACCGCTTTCGTCCTCGCTATCCGCGGCAGGTCTTCGGCGACATCATCAGAATCGCCGACCTTTCCGTAGGCGATGAAGTGATCGAGGTAGGAGCCGGAACCGGAATCGCCACGGAGCCACTGGCGGACTGTGGCCTACGTGTGACGGCCATCGAACCATCTTCTGAGTTGGCGGCTTTGGCCGAGGTAAAGCTGGCTGACCGTGGGCGGGTCATCGTGGGTCGATTCGAGGACTATGCGACCCAACGCTCGGTGAACTTGCTGTCATCCTTCAACGCCTGGCATTGGATCGAGCCAACGGCGGGTGTCGACCGTGCAGCGCAGCTCATCAAGCCGAACGGATACCTGGCCCTTATATGGACCGAGGTGGTCTCGTGGGGACAAGGCCACTTTGAGGACCGCTTGGCTGACGTGTTCGGCTCACCTTGGGAGAAGCGACTTGATCATGTTGAAGCTTCGATGCAGCCCGTTCGAGCCGATGCCAGATTCGATGAGTTTTCCGTTCTCCGACACCGGTTCGTACGAAGGCTCGACGCGGCAACATTCGTTGCGGTTACCAAGACCTATGGAGGTCACCGGACCGACGAGCAATACCAAGTCATCGAGGGGATCATCAACGATGAGTTCGAGGGGAAGATCGAGAAGGTAGAGGACGCCGCGCTCTACCTTGCCCGGCGTCGTTGATCATACAACTGCCCTGAGCGTGTCCGACGCCCACGGAACGTCGCCCCGTGGGCGGTGAAGAAGGCGTGCCCCGTTCCCCGGATCGGGGTGACGTCCCGCCCCCCACTTTGAGGCACTCGCTCAAGAGCGGCGCGGGAGTATCGTCGACACGATGGATTCAGACGCGATGCAGGCAGAAGCGGGATCTGATCTCGGGGCCGTCTTCGACGCTCACATGTCAGCAGAGTTCGAGTTTCGAGACGCCGACAAGGCGATGGAGACCATGACCGATGCGCCGAGCCTCACTCATGTGCCGGTAGTTACTGGTGCGAGAGGCAAAGACGCGCTGCACGACTTTTACAGAGACCACTTCGTCGGGAAATGGCCTACCGATCTCTCGGTCGAGCGAATCTCCCGAACGACGACTGACAACATGTTGATCGATGAATTCATCGTGCGGTTCACCCACGACATCGTCATGGATGCGATCCTTCCGGGACTCGCTCCCACGGGTCGCAGGGTGGAACTACCGCATGTGGCCGTCGTGGGATTTGAGAACGGAAAGATCGCCTTTGAGCGGATCTACTGGGATCAGGGCTCAATGCTCGTCCAGCTTGGCTTGCTTGACGTCGACCGTCTCCCGCTTGTCGGATCGCAGCAGGCTGCGGCGCTTCTGCACGAGGACTACCCCAGAAATGAGTTGATCAGCGGCTGAAATCGACCTACCTCGTCCAATGCAGCACCAGATGGCCTACTCACGCCTGCCCTCGTACGCCGAGACAGTGCCACCATCTCGCACTTTCGGGCTAGAGCTACGACGCTCCGATGGCCTGGGCCATCAGGACCACCCCAAAGATCAAAAATAGAACGGACATGACTGTTGCGTTGTTCTGGCCGAGCCAGGCCTTCCACCCGTCAAGGACGTCACGCGACCGATCTCCGAGGAAAACCGTCACCAGAATCGGAGCTGCGATCCCCAATACAGCGACCAAAAGGTAAATTGCGATCGCTGCAACCGCTTGACCATGTGAGAGCGTGAATGATGCAATGGTCGCGGCGGCGGCGAGCCCCACGACCACGTTCTTAGGATTAGCGGCACCGAGCGCCAGACCAGCGGCTAATGACTTCCTCGGCCGAGACGCGGCGATCCCGTCCATCCACTTCGGCATGGTTCCTCCCCTCCCATCTCTGGGCCGACCACGGAACTTTTGCACTGCCGCCAGCACCAAGTACACGCCGAGCACCAGCTTTAGCCATGCCACCCAGGTCGAATGTCCAGAGCTTGGGGAAAGATCGACCGCTTCTGCGATTGCGATGCACGCAACCAGCACGCCAGCCACGCCTGCAACGAACCCGGCGACGAACAATGACGCATTGACCAGGGGCCGCTTCGTAAAGAGCAGGAGGATGACGGGAATGATGTTGATCGGAGAGATGGTCACGACTAATGCCAGCGGGAGTATTTCCGCCACGACGACCTTCAACAAGGCGCTCCTCTCGATCCGTGCGAGAGAAGCTAACCGTTAGAAGTCACTACTGGGTTAGTCATCACGGGGGTATCCCGGTTCGCCGACACGAGGGCGGTCGTGGGCGTAGCCTGAAGGGGGCATGCGCAGGTCGGTCGCCGTTGTACGCAACTGGACACTCGTTAGGGTCGATGGCGATGTGGCCGTGATGAACGCGGCATCGCTCGTGAAGCAGGTCATCGCGCACCTGGCGCTCGAGTTCATCGAGGATCTTGATGAGTCCGCCCTCGGCGACATCTCGGTACGCCACGTGCTCACTCATACCACTGGGCTTCCGAACTGGCGCCCAGGTGGACAAGCACTCAAGCCAATACGCCCACCCGGTCAGCGCTGGGGCTACTCCGGCGAAGGCTTCGTCCTGCTCCAAGAACACCTTCAACGACGCATGGGTGTGCCGATCGCCACACTGGCCAGAGATCGGGTCTTCGGACCGCTCCGCATGGATCACAGCCGTCTCGCCGATCCGGAACCCGGCTTCCACGGCTACCGACCGCTTTTCACCACAGCTGCCGACTACGGGCTCTTCTTAGCCCACGTTCTCCGGCTCGACGATGCGCGTTGGCAGCCGCTCTGGCACATTGACGACGAGCTCGCCTGGAGCGCAGGTTGGGGCATCGAACTCGGTCCGCCCATTTACGGATGGCAATGGGGGCTGAACGACGATGCGAACAACTTCGTCATCGGTTGCCCATCGACCGGCGACGGCGTCGTGGTTTTGACAGACGATCCCGAGGGTCGGAACTACTACCGTGCTGTGGTTCAGCGCGAGCTTCCCGGTGATCACGCGTCTCTCGGCGTCGAGCAGAACCCAACGTGGCTCTCACTGCTCGCTTGAGCGAGGGGTGCCCCCCTTTCGTCGGGAGGGTGATGCGGCGGAGTGACGTGAGCGGACTCAGTACCGAAGGTCGGCTAGTACTCCATAGTGATCGGAGAGTTGCACCTGGTCACCCGGCACGACACCGAGCAGCTCGCAATGTGTCGGGTGTCCGACCCCACCAAGCCGCGGCCATGCTGACAGGACATAGTCGAACCGGCGATCGGGATACAGTGCGACAGCCGCCAAGGGATTGCGGTTGGACCAGGTGATGCCGGCTGTTCCGTCGCCGGCAACTTCCCAAGCGTCGTAGAACACCAGACCCGGAACCGCCGTGGCGCTACGTCCGGTGAGGATGCGGATTTCGTCGGAGTCGGGTCCGGCATTGAAGTCACCGCATACCACTATCGGGTGGCGCCGGTGAGTGGCGGTGGAAATGAACTGAGCCAGCTGGTGCACTTGCGACTGTCGCACGCCGCTCGCACTGAGTGGGTAGTCCAGCATCACGGCGAAGAACTGAATAGGCCCCCTGTCCCCTTCAACGGTCACCGCCAGTACTTCTCCAACTCCCGAATCGCCCTCTCCTCGGAGCTTGCGGCTTTCGACGATGGCCAGCGGCCAGCGGGAGACCAGACCAATCCCAGAAATCCAATCGTCCTGTTCCCAGTCTCCTGCGAATACGTGATGATTCACGCCCAGCCGCTGGGCAATGCGTCCAGCTTGTGTCGTTTCAGCGCTCGACCAGGACTCGACCAGGCAGACGATGTCGGGATCCGCTGCGGCGAGCGACTCTTCGATCGCCGCCTGTCGCTCTTGCCACCGGCCATAGCGACCCCAGACATTCCAGGTCACGACTCGCATGCTGGACTCAACAACGGGCCCGTATGGCGCGTACTGATCGAAGCTCACATCGGTATCTTGCCTTGTCTTCTCGGATCCTCGCAGCAAGAATTCAGCGATGGGAGGGGCGACAGCTGCAACCTCGGATCTAGGTGTCCACGTAAGCCGGGTCCCTAGCGTTAGGACCGAAACCGCCGGAGTCTTCGCCGCATAATCCCTTCCGGTGCTGCTCTGTCTCGGTCTGGAGAAACGTGGGGTCGGCCACTTCCAGCATATGGGAATCCAGGCTTTGCTCATTGCCCCGGGATCCCGTCAGACTGCCCCGCACGCCGGGACTGAGACAACCCATGTCCTTGGACTGTCCTAGCCTGGCGTTAACGTTTTTGCGGATGGAGCTCACGTGCGGGCCATTCTCATCGCCGTTTCCGATACCGGTGGCAGTTGGGTCGGTTGGGTAATCCTGGCTGTCATCGTCGGGTTTTATCGCTTTGGTCCTCTTCGGGGACATGCGGGCAAGGCTCAGGAACGGACGGATCAAGCGGCGGTCCCGCTACCAGGTCCCCAGCCCTCCACCCCCTCGCAACAATGCACAACCTCTTGGAGACGATTGGGCCGAGGAACAATCAGAATTACGCAGAGATTCAGACGAGAACTAGCTGCGGTATCTCGCCCCCCCGGGGGGCGTCCCACGTTCGGTGATCACGCCCCGTACGGGGGATGGGGTGCCACCTGCGGCAGGAATAGGGCACCCCGCCAGACGCCTCCCTGGTCGTCAAGACGGCTAGCGTCAAAGCTGAGGACAGCAACATTTTGGGGGTGGTTGTTGTGATTACAACAACATCGATCCGTCCGGTGCGGCCGGTCCACGGGGACCGGCTGTCGAGCTTGGGGAAGGCCCTCGCGTGGGCCGCTCTCGCTGCCGTCGTGGTCATGGCACTAATTGTCGCCACCGCCGGGATGTACGCGGAATGGTTCAGCGGGAGTCCTGGATATAGCGCGATTGGCGGCCACTTCACCCTCAATATCGTGCCGGTGAAGCATCGGGTGCCCGATGCCGGGTTTTACTGCGCGGGCATCAGCTGGTTCTCGGCGCCCGAGCCGAATCCGCAACTGGTAGCGACTGAAGTCAATGCCGCGCCCAACGCAGCAGCGCATAGAGCAGCCTTGAGGTTCTACAACGACCTTGTCGGCGGTCGCTCAACCACAAGCGATCTCGCAACAGTGGGCACGACCTCTGCCTGCCCGCATGGAGGGTGACTCAGCACGCCGGGAAGGGGTGTCACGAGGCCGCACCATGGGGATACCCCATAGAGCACCTTCGGCCGTAAGATCAGCACGTGACTATTGACAGCCAGGAGGAGCTCGACGCGCTGATCCGTGCAGGCCGAGTCGTCGCAGAAGCTCGCCAGGCCATGATGGATGCCGTCTCGCCGGGTGTGACGACTGGAGAGCTCGATGCCGTGGGCAGACAGGTCTTCCGCAAACACGGGGCTCGTTCCGCGCCTCGCGTGACCTACCGCTTCCCCGGCTCGACGTGCATCAGCGTGAATGACGAAGCCGCCCATGGCATCCCATCGCTCAAGCGGCAACTTCGCGATGGTGACCTGGTCAACCTCGATGTGTCGGCTGAGCTGGACGGCTACTTCTCGGATACCGGCGTGAGTGTTGGCGTCGGACGTGTGTCCCCGGTGGCTTCTCGGCTCTTGGACGCGACAAGGCTGGCTCAGCGTGACGCGATGAACGCCGCCCAACCGGGTGCTCGACTACGTGACCTGGGGCGAGCAGTGCAAAGGCGAGCACGCCGCCATGGTTTTCGTGTGATCGCCAATCTCAATGGTCATGGCATTGGTCGCGGACTTCACGAAGCCCCATCCGTACCGAGCATCGATAACGGACAGCGAACGGTACTTCGCGAAGGTTTGGTGCTGGCCGTTGAGCCCTTCTTGTCAGTTTCCGCAGATCACGTCATCGACGACGAAGACGGATGGACGCTTCGTACCGCTGATGGGAGTCTCGTCGCCCAGTTCGAGCATTCGATGGTGGTCACGAAGGAAGGACCTCTCGTTCTCACCGCTTGAGGGTGCCGCAGTTCGCCGGGACGGGCGCCAACATGCGACAATTGTGGGAAGAGTCCCGACTCACTTCGTTGACGGCGGAGTTCCTGCCCGTCTACTCTCCAAACTCGTTGATTTGGGAGCGCTGACAGAGCGCACAACCTAAGGAGGTGAGTCCGATTCGTTTCGTTCACAGTCGGGTGCTCACCCCGTCACGCTGGAGCCGCTAGAGCTTCGTCGTCGGTCCTCGGGCGCCCGCATCTCGGATGCCCTGAAAGGGACCAAACATGTCTCAGTTTCACGAATCGCTTCCGTCGACTGGGAGCAAATCCCAATCCATCACGTCTGAGTCAGCGCGTCGTACGTCGCACCCGCAGGCGGATCACAACATTGCTCTGGTTCTCGGTGGTGGTGGGGCTGCCGGGAATGCCTGGATAATCGGAATCATCGCAGGCCTCGCCGAGGCTGGTCTCGACATGACAGATGCCGCCGATTTGGTGATCGGTACCTCGTCTGGTGCCACCGCGGCCGCGCAGGTGCGCAGCGGCATACCGCCGGCCGAATTGTTTGCCTCGGTGCTGTCCCCCACGGTGCGAGCGGTCGGACAGAACCGGGACCAGCCGCCGTCCCTGCCGATGGCCACGGTATTTGAGCGGATGAGGGCCATTGGCGCCGCCGCTACCTCGGCAGCCGATTTACAGCTTGCGATGGGCGCGTTCGGATTGGAGAGCGACGCCGTACTGGGACCCGGGGCGGGACAGCGGCGCGCCATGGTCGCCGCCCGGTTGCCTCGCCTCGAATGGCCGGACCGGCCGATGATCGTCGTTGCCGTCGACGCGCATACCGGTGAGTTGGCTGTGCTCGACCGCGATGCCGGAGTCGAGCTTGTCGACGCGGTCACTGCGAGCACCGCGCTGCCGGGTTCGGCCCCCACCGTCAGCGCCAATGGCACTCACTACATCTCAGGCGGCGTGCGCTCGACCAACAATGCCGACCTCGCTTCGGGTTATGCGAACGTCGTCGTGCTTTCGCCGCTGGGCGGACGGGGTGAGTCGCTGCCAGAAGGACAGTTCGAAGGCCTGCGCAGAGAGCCGGAATGGGGCACTGACCTGGCAAGCCAGGTCGAGGCCCTACGCAGTCAGGGCAGCCATGTCGAGATGATCACTCCGGACCCGGATTCCCGAGGCGCCATGGGCACGAACCAGATGGATCTGGCCACCCGCGTTCCCTCCGCCCGCGCAGGTTTCGCCCAAGGCAAGACGGAAGCGGCCCGCCTGACTTTCCTCTGACGATTGCACGCCGAGGCCCAGCGCGACACCGGTGTCGGCGAAGAGCCGAACTGCCCCTTTCGCCGGCCTGGCGCGACCCCGATCATTGTGTGGTCGAGACCAGCTCGCCGGCGGCCGGCGGTCCGCGGCGAGCGTCCTCTGGTCAACCTGCTGCGCCGTTCACGATCCGTACCGAGATCTTGTGCGCTCGATCGTTCTTCGCTAATATGCAACCAGATGGTTGTAGATCAGACATCCGACGCTGGCGTAGACCGCATCTTTCACGCCCTTGCTGACGGCACTCGGCGCGACATCCTCGCCCTCGCCGTCGAGGGCAGCTACAGCGTGTCGGCGTTGGCGAAGCGCTACCCGATGAGCTTCGCCGCCGTGCAGAAGCACGTCGCCGTGCTCGAAGGTGCCGGGCTCATCACAAAGGAGCGCCGGGGGCGCGAGCGGCTCGTGCGGACCGACGTCGACACCGTCCAGAGCGCCCGGGTGCTCCTAGACGGCATCGAAGAGCTATGGCGGGCGCGGGTGGACCGGATCGACGACCTTCTGGCAACCGAGAAGCGAACTACTGGAGGCAAGCGATGAGCGTGACCAGCGTCGAGAAGGACCCCGAATCCCTGACCATGACGGTCACGGCCGACCTCGATGCCACCGTCGAACGGACATGGCAGCTGTGGGCAAACCCCCGCCAGTTCGAGCAGTGGTGGGGGCCCCCTGGCTACCCCGCGTCCGTGGTCGACCACGACCTGCGGGCCGGCGGGCGGATCAGCTTCTTCATGACAGGGCCCGAGGGCGAGCGCCACGACAGCACGTGGGAGGTCATCGCCGCCGACCCGCCCCGCCACCTGGAGCTGCGGGATGCCGACGTCGACGACGACGGCCGCCCGAACGACGGGAACGCGATGACGGCCATGATCATCACCATCGACGAGCGGGACGGCGGGGGTGCGGTCATGGCAATCCGCACTCACTTCGACTCGCAGGCGGGCATGGAGGAGGTGCTCGCCATGGGGATCGAAGAAGGCATGCGCAATGTCTTCTCGCAGATCGAAGCGGTCCTCGCCGGCACGCCCGCGTGAAGGGCTGACACGTGCAGGGAGAGAACCCGGCCCCCGGGTCGGGTCGATCACGTGGGTGGGCCGAGGCACGATGCCGCGAACCGAAGTCGGGTTTGACGGTAAGGATAAGTGTGATGGACCGATCGGATGCTGAACTCATAATCGAATCGCTGGACGAACCTGCTCGGTTCGGCGAGATATTCGATCGGCACGCTGAGACGGTCTTCCGGTATCTCTCGCGTCGGATTGGTCCGGACTATGCGACCGACCTGCTGGCTGACGTATTTCTCGCTGCGTTCGAAGCCCGTCACCGCTACGCCTCGGAATTCTCGGCGGCGCTGCCTTGGCTGTACGGAATCGCGTCCAACCTGATGCGGAAGCACTTTCGGCGTCGGGCCGGGGAACTCAGGATGTTGGACCGCCTCGTCGCACAGAGCGAGCCGGACGATTACGTCGACGAACTGGCGAACGTCATCGACGCTCAACTTCAGGTGCGAGCGATGGCGAAACTGCTCGACGAGCTCCCGCCTGGCGAACGCGATGTGTTGCTGCTCCACGCGTGGGAGGCGCTCACCTACGAGGAGATTGCGAATGCGCTCAACATCCCGGTCGGCACGGTGCGGTCACGGCTGAACCGCACCCGACGGCGACTTCGCGCCGGCGTGGATGAGATCGACCGGATCCGCTCGGTGCGCCCCGATCGGCTGACGACGATCCCCGACATGAGGTCGACCGTTCTGACCCGAGAGAAGGAGAGGCTCATGCAGGCCATCGAAGGCAAGACGAAGATCATCATCGACGCCGGCGACGGCACCGTATTGATCCGGAGCAAGGACGACATCACGGCGGGTGACGGTGCGAAGCACGATGTCATCGAGGGCAAGGCAGCGTCGTCTACAACGACGACCTGCAATGTCTTTCGACTGCTCGACAACAATCGAGTGCCGACTCATTTTGTCGAGCGGCTCGATACAGTCACCTTTCGCGCGCGGAAGGTCGAGATGATCCCTCTCGAATTCGTGGCTCGACGGCTCGCGACTGGCAGCTTTCTGGACCGGAATGCCGACATCGCCGACGGAACCGTCTTTGCCGATCTCGTCTTCGAGGTGTTCGAGAAGAATGACGCGAACCATGATCCGCTCCTTGAATTCGACTTCGGCCGCGACGTGGTACGGCGTTTCGTGCCCAACACGAAGGCGGCTCTTCAGCTCGGCGACGTCCACGCCGGAGACCTCATCAGCGAGGAGTCGTTGTCGCAGAGTCGCTATACAATGCTCACCGCTGAGCTCCTTGAACAAATTCGCGACCTCACCGTCCGGACATTCGAGATAGTCGAGCACGCGTGGGCGAGGCTCGGCGGCACGTATTTCGACTTCAAGATGGAATGCGGCTTCGACCACGAGACCGGCGCTCTGTTGGTTGCCGACGTCTTAGATAGCGACTCCGGGCGGCTTTGCTTCGGAGATAAGGACATGTCAAAACAGGCTTACCGCGACGGCAGCCAGACCTTGCCCGACATCAAGAAGAACTTCGACGAAGTCGCGGAACTCACGACGCAGTTCATCTGAGGAACGCAGTCCCGAGCGTCCTCCCGCATCACGAAATGGTCAGAACCACGATCGACCGCGGGGGAACCCTGCTACCGGCCGTGGGCGTTTCATCGGCAACGGTCCCTGGGGGCGTAGATCCGCCGAGTTTCGTTACAACCTGGACATCGAGTCCGGCTGCACTCAACGCCGCCGCCGCCTGTGCCTGAGGCTCACCGATCACGTTTGGGACGATCAGCCCAGCTTGGGTGCCAGAGACCGTGAGGAGCACTTTCGACGCCGAATCCACTCTCGCACCGCCGGATGGATTCTGTACAACGACGGTGCCAACTGGTTGATTGCTGGTGACATCGCTCACGATGTATTTGAGTCCCAATGTGCTGAGTACATGCGTTGCCGCCGCAAGCTGCTGACCGGTGATCGTCGGGACGGTGACCGTTCCGACGGACGTTCTGGTTGACGAGGACCTAGGGGAAGCCAAGGTGTTCCGTACACCCGAGGAGGCACCACTGGTGAACGCTCCGGCGAGTGCCGCGATACCGATCCCAACGACGACGAGTGCAAAGGCCACGGCGGTCAAGACGAACAATCGATTACGGCTTCTTGGCGGTAGCGGCTCCTCACCCTCAAGGGCAGCGGATGCTGCGATTTCTTGCGGAGTCCCCAGGCGCTCAAGGATCTCGCGCACCGCGGCCTCTGTCTGCTGCGGCAGCGCAGCCCGAGCACTAGAAATGTGCTCCGACACTTGATCGAGGATCTGGCGACGATCCTCAGCACTCAGATCACCCAGAGAATCACTCAGTCTTTCGAGATAATCCGCACAGATCCCATCAAGGTCAGCGTCATCAGCCATTCCTGAAACCTCCTTACGCCAAGATCATGTCTACGGTGGTGCGGAAGCGCTCCCACTGGATGCAGAACACCTTGAGAACCGCCCGCCCCTCCTTCGTGATCCGGTAGTAGCGCCTTGGTGGCCCATGAGGAGACTCTTCCCACGTGGCGTCGATGAGGCCCTCACGACGGAGTCTCGTCAAGAGCGGATAGACGGTGCCCTCGCTGGTAACCAAGCCATCGGCCTCTGACAGCGTTCTCGCCAGCTCCAAGCCGTATCGGTCTTGCTCCCTCAATAGGGCCAGTACGCAGTACTCGATCGCTCCACGGCGCATCTGCGCAAGCATCTTGTTGGTACTGCCGGGTACCATGTACTACATACTAGTGCATGCTCTTGACGTCCGGGGTGTCCCGTACGCTCAGTCCGGGTGCGCGACAGACGCCCGTGCGCCTTGCGCTTACCTCCCCTGAACGACGTCGATGACGATATGTCCCATCGTCGCTCCCGCATTAAGCGTTAGGCGCCAGCATCCCGGCGTCGGTATGTCGATGATCGATGGGAATTGGGATGGGTCCGAACTCGTCGACGGCAGCCGCTGGTGGGACGATCCGGGTCCATCGATCCTTGTCGCGAACACATTGAGGAAAGGTGGCACGCTTCCCCGGCGCAGCTCCCAGAGGATCTTCATGCTGAGGCGATCATCGGGGCTCTTTCCGCCGCTGTACATGCGCAGCGGCGAGAGCCGTTCCCTTTCCCATGGGTTCCGACGGTCGTAGTAGAAGAGATGTCCCACCAGTCCGATCGACGGGGGCGATGCCCTAATCCACGGCAGTCGCGCGAGTCCCGGCCCAACGCCCGGGTATGGGTGATAGTGCACCGATGTCGCTCCGCAATCTTCTGCCACGCTGCGACCGTCTGTCGTCTTGTTCCCAGCATCGTCGGAACAAGAGCCCAGAAGAAGGGATGCGGCCAGCCAGTCCAACTGACGCAAGGACCCCACCGGCGTGCACAATGGTCCGTCTCATGCACTGAGTTCACCACTGGAGACCCGCCGGCGCCCGCTTATGACAGAGTGCCCCGTACTCCGGGGCTGTGACCGCTCTCAAGAGATTGATTCAGAGTGGGCGCAGAATCCTTGCCAAATCCCACCGGTGATGGAAGGCGTCGTGAGCATTAGAGGTCACGACATCTGACAGCTCCATGGCGCCGCGCACCGAGTGCAGCATCACGACTCGCGCTGGATCCGCCTCCTCCACGGCAGTCAGCCAGTTCGCAATCGCGATGCGGAGTGACCAGATTGCTCCTTGGAGGGCAACCTCGTTGTAGTGCCTGGCCTCGGCGAGGAGATCGGGGTCGTAGGGAACGACGTGTGGATCCGCACCTCGTGCGACAGCAACAAGCCGCTCAGCCCAGATCCGGGTGTTGTCGGCCATGTGTGCGACGTATCCGCATACGTTCCACTCGAGGCCCGGCAGTCGCTCCGTTCCACTGGCGTCCGAGACGAGCTCCTCAACGGCGTCTGGCATATCGCGCATCAGGGAGATGGAGCCAGCTTGCCCAGAGGACCAGGTAAAACCACACTCGCGGCATGGGTCGCCGTAGAGCGGAGCACCCCAACTATCCACGTCGGGAGTATGTCACTTCGAGGATCATGGATCGGATGGCCGGTGACGGACTTTGGGTATCGCCTAACGCCGGGAAGCGGTCAGCGTGGGGCCCGACGCCAGCACCCGAACAAGATCTCGTTGACCAGCCGAGGAACTCCTGGGCATTCACAGGATGGCGCTCGTCGGACCGACGGAGCCGCCTGCGCTTCTCGAAGGTCTGGGCGACCTCCACGGGTGAGATGGTGCCAGGCCTTTGCGTAGCGTACGTTCGAGTCAGCCTGCTGTAAGGGTGCCACCGTGCCGCACATGTGGGATACCTCGGCGGCACCCAGAGCCACCTCGGGGATGATCTGAAATACTGATCAGCCGAGGGTCCGTCGAGTACTGGTTGAGCCCCTACAGGCAGATGAAGATCGCAAGGTTCAGCGAAATATGTCGCTACTAGACAGAAATGAAAATCCGGACGTCTACTACGACGGCCAGTACTGGAACAACCTTGATTGCACGAATTGGATGATCAATCGCCGAATCTCGGGTGACGAGTCGGTCAACTGGTGGAAGCACTTCCTCAGCCGAACCGGAAAGGTTTTCGAGCGAGCTCTGATCTTGAACTGTGGAAACGGTTGGGTTGAGCGCGAAATGATCGACGGAGGACTCATCAAGGAGGCCGTTGGCATTGACTACTCTGAATCTCTTCTTGATGAAGCGAGATCTGCGGCCGAAGGGCGGCGACTTCAGTACGTTCAAGCGAACGTCAACTCAGACGCTCTACCTCCGGGGCCGTTCGATTTGGTCGTCAATCATGCAGCCGCCCACCATGTGACGCGGTTGGACCGAGTCTTCAGGAGCATTTGCCAACTATTGCCCGAGGAGGGATGGTTCATCTCGTTCGACTACGTCGGACCCCACAGGAATCAATATGCCCTCGACGCCTGGGAGCAAGCTTGCAAAGTCAACAATGCCCTCCCTCTTGGTGTCCGCCAATCGATGTTCTATCCGTGGATGGACCTGCTCATACAGGTTGACCCGACCGAGGCAGTGCATTCCGAACTCATCGTCGAGACCCTGCATCGGTATTTTCTCGTTGACGAATTCGTTACGGTGGGCGGTGCTCTCGCTTATCCGGTTCTCACGCACAATGTGCAACTCTTCAACGCAGATCGTGCCGAACGCGAACGCTGGGGACAAGTCGTTTTGGACCGCGATTCGGAATACCTTGCCGAAAACCCAGAATCGAGCCTTTTTGCTTACTTCACAGCACGGCCCAACAAGGAGGTTCTGTCGAACGCTCCGGCTTTGGCCGGATGGAAAGCTGCCGAGGATGTGCGGGAAACTCAGGCGGCCGAGAATGGCGGACGGTACTACGAGCCTTCAGTCTTGAGCAATCTCTCCTGGGAGTTGTACCGCCTCAAGATGGAGAATAGCGAACTCGGTCGGGAGCTGGAGACGATCCAGAAAAGCTTCCTCTATTCCCATCTGACGAAAACGCTCGATGCCCCACTGGTGCGCCGACTTCTGCGGTCCAGGCTTGTCCGGTCGCTCATGTCGGGCAGGTCGCTCAGGTCGGGCAGGTCGCTCAGGTCGGGTAAGTCGACTAAGGACCCTGTGCGCCGTTAGGCAGAGGGCCGTCCGAGAACGACAGAGTGATGCCTGTCGCCGTGAGCCGGTCGCCCCTGTCCCCGTACATTGATACTTCTCTCAGGCGGCCAGGGGTCGTCCGTGGCGAATCATCGCAGAAACGGTAATGCTTTTGGAGTGAGTATCTCCCGGCTCGCGATCTTTCCCGGTGACTGGAACCAGTTGAGCGATGCCGAACAAGGCGAATACACTGCTTCGGCGGCGACACGCGGAATCGCATTGGCGCTCGGTCCCAGCGAAACGACTAATCCCGACCAGCTCATAGTGGTCACCAACGACGGCACCATCGGTGCGCCGTACTACTTGGGTCCCGTGCGGTGCGGTCGAGCGCATTGGGAGCACAACATGCGGGAACTCCTTGTTATGGACGATCCGTGCTTTCCAAACCCGTTCTGTGACGACCAGGGGTCGATCCGGTCTTTCCTCTAGCCAAGAGAGTGCCCCTAATGCCGGGAAGGTGGGACAGTCCGGCACCTATGGAGTTGGGGCGGGACGTTGCAAGCCGACTCTGGTAGGGCCAAGCTGGAGTGTGCCCGAAAACCGATTCGTCGGCGAGATCGCCAGAACCTATGACCAACCTGGGACGGGGATGTTCGCCACCGGCGTTGTCGAAGCGACCGTCGACTGCCTGGTTGAGTTGACCGACGGTGGAGCGGCGATGGAGTTCGCTATCGGGACTGGCCGGGTCGCCGTCCCTTTGGCTGCCCGGGGTGTTCGGGTCGCCGGGATCGAGTTGTCCGCAGACATGCTCGACGTACTGCGGTCGAAACCCGAAGCGAACAGTATTACGGCCGTCGAAGGCGACATGGCCGTGACATTCGTGGAGGGCGAGTTCTCCCTCGTGTACCTGGTCTTCAACACGATCACGAACCTGACGACGCAGGACGAACAAGTGGCCTGTTTCGAAAATGCTGCGCGGCACCTTCGAGCCGGTGGCCGCTTTGTAATAGAGACCAGTGTGCCCGGGCTTCGCCAGCTACCACCCGGCAACTCCGGTGTCGCGTTTGCATTGACAGAGGACTACATCGGCATCGATGACTTCATTGACCGCACGCATAAGCAGATCTCCCGCTCGCGGCACTTCAACCGACTTCCTGATGGCAGCTTCACCGAATTCACGGCACCGTTCCGATATGTGTGGCCGGCTGAGTTGGACTTGATGGCTCGGATCGCGGGAATGACGCTGGAACATCGATGGGGCTGGTGGGATCGCTCGCCGTTCACAGGTGAGAGCCTTTGGCATGTCAGCGTGTGGCGTCTCCCGGACGCTTAGACGCACCAGGCTGGATTGCGCCGGGCTCCTGCGGGTCGTGAGGGCCACCCTGCGCCTCTACGCCGGATGCGGGGCTATCCGGGGAGACCGGGCGCACTTACGGTGCGGCAGACTCCGTCACAGTTACGCCGAGCTTGGTCAAGAAACTGCGGTAATCGGTTTGAACCCACTCTTCCGCCAATCGAGCGTCAGCGTCGTACCTGAAGATGCCGATCACTTGCCATTCGATGTGCTTGCCATTCGGTTCGACTGGGCCGACAGGCGAATACGTGAACACGCCAGTGAAATCGCCCGAGAACGTGGTCCTGGCCGCAAGGAAGTCGCCGTCAGCAATGATCTGTTCGCGCACGATTCGTAGGCCGCTGAAGGCAGATCGCAATGAGGCGAAGTAGGCGCGAAGTTCTTCAAAGGCGAGGTCGCCGCCGGGCCCGTGGAAGACGTAGTCGTCAGCGAAGTAATTCCTCAACTTCGGCTCGTCCTCAATGGCGATTGCCCCGTCGCCGATGCGAATCAAATCCTGGGCCAATGGACTGTCGGAAATGAAGGCAGGCACATTCTCCCCTTGATCTGGATCATGCCATCTGGATCATGCCTCATAACCTCGTCGGACCGCCCCGGTACGCCGCTACATGGTCAGCTTCTCTCGGTCACAGAGGCCAACCTGCTTCAATTAGTCGTCTGTCGCGTCCCGGAAAATGGCCATACTCAATTGTGGCTCCCATTTTGCACTTCCTCTGTGCGCCGCTTCGTGGGCGCGTTTGGATCGGCCGACAGGAGTACGCCGTTGATTGCTGTGACCGTTGACTTTGGGAAGGTGGCGACGCGCCGATAGCGTCTGACTTCGATGAGGGTGCCAGACCAATGCTTGTCGGACCTGCGGGAGCGGGGCTATCTCGTGTTCCAGGGCTTCCTCGGGACCGAGGAACTCGCAGCGGCCCAAGAGATGCTGTGGCTGCACTTCCCTCGGCCCGAGGAGTACTTCGCCGACCCCGCGGCCTACGCCTGGCTGACAACAAGCCAGTTCGCAGGCATCATCGGGGGACCGTGGCGATCCTGGGAGCTGAACCGCCTGGCCTTTCATCCCGACCTCCTCGATCTGGCGGAGCGCTTCTTGGGCTCGGACGACCTACGTCTTTACGAAGCCGAGCTGTGGGCCAAGTACGCCTGGGCAGTGGACTACGACCAGAGCCACCACCGCGATTTCGGCAACCACACCCTGGTCGTCCCCAAGAGGTCGGAGCCGGCCACCCAGATGACGAGCTTGATCCTTCTTTCGGATGTCGCCGAGGAGGATGGGCCCACAAAGGTCGTCCCGCTGTCCGTTGGAAGCAGCGTTCCCTACTGGCCGAGCTCCCTCATCGATGGGGGCACCGACTTGGCCAAGACCTACCTTCCGGCCGGGACCTTCGCCGAGGAGGAGATTTCAGTTACAGGGCCAGCGGGGACTCTGTTCTCCTACCGGCCCGACATACTGCATCGTGGCTCGCGCATGACCGGCGAGCGCTCAGCCCGATTCACCATGTCCGCTCATTACGACGTTTGGGGGCGACGTTGGACCGGAAGAGTCGCTTGGGCCGCTCATGCACTCGGCCCCAACTGGTGCGAACTGATCGAGCGGGCGACACCCCGAGAGCGCTCGGTCTTCGGGTTCCCCGCACCCGGCGATCCGTACTGGGACGAGCAGACCCTGGCCGATACCCAGTCGCGCTACCCCCGTTCCGACTTGACGCCCTACAGCTGAGGGCAGCAGATCAGGGACGCTCCGTGATTCGCCGGCGTCCTCAGCACTCGCAGTGTCCACCTCGCGCCTGCCGGTACGGTGAGAAATAAGCTTAGGGGCGAGAACATTTCCGCGAGTCGTGGCATGGCAGCTCTGCCGAGTGAATGGCGCTTACCGGGTCTCGGCAGCGCGAGTCGGCTTTCGGCGCCAGCGCCGCGTCGAACTGGAGTTCGAAATGACCTCGCAATCCATATCACCGATCTCGATAGGCCAAGTGCTCGAGATCACATTCCCGACTTTCACCCCTCGGATCACAATTCTCTCTGAGCGCAAGCTCACCGTGGAAATCATCACGGGTGACCCCTTCACGGATACGGTCGACTATGAGGCAGTCCCGATTCGCGATGGCTTGGTGATGCTCTCCTGGCAAGAACACATCGGGAGCACCATCGTGCACGTGCTCGATCTCACCTCTTCTCGGGCGTACACCGCGGTGACGCCAGCAAGCGGCGGCTTCATCCGACTGACGGGTCGGCTCGAAGTAAAGGCAGGATGAGGACCTCATACTTGCATTCGTTGAGCGGCACATCTTGCTGGGTTTCAGATGACCAAGATGACTCTCCGGCGGGTACCCCCGTACGCCTGGATGAAGACGCACCCGGCCCGTAGCCTTATCGGAGTTTGAGCGAGTGGGCTTCGGATCTGGAGGAACGTAATGGGACGCAAAGCAAGCGTGGAACTCGTGCTCGACTGTGCGGAACCAGGAAGGCTCGATGCGTTCTGGCGTGAGGCGCTGGACTATCGCGACTATTACACGGATGCCAACTTGGCTGTACTCGTTCCTAACGACGGTATCGCTTCACCTCTTCTCCTACAGCGCGTACCTGAGCCGAAAGTCGGCAAGAATCGCATGCATCTCGACATCGTGGCGGACGACCTCGAAGTCGAGGTCCAACGATTGGAGGCACTCGGAGCTCGTCGCATCGACGAGGGAGTGCAGAGCTTCGGGGGAACCCAATGGGTCAGAATGGCGGACCCCGAGGAAAATGAGTTCTGCGTCTCCAGCGGCGTCGAATGGTAAGAGCTTGGTGCCACGGCGCCATCCTGGATCCCGCTCGTCCCATCTCACAGGGTGCCCCACTTCGTCGGGACAGTGCCACCATCCGGTACATCGGGGCGTGTGGACAACCACCCGCTAGCGGAGCGATCGAGGCGTAGCCTCGCAGTGTGCGAAACCTTCAGCTGCCCGGTGCACTTATTGGCCTCGGTTTCATCGGCGTCCTCGCCTGGACCATTGCGAACCTGATCGCAATTCTTCCAACCTTCGACACTGGAACGGTGCTGGTTTATTGGTTGACGACCACCGCTGGTTACGGGCTTGCCGGGTTCGCGTGTTGGCGGTGGATCGTGGGGAACTGGAACGCAAAGAGCGGTTCAGCCATTCGTGGTCCATCAAGGTGGATGGCTGGCGCCTCGTTCCTTACGGCGGCTGGAGTGGCTGCGCTGACGTACCAGGTTTACCAAGACCACCAACCATTGGCGCTCGACAGCCTTGACTATCACTACGGACTCCATCTGTTCGGGGACGTAGCTGGAACATTGGGCTTTCTCTTGGCCGCTGCTGGCTTTTGGATTGCGTCCAATGCTCGTCCCGGCGAACCGGAACGGGTTCGGGCGTCTGCGTCCGAAGGTGGGCCGCAGTCCGAGCGGCTCTCATTCCCGCCCGAAAGGCGTGGGTCAACCGCACCTACAGACATGCGGTAAGGCAAGTCACTCGAACCGAAGCGAATGAGATTGACGAGTTGACAAGGGATGTCGCCGCCGTGCGTCGCAAACCATGGAAGAAGGTGCCGGATCGGCCTCTCGGTGAGCATCTGAACAACCGATGGCGGGTCCGACAGGAGCGAGGCGGCAACGAGCCTTCAACTAGCGAGCTACGTGAGGACGCTTTGCGCCGATCCAAAGGCGATTCTGCCCATTAGTGAAGGCACCCCCGCACGCCGGGAGTATGCATTCGAAGACGGGGCATTGCTTGTGAGCTGCGGACTTCTTGAACTGCAGGAGGTCAGGCCGAACCGACGACCTCACCGAACTGGATGGTGCGCACCGTCACACCGGGCGCCTCGGCACCTTCGGGAGGAGAGGTAGCGCGGGCTAGCTCCTCGGTTTCGAACACCTCGATCGAGATGCCGTGCGAATCGTCGATCGCCACGAAGTAGGCGACCAAAAAACCCCGGGCCCCTTTTATCCCTCGAATGACCTCATCGACGCCCCGCTTGGCCTCAGCCAGGTCCGAAATGTTGGCGTGGATCACTCTGGCGTGCATGGCTCATCTCTCCCTACTCATTTGGTGACGCGTCACGCTAACCAACACGAGACCTAACTCCGCATTCAGCTCTAGGCGGGAAAGGTCTTGGTTTCTCCGTACCAGGAGTTGGGGTCACGCTTGACCGCCTCCCACCGTCGCTTTCCGGATGCGGCCAACAGCGCTTGCAGCGACGCATCTCTCCTCGCACGCTGCCACAGGGCTTGTCGGCTCTGGCCGAGGGACTCGGCAATCTGCTCCCATGACAGCCCAGCCGAGCGCGCAAACGAGATTGCTTCCTTCTGAGCCGCATCAAAGTAGCGACTAAACGCAGCCGCCACTTGAAGGACTTCGAGCGGGTCGGGGTCTGCACTTGTCCTAATGCGCTCCCATGCTTCCCAGAACGACTCCGAGGGTTTCACCGTCACAACACTGAACGAATCGAACCCGTCTGTCAACACTCGTTTACAATGGTGAGATACTCACTCGGCCAAACCTCTCCCTCCGACCTGTCCCACAGCGCCGGGATGGAATGCATCACTTAGGGCGTACCGCCCTGAGCGGTGGAGGTTTGCAAGACGATGCCGTTGCCGTCTGGATCATCGAACGTAACGAAACTTCCCCACGGCATCTCTTGGACCTCAGCGTCGATCTCAACGCCCCGACTCTTGAGAGTCTCGAGGTCTCCCTCTAGATCATCAGTTTCGAGCACCGTCCCCTTGGCAGAACCCGCAGGCATCGTCGGAAACCAGGTCACGAGCGTGATCGAAGTTTCACTTCCAGGTGGCGCCACCTGAACCCACCTCATATCTGGACTCATCGGAGTATCCGCAATCAAGTCAAACCCCAGGAGATCCACGTAGAAGCTCTTTGATCGGTCCTGATCCGCCACCGGCAGGGAGAACAGTTGAACCTTCGTGATTGCCATGCCTACATCCTCGTGGGTCGGATGTCGCCGATCAAGAATCTGATAAGGCACGAGTGCCCTCCTCGGCAATCGTCCGACGATCGAGGGTAGCCTTATGGCTGTTCATCACGAGTGATCTGAGGGACCTGGCCCTTCGACGGTCCGGCAGCCGGCTTCGGCACGGTGCCAATGCCAGGACCGATGAGGAGGTTGTCATGTCGTCCATCTCAGGCGGCCAACTTGAACCTGCATTGGCCGTGCAGTACCGAGAGGCAACCGAGCATGATGCCGATGCCATTGCTGCCCTGCACGCTGAGAGCTGGCGACACCACTACCGAGGCGCGTACCTCGACTCGTATCTCGATGGTGACATTCTGCCGGAACGACTGGGAGTTTGGACCAGTCGCCTCACACCCCCTCGCGTGAATCAGTTCACCGTGTGCGCTCTCGTAGAAGGTGATGTCATCGGGTTTGCCCACACGATTTTCGATCACGATTCGAAGTGGGGAGCCCTGCTGGACAACCTGCACGTCAGAAGTGGCGTCAAGAGAGCCGGCATCGGCACCCGGCTGCTATCAGAGGCCGCTTCAGAGCTCTGTCATTGCCGGCCATCACAGTCTCTCTATTTGTGGGTACTCGACCAGAACACCTCTGCCCAGACGTTTTATGAAGCGCGAGGAGGCGCGCGGGTGGAAACGGAACTGCGTGGTCCATTCCCAGGGGGTGGGGAGGCAGTCGGGCACAGATACCTATGGCCAGATCCTCAAAGCCTCATCTCGGGATTCCCTTGAGTCGCGGACCTGCTTGCTCTGCTCTGCATGATCGGCCAGGTGCCCTGTACGCCGGGACGATGGAGCAGTTCGGCACTTGTGGGTGTGTGGATAACCCCGACTGACCAAGGTCAGGACGGCATTGCGGTCACTTGGGGAAGATCGTCGACAAGCAAAAGGGATGACCGGCCGGATCGAAGAGAACGAGGAAACGGTCCGCGGCCTGTTGAAATTCGGCTCGCATCGCACCGAGCGAGACCGCTCGCTTCTCCGCCTCGGCAAGGTCATCGACATCAAGATCAATGTGGGATTGCTTCGGTACAGGGCCCTCAGGTCACGTCGGCACCACATAGTCGTCGACCCGCATGGCGGTGAGCAACAGGTGATCGAGCTTTACAACGGCCACTTCCTCCGAGGTGGCGACGATTTCTCCACCCAAAAGTTCGGCCCAAAATGTGCTCAACTGGCCCGGGTCGGCACAGTCCAACGAGACAGCCCCCAGACGTATCTTCGACATTTTCGGACCTTACAAGTCCCCAATCGATTGGGTCAATCGATGGCGTGCACTGCGGGAGTTGCGGCTGCAATGCTTTGAAGATGAGCGCCGGGAGCGACATTCGGATTGAGCGCTTCAATCCCGCCATGCAGGACGCGTTCCGGACGCTTGTCCTCAATGGCATGGCGGAGCGCTGGGGAGTCGTTGATGAATCGCTCAATGCCGACCTCGATGACATTGACGCCCACTATGACAACGACTGTGTGCTTGTCGCCGTCGACGGGGCCATGGTCGTCGGAACTGGCATCCTTCTGATCCGGGAGACTGAAGGAGAGATTGTGCGAATGTCAACCCTTCGGGACTACCGACGACGTGGCATCGCGAGACACATTTTGGCGCAGTTGGTACACGTTGCGGCCGAGTATGGAGTCAAGCGCATCGTCGTGGAGACCAATGCAAAGTGGATCGAAGCACGAAAGCTGTATGAAGCATTTGGCTTTAAGTTCACCCACTCAACGCCAGGTGCATTTGGATGTGAGACGTTCTACGAGCTCCTGATCGCACTGCCCAGACACGCCGGTTCGGGATGCAGTGACACGGAATTACCTCGGACGTCGTGACTCCGCCAAAAGGGTGGCCGTCCGGCACCCGAATCATCCCCTAGGCGGAGTAACGGCTCTAGGTGCTTCGACTGGCGATCGATAGGTTTAAGGAGTGGCGCCCAGCAGCAGCCAGTTCGCTGACCGTACCGCCGTCTCCGGTGCGTCACCTGATCCAACACCTTCTCAGGACCCCGAAGTCCCAGAGCAAGTTCGCGGCCCGAGGCGGAGGCGGAGGCTCACTCGCCGGGGCAGACTCGTACGAGCATTCATCGTGGCACCGCTCGTCGTTGTGCTGTTGTGGGCGACCGTTTCGTACACGGTCTGGATGCTGCGGCCTACGAGCCTCTCATGGAGCGTGAACAGCGTTGAATGGGTGCGGTACAACGTCCCCTTCGGCGTGGGCAACTGGGTTGCCGACCACGTCGAGCAGGTCTACTACAACAGCCAAGCACCCAAAAAGGGCGGGCCGCAGCTGAAGAGCCTGCCGAAGGTTGGGGTGAGACACCCCACTGCCCCACCGACGACTGCGCCGACTGCATGGCCGCCGGCGATCACTCCAATCTTCTCCAGCCCGCTTCCCGGCGAAGGTGTTTGGCAGCCGACCGGACCAACTGTCGATGGTGGTGCCCCCATGCTGGTCACCACGTATCGTCCCGACCCGAACTACCCACAGATCGTGGCGTACGTCGCCTGGTTCGACCACTCACGGACAGAGCTCGGGTATTACCCGGGCCGCTATGAGCCGCCGAACGCGGCCGTACGCGGACCGGCGATGGTCCCCTACAGCCAACGCTCTCGTTTGCTCGCGACCTTCAATGGCGGGTTCACCTACGTCGATGGTGACAACGGGTCTGCGGACAACGGCCAAACGAACGAGCCCCTGAAGGACGGCAACGCGACACTCATCGGCTATACGGATGGTCGTGTGGACATCGTGAATTGGGATGGCGGCCCGAACCCCGGCCCCGGCGTCGCCTGGGCCCGGCAGAGCCTGGCTCCGATCGTCTGGAATAGCCAGCTAAATCCGACGTTGAATACCGATCCCAACAGCCCGCAGTGGGGATACACGCTGGGCGGAGTCACTCGCGTCTGGCGCACCGGCGTTGGCATCGACGCTCGGGGCAACCTCATCTATGTCGCCGCCGACGATCAGACTGTGGTCAGCATCGCGCAGATCCTTCAGCACGTCGGAGCGCTGCGGGCGATGGAGTTCGACATCAACCCGGAATGGCACTCGCTCAACACCTATAATCCCCCCGGTCTCAACCCGACGATGGTTGGGCCCAACCCGAATCAGTCACCCGATCGCTACCTTGTCCCCGATGACCGTGACTTCTTTGCCGTCTACCGACCGACTCCGGGTCCGGTGACTGTCCCCTTCGGGTAACGAACGCATCGCTCGCGACCACGACTCGGCTCGACGCCAGAGTGCTCCCTCCTGTCTGTCGCTCGCCTGCCAGGCAACCGCGCGCTCGGCTCAGGCGTGCCAGTCGACGAGTAGCGCACACCGGCGGTCACTCTCGGGCAAGCTGTGGCCGTGACAGTTCTCAAGGAGCTTGACGTTGCGGTCGACGGAGGTCATGTTCACGCATGGCAAAGCGGCTCGGGACCGCCCGTTCTGTTGCTGCACGGAGGCCCAGGACTCTCCGATTACACCTTCACGCTCGAGCCCGAGCTTCTGGGCAGCTACGAGGTGGTCCGGTTCCAACAGCGCGGACTGTCCCCTTCGACACGACAGGGCCCGTTCGACGTGGAACGGCATATGAGCGATGCGATCGCCGTCCTCGATGCGCTGGGAATTGGCCGGGTCTGCGTGGTCGGCAGTTCGTGGGGCGGGCATCTCGCCATGCACCTCGTTGTCCAGCACCCGACACGGTTCTCGGGCTTGGTGCCGGTCGACCCCTTGGGGGCGGTGGGTGACGGAGGAGAGGCCGACTTCAACCGCATCCTGTCGCAACGCATTTCGCCCGAGGCGGCCGCCCGCTCCGGGGAACTCGATCATCGGGCCATGGCCGGCGAAGCCACATCCGAGCTCGCTCTCCTGGGGTTCAGGCTGGTGTGGCCCGCCTATTTTGCCTCACCGGATGCGGCGCCCCCGATGCCGCCGATAGACCTCTCGCTCGAGTGCTACGCGAAGACATGGGACTCCATCCATGACCATCTGGCCCGCCGGACGCTCGAGCAAGGCCTCCCATCGGCGCGCATCCCTACCGTCTTCGTACTCGGCGAGCAGAGCCCCATCCCCTCTTCCCACGGCGAGGCCTCAGCCGGCGCTCATTCCCGGTGCTCGCTGTCAGATTGAGAAGGGCTGCGGGCACTTCCTGTGGATGGAGCGGCCGGGAGCAGTGCGCCAAGCCGTGGATGCCGTCCACCGCGGCGGCTAAGTGGAGTGCACCGGTAGCCCTGCCAACTACGCCGGCTCTCGGGCATGCCTGCGGTTCTCCAAACGTCTTGATTGGCCTACTCCCGGCAGGGTGGATCCCACCTCATCGCGAGGCGGTCGTTCAGGTCCCGGGCGTGACCGGGCTGACGTCGTAGCGCAGTTCCCCGGTGGACACGTCGATGTCGTAATACTCGACGCCCGTCTCCACCTGCGGGTCGTCTGCGTCGAAGGCGACGGCGATCTTGTTCGCGGCATTGCGGACGATATCGAGGATCAGCTCAGTTGCCGCGGTAGGACCCATGGCGTCCACGACCTGTTGGCCGAGCCCCGGTGGCCACCGGGTCGGCCGCCACACGAAGGCATCGACGACCTGGAGGGCCAGGGCCTGGACGTCGGAGATACCTCTCGGATCCCTGTCATCGAACAGATCACTCCGACCCGCCTGATCGATGGCACTCACGCTCCTGCGGGACTGGCAGAGCCGGCAGTCATGCGCTCTCGCTCCGCGGAGTCTGACCAATTCGGAGGTCATCGGATCGAGGGCCGACAGTTTGGCCACCTCGAGGAGAAATCTTTCGTGGGCCACCCAGGGATTGGTCTCGGCAGAAGTCGGGATCGGCCGCCATTCTTCCCCGAACATCTCGCGCCAGGCGGCGTCAGCGCGAATCATCATGTCCTCGGTCCATACAACAAGGACGAAGGCTGGGGCACTGGCACCGAGTTCAGCCAGCCCAGCCGCTCGAACATCCGTGGTCATGGATGCCACATCGATGACCATCTGTTCGGCGAAGGCCGTCGCGTCGGATCTCGGCACGGCAGGAACAGCGGGGTCGAGGCTGGCCCGAGCGATGGCACGGGCCCGCTCCGTCAGGTCGGTCGACGTGGTCGAGACGACTGCGTCGATCAATTCGTCCCATGCCGTGAAGGCCGCCGGCGCCTGATCTCGGGCGATCACATTTCGACCCTACTGGTCATTTGGCGCGTCATGGGTGCCCACCGCCTTGCCCAGAGAGGTGCGCAACTGCCCCGGTACGCTGGGAATGAGGCCCCGCAAGATACGAAAGGGATCGGTTGTCGCTGCCTCAGCCATGACAGGATCGAGCGATGGTGGAGATAGTGCCTTTTGTCGCAGGACACCTTGACGGCGTCCTTCGCCTGTGCGTCGCCGAAGATTGGCCCTCCTTTCCAGACGACCCTGAGCGGGCCATCCGGGTACTGACCGCCCCAGGGGTAACGACCGTCATCGCCCTTGACAATGGCAGGGTGGTCGGCTTCGCCGAGCTATTCAGCGACGGCGAGCTGCAGGCCTACCTGGCCAATCTGGCTGTTGACGAAGGGTTCCGTGGCCGAGGGACAGGACGGGCATTGGTCAACGAGGCTCTGCGTCTCGCCGGTGGCGAGCGGATTGATCTGCTCAGCGAGGACAACGCCGTGGGGTTCTATGAGAGGTTCCCCAATTTCCGAAAGCCTGGGTTTCGCCTTTACCCATTCCACGACGGGAATGAGGCTCGGGGCGGCAGGCCGCAGGGCTGAAGTCGGTGCCCCCGTTCGCCTGCGAGTTCAGGGGATCCCTTTCGGCACATGAAAAGCAATTTCCCTCAGGGCTTAACCGGACCCTCCGTGCGCCGCCTTGCATGGAGGAGCAGCACTACGCCGAGAACGACGAGCACCAGTCCGATCAGCCACGCAACCTCCGCAACGTGCATCCTGTTCGCAGCTTGAAGGTGACACGGTACTGCTGTGGCAGCAGCGGGATACGGTACAGATCGATACCGCCCCATGAAGGCTGAGCCGCAACCGTAGGACTGACCTCCAATGCTGACCGTCCAAGGTCCGACGGTGAACCACAGGGCAAATACCACGCTCACGCCCCCGAGCACCAAGACGCACCATGCTGGAACCGTTGACGTTCGTTGTGAGGCTAAGCCGACCTCATCCCTGTCAAGTTCCACCGAAGGCACTCGCCAAAGCTACGTCTGCTCGGCCTCCGATCGTGAGGGTTTGTCGGACAAACACCCGAGACGATCATTGAGTTCCCTCGGACGCGTCCACCACGCGTCGTCCGAAGAGAGCACTCTCCAGCATGTAGAAGACGGCGATCACTCCGAAGAGAACGATGCTCAGCGTTGGCCACCCAAAGGCCAATAAGGTGGCGGTGAGGTAGATCAAGGGCCCGGGGAGGAAGCTCCGAGAGATACCGGTCACCGTCTTCGCATCGGCATCGGCACGCAGTAGCCGCCTACCCCTCGCTGCGTAGAACCACAATCCGTTGTAGGCGAGAGCGGTCAGCGTAAGGGTGAATCCGTAGGTCAGCGCGGCAGCCTCGAGCCCTGCATGATGGATGTTCTCGGCGACGAGCTTCGTCGGGAAGGGTACGAATGCCACCAGCATCAAAAAGAGAACGTTGATCATCAGAAACGTGCGATCGACTTTGTCGATCTGCGAGAAGACCCCGTGGTGATTCACCCACATGATCCCGATCGTGAGGAAGCTCACCGCGTACGCCACATAGGACGGCCAGCCGTGGACCAATGCCTTTCCCAGCGGAACTCCGGAGACATTTACGTTGAGGATGAGCAACGTGGCCGCAATGGCGAATACGCCGTCACTGAAGGCTTCGAGTCGCGCCGTCGTCACGGCGGCAGGCTAGCCCCGCTCTGCCCGATGACCAGCGGTTGGACCGAGCAGAGGATCCGGGACAACCGAGAACTGGCTCGGGCGGTCGGCTGTGGGTGCGCCCCCGCCGATGCTCCTCGGGGCCGCACCGCTCAGCGGTCGAGTTCACTCCTCGCTGCCGGCTCGGTGGCGCCGATGTGCCGCTACGTCAGCAACTGACGACGACCGTCTTGAAAGCATCGCTCCGCACGAAACACTGGTGAGAGGTCGTCGAGTCCACCGAAGACCGTCGCTTCGGCCGGCTTTCGGTCAGTAAAGCGCCAGAGTGGTGCGAATGCGTCCGCCGTCTTTTGCGCGCCACTTTGGCGAGCGATGGCGGCGGTGTTCTGGCTGGTGAGTTCGAGACATAGGCCGGCCGCCTCGACGAATTTCAGCGGCGAGAGCCAAATCACGTCCTGACCTCCGTCGATCTGGATATATTTGTCCAGGAGCTTGCGCATCGAGGTCTCATCAGTAAAGAAGTAAACGCGCTGGTTCAACAGGTGGATCCAATCGCTGGCATTGCGCCCGTCACCGAGGATTGATTTCAGATCCTTACGGGCGAAGAGCGGTCCCTGATCTCTCAGGGTGACGGCGTCGCCACGCACGCTCAGGCGAACGGACTCCCGACGAGGTGTCGAGAGCAGCGTTTGCCGCTCCTCGTCGGTCAGATCAGCTTCCAGGATCAACTGTTCGGCGGTCCGGAACCCGTGCGTCGTAACTTGCTCCCAGACGCCAATGGGTCCGACATGACATATCACTTTGCAACGATTGAGGAACTGCTCTGGCGTCATTGACTTGAAGGATCGCACAATTCCGACCGGGCAACGGACTCACGTGCTCAGAAGGGGCCACCGCCGGAACTCGCACCCTCGGTTGAGACGTCCTCGGAACGCCGGGCCGGAGAGCGGCTGGCCTGGCATCAGTGGCTCCGAGGCGAGCCGAGTGTCAAGCTGTGTGACCATCACTGAGTGAGTTCTTTGGAGCTGCCAGATGCCCACTCCCGTACAGACGGTTCAGGACTTCATGGCTACCTTTGTGAAGACCTGGCCAACGGCTGACCCCACCGTGCTGGGGCTGTTCTTCAGCGAGGACGCCGTGTATCACAACGGTCCGTTGGAGCCGGTAAGAGGGCGCGCCGCCATCGAATTGACTTTCGCTCAGTTCATGAGGACGGGTGGTCAGGTCGACGTCGACATAATCCACATGGTGGCCGACGGCCCGATCGTCATGACAGAGCGCGTCGACCACCTCACCAGAGCGGACGGCACAATCGCTTCGTTGCCAATGATGGGGATCATCGAGGTTCACGATGGGCTCATTGCCGCGTGGCGGGACTACTTCGACCTCAGTCAGTTCACCTCCCAGGTGCTCGGGGGGAGCTGACCATTCGGATGCCAGGAGGAGCCCGAGGGTGTCCCGCTTTCGTCGAATCGGCAGGACTACGGGTTCAAGGGGTGAGCGCAAGGAGCTCGGGGATCTTTTCCGATGGTTTCATATCCCAGGGTTTTCCCGGGACGATTGTTGAGACTTCGTTCGCTGGCCGTCAGATCCTTGGTGCTCCGCTTCGAGAGGTCAGTTCGGAGATCGCAATGGCACGGGATCGTAGGCGTCCAAACAGGCATTCCGCTTCACCGCGGTACGGGTGCCCCGACACCGCACAGCTGGAATGCGGCACAATCGCAGGACAATGTCAGATCAGTTTCCGAACCAGGCTGATCATACTCGGCACACCCGGGAGGTCTACGACCGTCTTGCACCTGAGTGGTCGAAGGTCAGCGACGATGGCCCTTTCAACGGCTGGTTGGAGCGGCCGGCGCTACGCAGTCTGATCCCTGCACCGCTTTCGGACCTCACGATCCTCGATGCAGGCTGCGGCTCGGGGGCCCAAGCGCAATGGCTGCGAGACAACGGAGCGGAAGTTGTCGGCTTCGATCTGAGCCCGGCCATGGTCGAACAGGCCCAGCGTCGCTGTACGGGCCGGGGGCGCTTCTTCGTCGCAGACCTCGCTGAGCCGCTTCCACTCAGACCGCAATCCGTCGACGGGATCACCTGCTCGCTCGTACTGCACTATCTGGAGGACTGGACGGTGCCCCTCCGGTCCTTCGCTGACGTGCTCCGACCCGACGGCTGGGTTGTGGTTTCTCTCGAGCATCCCTTTGGACCACGACTTCCGTCACAAAGGGGCGGCTACTTCGACACGGAGTTGGTGAGCGATACCTGGACCAAGGCCGACGTGGTGGTGACCCAGTGGTTCTGGCGGAGACCCTTGTCGGCGGTCATGGATGCCGTGGCCGACCATGGGTTTGTGATCGAGCGGATTGTCGAAGCTCAGCCCTCAGCAGAAGCGCTCGATCGGTTCCCCGACGACCTCGCTCAAGTCATGGGCGTCCCGTGGTTCATCGTCTATCGGCTGCGGCTCCGTGACGCCGTCGGTCCGGCTGGCGTGCGGCCTTGAGGTAGCGACGGGTTGTGTCTTCTCTCGACGGGTTGGCGGCATGTCCGCGCCATGGAAACATGGCCCAATGGGCCGGCTCAGTGAAGGCGATCTGCGACATTTCGGCCAGGCGGGATACCTGATCGTCCCGGATGTCGTGCCCGAGGACCTGCTTCGGACGGCAGATGACGAGATCGATCAGCTCGTGAAGACTGTCGCTCCCGACGAAGGGTCCGGTGGTCCTGGCGCCAATCTCTGGTTCCGACCTCGCGCCGAGTTGCCAGGATGCGATGGCGCGCTACGCGGATCGGGAGCACTCGACATCGCGAACGAGCTGGTGGCTCCTCTCGAGCTCGACCATGCGTTCGACCACATCCAAGTGGCCACGACCGTCCCACCCTGGAGCCACGTGCCGGGCGGACCACACATCGACGGGCATGGTCCCGATCAGGATCCTCCGGCGACCTTCACCCTGCTCGCTGGAATCCTGCTCAGCGACCAGAATGCCCCAGGCTCGGGCAACCTCTGGATCTGGCCGGGCTCACATCGCGAGCACCAGCGGCTCTTCGCCGAGCGTGGCACCCGGGTGCTCCAGCAGACCTCTGGACATCCGACGCTGCTTGACCCACCCCTCGAGTTGGGCCGCAGTGTCGAGGTCCGAGGAGGCCGCGGCGACCTCGTGCTCTCGCACTACCTCACAGGCCACAACAAGGGAGGCAATACCGGCGCTCGTGTACGAAGGACCATCTATTTCCGCTTGGCAGTATCCGAGCACGCGGGACGATGGGAGCAGACCTTTCTCAATCCGCTGATCGAATTCCTACCGGTGCGCCGCGCCCTCGGCGACGCGTGACCGAGTACGCCGAACGATGGAACACGTCGGACACCTGCGGGCTCGGATTCGCCAACGGCTGGCGGGACTGACTCGCGCGGGAGGCAGTGACGCATGAACAGTGAGATTCTCTCCGCGCATTGCTTTGTCTGCGCCAAACATGCGCTCGGCGATACCGCCCCCGGAGGCGTCCTCTTCGAGGATGAACTGGTCTACGCCGGGCACGCCTATCCGCTCGCCGAACCGGTTCTGGCTCATCGCGGTTATCTCGTTGCCGAGCCCATGAGACATGTCGCCGGATTGGGCGACCTGACCGACCCGGAAGCTGCCGCGCTCGGCCTATTGGTGAATCGTCTGGCACGGGCACTGAAGGAGGTGGCCGAGGCCGAGCACGTCTACAGCCTTGTTCTCGGCGACGGCCTTGCCCACCTTCATATCGTCTTGGCTCCCCGCTATGCGGGCACCCCGCGGGAGTATTGGGGTGTCCGGCTCCGAGAGTGGCCCGACGCGCGGCAAGTCGGCGAAGCTGAGATGCGGAATCTGGTCGCCCGACTTCGTGCACGCGTCATCGACGACTGAATCGGGCAACAACTCCCTCAGCAGTAACGGCGGAGCATCTGGGCCTCGAGGGAAGCGAGTTCGGCTTGACCGGCAGGAGTGGGATGGATCATGTCCGGTTCGATCCAACCGGGGTTCCCGTATTCGAGATTGCCCCAGTCCAAGATGTGAACGTTGGCATGGGAGCGGGCCAGTCCCGCGAGGGAGGCGTTGATCTGAGCTGCGATCGGCCCGGCGTGTGCGGAAACCGAGAGATAGATCACACACCCAGAAGAGCGGACATCTTGCCACTCGGCAAGAAGCGGCCACGCCCACAACGGATTGTCGCGCCCGGCATCGTTGGTGCCGAGCTCAATGATCCAGTCGTTCGGTTTCTTCTGGGCCAGCTGGTCGACCAAGGGCACGGCCTGGTCCATTTCGATGCCGACGACCGCCTCAATGGAAGGCTCGTAACCCGCCTGCCCCAGAGACGTCGCGATCGATTGCCGACTCAGTGCTGTGATGGAGTCGCCCACCACGGCGACGGTGGGGCGGCCGGAGAAGCCTGCTGCGGCGGTGGCGGGCTTCCGAAACGAGGCGAAATCTGGGTCCAGCCAGGCGCCGGTTGCCAGCAAGGCCATGACCATCGCGACCACGATCAGTCTGCGGATCCTCCGAGACGGAGCGCCACGTGGGCGTGCATGCGCCGCCCGAGGACGTGCATGTGCGGGTCGGCGTCGTTTTGGATGAAGACCGGACCCCACAGATACTCCTTACCCACTCGCGAGGCACTCCCAGTAGAGCCATTCGATCTGACCCAGCACAACGTGAGGACAATTTGCACCCACAATGCACGGATCTCACGGAGAGCCGAGCCCAGCGAAATGCTGCCGAGACTCTGGCACGTTTCGGGATTCGAGCGGTAGGCGGACCGCCCCCGATCGCCGGGTCGGGGTGTCACCGTGCGGCGCCGCGACCAAGGCACCGACCGAGCTGAGGGACCTACCCCTTCCCCTCCTCCGCCAAGAGCGGGAAGAAGTGGCCGGCGACGTCTCTGAGAAAGCCGACGACCAATCTGGGCGTCAGTTCCGTTCCAGGGTCGTTGAGTTCAGCCGGGAGCTTCACCTCCATCTCCCGGGCCTTGGCGATGAGAGCTCGGCCCATGCCCTTGCCCAGGGTGCTCAGTCCCTTGCTCACCACCTCGGGGTCCATGGTCCACGCCGGCACGGGAAGCGCCGTGACGGTTGCCCAGGTCTTCGGGTCACGTGGGGTGGCGAGCGAAAAGACGTGATCGAACGTCCGGGCTGAGGCATCCCGTCCGGTGAAAGCCTCACCGAGCCCCCACGTCTTGCGCAGTGTGGCGATCAAGGACGTGTGTCTGTACTCCTCGTTGTACACCGAACCCGCCTCGACCCAGGGTGACACGATGACGGCCGGTACCCTGTACCCGGAACGCTCGAACGTGAACCCGCACTCGCCGGTCGGTGCCGACGGGTCGGGTGGTGGAACCGGCCCTGGAGGAACGTGATCGTAGGTGCCTCCGGGCTCGTCCCAACCGATCAGCAGTGCAGTGTTCCAGACGTTGGCACCGGCCTCCGAGGTGGCGGACCGGTAGGCATTGAACACTCGCTCCAAGAATGCCTCGCCCGAGAGGGTCGAGGATGGGCTGTCGACCTCGATGTCGACTTTGTCCGAGAACGAGCGGCCCATCGCCGGGTGATAGTCGCCGTGCCCGGCCATCATGTTCGGCTCGATCAGCGAGAGGTTCGGGAGAGTGCCCGCAGCGGCATCCCTCTCGAACTCGGCAAAGGGTACGAAATGGGTGGCCAGACGGTCCTTCAACCGGGGGAAGTGGATCAACCCCGTGAATGACAGTGGCATTGGCTCCATCACGTAGACCTTCCAGGTCTTGCCGTGGGCTTCCAGCCGTTCGAAGATCGTCTCGGCGTCGTTCTTGAGGAACCATTTTCTGAGCGGACTGTTCACGACCGCACCCGACGAGGTGGCCGCGGTCCAAAACGAGCGGTTCATGAACGTCTGCGATGGAACCTCGCAGAACCAATGGTCGAAGACGCCGAAGTCCCGGGCGAGACCGTTCAACACCGGGAGCTGTTCTGGGGTGTAACCGGTCATGATGTGGGCGTACTCGTCGTAAGTGGGCTGGCGGCCGATCTCTCCGGTGAACGTCGAGATGTAGTCGGTCACGAACCCGTCCATCGTCGGGGTCGCACCCGGAGCCGGAGCATTCCACGGCGACGAGGCCGCCTCTCCGATCTTGCATCGGTTCTGGTCGTCGATGATGTTGAACAACTGCGTGTTGGTGTGGAAGTACTCCTCGCCCGAGTCCGGATTGGGCGAGTCCATGTCGGTGGCGACCGCATAGGGAACGACCTTGCGGTCCGTTCCGTGCTCGGCCCAATCCGGAATGGGGTTGCTCAGGCTCTTGCCGATGACCCCGTCGAAGGTCTTGTGGTCCTCGGGGCCGTAGAGGTGTCCGAGGACGTTGTCGAACGATCGGTTCTCGAAGAGCACGAGGACCACGTGATCGAGGGCGTGGGAGTTGTCAGTCACCGAACATCACACCTCCGGGCTGTGCGGCACCTCATCCGCACCTCCGAGTCGTCAGCCTTCAATCCGCCACCCTGGGGTATACCAGTACCCAGCGCAGAGGTGCCACCCTGTGGCACCTCTGCGGCATGTGCGGGCATGAGCTCAGCGACCTATCCAGCATCGGTCTTTGCTCGCACGAACGTAAACGATCGGAGGGCGCCATGGCTGAACCAGTCCCGGTAACCGAGCTGAGCGCATTCAGCAGCCCGAATGCGACGCCGACGGAGTGGTCACGGGCTCGGGCTGAGCTGGCCGCTGCCGAGGTGTATTGGCTTTCGACCGTTCGACCTGACGGCCGCCCACATGTCACGCCCCTGTTGGGCATCTGGCTCGAAGGGGCTCTCTACTTCTGCACTGGACGGGACGAGCAAAAGGCGAAGAACCTCTCGGCGAACCTTCATTGCGTCCTTACGACAGGGCAGAGCACCCTCGACGGCCTCGACCTCGTGATTGAAGGAACGGCCGAGGGTGTGAGCGACCACGCGGCGCTCGGACGAGTCGCCAACACCTATGAGTCGAAATACGGAGCGCGTTTCGTCGCACCTGATGGAACCTGGTCGGGCCTGGGTGATGCCATTCGGCGAGCAGAGGTTCTCGTCTACCGCGTGGCCCCCGAGACCGGTTTCGGATTTGGCAAGGGCGACCTGTTCAGCCAAACGCGCTGGAGCTTCTAGCCGGCCCCCACCCGCCGGGAAAGGTGCCAGGTTTTCGTGGTCGTTGACAGCGGCAATGGCCTCGCTCGCAACGGACGCTCTACGATCCGAGGATGAGCCCGATCTCCGTGGTCGGGGTTCCGAGCAGCGCCGGCAGCTATGCCGCGGGACAGGAGCAGGCGCCGGCCGTACTCCGGTCCGCCGGGCTCATCGCTTCTCTCAGGGCATCGGGTCTGGAGGTGCAGGACGAGGGTGACTTGCCGCTCCAGATCTGGCGCCCGGATCGCAGAAACCCTCTGGCGCAGAACATCGGCCAGGTCACCGAATCCATTCAGGACCTGATCGAGCGCCTCACCCCGCTGTTGGCACGGGGTGACACACTGCTCATCCTGGGCGGGAACTGCACTGTTGCCCTCGGTGTGGTTGCCGCTCTGCGTCGCGTTGCGGCAGATCCTGTCGGAGTGCTCTATGTGGATCGAAACTATGACCTCAACACGCCCGAGAGCACGAGCGATGGCGCGCTCGACTGGATGGGCATGGCCCACGCACTGTCCCTTCCCGGATCGCTCGACGTGCTTGTCGATGTGCTCGGCCCCCGACCCCTGCTCGAACCGCGCCAAGTTGCATGGCTGGGCATTGACGACAGGTTTGCCACCGAGTGGGAGCACGCGGAGGCCCGGCGCCTCGAACTGCACGTGATCTCCAGCAGCGCATTTGCAGACGATCCCGTCTCATCCGCTGTCTCGTCCCTGGACCATCTACCGCCGGGACCGTTGGCCGTGCATCTCGATGTCGACGTGCTGGATTTCACGGACGCACCTCTCGCCGAGAATACGGACGGCCGCAATACCGGACCGACCCTCGACCAGGCTGCGCTCGCGCTCAGGGTCGCGACCAGGGACACGCGTTTTCGGACCTTGTCGATCGGAGAGTTGAACCCGACCCGAAGTGCCGGAGATCCACAGGCGATTCCCCGATTCATCGCCGCCATCACCAGTGTGTTGGGCCGTGTGCAGAGTTAATCGGTTGCGCGCCCCCGCTCGCCAGGAGTGTGGTGCCTCCGTGCGGCAGCACGGGCAGTCGACCTCGCAGCAACTAGGTGTCGGGGGCTGAGCGCTCCTGGTGCACGGGGTGCTCGTGAGACGGTCCGGCCAGGCCTTGCTGACCCGTCGACGGGGTGACTTGACCCCGGAAACCCAGCACTTTGAGGACGAAGAGTCCAATCCTGTTCGGGCGCTTGCGCAACTGCGCTGCCTTGGCGTCGGCCTCGTGACCGTCAGTCACGCGGATCTTGTGCGCCTGATTCGCATACCGAGTCCGGCCACCCACCCTCGGAACGGTACTGGAGAACGGACCGTCTTGTGAAGAGAGCCGGACTCCCACGGGTTCGCTCAGGGGGCGTGGTCCGTCGATTCCCCGGGGCCGGTCAAGTCGAGATCCGCTCCGTGAGGCGCACGGTGACCGTGTCGCCCGTGTCCTTTCCGATCTTCCTGCGGATCTCCTCCTTGACGGGCAGCTTGTGTGTGCCGTCACCGAGCGCCATGAAGGAGCTCTGAAAAGGTTCGCCGTCGATGGTGCCCCGCACCTTCACCAGCCCCTTCGTCTTGAAAATTCAGCTGAACCAGCCATGACGACGTAGGTCCATCCGCCCTTGTTTGGGCTCTTCTGCAGTTCGGCCCGAAAAGTCCTTTTCATACTCCGATTTTCCTCTGGTACGCAGTGATCGTCCAGACTTCGTCGAAGCGGGCTGCGGTTCGGAGCAGGTGGAGGATGTCGCCCTCACAGGTTGCCTCGTTCACCCCGAGAATGAATGGATCCCGACGGGCGGACGGATTTTCTCCGCATGTTCACCACGCGACTAGTCGGACGAGCGGATGAATCGCAGCAAGACCTTCTCTCGGCTGTAGTAGTCCAACCACGCGAGGAGGTCGTTTCGATGGTTGCTCCCATGTCGGTGAGCCGACACCGGGACGAACCTCAGCCTCAAGTTGGCCACCGATGCCGCGAAGCCGGCGTCCTCGAAGACCCCCGCGACCTCGTCGAGGCCATAGAGGCGTGGGAGCCGTAGCTCGTCTGCACTTTCCCTGTGCCACGCCGACATCATCGGACTCGCCTGGTGTACGCCCATGACGGCGAAGTACGAGCTGCCTGGTTTCAAGGCGCCGAAGAGGTCAGCGGCATGGGCGGGAAGATCGTCGAGCAAGTAGAGGACCTCGTGGCTGAAGGCCACGTCGAAGCCGCTCCATCCTTCAGGCACGTTCGCGGCGACCTCGAAGGTGAGCGGCCTGTCGCCCGCGAGACGGCGAGCGTCGGCGATGGCGCCCGAGGCCGGGTCGAATCCGTACCCCTCGGCGATGTCCTCGGCCTCCACGAGCAGGCGCAGGAAACCCCCACGGTTGCAGCCGATATCGAGCACCCGCAATCCCGCCAGGTCGGTATCGATGGTGTCGAGCATCGCCTTCCAAATGAAGCCGTGCTCGTCCTGCATGGCCGTGTCCTCGGCGGCCCCACGCCAGTAGGAGGTGCTCATGGAGGAACCCTACGCCCCATGCCGGAGCGCCGAACGGGTGATCGGTGGTGGCAGACACAACGAGGTGACGAAGTGTCCCCTACCGGCGGGAGCGTGGGACGGTCTGGTGCGAGTGCGACACCTACCGCGGTGGTCGTCGCACCGGCCTTACACCAAGGTGATCTGGCGTAGGTCGCCGTTCTGTGCGACGGCGGCAGCGGCCGATTGGGCAGGAGAGGCTCGGGACGCCGCCGGATCTCGAGGCAGCGAGTCGGTCCTCGCCGAGCATCGGCCGAGTGTCGCCGTCGCGAAGCCTTCGACGCCGAGACGTGCGCGAGACGGAGAAGGTGCGGGCACCTAGCGCCCGTCGAGAAAGGAGTCCCGGGCGCCCACTCTCCGGGCCGGTACTCCGGCCCAGATCTCGCCGGGAGGCACCGACGAGAGGACGACCGCGTTGGCCCCGATGACGGCGCCTCTCCCGACGGTGAGTGTCTGGCCGAGCTTGAAGAGGACCTTGGCGCCTGCGCCGATCACGACGTTGTCCTCGACGACGATCTGGCCGAGTGGCTCGGTCGTCGCCAGGCGGTCAGAGATCTCCTCCCTCGGGAGGTGCTCGTCGGCGAAGCCCAGGGTCACACCCTGGAAGAGCTTGACGTTGTTTCCTATCTTCGTGGTGGCATGGATGACCAAGCCGAACGCGCCGTGAGGAAGCCGGAGATTGTCACCTATCTCCACCGAGGGGGGAATATCCACTCCGAGGAGCTTGAGGCCCTTGTAGCTCAACCTTCGGGTGGAGGGACTCCGCATCATGATCACGAGCCGCTCTTGGGGCCTCAGGTGAGGCCGGCTCCTCGGGTTGTGCGTCCCATCCACGGCCGGGGCAGGTCGATGTCGACGTCCCCCCATCCGTTGGATTCCCAATCGCTCCACCTGACTGCTGCCGGCCTCTTCCCGGCTACCAGAGGTCGGCCGTACGGGGTTGATACTTCGCGGCCCCGGGGCTTCCTAGGATCTCCGTGACACCAAGGTGAACTCAGGGGGTCTGAGATGTCGGATGACGGGCGCGGCATGGCGATGACCGGATCTCCAGAGGCGGTGGGCGCCTACGACCGAGCGATCGACCACCTGGTTCGATTTCAGATCGAAGTGGTCGAAGACGCAGCGACCGCCATGGCCGCGGATCCGAGCTGTGCCATGGGCGGGGTGCTGAACGCCTACCTCTCCTTGATGTCCACCGAGGAAATCGGTGTCGCACCGGCTCGGGACGCGCTGGCCGCCCTCACCATCGCGGAGGACGGGCTCCTCCCACGTGAACGTGCTCACCGTGCCGCTGCCCGGCGTCTGGTCGAAGGCGACATGCGAGGTGCGGGAGCGCTGCTCAATGGGATCTTGATGGAGCACCCTCGTGATCTGCTCGGGTTGGTGGTAGGCCATCAGATCGACTTCTTCTCGGGCAATGCGGCCAATCTCCGCGACCGGGTCGGCCGGTGCCTGTACGCCTGGGGACCGGACGATCCGCAATTCGGATTCGTGCTGGGCATGTATGCCTTCGGGTTGGAAGAGTGCAATCTCTACGGTCTGTCCGAGGAAGTCGGTCGCAGTGCCGTGACGACGAACCCCGACGACGTCTGGGGTATTCACGCCGTCGTGCACACCTACGAAATGACTGGACGCATCCCGGAAGGAGTCCGCTTCATGCAAGCCCGGGAAGACGACTGGGGCACGGGGAACTTCCTCAACGTCCACAACTCCTGGCACTACGCCCTCTTCCTGTTGGAGGCGGGTGACGTGCCTGGCGCGCTGTCGGTCTATGACCGCACCCTGCACCACGACGACTCCGGGGACGTGGCGCTCGAGCTTCTCGATGCCACGGCCTTGCTCTGGCGGCTTCACCTCGAAGCAACACCGGTGGGCGGCCGCTGGCGACCCTTGGCCGAAGCCTGGACGCGCTCCCTGTCGCCTGGCTACTACCCCTTCAACGACATGCATGCCGCCATGGCGTTCATCGGAGCCGGTGATCTTCTACGCGCCCACGATCTCGTCGTGGCGCTGGAGCGCTTCCTCGACCAGGGCGACCCCTCGACGACGGCATGGGCGATGACCGCAACCGTTGGGCTTCCGATCTGTCGCGGGCTCGTCCATTTCGCTGAGGGGTCGTACGAGGCGGTTCTCGACGAGCTCCTCCCCATCCGAGGCCATGTCCACGAGTTCGGGGGCAGCCACGCCCAGCGCGATGCCGTCGAGCGCACGCTGCTCGAAGCGGCCATGCGGGCGGGCCGACGTGGGATTGCGCTTGCTCTGGTGAGCGAGCGGCTGGGCGTCCGGGAGTCGAGCACCTACGCCTGGTCGAAGCGATCTCAGATCCTCGCCGGCATGGGCGACCGGGGTGCGGCCGACCTGGCGGCGGCGCGGTCGGAGGCCCTTGCCGGGGCAATCCGCGCCGTCTCCGGGAATTAGCCGGGTCCCGTTTCGGGCTCCCACTTCGAGATGCCGCCCCGTGCCTCCACCGGCCCGCACCAGATCGTCGCGGCGATGCTCGTCCGCGCCGACACCGTCCTGCTCTGTCATCGAACCGTCGAACGCGCGTGGTATCCGGACGTCTGGGACCTTCCCGGTGGCCACATCGAGACGGGCGAGTCGCCGACGGATGCCCTCCTCCGTGAGCTCCGAGAGGAGGTGGGTATCACGCTCCTCGAACCACTCGGCGATCACTCGTTCTCACGGACGACCGAGGAGTTCCAGTTACGTGTCTGGGCCACTCGCCGATGGTCCGGCTCTCCGGCGAACTGTGCGCCCGAGGAGCACGATGCGATCGGCTGGTTCTCCCCCTCGGACGCCGCTTCCCTGCGTCTCGCCGACCCCGGCTATCGCGGCTGGATCCTCGAGGCCCTGTCGGATGCGTGATCAGCGGGCCACGATTGTGGCGGCCAGCGCCATCCGATGGTCCTTCGACCACGGTGCGCCCAACCTCGCCCGCGGGCCGTGCAGCACCTCGTCCGCACGCGGCCCCAGAATGCCGGCTGCATCGGCCTCGACGTCCTTGGCCTCGTAGCGGCGCACCCGCCAGCCGCGCCCATGGGCCGACTCGGCCAGGACCTGCCGGTACATCACCGAGTCGGCACGGCTCTCGTAGGGCACGCGACGGAGGACGGCGATGTCGTCCGGGAAGTCCGGGGGCCACGCTCGGAGCGACAGGGAGACGATCGGTTCGGGCAACGACGCCGCCAGCTCGTCCAGCGCGGCCGACGTGGCCCGGATCGCCGACGCTCGCACTTCGGCGACCAGGGCCGAGAGGGCGGCGTCGTCCAGAGGCTGTGCGGGCTGGTGGAGGGGAAACGCGCCGCCCTCGTGGTGGATCGGTGCCGGCGGAACACCAGACTCGACCAGTTCCACTCTGCGCCGGTCGACGACGTCGTGATCGTTGGTGGCGGTCACGAGCACGGCCCAGCCGAAATGATGGGCGACGCCGAGATGCATGCCGGGATTATGGCCTCCGCGCCGTCACGTCATCGGGCCGCTCCCGGTCGTCCAGCCGCTTCTGGAGAAGGACCAGATCGAGCCAGCGTCCGAACTTCGCACCGACTTGTGGCATCCGGGCCACCTCGACGAAGCCAAGGCGCTGGTGAAAACGGATCGAGGCCTCGTTCTCCCCGGTGACCGCTCCCACCATGACGTGTTTGTGCCGGGCTATGGCGGCGTCACAGAGCCGGGATATCAGGGCTCGGCCCACGCCCCCTCCCCAATTGTCCTCTCGGACATGGATCGTATGCTCGACCGTGGAGCGGTAGCCCGGCCACTTCGCGCTGTCGCGAAAGTCGCCGAAACTGCACCAGCCGACGAGGTCGCGGGCGACGACTGCCACCAGGACGGGATGGCCGACGGCGCGCTGGCGCCGCAACCACTCGGTGCCCTCGACCACCGTGTGCGGGGTCTCGCTCCATTCGATCGTGGTGGTGGAGAGCAGCGCATTCCGGAGATCGACGATTGCGGGAACGTCGGTATCGAGCGCGTCCCGAATCTCCATGCCGTCCGTCCCTCCGCCGCTCACGAGGAAAAGAATGCCTTAGGGGAGCAGGCGCCGCAGCACGGCCGACTCGGCACGGAGGCGGTCAGCCTCCTGTGCCCTGCCCAGCCCGTCGTAGTCCTGGGCAGCCCTCGCGCGGTTCGTGACCTCGGCCCGCACAATGTCAACGATCTGGGTGTCATCCATCTCCCGCCGCGCCACCTCGGCCGCCCCGAGTCCCTCGACGCCGCCCGCGACGTGACGGGAGCTGCCCGCGGCGCTCCCGAGCTCACCCTCGACCGAGCCTGCATTGTCGATGGCGCCGAGTGCCGAGCGGATCGCCGACAGCGCAATCGAGTCACGCGCCTTCATCGCCTCTTTGAGGCCGGCTCGGAGGCGGGCTTCTAGTGCATGCACCGCTGCAGTTTGCCCGGTGTCCCCGCTCCCGCAGGCAGGCCGCAGTGCATAACCACCGTCGTGGACCGCTCAGGCCCTAGGCTCAGGGGCTATGGGGCAGGGCGATGTACCCACGTCACGAGGCGGTCCATTCCGTCGGCGCAAGGAGAAGCGGCAGCTCGAGCATCTGGCCGCGTCGTCCACCCGTGATGGGGCGCCACGAGCCTCCGCGGCGCACGTCAAGGTCCTCGGCGACGGGTCGGCGGCGGAGCCACAGGAACGCGAGACACCAGAACCTGAGGCCCCCGCCGCGGAGACACCCCCTCGTCCCAGCGGCTTTCACGTGCGCGCCGTGCCGATCGATCAGCCAGTGGGTGACTGAGGCGGTTCGGGGCGGACCGATCGCCGACCGGGTGGCCGCTCAGCGCCCGATCACCGCCGTGCGGGCGTAGACGAGCGTCGTCAGGCGACCGCTCGACCGGTCGGAGAGCTCCACTTGCACCGGTGCGTCGGGACCCTCCCCGAGCAGGGTGCACTCGGACCGGACGGGCCCCTCTCCGGTTTGGGCCAGGTAGCGCAGATCGAGGTCGGTCACGACGGCGGGGACGCCGAAGCGGGCCGACACGAGCTCCTCGGCGGCCGCTTCCGCGAAGAGCGCCACCATGGCGCCCTGCAGCGTGCCGGCGGTGTTGCGCACGGCGGGCGTCACGGGCATCTCGAGTGCCCCCGCAACCGGATCGAGCACGACGATGCCCGCTGCCTCCCGGAGGGGACGGGACAGGAGCCGGGATCCGTCGAACATGGTCGAGACATTCCCCGGCGTTGCCTGTGGCTTCACGGGATCAGTTGCCCGGCGCTCCACCCGCACGAACCCGATGGCCCCCGTGGCGACCGGCGCCCCCTCGGCCGTCACGAGATCCACCACGGCGGTCGCCGATCGACGACCCCGCCGCAGAATCGTGCTCTCGGTGGAGACGAAGGCGGGCGCGGGCAGTGGCCGCATCCGCACCGACATGTCCGAGGTCAATGTCCAGGCGTCGGGGTCGTCGTCGAGGACGATCCCGGCCACGACGTCGATCATGAAGGCGATCACGCTCACCCGGAGCGCGCCGTGGCGCAGCACCTCCGGCCGGGGCTGCAACGTGAGACGGAACTCTCCGTCCCGGACCTCCGCCACCACCCCGAGGCTGGCGGGGAGGGAGAGGCTGTCGTCCAGCAGGTCGGTCATCGGCCCGGCACGCTACCGGCACCCTCCACGTCGCCACCAGTTGCCCTCAGACCTCGCAATGGGTGGCGTGGCGCCGCGGCAGCAGACGATTGCTGGCAAGGTGACGACAATGGATCCGATCGATGTCACGGCATTCGAGGCACTCGTCGCCGATGCGCTCGAGGCCATCCCCGAAGGGTTGCGGGCGGAGATGGAGAACGTGGCCATCATCATCGACGACGAGAGCCCGCCCGGTCGGCTCTACGGCCTGTACGAGGGGATCCCGCTCACCAAACGCGGCACCTACGCCGGGGCCCGTCCCGATCAGATCACGCTCTTCCTCGCCACCATCTGCCGGTCGGCCCGCACGCCGGGCGAACTCGCCGACCGGGTCCGGGTGACGGTGCTCCACGAGGTGGGTCACCACTTCGGCCTGGGCGAGGCACGTCTGCGGGAGCTCGGCTGGGCCTGACCGCTCGCGCTACGAATCCCGCGGTGGCAATTCCCTGTTGGGCGGACGGGCCGGCGTGGCCGCGGCCGGTGCGGCGCCGTTCGTGGTGGTGGACCCGAGATCCTCGTTGCGCAGCGTGGACAGGAGCACTTCGGCCGCGCCCATGAGGCTGGTCGCCTCGTAGGGCACGACGACCTTGGCGTTGTCGGATGCCGCAATGTCCTGCAGCGCCTTGAGCTGCAGCACGGCCAGCGTGCGCGGGTTGATGGTGGCCGTGTCGATGGAGGTGAGGCGTGACGCCTCTCCTTCGCCGCGCAACTCGAGCGCCTTCTTCTCGCCCTCGGCCTGCAGCTCCAGCACCTTCATTTCCGCTTCGGCACGCAGGATGGCCGACTGCTTGGCGCCCTCGGCCTCGAGCACCGCGGCCTGCTTGCGACCGCCGGCGGAGTTGACGGCTGCGGTCTGCTCCCCCTCGGACTTGAGAATCAGGGCGCGCTTGTGCTGCTCCGCTTCCTTCTGCTCGGACATGGCCTGCACCACGTTCATCGGCGGGGTGATGTCGAGGATCTCAATGCGGTTGAGACGCACTCCCCATTTGGCCGTGGCGTCGGCCATGTGGTCCTGCATGCGGCTGTTGATCGTCTCGCGCTCGCTCAGGGCCTGGTCCAGTGAGAGCTCGCCGAAGACCGCCCGCAAGGCGGTCCGGGAGAGCTGGTCCACCGCCAGCTGGAAGTCGTTGATCTCGAACAGCGCCGACTTGACGTCGATCACCTGGCAGAAGATGGTCGCGCTCACTTGCAACGACACGTTGTCCTTGGTGATCACGGCCTGCTGGTCCCCGGTCATCGGGAACTCTCGCACGTCGACCTTCTCCATCTTGTCGATGAAGGGCACGAGAATCCGCATGCCCGGCTGGTCGACCGACTTGAACTCACCCAGTCGCTTGACGACCCCGACACTCCCCTGCTGGACGATCTTGACGAAACGCGAGAGGAACAGGGCCCCCAATCCGACTGCGGCCAGAACGGCGATGATGACAATCCCCAACACTTCTCCGGCCGATGCAAACAACATAGGGGTACCTCTCTGCTAGCTGTCGGCGTCGTAGACGACGAGCAACCCTCGCTCGACGTCGGCGACGACGACATCGGTCCCGACGGGAATCGTGGCGTCGGGGTCGAGGGGAATGGCGAGCCACTCCTCACCCCGGGCCCGGATCCTTCCGGGGTGGTGTGCGCCCTCAATGGCCTTGACCACTAACGCGGTGTCTCCGACCATTCCTTGGACGCCATTCAGCACAATTTGCAGTCTATTAGCGACCGATGTAGAGCGGCTCCCGCTTCTGGGCGAAGGCGGCCATGGCCTCCTGGGTGTCCTGGGTCGAGAAGTTCAGGGCCTGGCAGCGGGCCTCGTCCTCCACCGCCTGCTCCATGGAGGCCATGGACGAGGCGTGGAGCAGGGTCTTGGTCATCGACAGCGCCAGGGGCGGGCCGGCGGCGAGGGTTGTGGCCCAGGTGTCCACGAAGGCATCGAGCTCGTCGACGGGCAGGGCCCGGTTCACCAGGCCGATGGCCGCCGCCTCTTCGCCGCCCCACATCCCCCCGAACAGCGCGATCTCCTTCGCCCGGGCCATGCCGACCAGACGGGGCAGCAGCCACGAGGCGCCGTTGTCGAGTGCCAAACCCCGCTTGGCGAAGATCATGGAGAGCTTGGCCCGGTCACTGCAGACGATCAGGTCGCAGCCGAGCGCCAGCGACAGCCCCGCGCCGACCGCGAACCCGTCCACCTTGGCGATGGTCGGCTTCGAAATGTGGTGCAGCGCCAGGGCGACGTCTCCGAGTCTGCGCATGCGCGACAACCCGGAGCGGGTGGGGTCGGTGGCCGGGCCGCTGGGGTCCGAGAGGTCGGCGCCCGAGCAGAAGGCGCCTCCCGCCCCCGTCAGCACCATCACCTTGTCGTCGGGGTTGTCCTCCACCTCCTCGAAGGTGGCCCGCAGCTCGGTCAGCATCTTGCCGTTGGCGGCGTTCTTGCGCTCGGGACGGTTCATCGTGACGGTCACGACGCCGTCCTTGCGCTCCAAAATCAGTGTCTCCATGGACAGCGACCCTATGCCGCGCCGCCTCAGAACGCACCTTCGACGACCTCCAGGCGACCGTCCAGCACGCCGGCCACGTCGAAGCGGACCTCCGTCCAACGCCGCTCCTGCTGACGCAGGTAGGCGGCGGCCAGGCGGCGTAACCGGCGCTGTTTCGACGCGGTGACCGCCTCCAGCGGATGGCCGTGTGCCGCTCCCGTCCGTGCCTTCACCTCACAGATGACCAGCGTGGTGCCGCGGGCGCAGATCAGGTCGATCTCCCCAGCCGGGCAGCGCCAGTTCCGCTCCAGCACGGCGTAGCCCTGCGAACGGTAGCGAGCAGCGGCGAGCCGCTCCCCGAACCCGCCGAGCGCCCCGTTGCGCCGTGCCTCCACGGGCGGGGAACGGTCGCGCCCTGGGGCTCGGCGGTCAGAGCTCCTGTTCGGGCAGCCGCTCGATGTTCACGTCACGGAAGGTGACCACGCGTACCTCGGGGACGAAGCGCGCCGGGCGGTACATGTCCCACACCCAGGCGTCGCGGATCTCGAGCTCAATGCACGCCGGGGTCGTGTCGGAACGCACCGTCAGCGAGACCTCGTTGGCCAAATAGAACCGGCGCTCGGTCTCGATCACATAGGTGAAGACCGGCAGGACGGCCCGGTACTCCTGGACGAGTCCGAGCTCGATCTCGGATTCGTAGCGTTCGAGGTCTTCCTCGCTCACGCCGGGGCCGCCCTACGCGTCCGCGTCCTCCTCGACGGCCTCATCGACCTCGGCCTCACCGCCGTCCACCTCGTCGACGACATCCACCACATCGTCATCCACCACGTCGTCCTCTTCGATCTCGTCGACGTCGGCCTCGACCTCGTCCTCTACCACCGCTTCAACCGCGACCTTGCCCCGCGGGATCCGGCGCTCCTTGATCTTGGCGGCCTTCCCGTGCCGGTCGCGCAGGTAGTACAACTTGGCGCGCCGGACATCGCCCAGGGTGGTGACCTCGATCTTGGCGATCGTCGGGGAGTGCACGGGGAAGGTCCGCTCCACGCCGACGCCGAAGCTCACCTTGCGGACGGTGAAGGTCTCCTGCACGCCACCGCCCTGGCGCCGCATGACCGCGCCCTGGAACACCTGCACCCGCTCGCGGTTGCCCTCGACGACCCGGACGTGGACCTTGACGGTGTCGCCGGGGCGGAAGTCGGGGATGTCGTCGCGCAGGCTGTCGCGATCGATCGTTTCGGTGGGGTGCATGGGGGGCGTCCTTCGGATCACTCCGGCTCAGTGCCGGACGGAACATCGTAGCCGTGTGCGGACAGGGCCCGCACGTCGCTGGCGCTGAGCGCCGAGGCCCTGACCAGGCGCGCAATCAGGTCCGGGCGGCGGTCGGCCGTCCGCAGGAGGGCCTGCGAGCGGCGCCAGGCGGCCACCGCCCCGTGATCCCCCGACCGGAGCACCTCGGGGACCGGCCACCCCCGGAACTCCGCCGGCCGGGTGTACTGGGGGTACTCGAGCAGCCCCTCGGCGAAGCTCTCGTCCACGGCCGACTCCTCGTTCCCGAGCACGTCGGGCAGCAGGCGGGCGACCGCCTCCACCACGACCAGGGCGGCCAACTCGCCACCGGCCAGGACGAAATCGCCCACGGACAGCTCGCCGTCCACCAGATGGTCCGCCACCCGCTGGTCGACCCCTTCGTAGCGGCCGCACAGGAGGGAGAACCCGCCGGCGCCGTGCGCCGCCAACTCCACCGCCACGGCCTGGTCGAACGGCCGGCCGCCGGGCGCCAGGAGGAAGAGCGGCCGGGGCAGGTCGGGCACGGACTCCACGCTGCGGAAGATCGGGTCGGGGCTCAGCACCATCCCTGCTCCCCCACCGAACGGGCTGTCGTCGACCGAGCGGTGCGCGTCGACCGCCCCGTCCCGCAGGTCGTGGACGCGCACATCGAGCGCGCCGGCGGCGGCGGCACGACCGAGGATGGAGGTCCCGCAGTAGTCCACCACCACGTCGGGAAAGATCGTGAAGACGTCGATCCTCACGAGGCGCGCCTCACAGGTCGAGCAGCCCCTCCGGGATGTCGACGTCGACGGTCTGGGCCGCTGCGTCGTGGGCGGTGACGAAGCGCACCGGGATCAGCCCGCCGGACTCCAGCACCATCAGGTCGCTGGCCGGGTTGGCCTCCACCGAGGCGATCCTGCCGAGCGCGGTACCGGCGGCGTCCCGCACGGTGGCACCGACGAGCTCGTGCACCCACAGCACGTCCGCCACATCGTCGAGCGGCTCCGCTTCGAGCTCAATGCCCCGCAGGCTGTCCGCCGCACTGCGGTCGAGCACGTCCTCGAACTGCACGATGTAGCGATCCGGGCCGAAGGGCTTGGACCAGACCACCCTGAGCGTGCCCCGTGCAGAGGTCAGCTCCGATCCCGGTTCGACGCGCTGGGTCTGATCCGTCCAGAGCTGGACGACGACCTCACCGCGTAGACCGTGGGCCTTGGCGACCCGGCCGACTTTGAGCAGATCAGTCGTCGACGATGTCCACGCTGGCCTGGACGCCGTCCTTGGCGCCCGCCACGTTGACCAGCGTCCGGATGGCCTGGGCCGTGCGACCACGGCGGCCGATGACCCGTCCCATGTCGTCGGGGGCGACATGGAGATTGAGGCGCAGCCCGCCGCGGCGCTCCTCGGTGTCGATGACGACCGAGTCCGGGTCGTTGGACAGGGAACGGGCGAGATAGGTCAGCACGGCCAGGGCCGTGCCGCCGTCCTCGTCGCTGACCTCGTTGCCCTCTCCGACCTCGTCGTCGACGTCGTCGTCGAACTCGTCATCGGCGCCCCCGGACTGGTTGATGTCGCCGGCTTCGTAGAGGTCGGTCACTTGGCCCTCGCCGCAGCGAACTCGTCCCAGGCCCCGGAGGTCTTGAGGAGGCGCTCCACCCGCTCGGTCGGCTGGGCCCCATTGACCAGCCACTTCACGGCCTTGGCGTTGTCGATGTTGATGACGGCGTCGGGTTCGGCCGTCGACGAGCCCCGGGGCGCGTAGGTGCCCACGATCTCGAGGAACCGGCCGTCACGCGGTGACCGGCTGTCGGCGGCGACGACCCGGTAGGTCGGCTGCTTCTTCTTTCCCATCCGCACAAGGCGGAGCTTCACTGCCACGGACTAATTCCTCCACTGATCTGGACCCTCTTGGCCGTCCATTCTGGCAGATGGCGGGGCTACCGGCCTTTCGGAGGGGTGACCCGGCCACCTTTCTTCTTCTTCTTGGTGCCCTTGTTGCCGCTGACCACGGGCCGAGCAGGGGCCGGCGCGGGTAGGCCCGGGAAGCCCGAGGGCAGCTCATCGCCCCCCTCCATCAGCTGGGAGAGCATGTCGAAGTCGGCTCCGGGGGGCGGGGCGGGCAGCCCGGCGGCCCCCTGCTGGGCCAGCTTCTTGGCGGCCCGGCCGCTCATTCCGGCCATGTTCGGCATGCCGGGGAGGTTGGGCATGTTGCCCGCAGCCACCCCCTTCATCATCTTCTGCATCTCCTTGAACTGCTTGAGAAGCGTGTTCACGTCCTGAATCGAGGTGCCCGAGCCCCGGGCCACCCTGCTGCGGCGGGAGCCGTCGAGCACGGCGGTGTCGTTGCGCTCGGCCGGGGTCATGGAGCAGACGATCGCCTCGACCTTGGCCACCTCGCCGTCGTCGATCTGGCCGGCCGCCTGCCGCATCTCCTTGGACATGCCCGGCATCAGGCGCATCAGACCGCCGAGCGATCCCATCTTCTTGACCTGGCGGAGCTGGGAGAGGAAGTCGTCCAGGGTGAACTGTCCCTGCATGAGACGGGTGGCGCTCTTGGTCACCTCGTCGGTGTCCATGGTGCGTTCGGCCTGTTCGATCAGGCTGAGCACGTCTCCCATCCCGAGGATGCGGTCGGCCATGCGGTCGGGGTGGAACAGATCGAAATCGGCCAGTCGCTCTCCGGTGCTGGCGAACGCGATCGGCTTGCCCACGACGCCCTTCACGGACAGCGCGGCACCGCCCCGGGCGTCGCCGTCGAGCTTCGTCAGGATGACGCCGCTCAGCTCGAGGGTGTCGTGGAACGCCTTGGCCGTCGCCACCGCGTCCTGCCCGATCATGGCGTCGACGACCAGGAACGTGTAGTGCGGCTGGGTGGCATCCGAAATGTCCCGGATCTGCTCCATGAGCTCGCCGTCAATGGTCAGGCGACCGGCGGTGTCGATGATGCAGACGTCTCGGCCGAGCCGGCGGGCCTCTTCCAGTCCCGCCTTGGCACACGACACCGGGTCCGTCGCCTCGCTGAAGACCGTCACCCCGGCCTGCTGGCCGAGGACCCGTAACTGCTCCACGGCGGCGGGACGCTGCAGGTCGGCGCCGACCAGCAACGGGTTGCGTCCCTGCTGCTTCCACCAGAGGGCGAGCTTGGCCGAGGTGGTGGTCTTCCCCGCCCCCTGCAGACCCGCCATGAGCACGACGGTGGGTGGCCGCGAGGCATAGGTGAGCTTGAGCGTCTCGCCGCCCAGCACACTGACCAGCTCTTCGTGCACGGCGCGGACGACCTGCTGTCCGGGAGTCAGGCTCTTGGACAGCGCTTCGGTGCTGACCCGCAGCCGGATGCCGTCACAGAACCGGCGGGCCACGGTCAGCTCGACGTCGGCCTCCAGGAGGGCGGTGCGTATCTCCTTGAGTGCCTCGTCGAGGTCCTCGTCGCTGATGCGCCCCTTTCCCCGCAGGCGGGTGGAGATGCGCTCGAGGCGATCGGACAGGGCATCGAACATGGTCACTCACGTTAGTGGCGTCGTCCGCCCGAGCCGTTGCGAGCCGCCGGGCGGGACCGCCCCCTGGGTCGCCCCACCGGTGCCGGCCCCGCCCGCCTGGGACTCCTTTCACGGCGCGCGCCGATGCCCCGGCCCAGCGGCCGACGACGCACCCGGTGCCCGTGTGGCCCGACGACCAACGGCTACCGTCTCCGCGCATGTCCCTGCGCCCCCTCACACTGCGTCGCCGGGCGATCGCCCTTGTCGCCCTGGCCGGAGCGGGCGCGCTCGGCCTGGCGGCCTGCGGCTCCTCCCCGTCCCCCTCGTCGGACGCGGCCCACGTGTCCCAGACCACGGGCGGCGGCTCCGGCGCGACGCCGACGACCGCCCCGGCTGCGAGTCCCCTGCACGCGACCCTCCCCATTCCGGCCGCCGATCTGTCGCCTGCGGGCACGGCGGGACAGGCCCCGACCGTGACGGTCCCGTCGAGTGCGCCGCCCACCAGCCTGGAGAGCGCCGACCTCATCGTCGGCACCGGCAAGGAGGCGACGCCCGGCAGCCAGGTGACGGTGCAGTACGTGTTGGCCACCTACTCGGCGGGGAAGGTCATCCAGTCCTCGTGGACGAGCCAGCCCTTCACGTTCACGCTCGGCGAAGGTCAGGTGATTCCGGGCTGGGACAAGGGCGTCGTCGGCATGCACGTCGGCGGGCGGCGTGAGCTGATCATCCCCCCGAGCCTCGGCTACGGGGCCAATCCGCCGCAGGGGGCGGAGGGCATTGCGGCGAACGACACCCTCGTCTTCGTGATCGACCTCCTCGACGTCTCGTAGCGACCGGTGGAGATCCCCGCCCACATCGACGCGCTACGCGACGAGGGCGTGCGCATGGCGGCTGCGGTCGCCACGGCCGGTCCCGACGGCGCTGTACCGAGCTGCCCCGAATGGACGGTGCGCGCCCTCGTCCGACACATGGGCGGGGTGCACCGGTGGGCCGCCGGCTTCGTCACGAGCGGGCGGACGGAGCCCTTGGACGCGGACCTCGACGAGGTCGTCGGGACGTGGCCGGCCGACGCCGACCTTGCCGCATGGCTGGGGCAGGGCTGCGCCGATCTCGTTGACGCGCTCGCCGCCGCGCCCGACGATCTGCAGTGCTGGACGTTCCTGCCTGCCGCCTCGCCGCGTGCCATGTGGGCCCGGCGCCAGGCCCACGAGACCGCCATCCACCGGGTCGACGCAGAACAGGCGGCGGGCGCCGCGGTGACCGGCTTCGCGGCACCCTTCGCCGCCGACGGCACTGACGAACTGCTGCGGCTGTTCGTCCCCCGCCGCAGCACCATGCTGCGCGCCGACCCGCCGACCACCCTGGGGGTGCGCTGCGCGGACGTCGACGCCTCCTGGCTCTTGCACCTGGGTGCCGATGGCGTGCAGACGACGAGGGGCGACCCCGCCGACGCGGCCTGCACGGTGACCGGCACGGCCGGTGCTCTCTACCTGGCGTTGTGGAACCGTGCCGGCGCGGACGACCTGACGGTCGAAGGCGACCGCGCCGTGCTTGGGCAATTCGCCGAGGTGGTGCGGATTCGCTGGTCCTAGGCCGGTCCTCCAGGACTTACGCCGTGGGAGCGGTGTCGTCCCTGCGCCGCCCGACGAGCCAGTAGGCGATGGAGCCGGTCGTGTTCAACGTCGCCCAGAAGCGCCACAGCCGCTTGGGTCCCCGCACCGCCGACGCCGGCCGCCGGCGCAGGTCCCGCAACGTGAACCGGGCCACAATGACGTGCACGACCAGGACGGCGATCAGGACCTTCTTCTGCTGCGCATTCAGATCGAAGGGTCCACCGCCCGCCACGGGCGGCCCCGACGGCTTCGGGCGCCGCCGCCCCATGATCCGGGCCGGCGCCGTTGGTGGTCTCGCTGCTCTGGTCCGTCACGTCGCCACCTTCGTTGTCGTGATCAGTCGGATGCGAGGAGCGCGTCGACGAACGCCGCCGAATCGAAGTCCACCAGGTCGTCGGGACCCTCGCCCAGCCCCACCAGCTTGACCGGGACGAACAGCTCTCGCTCGACCGCGACGACGATGCCGCCCTTGGCCGTGCCGTCGAGCTTGGTGAGCACAATGCCCGTCACATCCACCGCGTCGGCGAACTGCCGGGCCTGGGCCAGCCCGTTCTGGCCCGTGGTGGCGTCGAGCACGAGCAGCACCTCGGTGACGTTGCCCGGGTCGCGGTCGGCGATACGCCGGATCTTCTTCAACTCCTCCACGAGGTTCACCTTCGTGTGCAGGCGTCCCGCCGTGTCGGCCAGGACGAGGTCGTTCTTGCGCGCCGCCGCCCGCTGCACGGCGTCGAAGACGATCGCGCTCGGGTCCGAGCCCTCGGCGCCCCGGACGATCTCGGCCCCGGTGCGCTCGGCCCACATGCCGAGCTGGTCGGCCGCCGCGGCACGGAACGTGTCGCCGGCGGCGAGGAGCACCGAGTGGCCGGCCGCGGCCTGGCGCCGGGCCAGCTTGCCGATCGTCGTCGTCTTGCCCACGCCGTTGACGCCGACGAACAGCCAGACGTCGGGATGGTCCGCTCTGCCGTCGAAACGAAGGGTGCGCGAACCGACCGAGTCGAGCAGGTGACGGATGGACGCACCCAGCGCCTCGAGCAGGTCGTCCCCGCTGCTGATCTCCTTGGTCTGCACCTTGGCCCGCAGCTCGTCGAGGAGCACGCCGGTCGTGCTGACGCCGACGTCGGCCCGGATCAGCGCCTCCTCCAGCGACTCCCAGGTCGCCTCGTCGATCCGGCCGGCCCGCAGTGCCGCCACGGCCCCGCTGAACAGGCCGCGCACGCCGCCGAGGCGGCTCCGGTACGACGGTTGGCGCCCCGAGCACCTCGGGCTCGGCTTCGGCCGCCGGTGCTGGGACAACCTCGGGCTCGGCGATCGTGGCGGCCGGTGTCCGCTCCTGTGTCGTGGACGGCGCCTGGGGCGGTGGGCTGGGCGGCGCGGCCGGTGGCGCCGTCGTCGTGGTGCCGCCTCCACGCCGGCGCGAGCGCGACGAGCGCGAGGCCGCCCAGGGCCAGGCCCAGGACGGCCACCACCACCACAATGATGATCAGGGTGCCGATCACGGGCGCAGTCCCTCGACGTCGGGCTCGTCGCCGTCGCGTGCCGCGGCAGCCGCCTCCGCTGCAGCCGCACGCGCTTGTGCCGCCTCCACCGCCGCCTCCTCCTCCGCGTACGTCGCCACGTCGTCGTCCGCGCCGTACTCGTCGGCATCCGCCTGCGTCGCCCGCCGGGTACGGGCCACGGCGGTCACCCCGGCGACGACACAGATGACGGCCACGATGATGAAGACGAAGGCCAGGGTGCCTGTCATGCCGGCTCCTTCTCCTTCTCCACCTTCTGGCTGACGACCTGGGACGAGCCACCCGGCGCCATGGTCACGCCGTAGAGCGCATCACCCGTCTCCATGGTGCGCTTCTGGTGGCTCACGATGAGCAGCTGCGCCTCGTCACGGAACTCGTGCACCAGCGCCAGGAATCGACTGAGGTTGACGTCGTCGAGCGCGGCCTCGACCTCGTCCATCATGTAGAAGGGCGACGGCCGGCTGCGGAAGACGGCGAACAGGAAGGCCAGTGCCGCCATCGAGCGCTCGCCTCCCGACAGGAGCGAGACCCGGCGGACGTTGCGGCCGGCCGGGCGCACCTCAATCTCGACACCCGTGTTGAGGAGGTCGTCGGGGTCCACCAGCAGGAGGCGACCGGTTCCCCCGGGGAACAGCATGGCGATCAACGTCGAGAAGTGCTCGTTCACGTCGGCCGCCGCGGCGGCGAACGAGGTCATGATCTCGTGGTCGAGCGTGCGCACCACCTCGTGCAGTTCCCGCCTGGCGCCGCGTACGTCGTCGACCTGCGCCTCCAGGTCCTTGTGGCGCTCCTCCAGCGTCGAGAGCTCTTCGAGCGCCAGCGGGTTCACGGGCCCCAGCGAGGCCAGCTTGCGCTCGAGCTCCCCGGCGTGCTGCGCCAGCGTGGTGCCCTCGGGCGCCTCGGGCTCGGGGAGGCCCGTCAGCTCCTCGGGCGCGGCGCCGAGGTCGCGGGCGATGTGCTCGTGCAGTGCCTCCAGGCGCAGGTCGACCTCGTTGGACTCCAGGTCGAGCGTGCGCGTCCGGGTGCGCACCGCTTCGAGGCGCTGCTCCGTGGTGTGGCGGTCCTGGCGCAGGCGCTCGAGCTTCTCGCCCCCGGCCCGCACGGCGTCGACCTGATCCTGGTAGTCGTGGCGCAGCGACTCGAAGACACCGTCGAGCCGCTCGTGCTCGCGCTGGACCACAATCTCCAGACGGGCCAGCGCCGCGCCCTCGGCCTCCAGACGGCGCCGGCGCGTCGCCGCAGTGGCCCGTTCCTCGGCGTGGCCCTGCAGGCGCCGCTCGACCTCGGCCTGGCGCTCGGCCAGCACGCGGCGGCGTTCGACCACTCCGGCCACCCGCACCTCGAGCTCCTGACGGCGGCCCCGCAGCTCGACGCGTCGCTCTTCCAACGCCCCCCAGGCCTCCAGCGCCTCCTGCAGCTCGGGCAGCGACCCGGCCAGGTGCGCCTGCTCGGCCGTGACCTCGGCCAGGCGTTGCTGCGCCGCGGCCACCGCGGCCCGGGCCTCGTCGAGCTCGCTCGCCAGCCGGCGCTGCTCCTCGGCCGAGCGCTCCCGGTCGGCGCGCCCGGTCTCGCAGGCCGAGGCGTGGCGGTCGTTGGCCCGCTCGGCCGCCGTGCGGGCGTCGCGGCAGCGGCCCAGCACAATGCGGCTCTCGGCCAGGTGGCCGCGGGCCAGCTCGGCCGTCGCCGCGGCGTCCTCGGCCCGGCGGCGTGCCTCCTCGACGGAGGCGGCCGTGACCACGCTGGTGGTCGAGCGCACGCGCCATCCCGTGGCCGCGAAACGGTCGCCCTCGGGCGTCACCACCACGAGGTCGTCGCGGGCCAGCGAGAGGTCGATGGCCTCCTCCCAGCCGTCGACCCGGACGGCCCGACCGACGAGGGTGTCCAGCACCGACTCGGCGACCGACCCTCCCTGGCGCACCCGGACGTGCCCCCGGACGGGCTCGGCGCTGCTCCCCGGGGGGAGCTCGTGCGCCGCGGCGGCGGCCGAGGACGCCGACGACCGGGGCGTCAGGATGGCCCCCGTCACCCCGCCCTCGCGCAGAGTGGCCAGCGCGGCCTGGGCCGAGCGCCGGCCGTCGACCACCACCGCGGCCACGCCGGCGCCGATGGCCGCCTCGAAGGCGGCGTCCCACCCGTCGTCGATCTCCACCAGGTCGACGAGGGACCCGACGACGCCGTCCACGTCGCGCAGCAGCTCGCGCCCCCGGCGCCCTGCAGGTCGGCGAGCGCACGCTCCAGCGCCTCGGCCCGGGCCGCCGTGCGGTGCCGCCCCTCTTCGGCCTCGTCCGCCGCCACCTGCGCCGCCTCGGCCTCCTGCACGGCGCGCTCGAGCTCCGCGCTGCGTGCCGCCAGCTCGTCCGCCAGCGCGCCGGTGGCCTGCTCGAGCTCGTCGGCCTGGGCGGCCAGGAGGTCGGCCCGCACGGCCGCGCCCGCCCTCCGCTCCTCCAACGTCCCCACCCGCAGTCCGAGCGCATCGAGATCCTGCTGCTCGCGCACCGCGGCGCGCGCCACCGACTCGGTGCGGGACCGCACGCGGGCGATGGCCTGGTCCGGCGCGTCGTCGCCGAGCACCGCGGCCCAGCGCTCCCGCAGTGCCGTCGCCTCCTCGTCCAACCCCGCCAGCGCCGCGTCGAGGTCGGCCCGTTCGGGTGCCCCGCCGGCCTCCTCCTCGGCCTCGGCCGTGACCAGCTCGCTGGCCAGGCGGGCCGCCTCGGCCTCGAGGGTCGAGACCACGTCGACATCGGCGGCCGCATCGAGCGCCGCCACGACCCCCCGGCTCCGCTCGCGCAGGACGCCCGAGAGCCCCCGGGCCCGCTCCACCAGTCCCTGCACCCGGCCCAGGGCGTTGGCCAGGTCCTCCTCGCGGCGCGACGAGAGCTCGGCCGTCGTGGAGCTCGCCTCGGCGTCGAGCGCCTCCAGCGCGTCGTGCAGCTCGACTTCCTCGTCCCGGCACACGGCCAGGTTCTGCAGCGCGGCCGACCGGCGGGCGCTCAGGTCCGTCTGCTCGGCGCCGGCCAGGAAGCGCCGCACCGTCAACAGCTCCGTCGCCACGGTGTCGTGCGAGCGGGCCGCGGCGGCCTGGCGCTCCAGGGGCCGGATCTGGCGCCGCACCTCGCGCACCAGGTCGCCCAGGCGCTCCAGGTTCTCGGCGGTCCCCGCCAGGCGGCGCTCCGCCCGCTCGCGGCGCCGGCGGTGCTTGAGCACCCCGGCCGCCTCCTCAATGATCGCCCGCCGGTCTTCGGGCCGGGCGTTCAACACCGTGTCGAGCTGCCCCTGTCCCACGATCATGTGCTGCTGGCGGCCGACCCCCGAGTCGTTGAGCAGCTCCTGAATGTCGAGCAGCCGGCACGGTGCGCCGTTGATGGCGTACTCGCTGTCGCCCGAGCGGAAGAGCGTCCGGGTGATGGTGACCTCGGCCAGGTCGATCGGCAATTTGCCCGACGAGTTGTCGATGGTGAGCGACACCTCGGCCCGGCCCAGCTGGGGCCGGGAGGACGTCCCGGCGAAGATGACGTCCTCCATTTTGGCCGAGCGCAGGGAGCGTGGGCCCTGGGCCCCGAGCACCCAGGTCACGGCGTCGACCACGTTGGACTTGCCGCTCCCGTTGGGCCCGACCACCACGGTGATCCCGGGCTCGAATTCGAGCACCGTCGGGTCGGCGAAGGACTTGAAACCCTTCATGCTGAGCGACTTCAGGAACATCGGGGCGACCCTACCGGAGGCCTACGGGCGAGGGGTGCCTCACACCTGGCAGTGCTCGCAGAAGAAGGTGGAGCGCCCACCCGCCTTCACCCGCACAATGGTGTTGCGGCAGCGCCGGCAGGGCTCTCCCTCGCGGTCGTAGACCTGGTGCGAGCCCTGGAAGTCGCCCAGCTCCCCGAAGAGGTCGCGGTACTGCTCGTCGGCGAGCGAGGAGCCCCGGTGCTTGATGGCGTCGGCCAACGTCTCGACAATTGCCGCGGTAGAGGCGGCGCACCTCGGTCGCCGTCAACGAGTCCGCCGCCCGGTCGTAGCGCAGGCCGGCCTGGTAGAGCATCTCGTCGGAGTAGAGGTTCCCGATGCCCGCCGTGAAGCTCTGGTCCATCAGGAGCGCCTTGACGCCCCCGTGGTGCTGGTGCAGCAACGCACCGAAGCGGTCCCAGCTCATGAGGTCCTCAATGGGGTCGAAGCCCAGGTGGGCCAGCTCGGGAATGGCCTTGCGGATGGCGGCGCCGTCGCCGCCCGCCGTGCCCGAGACCGGGCTCAACGGGGTCCCGTCCGCCTTGAGGGGCGGCGTGGAGACGAACATCTCGCCGAAGGTGCGGGGGTCCACGTAGCGCAGCTCACCGCCCTGGGTGAAGGTGATGGTGACGTGGGTGTGCTTGGGCTTGGGGTCCTTGGGGGACTTGACCCGCAGCAGCTGCCCGCTCATGCCGAGATGCACGACGAGCGTGTCGCCGCTGTCGAGCGTCAGGAGCAGGTACTTGCCCAACCGGCCCACCGACTTGATGGTGTGGCCCTCCAGGAGGGCCCGGAAGTGCTTGGCGGAGGCGTGCCGGCGCACCGAGCGGCCGTTGGACACCGCCACCGTCTTGATCTTGCGTCCCACCACCTCGCGGGACAGATCCTGGCGCAGCGTCTCGACTTCGGGTAACTCAGGCACTGGTGAGGCCTTCCCAGGCCGCGCGTGCGGCCTCCTGTTCGGCGTCCTTCTTCGAGCGTCCTTCGCCCGACCCCCACCGCGTCCCGCCCAAGAAGACCTCGGCCACGTAGACCCGGTCGTGGTCCGGACCCGACCCCGCCACGACGTAGCGGGGCGTGCCCTCGCCGTCGCGCACGGCCTTCTCCTGCAAACGGCTCTTGTGGTCGAAGTCGTCGGGCTCCTCGCCGGCGCGCTCGATGGCCTCGCCCAGCTCGCGCAGGACGAGCTCCCGCGAGGCCTCCCAGCCGGCGTCGAGGTAGATCGACCCGAGAATGGCCTCGAAGGCGTCGGCCAGAATGGAGGCCTTGGCCCTGCCGCCGGACGACTCCTCCCCACGGCCCAACAGGAGGACCTCACCCACCCCGAGCCGGGCGGCCACCTGGGCCAGCACGCGGGCGTTCACCACGGCGGAGCGGACCTTGGCCAGCTTCCCCTCGGCGAAGTCGGGGAAGCGCTCGTAGCTGTAGCCGGCCACAATGAGGCCGAGGACGGCGTCGCCGAGGAATTCGAGGCGTTCGTTGGAAGGCGCGCCCCCCTCCTGCTCGCCGCACCAGCTCCGGTGGGCGAGGGCGTGCTGCAGGAGGCTCAAGTCGGCGAAGGAATGGCCAAGTCGCTCGGCCAGTGCGGCCGCCCCCTCAGCTCCCGTGTCAACCCGCCTCGAGCTTGGCGTAGACGTAGTCAACTGCGTCCCGGACCGTGCGCAGGTCCTCGAGGTCCTCGTCGTTGATGCGGAACCCCACGGTTCGTTCGCCCAGCTCCTCTTCCAGGGCTTCGACCAGCTCAATCAGGGCCAGCGAGTCGGCATCGAGGTCCTCCGCGAAGGAGGCCCCCTCGGTGATCGTCGACGGGTCCGTCTCGAGGATGTCGGCCAGTTGGTCCCTGATGAGCTCGAAGACCCCGTTGCGGTCGAGGGGGCCCTGATTGGTGTGGGTTTCTGCTGGCACGGCGCCAGTGTACGTCCCGCGGGGCCGTAACCGCCCGTTTAGGGGGTCTGAGCTGGGTTTTCAGGCAGAAGCGCCGGATTTGACCGCCGCCGCCACGTGGTCGGCCAGCCCCCGGGTCGCACATTCGTGCGCCACCAGGACCGCGTTCATCATGGCGGTTGCATTGGAAGACCCGTGGCTGATGACACAGACCCCGTCGGTGCCGAGGAGCATGGCCCCGCCGGTGTTCTCGGGCTCGAATTCGGCGGCCACCGGCAGCAGGTGCGGCAACAGGACGCCGGCCGCCTCGGTCGTCGCCTCGTCGGTCCCGAACACGCCCAGCAGGGTGTCGAAGAGGAAGCGCAGCGAGCCCTCCAGGGCCTTGAGCGCCACGTTCCCCGTGAACCCGTCGGTCACGATCACGTCGGCCGGCGAGGGCAGGAGGTCGCGGCCCTCGAGGTTCCCGATGAACTCGAAGCCACCCTCCCCCGCCGTGGCGGCCTGCGCCGCCTCGACCAGGAGGCCGTGCGTCTCCTTCACCAGCGGCGTGCCCTTGGTCGGCTCTTCTCCGATGGAGAGGAGCCCGACCGTGGGGGCCTCGGTGCCGAAGCGGGCGGTCACGTAGGCGGCGCCCATCTGGGCGAACTGCACCAGCATGGCCGGGGTGCACTCGGCGTTGGCCCCGGCGTCGACCAGCACGGCCGGCGTCCGGCCCAGCCGCGGCAGTGGGGTGGCGATGCAGGGCCGCACCACGCCGGGGAGACGCCCCATGCGCAGCAGCGCCGAAGCCATGGTCGCCCCGGTGTTCCCCGCCGACACCATGGCGGCGGCCTTCCCGTCGCGCACGAGCTCGGCCGCCCGCACCAGGGAGGAGTCCTTCTTGCGGCGCACGCCGCCGGCCGGGTCCTCGTCCATGCCGATGACCTCGGTGCAGGGCACCAGCTCCAGGCCCTGGGTGTCGCCCACCAGCTCGGGCGGGCCCACGAGCACGATGCCGATGCCGTGGCGCTCGGCGGCCCGGTGGGCCCCCTCGACGATTTCGCCCGGGGCCAGGTCGCCGCCCATGGCGTCCACGGCGACGGGCAGCGTGGCCAGCGTCTCGGGGCTGGGACGCTCGCCCCGGCGGCTCAAGTCAGTCGACCTCGACCGCTTGGCGTCCCTTGTACCAGCCGCAGCTGGGGCAGACCACGTGGGGCGTCTTGGAGGCCTGGCAGTGCGGGCACACGCTGCGCGGCGGCCGGCCCAGACGCCACGCCCCGGCCTGGTGGCTGCGGCCCTTGGCCTTGGACTTCTTCTTCTTGGGGACGGCCATGACGGGACTCCAACGATCGATTCGGGCGGAGAGGCGCTCTCGGACGGTGCCGGTACGGCTACCGGAGCACGTCGAGATTAGCCCACCGGGGGTCTCGGGGGGCAACGCAGCCGCAGTCGCCCTCGTTGCGATTGGCCCCGCACTGGACGCACAGCCCGGCGCAGTCCTCCCGGCACAGGGGCGCCATCGGCAGTTCGAGCACCACCGCGTCCCGGGCCAGCGGGCCGAGGTCGATGGTCTCGTCGACGATCGGGTACAGCTCCTCGTCGGACGCGGCGGCCAGCTCGGCGTCGGCGAAGCGCTCGTGCACGGGGATGCGCAGCTCCCCCGACACCGGCTCGGCGCAGCGACGGCAGATCCCCGACCACGGTGCGGTGACCGTGCCGGCGACGTCGATCCCGCCCTCGAAGGGCGTCAGCGTCACGTCGACCTCTATCTCGGCTCCGGCCGGCACCACGCTGCGCCCGGGGTCGATCCCGGCCTCGTCGATCGGGCCGGCCTGCACCACCTCGCCCCGGCGCACCTCGTGCACGGCCTGCCCGGGGGAACGGCGCAGCCGTGCCACGGGGACCACGAAGGGGTCGGCGGCCATGACTAGGACTTGTCCTGGTCGAAGAAGCCGTCCTCCTCCGTCCCCGGTGCATCGTCGACCGGCGTCGTCTCGAGAAGCGGTGCGGCGAGCCTGGCCCGGCCGGCCTGGACCGTGCGGGTGAGCCGGTCGAGCACAATCTCCATGCCGGCCAGCTTGGTGTCCACGAAGTCCTCGGCCTGGTGGCGCAACGTCCGGGCCTCCTCGTTGGCGTCGTCGAGAATGCGTTGGGCGACCGAGTTGGCCTGGCGCACGATTTCGGTGCGCTGCACCATGTGCTCGGCCTGCGCCCGCACGTCGGCCATCAGTGCGTCGGCGTCGCGGTTGCGCTCCGCCATGAACTCCTCGCGCTCGCGCAGCAGCCAGCGCGCCTGGCGGAGCTCGTCGGGCAGGCACTCGATGGCGGAGTGGACCAGCGAGGTCACCTCCTCGCGCGACACCATGACGGAGGAGGACAGGGGCATCGACTTGGCCGTGGCCATCAGGTCGAGCAGATGGTTGAGGATGGACTCGATCCCGACCTCGTCCACCGGCGGCTCGTCGTCCACGTCGAGGAACTGGTCGCTCACTCCTCGTCGCTCCCGTGCGGCCGGCCGTCGTACTTGGCCTTGAGCTGCTCCGCCACGACCTTGGGCACGAAGGCGGAGACGTCACCGCCGAAGCGGGCCACCTCGCGGACGAGCTTGGAGGCGACGAACGACCACTCGGGGCTGGTGGGGATGAAGATCGTCTCGACGCCGGAGAGGTGCTTGTTCATCTGGGCCATCTGCATTTCGGCCTCGAAGTCCGACACGGCCCGCAGGCCGCGCACGATCGCCGTGGCACCGACGTCCCGGGCGACGTTGACCAGCAGCGTCGACACCGACACGATCCGCACCGACGGGAGGTGCGCCACGACCTCTTCCAGCATCGCCTGGCGCTCCTCCAGGTCGAAGAGCGCCGTGCTCTTCTGGGGATTGCGCAACGCCGCGACGACGACCTCGTCGAAGAGATGGCTGGCCCGTTCGACGATTTCGAGATGTCCGTTGTGGAAGGGGTCGAACGACCCGGGGAAAAGCCCGACTTTCACGAACCGTCACCGCTGCGATGAGCCACGGTGACGAGCGTACCGCCGTACCGGCGCTCTCTCGCGACCACCCAGGCCGCGGGCAGGGCGATGGGCGCTGCCGATTCCATGACGACCGTGTCCGCCCGGAGGGCGTCGAGGAGCGCCGGCCAGTCGTCGAAGTCGTAGGGGGGATCGCACAGGGCGAGGTCGAACGCGCCGGAGGCCCCCGAGTGCAGCCAGCCCGGGAGCGCGGCGCGCACCAGCGCGACCGGCTCCTCGTCGAGGCCCACCGCCTGCACGTTCTGGCGGACGGCGGCCAACGCCTCCGGATCGAGGTCGACGAAGGTGGACGAGGCCGCCCCCCTGGAGAGGGCCTCGACCCCGAGCGCGCCGCTGCCACAGAACAGATCGACCACCGTCAGGCCCTCGACGCCTCCCCGCGAGCCGAGGATGTCGAAGATGGCCTCGCGCACCCGGTCCGACGTCGGCCGCACCGACGCCGGCAGCTTGGCCGGCAGCCGGCGCCCGCGGCTGCGGCCTCCGATGACCCGCATCGCCCGAGCCTACGGCGGCCCCGTCAGCCGGCGGACTCGTCAGCTCTTGAAGAGGTACTCGTCCTCGTCCTCGCTCAGGAGCAGCCTGACCTCGTCGGCCAGGTCCGGGTGCGCCGTGAGCTGTGGGTCATCGCCGACCATGGTCTCGGCCACCTGGCGCGCCTCGCCCAGCAGCGCCATGTCGGCGGGGTCGCTCAGGGAGGCCAGCCGCAGGTCGCTCTGCCCCTTCTGGCGGGCGCCCAGCAGGGTCCCCTCGCCCCGCACCCGCAGGTCCGCCTCGGCCAGCGCGAACCCGTCGGTCGACGCGGCCACCGCGGTCAGCCGCTCGTTGCCCTCCTCGCCGCCGAGGAGGTAGCACCAGCTCGCCGTGCCGCCCCGGCCGACCCGGCCCCGCAACTGGTGCAGCTGCGCGATCCCGAAGCGGTCGGCGCTCTCCACCACCATGACGGTGGCCTCCGGGACGTCGACGCCGACCTCAATGACCGTGGTGGCGACCAGGACATGGAGCTCGCCCGAGCGGAAGCGGTCCATCACCTCCTCGCGGACGGCGGGCGCCATCTGGCCGTGCATGAGCCCGACGCGCAGCCCCACCAGCTCGCCGGCCGCCAGCCGCTCGTACTCCTCGCTGGCCGACTTGGCCTCGACCCGCAGCGAGTCGCTGACCAGCGGGCACACCACGAAGGCGCGGTGCCCGGCCGCCACCTCGGCGCGCACCCGGTCCCAGGCCTTCGCCTCGCCGCTGGGCGGGTCGCCGGGCAACCACTCGGTCGTGACGGGCTGGCGGCCCGGCGGGAGCTCGTCGAGCGTGGTGAGATCGAGGTCGCCGAAGATCACCATGGCCGCCGTGCGCGGGATGGGCGTCGCCGTCATGACCAGGAGGTCCGGGTCGCCGTCGCTGCCCTTGGCCCGCAGCGTGGCCCGCTGCTCGACGCCGAAGCGGTGCTGCTCGTCGATCACCACCGCACCGAGCGAGCCGAACGCGACCTCCTCGGTCAACAGGGCGTGCGTCCCCACCACCACGCCCACCGCGCCCGAGGCCAGGCCCTCGAGCACCGCGGTGCGCGCCTTGCCCTTGATCCGGCTGGTGAGCAGCTCGACGCGCACCTCGCCGCCCCCCATGCCCCCGGGCCCCTCCAGGTCGCCGAGGAGGGCGCGCACGGCCGAGAAGTGCTGTTCCGCCAGCACCTCGGTGGGGACCATGAGGGCACCCTGGTGCCCGCTCTGCACGGCCGCCAGCAGCGCGGCCAGCGCCACCACCGTCTTGCCCGAGCCGACGTCGCCCTGGAGGAGCCGGTGCATCGGGAAGGGCCCGGCCATGTCCGCCACAATGACGGCCAGGGCGCGGCGCTGGGCCTTGGTCAGCTCGTAGGGCAGGCGGGCCAGGAAGCGCGCCACGAGCGTGTCGCTCACGCCGCCGGTGACCTCGCGGGGCGACACGGCGTGGTGCAGGGCGCGCGCGTTGACCTCGAAGGCCCGCCGGCGCAGCACCAGCGCCAGCTGCAGGCGGAAGAGCTCGTCGAACACCAGGCGGCGGCGGGCGGGGGGGACCACGGCGAGCGACTCCGGCCCGTGGATGGCCCGGAAGGCGTCGGTGCGGTCCCACAGGTCGATGGAGTCCCGCCACTGCTCGGGGAGCGGGTCGGCGAACTCGCCGGCGCGCTCGAGCGCTTCTGCCACGAACTCCCCGATCTCCCACGACGTCAGCCCGGCCTTGGCCGACGCCGGGTAGACGGGCAGGATCCGCAGCGTCTTGCGGCCCGGCGTCACGCCGGCGACCACGTCGACCACGGGGTTTGTGAGCTGGCGGGTGCCCCGGTACTCGGTGACCTTGCCGAAGAAGATGGCCTCCGTGCCGGCCTCGAGCTGCTTGGCCCGCCAGGGCTGGTTGAAGAAGACGATCTTCAGCCGGCCGGTGTCGTCGCGCACCGTGACGTCGACGACGGCTCGCCCGGTGCGGGCGCGCCGGGCATGTGCCGTCTGCACGGTGGCGAGCACGGCCGCCTCGTCTCCGACCTGCAGGTCCGAGACGTCGGCCTGGCGGGTGCGGTCGATGTAGCGCCGGGGGTACGTCGTGATGAGGTCGAGGACGGTCTCCACGCCGAAATCGACCAGCCGCCCGGCCTTGCGCTCGGACACCGACTCGAGCACGGAGACGTCCCGCTGGCTCAGGTCGCTGAGTGTGCGGCCGTTACTCAATCCCCAGCAGGTACGGGTAGAGGGGCTGGCCGCCCTGGTGCGCCTCGACCGCCACGTCGGGGTACTCCTCGGTGAGCCACTCCTCAATCCGCCTCGTGTCGGCGACGCGGGCGCCGTCGCCCTCAATGAGGGTGACGAGCTCGTGCGTCGGATTGAGCAGGCGGCTCAACAGCAGACGGGTGCAGACGACGATGTTGTCGGAGACCGCCACGACGCCGTCCCGCGAGACCCCGATGAAGTCGCCCTCGTGCACCTCGCCGGCATCGGTCGTCGTGTCGCGCACCGCCCGCGTGACCTCCGCCGGCACGACACGGGCGGCCGACTCGGACATGGAGGCCACGTTGGCCTCGGCGTCCGCCGCGGGGTCGTAGGCCAGCAGGGCGGCGAAGCCCTCGACGATGGAGCCGGTCGCCACGACCCGGACCGTCTTGTCCGACAGGGCGTCGACCTGTTCGGCCACGGGCCGGATGTTCTTGTTGTTGGGCAGGATCACCACCTGGTCGGAGCCGACCGACTCGACCGCCTTGACCAGGTCGGCCGTGGCCGGGTTCATGGTCTGGCCGCCGACGACGAGGTGGTGCACGCCGAGGGAGCGGAAGATGCGCCCGATGCCGTCACCGGAGACGACCGCCACCACGCTCGTCGTCGGTGGCGGCCCGGTGCCCTCGGTGCTCGGGCCTGCGCCCGGCGCCCCCACGCTCTCGCGCACCCAGCGCTCCTCCTCCACCTGCTCGTCGAGGTCGGTCACCCTGATGCGGTGCGGGCGCCCGGCGTCCACGCCCGCCTCAATGGCGGCGCCGATGTCGTCGGTGTGGATGTGGCAGTTCCAGATGCCGTCGCCGCCGACCACCACGATGGAGTCGCCGACGCCCGCCCACACCTCCTTGAAGGCCTCAATGGAGTCGTCGGGCGCGCTCAGGAAGTACATGACCTCGTAGCGCAGGTCCCCGACCGCGTGCTCCTCGCCGGCGGCGCCGTTGTGCCCCGCCCCCGCCGTCAGCGCGCCGAGGGCGCTCAGGTCCGGGGCATCGACCCCCGAGGGCTCGGGCAGGGGCCGGCCGTCGAGCACGAGGAGGAAGGCATCGAGCAGGAGGAGATAGCCGCTGCCGCCGGCGTCGACCACGCCGGCCTGGGCCAGCACGGGCAGCATTTCGGGGGTGCGGGCCAGCGCGTCGGCCGCCTCCCCGCGGGCGCTCTCCACGACGCCCACCAGACCGGACCCCAGCGCCGCCCCGGTCGCCGCGGCCGAGGCCACCGTCAGGATCGTCCCCTCCACCGGGCGCACCACGGCGCGCCGGGCCAGCACCGAGGCGTGGTCCATGGCCTCGACCAGGACGTCGGGGCCCACGCCGGCCTCCCCGGACGCGGCCATGCGCTCGCTCATGCCGCGCAGGAGCTGCGAGAGGATCACGCCCGAGTTGCCCCGGGCGCCCATCAGTGACCCGTGCCCGATGGCCTGGCACACCTCGGGCAGGCCGGCCCCCGCCTCGACGCCCTCCAGCTCGCTGACCACGGCTTCGAGGGTCAGGGCCATGTTGGTGCCGGTGTCGCCGTCGGGCACCGGGTAGACGTTGAGGCGGTTGATGTCCGCCTGGTGCAGCCGCAAGGCGTCGCGGTAGCCCCCCATCACGGCGCGGAGGTCGTCGGCGCCCAACGTCGCCGAAGAGGTCATGGCAGGGGATGCTAACCTTTGAGCCGTTCGTGAAGGCCTGCGTGGTCCGTCGACCGCGGCCTCCCCCAGGAAGGTTCTCCAATGGCAGCAGTGTGCGATATCTGTGGCAAGAAGCCCTCGTTCGGCATGAACGTGAGCCACTCCCACCGTCGCACCAAGCGGCGCTGGAACCCCAACGTGCAGCGGGTGCGCGCGCTGGTGGACGGTGCCCCGAAGCGGCTGCACGTCTGCACCTCGTGCATCCGCGCCGGCAAGGTGACCAAGCCGGTGCGCCGGACGCACCAGCCCGCCGCCAACGGCTGAGGTCCGCCCGGCCCTCCTCCGCGTTGCCGGACCGGAAGAAGCCGGCGGACTCCATCGGCAGTTCCACCCGGGCGCCGTTCTTCCACGAGACACCGACCCCGAGGGGTGCCCCTACCCCACCCGGTGCTGCCAACCCAGGCGTTGCAGCGCCACCCCGTCGAGGAGCCGCACCGCGGGATCGTCGACCACCGAGCCGATCCTGACGGGGCGCCGGAGCCCGGCGTCGGCGCAGCTCTCGTCCAGGGCGGCGGCCCCACGCGCCGCGCAGACCACCACGAGCTCGTAGTCCTCCCCGCCGCCCAGCGCCTCGTCCTGGCTGGCACCCGGCGCCACCGGCACGCGGTCGAGCGCGAACCCGACCCCCGAGGCGTCGGCCAGCCGGTGCAGGTCGAGCGCCAACCCGTCGGAGATGTCGATCATGGCGTGCGCACCCGCCCGCCGGGCCAGTTCGCCCTCCCGCAGGCGGGCCAGCGGGCGCCGGTAGGCGGCCACGGCGGCGCCGTCCCCGCGGCCGGCACGGAGCTCCCGCAGGCCCGCCGCCGAACCCCCGCACGGGCCCGTGACCAGCACGACGTCCCCCGGCCGCGCCCCGGCACGAGGGACGGGCGGCGGACCACCGTCCTCGACCGTGCCCAGCACCGTCACGGCCACCGCCAGCTCGGACGCGCCCGACACGTCGCCGCCGACCACCGCGCACCCGGTCGCCGCCGCCGCCTCGGCCACGCCGGCCATGACCCCCGCCGCCAGCTCCCCCTCGCCGGTGCCGCCCGGCACGCACAGGGCCACCAGTGCCGCCAACGGCGCCGCGCCCATGGCGGCCAGGTCGCTCAACGCGCCCATCAGCGCCTTCCAGCCCACGTCGCCCGGGCTGCAGAGCGCCAGGTCCACGTGGACCCCCTCGACCACGCTGTCGACCGACGCCAGCAGCGGTCCCGCGGCCGGAAGGTCCAGCACGGCGGCGTCGTCGCGCAACCCGAAGGCCTCGATTCCGTTTCCCACCAAGCCTCGGATACGCTCTAGGACCTCGTCTTCCTCGACGAGACCTGGCACGGACCGAGGCTTGGGGGATCCCACGGCACATGCCTAGCATTGGACCCCACCGAAACCGGCCGGACGAAGGAGCAGAGCCCCCCGATATGGCGCCAACCAAGAACGCGAAACTCCTCGCATGGGTCGACGAAGTGGCGGCCCTCACCACACCGGACCGAATTGAGTGGTGCGACGGTTCCGCCGACGAGTACGACCGGCTCTGCCAGGGTCTCGTCGACGCCGGCACGTTCACCAAGCTGTCGGACGCCAAGCGCCCGAACAGCTACTGGTCACACTCGGACCCCGGCGACGTGGCCCGCGTCGAGGACCGCACCTTCATCTGCTCCGCCAAGGAGATTGACGCCGGCCCGACCAACAACTGGCGTGACCCGGCCGAGATGCGCCAGCAGCTGAACGGCCTCTTCAAGGGCGCCATGAAGGGCCGCACCATGTACGTGGTGCCCTTCTCCATGGGCCCCCTCGGCTCGGACATCGCCCACATCGGCGTGCAGCTGACCGACTCGGCCTACGTGGCGGTCTCCATGCGCATCATGACCCGCATGGGCACGGGCGCCCTCGAGGTGCTCGGCGACGGCGAGTTCGTCCCCTGTCTGCACTCGGTCGGCGCCCCGCTCGAGCCGGGCGAGCAGGACGTGGCCTGGCCGTGCAACGCGGAGAACAAGTACATCGTGCACTTTCCCGAGACGCGCGAGATCGTCTCGTACGGCTCGGGCTACGGCGGCAACGCCCTCCTCGGCAAGAAGTGCTTCGCGCTGCGCATCGCCTCGGTCATGGCCCGCGACGCGGGCTGGATGGCCGAGCACATGCTCATCCTGAAGCTCACCTCGCCCGAGGGCGAGACGCGCTACGTCACCGGTGCGTTCCCCTCGGCCTGTGGCAAGACGAACCTGGCCATGCTCATCCCCTCCATTGAGGGATGGAAGGTCGAGACGGTCGGCGACGACATCTGCTGGATGAAATTCGGCCCCGACGGCCGCCTCTACGCCATCAACCCCGAGTCCGGGTTCTTCGGCGTGGCGCCGGGAACGAACACGCACACCAACCCCAACGCCATCCTGACGCTCGACGGCAACTGCATCTTCACCAACACGGCGCTGACCGACGACGGCGACATCTGGTGGGAGGGCATGACCGACGAGCCCCCGGCCCACCTGACCGACTGGAAGGGCGAGGACTGGACCCCCGAGAAGGGGACGCCGGCCGCCCACCCCAACGCCCGCTTCACGACGCCGGCCAGCCAGGACCCGGCCATCGCCCCCGAGTGGGAGGACCCCAAGGGCGTGCCGATCAGCGCCATCCTCTTCGGCGGTCGCCGCGCCTCGGTCGTCCCACTCGTCTTCCAGTCCCACGACTGGGAGCACGGCGTCTTCCTCGGCTCCATCATGGCGTCGGAGACCACGGCCGCCCAGGCCGGGGCGGTGGGCAACCTGCGCCGCGACCCCTTCGCCATGCTGCCCTTCTGCGGCTACAACATGGCCGACTACTTCGCGCACTGGCTGCAGATCGGCGCGGAAGCACCGGACCGCGACGCCCTGCCGAAGATCTTCTACGTCAACTGGTTCCGCAAGGACGCCGACGGCAAGTTCCTCTGGCCCGGCTACGGCGAGAACTCGCGCGTGCTGGAGTGGATCTTCAACCGCGTCACGGAGAAGGCGGCAGCGGTCGAGACGCCGATCGGCTCGGTCCCGACACCCGACGCGATCGACACGACCGGTCTCGACGTGAGCCCCGAGCAGATGGAAGAGCTGCTCCGGGTCGACACCGAGGGCTGGCGGGCGGAGGTGCCCCTGATTAAGGAGTACTACGCCCGCTTCGGCGACCGGCTCCCCCAGGCGCTGGCCGACCAGGCCGAGATGCTGGGACAGCGCCTGGGCTGAGCGGCGCTCAGCCGCCCGCTTCGCCGATTTCCCCGAGGTTGCGGTAGTCGCGCTGCACAATCCGCGGCGCCCGGGCGGCGCGGCGCCCCGACACGTAGGTCAGCCCGCCGAGCGCGGCCAGCACCGCCATGGTGGCGTCGCCCTGGGGCAGCGTGAACACAATGATGAGGGGGATCAGCGAGCCGATCACCCAGACCAGTTGCTGGCGCATCCCGAAACGGGCGAAGGCCCGGCCCTGCGCCGACAACGGGATGAGCCGCTGCGTCATGGCGTCGAAGGAGGGTTGGGCCACCGCACCGCTGAGCCCCACCATGAACGCCAGGACCACCTGGGCGAACAACGTGCCCCACACGGCGACGCCCGCGGCCGAAACGGCGATGAGCCACAGCGAGCAGAGCAGGAGCTGCTGTTCGTTGAGGCGCTTGCGCAACCGGCCGACGAGGACGAGGCCGACGATGGCCCCGGCGCCGCTCCCGGCCAGGATCAGGCCGTACCAGTACAGCCCGACGCCGTGCATGCGGCGCAGCCCGAAGGCCAGCATGAAGATCATGAAGCCCTGCAGCCCGCGCACAATGCACATGGCGGTCAACCCCAGCATCACCTCGGGGTGGGCCATGGGCTGCAGCCGCAGCAGATCTTGCTCGCGGTCGTGCGCGGCCCCGGCCTGGCCGTACTCGCGGACCTTGGTCGCCTCGTCGGTCCACAGCTGCTCCGCCTTGCCCCCCGACAGCACCGGCAGGCGGGCGCCGGCCACCGCGGCGGCGAGGAAGACCAGCGTCGCCAGGACGAGCACGGCGGGCGAGCTCCCGATTTTGTAGAGGATCACGGCCGGCACGGAGACGACGAAGCCGGCCAGCGTGCCCAGCAGCGTCAGCCGCGCGTTGAGCGTGGCGTACCCGGCCTGCTCCCCTTCCGCGTCGGGCGCGGTGAGGGCGGCCATCTCGGGCACCAGCGCGCCCTTGGTGACGAGGTAGAGCTTGGAGCACACGAGGACGAGGAAGGCCAGGGGGAAGAGCAGCAGGCTGTGGATGTGCAGCGCCATCAGGGGGCAGAGCACGGCGCGCCCGATGGCGGACGAGACGACCATGGCCCGGCGCGCCCCGCGGCTGCGGTCGATCAGCGGCCCGAGCAGCGGCGACACGATGGCGAAGGGGGCCAGCGTGAAGAGCAGGTACAGCAGCACCTTGTGGTCGGCCGCGTCCGGTGAGATGGAGAAGAACAGCGAGCCCGCCAGCGAAATCGTGATGAGCGTGTCGCCGCCGAGCATGGCGCACTGGACCAGCGAGAGCCGGCCGATGGGGTGGGACTGGTCGAACAGGTCCTTCTGGGCCTGTCGGGCCATGTCCTTGAACTGCTCGACCTTTGCGGACATCGCCACCAGGCCAATGTACGGTGTGCCGTGACCGTCCATGCGTACGTGCTGATTCAGACCGACGTGGGCAAGGCCTCCCAGGTCGCGCAGCAGCTCGGCGCCATCGCCGGCGTGCTGGTGGCCGACGGCGTCACGGGTCCCTACGACGTGATCGCCCGCGCCGAGGCCACGTCCATGGACGACCTCGGCCGCTTGGTCGTGCGGGACATGCAGCAGATCGACGGCATCACCCGCACCATCACGTGCCCCGTCGTCACGATCTGACGGTCGCCACCTGACCGGCACCACCTGACCTCGGGGCGGGCCGACCTCTCCGCAACGGGCGTTGTGGACCTCCTCGCTCCCCGCCGGACGCGTCGGGACGGCGCCCGCACGGCCGTTGCGGCGCGGCGATCGCTCTCAGGTCTGCGGTTGCCGACAACGCCCGACGCCTGCGCCCCCTGTTGCCGTGGCGTTCTGAGGGTTTCTGGGGCGATTGTCGGGTTGTTGTCATCCAACGGGGGTGTGGTGGGTAACGGCTGAGGGCAACGCCAGTCGCTCTCCGCCCAAGAGCCCTCCCCGAAGGAGCCCCCGTCTTGTCTTCCGTCGCTCGCACGCGCCCGCACACGCTGGTGCCGATCGTTCTGCCCGCCGTCATGGCCGTGGTGGCCGCGCTGCTGATCACGTCGGGTCCGGGGACGTCGCAGCCGCCGCAGCAGGCGCAACGAGCGGCCGAGCAGGCGCAACGCACCGCCCTCAGCGAAGCGGCGGCGAGCATGGCGGCATCGGTCGCGACGCCGATCACCGCGGCCCGGCCCGCTCCGGCCCCTCCCCCCGCTCCGACGACGACGACCACGACGACGGTCGCGGCCGCTCCGCCGCCGGCACCGGCGCCCGCGCCCGCCCCGGTCACCGCTCCCGCGTCCGTCGCCACCGCCCCCGCACCGCCGCCCGCCGCGCCCGCGCCCGCCGCGACCGATCCGACCGTGGTGCCGCCGATCGGTCAGGCCACCGCCTGGGGCTGCGCGGCCGCGGTGGCCTACCTGCAGGCCTATGCCGCCAAGGGCTACACCGTCGAATGCCCGGGCTACGCCGAAGGCCACGAGGCCATGACGTGCCTCAGGAACGCCACCGCCTGTCCGAACGCGGCGGTCATCGCGATCAGCGATCCCTGTCCGCAGGCGTACATGAACGAGGCGTCCAATTCACTGGTGATGGCCGGTGCGTCCGACGCGCCGATCGACCCCTTCGGTGCTTGCCCCTGACCGTTCGCAGCAATCACATCGGCGTGGAGCGGCGCGCGCGTCAGCCCACGCGCCGCACGGGCACGCGTGCATCCGGTCATGCAACCCACGCACGCGCCATGTGACCTGAGGCACAAGCACGCGACGCCGCGAACTTTGCGACGCGCCTTGCGCATCCTTCGTTGCAATCCTGCTACCGTGCGGACAACCCAGATGGCTTGGGTGCCGTGACGTGGGTGCGTTCACGGCGGGGGTGACGGCATCGAGAGAGGGGAGATGCCATGCATGCGCTTCATCGCTACAGGAGCGTCGTGTCGGGAAACGCAGCACGTCGGATGGCGGCTGTGCTGGCGGCGACCACGGCCACGTTGTTGCTGACCCTTGGTGTCGGCGTGGGCGCGAGCAGCGCTGCCGGAAACTTCGGGCCGCACAATCCACATGAACAACCTGCCGCGTCACCCTCGCTGGCCCAGCGCCCGCACGATGTGGCGCCGCTCACGCTGACCAACATCATCGTGACCGACCTCGCGTCGGATGTGGGCACCGTGTACTCGTTTACGACGACATCGCCCGTCTACTCCACCGACGACAACTGCAACGCGGCCAATGGACCGTTGTGCATGACGTTCGGGGCGGGACCAAGCTCGGGCAATGGTGGAGCCTTCACACTGGGTGCATCCCCGCTCACCGCGGGCAACGTCTACGGGCCGGGCACGACGCAGGCTATCCAGATCAATGGCACGACCTGCGGAATCGGAACCGGTGGGAGTACCGACAACTCGGCGGCGGCGGAACTCGACCAGTACGTGTTCACGTCCGGAGCGACGCCGGTGCAAGCCGTGGGGATCCAGTTCGACTGCACCACCCCGACCACCGACATCTCGGGCACCATCGCCTTCAACATCGTCCCGACTGACCCGGGCAGCGGCTACTACGTGTTCGGCCAGCAGGGCGAGCTGACGGGGTTCGGCAACGACAACTACCTCGTGTACCTCAATGGAGCCTTCTACTACAACCTGAACGCTCCGATTGTGGGCATGGCGCCGACGCCTGACGGTGGCGGGTACTGGATGGTCGGCTCCGACGGCGGGGTGTACGCCAGCGGCGACGCCGAGTTCTACGGGTCGACGGGCAGCCTGCACCTCAACAAGCCCGTGGTGGGCATGGCGTCGACGCCCGACGGCAAGGGGTACTGGTTCGTGGCCTCCGACGGCGGGATCTTCGCCTACGGCGACGCCCAGTTCTACGGCTCGACGGGGAGCATCCACCTGAACAAGCCGATCGTCGGCATGGCGGCGACGCCGGACGGCCATGGCTACTGGCTGGTGGCGTCGGACGGCGGGATCTTCGCCTACGGCGACGCCCAGTTCTACGGCTCGACCGGGAGCATCCACCTGAACCAGCCGGTGGTCGGCATGGCGCCGACGCCGAACGGAGGGGGCTACTGGTTCGTGGCCTCCGACGGCGGCATCTTCGCCTACGGCAATGCCCAGTTCTACGGGTCGACCGGGAGCATCCACCTGAACGAGCCCATCGTCGGCATGACGCCCACGCCCAACGGAGGGGGCTACTGGTTCGTGGCGTCCGACGGCGGCATCTTCAACTACGGCAACGCCGGCTTCGACGGCAGCCTGGGCGGCCTCGGCATCACCGATGTCGCAGGGATGAGTCTCGGTATGTGAGTTCGGTGGGAGCGGACTGCGAAGGAGGAGGGCTCCGCAAGGGGCCCTCCTCCCGCGTCCGGCGTCTAGCTCAACGCCCCCGAGGCGCGCAGCTTCGTCACCACGTCCTCGTCGACGCCCCACTCGACGAGACCCGAGACGGTGTCCGCCCCGGGCGGCGACGGGGGCTTCGACACGGCCGACGGCGTCTTGGAGAAGCGGGGCGCGGGCGCCGGCTGCACGGCGCCGTCCACCTCTATGAAGGTGCCCCGCGCCACGTTGTGCGGGTGCTCGTGCGCCTCCCACGGTGAGAGCACGGGCGCCACACAGGCGTCCGTCCCTTCGAAGACGGCCGTCCACTCGTCGCGCGTCTTCGTCTTGAAGATCGCCGCGAAGCGCTCCTTCATGGCCGGCCAGTCCTCCCGCGACTGCTGGTCCGGCAGCGAGTCGTCGCCCGCCAGGCCGAGGCCCTCGAGCAGCGCGGCGTAGAACTGGCGCTCAATGCCGCCCGCCGCCATCCACTGGCCGTCCGCCGTCTCGTAGACCTCGTAGAAGGGCGCCCCCGTGTCGAGCATGTTGGCCCCGCGCCGCTCGTTCCACATGCCACCGAGGTGAAAGGCGTGGATCATCGTCATGAGGGACGCCGCGCCGTCGACCATGGCGGCGTCGACCACCTGGCCCTCCCCCGATCGGGCCGACTCGAGCAGGGCGGCGACCATGCCGAAGGCCAGCAACATCCCCCCGCCGCCGAAGTCGCCCACGAGGTTCAGCGGCGGCACCGGGGCCGCGTCGGCCCGGCCCAGTGACCACAGCGCGCCCCCGATGGCGATGTAATCGATGTCGTGGCCGGCCCGCGACGCCAGCGGCCCCTCCTGGCCCCACCCCGTCATGCGCCCGTAGACCAACCGCGGGTTGCGCGCGAAACAGGCATCGGGGCCGACGCCCAGCCGCTCGGCCACGCCGGGCCGGAAGCCCTCGATCAACCCGTCGGCGTCGGCCACGAGCCCGAGCACCAGCTCGACGGCGTCGGGGTTCTTGAGGTCGATGCCGACCGAGGGGCGCGAACGGTTGAGGAGATCCCAGTAGGGCCCGGCGCCGGCGGCCGTGCCATCCGCGGCCCGCTCGACCGCGCCCGGGGCGGCCCGCTCCAGCCGCAGGACCTGCGCGCCGGCGTCGGCCAGCATCATGCAGGTGTAGGGCGCCGGCCCGATGCCCGCCAGCTCAATGATCTTGATCCCGCTCAGCGGTCCACTGCGGTCGGCCATCGCAGGATCGTGACCCGCGCCGCCCACGACGGTCAAGCCCACCGTCCTGGGCCAAGCTGGGGGCGTGCCCGCCGCCCGCGCCCCTGGACGAGTGACCATCATCGGTGACCACACCGACTACAACGGCGGGCTGTCCCTGCCCATGGCCATCGAGCTGGCCACCGACGTGACCTTCAAACCGAAACCCGGCAGCTTCCTCTTCGGGATCGACTCGGACCAATTCCCCGGTCCTCCCGTCGAGATCATGCTGGGCGACACCAGCCCGGTGCCCGCACACGCCGCCCTGGCAGCCGCACTCCTGCGCCTGCAGCCCCCACCGAGCGGCGGGGTCACCCGCGTCACCAGCACGCTCCCGGTCGGTGCCGGCCTGTCCTCGAGCGCCGCTTTCGCCGTGGCGCTGCTGCTCGCCCTCGGCCACGACCCCGATCCGCTCGCGCTGGCCCGGGACTGCCAGGAGGCCGAGCGCAGCGCCGGGGCCCACGTCGGCCTGCTCGATCCCCTGGCCATCGCCGGCGCCACCGCCGGGCACGCGCTGCACATCGACTTCGCCACCTTGGAGACCCACGCGGTGCCCGTGCCGGACGAGGCGGCCTTCGTGATCGTGCACAGCGAGGCACCCCGCCTCCTCACCGACACGCCGTACGCCAACCGGCGGGCCGAGTGCGAGCGGGCCGAGCAGATCCTGGGCCGGCCGCTCGGCCAGTGCGAAATCGGCGACCTGAGCGCGCTCGGCGATCCCGTGCTGCGGCGGCGGGCCCGCCACGTCATCACCGAGTGCGCCCGGGTGCGAGAGGCCGAGCGCCTGCTGGCCCGCGGCAACCTCGCCGCCCTGGGCGCCGTCATGACCGAGGGACAGCGCAGCCTGGCCGACGACTACAGGGTCTCCGTGCCGGCGGTCGACCAACTGGTCGAGCACCTGCTCGGTCAGCCCGGCGTCCTCGGCGCCCGCATGTCGGGCGGTGGGTTCGGCGGCTGCGTCCTCGCGCTGTGCCACCCCGACTCGCCGGCACTGGACCCGGACTCCCACGCGCCGGGCCGCAGCTGGCGGGTCAGCCCGGCTGCCGCCGCAGCTCCTCTCGCGACGTCGTGATGAGTGCGTCGAGCACACCGACGGCCCGGCCGCTGTCGATGGCGTCGGTCGCCAGCGCCAGCCCGTCCTGCAGCTCCTCGACCCGTCCCGCCACCACGAGCGCGGCCGCCGCGTTCAGGATCCCGATGTCGCGCCGGGCTCCCTGCTCCCCCTCCAGCACGGAGCGGATCACCGCGGCGTTGAAGGCAGCGTCCCCACCGCGCAGATCGTCCAGCGTCGCCGGAGCCAGGCCCAGGGCCTGAGGGTCCACCCGCCACTCGGTCACCTCGAAGTCACCGGCGCCGTCGCCGCGCACCTGGAGGACCGTCGCGGGCGAGGTCACGCTCAGCTCGTCGAGCCCGTCGTCGGCGTGGACGATCAAGGCGTGGCGGCTCCCCGTCGCCCCGAAGACCCCCGCCATGATCGGGGCCAGGGAGGGGTCGCTGACGCCCACCAGCTGGCGCCGGGTACGCGCCGGGTTGATGAGGGGCCCGAGGAAGTTGAACACGGTCGGCACACCGAGCTCCTTGCGGACGGGTCCGACGTAGCGCATGGCCGGGTGGAAGCGCTGGGCGAAACAGAACCCCATGCCGGCCTCGGTGACGCAGCGGGCCACGCCCTCGGGGCCCAGTTCGATGGCCACGCCGAGCGCCTCGAGGACGTCCGCCGTCCCCACCGACGACGACGCGGCGCGGTTGCCGTGCTTGCACACGGGGACGCCGCACCCGGCCGTGATGAACGCGGCCAGCGTCGTCACGTTGATGCTCGACAGCCGGTCGCCGCCCGTCCCGACGAGGTCGACCGCGGCCTCCGCATCCCGCTCCGCCAACGGGCAGGGCACGGCGGCGTCGACCATGGCCCGCGCCAGCCCGGTGACCTCCTCGGCCGTCTCACCCTTGGCGTGCAACAGGGCCAGGAAGGCACCCACCTGCGCCGGCGTGGCCTCGCCCGCCACGACGATCTGCAGCGTCTCCTCCGCCTCGGCCGCGCTGAGCGGCTCCCGGCGGCTCAGGCGGCCCAGGACCTCGGGCCAGGTCAGTCCCACCACAGGTCCCGGTCGAGCACGCCGCGCGCGATGAGGCCCAGCTGCACCTGGGAGGTGCCTTCGACGATGGTCAGCTGCTTGGCGTCGCGGTACCACTGCTCGGTCGGGTGGTCCTCCATGTAGCCCGCTGCGCCGAGGAGCTGGACGGCCAGCGACGAGGCGCGCACCGCCAACTCGGTGGCGTGGTACTTGGCCATGGACAGGTAGGGCACGTACTCCTTGGTGAACTTGCCCTCGTCGGCGAGGGTGGCCGCTCGATACGTCAGCAACCGGGCCGCCTCAATGTCGACGGCACACTTGGCGATCTCCCATTGGATCCCCTGGAAGTCCGCGATGGTCTTGCCGAAGGCGGCGCGCTGTTGGACGTACTCGGTGGCGTACATGAGGGCGCCCTCGGCCAGCCCGATGCCGCGGGCGGCCACGATCGGGCGCATGGCGTTGAGGCCGAGCATGGCCAGGCGGAACCCGCCCACCTCGCCGATGACGTTCTCGGCCGGCACGTGGACGTCGCTCAGCAGCAGCTCGCCCGTGTCCACTCCCTTCACGCCCATTTTGTGGTCGGTCCGGCCCACCTCGACCCCGTCGAAGCCCCGCTCGACGATGAAGGCGGTGACCGAGTCGTGGGCCCGGCTGGTCGGATCGCTGGTCTTGGCGAACACGGTGTACCAGTCCGCCTCGCGCACGCCCGACATCCAGCACTTCGTGCCGTTGAGCACCCAGCCGCCGGCGGAGCCCTCGTCGGGCACGCCCCGGGTCCGCATCCCCATCACGTCGCTGCCCGCCTGGGGCTCGGAGAGCCCGAACGCCGCCCGCAGCGTGCCGTCGCAGATCCCGGGCAGGTACCGCTGCTTCTGCTCCTCGGTGCCCGCGATCATGACCGGGCCCGTGGGCAGCCGGGTCAACAGGAGCATCAACGCCGCCGTGTTGGAGTACTTGGCCACCTCCTCGATGGCCAGCGCCAGGCCGAGGATGCCCGCGCCGGATCCTCCGAACTCGACCGGGATGCAGAGGCCCAGGAGGCCGGCGTCGCGGAACGCATCGAAGATGTCGCTCGGGTACACCGACTCCTTGTCGATGGCGCGGGCCCGGGGCTTGACCTTGTCCTGCGCGAGGCGCCGGACCGAATCGCGGAGCGCCAGAAGCTCGTCGGGAAGTTCGAATTGCACCGGTGCAGGGTATCGGACCTCCCGGCCAGGTACTTTCTGATCCTTGACCCCCGACGATCCGGCATCTCCCCCGCCACCAGACGCGCCCGAGGACGATGCCACGTCGCGGGCCGACCTGCAGGCCCAGCTGCGCTCCACCCGCAAGAAGGAGCAGAAGCGCAAGCACCGCTGGCGGCGGCGGACCCTGTACGCCCTCGCCTTCGTCGTCTTGCTGGCCGCGGCCGGGGTCGGGGGCGTCTACGTCTACGCCAACTACCGCTACAGCCAGATCAAGAAGATCCACGCCAAGCATCTGATCGCCACGCCCGCCGCGCCGGGCAAACCGTTCAACCTGCTCCTGGTGGGCTCGGACTCGCGCTCCTTCGTCTCGAACTCCACGCAGGTCAAGGCCTTCGGCGACGAGGCCAACGCCGGCGGCCAGCGCAGCGACGTGACCATGGTGGCCCGCTTCGACCCCGCGGCCAAGACGGTCACGGTGCTCTCCATCCCGCGCGACCTCTGGGTCGACATCCCCGGCAACGACAGCGGGATCTCGGGCATGAACCGCATCAATGCCGCCTATGACGGCGGGCCCGACCTGTTGATCCAGACCATTGAGCAGGACCTCGGGATCCCCATCAACCACTACGTCGCCGTGAACTTCCCCGGGTTCTCGGGCATGGTCAACGCGCTGGGCGGCGTCACCATGGACTTCTCGACCCCCGTCAAGGACCAGTACACGGGGCTCAACGTGACCACGACGGGCTGCCAGGTCGTGAACGGGACCACCGCGCTGGAGCTCGTGCGCAGCCGGCACCTCTCCTACAAGAACGCGAACGGCTACTGGGAGTACGACGGCCTGTCGGACTTCAGCCGCATTCAGCGCCAGGACTCCTTCTTCCGCGCCGTGCTGGCCAAAATCAACTCGTCCATCACCAACCCCCTCGCCATCAACTCGTTCATCGGCGCCGCCGTGGGCAACCTGACCATCGACGACACCCTGAGCCAGGGCGACATCCTGCACATCGCCGACGTCTTCCGGGGGCTGCCGTCGTCGCACCTCGTCACCGAGACGCTGCCGACGGTGGCGTACACCAGCAGCGGCGGGGCCGCCGCGCTGAAGGTGGCGCAGCCCTACGCCCAGAACGTGATCAACGCGTTCAACCAGATCGGGACGACCCCGCCCACCACGACCACCACCTCGCCGGCCAAGCGGGCCAAGCCGACGACCACCACGACCGTGCCCACCGAGGCCCACAAGCTGGTCGGCGTCGACGTGCTCAACGCGTCGAGCCTGAGCGGCATCGCCCACACCACCGCGGCGGCGCTGACGACCCAGGGCTTCGTGGTCGACGAGATCGGCAACGCCTCCACGGAGCTGAGCGCCGACGGCTCTTCGGAGATCCTCTACGGGCCCACGGGCACCGAGGCGGCCCACACGCTGGCCGCCGCGTTGGGCGGGCCGGTCACCCTGGTGGCCGACCCCAGCCTCGGCACGTCGACCGTCCAGCTGTTGATCGCCAACTCCCAGCTGACGGTGACCGGGTCATTGAGCAGCGGGAGCACCACCACGACCACGACGACACCGACCGGTCCGCCCACGACGACGACGATCCCCGGCGACGTCTACACCAACCAACAGCCGGAGCCCTGGAATCCCACGCCGTGCACCCTCGGCGCGCCGACCACCACGACGACCACGAAGGCCGTCAAGAAGAAGTAGGTCGCCCGAGCCGGCTCAGGCCGACTTGCGGCGCTGGCGCACAATCCGCCGGCGTTCCCGCTCGGTCGTGCCGCCCCAGACGCCCTCACGCTCGCGGTGGGCCAGGGCGTGCTCCAGGCACGCTTGGCGGACCGGGCAGACGGCGCACACAGCCTTGGCCTCGGCCGCGTCGGCCTCGTCCTCGGTGACCGGGTAGAACGCCTCGACGTCGAGGCCCCGGCAGGCGGCTTGCTTGCGCCACGTGGTGGCGATCATGGGAAACACTTCCTCAATAACGGTTCAAAAGGCGGATACTTGATTCGCCCTGTTCGGAGGCCCTTTTGGTCGATCGACCCGTGGCGGCGACACCAAATTCGGCGAACGAAGAGTATGGCGCACGTCCTGCGCACCTGTAAAGACTTGCGCACAGAATTGTCCCTGGTCAGCCGATTGGAAGGGGCTTTGTTGTGCCGAGCAGGTCCCTGAGGAGCTCTCGGCGCACCCCGGGTGGCAGCTCCGTCCTGGCCTCGTAGGCCGGATGGGTGGCCACCAGGGCCACCTCCGCGGAGGCGGAAAAGGCCGCCACCTGGGCCTCGCTGAACCCGAAGCGCACGTAGTGCACGGCGGGCGTGATCGTCTCCCGGGTGAGGGCCGCGGCGTGCTCGGCCTCGGGCACGCTCCCCACCACCTCCCCGTCGATCGCGATGCCGAGCCGGCGCTCGATCCCCACCAGCCGGGGCAGCCACTCCCGCAGCGCCTCGTCGGAGGTCAGCTCGATGAAGACGGTGGCCGAGAGCTCCCCCTTGGCCGGGAGCAGCCGGTTGTAGATGTCGAGCTCGACCTGGATCGCCTCGTCGCTGATGATCTTCTCGGCCCGGGCCATCTCCTGGACCTGGAAGCGCACGGTGTCGAAGCACTCGAAGACGAGGGTCATGAGCGGTCCCAGCGCCACCCGGCGGTCACGCTTGCGCGCAATGATCTTCGCCCGGTAGTCCTCGCGCACCCGCTCGTAGGCCCGCAGGTCCAGCACGTCGCCGAGGGTGAGCCCCTCCGCCGCCGCGCCGGGGCTCGGCTCGCTCACCGCGTCGTACCGTCCTCGCCGCCCACGCCGTAGGCCCGGGCCATCAGCTGCATGGGGTGCACCGGCTGCGTCCCGGTCTCCTGCAGGATCGACCCGTTGGCCAGGTGGCAGTCGCCGCACACGGTGTCGTTCCCGGCCGCCTCGATCTCGCGGCCGAGCGGCCCGGCCACCTTGCGGGCCAGCTCGTAGTTCTCCGCCCGGTACCCCCAGGTCCCGTCGATGCCCGAACAGCGCTGCACGAGCGAGCACTGCACGCCGGCCGACTTGAGCAGGTCCCGGCTGCGCAGCCCGGCGTTCTGCGCCTGCAGGTGGCAGGGGACGTGATAGGTCACGGTGTCCGGAACCGAGCCGTCCTCCCGACCGGGGAACTCGTCGCGCAGGGTGAAGGGGTCCTCGGCGTCGCGCTGGCGCCGCATCAGGTACTCGGCCGGATCGAAGGTGTGGGCAGCCACGAGATCCGCGTCCGGGCCCTTGGCGTAGATCGGGTAGTCCCGCTTCACCACGTAGGCACAGGTGGGCTGCGCCACAATGACGTCGCGCCCGGCCCGGACCTCGGCGGCCAGCACCGCCACGTTGCGCCGGGCCGCCTTGGTGAACTCGTCGACGTGACCCGAGTGGAGCCACGGCGCGCCGCAGCACTTCGTTCCCTCCGGCAGGCTGCAGGCCACGCCGTTGTGCTCGTAGACCTCCACGATGGCGCGGCCGACGGCGGGCTCCATGTACTCCACGAAACAGGTGGGGAAGACCGAGACACTTCGGCCACCCTTCGGCGCGGCGGCCGGACCCCTCCGCTTCTTGAACCACGTGGTGAAGCGCTGCTTGGCGTAGGGCGGCAGCAGCCGCTGCGACGCCAGGCCCGCCGTCTTCTCCATGACCCGGCGCGCCAGCGAGCCCGGCGTGCCGGTCGCCCAGTTGACGACCGGCGCGGCGACGACCGAGACCCGGCCCAGGGCGTCGGTCCGGCCCAGGAACTGGTCGGTCAGCCGTTCTTTGACCGGCACCAACTGCTTCTGCCGCACGGCATGCACCCGGCTCATCAGGCGCGGGAAGTCGAGCTCCCACTCGTGCGGCGGCACGTAGGGGCACTTCACGTAGCAGAGCTTGCACTGGTAGCACTCGTCGACGACCTGGCGATGCTCGCCGTCGGTCAGGGACGCAACGTCCCCGTCCTTGGCGTCGATGAAGTTGAACAGCGTCGGGAACGACGGACACAGGTTGAAGCACAGCCGGCACCCGTGACACAGGTCGAAGACGCGGTCGAGCTCCTCCCGCAACGCCCCCGGGTCGAAGTACTTGGGGTCAGTCGGGTCGTATGTGGCGGTCATGCGGCCGCCCGTCCTAGGAGACGGACTCGAGCCCTTGCGTGAAGCGACCGGCGTGCGACTTCTCGGCCTTGGCCAACGTCTCGAGCCACTCGGCGATCTCCGCGTAGCCCTCGTCGCGCGCCGTCTTGGCGAACCCGGGGTACATCTCGGTGTACTCGTAGGTCTCGCCCTCAATGGCCGACTTGAGGTTGTCCTCCGTGGCGCCGACGGGCACGCCCGTGACGGGGTCGCCCACCTCCTTGAGGAAGTCGAAGTGCCCGAAGGCGTGGCCGGTCTCGCCCTCGGCGACGGAGCGGAAGAGCGCCGCCACGTCGGGGTAGCCCTCGACGTCGGCCTTCTGGGCGAAGTACAGGTAGCGGCGGTTGGCCTGGCTCTCGCCGGCGAACGCTTCCTTCAGGTTGGCCTCGGTCTTCGAGCCCTTCAGTGCTGGCATTGTGGATTGGTGCCCTTTCTCTGTTGGTCGGTGTATGGGTGCTACTTCTTGTCCAGCTGAGATCCCTTGCAGTCGTCGCACAGGCCGCGGAAGACCACCTCGGCGCTGTCCACCTCGAAGCCCTGGGTGTCCCGACGGGACACCCGGAGCCCGGGGAAGTCCGCGGCCACGTCGCGTACCTTGCCGCAGGCGCGGCAGACGAGGTGATGGTGCGTCGTCTCGACGTTGGGATCGAAGCGGGCGGAACCCGTTCCGACGTCGAGCACGGCGATCGCCCCCAGGTCGGCCAGGTCGTGGAGCGTCTGGTAGACGGTCTTGAGCGAGACGTTGGGCATGTCGCGGCGCACCTTCTCGTACACCCGCTCGGCCGACGGATGCGTGACGTCCCCTTCCAGGGCCTCGAAGATGCACTGGCGCTGCGCCGTGATTTTGCGCCCGTGGGCACGGAACAGATCGGTCAACGCGTCGGGCGACTGCATGGCACCGCCACCCTAACGGCAACCGGGACCTTTTTGACAATCGTTGTTGATTGGCTCTCGCCAGGATCGTCGCGGCCGGACGTCCTCCTTGGGTCCGGGCGGCCACCCACGTAGCCTCCGAACGTGGCCGCGCAACCGATCGACTACCTCCGAGCGAATGTCGATGCCTGGCAGGCCCGGCAGGCCGAGCAGCTGGACTTGGCGCGCCGACGGTGGGCCGCCGCGGAGCCCTGCTGGGGGATCTTCTCGGTTCCGGAGAGCGAGGTCCGGATCCTCCCGGACCGCCTCAGCGGGATCGACGCCATAGAAGTGGGGTGCGGGACGGCCTACGTGTCGGCCTGGCTGGCCCGGCTGGGCGCCCGGCCGGTCGGACTCGACCCGACGCCGGGGCAGTTGGCCAATGCCCGACGGCTGCAGCACGAGTACGGCCTCCCCTTCCCGCTCGTCCGGGCGGCGGCCGAGCACGTGCCCCTGCGGAGCGAATCGTTCGACCTGGTGATCAGCGAATACGGCGCCGCCATCTGGTCGGACCCGTACCGATGGATACCCGAGGCCTCACGCCTCCTGCGGGCGGGTGGTGAGCTGGTCTTCCTCGGCAACAGCACGCTGCTCATGTTGTGCGTTCCCGACCTCGAAGGGCTCGCCGCCGGCGAGCAGCTCCTGCGCCCGCAGTTCGACATGCACCGTTTCGAATGGCCCGACGACCCGACCATCGAATTCCACCTGAGTCACGGCGACTGGATCCGGCTGCTCCGAAAGCACGCATTCGACGTGGAAGACCTCGTTGAGCTGCGCGCCCCCGTCGGCGCGACGACCAGCTACGACTTCGTCACGGCCGAATGGGCGGGACGATGGCCGCACGAGGAGGTCTGGCGGGCCCGGAAGCGCTGAATCCCGCCGGCCCGACGTGCACGTCAGGTCGCCGCCGCTTCGAGATCACCCATGGTGAAGAGGGAGTGGAGCGTCATCCCCTCGGCCGCCACCACGTCGGCGCCGCCGCCCTCCCGGTCGATCACGCACACTGCGTGCTCGACCACGGCGCCCTCGGAACGGAGGTCCTGGGCGGAGAGCACGATCTGGCCGCCCGTCGTGACGACGTCCTCAATGATCGCCAGACGGCGGCCGGCCACCGCGCCGCCTTCGCACACTTGCTCCGTGCCGTACTTCTTGGGTTGCTTGCGCACGAAGTAGGCGGGCAGCCCGGTGACCGAGGACAGCAGCGTCGCCAGGGGAACACCGCCGAGCTCCAGTCCGGCGAGGCCCTCGGTACCGGCCGGCACGAGTGGCACCAGGGCCTCCACGATCTCGCGCAGGAGGACGGGATCCGACTCGAAGCGGTACTTGTCGAAGTAGTGGTCGGCCGTGCGCCCCGAGCGCAGCACGAACGTGCCGGTCAGGTGGGAGGCGGCGAAGACACGGGCGGCCAACGTCACGTCGCCATTCTGCACCGCCGGCGGCGTCGCCGGCGGTTCCCGACTAGCGGCCGGAGCCCCCGTCAATGCGTGCATGCTCCAACCGGAAGTGCAGGTGCGACTCGCACAGGGTGGTGGCGGCCAGGGCCCAATTGACGTTGACGTTGGGGCGGCCGAGCATTTTGCAGTCGACGCAGAGCGACCCCGGGAGGCTCGGCACCTCGGTGATCAGTGCCGAGAGCTCGAAGAACTCGTCCATGCCCAGGCGCCCGCCCTCGCAGACGTCCCAGAGCTCGGACAGGCGAAGCTCGTTGCCCAGCTGGCTCTCGGCCTCCCGGTCCACGAAGAGGAGGGGGCCGTCGTCGAACCCGTCCTCGGCGTCATGGGTCCAGACGCTCTCGGACCAGTAGCGGGGATACTCCTCGTCCGCGATCAGGCTGCGCCAGAGCTCCTCGGGGTCCGAATCGAGCTCCAGCTCGGCCTCGAGCGTGCCGTCGTCCCAGATCTCGTCGAAGTGCTCCACGGTTCCCCCAGGAAGGCGCCCCGCGCGGTGCGCAACGCTCTCCAGGCATCAAATCGGCACGTCGGCCGCGGGCCTGAAGTGAAATCCCGGTTGGAGGACCTCGAGCGACCACGGAGAGGCCAGCCGGCGCCCGCCCTGGCACGCCACGATCGTCCATTCCCGGGGCGTCCAGGCAAAGACGGCGTCCTGGCCGTAGCGGGCGCCGAGGGCCAGGACGCCGGCTTCGGGGGCACCGCGCACGGCTACCCCTTCCTCCTGACGTCGGGACACCGGATCGACGCCGACCGCGGTCGCCAACGGCAGGCCGAGGGTCAGGAGGTCTGTCTCGAGGGCCGCCTGGCGCACCCGGTTGACCTCGCGGCCGGGCTGCTCCGGACCGGGATCCCAGGCGGTCAGGACGTGCACGGTCCGGCCATCGGGCCAGGGCCAGCTCGCCTCGTCGGGTTCGGCCGCTGCGCGCACGCGGACCGTGAGGGCGCCGGCCCACGCGATCTCGACCACCGTCCGCTCGTAGGAGGCCCAGGGGTCGTCGGTGGCGAGCCGCACGCATAGACGCTAGGTCCGACGAATATGGGAGTGATGCGCCCGCTCTCCACTCTGCTGTCGCAGGCGCTGGTGGCGCACACCATTGAGCTGGACAACGAGGCCGAGCACCGCCTGCCGCACCGGACCACGCGTCAGGGCGATCCCGGGACGGGGCGCGCCGGACCCTGGCTGGTGTCGTTCGCGTTGTGGGCGAACGTGCTGCAGTACCTCGACGACGAGGGGACCACCGTGGCGGAGTTGCGGGCACGGGCCCGCACCGGGCAACTCCTCCTCGGTGGCTTGCGCCGCTGGGGGTACGTGACCCTCACGCCGCCCGCCGGTCAGCCCCTGCGGAACCCGCCCCAGGAGGCAGCCACCGTGCGACCCCGGAAAGCCGCGCTGCGGGCGCGGGACGTGTGGGCCGGACTGCCCGGCGTCATCGACGGCCGCTGGCGCGAGCGCCTGGGCCCGCCGGCCGTCGAGCGGCTGGAGCGGGCCCTGCGGGACGTGTTCGACCGCCTACCCGTCGAACCGCCGGCCTATCTCCCCGTCGTCCATCCGACCCAGGGCGGCAAGCTGGAGGAGCCCCGTCGACGTGGTGCGCCCGACCATCCGTCAGGGCCGTCATCTTCGATCGCCTCCCTGTCACCGCTCCTCAGCGGTGTGCTGTTCGCCTTCACGGTCGAGGTCGAGTCGACGGCACGGATCTCCCTGCCCATCAGCGCCAACACCTTGCGCGTGCTCGACCGCTCGGGCACGCGGGTGAGCGACCTGCCGCGGCACACCGGGGTGTCGCGGGAAGCCAATGCCATGTGCACCGGATGGCTGGAACGCCGCGGCTGCGTGGTCATCGAACCGGACCCGACGGCACGCCGGGGCAAGGTCGTCCGGCTCACGTCGAAGGGTGAGAAGGCGCAGCACAACGCGCAGCGGCTGCTGGGCGCCACCGAGGAGTCGTGGCGGACGCGCGACGGCAGCCGGAGCGTCGACGAGCTCCGGGCCGCATTGCTCGGCGTCGTGGGCGAGGGGACGTATGCCACCTCTCCCCTGGCTCCGGGCCTGGTGCCCCACCCCGACAACTGGCGGGCCGGGGTGCGTCCCCCCGAGACGCTCCCGCACCATCCGATGGTGCTGCACCGCGGCGGCTATCCCGACGGCAGCTGAGGACGCCCCGGTCGGGCGCCGCGGAGGATGTGGCAGGCTGGCGCGGTGCACCCCTTTCGCCGCGCCGATGCGTTGCGACGCCTCGCCGACGAAGAGTTCGACGTGCTGGTGGTCGGCGGTGGGATCACCGGCGTTGGCGTGGCACTCGATGCCGCCAGCCGCGGCCTGAAAACGGCTCTGGTCGAGAAGGGCGACTTCGCGTCGGGGACGTCCTCGAAGTCGTCCAAGATGATCCACGGCGGCATCCGCTACCTCCAGCAACGTGAGTTCCGCCTGGTCTACGAGAACCTGGCGGAACGACAGCGCCTGCTCGACAATGCCCCGCACCTGGTCAGCCCGCTCCCGTTTCTCATTCCGCTGTTCGGTCGCGACGGCGTCGTCTCGAAGACGGTGGCCCGCTCCTATGCCACCGCGTTGTGGATGTACGACCTCACGGGTGGCTGGCGCATCGGGGAACGACACCGCGACGTCTCCAAGGACGAGGCACTGGCCCACCTCCCCACCCTGAGCACGGACCACCTGGTCGCCGGCTTCCTCTACTTCGACGCCCGGGCCGACGACGCCCGGCTCACCCTCGCGGTGGCGCGCACGGCGGCAATCGAATTCGGGGCGGCGGTCGCCAACTACACCCCGGTCGTCCGACTGACCAAGGGTGCGGACGGGAGCGCCAACGGCGCCGTCGTCCGGCCGGTGCCCGACGACGAGTCATCGGATTTCCCCGTCCGCGCCCGCGTCGTGGTCAATGCGTCGGGCGTCTGGGCCGACGCAGTCCGTACCCTCGACGAGGGCCGCGACCCCCATGCCATCCGCCCGGCCAAGGGCGTGCACGTGACCGTGCCGGCGTCCCGGTTGCCGTGTGACATCGCGGCGGTCATCCCCGTCCCCAAGGACAAGCGGTCCATTTTCGTCGTGTCGTGGCCCGAGACGGACCTCGTCTACCTGGGCACCACCGACACCGACTACACGGGCCCGCTCGACGACCCCAGCTGCACCCCCGAGGACGTGGACTACCTGTTGGACGCGGCCAACGCCATCACCACGTCGCATCTCACCCGGGCCGACGTCACCGGTGTGTGGGCCGGCCTGCGCCCCCTCCTGGCGCCCCCCGCCAAGGGCGGCCACGTCTCGGAGCGCACGGCCGACCTCTCACGCCGCCACACGGTCAGCACGTCCAGCGACGGTCTGGTGACGGTCACCGGCGGCAAGCTCACGACCTACCGCAAGATGGCGCAGGACACCGTCGACGTTGTCGTGACCCGGCTCGGTGAGTCACCGCGCCGGCGCCGCTGCGTCACCAAGTCCCTCCCGCTGCTCGGGGCCACGACCAGGACCCGCGACCCCGTCACGCTCGCCCAGCCGCACGCGCGGCTCCTCCGCCGCTACGGCACCGCGTCGGGCGAGGTGCTCGCCCTGGCCGACGGTCGCCCTGCGCTCCTCGAACCCGTCGTGGCCGGGTTGCCCTACACCGGAGCCGAGGTCCTGTACGCGGCGCGCGAGGAGATGGCCGGCACGCTCGACGACGTGCTCTCGCGGCGGACCCGGGCCATGATCCAGCGCGCCCAGGACACCATGGACGCCGCCGCCGCGGTGGCCACCCTCATTGCGCCGGACATGGGGTGGAGCGAGAGCGACGTGCGCGACCAGGTGACACGTTTCACCGAGGCGTGCCAGAAGGAATTGCTCACGGCGGGGCTCGACCTCCCGTGACCGAGCCGACGCCGGTCACGCCCATCGATGCCGCCGCGGCCGACGTCGCCGACCGGCTCGGCGCGCGCGTCGTCGAGGTCCCTCCGGAGCTGCTCGCCCGTCTCGAGGAGAGCGGCGCGGACGTCGTCAGCGACGACGAAGCCCGGGCCGAGGCCGGCCGAGACTGGTGGCCACTCGCCATCGGCTGGGCAGCGGACGGCGCCGTCCCGCAACGTCCCGCCGTCGTGGTCCGCCCCCACTCGACCGAAGAGGTCTCCGCCGTGCTGGCGGCGTGCAACGAGGCGGCGGTGCCGGTGACCGCAGCCGCCGGCCGGAGCGGTGTCTGCGGGGGATCCATTCCGGTGCACGGAGGCGTCGCCCTGGACCTCACCGCGCTCGACGGTCTCGGTGACGTCGACGAGGTGTCACTGACGGCGGACGTGCGGGCCGGTACGTTCGGCCCCGACCTCGAAGCGGCGCTGGGCGAGGTGGGCGACGGGTACACCCTCGGTCACTGGCCCCAGTCCATGGACCTCTCGACGGTGGGCGGCTGGCTGGCCTGCCGCGGGGCGGGCCAGTACTCGACCCGCTACGGGAAGATTGAGGACATGGTCGTCGGCCTCGAGGTGGTGCTGGCGGACGGCCGCGTCGTACGCACCGAGGGCAAGGGCCCCCGGGCGGCCACCGGGCCCAACCTGACCCAGCTGTTCGTCGGCAGCGAGGGAACCCTCGGCGTCATCACGGAGGCCCGCCTGCGCATCCACCCGTTGCCGCCGGCACAGGAACGACGCGCCTTCGGCTTCACGAGCTTCGCTGCCGGGCTGGAGGCGTGCCGCAAGATTCTCCGACGCGGCGCCACGCCGGCGGTCCTCCGCCTGTACGACGAGACCGAGTCGGACCGGAACTTCGAACACGGCGACACCAACGTGCTCATCGTCCTCGACGAGGCCGACCCTGCCATCCTCGCCGCCACGCTCCAGGTTGTGGACGCGGAGTGCTCCACCGAGGCCGAAGCCCATCCGCTCGACGTCGGCCTGGTCGAGCGGTGGCTCGGCCACCGCAACGACGTGTCCGCACTCGCACCGCTGTGGCGGGGCGGCATCGTCGTCGACACGGCCGAGGTCTCCGGGCCGTGGTCGGCGCTGCCGGGCCTCTTCGACGACGTCATCGGCGCGCTCAAGGCGATCGACGGCACGCTGGCCGCCTCGGCCCACCAGTCCCACGCGTATCCCGACGGGGCGTGCCTCTACTTCACGTTCGGCGGCCGCGGGCCCGACGGCGACGCCGCCTGGCGGGAGCGCTACTACCGCCAGGCCTGGGACACCGTGACCGACGCCACCATGGCGCACGGCGCCGCCATCAGCCATCACCACGGCATCGGGCTCAACCGGTCCCGCTTCCTGCCCCGCGCGTTGGGCGCCGGATTCGACGTGCTGGGCGGTCTCAAGGCGAGCTTCGACCCCAACGGCATCCTCAACCCCGGCAAGTTCGGTCTCGCGTCGCCTTTCGGGCCGGCGCCCTGGGCATGAGCGAGCGCGGTCTGAGCATTCTGGTCGTCGACGTCGGCACCTCGGGCGTCCGCGCCGCCGTCGTGCGACCGGACGCCACGGTGGAACACGAGCACCGGGTCCCCCTCCTGCCCGACTCGCCGGCGCCCGGACTGGTGGAGTTCGACGCGGTGCGCATGGCCGACGCCGTCCTGGAGGTCGCCCGCGCCGCGCTCGAGGACGGCGGCCCGGTGGCCGGGGTCGGGATCGCCAACCAACGGGCCTCGAGCATCGTCTGGGAGCGCGCCACGGGGAGGCCGCTGGCTCCCGGCATCGGCTGGCAGGACCTGCGCACCGTCGGGACCTGCCTGGTGCTGCAGTCCGAGGGAATCCGGCTGGCGCCGAACGCGTCCGCCACCAAGGTCATGGCCATTCTGGACGAGGTCGATCCCGAACGGGAGCGAGCCGCGAAGGGCGAGCTCTGCTTCGGGACGGTCGACAGTTGGGTGGCGTGGACCCTCGCGGGCGGCGCCGCGGCGGGGCGCGACGCCCTGCATGTGACCGACGCCACCAATGCCGCCGTCACGGCGCTGGTCGATTCGGCCGTCAGGTGGGACGAGCCGCTCCTGCAGACATTGCGCATCCCGTCGGCCATGCTGCCGGCGATCGTCGACTCGTCAGGAACCGTGGGCGCCGCGGGCGCCCTGCCCGGGGCTCCGCCCATCTGCGGCATCGCAGGGGACCAGCAGGCCTCCCTCGTGGGCCAGGGCTGTACGCTGCCCGGTCTCGCCAAGGCCACCTTCGGCACCGGCGGCATGCTCGACCAGTGTGTCGGTCCCGGCAGCGCTCCCGGCGCCATGAGCCGGGGGAAGGCCGGGACCTTTCCCATCGTGGCGTTCCGTGTCGGCGGCCAACCGACCTGGGGCACCGAAGCGGTGATGCTGTCGGCGGGCACCGCCATTGAGTGGCTCCGTGACGACCTCGGGATCATCGCCACGTCGAAGGAGTCCGCGACGGTGGCGGCCCAGTGCGCCACCGCGGGTGATGTCTGGTTCGTCCCGGCGTTGCTCGGATTGGGGACACCGGTGTGGGACTTCGGCGCCCGCGGCACCCTTGTGGGACTGACCCGGGGATCGGGCCGCCCCGAGATCGTGCGGGCCGTGCTCGAAGGCGTGGCGCACCGGGGAGCCGATCTCGTCGAGGCCAGTGAGAGCGACAGCGGCTTTCCCATCGGGACTCTCCGCATTGACGGTGGCATGACGGACAACGACGTGTTCGTGCAGGCCCTCGCTGACGCCATCGGGCGCCCCGTCGAGATCTCTCCGGTCCTGGAGGCCACGACGCTGGGTGCGGGCCTGCTGGCCGGGTTGGCCGTCGGCAACTACGCCACGACGACCGAGCTGGCGGGGACGTTCTCGCCTCGGAAGACGGTGGAACCTCGGAGCAGCGACGCCGACAGGGACGCGTCGCGCGACCGGTGGCTGGCGGCCCGACACAAGGCCGAAGGCACCATTCCAGAGCTCTCGGGGATCTCCTTCTGAGGGGTCTCCACCCGACTCAGAAGGAAATCCGCCACCCGAGAGACCCCTTCCCTGCGATCTACCCATGGGCAAGGTACGCCCAGGTGGCGCTATCCGTTAGGGCCTTGTGGCCCTATTTGTCGTGACTTTCCGGCCGGGCTGAATCTGCCCTGAGCGAATCCGCGCCGCGCGATCCTCGGGGCCGCGCTCAGGGCAAGCCGCTAGAGCGCATGTGCGACGGCGTCGCTCCAACTGCTGCCCTGTTGCAGGAGCGGCCGGAACGCCATCAGTTGTCTGGGTTTCCCGATGGCCATGACGGCGCGCAAGCGGTCCGCCCGGCCGAAGAGCGCCACGAACTTCCCCTCCTCGGGCGATCCATCGGCGATGTGGATCTCGTCGCTTCCTCGGGGGCTCCCCAGCACCTGCAGGCGCATGCCGTACTGGTCGGACCAGAAGTAGGGCACCGGCGAGAAGGCCGACGCGTCCGCCCTTCCGGCCAGGAGGTTGCGCGCTGCGGCCACGCCGGCCTCTGCGGCGACCTGCCAGTGCTCTATCCGGATCAGCTCCTCGCCGTCGGGGTGTCGCCAGAGCCACCGCGCGACGTCGCCCGCCGCCACGATGCCGTCCGCGGCAAAGAGCCGGTCGTCACACACCACGCCGTTGTCAACGGTGAGCCCCGAGTCGGCGAGCCACTCGGTCGCGGGGATGACCCCGATCCCCACCACCACGACATCGGCGGCGAAGGTCTCGCCGCCGTCGAGCTCGACCACGAGCCCCGTCGACCCGGCGTCCGCCTTCCTGACTTGTTGCACCCCCACCCCGGTGCGCAGATCGACATTGTGCGACGCGTGCAGCTCCGCGAAATGGGAGCCGATCATCGACCCGAGCACGTTGCGGAGCGGGACGTCCAGCGCCTCGAGGACGGTCACGCGGCAACCCAGATCGGCGCAGGTGGACGCCACTTCGGCCCCGATGAAACCGGCGCCGATCACCACGACCCGGGCCGCCTCGACCGCGGTGACGGCGGCCCGGAGCGCCAGCGAGTCGTCGAGGGTACGCAACGTGAACAAGCCGTCGCGCTGGCTCAGCCCCTCGGTTCCCGGCAACGGGCGGGGCTGCGCGCCCGTCGTGATGACGATGGCGTCGCCCTGCAGCACGGCGCCGTCGTCGAGCTCGACCTTCCTCGTGTCGGCATGGAGGCGCACGGCGCGGCGGCCGAGGACCTCATGCACCCGGTGTTCGCTCGAGCGTCGTTTGTCCGCCAGCACCGCCTTCTCCGGAGGCCATTTCCCCGCCAGCACCTGTTTGGAAAGCGGCGGTCGGTCGTAGGGAAGGTGGCGCTCGTCGCCGACCAACGAGATGGACCCCTCGAAGCCCTCAGCCCGGAGGGTCTCGACAGCGCGCCAGCCGGCCAACGACGCGCCCACGACGACGACGGTGCTGTCTGCGGTGAGTTCCTCGCTCGGACTCACGACCCGAACATCCCCATCCACTCCTGCGCGGAGCGCGGCCGGAACACGTAGTTCCACCGGCGCGTCTCCCCCATGCTCTGCGACGGGTCCTGCGAGTAGAGATGTCCCGGGAACAGGATCGCCTCGTCGGGGACGCGGGCCAGGCGGGTGTGTATGGACTCGTACATCGCCAACGGGTCCGAACCCGGGAAGTCCGTCCGCCCGCAACCCTCGAGGAAGAGCGTGTCGCCGGCCACCAGGCGGCCGTCGACGAGGAAGCACTGGCTTCCCGGCGTGTGTCCCGGCGTGTGGATCATCTCCACCGAGACCTGTCCGATCTGCACCACGTCGCCGCTGTGGTGCGCGACCAGGTCGTCCCCACCCACACCGGTCGTGCGCTCCACCCAGGGGACCTCTTCGGCCTGGACGTGGATCGGGACCTGCACCTTCTCGAGCAGGGTGCTGATCCCCTCGAGCGACCACTGGCCCATGTTCCCGCCGAGGTGATCCGGGTGGAAGTGGGTCCCCAGGACGCCGGTCAGCCGCATGTCGTCGGCGGCCACAATGTCGAGCAGGTCCTGCACCGCGTAGGCGGGGTCGACCGCCATCGCCTCGCCTGTCTCGCGGTCGCCGATGAGGTAGACGAAGTTCACCATCTGGCGGGCCATCATGTCGCCCCGGGCGAAGTCGCGACCGGACAGCAGTTGGCGGAAATAGAGGCGGTCGGCGGAACCGTCACTCATCGTCGTTCCCTCCCGCGTCGGTGGCGGCCACGTTGCCGGCCAGTGCGTCGAGCCGGGGCACCAGCTCCTCGACCTGGGCCTGGGTCCGGCGGAGGCGCTGATCGAGCTCGTCGATGAGGGCGGTCGCCCGCTCCAGGCGGCCGACGAGCACGTCGACATCGACCTCGCGTTGCTCGAAGAAGTTCACGATGGCATCGAGCTCACGGCTCGCCTCCGTGAAGCTCAGCTGCTCCACCGGAACAGTTTCGTCCGGGACGGTCATCCGCTTCCTCCTGCTTCTCTCTCCTGGCCCCCGCTGTCGGGCCCGTGGTGATTCGCCGGCCCGACAGCCTGCACGCGGCTGTGCACCGTGCCATCGGCCAACCGGGTCACGATCTCCTGCTTCTCGGTGAGCGCGGCTGCACTGCGCACCAGCTGACCCTCGGCCGTGAGGGTGAGGCTGTACCCGCGCTCGAGCTGGCGGCCGACGTCGTAGGCGGCCAGCAACCGGCGCCACGACTGCACACGCTCGTCCTGGCGCCCGAGATGGCCGAGGCTCAATGGTCCGAGCCGTGCCGCATGGGCGCTGAGCCGCGCCGCACCCGACACCAGCCGCTCCGGTGCCGCACGCCCGAGGGAGGAGCCCTTGCGGGCCAGACGTTCCCGGTGCACCCGGAGCTGTTGGCGCGCCGCAGCCGTCAGACGACCGCGCGCCTGGGTGTCGCGGGCCTGCGCGTCGGCGAGGTAGGTCGGGACGCGACGGGCCAACCGCGCAGCCGGTTCCGCTACGCGGTCCGTCCACCACTGCCGCGTGACCTCCACGATCTGCTGCCCGCACTCGGTCGGCGTGATGCAGACGCGCGCGGCGACGATGTCCGCCACCGTCTCGTCCCCGGTGTGCCCGATGCCGGTGAAGACCGGCTTGGCCGCCGTGGCCACCGCCCGGGCGACGGCCTCGGACTCGAAGGCGGCCAGGTCCGCCCGCGCTCCCCCGCCGCGCACCACGGCGATCACGTCGCAGTCACTCCGGCTGAGTGCGGTCAGCGCCCGGGCGATGGACGCCGGCGCGCCGGGGCCCTGCACGCGGACCGGGACGTGCGAGACGCGGAAACCGAACCCCGATCCCACCAGCTGGCCGAGGAAGTCCTGGCACCCCTCGGTGCCGGGGCTGGCCACCAGCCCGACGTGCAGGGGGACGTCGGGCAACGGCAGCGCGGCGTTGCGCCGCAGGAGGCCCTCGGACTCGAGCGTGTGGAGCAGCTGCGCCCGCTGCGCGGCCAGGCGCCCGAGCAACGCGGTCACGTCGACTTCGGCCAGGACGAGGCTGATTTCGCCCTTGGCCCGGTAGAGATCGAGCGAGCCCCGCAGTACCACCACCATCCCCTCGGTGAGCTCGATGCCCTGCTTGGCCAGGCCGTGCCGGAGGGGTGCCCACGAGCTGCGCCAGCACTTCACGTTGAGCGTGGGCACGCCACCCCGGGAGCGATCGCGCCGGCCACCCTCGTCCTCGGGGTCGACCAGGCTCATATAGAGGTGGCCCGAGCGATGGTCGGACACGTGCTGGATCTCGCCGCGGACCCAGAGGTGGCGGTTGCGGGGAAAGGCCGCGTTGAGGGCGCCTTCGACCTGTTGATAGACGCCGCCGATGGAATGGACCCCCCGGCGGTCCTCCGGCTCGTCCCCGCCGGACGCGGTCCGGTGCTCCGGGGCCGTGGCCTCGGGCGGAGCCTCGGGGTCGAAGAGCTGGCGGGGGCCTCCTGACACTGCCGACACCCTACCGACGCCCCGTCTGGTCACTCTCCAGGGCCAGGTGGTGGCACTATTGGGGGCGACGGTGAGTCGGCCAGGTGGCCGCGGCACGGGCCGCACAGCGGGATCGTGTCGAGGAAGGTCGGGACTCCACAGAGCAGGGTGCTGGCTAACGGCCAGTCGGGGCGACCCGCAGGACAGTGCCACAGAAAGGAAACCGCCGATGGCGGGCCTCCGGGCCCGCTCAGGTAAGGGTGAAACGGTGCGGTAAGAGCGCACCAGCACCGAGGGTGACCTCGGTGGCTCGGTAAACCCCACCCGGAGCAAGGCCAAGCGTGGGAAATGGGCTGCTCGCCCGCCTCCCGAGAGGGAGGGTTCCCCAGGTAGGCCGCTCAGATGGATGGCCACCCAAGGCCCTTCGGGGTCTGGACAGAATCCCGCCTACAGGCCGGCTCACCGTCCTGGTCGAGTCTCGGTGGCGGGCACGGTTCAGACGACGTGGGGCGAACGGCTGGAGCCGGGGCGACGCGGCATCTGGGTGTGGGTGTTAGCACCAGGTCCCGCAGGCGCGCTAGCAACCTTGGTGCCGCCCGACTGCTCGGCAACACTGGAGTTGTAATCGCAGGCGGTGCTGGTCGCCGGCCCCGGGACGATGCACCAGGAGCAGGAGGGTCTGAGTTGATCCGAGCGGTCGTGCGCGAGTCCTCCTACCGTTTCCGGGCCACCTTCTGTCGGCGTTGGGCGGGGTACCTCACGCTGGTCGTGCTCATCGGCCTCGTGGGGGGTGTCGCCATGGCCGCGGTGGCCGGGGCCCGCCGCACACAATCCTCCTTCCCGGCCTATCTGGCGAGCACCAACCCTTCGGACATGCAGATGTTCACGGAATTCGCCCCCATCACGGGAACGGGGTATTCGGAGAAGGTGGCGGCGGCGGCGGCCCGTGTCCCCAACGTCGAACGAGCGGTCACCGTCGTCGGCTTCGACGGCAACCTGCAGGTCCTGGGAAGGAGCCCTTCGGGCGTCCCGGGCGAGGCGCCGCCCGCCCTCGAGGGCAGCACGGGCAGTGACGCCGAGGACTTCGCCACGGACCGGGTGACGGTGCTGCAGGGCCGCATGGCCAACCCTGCGCGCCTGGACGAGATGGTCATGTCCGCCGGGCGCGGCCGCAGAATTCGGGCTTCACGTCGGGTCCACCCTGCGCGTGGCCTTCTTCACAGACGCGCAGGCGAGCTCGCAGGGCTTCGCCGGCTACCCGAAGGACAGGCCCCACCTGATCGTCCCGTTCAAGCTCGTCGGCATCGTGGAGTGGAGCCCGCAGGTCGTCCAGGACGACGACGCCGCGCTGGGCAACCAGATCGCTGTGGCCACCCCCGCGCTGACCAGGCGGCTCGAGACGTGCTGCGCCTACTACTCCTACGTCTCGTTCCATCTTGAAGGAGGATTGGCTCACCAGGCCGCTGTCGTCTCCGCCGTCAACAAAGTCATTCCCGAACTTGGGCCCGGTGGGTGGATCGAGAACAAACGCCCCCTACATCGCCAAAGCCGAGCGCGCCATCCGTCCGGTCGCCATCGCTCTCGGCGTCTTCGGGCTCATCGCGGCGCTCGCCACTCTCGTGATCAGCGGACAGGTGATCAGTCGGCTGATCCGGCGCAACGCCCCCGAGGCCGCGATCGTGCGCGCCCTGGGAGCCGGACCGGCCACGGTCATGGCCGACGGGGTTCTCGGCGTCCTGGGCGCCATCGGGGCCGGGTCGGTCCTGGCCGTGGGAGTCGCCGTGGCGCTGTCTCCCCTGGCCCCGATCGGTCCCGTGAGGCCCGTCTACCCCGACATCGGCGTGTCCTTCGACTGGACCGTCCTTGGGTTCGGGTTCCTCTCGTTCGTCGTGGCGCTCACGGTGGCCGCGCTGGTCATCGCCCACCGGGTGGCGCCACACCGATTGGCAGCGAGGCCGGTGCTCCCTGCCCGGGATCCCGCCTGGCACCGCGGGGCGGTCGCGGTCGGCCTCCCCCCGAGCGCGGCCTTGGGCATCCGCTCCGCTCTGGGTTCGGCCGGCTCGGGATCGGCGGACGCGGCTCCTGTGCGCTCTGCACTGCTCGGTGCCGTAGTCGCCGTCACGGTCATCGTGACGTCGCTCACATTCGCATCGAGTCTGAACGCCCTCGTCTCGCAGCCACCTCTCTATGGATGGAACTGGAACTACGCCCTGTTGGCCGGCTTCTCCGCCGCCGAGAACCTGCCGGCGGCCCAGACGGCGGCTCTCCTGGACGACGATCCCGACGTGGCCCATTGGGCCCCGGCCTACTTCGAGTCGGTCGACCTAAACGGGCAGTCCGTGCCAGCGCTGGCCATGAGCCCGGGCGCCGCCGTGCGCCCCTCCATGCTCTCCGGACATGCGCCGGAGGAGGCGTCTCAGATCGTGTTGGGAGCCGTCAACGCTGGCGTCGCTGCACAAACACCTCGGCGACACGGTCGTCGCCGAGGCAGACGGCCACACGAAGGTCCACCTGCGCATCGTCGGGACGGCGACGCTGCCCACCATCGGCGGATCGGGTGATCCCTCGCTCGCAGATGGGGACCGGCGCCGTTGTCGCCACCTCGCTCTTCTCGGCGACCGACCTCAACCAGCAGGGCGCGCCCGTGGCCGGCCCCATGGCCGCGTTCATCACCGTCCATCCCGGCGTGAGTCAGGCCGCCGCCCTGCGCTCGCTCGACCACGTCGCGGCGGTGCTCAACCGGTCGTCGGATCCCGATGCACCGGTCGGCGGGGTGGTCAGCGCACTGCGCCCGGCCGAGATCGCCGACACCCACAGCATCAGCAAGACCCCAGCGCTGCTCGCCGCCGTCCTGGCCGCCGGGGCGGTCGGCGCGCTCGGGCTCACACTCGATCGCGTCGGTCCGCCAGCGCCGGCGCCAGTTCGCCCTCCTGAAAGCGCTGGGATTCACCCAGGGACAGATCGCCGCATCGGTGGCCTGGCAGTCGTCGGCGGCGGCGGTCGTCGGGGTGGTGCTCGGTGTCCCCATCGGGATCGCCCTGGGGCGCTGGTTGTGGACGTTGTTCGCTAACGGTATCTCGGCTGTGCCGCATCCGACAGTGCCCTCCCTGTCGGTTGCCGCTGTCGCCCTGGGGGCGGTGGTCTTCGCCAACTTGGTCGCCCTCCTCCCCGGGCGGGTTGCCGCCAGGACGCCCACCTCGCTCCTCCTGCGGGCCGAGTGACCGGATCCGGAAGGTCGGTGAGCCCTGGAATGATGGTCGCCGTAATGGAAATGCCGCACATGGCGAAGGGCCTGTTGACCCGGTTCAGGCGGACTGACGGTCCTCAATCGGTCCTCAAAACAATGGTGACCAACGCGAAATAACGCGTCGTGACCGTCAACAACATCTCAAGTCAGACGGTCTGAAACAGACATTTGCCCAGGTCAGACTTTCGCCTGCTCACAGAATCCCGCCTGCAGGCCGGCTCACCGTCAACACCGGGTTAGGCCGTTTAAGTGGCTCCGATGTGACGCGGGGCTGACTCAACGTTCCTCGGGGCCAGCTGGACACGGCGGAAGTCGTCACGGGAACGGAGTTATCCCGGTCTTCGGTCCCCCTCCCCATACCCGCGTGATCAGTCGCCGGCCGTCTGCTGCTCGAGGTCGGCCAGCACGCGGACCGCCGTCTGGATTACTGGGGTGGCCGCGCCGTCCGGGCAACGCAGTAGCCGCTCGCGGAGCAGCGACTCCGCCTCGCCGGAGCGACCCTGCTGTCCGAGATACCTGGCGTAGCCCACGGCGGCGCGGAGGCCGTGCACTGGGTGGCCACGCTCGTCGGCCAGTGCCAATGCGCGTTGCCACTCGCCCTCCGCCTCTCGCAGCAGGGCCGCGGTGTCTTCGGTCCCTGCCTCGGCGCCGGCCGCGGCCCGGTCGAACAGGATCTCAGCCCGCATGCGGTGGAGAGAGGCATCCCACCATGGCTGGTTCGTTTCCGCCGACGTTTCGAGCGCCATGTCCACGAGGAGGGCGGCCGTGACTCCGTCGCCGGCCGCTCGCACCCCCTCCGCCACCCGGGCCATCACGTTGGTGCTCCCTCCGCGATTGCCCGAAGCCGCGGCCCGGGCGGCGATGTCGAGCAGCTCGGGCAGCTCCGAAGAGTCGCCGGAGCGGATCAGGCGTTCGGCCACTTCCCACAACACGCTGATAGAGCCCCACCACTCGAAGCCCTGCTCCTCGGCCAGGACCCGAGCGCGGCCGGCTTCTTGGAGCGTCTCCGCCGATTCCCCCCGCTCCCAGTGGGCGGTGGCCCGAAAGGTCAGGGCATAGACCAGCTGGAAGGGTTGACCCAGGGCTTCGGCCAGGGTCACACCGTCATTCATGTGGGCCAGGCCCTGGTCGAGATAGCCCAGGAGAAGGCATCCCCACCCTGCGAAGATGTGTGCCGCGACACCTTGATCGGTTCCGAATCGCTGCGCGACGCCGCGGTGGCGATCGGGGTCGTAGATCTGAATTGCCCGGAGCGAGTGGTCGAGGCTCACCTTGGACTCACCCAGGTTGTTGCGGGCCAGCGCCAACTGGACCCGAGCCAGGAGCTCCAACGTGTCGTCAGCGTGAGCGAGGGCGATGGCGAGCACCCTCTCCGCCATCGCCGTGCCGAGGAGCGTCTCGCCGCGGTTGATGTAGTAGATCGAGAGCCCTGCCAGGGCCAGTCCGACACGGTTGTCATTGCCCAGTCGCTCGCAGAGCTCGCGGGCCCGCTCGTAGGTGGCCTCGATCTCAGGATCGGCGTAGCTTTTGGTGGCAATGATGGCCGACCCAAGGGCCAGCAACGTCTCCACCTCGGCCTCGTCGCGCGCTGCGCCTTCGGGCTCGTACGCCACCAAGGACAAGGCGTGCCGGAGGAAGGCAATGGCCTCTCGATAACCCGAGCCTTCGACGGCCTGGGCCGCCGCCAACCGGTAGCACTCCGCAGCGTTGCCGAGGAGGCCCGCCGCCTCGTAGTGATGCCCGACGACCTCAGGCAAGACCGCCCTGCCCGCCTCGATCCGGCCTGTAAGAAGTTGCGCGATGCGCTCGTGCACGGTGCGGCGGGTGCGCCGGAGCAGCGACTCGTAGGCCACCTCTTGGATGAGGATGTGCCGAAAGGAGTAGCCCTCCTCGCCCCCCGTGTCCACCTCCAACAACAGGTCGCTGTCCAACAGCCGATCGAGCAGGACACGAAGGGCCTCGGCTTCGAGGCCTGACAACTCGGCCAGGAGATCGAAACGGAAGTCACGCCCGATGGTGGCCGCAAGTTGGGCCAGCCCCTTGGCTGGGCCCAGTCGGTCCAACCGGGCCAGGAGTGAACCCTGCAGAGTCTGCGGCACGCTCATGTCCGTGAGGGCCGTAGTCAGCCTCCAACTGTTGCCATCGGCCACCAGGATCCCCGATTCGAGCACCGTACGTCCCACCTCCTCGGCGAAGAGGGGAATGCCGGCTGCCGACTCGACGATGCGGTCAACCACCGCGGCGGGGAGCGGGGGTTGACCGCTCAGGCTGGCCACTAACTGACGCATCGACACGTCGTCGAAGGGCTCGAGGTCGAGACTTGTCACCTCGTTGCCGTGTTGCCATGTGTGCACGAACTCGGGCCGCGCCGTCATGAGCAGGAGCAGCGGCGTCGACCCAACGGTGGCCAGCAGCTCATTGAGGACGTCCAACGAGGTGGGATCGCACCAGTGCAGGTCCTCGACCACCAAGACCAGCGGTTGCGGCTCGGCTGAGCGCCCGGACCCACGCCACCAGCACCTCGATCGTCCGCTCCATGCGACGCTCGGGGGCCATGGAGGCGGCTTCGACGTGGACGAGGCCCAACAGGGCCGCCACCAGCTCCACGGCGTCGGGCAGGTCGACGCCGGCCGTGCCGAGCCCGGAGCGCAGGCGGTCGAGGCGAGTTTGCGGGTCGTCGTCCTCCAGTAGCCCGAGACCCTGTTCTATTAGCCGAGCTACCGGCCACAACACGCTCATCTGGGTATAGGGGGAGCAGGAGCAGTCGATCCAGCTGTAGCGCTGGCCGGAGACGAGGTCCCGGAACTGGTCCGCCAGGCGCGATTTACCCACCCCCGGCTCGCCGCGTAGCAGAACGGCTGCGCCACGCCCCGCCGCAACCGAGGACCACTTCTCCGAAAGCACGTCCAGGTCGGCCCGGCGCCCCACGAAGGGAGTCAGCCGCCCCGTCGCAGCCTCGAGCCGGCTGCGCACGCCAGTAGGCCGCAGCACCCGAAAGACCTCAATCGGCTCGGCAATCCCCTTCAGGGTGCTGGCCCCAAGCGGGGCAACCAGGAAGAGTCCTTCCACCAGGGCGAGGGTGGCGGCGCTCGCTGCCACCGTTCCGGGCTCGGCGACGGTCTGCAGCCGGGCCGCCACGTTGAGGGTCTCCCCTTGAGACATGGTGGCGCGCCGCCCGGAACCTCCCATCTCACCCACGACCGCCAGACCACTGTGCACTCCGGCACGCACGCGCAGGCGTCCCGCCGGGTCGAGCTCCTCTACCGTGGCCACGATCTCGAGTGCGGCTCGCAGTGCCTGTGCGGCATCGTCGTCGTGGGCCTCGGGCCACCCGAAACGGAAGCTGATGCCGTCGCCGCTGTAACCTTCGACGTCACCGGCGAAACGTCGGGCCACCGCTACCGCATGCTTTTGGTACGCCTCAATCAGCTCGGTGAACTCCTCTGGGTCGATGGTGGAGGACAGCTCGGTTGATCCAACCAGGTCGCAGAAGACCGCAGTCAGGTAGCGACGTTCCTGCTCACTCTCGATGCCGAACGTCTCGAAAACGTCGGGCGAGCCGTTGGAGGGTTGGGCGCGCACCTTCTGTCCACAGGACGGGCAGAAGTTGGCGCCTCCCGGCAGAGATTCGCGGCAGGCAGCACAGCGTCCCGCCGACGGGTCACCGAGCGGCAAGACACTCCCTCATGTCTGCCGCCACGAAAAAGGCCCCAGCCGCAGCCGCCGCCCCGCGAGCGCCCGGGCCTTCCCGAGCTCGCGGCTGAGGCGGCCCGGATAGGCCTGGACCCGGTCATCCGATAACGCGGTGTGGCCCGTCATGGCCTCCTAGCTGGGATTCGCCCGAAATCTAGCCTTGAGAGACGACATTCGCAGACGAGGAACCGGCGGACTCAGCGCGCATCCGACGCCAGACTTCGGACACACAGCCCACCCGCGTACCCCAGATCTCTGTCCGAGTCCGCCCGTTGTCATCGTCTTCTGCCTTGGCGGGGCCGGACGGTCTCCGTCATCAGGCAATAGCTTCGGCATCCCGATCTGACACTGCGTGAACATCAGCTCAGAGCATCCCTACTACCGTCCCTACTATGAGCGACCCATCTTCCCGAACGGCGTAGCTGCGATCCTCCAAAGGCCCAGCTGAGCGCGCTTCTCCATCACTGAACATCGCCCGACGCTCACGGCTAGCAGAATCCCGCCTACAGGCCGGCTCACCGTCACTGCAAGCCAGGGCGTCAACTGGCCCTGGCGCGACCCGAGGCTGACACGGCCGCAAAGCAAGGATGCTTGTCGCACCAGTCCCAGCTGTACGACTGAGCTGCGCAAATCGGGGGGCTCATCCTCGGGTATCAGACGGCGGACCGTCGACCTCTTCTCTATGCCGCCACGCGCCGGCCGCACCTCCACGCGGTTCTAGGGACGTGAGGTGGCCGGCCCAGCCCTTCCCGGTATCTCCAGGGTTGGGCCGCGAGTAGCGAACGCAGTCGCCGCTCCGGACCACCTTGAGGAACCAACGGGCCTCAGGGAGTTTGGGAGGTCTCGTCTTGCCGGCTGATGGATTTGGGGCCTGCCCACCCCGCAGTGCGGATTTCGGCGCCATCGGGGTATAGGGAGTGACGTGAGCACTCCTTATGTCGAGATGGATCTGCAAGGAATTTTCATCCGCCAGCGCCCGGATTTCGACGCCCTTGGGGATCAACCTTTGGAATTAGATGCCTCGTTATGGCACATGATCGACGTCGAGAAAGCGCTGACGTGGTGCGGGCTGTTCCTGACGCACGGCTGGGAACGACGCGTCTGGAGTGAGACGCCAGAAGACCGCCGCTGCGAGACCTGCGTCGGTCGATTTGCGAGGGATGTCGTGCAGCATCCCTACAGCTGATCGCAAGACCGCGCCGTAGAGTAAAACCGGTTTCAATCTCCACTGACCTCCCTTTGGCAGGCGAACACCACTCGCCTGCGGGCATGCGCTCGGCTACGGGTTGGCGCCCATCTCCAGCCAGCGTGACTGAGCCTACCTGGTGACCCATTCGAGTGGCTGTTCCGGATTCGGGTCATAGCGACACGACCCCCCGGTGGGACCGAGTCCGTAGGAGACGGGCAAGTGCCGGATCGCGGCGATCGATCTGCACGATCGCTGCGGCGATCGCCTTGCGCACCGCAGTTCGCCTCGCTCAGCGGACGCATCGTTGCGCCGAACTCGTCCCGCGAGACCCACCGCCCCACGGAGCTGCCCCAAGATGGCATCGCGCTCGGCTGACAGTTCCTCGGCATCAAGCTGGTCGCCCCTGATGTCCGATGCGTCCAGCTCAGACTCGATTTGTCTCAGCCTCCGCCGGTACGCACTCGCGCGGATGCGTCGAGCGACTCTCCCGAATCGGATTGGTCGAGCGTAACGCCAGGGTGACCTGCCGCCGCGTTGGACAAAGCGAGCGCGGTGACCTCGGTGCCGGGTCGTTCGATGAGATAGAGGAGGTAGTGCAGTCCTCTGAGGTCGGCCAAAGCGAACGTCGCACCTTCGGGGCCGACACGCCAACCACCGGTGTCCTCTTGACACATAGAGATGGAACGCGAGGGTGCTCTCCGCACGGGCCGCGGCTGCGCTCCTGTGAGTTCTTTCTCCCACCAAATGGCGCCGATCCGCCGGTACGAAGTCTCTGCTGCATTGCGCCACCCGTCGGCAGTGTCGTCATGGAAATCGCGCCTGGCGCGATAGATGTAGTCGTCAACCACTCCATGAAATGTCACCGCACCGGCGTTGAGCACTCCTCTGCCCGCATAGGGCTCGAGCGCCGTCGCTCCCTCTCGAGCCATGTCATGGAGTCCTGCTGCGGCGGCCACACCGACGGCGAGGGAAAGAACGAGCAAGAAGTCAACATCTCGGGCAAGGCCGGCCACGCCGTTGGCCATCAACTCGGTGACCACAGATGCCGCCCGGTCGACTTGACCAATGGCGAGCTACAGGTCCGCAGCCACAACCGATAACCGACGGTATACCTTCCGCCGAACCGAACTCCTCGTGCGCAAGGGCTTCGTCGGCAAGGACGCACTATCGGATGCCGCAAGGCTCGCATGGCAGCGAGCTCGTGCAGTACGGCCTCGACGTCTGGCTCGACCAATTCGACACCAATGGCAGCCGTCTGAGTCATCAGCCGTTCTGCGGCATCGAGGTCGTGCGTGGCTAGCGCAGCATGGCTCGGCGTGACGCTGAAAAGAAGGCGGCCCGAGCTGAACCGGACTCTTGAGCCAGCGTCTCGATAGCCCGGAGCTGGCGATGCACGGCCACGATGTCCAGGCATTCCCACGCAGTGGTGAGCCGCCACAGGTGCGCAGAAAGCCGAAGCTCGGTGTCAATAACGTGTGCGGCGATGTCGTCGAGTTGTGCCGCCAGGCTCACCCTCTCATGGAAGTCGTCCGGGCCCCAATGCGCCAGCAGGGCGGCGTCGAGCACGTCAGCCACCAGCTCGGGCGCGGCTACCTCGGCGGCGAGACGTGTGGACTCCTCCGCGAACACGCGGCGGCCGCGCGTCACCTCCGTAGACCCACGACCGAGCTAACGCAGCGGCCAGCCGGCAGCGCGTCGACAAGGATGTCGTCGCCCCATACGCCTCGTGCAACATGGCCGGGATTTGACCGGGGTACACCCCGAAGCGCTGACTGCTCGGCATGGCCAACGCCGCTGCGGCCATGGCTTCGGCATCCCCAGCCCGACGTGCCGCCTTGAAGGCGCGAAGAGGGCGCTGCGCTGAGCGTCGACGTCGCCGGCGGATGGTCCAGTTGGAGCTGCGCCCTCCATTGTCCGCTGATACGGCGCGGGGCGGTTTGTTTACGGGCGTAGGAGTTCCACTGTCTTGCGATGGCGGTCGACCAGGGCGCAGTCCCAGTCACCGGTGCAGTAGACAGAGATGTTCGAGATGGACCCGTCGACCACATCCGCCCGGAACATCTCACGGCAGTACCACGCCTCTCCGTCTTGATCCCACTCCTCCTCCACCTCGAGGACGAACCCAGTTGTGGTGGCGTCGAAACGAGATCGTGGCACCCGCCCACGACTGGGGTGGCCAGCTTTGCGACCTGCGACGATGTCCTCGACCCCTTGGAATTGCAGGCGCCACTGCGGCATCGTGAAGTCGCAGAAAGCGTCCGCGGTGAAGAGGCCTGCGGGGGGGACGCCCGTCTCGAGGAAGGTGATGAACTTGGCAGCGAGTTCACGGCCGAGGTACTCATCAGTCGTAGTCATGGGCGTTCTCCGTTTCCATCGGGTTGGCTCGTTCGCCTATGGCTATGGGCGTGACTTCCCAGATTCACAATGTGACGCTGGGGCGGAATCCCTGTGACGGTGCCAGCCGATCGACGACCCACTCGATGACAACGTTGCGACCCAAGCGACGGCTCGAAATCGACGTTGATCTGAGATCAGCCGGTCGCCGCCGGCACTTCGGCCATCGTTGCTCTCAGGTGTTCGGGGCCATCGCCTTCTTGATGGCATCGGTGGTCGCCGCCATCTGCTCGGCCGGGCTGAACTGGACGAACTCGGTACCCGCCTCGGCGGCGGGGGCGTGGCCTGGCGGCATGTAGAAGGCATCGCCGGCTTCGACGGTCTCGGTCTGGTCGCCATAGCGGATGGTCAGGCGGCCCTTGAAGACGTAGCCCCAATGGGGGCACGGGCAATTCCCGCCGGGCAGGCTGCTCAGCATTGGTGCGAGGTCGTGGTCCTGGCGGATCGTAACGAAGTTGACGGTGTAGCCGTCGAGATCACCGTGGCGATCCTCAGCGACCCCGAAGTCCTCGACGAGTGCGGCAGTCTGCTTCGAGAGTTTGGGCATGATGGTGTTCCTTTCACTCAAATGGGGTGTTCGAGGCGTGATCTCGGGGCGCGTCGCTCCCGATGGTCGTCGACGGGATCGCAGTGCCGATGACGGCTGGACGCACGAAGCTGGGTGCCTTCGGTAGCTCGGTGTGCTCCAGAGCGGTGATGCGAAACCCCGCACCCTCGATGGTGTCGAGCGTCCGCCGGTTGCAGTCACAGCACACCACTGCTCGGTTGAGCCAGTTCATCCGGTCCTGCTTCTTCGCCGCCGTAGGGTCGCTGGCGCGCACGTGCTCCAGGAAGAGGAATTGACCTCCGGTACGCAGGACGCGGTGGATCTCACGGACGGCTCGAGGCTGGTCGTCGACCCCGCAGAGCACCAGGGTCGAGACGACGGAGTCGAAGGTCCCGTCCTCGAAGGGGAGGTCTTCGGCGGGCGCTCGTAGCACCATCGTCGCCGGCGCCTCCCTTCTCACACGACCCTCGAGTCGCTTGAGCATGAACACGTCCGGCTCGGTGACGGTCAGTGAGGCCACGGCGGAGGGGTAGTGACCCACGTTGGCGCCGGTCCCCGCTCCGATTTCGAGCACGGTGCCGGTTGCTTGAGCGACCAGCGCCTCGCGCATTTTGGTGAGACCGGCTTTTTCGGCCCGGCGCATTTGGCCGTCGTACATGGCGGCGAAGAACCTGGAACGAAGGCTCATCGGGGACCTCCTCTGCTTGACCCGTGAATGACACGGTAGGGGGAAGCGCCATCGCGTTCATGAGGCGATTGCCCCATCTTTGGGCTATTCGAGCGCGAGCTCGGTATCGGGAAGGAGGCCGCGTTGTAAGGCGAACAGGCTTGCCCCCGCCCGGTTTGACACACCGATTTTGGTGTAGATGTGCTCGATGTGGTTGCGAGCGGTCTTGGGTGAGATCACAAGGCGCGCCGCGATCTCCTTGCTGGACAATCCGCGTGACACGAGGCGCAACACGTCGATCTCGCGAGCCGTGAGACCGGCCGGCCCCTCCCGTCGGCGTGCCACACGGTGACCGGCGGCGCCCAGCACGGCGTCGACGGCATCTGCGTCCATGCGCCCCGATCTCACCTCTGCCCGCAGCTCCGCCGCCGCCGCCTCTGGTCGGAGTGCGCCCCGGTACGGGCGTGGCTCACACATGGCCTGGTAGGCGTCGGCCGCGCCGAGCACCCGGGCCGACGTTGGGATCGCCGAGCCCGTGAGGCGGCGATAGCCCGATCCGTCGAGTCTCTCCCGCAACATGCCTGCGATGCCGCCGAGCGGCGCCAGTGCCTCGGACTGACTCAGCATGCGCTCGGTGAGGTAGGGGTGCATCCGCACTCGTTCCCGCTCACCGGCGCCGAGGGTACCCTTCTTGTCCCAGATGGCGTTTGATACTCCGAGGCGTCCCAACCCTTGCACCACGCCGGCCCGGCGAAGCAGCGCCACCTCTGCCTCGTCGAGCCCTACCGTGGTCCCCGCCTCGGCGGCGAGCTCCGACACGCCTCGGGCGTGCCCGAGCATGTAGGGCGATTTCAGGTCGACAAAGTCGGCGATGGCCAGCAGGGCTGCATCAAATTCGATCGGTGACAAGTAAACGCCGAGTGAGGGCTCTGCGCCGATGACCGCGTCCCACGTCTCGCCGACGCCGAGCCCGTCCAAGATGACCTCGGCGTGTTGGCAGAAGGAGGAGGCCAGCTCCGGGTCGAACTGCGCTCCAGCCCGTTCTTCTGCCAAGGTGACAGCAGCAGCAGTACCGCCGAGGCGGTGGGCCACCTCGGTGAATTCTCCGATTTGGGCCAGTCTCGACGCTATCGGGATGGCGTCGCCACGAAGGCTCCCGGGCCAACCCTTGCCGTCCCACTGTTCGTAGGCCGTACCAACCGCCTCTTGCACCGCCTCGGACAGACCGAGCTGCTCGGCGAGCTGGCGAGCCAAGGCCGAGTGCTGGGCGATCATATTGCTCATGTCACGGTAGCCCGAGACGGCAAACTCAACGCCGACGCGGAAACGGTGCAGTGGCGGATTGCCACTGCCGAGCAACCGCATCATGGCCAGAGCTCCGCTCAGGCTCCCGAGCTCGTGGTCGTACTTGTGGGATTTGAGCGCGATGTCGTCGCCGAACCACTTGGCCTGCTCGTGCGCATCTGAATGGCAGCCGACGTTCACGAGGAGGGCCGCGTAGTAGACGACTGATCGCTCCTCTTCGGCAAGCCCGAGCGCCTCGGCGAGACGCATCGAGATCATCGACTGCCGCAGCACGTGCTCCATGGGCTGCCCGAAGCCGAGATCGACCCCGAGTGAGAGGGCCGCCACAAGTTCGGCGAGACGAACCTTTCCGGGGCCGGGGCTCCCTGCCACGCTCACCCAAGCGACGCTAGCCCTGCCTGATGTCAGCAGTCATGGTGCGAGGAAGTCCGTCGCAAACTCGGGAAAGCCGAGGCGTTACGGGGAAGCCTCTGTCTCTGAGAAGTCAGAGTTTCAGATTGGTGTTGGATCGAATGCTGTCCGACACCCTTTTACCCAGGTCGCTTTGAGGTGTTTGAGCTAACAATTCATCCTGAGGCTGAAACCTCAATCCAAGAATTCAAACCCGCTGTCTGGAGGTTGGAACGTCGAAAGGAGACCACCATGGCGTTCGTTCAGATCATTGAGTGCCGAACGAGAAAGTTCGACGAGATTCAGCGGCTCGAAGATGAATGGCGAGCAGCGACAGAGGGAAAGCGCACTCTTCGACGCTCTATCGTCGTCCGAGACCGCACGGACCCAGAGCGACACCTGATCCTCGCGTTCTTCGACTCTTATGAGTCCGCCATGGAGAACTCGAATCTGCCGGAGACATCCGAATTCAGTGAGAAGCAGGCGGCCCTCCTCGACGGGCCCCTGACGTTTCAGGACCTTGAGGTGATTGAGGACCGCTCGTAGGAGCGAGACGCAATTCGAGCCCTTCATCATTCTCGATGGCGGTCCGACAACAGGTGCAAGTCAGGCTCTTGGCTTTTGTTGGGTCATCCTGCAAGTGCCGTAATGCCCTGCAAGTGATCCGACCAGGCACGACCGCAGGTCGGTGCTTCACGGTCCGGATGTCCGGCGTGGCTTGGGCTTGACTTCATTGGTTGTCCCTTTACGGTCAAGAGGAATTTCTCGGTTGACCGGCCAACCACGCTTGCGGTGGGCCCGGCTGTATCCAAAATGACCTGTTCCGACGAGATATATGGAATCCGTCGATCAGGACTACTTGTACTCATGGACCGTTTGGCAACGATGACCACTGCGGCGGCCTCCCGGACGGTCCTCCAACGGTCCTCAAAACGATGCTTGTTGCGGGGTCAACGGCGAGAAATGACTGGCAACAACCTCCCAGGTCAGAGCATTCTCTATGGACATTCTCCCTGGTGAGCGGCTCAGCGCTCACAGAATCCCGCCTACAGGCCGGCTCACCGTCACCTCACCCTAAATTGGTCCTTGAACAGAGTGTGCGGCTCGACCCCGATCATCACATTCATGACTACCTCCTTGGTTCGGTGGAACCACGGGGCACTCCTGCCTTCGGACTGTTCGTGCTCGATCCTCTTTGAGCCACACCGTGGCGAAGCCCAATCGGGAGAGCAGGGGCCAGCGGCAGGCACTCGCACCTGTCATCAGTCTCAAGCAGGCACTTATGGGCTACCGTGCCGCCTGCAATCAGAGCTGCCAGAAACTCGTTCTGATCGAGGAACATGCGTCGATCGGTCACCGTCCGCAGGACCCTCTCAAGGATGGAGCGAGGAAGATCCATCTTGGAAGACGCCGGGCCTGCGCCCCCCCATAAGGGCTCTTGCTTCACTCGGGGCAACCTGACACGCTACAAATATGGGGTTTCCCCCCGCAACCAAAGCCCTGGCGGCAACCAAAGCCCTGGCGGCCAAACCCCTGGCGCTCGACCGGTACGCCTACCGAAGTGGGTCGCCTTGGCAGCATCTCGTCATCGATGGAGCATTCGATCCGGAACTGGTCGAGAGCGCAGCGTCATTTATCGCCACGGTCCCGGACGAAGCATTCGCTTGGCAACTGACCCGGCGTGTACGCCGCGGCACCCTGAAAGGCCAAGAGGGCGTAGGGGCAGCGGCCCGTTCGTTGCGGTCTGCTCTCACGAGTAATGAGTTCGTCCACGATCTGAGCGACCTCACCGGTATCGCCGGGCTCTGCTCTGACCCATCCCTGACGTCCGCCGGCGTGTACATCACTCCGCCGGGGGGCTGGCAACGCGTTCACCAGGACTTCCCGCGACACCCCGTCACCGGCCTCTGGAACCGAGTCGCGGTGCTCCTCTACTTGAGCGACTGGCAACCCGGTGACGGTGGTGAACTCGAGCTGTGGCCTGAGGACATGGCGTCGCCGCCAAAGGTAGTTGAGCCACGGCCAGGACGGATGGTCATCTTCGCTCCAACGTCCCAGACGCTGCACGGGATCCGGAAGTTCACGTCCAGCGGGAGACGTATCGCGCTTGGAACGCGCTACTACTCCGCCGACAGCCCTTCAGTGCCGCCCCGCCCGGCGCGCTTGCGGACCGTCCGCCGACCCGGAGAACCCTTAGCTGCCGTACTTCCGACCAGCGGCGAAATCCGAGACTTCTTCCTCCACCGCGGTTATAACTATCTCGGAGACCGTGCCTTGCCCGGGTCCGGTGGTAGACGTTTCAAGCTGCCCTTCAACCGAAAGGCCCGGCAAGTAGACGGGGGCCGCCCTGCTTAGTTACCCCTCAGGGGTTTGACCAGGAAGATCCATCGAGATTTGGTCATCCGAAGGGCAGGCCACCTGGACATTTGGTCCAGATGACCTTGTGTTAACCGGGCTCCCGTCTAGAGGGCCGGCCCACCGCCGCCGAGCGCTTTCGCTTAGTTGCCTTAACTTTCTCCCTACTCGGTCAGGTCCGTCGACCTGCCTGCCGATGCCTAGAGGGTGGCAGTGATGCACGGGCGCGATTTCCGCGATCCCGCTTCGGTCCAGTGCAGACCTTCGGCAGACGGGATTTCCAAGGTACGGGATCTCCATCTCCGAGGCGCCTGTGTCGGCGCGATCGTGGTCCTGTTGTCCTGCATGGCCCCCGTACTGGCCCCGGCTCCGCCGCATGCCTCGGCAGCCGTCGGCGGGTCGAGTTCGGCTTCGGGCTACTGGCTCGTCGCCTCGGACGGAGGCATCTTCCCCTACGGCGACGCCGCCTTCTACGGCTCCACCGGCGGCATGATGCTCAATCGGCCCGTCGTGGGGATGGCGGCGACCCCCGACGGCAGGGGCTACTGGCTCGTCGCCTCGGACGGAGGCATCTTCCCCTACGGCGACGCCGCCTTCTACGGCTCCACCGGCGGCATGATGCTCAATCGGCCCGTCGTGGGGATGGCGGCGACCCCCGACGGCAGGGGCTACTGGCTCGTCGCCTCGGACGGAGGCATCTTCCCCTACGGCGACGCCGCCTTCTACGGCTCCACCGGCGGCATGATGCTCAATCGGCCCGTCGTGGGGATGGCGGCGACCCCCGACGGCAGGGGCTACTGGCTCGTCGCCTCGGACGGAGGCATCTTCCCCTACGGCGACGCCGCCTTCTACGGCTCCACCGGCGGCATGATGCTCAATCGGCCCGTCGTGGGGATGGCGGCGACCCCCGACGGCAGGGGCTACTGGCTCGTCGCCTCGGACGGAGGCATCTTCCCCTACGGCGACGCCGCCTTCTACGGCTCCACCGGCGGCATGATGCTCAATCGGCCCGTCGTGGGGATGGCGGCGACCCCCGACGGCAGGGGCTACTGGCTCGTCGCCTCGGACGGAGGCATCTTCCCCTACGGCGACGCCGCCTTCTACGGCTCCACCGGCGGCATGATGCTCAATCGGCCCGTCGTGGGGATGGCCGTGCCCTCAAGCTCGATGGCAGGAACATCGCCACCCGTCGGCAGCACAACCACCACCACGCCCGAGCAGGGGTCCGCGTCGCAGTCGGGTGCCATGTCGCCACCTGCGGGCTACACGAGCCAGCAGAGGATTTTCGACGACCAGTTCTCGGGTACGACGCTCGACTCGAGCAAGTGGGTCACCTACTTGGGAGCGGCGGGAGCCGTGTGGAACAACTTCGGCGAGCTGCCGCTGCCGTACAGCGCAGACAACTCGGTCGCGAACGGCGGACCCGGCGACGACATCACCATGTACAGCCCAAGCCAGGTGAGCGTGGACAATGGTTTGACACTTACGGCGCAGCGCAACACGAACCAGTACGCGAGCACGTACCCGTGGATCAGTGGCGTAGTCACGACCGAGGGCAAGTTCACGATGCCTGCCGGTGACTGGTACGTGCAGGTCAAGGCGCAGATGCCCGACACGTCGCAGGGCATCTGGCCCGCCATCTGGTTTCTGTGCGGGGTGAGCTGTCCCGACGACAACGAACTCGACGGTTACGGCGGCGGATTCCTCGTTGGCTCGGACAACCCCAACGAGCTCATGACCTCGGACTTCTTCGCCGACCAGGGCCAGCAGCAGAGCACCAACAACATCGGCACCGATGTGAGCGCCGGCTACAACGTCTACGGCGTTCAGTTCATCCCGGGCCAGTCGATCACGGCGTACTTCAACGGACAACAGGTATGGCAGGTACTGGCATCGAGCGGCGTCACCATCGCCTCCGAGCCGTACCAACTGATGATGGAGCTACAGGTAGCCGGGTCGCCGACATCGAGCTGGCACACCGCCGCGAACTCCAACACACCGACATCGTCCATGAAAATCGCCGACGTCCAGGTGTACTCGCACCCGTAGTGCGGCGACACCGGCGCTCCTGACATCGGGGCGCCCCGGCCCATCGATCCCCGCCGGCGGGACAGATGAACGTCCCGTCGCGACCTCCGTCGACGACGCCTGTGCTCGCCGTTTGACCGAAGTGGACCTCTCCGCCGGGGCAAGAGGCGTTGCCGCCCGGCGGGCGTGACCAATGCACTACCATCTCGCACGCGAGTGAACCCGTCGCCGGAGCACCTCCGGATGCCGGAGATGGGGTAAAACGCCGACCGGGATCCCTCGGGAGGAGACGTCCGTGGCCGTTGCGCGCCACATCAATGCGCGCCAGCTCAAGCGCATTCGGATCGTGCGTAGGGTCTTCCTTGCGCTCGTCGCCGGTATCACCTTGGCATCGGTCGCGGTCGTGAGCGACCTTCTACCAGCTGCACGTGACCGGCAGATCCTCTCCGTGCTCACCCTGAACACCGTCCCCCAGGTCCCGGCGGTAAGCCAGGAGGTCGTCACCAGCCGGTCGACGACCGCCATCTCGGCCACGGCGAACCCGACGATGACATCGAAGTCCGTCACGCTCAAGGGCGACGTGGCGTCGGCGCTCGCCCCCGACGATGGCGAGTCGCCGACCGGCACCGTGAACTGGACGCTGACCAGTGCAACGGGACAGTCGGTGCCCTGTGCCTCCGGGATGTCGACGCTGGCCAAGGCGGGCAAGGCGTGGTGCAGGATCGCACCACGCGAGCTGAGGGCGGCAGACGGTCCCTATACCGCCACGCTCTCGTACTCCGGGGACGCCAATTTCAGCGCGTCGAGCCAGACCCTGACGTTGTCGGTGTCCAAGGCCAATTCGCGGACGAGGATCAGCAAGGAGTCTGTGGCGCGCACCGGATCCCCAGCGTCGTTCACGGCGAGGGTGACCGGCGTGCCGTCGAGCGCAGTGACGCCTACGGGAGCGGTGACCTTCGCGGTCAGCGACTCCTCCGGCCCAGTCCACTGCGGCGGAGGCACAGATACCCTTTCGCTGACGGCCGGCGTCGCGACATGCACGGTCACCTCGGCTGTGCCGGCCTCCGGTTCGTCGTACACGGCGGAGGCGACGTACTCGGGCGACGACAACCTCAATGCGAGTGTGTCCGCTGCAGAGTCATCGCCGGCGTTGCCGAGCGGGACCACCACTGCGGCGGCCGCGCCGGCGCCACCCGTCGGCAGCACAACCACCACCACGCCCGAGCAGGGGTCCGCGTCGCAGTCGGGTGCCATGTCGCCACCTGCGGGCTACACGAGCCAGCAGAGGATTTTCGACGACCAGTTCTCGGGTACGACGCTCGACTCGAGCAAGTGGGTCACCTACTTGGGAGCGGCGGGAGCCGTGTGGAACAACTTCGGCGAGCTGCCGCTGCCGTACAGCGCAGACAACTCGGTCGCGAACGGCGGACCCGGCGACGACATCACCATGTACAGCCCAAGCCAGGTGAGCGTGGACAATGGTTTGACACTTACGGCGCAGCGCAACACGAACCAGTACGCGAGCACGTACCCGTGGATCAGTGGCGTAGTCACGACCGAGGGCAAGTTCACGATGCCTGCCGGTGACTGGTACGTGCAGGTCAAGGCGCAGATGCCCGACACGTCGCAGGGCATCTGGCCCGCCATCTGGTTTCTGTGCGGGGTGAGCTGTCCCGACGACAACGAACTCGACGGTTACGGCGGCGGATTCCTCGTTGGCTCGGACAACCCCAACGAGCTCATGACCTCGGACTTCTTCGCCGACCAGGGCCAGCAGCAGAGCACCAACAACATCGGCACCGATGTGAGCGCCGGCTACAACGTCTACGGCGTTCAGTTCATCCCGGGCCAGTCGATCACGGCGTACTTCAACGGACAACAGGTATGGCAGGTACTGGCATCGAGCGGCGTCACCATCGCCTCCGAGCCGTACCAACTGATGATGGAGCTACAGGTAGCCGGGTCGCCGACATCGAGCTGGCACACCGCCGCGAACTCCAACACACCGACATCGTCCATGAAAATCGCCGACGTCCAGGTGTACTCGTAGCGCAGTCCAAAGATCCTGACCGAGGGAGGTACGACCGGAACAGAGTTCCTCCTGCGGACGTCACTCTGTGGAGGGTAAGCCTCGGGCATTCGGTCTCGACCTCCTCTACGCGGACGGCGCTGACACTGCCCACCTCAGATCCTGTCTCTGCGGCCGGCGCCCCAGTCACCGCCGACGCATTGGGCAAACTTCAGAGGAACCGACCACTCTGAACGGCGGCTGAGCCCTGCTTTGAGGACGATGTGCGATCGATCAGGTCACGACAGGTTAAGAGCGTCCTGCTGCCACGTTCAATCCCAGCCAGGCATTGACGATGGCCCATGTCCGCAATCGTCGACGGACGGTTTGGGGGAGCTGGGAATAGATGTGCTCTGACCAAGTAAGCAGCACTCCCGGGATTCGGACGTAACGACCACGGCCCCCAGCATAGAAGCGAAACTTGTCAAAACCGGAAGCGCGAAACACTTCCCTCAATTCCGTCGAGTTGTATTCACGTAGGTGGAGTCCGCGAGCGTTGTCGTCAAAGTATCCCGAGATATCATGCGGCCCATTGGCACGATTCGGCGTAATGCAGACATAGACGCCCTTCGGCGACAGGACGCGGCGAACCTCTCGCATCTGCGTCGCCACATCCTCTGGATGAAGATGCTCTATCAACTGATCAGAGAACACGACGTCGATAGAGTCGTCCTCCAAAGGAAAGGTCGTTCCGTCGGTCACATAGACCTCAAGATTCTCATGGGTGGAATGGAAATTGAGAATCTCCGCTGATACGTCGACGGCAACGACTCTGCCGACTTCCCGAGATGCGGCAAGGGAGAATTCACAATCCCCAGCGCCGATCTCGAGAAGTGCAGCGTTACGATCGCAGAACCTTTTGACGAGCTTCAGCCGATCCTTTGCGACGAGTTCGCGCCTTGCTGGATCGACTACCAATTGCGAATGATCCAAAATGGTCGAGAACAGTTCGTCGTAGACTTCTCCGTAGACCCTCGGACGGTCCGACGCCGGAGCTGTTCGCAATCGATCTGCCAGTCGAACCTCTAACTCATAATGGATTCGTCGTTTCTCTTGAACGAGATCATCATTGGGTTCTGAGGGCATAGATCTCCCAACACCGCAATGGCGATGCTACCCATCCGCGACGCTGGTATGCACACCGGAGCCATGGACTCTCCTCACTTCCTCGGAGTCGATGATTGCCGACAATTGGTCTCAGCGACCGAACAGATGGGAGCGGGACCCCATGGGGGACTCAATAGTCGCTCGCTCTCGGCCAACTGTTGTTCGCACCGAATCGGCGTTTTTGGGGCGAAGTAGCTAATCTTTGTGGCATGAGCGGGACGCTGAGTGAAGGGCCTCCCAAGGCTCCGCGCTGGGAGCGACGGGCAATGCCCACCAATGCGACGGTCCCGGAAAGCGGGCGGGCGCGTTACTTCCGCTACCTGGTGCGGCGGTGCGTAGAGCGGCCACAGCTCCTCCTTGACGGTGTCCGGGCCATCGCGTCGCCCCAAATGGCGTATGTCGACCTGGCCGGCCGGCCGTCTCGGAGCGTTATCATCTTCAGCAGCCTCCGCAGCGGGTCCACGCTGCTGGCCGAAGTCCTCGTGGAGCGCGACGGGCAACGTCTTATCTTCGAACCCCTCCGGTGGGATGCGGTCGCCATCTCCCGGAACATCCCGCCGTGCCGCTTTGTCGACCCGGAGTCGGACGACCCCACCCTCGACCGTATCTTCGAGACGATACTCAGCGGTCGCATCCGGAGCCTCTGGGTGGACCAGGGCAACACGAGCCGCTTACCGCGAGGCAGAGTGGTCAAGGACTGCTACGGCACGAACCTGGCGCCCTACGTAGCGACCCACTTTCCCGAGGTGCCGCTGATCTTCCTCTTGCGCCATCCTCTGGCCACCGCATACTCGATCGTCTCCCTGGGCTGGCTGGACGACCTCGAGGTGATCCTCGACCAGCGCGAGCTGATCACACGGCACTTCGCAGCGCAGGCCCCGCTGATCGATGCCGTTGTCGCGGCGGAACGTCACACCGTGCCCAGCCTCGTCCTGCGCTGGTGCCTTGAGAACTACCTCCCGATCAATCTGCTCAGCCGTCAGTCGACGCATGTCGTCTTCTATGAGGACATCGTCCGTTCCGGCGAAGCGGAACTCGCCCGACTCGCCGACTTCCTGAGCCGGCGCAGCCCAGCCTTGTGGTCCGGATGGCAACCCGACTCTTCCCTCCTGGCGCGCCCTTCTGCGACGTCCTGGCGGGACGGCGACCGGCCGCCCACCCCGGAGCAGCGACGACGCGGTTGGCAGGATGCTGTAGCTCCTGCGGAGGTCCGTCGGTCGATGGAGATCCTGGGAGCATTCGGTCTCGACCGCCTCTACGGCCCGGGTCCCAATCCACTTGTTGTCGCGGACCAAGTCCTGACCCGCCCCTGATGGCATTCCGGCGTCACTCAGGCCCGAAGTCACCCACTCGTTCGCCGGGTGCTGGGTCTCGCCCAACACACTGCAGTCAAATGGTCTACGTGGGCACGACTTGGACAATGTGGCCTACAGACCACAGGTCTCCAACGTGGGTCTAACAGTGCCGACGGTCACCGGCAGCAACACGAGGGGCTTGTGCGTCGGTCACCTGACAATCGGGCGACGGTTGACGTGAGGTTGGCCCCGTCCACGATCATGTTCACTCAGGGCGTAAGCAATCGTGGCCCCACCCGTCCTGCTTGACCTCCCCCACCTGGATGGGTGGGCTTCGCAATGGGATCGACTGGTTGATTCTTCCCCGATTCCCTCGCCCTTCCTGCGATCGTGGTGGCTGTCCGGAACCAGTGGGCCCGGCCGTCACTTTCTTCTGGTCGTCAACGATGCACTCCTTCTCGGCGGCCTCGCCCTGGAGGAGCACCGCTACCCGGTTTCAAGCTTCCGGATGATGGGAGATGGGCCGCTGTGCCCCGATCATCTCGACCTCCTGACCGCACCCGGCCACGAGGCGGCAGTGGTCAGCCTCCTCGGGAACTGGCTCCGTCGTCCTGGTGGGCGCCTTCTGGACTTCAAGGGCATCCGCGCCGGATCACGGTTGATCGAAACCCTGCCCGGCCGAGTTCGCCCCCAGCCAATGATCGGGGCCCCTTTCACGGCGTTGCCCGATAGCGCTGAGGCCTTCCGGTCCACACTGCACTCGCAGTTCCGTCGGAATCTCCGTCGTTCCGCCAACCGCCTCTCGGCCGAAGGCGTGACTCATCGAACGATCCGGGGCCCGGCGGTCCTCCGGCGCCTCGACATCCTGCGCGAACTCCACCAGTCGCAATGGGGCAGCCGCTCCGGCTTCCTTCCCTCGTTCGATCGCTTCGTGGCCGGATGTGCGGGTGGCTCCGCGGCCGATGAGGTTGTCGTACACGAACTCGGGAGCGACACCCTGGTGGTCGCTACCGTGATCGCGTTCGAGGTGGCCAATCGCGTGAGCCTCTATCAGAGCGCCCGGCTCACCGACACCCGCTGGCGGGACGTGACGACCGTACTTCTCGCCGCCATCATTGACGATGCCTGTGCTCGCGGCTTCGCCGAGGTGGACTTCCTCCGAGGCGAGGAGCCATATAAGGGACGGTTCACCCCCGACCATCGAGAGATGTTCAGGCTGGTGGCGGGTACAGGAGTTGTAGGCCGGCTCGGCTGTCTCACCAGCGCAGCGACGTTCCACGCCACGCAGACAGCGGTCCGGTGCGTTCGCTTCGGGCGATCCACGCTTGCCCGATGGAAGGCCTAACTCCCCTCCACCCGGGAGCCGTGCCCGTCAGCAGAGGCCTGACAGTCCTGCTCCTTCGTGACGACGACCGCGGACCGGAGTCGGCTTCCGATTGTCCAGACTCCCAGTGCGCCGATCTTGGCTGTGTCGACCATGGCGGAGCGGCCGGGTTCCCGTGGATGCAGGTGCAGCCGCCGAAGGCGCGAGTTGAAATGTTCGATGCGGTTCTCGCGCACCGTGGCGGCTGTGAAGTATGTGAGGGTCATGGACAACGAAACGTCGGGTCCGTTGTGCACCCAGTGCGGCGTACCCGGGGGAACGTACAACCCCCGCCCGGGCGTCAGAGTATACGCGGCCACTTCCGGGGGCAGGGCCTCGATCCGCCCGTGGGAGGCACCGTCCCAGTACCGGCCGATCTCGTGCCGCCGAACGGCGTCGCTCTCGAAGCGCCCGATGCTGACGGTCTTGCTCCCTCTGACTTGCATCAAGAGGCTGTACTCGATGTCGTAGTGGACCGGCGTCACAGAGTTCGGAGATGAAACAAAGATGAATGCCACCCGATTGCGCATCTTGCCCTGACTGGCGACCATCCCCGGCTCAAGTTGGTCGAGCATGGTGTTCATCAGCTCAGCGAAGGCGGGGTCGTCCTCCACTTTGAGCAATGTGAGCCAGGCGTTGGCGCTGTCCAAGTTGCGTATGACGTCGCCCGGTCGGGCCAGGGCACCTCGAGGTGGACCACCCTGAGGAACCAAGAGGGGCTGAGCCGCGGTGTCAGAGATCACCGACCGACGCCCCAGCCGGTCGGCGAGATCTGCGACCGCTGCGAGGGTCAGACGATCGTCGAGGTGCAGGTCGTGCACGAACTCGACCGGGTGCTGGGGGAATGCGTCGTCGAAGGGAATTTGCCCAATCGTCGGGGGTATTTGCCCTACAGGTTCTGCAACCACGCGTGCCTCCCAGTGGTCTGAACATATTGCCCGCCCGAAGGGGTGTCAATCGATCCTCCAGACGACGGCTCCGGCCGCGACAGGCCCGCGGCCACTCGAACGCCCGCCAGGTCGGCTACCCCGGGAATGGACATGCCGATCGCCTCCGACGCAACCGCCACATTCCTTGTCCTGCCAGATGACCCGCCCCGGCCAGGGCGATCCCGGCCAGAATGGATGCGGCCCTCGCCGCACCCCAGGCGTCTCCCCGAAACGCCTGTCGCAGTCCACTCGCCACACCATGGGACAACGCGCTGCCCACAAAACCAACGTCGGCTGACAGGTTGGCCGCTCCTTCCATCTGACGGAACGCCTCGACCTTTCCCTTGTTCACGAAGAAGCAGCGGCGCCAGAAGTAATGCCACGTCGTCCGGGTTGCTGGAACGAAGTGATGGACCCGTGCCGTCGGCTCGTAGACGATCTGCTCAGCCGGACGCACATACATCAGGCGATGGCACATGTCCATGTCGTCATGGTTGTCGGAGTGGAAACCACCGATGTCCGCGAGGGCCCGTCGCCGCACCGACATGTTGGCTCCAATGAGTCGAGCGAGCGGTGCCTGCTTCTCAGGAAGACCGGAATAGGCGCATCCGAACACCCAATCGAACTCGAACGGAAACCAGCGAGGTCGTCCTTTCTCGAACTCCGGTATGGGAGCGCCACCCACAGCGACGACGACCTCGTTCAGATACGGCAACCGAATTCGGTCCAGCCAATCCGGATCTGCCCAGGCGTCGTCGTCGAGAAAAGCCACGATGTCACCACGGGCGACCTCAACTGCCGAATTTCGCGCCGAAGCGAGACGACCCTGGTACCTGTTGGCAAGCACCACCACGGGGGTCGAGGAACTGTCGGCCTGGTTGGCCCATTGCCGTCGACACCGCTCGAGAAGCGAGTCATTGTGATCCACGCAGACGATGATCTCCAGCGGGCTCCGACTCTGGCGTTGGACCGACGACACCGATCGCACGAGAAGCGGCCAACGTTCCTCGGTATACGCACAGATAACGACGGACGTAGTCAACGACATCAGTTCCGCCGGCATCCGGTGAGGGTCTTCGACAACGGTCAGGGACGAAGGCACCAGCAATGTTCTGAACCGCCCTTCTCGTCGAACCCCTTGCAGTTCATCAACGCACAACCGTTCGCGTTCGACGCTTCAGTGTACGGCACCGCAACGGCCGCTCCAAATGGTTCGGGCGCCGGCCACGAGCCGTTCGCCCTGGGCGGCCACTCGAATCGGGAACGCCACCATTGGCAACATTCCAAAAGTTCTCTGTGACCGCGCTCCGCTCTCCTACCGTGGCAGTTTTGCCTCAGCCGTCATGAGCCGAAGAAAGGATTTCGTCGTACAGTTCGAGGAGCTGGTCTGCACAGTCGTCCCAGGTGGGCAGGTCGGGAACCATCGGATCGCGCTGGGCCGCCACCCGGGCGAGCACGCCGGCGAGGACCCCAGGGGACGCGTTGGGCGGAACCGAGGTGGCCAGTCCCTCCGACGCCAGCTCTGAGAGCCCGGAGGTTTCGGCGACGACCACCTTGCGGCCGAGGGCCAGCGCTTCCATGACGGCAACCGGGTTCGCCTCGTAGTCGCTCATCAGGGCGACAACGTCGCTCGATCGCAGGAGTGCGCCCAGTGCGTCTCGCTGTGAGGCGTCGAACGAGGTGAACGTCACGGCATGTTCGACCTGCAACCGGGCGACCAGGCGATGCAACTGGTGCTCAAAACTTCCCCGACCGATCACAGCCAGATGGGCATGGGGTGCCAGATCGAGAAGGGCTGGCATAGCTGCGATAAGTCGATGGTGTCCCTTGTACCGCTCGAGTCGAGCCACCGAACACACCAGGGGCGAGCCCGACACCTCGGGTACCGAATCGCCGACTGGAAGGGGATCCGCTCCATTGCGGATCAGCCGGATCCTCTCCGGTTCGAGCTCGAGTCGTCGAGCGAAGAGCTCGACCTCGAAGTGACATACCGCGACCAACCCCTTCGTCCGGCGCAGCAGAGGTCGCAGCGCTTGCCACTGCGCGCCCCGGACCATCGTCCGCACACGGCTGGAGTGGCCACCGGTATGGAAGGTTGCCGCTGTGGGAACCCCCGACCGTTGGGCGGTGGCTAGGGCCAGCGGGGGAAGGAAGTTGTTCACCCCCTGGACATGGACGAGGTCGTAGCCTCCCCCTCTGATCTGCTTGACGAGCGACGGCGATATGTAGAGATCACCCCGGCTGGGCCACGCACCGTACCGTCGCACTGTCAGCCGTCCATCGCGCTCTACTGCTGGCAGTTCGCCCGTGAGGTCGGTGGTGAGCACGGTGACGTCGAGACCCGTTGCGGCAAGCCTCCCGGCAACCTCGTTCACGTGCGTCTCGATCCCGCCCAGGTGAGGCGAGTATCGGGAGCACACCATGGCAACGCGGGGCGAACTCATGGACGTTGATGTTCCTCGATCAGTGTCGGGGGACGAGTCTCCAGCGCTGCAGGCCTGCCCTGAAGCGAAGGCGACCCCAGTTCATGACAACGCGGCGCGGGAGGCGGTAGCGGTCCGAGATGAACCCCGCGTTGCCGGGGATGGTGGTGCATGCAGCTTGGAAGCCGGCTGAGCGCACTGCCTCGACAGAGCGGTCGTCGAAGCTGTCCACGTGCCCGTAGGGATAGGCAAAATCGGAGATCGCCAGACCGCTCAACCGCTCTAGCTCCTTCCGGGAGGCGGAGATGGTCTGCAGTTGCACCGGTGGCGGAAGTCCCCGTAAGCGCACGTGGTCGACGGTGTGGGCTCCTATCGTGACCAACTCTGAGGCCGCCAACTGGACGAACTCGGACGTAGTCAGCGATCGAGCATCGGGCGGAGGATCGGCAGAAGTCGCCCACTGCTCCGAGACGGCATCGAGGACGCGGTGGATCTCCGCGACGGGAAGCGGTAACAGGTGCTGACGAACCGACAGGAGGTCCTCGCCCGTTCTCGGCGCACCGAGGGCGATGCGGACGGTTCGCTCGCCAGCCGGCAGACAGAACTCGCGGATTCCGGATGGACGTGAGCGCAATAGCGTGGCGAGGCGATCCCACCAGAAGCCACGGTGGTCGCCAACAACGCCACTGGTCACGAAGACCGTGATGGGAAAGGCCTTGGCTTTGGCGATCGGCAACGCGTTGGTCAGATTGTCGGCATACCCGTCGTCGAAAGTCACGACCACCCGGGGCCGCCGCGACGGAACAGAGAGTTCAGCGATGGTCGATGGTTCGCCGTACCGAGCGATCTCGTCGAGTTGAACGGCAAAATTGGCGGGGGTCACGCAGAGTCGGAAGGGGTCATCGACCCCCTCTGCGACCCGGTGATAGCAGAGAATTACGGAGCCGCTACGGCTCACGGCGCACCGGCAATGCGTGGAGGTGTCCGTCCGCCGGAGACCGTACCAGCTGGACGATTGCCGTCCCCGAGTGAGCACTCATCTCGTGGCATCCTACCGAAGCAGTGGCGAGGGTCTTCGCTGCTCGTCGTCGCAGACGCCCGTCACGTCCTCCAGGCAACCTCGGCGATGCGTCGGTCACCCCACCTGGGGCAAACGTGTACGAATGCCGCGGCCGTTGATTCCTACTCGTAAGCGAGACAGACCTGGAATCGCCATCACGCGGGCGAAGGGCACCGACGACTGGTCGCACCGGTATTCGTCCACCTACCAGCCGCCGCGATGGATGAACCATACGCAACGCGCGCTGGCGGTGGTGCGACGATGCATCTAAGTTACGTCCCAGCATGCGGGTGCTGATGGTGTCCCAGTTCTACCCTCCGGTGGCTGGCGGACAGGAGCAGCACGTCCGGAACCTGGGGCAGGTATTGGCGCAACGCGGCCATAGCATCGAGGTGATCACCATCGCCGCGGACGGTCCTGGCGGAACGACTCTCGATGGACCCGTCCCAGTACACCGCGTCAGGACGACTGCCCAACATCTTCCCCAGATGTACAGCGACCCGGTACGGCCGCACGCGATGCCGATCGCGGACCCTGCGTTTCGGCACGCGATCGAACGGCTGTTCGCTGCAGGCCATTTCGACTTAGTACATGCTCACGACTGGAGCATCGGCTCGGCCATCGGCCCGGCCCGTCGCGCCGGTGTGCCAGTGGTGCTGACCCAGCACGACTACAGCCACGTCTGCGCTACCAAGAGACTGATGCGGGGGGATAACGTCTGTCCGGGGCCGTCGCCGCTGGCATGCGTCCGCTGTGCGGCGTCGTGGCACGGGCCACTGGTCGGCCCGGGTGTCGCGCTGGCGAACGCGCTCGGCCGCCGCACCCGAACCAAACACGTGGCCGCTTTCGTCCCCGTCAGCTCGGTCGTAGCGCTGAGCACCAGGCTGCCTGGACGGAGTCCTTATGAGGTCATCCCCAACTTCATCCCCGATGACCTTCTCCTCGACGAGGCTGTCCCCCATCCTGACGGGCCCATCGTGTTCGTCGGAGATCTGAGTCGGGACAAGGGCATCGAAGTGCTGATCGAGGCGCACCGACTACTCGGCGGCCTTCCCTCTCTCGTGCTGGCAGGCAGGGTGCTCGAGAGCACGCCCTTCGACTTTCCGGATCAGGTGAAGCTGCGCGGATTGCTCGATCACGCGTCGGTCATCGACCTCATGCAAACGGCCAGTGTCGTGGTCGTTCCCTCCATCGTGCCCGACTGTTGTCCGACGGTGGTCCTCGAGGCAATGGCCGTCGGCCGTCCGGTCGTCGCGGCCGCCAGCGGGGGCATCGTTGACCTGGTGGATGACGGCGTGACCGGGCTCCTGGTAACTCCTGGCGACCCCGTCGTCCTGTCCAACGCCCTCTCGGCGGTCGTCAACGACCGCGATGCGGCGGCCGCCATGGGACGGAGGGCGCTCGAGCAGGCGCGGTCGTTCACCGCGTCGGCGGTAGTGGGGCGGGTGGAGACGCTGTACGAAAGCCTGGTCAGTCGCCCCCGCCGACGTGGCTAAAATCAGCGCCAGCGAGTCTGGGAGTCTGTCAGGCGCAGGCGCCCGGGATCGAGGCCGGAATGATACGGGCCTGAGCTGGCGGCTCACGAAGGCGGGGGGCCGAGGGGCGTGGTTTTCGTGTACATGCGCCTCGGGGCCGGCGATCTGTCGAGACCTCGGCGCAATTCAAGGGGAGCCGGCTTCGTGAGCGAGCACATCGAACGTGACATCGAGTCGGCGATGGAAGCGCGACTCGGACGCGAATGCGTGTTCATGCCGTCGGGTCGATTTGCCATTTATCTCGCCCTGGAGCTCCTCCTCTCACCCGGCGATCGCATACTCATGTCCCCACTCGAGGACGACACAGTGTTCTTCGGCGCTCTCGCGGCCGGGCTCTGGCCGGCGATGGCGCCGGTGTCGACCGACGATGGCAACATGCGCATCGACGCGATCGATGACTCAACGTGGCCGACCATTTCCGCCGTTCTGACCGGTAACAGCTACGGCCTTCCCGACCGAGTCGTCGAGCTCAGCGCAACCTGCGGCCGATTCGAGATTCCGCTGATCGAAGATGCGGCCCACGCGATCGAGACGGACGTTGATGGGCACCCACTCGGAAGTTTCGGCGCTGTTTCCGCCTTCAGTTTGTCGAAGCACTTCCCCGGGCGCGGTGGCGTTCTCGCTCTCAACAGGGAGATCAGCCGCAGGGATGTTGTCCTCCTGCGTGATCGGCTCATGCTGCGGAGGCCGATTGGTAAGGGAGCGGTCCGCGTCGCGCGATCGGCGGCCAGAGCGCGGCTGGAGACGCTCCATCTCACGCGGGGGTTGGATCGCGTGCGCCGCCTGACACATCCCCCGAGTCCCGCCCCATGGCGAGTCCCGCTGCATGCGCCTCGGTTGGAGCACGCGCGTTCGAGCGGTGGCCTCGGACAATTTGACGCGTGGATGGAGACGGCGTACCCCGACTACCGGATGCGACAGCGATCGACCCCTCTGAAGTGGACGCTCGGCGCCCTGCGCGACCTGGGGCGGGATCGCGAGGAGCGGATCGCAGGTGTGCTTAGGCTTCGAGCGCTCGATGCGGTTGCCCCGGCGGCCCGCGAGGGCGATCCACTGCCGTTGCTCCGCGTGCCGCTCCTCATCGAGGATCGGGACGCCGTTGCGCTCGAGCTGCGGCGACGCGGGATCAACGTGTTTTTCGTGTACGCACCGCCACTGGACGACTACTCCGGGCCAGAGTTCTGCGAGCCCTCTCCGCTGCCGGAAGCAGCACGGTGGTGGGCCAGCCACATCCTCCCCGTCGACCCACACGATGCGGAGCGCGTTCTCGACCTGGTCGGGAAGAACCAGATCCGTCTGGCCCCGGCATCCCCGCCACCGGAGTGGACGTGACGTTGCCGCCCTCTGTGCCGTACCGGCCAGGGAACCACAATTCCGGGCGGGTATCGGGCGGCCGATTGGCATCTTCGACCTGCTGTTCGACCGCGAGGCTGTCACGTACCCCTGCGAGCGGCTGATCGCCGACCACCCAGCAGGCGGCGGATCTCACCCGGAAGATCCTCCGGGATCGTGCTCGACCCGGGGATCCCGGTGGAAGACCCGAATCACCGCGGGTAGCAAGGCAACGGCCTCACACGAGGCCGCGACGGCCCATCCGATGGAGAGGCCCACCATGCCTCCGGCGATTCCCCCTAACACCGCGCCTATCGCTTCTGCGGACGTGCCCGCCGCCATCACCTTGGCCGCATGGCCCAGGCGGCCCTGCGCGCGGCGGATCGCTACGTAGTGGTCCTTTATGACATAGGCCGGGCCCACCAGGATGAGAATGCGCAGCACAGTGGTCCCGTTGGCGGCATAGGCGGGGCCGAAGATACGAAGGACCAGGGGGGCCGCAATCTCCACGGCGATCACAAGCGCACCACACATGGCCAGTCCGAGCGGGAGTGTTTGGCGGACGTGACGGTGGAGGAGGCCCGGGTCGCCTGAACTCTCGGCGAAGAGGGATAGGGCGAGCAGGTACGGGATGATCATCACGGTGGACGACAACAGCAAAGCGGTCGAGAAGTAGGCCATTTGCTGCGGCGAGATGAGCAGAACGGCGATCAGCGGAACGATGTAGGAGATGGAGCTGATGGACAGATTGAGGACATGGTGCTTGAGGGAGAGCACGCCGTAGCGGCGGGCGAGTGCCAGCCGATGGTTGAGTTTCCCTTCGTCGGCCGGGGTGGGTTCGAGTCGAAGCATGGGGAAACAGACGACGAGCGAGACGACGGTCGCGAATGCCCATGCGAAGATGAGGCCTGCACTCGTGCGGGTCGAGGCAATTACCAGAAGGCCAACAATGGCAAGCTTCAGCACCGAGCTCAGCGTGCCTCGCCAAAGTTGAGCCACACCGCGGTGTAAGCCGATGGCTGCATTGTCGAGCGTGAGCCCAGCGACCGTCGCCACTGAGCCCCCTACGAACAGGGACGCTGTCACCGGGTCCGCGCCGATCAATTTCAGGCTCTTCCCCAAGAAGGGGGAGAACGCCATCGTGGCGATCGCCAGGATCAGAACGACCACTCCAGCAATGACCATGCCAGTGGTGAAGACGGCGCGACGCTCCGAAGCGTTGATCGCTTCGAGCTCGGCGAGGATCAGCAACGGGATCCCAAGACCTCCCACCGAGGCCAGGAGTAATGCTGTCGACGCGGCGGCGGCGGCGAGGCCGATATCCGCGGCCGGAAAGAGGCGCGTTCGCGACCGCCCAATAGGCCAGCCCGATGCCCGCGGTGGCGCCCAGCTTGGCGACGAGGAACCCGAACGTCGTGAAGAGACGCCGAACCTCCGCGACCTGTTTCGGTTCTCCACCACCGCCGAACCAGCTCATGATCGTGGTTCCGCTTCAGGGCCGAGGCAGATGCCCTCAGATCTACGCGCGAGCCCGTTCACAATCCAATACGCTGAAGCCACAAATGCGCATCCGCCCGGCTCACCGGGCGGCATTTTAGTGCGTGGGTCACTGGTCGGCTCGAACAGACAGAGGACCTATCGGTCAGGCCGCGATCTCCGTTTCGCCCCCGTCGGATCGGCTGGATTCGGCCCTTTGTTCAGGATGGACGAACCCCGGCGTGCCACACCGCTTTGCGCGGTCGTGCCTCGCCCGCTCCATCACGGTTCAGGTGACGGAGGCCGAGCCGCGCCCGTGGAGCGATGGTGCCCATGTCATACTTGGGGCTGTCATTGAGGTGTCAAGGCGCAGCGGCTCGTGCGAGAAAGACCGCTGAACTGAGATAGTAGCCCTGGAGCGGGCGCACAATGAGAGCAATGTGCCGGGGCACTAATGTCATGCCGAGTTCGATCTGATCTCGACGTGCGCCGCGAGATGACGGTTGGTCCCAACGTCGGCGCACCCGATACCCGGCGCGAGCCGCCGTCCCCGGCCAACACGATCCCACCCGTGATCCTTCCAGTAGGCCGGTCACGCCTCGGCGTCGTCCTTGCCATGGTCGGTACAGGCCTGCTGATGCAGGGGGCGGCCTACGCTCTCGAGCGCACGGGGCACGGATCGCCGGCACTGCCGCTCTTCCTTTGCGGCATTTCGCTCCTCTTCGCCGCGTCCGCATGGCGCCTGACCGGCGCGCACGCATCACGAAGAGAGCGGGTCTGGGTCTCACTCGTTCTCGGTCTCGGGCTCCTCGCCTCGTACGTCATGCGCCACCCGCTCCTCTTGGACAGCTTCGACGAGCTGGCACACATTGGAACCTTGGCACGTCTTCTCGACAGCCATGCCCTGTTCCCCACCAATACGATCCTGCCGGTAAGCCCCTACTACCCTGGCCTCGAACTGGCTACCGCCGGCACGAGGTGGCTCACGGGTCTCCCATTGGTGCTCGATGAGCTGATCGTGCTGGCCGCCGTCCGCGTCGTGCTCGTGCTCGTCATCTTCCTCGTCGCGGAACGTGCCTGCCGCTCCTCGCGTGCGGGCGGCATCGCCGTGCTCGTCTATGCGGCCGGTCCACAGTTCTACGGATTCGACTCCCAGTACGCTTACGAGACGCTCGCCCTCGCCTTCGCGGCGGCGGCGGTGTATCTCCTGTTCGTCTCGATCGATTCCGAACATCCCAGGATGAGGAGATTGTTCGCGCTGGCGCTCGGTTGCATCGGTGCGGTCGTCCTCACCCACCATGTCACAGGTTGGCTCACCGTCGGCTTCGTCGTGGTGTGGGCCGTAGGACTGTACGGCACGGTCTACCTTCGCCGTCGCGCAACAGACACCGGATGGGGACCTGCGATGTCCTACTCCGCCGCGGGTCCGAGGCCCTTGGGTACCGGGGCATGGGATGTGCCTCAAGTGATACCCCTGGATCCACGGAGTAAGAGGAGGACTCAGGCCCGGATCGTCGGAATCGCGGCCGCGGTCGGCCTGGTTCTCGGCGGCACTTGGACTGCGTTTGTCGGTCGTCGCCTCACAGACTACGTCGATCCGGTGTTTGAGGCCGCGTCTTCTGAAATCAGCGCGGCACTGGGCCACCTTCACGGGAACCGACAGCTCTTCAAAAACGCAGCGGGCGGCGGATCCCCCGACTGGGAGATCGTCCTCCAGCTGGCAGCTGCCATAAGTTTCTGCTTGATTCTCATTCCCTCGCTGTACAGCGTGATCTTCAAGCGGAGTGTTCGTGGCGGAGCACTCCGCTATCTGCCGGCCGTCATCGCGGCCATCTACCCGCTCACCCTGCTCGCCAACATCTCCTCGGACAGCAAGCTGGTGGCTGGGCGCGCAACCACGTTCATATTCTTCGGCGTCGCATTGGTCGTTGGCGCGTGGCTGGCGAGACGGATCGCAAACGATCGCCGGATGCTCGAGCGGGGCGCCACGATCGGCGTGGCAACCCTGTGCTTCCTGGGCAGCCTGCTTTACGGCGGGGGCCCGCTCCCAAGTCTCTTGCCCGGGCCCTACCGTGTCGGCGGAGATGAGCTGTCGCTGGGCGCCCCCTCACTGGCGGTGGCCCATTGGGCCGACGCCAACCTCCCGGCAGACTCCCACGTTGCGGTCGACAGAGACAACGGCGCGCTGCTCAACGCCATAGGAGGCGTCGATCCGGTGACCGCCCAAGCCGGGCTGGTGAATCCCGCCCCACTTTTCTTCGACCACCAGCTCAGTCCATTCGATATCTCCCTGATCCGCGAGGCCGACATCCGCTACATCGTCGTCGACGACCGCCTCGCGCAGGGACTCCCGCTGTATGGAATCTACATCTCCGACGGCGAACCTCTGGGTCGTCTCACCCTGTCCGACCTCAACAAATTCGACTCGTATCCAGGGATCAAGCGCATCTACGACAACGGTCCGATCCAGGTGTACGACCTGTCCGCGCTTCTCCCGCAGTCCGCTCGGGCGGCACCTGCGGGCCCCCCCGTGGGAGGGACGGGCCTTGACTTGGGCGTCTTCCTCCTGGCTGTGCTGGTCGCGGTGATGTGGTTGCTCAGACTGCGCCGCCGCTCTGAGCCACTCCATGACGTAGAGCACCTGGTGGTCTGCGGGGTGGTCGGCGCGCTGGTGATCGGAGTCTTTGGCGCCCTTCTCATCCGGGTGACGCACGCTCCGCCCGACGCCATGGCCATCATCGTCTTGCTCTTGCTCCTGACCCTCAGCCTGCGCCCAAGGAGCTGGCACCTGAGCAACCTAGGCATCCTCCTCGACCTGACGACCACCGTGGGCTCGCTGTCCGACACAGAGCAACCGGACCCGGTGTCATCTGCCCGTGCGCCGGGCATGAAGCGTCGCTCTCGATCTCAGGTGGTCCTCGGCTGTCTCGGGCTGACGCTCTTCGCCCTAGGCGCCTCATTGGCCACGGTGACGTCGCTCAAGGAGTGGACGCCGCCCCCGGAGCTCTCCATCGTCAGTGGTGCTGCCGGGCGCCCGGCCGCACAAGTGCGCCTTGGTTCGGCCGGTCCCATCTCCGCAGCGCTCGAGGTCACCTTTCTTGGCAAGACGGTCTGGCTGTCCGGGCTGGCCCGGACCACCGCTGCTCAGAATGTCGATCTTCCCGCCAGCCCTCTCCTCGACCACTCACAAGTGTTGCTGGTCTCGAATGGACACACCCTGCGCGAGGTCGACGGCTGACCGACTCCTTCGCATGCTGCTCCGGGCCGAGCCCCAACCTGGAGCTGGCTCTCGACACAGGCGGGCCGCAAGAGTTGACTGAGCGATGCGGCAGGTCAATCGGGCTTGGAAGAGGCCGAGGCCTGCTGTACCGCCGAGGCACCAGTGCCGGCCAGGGCGAACGGTTGCAGGACAAGGCCGAGCTGATCGAGGACCTCGACGTTCGGCACGTAGGGTGCCGGCCGCACAAGCCCCAGGAGGGAGTCCGCTCGGACGGGCAGTCTTAGCGGTAAGAGCTCGGTCGCACGCATGGCTCCGTACACCGCCATGGGAGGGGTGCGGACAAACCGAGGCCGCGGTTTTCCCCTCCTGGCGGCGAAGCTCGCGAGCAATTCCGTGAACAGAACGGGCTCGGGTCGGGCAATGCCCACCGGGAGGGAGGGCAATCGCTCGGCGCTGGCCAAGGCGACCACCGCGGCCGCGAAATCGTCTTCTGAGACGGTAAACTGATGCGCCCCCGGACCGAAGTCAGGAAGCACCGGAAGAGCAGCCAACCGGTACAACGTGCCGGCCATCCCACCCCAACCGGCTCCGTAGACCAAGCCCGGGCGGACGACGCACAACCCGCGAGCCCGTGCTGCCAATTCCGTGGCGAGCTTGGCCCGACCGTAGAGCTGACGGGTCCCCGGAAACGCCGACATCGACGAGAGCGCGATGGTCCGTCGAACTCCGCTTTTCACGGCCTGGTCGAACAGCGCGACGGTGCCGAAGACGTTGGACCGCCAGATGTCGGTCCTGTTGGTCAGCGCCATGTCGTAGGCACAATGGACGAGCAGGTCGACACCATCCAAGGCATTGGACGAACCGACCGAGTTGAGGTCGAAGAGACGATCGGTGCTCCCCGGGTCCGGGGACCGAACCAGGCGACGGACCGCGTACCCGGCTGATCCGAAGGCGGCGACGAGGACCGAGCCCAGATAGCCGCTGGCGCCGGTGATGGCGACAACCCGCTGACCGCTCGGCGTGGGGCCTCCTGATGGATGGGTGGTCGTCATCAGGCACGCCCGAGCGTTTCGCTGGCGATGCGGTGCGCATTGGCCATGATCGTCAGGGTGAAGGTCGTGGCAGGGACGTCCGGAAAGACCGATGCATCCACCAGGTGGATGTGGTCCCACGCGGCGAGACGCCCTGTCCGATCGGTGGTGGTCGCAGTGCGTGCCCGATCATGAGGGAAGCTCGCGCCGAAGTGATAGCTCTTCGCCGGGGCAGAGACGGAGATCATCGGGACCACGGGCCACGCGTCCAGGGCGGGGGCGACCTTCAACATGGAGCGCACCAGAACCTTCAACATGGGCGGCCATCCCCCACCTGGTTCGCGGTCGATCTCCAAGACAGGCAGCCGGTCCGTTCCACCAGATGCCCGACGCGCCACGATCTTCACTCTCGGTGACGCCCAACCCGGCACGTAGCCCAGACCCACAGAGATCCGCCGCAGCAACGCCGCCAGCGCAGGTTCGGCATGCGGGAACCGGATCGCTGCAGGTAAAGACGCCAGAAAGGCCGGATTGTACTCGTAGAAGTGGACCAGACAGAGATCGACGCCCTCACCCGTGACGTCGTAGAGCAGATTGAACTGGTTGAGGGTGAAGTTCCGTGCGGAACGGGGGTCGGGAACGGGCCGCATCGAAACGGTGGGCACTACGAACTGCACGGACTCCTGCAGGTAGACGGCCTCGTCGAACACGCCGAAAGAGCCGAGGACCAGCCGCGTGGTGCCGATCGCGCCACAGGCCACAAAGACGCGGTCGGCGGTTATGCGTTCCAGCTGGCCGGTCCGCGTGTTTCTGACCATGACGTGCGGCTCACCGCGGATCTCATCGAGGTGAACGGCGAGCATGCCGGGCCGATAGCCGATCCGCTTTTCGGTCCGGAGACGGTCGAATGTCTGTGAGCTCGAGTAGATGAGCTCGTGAGGGCAACCGGTCATGCATAAGCCACAGCGAGTGCACTCGTCGGATCTGAAGGCGAGCCGGGCCCGCCCGAGGGTGATGCCGTGTGACCGGACGAACGCACGGCGCGCCTGGTACCGACCCAGGATGCGTTCGGTCCGGTCAGCCGATGGCGGCAATCGTCGGGCCGGAGCCATCAACGGGAAGAGCTCGGCGAGGTCGTCCTCTTCTCCGGCCAGGGTCATCTCACCCAGGGCGGTGCGGTAATGGGGCTCCATTTCGGCCAACGTGATCGGCCAGTGGTCGAACGTTCCCTTGGAAAATGGCATGACCTGGGCACCCCAGATGTTGGAGAACCCTCCATAGGCTCCTGAGACCACCGACGGATTGGCGAGTCCAATCGGCTCAACCCCTTCCAACTGCCCAACGTCACGAAATGGAAAATCGGAGCCGTATGTACGCTTCTGCGGAAGTCCTCCACGTCGAGTCGGAACCGGTTGGTGGCTGACACTTGCAACATCGGCCGACGACCATGACCCCTCTGCGGTGGTCGCGAGCCGACCGAGCGCCGAACGAAGATCCGGCTCCAGGATGGCACCTACATCGATCACGGTGACCTGCTGGGTCGGATCGGCAGACAGAGCAAGGGCGGCGCCGGCCGCCGCGGGACCCGATCCGATAATCAGCGCAGTCGGCATTTTCCGATGTTGCTCCTTGCTACATGCTCCGGGACCAGTCGAAAGCCGAAGCCTCGATGCTGGCCCTGGCCGTACTCGAGGCGCAACCGGGGCACGTCCGCTCGACGCGGTCGAGGTAGCCCCAGCCCCTCTGGCCGAGCAGGTGCCGGCAAGAACAACGAGGTCCCGTCGGGCATCCGGGCCGTGGTGTGGCTATGGCTCGCCCGACTGACTCGGACTGAGGAAAAGGGTGGCCGACTCATGGGACACGCCCCGTCCCAGCCCCCAAAAAAGGGGGCGACAACGCCTGTCCGTAGAGCTTCTGGCAAGCCGGCGGCTGGGTCCACTGGCCAGGACCCGCTTCATTTTGATGGAAAATTGTCTTAAAGTTGTCCGCGATTAGATCTAATCGGCTCTATCTCGCTGGAGGGTTTTTTGACAACATCGGAACAACTCAACGCCAGTTGCTTCGTTTGAAGGTCTTCACGTCTTCACGTACGGAAATGGGGCAGGAACGGCGTTTCGGCAGCAACTTGCCATCCCGGGAAATGGCGGTTCTAGCGGTTCAAAGAGGGGAAGGCTGTCCTTCAACGGGGAAGGGTTCAAAGGCGGTAAATGGTGTCAAAGGAAGAGATTCTGCGAGTCCGTCCCATACAGGGACCTCGAAAGACGGAGCCCGCGCTCAGCATCGTAATTCCGGCGAAGAACGAGGCGCGAAATCTGCCGCACGTCTTCGCAGGCCTCCCAGGAAATTGCGAAGTGATCCTCGTCGACGGAAACTCGACCGACGACACCGTTCACATTGCCGAGCGCCTGAGGCCGGACATCACCATTATCGGCCAGACCCGTGAGGGCAAGGGAAACGCCCTTGCGTGCGGATTTGCCGCAGCCACGGGTGACTTCATCGTCATGATCGACGCTGACGGCTCGAACGACCCGGCCGAGATTCCGCGTTTCATCGCTGCCCTGAAGATAGGGGCCGACTTTGCCAAAGGATCCAGGTTCGTCACTGGTGGGGGGAGCCTGGACATCAGTGTGCTCAGGAGAATCGGCAACTTCTGGCTCAACAGAATCGTCAACCTGATCTACGGAACTCACTACACGGACCTCTGCTACGGCTACAACGCGTTCCGGCGAGAGTGCCTCAGCGTCATGAGGCTCAATGCGACTGAAATCGAGGGGTGTGACAGAGGCGCAATGCTCTGGGGGGACGGGTTCGAGGTGGAGACGTTGATCAATGTGCGGATTGCAAAAGCCGGGCTCCGGGTGACGGAGGTTCCGAGTTTCGAGACCGTCCGCCATTTCGGTGCGAGCAACCTCAACGCTTTCTCCGACGGTTTACGAGTGCTGCGAACCATACAAGCAGAGCGCAAGGGGTCTTCACGAAACAGTTCCAGGGATTCCCCGTGGGCCCAACGAAAAACGGGAGCATCGTGGGCGCTGTTGTCCACTGCAAATAAAGAGGCGAGTTGACGCCGTCTGCGAAGCAGCAAGGGAACGGGAACCTGCGCCCTGACGATAAGAACCTACGACTTCAATCCGGTCCGGGGTTCACGCCACTTCTCGGCGATGGAGCAGCTTGGTCCGCCGCGAGGTCTGCACACCCACATCAGCAGGTCGCTGGCCGAGAAGATAGTCAATGCAGTCGTCACACAGGCGCCCGAATGCTCTTCCGGTCCCCATGCGACGCCGGTCTGCTCGACCGACCGATGACACCGGCCTAGCCCAACCACAGCGGTGGCACACGCCGTGCCGGTGTTTGCGCATACGACGCTACCCCCTCGTGGATATTTGAACGCCGGATCTACTTGGAGACCACGAACCCAACCAGTTCTTGTCGGCCTTCATCTGACAATACTTGATGCGAACTCTCCTAATGCGCACCATCCTGAACAGGATCAGGGGAAGCACTCCGACCGGAATACGTCTCGCACTTTCTGTGAGTCGTGGGATGATCCAAGGATTGCCGCAGCCATAGGCGGGGGTCTGTCTCAAGGAGTAGGCCGATGTTCGTGACGAATCATGTGCTCTCCGGGGTCGTGGTCGGTCGATTGCTGGAGCGGCGTCCGGTCACGGCATTCGTGGCCGGGGTTGGGTCGCACTTGGTGCTGGACATGGTGCCTCATTGGGGTTGCGAGACGCGCTCCACGGACGGCCGGCAGCTCTTCCTCCGATACGCGAAGCGGGATGGTCTGCTGGGGCTCGTCGCGGCCGTAGCCGCAACGGGAGCGGTGGGTCGACAGGCGCGCCCGGCAACAATTGCCGCCGTTGCGGGTGCGGTCCTCTTGGACATGGACAAGCCGCTCTTGCATTTCTGGGGTCGCAACCCGTTCCCTACCTGGGTCAGGCGGATCCATTCGGGGGTCCAGCGCGAGTCGCCACAGGGCTTGCCAAACGAGATCGCCTTCGGGCTCTCGTGCGCCCTCATCGACGTGGCGATTGCAGTTCGTGGTCGCCGACGCCTGACCCCCATGCCTCAATTCTCTACATCAGAAAAACCATCAATTCAATGGGGATTATAGGATTCAACACCATTGTCCGCCAACCGCCGTTTCCGACGCCGGATGGCAGAGACTCCTCAAGCGCCGCGCCGGACGATTTGAAATCCACTGTGGCGACTGTCTGGTCATGACCGATCAGGCGCCCCAGATCTCCCGGGGCGGCCGAGGACGACGCCAGCTCGCCACGAGGACCCGGTCGCAGGCCGTCAGGGGCGCCAGGGTCCCGGGGCGGGGGTTACCCCAGGTCCGCGGGCACATTGCGCACCAAGAGAGCACAAAACATCGAAACAGGCAGCCCAATGGTCGCGGCAGAAAATATAGAACCAGGTCACAGGCGGCTTCTTAGGCATCTTTGCAGGTGGGAAAAGGGCCGCCACAGAATCCCGCCTGTAGGTCGGCTCACCCTCACCTGTGGGCTCGGCGGGGGTGGAGATCCTCGTGCGCCAGTAGGGGCAGCACCCCGTCGACCACGCGTGACACCACTATTGGCAGGGCATCCGGCGATGCGTCTAATAGAGAATGTGACAGAGCTGGCTGCGACAACGTAGAACGAGCCATGGGTTTCATCTGGCTGCGATCTCGAGCCGAACTGCGCGCCAAATGGCGGGCATTCGTGGTCTTGGCCGTGGTGGTCGGCCTCGGCGGCGGTGTCGCTCTGGCGGCGTTCGCCGGCGCGCGGCGAACGGATGAGGCGATGCCCCAATTCGTCGCCTACAGCCAGCCCGACGATGGCGGCCTTCTGTATGGGAGTGCATCCGCCCCACCGACGGTCACCGGCGCGGCGCCCAACTCGCTGGCGCTGGCCCCACTGGAACAGCGCATCGTTGATCTGCCACAGGTCGCCGCATACTTCAGAGCGCCGTACCTCTTCCTGACGCCCGATCCCAGGGGTCACCTCAACGGAGGCCTCAATACGATCGGTGCGTCCAACGCTGACCTGCTGCACAGCGTCGACCGCCCGTTGGTCATCGCCGGGCGCCTCCCCGATCCCCACCACCCATACGACGTCGCGGTCAATGAGTTGGCGGCGGAGAAGCGACACCTCCACGTCGGCAGCCGCTTCCGCCTGTATGCCTACGCGCCAGCACAGTTCCAGAATGGCGGCCTCACGAGCGGGGTGGAGCAGGGCAACCAGGCACCTGACGGCCCCACGTTCACCGTTCGGGTCACCGCGATTGTGCGGGCGCCGCAAGACGTCAACGCAGTCAACCCCGTGCTCGCCAACGAAGACGTCTCGTACGAGGGCGAGCAAAACCTCTTCACGACGCCGGCCTTCCTGCCGCGTTTGGCCGCGGGATTGGGCATCCCCGTCCAGGCGATTGCCGACATCAATTTCGTGGGCGTCCGCCTCCGTCACGGTGCCGCCGACTGGAAGTCGTTCTCCACCGCCGCCAATGCCCTCGGGCACGGCCAGATCTTCACCTCGGCCGGCAACGTGTACAGCATTCGGACTGCGGCAGCCAGTGCCGAGCGAGGTATCCACCTCGAGGTCGTCGCCCTGCTGCTCTTCGGTGCACTGGCCGCCTTGGTGACCCTTCTCCTCGCGGGTCAGGCGATCGCCCGTCAGGTCATGGCCCAGACCGACGACTACCGCACGCTGCGCAGCCTCGGCGCCACGCGAACCCAGATGCTCGCTGTCGTCACGCTGCAGACAGCGATGATCGGCGTGGCGGGAGGCGTCCTCGCCGTCCTCGTGGCCGCCGCGGGGTCTCCGTTGTTGCCCGTCGGCTTGGCCCGCCAAGCCGAGATCCATCCCGGCTTCGCGATCGACCCGACCGTGCTGATCATCGGCTTCTTGGCCATCGTCGTGCTGATCTCGGGGCTCGGCGTCCTCCCCGCCTGGCGGGCGAGTCGCCGGCCGGCCGCCGGGAGCGCTGCCTTCGAGACGAGCCGGTCACCCATGGCGGCGTCCGTCGCCCGGGCACGCCTGCCGCTGGCCGCCAGCATCGGTTTGCGCTTCGGGCTCAACCCTGGCCGCGGGCGCGGCGCGCTGCCCATGGTCAGTGCCGTGATCGGCGCTGTGGCCGCGGTGACCGCAATCGCCGCCGCGCTGACCTTCGGCGCGAGCCTCGATCACCTCCTCGCGAGCCCCCACGAGCAAGGGTGGAACTGGAACGTCCTCGTCGGCAACCCCAACGACCAGACCGACCGCATGGCGCAGGTGGGACCGCTGCTCGCGCACAATCGCCTGGTGGGGTCGTACTCGGCGATCGCCATTGTGGCGGGTGCCAGCCAGGGGACGGCGGTCGTGGACGGGAAAGAGGTGGACATGCTGCTTGGCCATCGACGCCCTGAAGGGCTCGGTGTACCCGCCGCTCCTCGAAGGCCACGCGCCCCGGGCCGACAACCAGATTGTGCTGGGCACGCAGACGCTGACGGCGTTGCACCGGCACATCGGCCAGACGGTGCAGATCGACGACACCGGCGGGCCACCGATCACCCTGCGCATCGTCGGGACCATGATCTCGCCCTCCGTCGGCGACCTCTTCACGAACAACATGGCTGACGGCGCGTGGGTCTACGGGCCGGCCATTCGACAACATCAGGCAACCACGCCGCCGGACGCGAACGGACCACCGGCCACCGTCTTCAACATCTTCGCCGTCCGTTATGCGCCGGGCGTCTCGCCTGCGGCCGCATACGCCAGCCTGCGACGAGAATTCGGGGCGACAGTTCTGCGACCGTTGCCGGCTGAAGATGTTCTCAACTTGCAGAGTGTCGACCGCCTTCCGACGTTGCTGGCGGGCCTGGTCGTGCTCCTCGGCGTCGCGGCGGTCGGGAACACGCTGGTCAATGCCGTGCGCCAACGCCGCCGAGACCTTGCCATTCTGAGGACCGTCGGGTTCGTGCGCCGTCAGGTGGCCGCTGTCGTGGCCTGGCAAGCCACCTGGTTCTCCATCATCGCCCTGCTCGTGGGCATCCCCCTCGGCGTGGCCGGTGGCCGCTGGGCCTGGAACCTGGTGGCCTCGGGCATGGGCTCTGTCTCGCCCCCTGTGGTGCCGGCATTGGCCATCGGCTTGGTGATACTCGCCGCGTTGGTCTTGGCGAATGTCATCGCGGCGGGGCCCGGATGGATGGCGGCGCGGGTGGCACCTGGGGTCGTGATGCGAAGCGAGTAGATCTCCCCACACCCGATGAGGCCCGGTGGTCCTCACATCGTCAGAGCAACACGAAATACTGGCCAAGGTTGCGCCATAGCCAGCGATGAGATTGCAGCCCAAAGGGCAGGCAATATCGGTCGCGCCTGATTTGACGCTCGCCGGTTACACCACCCAGGCCGGCTCACCGTCACTCCAACAACGAGTAGAGCTGCCATCGCCCCGGAACGCCCTTCAACTCCCACTCGTCACGAGGCGCGAACGCCAGGCCCGAACCGGCGACGAGGTCGGCGACGGTCCGTGAGACGAGAACCTCGCCGGGCCCCGCCAATGCCTCGATCCGGGCCGCGATGTTCACCGCGAGCCCGGCGATGTCGTCACCACGCAACTCGACCTCTCCGATGTGCACGCCGGCGCGGAGCCGGATGCCAAGATCCTCGGCCTCCCGTGCGAGGGCCTGCGCGCAGCGGACAGAACGCCCCGGGCCGTCGAAAGTCGCGAGGATGCCGTCACCCGTCGTCTTGACGATACGACCCCCGTGGCGGGCGACCTGACGCTCCGCCATGGCGTCGTGGCGGTTGAGCAAGTCAGTCCATCGCTCGTCGCCCAGTTCGACGGCCTGGCGGGTCGAATCGACGATGTCGGTGAAGAGAACGGAGGCCAGTATCCGGTCGGGCTCGGCGATGGGGCGGACACCCGTGAGGAACTCCTGCACCTCGTCGAGGACCTCGACTGCGTGCTGGGTCCACCAGAAGTGGTCGGTGCCGCGGAGCTCGACCAGCCTCGCCCCGTCGATGCGCTCCGCGAGATACCTCCCGTGGGCCACCGGCACCATGCGATCGCCCTCTCGGTGCAGCACCAGCGTCGGCGCGTGGACCAGCGGCAGCGCCGGCCGCACGTCGATGTCCATGTACGAGCTGAGGAGGGCCATGGCCGCCCCGGGGCTCGAGGCAAGCCGCTGCATGCGGGCGAAGGCCTCCCGAACCTTGGGGTCGTCCGCCACACTCGGGGCCCAGGCCGCCAGCCCCACCCCTGTCCCCCACTCGGGCTCCAGGTACCGGACAAACTCGCCGAGCTGCTCAACCGGGATCCCGATCGGATAGTCAGGGCTCGAGGTGATGCGCGCGTAGGTGTTCAAGAGGACGAGTGCACGCGCCCGTTCAGGATGGGCGGCAGCGAAGAGAATCGCCATGGGCCCGCCCTCGGAGACCGCGAACAGCGCGGCCCGCTCCGAGCCGGCGGCATCCATCACCGCTTCGATGTCGAGCATTCGCCGATCGAGATCCGGGAGCCGCTCCGTCCGGTCCGACATGCCGGTCCCCCGCTTGTCGAACATGATCACCCGAGAGAAGGAGCCCAGTCGGCTGAGTGCCGACGCCAGCGTCTCGTCCTCCCACGCCAGCTCGAGGTGCGAGATGAACCCAGGCACCACCACCAGGTCGTCCGACCCCTCGCCGAACACCTGATAGGCGATGTGGACCCCGTCGTCCGCCTTGGCGTAGCGAGTTTGCAGCTCCGTTCCACCTGCTGTGGAAGCTCCGGGTTTGCCCCGACGCTCGGGCATCGCGACTCCTCGTCACGGGACTCTTGACCGCGACAGCCTGCCCACGAGGTCGATCAACCGTCAAGGGCCTCCAGGACTCGCTGGGCAGAGGTCCGCTGGTCGGGCACAGCCCTGTTACCTGCCTCAGCTCGGATGCGTGAAACATCGCCGGGAAGCGGCTGTTGACATGCCAATGCTTCAACGTAGAGGCACCTTCCCGTTTTCGCGCGTGCGCACACGGACCGCAGCGAACCCGGTCCCGTCAAGGAGGGGAATTCCGGACGGGACCGGGTCGCTGGGACGTGCTCGTCCGCGTGGCGGAATTGACGAGCACGACCTACCCGCCAGACCTACGCCCCTTCGAGCCGACAAGTTGCCGGTATCTGGCCGGCTCTAACGGGCGTGGCGATTTACTACCCCTCGTCGATTTGTCTGAAACCTGGGCTGCCGCTGTTCCGCGAACGGCTTGTCCAGTCGCCCGTACTCCGGTGGGAGGAAGGAACCGACAAGCACTCCGTACCTCACTTGCGGGCACCGCGAACTACGCGACCGTGAGAACCTCGACGTCGCCTTGAGTCCCGGGGCCGTCAGCCTCTACTGCTGTTCCTTGGACAGCTCCTCAAGATTGTCGAGATGGTCCGCCATGGCGAGGACCGGCGACCGGGAGATGCATGCACTGTTCGCTCGGACGCCTCGCCTCCCTCATCAGCCTGCGCGCCCTTTCTTGCACTGAACCGGAGGGTTACACATCGCGGGCTCGCTGATTCGGGTGGGACTCTTCGCCATCGTGGAGTTCCAAATAGTCCACGAGCCCGGCGATCTCGATCACTCGGCGAGCGAAATTGTGATCGCAAGACACTGCAAAGGTGCCGCCCGAGGCTCGGACCCGCTTGCACGCCGAGACGAGCACGCCCACGCCCGTGGACCCGAGGAAGCTGAGACGCCGCAGGTCGATCTCCAGGTTGAGACCGCCGTCTAGCTCCAGAAGCAACAGCGCCTCTCGCAGCGCTCCCGCCGTGGAGACGTCAAGCTCGCCGGAGAGCTCTATTACCGTCAGCCCGGGTAGCTCGCGCACCTCTGCGGTGAATTCCGCCGGTGCCGCCAGTGCACTTTCATCAATCGCCATGACACCCAACCTCCTGAAGTTTCCGACTGAAGGACAAGCGCCACCAGCGGGTCGATGACCCCTGGGGAGCGGGAAAATTTATACCCGATGCGCCAGCCCTCTTTCAACCCGTTGGGCGAGGAGACACGGTCGCATTTTCGATTTCACCCGATCGGGTGATCGCCCTTCGGATCTCGATGGTGGAGGCTCGGCAGGTCCGGCTGTGATGCCGCTGGCATCGTCGAAAGCGACGAGCCGGTACGGTCGTGACGGTGGAGAAGAGGGTGTGGCTCACGACGGTCGGCACCGGATTCCAGGTGACGAAGACGGAGCCGGTGAGCGTCGGGCTGAATGTCGAGGTCACTGTGCGCGCCGGCGAAGGAATTCTCCTCGATGGGGTTTGGTTGAATGGCGAACGGTCATACGACACCTACGTCCTCGTTGACGGCGAGGTCCGGTATCACAGCCCAGACGAGTCGGTCGCGGGCCCGACCTATCAAACGCACGAGGCTGCCGGCGGAGGCCACGTCTTGTAGCCCGAGCCGATACGAACGCCATCACGGGTTTCCGAAGACCCGCTCCGGGTATTTGCCGGGCGCGAGGATGCCCAACCCACGAGGGAGGATGGCATCAAGCTCGGCGCCCTCTCGGGGGCGCTGGGCTCGCGTCCATCGATCAACCGTCCGGGTTGCGAATGACGTCCTCACCGAAACGGGCAACGCAGACCTTGCAGCGGCGATCCTCTCGCGTCTCGCTCAAAGGCCGTTGTTCACTGCCGGACCGCATGCAGTCGCCGATCGCGCCGCGGGATCACTCCTTGCGCCGTACCACCACGGTCAAACACATCGCCAAGGCGGCCCGGTTCGTAGGGGAAGCGATCTGGAACGACCTCTGGACGAGCAAGAGGTCCCGACAGATCGCGCCGACAGGCCGGCCCACCGTCGACCGGGCCGACGCCACCGAGCTGCGTGCCGTCCCTCCCCCATCCCCACGGGACATGACCGGAACGACCAGGGAATACGGGCTCTGAGTGTCAGCTAGCTCAAGTTGAACGACAACCCTGTGAGCGGGAACGTCTCGGCGCCACTGGTGGAGCACACCTCGACCCCGTACTCGAGCTGCGTCGGCACGTCGGTGGATTTCACCAAACCCTCCGAGACGAGCCATTGCAACGCGGCCAGGATGTCCACCGACCCCGACGAAGTCTGCGCGTCCCGGAAGAACATCAGCTCGCCGCCATTGTTGTAGAAGTGATACGGCACGCCGTCGAGTGTGAGGGCCGTGGTCGCCTGGGACGGCCAGTACGACTGCGCCCCGGCCCACTGGTTCCAAATCATGATCTCGGTGGACCAGTTATTCAGCCAGAGGTCGTAGGCGGCATCCCACGCACCGGCCGGAGGGAATGCCTCCGAGTACGTGGACGTGATGGAGTTCCAACCGGATATGGGCGTCGTGGTGCCGGCACTTCGACCCCCGACGTCGTACTCGGTGTTGGCGTAGGTCTCCACCTGTCCGCCGACGTCGGGCTGATTCGACACCGCGTACCAACTCGCCTGGTTGCACACGTTCAACGTCTGTGGTCCGTGGCTCCCGCTCCACGCATCGTTGTCAACCCACCAGTACTGGTTGCCGCTTGGGTCAGTGTTGTCCGCGCCCATGGCATCGCTTGTCGAGAAGGAGGGGTTCGTGCAGTTACCGCCGCCTGGCGCTGTCGCCGACGCAACTGGCGGGGCGGCCGTCGCGGCCGGGGCTGTCGTGGTCGGTGTCGGCCGGGGCGTCGTAGTCGGCGCCTGGGGAACCGTCGTGGTGGTCGTCGGGGCGCTGGTTGTCGTCGTGGTCGCGTCGGGAGCACAGGTCGCTGCCTTGCTCGTGGCGCCAGAGCCGATGCTCCGCAGATAGTTCGGGCACGCGAGGTTGAGGGAACTCGCACGTCCCAGCGAATGCGTGCCAAGCGAGGGCGTGCCACTGTTCGCGTCGACCAGTGCGAATCCGCCTGCCGCCAAGAGAGCGGCCGCGACCACGCCGGCGAGGATCGGCTTGGGCCTCATGAGGAAACGCCACCACACTTCCTGAACTCGTTGGGTATGGGCGATCGCTGGGCGATCGGAATGTTCTCTTCCCTCTACCCCAGGGATGATGCAGACGACATTCTCGCAGGACTGGGAGCGCGATAAGAGTCGCGGTGCAGACCCCAGCTCCTGACGTCGAGAGACGAGCCTCCTCCGTCCACTCTTTCTGTTGGGTGTCCTTCCCAGGATTCGGCGACTCGATCATCGTTCTTGAGTGACATGTCCGCGGACAGTGGTGACGCGAGCCTCCAGGCCGATATGAAGCTCACCTGGATCTCGAGGGTTCTATGGCGAATGTCCGCTCGATGATCGTGAGTGTTGTTGTCCTCAGACTCCGGGGTTGCCGAGGGATTGCAACGCTTCTTGCCTCTGGCCATTTGCGCTCTCGGCGCCGACGGCGTTTGCTACCGGGACGGCCGAGCCTTCATCCCTATTGCTCGGCTAGAACATCCGAAGCAAGATCCAGCGGGAAGGGGTGTCCCGATGACTGATGTGGCGCAGGGGCCACGCAGGTGGCTGAGGAGCGATGGCGAATGGGACATGGAATGGAGTCTTGGCGTCGCGCCTCCTCTTACGCCGGCGGCTCAGTGGGGAGAGGTCCAGGTTCAGGAGCCTGCGAAGAAACTGACGCGCCGACCGATGTTGTGGACTCTCCTTGTCATCACAGTGATTTTCGGAGGCTGCAGCAGCAACGGGGCGGGTGTCAACACATCTTTCCTCTCTCAAACGCACCAAAGGCAAACGGTCGTCTATTCGGTGAGCGGCTCGGGGACCCCGAAGACGCCGTTGATCACCTACGCCACGCTTCGGGGGGGAAGCGGCCAGCAGGGCTTGGCGCAAGTGAGTAACGCCGATCTCCCATGGTCGAAGACGATCAAGGTGTCTGGCCAGATCACCGCCTTCTCGGTCAGCGTGCAGAACGGCCCCGTCGGTCTCTCGTATGTAGTCTGCAAAATCACCGAGAACGGCAAAGTGCTCACCACGAACACCGCCAAGGGACCCTTCGCCTTCGCGTCATGCAGCGCCGTCGGTGAGCCATCGTGATGTGAGCAAAGGCGACGGGCCCTGGCCGTCGGAACTCTTCGGAAGTCCTCGGCCGGGCGAACTCCCGCAGGCCGGTCAGGCCGTCCAGCTGAGCGGGAGAGCTCCACAGTCGCCACCTGCGACCGCCTGAGACCCGACGCTGGTGGGCGGAGCATCAGAGGGGCGGTGACCCAAGGCCCTGTACCACCACCTCAAGCCTCCGCCCCCGACCCCTGATGGTGACGATCCCGGTACGGGGCGAGATAGAGCCGATCGGGTGGAACGTCACAACGTCCCCACAACACTGCGCTGAGGTGGGCCCAGCGCTGCAGAGACAACCAATCCCTCTCCGTCGCCGCCCGGGAACGTGACGGGAAAGCAAACGCCCCCTGTACATCCGCTGTGAAGCTCCTGTATTGTGCATCCGTTGTTTCAGCTGCGCCCAGCTGAAACATGTCGCATCGAGGAGGTCGGACCAGAATGCGTGCTCCCCATCACCCGATGATCAGACCGGTGGACCGAGGTTGGGTCGTCGAGTGCCGCGAGTGCCGACTCGAGGCCCGCGGGGGCCAGTTGCTGCCAATCGGGATCGGCATGCCCCTCGAATCGAAGGAAACCGCTGAGCTGCTCAGACAGAACCACGCAGGACCGCAGATCGCTGCTGCCAGCTGACTCGTCGCCAGGGTGGGATCTGCCTCGAGGTAGCCCCCAGGCCTCGATGATCAGGCAACGCCGAAACCATCCGCGACCACGTTTCTCCCATTGCCCGCAGATGAAGTCGGGTCGCGTCATAGAGGGGATCGGAGGCCGGGCCACCTGCGCCCCTAAACACGACGGCCCCGGCCTCCGATTCGCCAAGTCCCCTGCGTAGCGGGAGGTCTATCAACAGCCACCCCCGTGGCAGCCAGGGGCCGTTTGTCCCAAATATTCACAACAATCTGACAACGACAACTGATTCTTTGCAATGCTGATGCAACGGGCTGGCCCCGCCGGCTCGGCGTCACGACTCCGCTTGCCGTCCCGATCCCGCCACGGATGAGAGCGGGGTCGTTTCGCGCCGGCCCGGGAGATTGTGATTCGAGGCGAGTCGAAACCTGTCGGCATCGAGGCCACGTTCCCAAGCTCGTCGAAGACCCCCGTGGCCTCTCCTGTCCCTCTCGAGGGCAAGGCCAGCCCGCTAACGCTGATCCAGTCCGGAGCGCCTCCATTCCGGTGCACGTCCATGCCGGCCCGCGTTCGGACGGCTCGTTCCACCTCTCATCCATCGCGATCCCCCTCTTTAACGAGCCCCGCTTTCCCGCACTCCTCTGGAAGCACCCCGCGCATCCGCCCAGCCCTCGTCGCCGTCACGTGGTTCAGTGAAGTCCGCGCCAGCAGCTCACTCGAGGCGTACCGGAGTCGTGTCGCGGGTGTGGCCGCGTACGCCACGTCGGTTCGACGCCCAAGCCACCCCTGGTCGCTGACGGACTGCGAAGAGCCTCGGCACGTGCGAGGTTCTCTGGTGCTGGAGCAAACGAGCGAGGTCAGACGATTCGACCGTCTTCGGCCCCATCACGCGGCGTGCGTCAACTCGTCCTGGCACGCGAACGCGGCGAGGGTATTCGAGGTATCCAGATGAAGACAGCGCGTCCGGCAGGTCCTTTCGCGCCCAGACAGGCCCGTTGGGCGGTGAATCGGGGGTGCGACGGAGCCAGTTGGATTCTCCGTCGTCCGGGACCCCCGATTCACCTGATCCCGACGCCCCCAGAGCAATTGAGCGTCGCTAAATCCCCTTGATACGGCATGTTTTTTGCTGCATCCCACAACAGCGCAGGCCCCTTTGCAACAATTGTTGTTGGGCCGGCCGCAAGGCCGGTGCCGGCGTTACGACCCCGCTTGCCATCCCAAAGCCGCCACTTGGGAGAGGCGCGGGGTCGTTTCGCGTGGTCGGTGATCGCAGGATGAACCTTCGGCCACCGATTCCAGGTCGGTCGTGAATTGCAACGAAACCGACATTTAGGACGGGTAGACCACTCGATGCCGCACACGACCCCGTTTCCCCGTCCCCCCGGGAGCGGGGTCGTGTCGCGTCGTCAAGGACCGAGTGCAAACCGGACCGGCGAAGGCGCCTTAAGGGGCGACGTCTCTGCGTTCCTGGGTTATGAGAGACGCAGCCCAGGGAGCGGCGCCGGGCGGGCGAACGCCGCAGGCGCCTCCCCAAGGTGGACGGCCTGATTCCCTCTGACCATGACGTCGGTACACGCCCGGAGCCAAGGACGCGCCGAGACGACGGCCTGAACCATCGCGGCTCCGTGGCGCAGATCGGAATGAAACAGTCAGGTCAGCTTGGAGGGCCCGTCCTTGCCCGTCGCTCGATCAATCCCGTCGCCGTGCGCCACCGCACTGGATGCGGCGTCGATGGAGTAGTCGTCGTCGCGCTTAGATCGGGCGTCTCCCTGGCGGTCTGGGAGGTGCGGAGCATCGGGCCCAGAAACGAGGTCTGCGGTTCGGCGAGGCGCACGCCACCGCGGCGGCGAGGTCAGCTGCTTCGGTGCCGTCACGGTGGGAATCGCCGAAACGCCTCAGGACAGCGACCCGGCCCCCGAGAGGCGTCGCATCCAGCTCGAGTGGACGATCGAGTTAAAGGATCTGAGTTACCCGTTACACACAGGTTTCCCCCATGGACAAGTTGGGCAGCTTTTGTTTATGGATCCGATTCGTCCGCAGCGGTCTTCGCATGGTTTTCAGAACGTTGGTCAACGCTTCTGCAGGCCAGAGCTGGTGTCCGCCCCGTTTTCCCTGGTCAAGACCTTCAGCGGCGCAGAATCCCGCGCACAGGCTGGCTCAGCGTCATGGCATCTCGGGTACCGGCCTGGCGCAAGTCATCGCCCATATATGAGGGTTGCATCCCCTTCTGTTGTCCATCCGTTGTGCGAAGCTGGAGGCCCCAGTACCGTCTACGACTCGATGGAGCCCCGTCTACAGGAGGTCGGAGCTGTGCATGTCGCTGATCCCCCGGCGATCCACAAGGACGTAAGACAGCCAACCCTCAGCCACACTCGGCTTTCGTTCAGTGAACAGCTGAGTCTCTTTGGAGCAGCGAACGAGGCTCGTGCACCCCAAACGTCGGTGAGATCTTGGGCTGCGCTGGCGCTTGCTCTGGTCATTGTTCCCTGGGTCCTGGTCGGTTGGCTGATCTGGACGTTGACCTAGAGCCTCCTCCGTCGCGGCCTGCGAGGCCGAGGCTCCCGTCGGTCGTCACCAGAAACAGATACGGGGCCGCAGAATCGAGCAACGGGTGCTGGTTACCTGAGGCCTCACGTGCCCCGACGCTTTCGGGGAAAGTCGTCACTCAACTGTGGCTCTCCCACAGCGTTCAACTGCCGTAAACGGCCGAATGGGATCGTTGATGCCGGCGCGTGTCTGGAATAGGCGGCTCTCTTGCAGTCCTCAACATGACAATCCATCGACCATCGGGATCGTTGCACGATGCTTGGCTTGTGAACTTTCCGCACTGCCGACATCTCCGCTCAACAGACGTCTCGCTGACCTACGAGACGTCTGGGTCGCTCGCTGGAACCATGCAGAGGCCAGTTCGCACGCGCCCATTCGCGAACCGAACGGAGACTCCCCTATGCAGCGCGCACGGAACCAGAACGCATGGGCGGACGCTCGCATCGATTGAGGTTCATCGGCCACAGCTGGTTCCCTCTTCGGCGCGCGTTCACATGCACCGCCGTCCCCTATACGCTGATTGCACGTAGATCACATCTGCGCGCCGGCTCACCGTCAACCACAGTCCCTTCATGGCGGAACGCCAGGACGAAGGCCGAGGACCCCCGGCCCCCTCGGCCTGGCTTCACACGGACCCCCGTCCCAGGTCGGCGATCCACCAGGACGCCGTGGAGGTGGCGAGATGAGGATCAAGCCGACCGGGACGAGGATTACCCCCAAACAGAGCGCTCTCGGCGCGTCTTTGATAGGGCAACGGCCCTGCTCCCGAGCCAACGCGCCACCTGGCCCCTGCCGCCAAAGGTAAGGGAAGGGCGAGGCCCTCAAGCTGGAATGGGATCGGGGCCCTCCTCCGCATGACAGCTTCAGACCCGCGTAGGATCCCGTCAGGCGACGACTCCAGCAGCTCCGGCACTTCGTGCAATCCGGAGCCAGCGGGTCTGTGAAGGCGATCAATGAGCGTCTTGGCCACGGCCCCGCTCAGAACGCTGGGACATGTCCCGATTTCGTCACCGGTGGTGCCCAACCTTCGGAGAGCAGGACCGTCGGCCAGCCAGGCATACACATTCGCCAGCCAGCTGTATCGAGACCGTCCCTTGCTTCGACCCCGCGCTAGCGATCAAGGCTCCGAGCTGTGGCGATTCACTCCGCCCCAGCCTGTCGAAACGCGATTCGTCTTCCGAGGGAGCCATCTTCCTTGTACCCGTTCACTCGCGATGCGCGATTTTCCCGCCCGGAGGTCCGCAGTGTCGTTTCGGGGAGAGGCTTCTCCTACTGTCGCACTACCGGAGTGTCATCGGAGATGGTCCCGAAAAGAGAATCCGCTAACGCTAAACGCGTCCTCAGCGCAGCCGGCTCTGTCACAATGTCGAGCGCCTGACCGACCAATCAGTTGCGATCTCATCAGTAGATGAAATCGATTCATATGACAAAGGCCGTATGAACTCTCCCGCAACACATCGGCGACCCTCTCCGTGGTTCTCTGGCGTCGGCTGGTCCAATCGGATCGATCGAATAAGGGCTGACAGAGCGCTACGCGATGCCATGGTGGCCTATGCGTGCAGCCTGGTGCTCGTCGCGATTGGCGGTATGGGCGCGGTGCTCATATTCGGTTCGGGCCAGTCTGGGCCTGGAGTGTTCAACCCGCCAGGGCTGGCGACCGGGCTGGGATCGGTAACCGACATCCTCGTGGCTCCCTTTGCTCGCTGGGACGGACTTTGGTACCTGTGGACTGCGCTGCACGGTTATGGCCCAGGAGGCTCTCCTCCTGGCGAGTTCTTCCCGTTGTATCCCCTGATCGTCGCAGGCGTAGCACGCCTTGGTGTCGGGGTCCTCCTGGGAGGCATCCTCGTCAGTTCCTTTGCAACGGTCGTCGCGCTACGCCTGACTTGGAAGCTCACGGCCCTTGAGTTCGGCGATCGCTACCCCGACGCGCCACGGCTGGCCGTGTTCGCCACCGCCGTGTTTCCGATGGCATTTTTTATGACCGCCGCATATCCAGTGTCGCTCTTCCTCGCCTGCTCGGTGGGTTCGATGTTCATGGCTCGTCAAGGCCGTTGGGCGTGGGCAGGGCTGCTCGGAGGACTGGCAACAGCCGCGCATTCCCTCGGGTTTGTGCTGATCGTCCCGCTCGTCTTGGTTTATCTGAAGGATCGCCGATGGCGCTTGCGTCTCGACATTTTGTGGCTTGTCCTTGTACCAGCAGGTCTGGGCGCTTTCATGGCATGGCTTGCACTGAAGGGTCTGGACCCACTCAGCCCCTTCACCTCTCAAAGGACCTGGTTGCGCGAAAACTCCAACCCGTTCCATGGCGTGTGGCTTGCAGGCCAAGCGGCGTGGGCCGGAGCTCGGCAGATTGTCTCGGGACAAAGCCTGACCGTGTACTGGACGCCGGGCATCTCGTTCGGCTACGACCCGATGACGATTGCTCGCGACAACTTGGAGGACTTCGCTTTTTTCCTGATCGCACTCGGCGGAGCCATCGCTGCCTTCCGTCGCCTCCCCGTTGCGTACGGTGCGTATGTCATCGCGGTTTTGGTAGTTGTCTGCTCCGACCCGATCGCCGCGATGCCGCTCAGCGGATTGCCGCGCTTTGTCCAAGTTGCCTTTCCCCTCATGATGATGATCGGTTTATGGCTGGCGCGACATCGCCGGTGGCGCTTGCCGGTACTTGGAACCTCCGCCCTGTTGCTGGTGTATTTCTCCGGTTCGTTCGCGACCTGGCACTGGGTCGCCTGAGCACCGTGACAGCCAGGAATGCCGAGCCGCAATCTCGCGGCGGCGCCGTCGGGTGACTGAACCGGGATAGGCAGACCGAGTGCACAATCCAGCGAGCTCTCGGCACTCCACCAACGACCTGCTGGCCCGATCTCCTAAACCTCGGCCCCCAACCGTCTAATGGTGCACCCGTCGATGAGCCAGGCATCTGGACTTGCCAGCTGCATCCAGAAACCCCAGGCCCGAACGAGACCGAGGTGCTCCACGAGAAGCGAAATTGCAATTCCGTGCGAGACAAGTCCGACAAGACCAATGTCATGAGCGTCCGCAACTGCAGCCGACATTCTCCGGACAACGTCTTCCTGGGCCTCCCAACCGGTGAGATGGCCACCGTTCAAGTAGGACTTAACGCCCTTGCGGAAGGCGCCGTCATCAACGATCCGCGGACGAAGCACCTCGTTCAGTCGAATGTCTTGCTCCGTCGGCACATCGAGAAGCTCAGCGAGCGGGCGACCCGTCTGCACGGCCTTCGGTTCCGAGCTGGTCCGAAACCGTTTGAGGTCGAGACCTCGCAGCGAGTCGGCCACTTCCGAGATTGCCCCAATGTCATTGGGGTCGAGATCCCATTGTGCCGGGGGCAACGACGTTTCACGAAGGGGCTGCGCGTGACGGACCAAGATGAACGGGCCCACAGGAACAGCGTAATGAGGGGCCGGTCTCCAGGCCAGCGTGACCTTCCGAAGGTGTGTCCAGTTCCGGGCCACGTACCGCCACGACTCGTGACTGACGTGAGCGGCCATACGTGACCCGGTAGTCAGAACATATCGGGTCGTATCGCCCGGCCGAGCGCGGCCTCTGGACCTCGTCGTTGTACCAGGGTGCCGTGAGCGGCCGGTGATCCATGCCTCTCTGGATGTCCACCCACTCGTCCTGCGATCGAAATGATGAGGGGGGATAGCGGGTTTCAGCCTGGGCTAGGTGAGTCAGCATCGGGTGGTCCAGGCAAAGGGCTCGGTGTCATCGTCATGTCGAAGAACTGTTGGGCATCGCTCAATGTTCCGGTGGCCAATCCCAGGTGGTCGGGGGAGGAGCCTCTTCGGAGGGAGTTCCGCGACCCCGAGATTGGGATCGTGCTCCAGCCAACACGGCTCGCTTTCGGCGTCCCGACTCACATCCGAGTGCGGAGGTTCTCTTCGGCGTGAACGCGCCAGTAGTCGGGCAAATCTGGGTCGGACAGGAGCTCCTCGGTGTACACGCGGGAGAGATCTCGTTCGCCTACATACCAAGCGGCCACCGATCTCTCGAAACGCAGTCCCCAGCGATACATCGGGATGTCGACGAAGAGAACGTCGTCCGGTACTGGAATATGAACACCTCGGCTCGCAAATAGATAGGCCGCGGGCCACGCACCTCGAGTGCGCCATCCGAAGGCAAGGCGGTACAGCGGTTCCGCCCTCGTCGGGCGCATGGACCATGCGAGCAAAAGCGCATCGGCTGCAGCAGGCCAGTCGTCGTCCATTTGGAGTACGCCCAGCTGATACTGGGCGTAGAAAGTTTCTTCGTCCCAGGTCTCGGGCGAGTTCATCACCGACCTCATGGCGTAGTACTGCACAGCGGCATCTATCTCTCCAAGGTCGCGACAGGCCTGGGCGAGATAGAAGAGGTTCCGTGGATCCAAAGGGTGGCGGGCGAACTCGGCCTCGAGAAGGCGACGATCACGCTCGAGTCGAGCGAACAACGAGCCGTCATTGGCAAGGTGTCGGATCCGCACGGCCTGCATCCGGGCCGGCCTAGGTCTCCCGGGAGTCAACAGCACGTCCTGCGCGACGCCCTCGAAATTTCCAGTGGCGGTTCCCTCGGACAAGATGGGGCATGGGTCGTTCGGTTTCACCTTCGATCTCAACAAGCACAATCTCGCGATCCCATTTCTGTGAGAGGAGATCGTGGAGGTCACCGTCCACCTCGATCATCATGTCGGCATCGAGGAGCAACACCCAGTCCATCCGCTGCTCATACACGAGTTCCATCAACTCGGTTCGGTTGTAGCCGAAATCGACGAACGGCCGTCGTTCCAGATGTCCTGGGATCGAAGCCAAAGTCCGCTCGATGCGCTCGCACGTGTCGTCAACGGACCCCGTATCAACGATGACCCATGAGTCGATATACGGCAGGGCGGAGCTGAGACAGCCCTCGATGGAAGAGGATTCGTCCTTCACGATCATGGCGAGGCAGATGGTGGGTCGCCGCGTGTCGCTCGCCATCTGGTTCATAAAGACTTACCTATACCGTAGCGGCCTCATTGGAGCAGCTATCTCAGCAGACCAGCACCGCGAAGCCCGTCACATACCCCTTGCCGTATTTCGGTCAGTCGATGAACCAACTAAAGGCATTATGCCTGTCCAGGCCCTTGGGCTCGTGTGCCGGGATTCGCGTTCACGGTCTGCGTCAGGGGCGGGCGTGGGAGCTCATTTCAGTCATATCGGGTAAGGAACTCAAGAACCGCGGTCCAATTACCGACAGGATGGGTGCATCCAAAAGGCGGGCTTCTGGCGTTATCGTGTCGCAATCCGACAGGCCCGGCCAGGTCGACATATCTACACACATTCCGATCAGAGGCGAGGGAGATGACTTCACGTTCGATTCAGCCCACTCAAGCGCAGGCCAGCATGCCAACGCGGGAGGTTGCATCGGCACGCCAATCCCGGTCGTTCCGAAGGGCGCGTTTTCTCCTCGCTCCGGCTTTCGTCGCTATAGCGCTGTCGGCGGCAGCTTGCTCGAGTGATAGCCCGAGTGCCAGTTCGTCCGCCGATGCGCTGATCGCTCAGGGCCTCAAAGCGGAGTCCAATGGCCAGACCCAAGAAGCGATGACGGATTTCAACGCGGCTCTTGCGAAGAATCCGGCGAGTGCGATTGCCTACTACGACCTGGGAACCATCTACCAGGAGCACTTGAGCAATCCAACACAAGCTATAACGGAGTACAACAAGGCACTGTTGGCCGATCCGACCTACATACCAGCGATGTACAACCTGGCAACTGCGCAGAGTTCAAGCGATCCGCAGGCGGCAATCGATGAGTACAACAAAATCATCGCACTCAGCCCGAACGACGCGAACGTTCTTTTCAATCTCGGCCTGCTCCTGATTGCTCAGAACCAACCTCTTCCAGGGCATGCTGATTTGAAAAAGGCCATTGCCATCACGCCGTCTCTCGCTCAGAGAGTGCCGGCGGGCATCACGCCATAGTCATCAGGATCTCGTCGCTCAAAGACGAGCAGGTCCATGCCCACCGTCGGCCTCCAGAACATTTGATTGGAACAACGAACTGCCGGGATCGAGCGCCCCGCCGTAGACGATGCGTCGGTGCATGGTGTCGGGTCTGCTCCAATAATCCCTCTGGGTCAATTACCTCGGCTGGCTCAAACGAAGCTGATCAAGGTAGAACTCAATGTTCTTCATGAGTCGCTGACGATCATCTGACCAGCGCAATGCCTTTACCGTCTCCTCGAGAGCCTCCTCATACATACCCAACTCGCTGTGACATACCGATAAGAAATCCCACGGAGCCCAGGTGTAGGCGGAGTCCTCGATGAATCCATCAGTCGGTCGCCGGAGACTGCACGCTGCGGCGAAGAACGGCACAGCCTTCTGCCATTCGCGACCGTTGTAGTAGTGATACCCGAGCCTCATGAACGCCTCTGCTCGGGTGCTATCGAGCTTGAGCGCATCGAAGAGAAAGGCAAGCTTGTCGTTCTCATTCCCGAGGGAATCAGCACAAGTGGCCATCGACAGCAACGCCGAGTATCGCTCCCATGCAACGGTGCCCAGCTTCGTAAAGTACTCCCGGTACGCAAGGAGTGCGTCTTCCCAACGTTGGTGGTCTCTGAGCTCATTGGCCAGATAGAACAGCGTCCTCGACGAATCATCTCCCGCCATCCAGGCGCGTTCGAGAATCCCAAGGTTACGGTCCACCTTGGATCCCCTGTCCTCTGATCGAGGCCGATGCTCCACCCAAGCGGCCGGCCATCGCATGGTTGGACCGCGGACGTCGATGCATTCGTGCACCGGACCCGCCCACCGCAATTCAGCGCTGCGGCGAATCACGCGGCTCTCGATCGAAACTGAAGGTACAAACGCTCGGGTCAGCCGGGGAGAACGAAATGTTGTAGGGCATCATGACCGCATTCACATCAGAAGGAATGGACGCGAGTTCCGCCTTGAGTTGCAAAAACTGTCCCTGAGCTTCCGGAGGAATCCGATCGTCTGCATCCAGCCAGAGGATCCATTCACCAGAACATTGCTCGAACGAGACATTTCTAGCCGCTGAAAAGTCATCTATCCATGGGAACTCAACGACCCGTGCCCCATGTTCGACTGCCACTCTCATGGTGGCATCGTTCGAGCCAGTGTCGACGACGATTAGCTCGTCGCAGATCGCGGCGGCATCATCGAGCACGTCCCCTATCTGTGCTTCGGCGTCCCGCACGATCATGGCCAAGGACCACCCGACTATCTCGGGCTTCCCGGCTTCAGTCTTGGCTGTCATCATGAAGGCACCTCACCTCGTCGACCACGGTCAGAATCACCGGCTGCCGCTCCCCCGCCACTATTGGCAGCCCAAACCGAAAGCCGCCCGCCCACCACACTACAAAATCCGCTGTACGACGGCCACGGGATGGGAGTCTGGTCATATCCGGCATTCCAATCGCATCCTTAGCCCGGACCTTTCATAACTCGCCGCTGAAGCCTCTGAGGTCACCAATGACGCGCCGCAGGACTGACCCTGTCGAATGACGGCCTCTGGCTGTGAGGCGAGAGTCGACACGCTGTGTTCGGTGTCGCCAAGAGCGGCGTTGGACACGCTCTGGGGCGTGCGGGTCCCGGCGTGGTCGTGTGGATCGTTTTGAGGAGGACGAACGCGCCTTCAGGTCGTGGCCGGCATCCACCCTGGCAGTCGAGCGAAGGCGGTGACGAGGTCGTCGGCCCACGGCCAGCCTGCCGCGATGCGCAAGGTCGTCCGGCACGCCGAGCGCACGAGGATCCCCGCACTATGCAACAACGTGTAGCGCAGGCGCTTGGGCTCGGCCTTTTGCAGAGCGCCCTCGAGGCACAGGCCGCGCATCCAGGCAAGCAGGTCGCTTGCGATGAGCACCAAGACGAGCCAGGCCTCGTTGATGGCGAAGCTGGCCGAAGGCAGGTTCTCGAGCCCGGTGTCCTTGGCGTCGCAGATGCGCCGCTCGCAGCGTCCCCGACCCCGATAGAGGGCTTCGAGGAAGGCCACATCGTCTTGGGGGTGGTCGGTGATGAAGAGCTGGTAGCGGTGGCCGTCGACGTCGCTGAAGGTGAGCTGTGCGCCTGGGTGGGGCTCTTCGCGTCGCACCACCATGCGGGTGCCTTGGGGCCACAGTCCGAGATCCACCAGGTCGGTGATCTCGGCCACCACCCCGGCGTCACGTTCTTGGGTCCCGTCGGCCGAAATGGTCGACATCCAGCGCTTTTGGGGGAGGTCGACGACCAGGCGAGCCAGCTCGGCGCTGAGGCGGTGACCCACGACGAAGCGGACGCCACGCTCGCGGCAGGCATCGACGAAGCCGTGGCTGGCCCCGGCCCAATCGGTCCGGGCGATGACCTCGCTCGGCCATTGGATCCACCGGCAGCTGGGCCAACGCGGCGTCGAGCAAACGCACGTGATCTTGGGCCGATCCGGCCGCCGCGTTGCCCGGGCGCAAGATGGCGGCCAGGGCCTCGCCCGTGGCGTCGAGGAAGGCGACCATGGCGCGAAGCCAAACCCGTGCTTGTAGTTGGGCGCCGCACCCTCCTTGTCCGAGTGGGCATTGACGAGCGTGGCGTCGATGTCGATCACGTAGAAGCCCGGGTCCATCCCGGCCGCCCACGCAGTCGCTCGAGCGTTGGCCCGAGCGGCCTCGATGCGCTCGAGGGCGCTGTGGTTGGTCGCCTCGAGGGTGCGCCACATCGTCGGCACCGACGCCACCTCGCCGAAGAGGCCCGGCTGGTCGCCGAGCACGCGCACGTCGCTCAGCGTGGTGGCCCCATCGGCAATCGCCACAGCCATATCGACGAGCACCTGGCCACGATCATGGCCCCGACGGCGTTGCTTGGTCGGAGCCATGGCCTCTGACAGCGCCTCGGTAAGGCCCACGTCATCGGCCAGTTCGCACAGCAGTCGTGCCCCGGCGTGGGAGACCACGCCTTGGCCACCGGTGGTCACCACGATGCCTGGTCGTCACGCGTTACGATTCATCTCGGAAGTGCCCTCCTGGATCGGGTTTCTGTGGTCTCGCAACCAACAGTTTCCATCGCCAAGAGGGCTTTTCCGCGTCTTTGCGGATGTTTCAGCAGAGAGTTACTGAAAGGTCCGGGTTAGTGCTCGAGACTCACCATGCGTGTCCATAAGCTCCCGCCGAGTTCGGCTCCGATCTGTGGTTGAACGATCGATACGGAGGTCTTCTACGGCCAAAAAATCGGTCGCGGTCCCGTCACTGCCCAGCTACAAAGACCGCCCTGCCTGTCCGCAGAAGAGTGCTGGCCGCCGCCGATTGAGCACTATCGGAGCGCCTATAGACGTAAGTCCGAGGTTCAGATGCGACGAGAACGAAATGGTGATCGAAGTAGGAGATGAGCTGAGGTGTCCACGGTATGTAGTCGCTTAGTTTTACGGAAAGCAACACGTAGTTCGCCTGTTCGAACCATCTCTGCCAAGCCGCCGAGAAGGCGGCCGGGTAAGGCGGTGACACCGGCGGCGGTTGACCGTTGTCACGCGCGAGCCACATCCCAAAGGGATCGACGGTTGCCGGGCAGCCCGCTTTGGCAGAAGTGAACCGGTCTGCGTTGATCGCGAGGATCGCGTAGTCAAAGACGACGCAAGATCCATCGGGGACCTCGGCCTCCACTATCGCTGCGGGATCGTTGGAACTACTCAGGTATGAGGCTGCATACGTCGTGTCCTGTCGCACCACCAGGACCACAGCAACGATGAATAGAGTGCATACGGCAAGGGACGCTATGACGGCCGGGGCCCGCCTGCGTGCGAGTCCAAAATGCGCCGCACTCTGTCGCACCCACGTGACCACCTGACTGATGCATACCCCCAGGAGCAGCGCGAGGAACGCTGCCGGAAAATACGCGTAGTGGTCGTAGAACTCGGGTGAGGAGAACATTCCCGCGATGACAATCACCGTGGCGACGAGTATGAACCAATCGAGTCTCGATCTGCGGCGCCAAGTCGTCGAGTACACCAGCGCCGCCAGGGCGGCAAGCCCAATGGCCAGACCAACCGCCAGGCCCGTTGTCGCATTGATATTGGGGAGTCCACTGATGCCGCTGATCATCACCAGTCGCTGCGAGATGGACAGCGCGTCCAGTCCTGATGTGCCACGGTGGAGCTGCGACGTCAGGATATCGTGAACGAAGGCGTGGGGAGCGAACGCGAAGAACGGCAGCGATGGCACAACGAAACCAACGAATAGGCCCAGACTCAAAGGAAAAACCCCACGCCTCCATTTGGGAACGCAACAGAGAAGCGCCGCAGCAGCCGGGAGGACGGCCCACAGCTTGATCGTTCCGGCAAACCCGAGGACTAGACCGGCCAGAAGTACGCGGCGCGGGCTCGCCAGTCCATCTCTGGTAAACAGCGCAATGACTCCCAGAAGACTCAGGCATACCAAGTAGGGCTCAAGCAACAACGACTGATCGGCCGCGACCGCCAATGGAAACAACGCCAGCGAGACCCCCGCGACGAGCATGGCCGTCTTTCCCCGATCCCGCACAACATACGCTGCCAGCGTGGCGTTGAGTCCCGTCACCGCCGCCGTCAAGCATCGGGCGATCGCCATAGCGTCGCGTGTCCCGACGAGACGCCCGATTAGGGCCACCGGTCCCATGACGAGCGTGATGCCAGGGGGCTGGACGAAGTCGAAGTCTCGATAGGGCAGCACCCCGTGAACAAGTCGGGTGGCGGCACCTAGATAGACACCGTCGTCATATCCATTGCCGGTGTACCCATGAATCCCGAGCAGCACGAATGGAAGCGACAACTGATAGCAACAAATTCCCAACGACAGGAGGCCAGTGGCCACCGGGATCCACGACGCTCGCCGGTATGCGACCGGAGAATGCCACCAGCGCGCGCCGATCCAGCCGACGGCCGGCTGGCTTCTTGGCGCCTTCGGATCGCCGCCTGAGGCGTCTCGCGCCACTCGAGCGTGTTTACCTCTGCTCAAAGTGAGAAAATCATAGAGGCAAGCTTGAGACTGGCTGAGACGAATCGGATTTCGGACCCGAGTTAGAGATCACCAAGTGACCTCGATCCAGACTCGCTCTGAGCGACTTTCCCTTCCCTGGATACCAGCTCATCTACAATTAAGTGTCCTTCGCCTTTCATCCCGATCAAGGTCAGGCTAGGACAGCCTGAGTGCTATGGCTTCATGAATCCGTCCGTCGTTCTTCGGGCTCAGAACACCATCTGAGACGGCTAAGGAAGATGATTGACATTATCCGGAGTCGGTGCCAGAACTTGTCAGGTGGAAATGGGCATGGTCGGCTTTGCGACGCCCAAAGGGCCGGTGGTGCTATCCGGCCGGCCAGTCGCACCACAGAAGCCAAGTATCGAAACTCGCCCGTGAGGCCGGTGTGTGCCTTGCTCAAGGCGAGTCGGCTCACGGCGCTGGACTTCGACAGCGGGCAGAGAGGTCATGGAGGCCAAGCTCGAGAGTTCCCGGCTGATCCTGGAGCGCGCGAACCAGCGCATAGTCGCCACCAGCCCGCACTGCCGGACGGCGCCGCAGGCCCGCCCGGGCCGGAGGGATGGAGGCGGGCTTGTCCTGTAGCGCATATCTGGCCGCTCCTGGCTCGGACATGGCGTTCTGAGGCCTCGGACGCTGCGACTCGGTGGAAACGATTGTGGAAACACCAGGGCCGGAATGATGGCCCCATGAACGGCGAAAGGGAGGCCCTGAGGGCCTCCCCTTCGCAGCGTTAGTCTGTTACGATCGGGTGGTCGCTGGAAGCGACCTCGTCACGGCCCAATACTCCAGCTGAGGTCAGCGAACCGCTGATGCTGCTGCTGACCATCGTACCTGACGTCGACCGGGGAGCTGGGCGTGATGCTCCGGTGCGCGATCGTCACGTGCGACGTACCGTCCGCGGTGAATCGTGCTGGTGCGTCCAGCGACGGTCGCGCCATTGACACGAAGCAGGACGGTAACAGTACGGCCACTGCCGAAACCGGTCACACCGTTCAGCGAGACGTAGAAGGTGCTGCTTCCGCTGATGGTCGTGTCGAGCACCTGCGAGGCATTGGCTTCAGTGGCGCTTGTCTCCCCAACTCCGACGAACTGAGCGCTGGTCGTGGTGCCGCCATCTGCACACCGATGATCGAGCAGTCGTAGAAGTAGCACGCGTACTGACCACCGTTGCCCGTAGATGAAGTTCGGACCTGTGGGACCCGTAGCACCAGTCGCTCCGTTGGTGCCGTTGGTGCAGTGGCACCCGTGGCCCCAGTCGCTCCGTTGGTCCCGTTGGTCCCGTGGCGCCAGTGGCACCCGTGGCTCCATTGGCTCCGTTGGTTCCGTTGGTTCCCGCTCCGGTTGCGCCGGTTGCTCCGTTGGTGCCGTTGGTCCCGTGGCACCCGTGGGACCACAGCTCCTGTGGCACCGGTGGGACCCGTAACCCCGGCCGGACCCTGCGGTCCATGACTCCGGTCCCGTGGCGCCCGTTGCTCCTGTGGCGCCGACGGCACCAGCGGCACCTGTGGCACCAGTTGCGCCGGCCGGGCCTTGCGGGCCGACAGCTCCGTCAGCACCTGTGGCACCGGTCGCACCCACGGCGTCCGTCAGCACCAGTGGCTCCGGTCGCTCCGTTGGTCCCGTTCGTGCCGTTGGCTCCAGTCGCACCCACGGCGCCGTCAGCACCAGTGGCTCCGTTGGTCCCGTTCGTGCCTTGCTCCCGTCGCACCGTCGGCGCCGTCAGCACCCGTGGCACCAGTCGGCCCCGTTCGTGCCGTTGGTCCCGTTCGTGCCGTTGGCACCCGTAGCACCACCGCGCCCGTCAGCACCTGTGGCACCAGTGGCCCCATCGGCACCAGTTGCGCCGGCCGGGCCTTGCGGGCCGACAGCTCCGTCAGCACCAGTGGCTCCGGTCGCTCCGTTGGTCCCGTTCGTGCCGTTGGCCCAGTCGCACCCACGGCGCCGTCAGCACCAGTGGCTCCGTTGGTCCCGTTCGTGCCGTTGGCTCCCGTCGCACCCACGGCGCCGTCAGCACCCGTCGCACCAGTTGGCCCCGTTCGTGCCGTTGGTCCCGTTCGTGCCGTTGGCACCAGTCGCACCCACGGCGCCGTCAGCACCTGTGGCACCAGTGGCCCCATCGGCACCAGTTGCGCCGGCCGGGCCTGCGGGCCGACAGCTCCGTCAGCACCTGTGGCACCAGTCGCACCCACGGCGCCGTCAGCACCAGTGGCTCCGGTCGCTCCGTTGGTCCCGTTCGTGCCGTTGGCTCCAGTCGCACCCACGGCGCCGTCGCACCCGTGGCACCGTTGGCCCCGTCAGCACCAGTGGCACCGTTGGTCCCGTTCGTACCGTTGGCTCCAGTCGCACCGCACCGGTCGTGCCGTCAGCACCCGTGGCACCGTTGGCCCCGTCAGCACCAGTGGCACCGTTGGTCCCGTTCGTGCCGTTGGCTCCCGTGGCACCGTCGGCGCCGTCAGCACCTGTGGCACCAGTGGCCCCATCGGCACCAGTTGCGCCGGCCGGGCCTTGCGGGCCGACAGCTCCGTCAGCACCTGTGGCGCCGGTCGCACCCACGGCGCCGTCAGCACCAGTGGCTCCGGTCGCTCCGTTGGTCCCGTTCGTGCCGTCAGCACCAGTGGCACCGTTGGTCCCGTTCGTGCCGTTGGCTCCAGTGGCACCGACGGCGCCGTCGGCACCCGTCGCACCAGTGGCCCGTCGTGCCGTTGGTCCCGTTCGTGCCGTTGGCACCCGTGCACCGACGGCCCGTCAGCACCTGTGGCACCAGTGGCCCCATCGGCACCGGTTGCGCCGGCCGGGCCTTGCGGGCCGACAGCTCCGTCAGCACCTGTGGCACCAGTCGCACCCACGGCGCCGTCAGCACCAGTGGCTCCGGTCGCTCCGTTGGTCCCGTTCGTGCCGTTCGTGCCGTTGGCACCAGTCGCACCGACAGCGCCGTCAGCACCCGTGGCACCGTTGGCCCCGTCGCACCGGTGGCACCGTTGGTCCCGTTCGTGCCGGTCGCACCGTTGGCACCAGTCGCACCGTTGGCGCCGTTAGCACCAGTGGCACCGTTGGCCCCGTCAGCACCAGTGGCACCGTTGGTCCCGTTCGTGCCGTTGGCCCCGTCGCACCGACGGCCCCGTCAGCACCTGTGGCACCAGTGGCCCCATCGGCACCGGTCGTGCCGTTGGGCCTTGGCCGGCAGCCCTGCGGCACCAGTAGCTCCGTCAGCACCGTTGGTCCCGTTCGGCCTGGCACCGCACCCGGCGCCGTCAGCACCAGTGGCTCCGGTCGCTCCGTTGGTCCCATTCGTGCCGTTAGCACCAGTCGCACCGTTGGCCCGTTCGTGCCGTTGGCACCAGTGGCACCGTTGGTCCCGTTCGTGCCGTTGGCACCCGTGGCGCCGTCGCTCCGTTGGTCCCGTTCGTGCCGTTCGTGCCGTTGGCACCGGTCGCACCGCACAGCGCCGTTGGCGCCAGTGGCTCCGTTGTTGCCGTTGTTGCCGTTAGTGCCGTTTTGGCCGTTTTGCGCCGTTCTGCGCCGTTTGTGCCCGCGCCCCTGTGGCTCCGTTGGCGCCAGTCGCTCCGTTAGCGCCCGTCGCACCAGCAGCACCGGTCGCGCCGGCCGGGCCTTGCGGTCGCACCGACAGCTCCGTCAGCGCCCGTGGCTCCGGTCGCCCGTTGGTCCCGTTGTGCCGTTGGCACCAGTCGGCACCGGTCAGCGCCGTCGGCACCGGTGGCACCGTTGGTCCCGTCAGCACCAGTGGCACCGTTGGCACCGTTGTGCCGGTCGCACCTGGGCACCGGTCGCACCCGTGGCACCGGCCGCGCCCAGTGGCACCGTCGCACCGTTGGTACCGGTGGCACCCGTGGCACCGGTCGGCACCGTTGGTCCCGTCAGCACCAGTGGCACCGTTGGTCCCGTCGGCACCAGTGGCACCGTTGGCACCCGTCAGCACCAGTGGCACCGTTGGTCCCGTCGCACCGTTGGCACCAGTCGCACCGTACGGCCCCGTCAGCACCGGTGGCACCAGTGGCCCCATCGGCACCAGTTGCGCCGGCCGGGCCCTGCGGCACCGACAGCTCCGTCAGCACCGTGGCACCGGTCGCACCGTCGGCACCGTCAGCACCCGTTGGCTCCGGTCGCACCCGTGGCGCCGTCAGCACCAGTTGGCGCCGTTGGCACCCGTTGGCACCAGTCGGCACCGTACGGCCCCGTCAGCACCAGTGGCACCGTTGGTCCCGTCAGCACCCGTGGCACCGTTGGTCCCGTCCGCACCAGTGGCACCGGTGGCACCGTTGGCGCCGGTCAGCGCCGTCAGCACCGTTGGCACCGTGGCACCCTGTGGCGCCGGTCGCACCAGTGGCACCGTTCGTGCCGTTGGTCCCAGTCGCACCGTTGGCACCCGTGCGCACCGGTCGCACCGTTGGCACCGTCAGCACCGGTCGCACCGTTGGTCGCCGTTCGTGCCGTTGGCGCCAGTGCACCCGCGGCACCGGTGGCGCCGTCGGCACCAGTGGCACCGTTGGTCCCGTTCGTGCCGTTGGCACCGGTCGCACCCACGGCGCCGTCAGCACCAGTGGCTCCGTTGGTCCCGTCGGCACCCGTGGCACCGTTGGCACCCGTCGGCACCCGTGGCACCGTTGGCGCCCGTCGCACCAGTGGCACCGTTGGTCCCATTCGTGCCGTCGGCACCCGTGGCACCGGTCAGCGCCCGTCGGCCCCGTCAGCACCGGTGGCTCCGTTGGTCCCGTCCGCGCCGCTGGCACCGGTCGCACCGTTGGCACCGGCGCGCCGTGGCACCTTCAGCACCAGTGGCACCGGCCGGGCCTTGCGGACCCATTGGCCCAACGGCTCCTGCGGCACCCGTCGCACCCACGGCCCCATTCGCACCAGTCGCGCCGTTGGAGCCTGCGGCTCCGGTTGCACCAGTCGCTCCAGTTCGGCCGGTCGCACCCACGGGTCCTTGCGGACCGGCCGGTCCAGCGGCCCCAGTCGCGCCGGTGGCACCCTTGGCGCCAGCGGCACCGGTGGCACCAGATGCACCGGTCGAACCCTTGGCACCCGCGGCACCCGTCGCACCAGATGCACCGGTCGAACCCTTTGCCCCGGTGGCACCCGTTGCCCCGGTCGCACCCTTCGCTCCGGTGGCACCGGTAGCCCCGGTCGCACCTTGCGGGATGAACGGGCTGATGGCAGCGCCGGCCGGCGGCGGCACCCTCGGTGACGCCCATGAACTGGCCACCTGTGGCGACCAATGCGGCGACACCTAGGGCCGCAGAAACGATCTTGTTGCGCTTCGGCGGTGTGTACCGCCCGCCCTTCCGCTCCTTCTGCCGCTTCGTCATCTCGATCTCGCTCCTCTGCCGCTCACTTGGGAGTTTCCGCCTGGAAACCGTCGTTTCGTCATCGCAACGCGGTTAGTCCACTGCCAGGGAGTCAAAGAGCCCGCCGGAAATGGTCGCCAAACCACTTACTTCGCCAATCGAGTTGTAAGAAAAGCATGAGACCCAGGCCCCGTCAACCGTCTCGCACCTTGGGGGCAACCGCAATCCAACCGGTCAACGGAGCAATCGGTTCGTCGAAATCCCTGGTGAGCTGGCCTTTTCAGGTCCTTCCCAGGCTGGGTTGTCGAGGGTGTGTCAGAAGTAATTGTCGCCCGATTGTCAGACTTTGATTCAAGTTGTCACCGTGGGGCTCCGAGGCCGCTGACCAGCAGCTTCGAAGCGGGACGGCTGGGTTGCCTTCAGGGCGGATCTCGGTCGGCCACGCCGCCACCGGGTCCGGCGGACCGATCCGTTGCCCCCACCTCGGAAAACCCCAGCTGAGAGGGCCTGCGCTGTCGGTCAGGCGGGAGAACCCCAGAAGGGTGCGTCGCCGAAGGCGAACACGCCCCCGTCGCCCGCCACCATCCAGTAGCCGGCGCCGTCGGAGGTCGTCGTGATCCCCGTCACCGGGGAGACGAGCGGAATGCCCCCGAGCGAACCGTAGAAGGTGGCGTCGAAGGAGAAGACCCCGCCGTCGCTGGCCACGAGCCAGTACCCGCCCACGCCGTTGCCCACCATGCCCACGACCGGCTTGTTGAGGTGCGTGCCACCCATGGAGCCCCAGAAGTGCGCATCGCCGAAGGCGAAGATGCCGCCGTCGCTGGCCACCATGAAGTAGCCGAGACCATCGTCGGAGGAGGCGATGCCGACGACGGGCTGGTTGAGCGACTGGCCCGGCGGGAGGGCACCCGGGACCGAGCCGAAGAACCTGGCGTCACCGAAGGAGAAGACACCGCCGTCGGAGGCGACCAGCCAGTAGCCGCCGTGGTCCGGCGTCGACGCGATGCCGACGACCGGCGCATTGAGCGGCGTGCCGCCCATGGACCCGAAGAACGGCGCCCCGTAGGCCCACACTCCCCCGTCGGCCGTGGCCACCCAGTAGCCGCCCGACGCCGCGGCCGCGACGCCCACCACGGCGACGTTGCCGAACGGCATCCCCTGGTTGGTGGCGTTCCCCTGCACGCCGATGCCACCGCCCGCCTGGGCCAGCCAGTAGCCGAGGTTGCCCGGCGTCGCCGCCATCCCGACGTAGGACCCCGGACTGGCCACCAGGACGACGGGCGCGAGGAGGGTCGAGGCGCTGACGTTCCCGAAGGAGCTGCACGGCGTGCCCTCGAGCGTCGAGGTCGTGACGGTGCCCGCCGCTGCGCTCGAGGCCGAGAACCGGTAGGCGTTGCTCACCGGGTCGGCGCAGTGCGGCGTCCATTGCCAGAGGATGGAGGGCGGCGGCTGGCCCGGGAGGAAGCTCACGGTGAGGGCATAGGCCTGACCGTTTCCGTTCACGTTGCCCGGGCGGGTGCCGCCGGCCGTCGGCGATCGTCCCGGTCACCGAGATGGTGGCGTTGCAGACCTGCCCCGCCACGGCGGGAATCGCCGGCACCACGAAGCCGAAGCTGCCGGCCGCGCCCTCGACCTGGGGCACTCCGAGGGACATGCCGCAGGTGGCCGACGCACCGGCCGGTGCGGGTGCGAGGACGACGGCGGCCGACAGGAAGGCCAGGGTCCCGGTCGCCAGGGCGGCGGCAGTCGCCACGCGCCCGACGATGCGTCCCAGGTGTACGTGCGATCCGGACATGTCGTCCCCCCTCGCTCGAACCGCCGGACTCTTTCACCGGCTGTGTCAGTAGTACCACGATCGAGCCGGGCGTGCCCGGGTGGCGGGAGCCGCTCGATTTGGCGGTGCGAGGCGTGCGCTGGGGCCGCGGACGCTCGTGGTGAGCTGGCCTTTTCGCGGAGAGCGTCGGTGGTGGCGGTTGGGGCGTGCGGGCTCGTGCGGGTCTTGCCGGGGATCAACTCAGGCCCAACATCTGTGAGCCCTGCTGGCCGGTCGGGATCGCCAGGTTCGAGGTCAGGTCGCCATGCCGACGATCGGGGCCAGGTGGGCACCGGCGGAGCCGAAGAACCGTGCGTCGCCGTAGGAGAAGATGCCGCCGTCGGAGGCCACCAGCCAGTAGCCGGCGCCGTCGGGTGTCGCCGCCATGCTCACGATGGGCTGGTTGAGGTGGATGCCGCCCGTCGAGCCGAGGAAACGGGCGTCCCCGAAGGAGAAGATCCCGCCGTCGGAGGCCACCAGCCAGTAGCCGGCGCCGTCGGGTGTCGCCGCCATGCTCACGATGGGCTGGTTGAGGTGGATGCCGCCGGTGGACCCGAGGAACGGGGCGTCGCCGAAGCTGAAGATCCCGCCGTCGGAGGCCACCAGCCAGTAGCCGCCGCCGTCGGGCGTCGGCGCCATGCCCACGATGGGCTCGTTGAGGTGGATGCCGCCGGTCGACCCGAGGAACGGGGCGTCGCCGAAGCTGAAGATCCCGCCGTCGGAGGCCACCAGCCAGTAGCCGCCACCGTCGGGCGTCGGGGCCATGCCCACGATGGGGCGGTTCAGGCGCAGGCCACTCGTCGAGCCGTGGAACCCGGCGTCGCCGAAGCTGAAGATGCCGCCGTCCGAGGCCACCAGCCAGTAGCCGCCACCGTCGGGCGTGGCCACAATGTGGGTGATCGGGGCGTTCAGCGCCGGAACCTGCACGCCCCCGAGGTTCGGGACCGCACCGTGCGGATCGACCGCTCCGTCGGAATGGGCGAGCCAGTAGCCGTTTGCCCTGGTCGCCGCGGTCGACCTCCCGGAGGCCGGCGGCGGCGGCCGGGTGGTCGTCGTAGTGGTGGGCCGGGTCGTGGTGGTGGTCGGTGCCGGGGTGGCGGACCCGTTGAGGGTCGACCCGGCATCTTGGGCCACCACGGCGGCGTCGGAGTTCGGGTCGGTGTAGCCGCCGCTCCACTGGGCCCAGCTCACGGTGTCCCCCTGGTACATGGAGTCGAAGACGAACGGCCCGTTGTAGGTGTTGTCGCTGAACACGACGCCCTGGTGGTCGACCAGGTTCAACGGCACGGCGTAGCCGTCGTAGGGCGGGTAGGTGCCCCACTCCGAGTAGAGACCGACGAAGCCGCAGCCGTTGCCCGCCGTGCAGTCCGAGCCGATGTCGGCGGGCGTGAGGTTGAGCGTGTTGTCTGTGACCAGGATGTTCTGGCTCTTCCAACGGCAGTTGTCGTAGTAGTCGGGATTCTGGCCGGCCGTGGCCGAGGCGGTGTCGTGGGCCGTGCACGAGGACACGCTGTAGGCGCTCGGGTTGTCGAGGGTGCAGTAGTCGCTCGAGGTGTTGTCCGACTGGGTCCCGCAGAAGCGGTCGGAGTCCTCGTAGATGTCGACCCCGCCCCAGTTGTCGGTCAGCACGTTGCCCGAGATCACCGACTGGGTGTTGTAGGCACCCGGGACCGCGGCGTCGCTCCCCGAGTTGTTGACCTCAATGGCCCCGGTGCCCGGGTTGTTGGGACCGGCGATCCAGCCGTTGTCGACGAAGGTGTTGTCGGTGATGGAGACGTTGTAGGAGATTTCGTACATCAGGGCCACGTCCCAGTTGTGCGAGAAGTAGTTGTCGCTCACGTTGAAGCCGGCGTTGTCGGTGTCCATCCACAGCCCCACCGACTCGTTGTCGTGGATGTAGTTCCCCGTCACCGTCGCGCCCAGGTCGTTCCAGAACTTCGCCCCGCCGCTACAACCGCAGGTGCCCGTCCCGTCGGTGTCGTAATTCTGCGTGTCGTTGTCGCTGATCTCGTTGTTGGTGATGGTCAGGTTGGTGACCGGGACCGAGTCGGACCCCGAATAGGTCTGGAAGCCGTATTGGCCGTTCCTGGTGAGGCAGTCGTCGTTGAGCACGCCGTTCGAATCCACCATCACGCCGGCCCCGTCGGGGTTGTCCTGAATGGTCGAGTTCTCGACCACCCAGCCGCTGCTCAGGTTCTGGTTGACCGCGCCTTGGGACTGGGGGGCCGTGAAGTTCTCGATGGTCAGGTACTCAATGGTGACGTCGGTGCCCGCGCCTTCGATGGCGAAGTCGTTCTCGTCCCGGCCGTCGAGGACCGCACCCGGTCCGCCGATCAGCCTGTCGTTGCTGGCGGCGTCGATGTGGTCGTACTCCCCCGAACCGAGGGTGTGGGTGCCCGGTGCGAACCAGTAGGTCGTCGACGCCGCCAGGGAGCTGTCGAAGAACGCGGCGTTGTCCCCCGCCGGGACGCTGACCGCCCCCGCTGGAGGCGAGGCGGGCCCGGTGAGCAAGGACGCATTGCCGCACACGGCCACCGGTGGCGAGGACGGCGCCGAGGTCGCCGACGCGGGTGAGGTCGTGAGGGCGGTGGGACCGGACGCTGCGAACACCGTGAGGCCGCCGGCGAGGAGGGCGATGGCGGTGGTGTAGCCGAGGAGAGCTCGTGTCCTGCCCGAGTGTTCGCGTCGGGTGGCGCGTACGTCCATGGTGAGTACTCGGCCGCAGCGGCCTGCATCTTGAAGTGGGTTGTGCAATCGGCGACCGAGTCTTCTGGGGTCGTGCGGGTTCTCCGCGTCGGCCGGTTTCGCGTGGTTACCTTGTCCTTCATAAATGTGGGACATTGTCCCTATCGACCTTGTTCGGACGTCGCCGGGCGCGCCGCCGCATGAAGATCGACAGTTCGTGTGCATCAAACCGACACGGTCGGACATCAGTTCGAGGGCTTCGGAAGTGCCGCCGCCCGTTGCGAAGATGAGCCACCACGGCCCAAGTCAGGTCAAGGAATGACAGACAGCAGCGGGACCACAGCGCGAGTCGGGGTGGTCGGCGCCGGCATCGTCGGGCTCGCCGTGGCCCGCCAGCTCCAGCAGGCGATGCATGTCGACGTCACCGTGATCGACAAGGAGCACACCGTCGCCGCACACCAGACCGGCCGCAACAGCAACGTCGTGCATTCCGGCGTCTACTACCCGCCCGGGTCGCTCAAGGCGACGTTGTGCCGACGGGGTGGTGCGCTCCTGCGCTCGTACTGTGACGAGCACGGGCTCCCCTACGAGGAGCTCGGCAAGGTCATCGTTGCGCTGCGCGACGACGAGCTGCCCCGCCTGCACGACCTGGCCGGTCGGGCCGAGGCCAACGGCATTCCCGGAACGCGGTTGATCGACGCGTCGGAGCTGCGTGACCGCGAGCCCCACGTCCGGGGACTCTCGGCCCTGTTGATTCCGGGAACGGCGGTCGTCGACTTCCGCCTCATTGCCGAGCGGCTGGCCGCGGACGTCGTGCAGCGGGGTGGCGAGCTCATTCTGGGGCAGCCCGTGACGGACATCGACGTCCGCTCCTCGGGGGTGCACCTCGCCACCGACGCGCACGAACGGGTCTTCGACCATGTCGTCGTGTGCGCCGGGCTCCAGTCGTCCCTGCTCGCTCGCCTCGTCGGTGCGCCCCCGGACCCGGAGATCATCCCCTTCCGCGGGGAGTACTACGAAATCGTCCCGGAGCGCTCCGACCTCATTCGCGGTCTCGTGTACCCGGTGCCCGACCCCCGCTTTCCCTTCCTCGGCGTGCATTTCACGCGTGGCCTGGGGGGCCACGTCCATGTCGGGCCCAACGCCGTCCTGGCGCTGTCCCAGGAGGGGTACCGGTGGAGCGACGTACGCCTCGGTGACTTCTGGCGCACGGTGACGTATCCGGGCATGCGCAAAATGGCGCGCCAGCACTGGCGCATGGGAGCACGGGAGGTCGGCGGCTCGGCGAGCAAGTCCATCTTCTTCCGCCGGGCCCGAGCCTACGTACCCGACCTTTCCCGCAGTGACCTGGTCCGTTCGGGCGCGGGCGTGCGTGCACAAGCCGTCCGCCGCGACGGCAGCCTCGTGGACGACTTCGTCATCGACCACCAACCGCACGTGACGCTCGTGCGCAATGCCCCTTCGCCGGCTGCGACGGCCTCCCTGGCCATTGCCGAGCACATCGTCGGTGCGATGGCCGACAACGACGCCTCGCTCGCCCGTCGGGCTCCCTAGGAGAGGTGTCCTTCAACAGCCTCTGTGGACGAAGAGGGAATCGAACAGTCCGCCCCACTGGTGCACGATGTCCCTCAGTGGGGGGCGCGACCCCGAGATGGGAACGACGACGACCCGTCCCGAGAAGCATCGCTCCGTGAGCAGGCGGGCCCGCGTGACCTGATCTCGACCCGGCACGATCATCAGGCTGTGCCAGTGGTGGCGTTCGGCGTACCGCCCCGCGAACTCCGCCTCGCCCCGCGTGTTGCCGGCGCCGTCGACGAAGCACACCACGGCCACCCGGGGCACCTTCGGGCACGAGGTGTCGGATGCCTCTCCGCCCTGGGAGAAGAGGAGGACCGGGGCGTATCCCTTCTCGGCCAGTGACACGGCCAGTGCCTCCCGGGTCGGCTCGCCGTTGCCGTTGAGGCTCAGAATGCCGTTGACGTGGGCCGGCTGGTCCGTGGCCGGAAACACGAAGAGCCGCAGGGTCGCTGCCACGAACACGACGGCGACGACGAGGAGGATCCCGGCGCTCCCGAAGAGCAGCCACCGTCGCCAGCGGTGACCGGTTGCCCCGCCCCCTGCCGGGTCGGTGGCCGATGGAACCGACGTCTCGTCCGGTGCGTCGGGCACCGCGGTGGTCGAAGGAGCTCTCATCGCATCAGGAATGACATCGGTTGGCGGTCACGGCGGCGGCCCCGTGGTGACGTGCACGACGTGACCCGGGCCTTGTCCCAACCGGAACGTCGCTTTTCGTGCGGGCCTCTCCGCCTCGATGCTCCACACGAGTACTACGTCAGGAGGCGCGAGGGGGATGTGGGGATACATGTGGTTCCGACGGTGTCCCGCTCGGCACGTGACGGCCCGTGGCCCGGTGGCCGATGCACGTTCATCAGTATGATTTTCCGATGGCGCAGCCCACAATGATCGCAGGGAGGAATCTGCAGGAGCGCGTGGGGTACGTAGGTCGAGCGGCCCTCGTGGTCGCCTCCAACCCGAGGGAGGGATTGGACCGCATCCGCGGTCGGATGGAGATCATCCTGAGTGACCGTCTTCCTTCGGTGGCGGGTCAGAAACCATCGGCCACGACGACGGAACCCGTGCGGGACCTTCATGAGCTGCTCGGAGCTGCCTGGCCGTGTCCCCTCGAGGAGCGCTTCGACGAGGCGTGGAGCGACCTCGTCCAACGCATGCCCTCAGACGATCGCCAGGTGGGTGAGGGACATGACGCCGATGCGAGCCTGGCCCACGTCGTCTGGTGCGCGGCGCGTCACATGCAGCCGGAGCGGATTCTCGAGACCGGGGTGGCCCGCGGCGTGACGAGCGTGCTCGCCCTCGGGGCCATGGCCCAGTCCAACGGCGCCGCAGGCCGCCTCTGGAGCATCGATCTCCCACCAATGATGTCCGGCTGGCATGAGCAGTCCAAGGTCCTGGTGGACGAGACCGCGTGGCCGGACTGGACCTACATACGAGGCTCGAGCAGAAGGACGATGGCTGCGACCTGTGCGGCCATGGGGTCGATCGACATCTTCATCCACGACAGCCTCCATACGCCTCAGACGATGCGGTACGAGTTCGAGAAGGCGTGGCCGTTCATGCGTTCCGGCGCACTCCTCATATCCGACGACGTCGAGGGCAATTCCGCCTTCGTCGACTTCGTGACGTCGCGCGGCGTCCAGAAATGGTTCACCGCTCCGAAGGCGGGCAAATGGGGGATGTTCGGAGTGGCAGTCAAGCCATAGCGCGCAGCGCCCGCTCGACCGCCCGTCAGTTGAAGGGGACCAGGGCCCGCGAGCTCTCGGATCTCCGGGCGACCAGCAGCGGCGGCATCAGCAACGACATGGCCACGGCCAGATCCAACAGGTTGTCCGAAGGTTGCCCGAGGCCGGTCTGCGTGAAGGACTCCACAATGCAGTACACAATGAGGAAGAGCGCCACGGCCCTCCCGGGACCGCGGGGGCTGATGAGCGCGACGATGAGAAGGGTCAGCAGTATCAGCCCGTCGAGGACGTCACCGACGAGGCCCTGATCCTGATAGGTCGAGAGCCAGCTCGAATCGATGGGGATCCCGCTGAAGCCGTCGTACGACATCCCGTACCCGAGGAGGGTGTTGGCCTCGGTCCGGGGCTGCGCCAGGACCTCGGTCCAGACGTTGGTGCGGCCGGTGAGGTTGGTCAGCGACTGGCTGTTCTGACCCCGCTCGAACCACCCGGTGATGAGCGGAGCAAAGCTCAGCGCGCCGATGCCCACCACAAGGACGGTCACCACGAAGGCCCGCCGCACTCGCTTGCGGCTGAGGAAGAGGCTCAATGCTCCGACGAGGATGCCCGCCAGCATGGAGATCAGCGCGACGCGGGAGTGGCTCAGGAGCAGGATGAGAGCGGAGACGCCGATGACGACCGCCGGCCAGCGCGACCGCAACGACCCCGCGAGCCACAGCACGACCGAGATCCCGACGAACGTCGCCGCATAGTGCGCCACCTGGGTCGGCTGAATCGGCCAGAGGATCCCACCCAACCGTCCGCCGGTTGCGTTGTTGAAGGCCCTGCTCGGCGAGAGAGCCAACCCGATGACGACGGTGGCCATGACGACCAGGAGCGCTCGTCGTTGGAACTCCATGATCATGAGGTCCTTGCGCCCCCACCACGGTGTCGTGAGCCACAGGGCACCGATGAAGCCTGCGAATCTGAACCAACGGACGATGGAGTTGGCCCCGAAGTAGCCGCGGAAGCTCATGATCGCCGCGAACAGACACATCACCGTGAGCAGGATCAGGTAGATGTTGGGCCGTACGAGGAGCCTCTTGTTCGTCGTCAGGATGAGGATCAGGGCCGCGCCGAGCGCAAGCTCCGGCAGGGCCTTGCCCAACTGGTGCGGGAGGGGAATCAGGTTCGTCGTCCCGCTCGTGTAGGTCATGACGTTGAAGACCAGGAGGCCCCACACCCAGCCGACGCGCCGGCGCATCGACCGCTCGTTCGGGCCGGCGATGAGACCCCAGTCACGAGCGAGCTCAGGGGAGAGCGGGGAGATCGGAGGATCCTCCTCCGAGACGTACCCCGTCAGGCGGGTCATGCGGGGATGACGCCGTCGGCGACCGGCACCCCCACCAGCGGGGCATCCGGCTGCAGAAGGCCGACCGACTCGTCCTGCTCATCCGCCCCGATCAGGATGCCGGACCGGATGGTGAGCCCCGCCGCACGCAGCAGGACCGCCGTCGAGTTGACCGCCTGGGCGCTCGAGCGACCGGAGGTCACCGAGACGACCGCCTGCTTCGCCCAGTTCAGGTGCCAGGCGCCCCTGGAGGGATCGACCCTGGTCAGCACGAGGACGGCATTCGCTCCCTCGGGTGCCGCGACCCACGGTGGCTCCACAATCTCGTTCATGTCGTCCTGCGGAGGCGTGAACACCTGCAGGCTGCCGGCCCGGTCGAGCAGGAGGTCCTCCATGCTCCGGGACAGGAGGCCTTCGTTCGTGAGGTCCGCGACCAGCACGGACTCGCCCTCGTCGGTCAGGCGCTGGGCCAGCACGGCCAACGCCGCCGCCGGCACCGCCAGGTCGTCCATGGCGACGACGAGCAGCGTCTTGCGCCCTTCCTGGCGTACGCCGAGCCGACGCATGTAGCCCGCAAGAGCACTCAGCTCGCCCTGCGGTTCGCGCGTGGCCTGCCTGATCCAGCGCTCCTGGTGCCGCTTCGGGACCTTCACCGGCTTCAGGCTCAACTCGACCGGTGCGCCGAGAATGGAGGCCACCTCGTCGCGGCGCCGCAGCCTGTCCGACAGAACGGCCTGCACGGCGACATAGGCCATGCCGATGAAAAGCCCGCCGATCAGGCCGGCAAGACCGTCGAGCCCGAAGAGCTTGGCGGCGGACGACGGAGCCAGGGTACCGGGCGTGACGACGCGGCTCCCGGTGGTGACCCCGACGCTCGCAACCTGGTTCTGCTGGACGGTCTGCTCCAGAGTGGAGAGCTCGCTCTGGTCCGACGACTGCTCGCCCTGCAGGGTGGACAGCTGGGTGCCCTGAGGCGTGTTGGCGATGCTGGTGGTCAACTGGCTTATCTGCTGCTGCAGCGCAGCGATCTGCTGGTTCAGTGCCTTGTTGGCGCTGGTGGTCTGCTCTTGAATCCTGTCGGCACGGAACTGGAGGAATGCCGCTGCCAGCGCGTTCGCCCTGCGCACGGCTTCACCCTTGTTCGGCCCGGAGACGTTGAGGACGAGAACGTTGTCGCTCTCAATGGTGCCGGGCGCCTTGCCCAGCAACGCAGTGGGACTGAGGGATCGCTCGCCCAACAAGTTCGCCGCACGCTGTCCGACGCCGATCGTCTCCAGGAGCGCCACGTCGTTGGCCATGCCCGCCGTCGGATCGGTCCCCGGCGCTTGCGCGAGGTAGAGGGTGGCGTGCGCGCTGTACGTCCGGGGCACCACCACATGGAAGGCGAGCCCGAGCACCAGGCCCAGGGCGGCGAGGCTCAGCCAGACCTTGCGGCGACGGCGGAGCGCGCCCAGCACGTAGCGGAGACTGACCAGCCGCCCGACGAGGACCACAGGTGTCTGGGCCTCCGCGGCGGAATTGGAATGGACAAAGGTCCCCTCGGCATCGGTCGTGATGCCTCCACCCAGGTCCGGGAAGGCAGATCCTTCTCGCGTCGTTGTCACCGGACGTCGGCACCTCCACTCCAGGGCGCCAGGGCGCGAGACTGACGGAACTGAGCAAGCTGCTCGTTTCCACTGGGCAGCGAACCGAGCGTGCGGTCGCCGCTCACCGGGTTCGTGACGATCAGGCCCCTCACCGAGAGGTTCTCGTGCCCGATGGCGATGAGCACGCGGGCGAGCTCGTCCTGGTCCACGAAGCCGGCCGAGATCGCCAGCAGCACCATGCCGCGTGCCACGAAGGCGGGGAGGATGGGTTGCTCGGGGTCCAGGACGATGGAGATGATGGTGAGCGCGCTCTCGTCCTCGCCGACCGTGGGCGAGCCCTTGCAGAGCCGAAGATGCGGGCGCGCCAACTCGCCGCCGGCCGTCAGACGATCGCAGGCGTCGCTCAGCCCACGTGATCCCGGGTCGTCCGACGTCAGCACCAGCGAAGTGGGAATGTCCATGGCCGCCGACGCCACGGCGAAACTGCTGATGGCGGCCATGCTCGGCGTGTCGTCAGCCAGCGTGATGATGGTCACGACCCGCCCCCCGGCCTCGGGGGCGTCGAGGTGGTTGAGCACCTTGCGCACGTTCCACAACTCCGTGACAGCCGGCTCGTGCTCCCGCAGCAGGGTCAGCCATTCCGATGACTTGCTGGCGCTCATGTGCCCGACGCTGAAGGAGAGCACCACGGGAACTCCGGCGACCGCGGCGATCTCGTCGCGGCTCGTCAGGTTCGTCTTCCGTTGCCGCAGGACGATGTAGGTGCCGCCGATGAGCAGTCCGACCAGGGCCCCGATGACGATCGGGAGCGCCCGGCTCAGCAGGGAGGGCCCGGTGGCCGGCGACGCGTGCTGAATGACCTCGGTGCCACCGTTGGTGGCGGCGTTGTTCAGCTTCGCCGAGGCGATCTCGCTGTTCACACTCTGCAGCTGCAGCGACGTGTTCGCCTGAGCCGCCGTCAACGACCCGAGAAGCTGCGTCTCCTGCTGCGCCGCGGCTGATTGCGGGGTGGCCTTCGCAATGGCCGCCTGCTCGAGTTGGATCTCCTGGTCGTACTTGTTCACCTGCGCCGTCATCTGGGCAGCTAGCGACTCGAGCCCGGCGAGGGCACTCGACCCGCTCGAGACATCAGCCGACGTGACGAAGACGACCAGCTGGTTGGCCACGGCGTTGGCCAGGGCCTCGGCGGCACGAGGGGAGGATCCCGATGCGGTGATCTGGACCAGGTTCGTGCCGACGGGCGCCGCGCTCACGCTGTGCTGGGCCGACTGAATCGTGACTTGCGGGGAGACCTTCGATCCGGCCACACCCAGCACGGCTGCGCTCTCCGCGATCGCACTGTCGGTGATGTTGCTGTTGGACGTGGTCCCGGTGGATCCCCCCGACCCGTTGGCACTGGCTTCCGAGTTGGGCACGAGGACCATGGAGGTCGAGGTGTACGACTTCGGACGGGAGAAAATGACGGCGGCCGGGATCAGTGCACCGATCAGCACGAACGCTGCGAGCAGCCACGGGCGGCGGCGCAAGAGCCACAACACTCGCCCCGTATCCAACGCTTGCTCAGACATTTGAGGCCTTTCCTCGGCGTCGTGATGACGCGTCCTGCGCCCGCGATGACAGAGTCACCGGTGCGACCACTGATACATCGCTCCCCACTCCGGAATCACTACGGGACCCGGCTCCGGGGAGTTTGCGCTCCACGATTCCTGACTGCACCGAGGCGGTCACCGAGCCAGCCCCGCGGAGCCGGCGGCCGTTCATCGCCGGTCTGCCGCGGCCTGAATCGGCGTGGGGTCGTTCGACGACTCGGGAATCACGCTCGACGCATTCCGGCTGACTCTGGCCCCGATGTCAGTGTGTGCAAGGTAGGTGGCAAGCTGCGCCCGGTTGTTGAGGTCGAGCTTGCGATAGAGGCGGCTGACGTAGTTCCGTACCGTCTTCTCTCCGAGGTGGAGCTGCCGGGCGATCTCTGCGTTGTTGGCGCCTTGCGCCATGATCCGGAGCACATCGGACTCCCGATGGGTCAGATGTGCGGACGGATCTTCTCCCAGGACCCAACGAGCCGCCTCGCTGCACAGCACCTGATCACCCAGGTGGACGGAGACGACCGCGGCCCTGGTCGCCTCGGGCGATGTGTCCTTCAGCAGAACGCCGGCGGCTCCCGCGATCATGGCGGGGCGGACACGCCAGTCCGGGTTCGACGTCAGGACCAGCGTCCTGGTGTTCGGGCACTGCGAGGCGAGCAGCCGGACAATATCGATGCAATTCGCCCGCGCCAGCTCCAGGTCGATCAGGACGACGTCCACGGAGTGGGCGACGCAGAGTGCGACGAGGTCAGGGTCGCCGTCGGAGACACCGACGACATTGAGATAGTCATCCTCCCCGAGCAGACGGGCCAACCCGAAGGCGAACAACTGTTCGGCCGCGACGACGACAACGGAGATCTTCGCATCGGTCAACGCCAAGCCGCCCGCAGGGGCGGCTCCTTCGGGGGGCTGGTGGAGGTCGCTGTTGAGCACTGACTGACGTCCCGGAATGGTGTGGTACTGCGACGGGTCCGGATCGGCTGGCGCACTCGGAGCCGGGCCGCATCTGGCATTGACATTCATAGAGAGGGCCGAGAGCCGCTCAAGATACGGTCAACTGGGATCTTCCCGTCCAGGGAGCCGACGCGGCTCAAAATTGGACGGTCAGGCCACCGGTTGCCCCATGTGACCAGGGAATTGCCCCTGCCGGCTGTATCTGGGTGCCGGCGTCACGCTCTGTGAGTCGTAGGCGGTCCTCGTGGATCGCCTCCCGAAATCTCAATGACGCGTACACACGCCAGCGGGTGCCCTGCCCGCCCAGACCGGGACCGATAACCCAGTATGTCCGGGACGCGACTCGGAGCCCTGTGGCCCACGCGTGGTGGCGCGGCCAATCGGGCCACCACGACCATGGCGGATCAGTGCGTGGCGTCGGCCTCGAATTTCGCGGTCGGCATCGTCGTGGCCCGCATCAGTGGTCCCGCCGGCCTCGGGGCCTTCGCCTTCGCCTACACCGTCTGGATCCTGCTCACGACGTTGCACCGCTCCATGATCACCGACCCGATGGCGATCATGGGTGACATGCGCGGGGAAGAGAAGGACGAGTACGTACGGCGCGGGTTCGCCGCCGACGTCACGCTCGGCCTGATGGCCGCCTGCGTCATTGCCGCAGTGGGTTCGGCCCTCCTCGTCGTCGGTCAGCACACGTTCGGCATCGGCATGCTGTCGGTGGCCCCGTGGATCATCTTCCTCGACCTGCAGGACTACTGGCGCTGGATCGGTTTCATGCAGGGAACGCCCAGGAAGGCGCTCGTCAACGACATCCTGTTCACCGCCGTCCAGGCCGTGGCGTTCGGGGTGGTCTTCGTCGCGGGGATCCACTCGGTGTTCGCGGTCGTCTCGGCCTGGGGTCTGGGCGCGGCGGTTGCCGCCATCTACGGTCTCCGGCAATTCTCGGTGCGCCCGTCCATACGGGGAGGAGGAACCTTCCTGTGGTCCCGTTGGCCCATCAGCCGGTGGTTGGCCAGCGAGCGGGCGGCCAGCTGGGGGGGGACCCAGCTGTACCTCATCATTGCCGGCGTCATGCTGGGCCCGACGGCACTCGGCGGTTTGAAGGCGGCCCAGGGGCTGGTGGCCGGTCCGACGACGCTGGTCATCAATGCCGGGGGGAGCTTCGGCCTGCCCGAGGCCACCAAGCAGCTGGCCGACCGCGGCTGGCCGGGCATGGTCAAGGTGTCCCGCTTCGTCAGCGGGGCCGGGGTGGCGGTTTCGCTCGCCTGCGGCATTGTCATCCTGATCGCGGCGCCGGCGCTCCTCCATCTGCTGTACGGCCCCGAGTTCGTCCAGTACGCGACGGCCGCCAGGCTGTTCGCCATTTCGGTCACCATCTCAGCCTTCGCCGTGGGGCCGATCATCACCTTGACGGCCACCCGGCGGGTGCGTCCGCTCTTCGTCATCCAGTTGGGAAGGCTCGTCCTCGCCGTGACGTCGGTGGCCGTGCTGGCCCCCGCCTACGGGGTCAACGGCGCCGCGATGGCCGGCGTGCTGACGGCCGCGTTCTCGACCATCGCCACCGTGCTGGTGCAGTCCTGGACCCGTCGGTCCTACGAGGGGACGGAACGCCGGCCCGTCACCGCCGCGTTGCGGAGACGACTCGTCAAGAATGCCGAGTTCCTGCTCACGCTCTCGCCGGAACCCCCGGCCCTGGTACCGCCGAGCGATTCGCCCGAGCAGTAACCGCTCGACTCTTCTCTTCTGATTTCCTTAACGCCGTCGCCGCTCGAAGGCTTCGCGGTAGACGTTCAGGGTCGCCTCGGCCACCGCACCCCAGGTGAACTCCTGGGCCCGACGGAGCCCCTCGGTGCGCAGCCTGTCCACGTCGGAACCGGTGGCCTCGATGAGTGATCGGCCGATGGCGCCCGGATCGTGCGGGTCCGTGAGGATGGCCGCTCCGCCGGCGATCTCGGGCATGGAGCTGACGTTGGACGTGACGACCGGACAGGCGCACGCCATCGCCTCCAGAATGGGCAACCCGAACGTCTCGTTGAACGAGGGGTAGGCCAGCAGGTCGGCCGCCCGGTAGAAGTGGGCCGTCTCCTCGTTCGGCACGCCACCGACGAAGACGACGTCGTCGGCGATGCCGAGCTCGGCGACCAGCTCGTGCAGCTCCGCCGAGTACTTCTCGTCCCGCTCGGCCCCGAGGATGACGAGTTGGCGGCCTGCGAGCTCGTGGCGGACCAGCTTCCACGCACGCAGCAGGCCGTCAGCGTTCTTGTAGCGCCACAGGGACGAGACGAAGAGTACGAAGGGCCGTGACACCCCGAACTGCGCCACATGGGCGCGCGCCGCATCGCGGTCACCCGGTTTGAAGATGTCGTGGTCGACCGCCTCGTAAATGAGGCTGACCTTTTTGGGATCGACCTGAAGGTACTGATCGATCTCGGCCCGCAGGCTGTTGGAGTTGACGACGACCGCGTCCGCGAGACGGACCGAGCGCTGGTAGTTCAGGCGGCGGTAGGTCCGGGGACCGAACCCGACCGTCTCGGGCACGGTGAACGCGTGCATCGTCTTCATGTGGATGACGAGCGACCGCGTGGGGTTCACCAGCGGGGCGATCGCGGTGCTCAGCAGGTCGATGTGCCGGAGGGGGAGCCGAAAGGGCGTCACGAGGTGCTCACTCGCCGTGCGCAGGAGCCGACGCTCGTTCGACCAGGGGAAGGTGAGGCAACGGACGGTATCGCCGTCGTCCGGGAAGTAGTGCCGCGACGATGGGCTCACCATCAGGTGGAGCTCTTCGCCGGGCAGCAGCCGATCGGCCATTTCCGGCACGATGCGCGTCCAGCACCAGTGGGCTCCGGAAGGCTGCGTCGGGTCGTCGGTGAGCAGGTTCAGCGCCATGCGCAGGTGGGTCTGGACCTGGGGTTTCCCAGGAGACGAGGGGTCTTCGGAGTCCGCAGAACGGGTGCTCTCCGCGCGCGTGGCCATCAGAACGTCCTCACCTGGTGCGTCACCTTCTGACAGAGCGGGCCGGGCTGGGCGAGATACTCATCCGTGGAACTGGAGCACGGTCGTGTAGGTGTCCGAGCCGGTTCCGCTGCACGCCCCTCGACCGATGACGGCCCAGGCCGGCTGCTTGGCACCGAAGGTCGGGGAATACCAACCGAGGACAGGGTCGGTCTCACCCCGGTGGAGCGACCATGACAATCCGTCGGGCAAGGAGAGTGTGGCGCGGCGCGTGGTGGCACCGTCCGACCAGGTCAGCTCGGCATTGTGCCCGACCATTGTGGCCTGCACGTCCGGCCCGAGGTGGAAGGCCAGCCGGAGATCGTGGCCTCCCGTCGTCTCGAGGCGGTCGACGATCTCAATCCGCCGATCGCTGCCGGCCAGGCGTACCGATCTGCGGTGAAGAAGCGGTGGGGTGAGCGTTCGGTAGCCGTCGTGCTCCGCCGACCATGCGACAACCTCCCCGTCCTCCGCCTTCTCCAACTCCATCAGCGTGCTCTGCGCCTGACGCGTCCAGAGGAAGGGACCGCCCGAGGTCGACTGGTCCGTGCCGGCCACCTCCATGGTGTTGTGGGCCAGGGTCGATCGAAAGTAGCTGCGCCAGCGGGGCTCACCGTGGTAGCAGTACGTACCCGCATCCGCCAGGACGTCCACCCCGTCGTAGCGCACCTCGACGGCCAGGGCATCGGCGTGACCATGGGCGGCGATCGACAGGAAGCCGTGGGGGCCCGCATCGCAGCGGCACCAGATCTCTTCGCCGTCGGACGGCGCACTCCGCAACAGGGTGAGGCCGGCATCGTCGAAGTGGTTCGGACGAAGGCTCCGGCCCGTGGACGGGCGGCGCCCCGCCATGGTCGCCAGGACCGTGCTCGTCACGGTCGGTTCCACCGTCGGCCACCAGGCTGGGGGGTCGAACAGGGCCTCGCCGATGGCCAGGAGTCCCGACCACCGCTCGGCAGCCGGCGGATCGAGGACGAGAGCCCTCCCGTTGTCCCCGTCGCCGTAGCGCGGCCCGCGCAGCTTGACATCGACGGTCGCCGCAACGACCTCGAACATCCGGTCGAGCTGGCCCCAGAGGTCCTCCGACAGGGGTCGGCCCGCCCAGGACGCCTCGGCCGCCGCAACCACCGCCAGCTCGGCGACAAAGCCGTGGTAGTCGAAGGCCATCTCTCGATTGACGCCGCTGGGGAAGGTGTTGCTCCTCAGCTCACGCTCGAGCACGCGTGCGGCGTCCTCGGCCCAGCGGTGGCTCTCGGTGAACTGGTCGAAGGCAAGCGCCGCCACCAGGAGCCCGGCCGCCTCGGCGATGACGTGATTGTTGGCGGACGAGCCGCGACTCCGAAAGGACGCGAGGTAGTGCTGGTGCCACCAGATTTGGGCACACGCCACCTCGTTGCGCTCGAAGAGGTCCGGTGCCCCCGCCCACCCGTCAAGCAGTCGCCTCACCCAGACCCAGCTGATCAGTCGTAGCCCCGCCTCGATCCCACTCGTCCAGTGCACGCCGGAGAGAAACGGGTTCTGGGCCCACCAGGAACGGAGATGGGCGGCGGTGCGCGTCGCATAGCGCTCGTCGCCCGTGAGGCTGAAGGCCGCCGCCAGCACCGTCAGGTGGTGCATGCGAGAGAGCTCCCAGATCTGCTTGACGTTTCCCGTCACGTCCTCGGATCGGTGATTGACCTTGAAGCAGTAGTCGGCCTGCGGTGCCCGCGTTCCGGTCAACGGATCGAAGAACCAGTCCGGGTCCTCCATGTCCTGACGCACGGCACCGAGGAGCTCCCACTGCCCGGCCAGTATCTCGTCGGCGGCGGCAATGACGCTCCGACGCGCATCGGCCGGGGCCGCCTGCAGGACCTCGCCCGACGGAAACGGGCGAAACGACCCGCCCCGGGCCGAATCCCACGGTGCTGCGGCGCGGCTCGGGGAATCATCAGCCCACGCCCGCGGAGAGAATTCGGGCATGACCTGCTGGGACGACCACCGTTTGCGCCGCACGTGCTCAGAGATCCGCCACCTCACCTCCGAGGCGGACATCTTCGACAGCCGTCGGAGGCGCCACTCGAGATCGACTGAATTCATGATCCAGCGATGCCGGCGCCCGTCAGGGGCGGGCACCGGAGCGTCATAGCTGCTGCGGCGCGCCGTCGGCCACGGTCGACACTGCGGTGGCAAGGGTGGCGCGGGTGGTCGCCGCCAGCGAGTCCAAGGAGATGGGCATCGCACCACCGGTGCGTACGGACTCCAGGAATGCCTTGATTTCGGCCGCCTGACCCTTGTCCGCAGCCCCGAGGTGCCGACGGACCCGCGCCCGTGGGCCCGCCCAGACCGTGGTCCGCTTGAAGTTGTCGAGCCGGGCCGTGCGCCCCCCGCTCGAGACCTCGAAGGTCTCCTTCGGAAAGCGCCGGTGCATGCTGCTCAGGTAGGTGATGGTCGCGAGGGACCCGTCGCCGTAGCGGAGGCTCACCTGCACTTCGTCCGGACCGCCGGCGGCCGTCGTCATGACCTCGACCGGGTCGCTCCCCATCCACCAACTCATGGTGTCGACGAAGTGCCCGCCCTCCCCCACGAAACGAGAGCCTTCGAGTTCGTTGTCCCGGTACCAGCTGTCCGAAGCGAGGCGGCCGGCGTTGACGAGGTAGCGGGCGTTCGTCGGCTCGGTCGACTGACCGAAGCGGGCCCGCATTTCGACGAGCAGCGGGGAGAATCGTCGGTTGAAGCCGACCATGACCCTGTCGTTGCCGGTCTCGTCCACCGTGGCGAGAATGCGCTCGAGCTCGTCGTTGCTCAGCGCCAGCGGCTTCTCGACGAAGACCGCCTTTCCTGCCTCGAGGGCGCGACACGTGAGGTCCGCATGCGTACTGTGCCGGGTGACGATGAACACGGCATGGATGTTCGGGTCTTCGAGAACGGCCTCGGGATCGGTGCCGGCATCCCGGAACTGGAACTTGCGCTGCGCGTTGACCGCTGAGAGTGAGCGGCGGGTGGCCACCCGGGCCAGCTCCGTCCCCGGCTCCTTGACGAGGTGGGGAAGCAGCATGGACGAGGCGTAGTTGCCGGCGCCGACGAAGCCGACCCCCACGGGGCCGCTCAGCTGTCCTTCGCGGCGAGGCCGGGTGGAACGCGATGGTGCGGCGACGGGCCGAGCGGGTGCCGCCGGTGTGGACCCGGCATCGACCTGCTCCTGCTGGTCGTACTCGAAGAGGAAGCCGACGCCCTGCAGCACACCCGAGCTGAGCTGCTCGTAGACGCTCGGTGCGTCCTCGAGCGGGAAGATCCCGGCGATGAGCGGTTCCGGGTCGATCTCCTTCCTGGCCACGGCGTTGACGAAACAGTGGAGGTTGCGTCGCTCCGTCCAGCGCACGTAGCCGGCCGGGTAGTCGACTCCCTCGAGCTCGTACTTGGGGTCATAGCGGCCCGGCCCGTACGAGCGGGAGAACCGCAGCTCGAGCTCCTTCTCGTAGTAGTCGTTCCAGGGCAGATCGAGCTTGACCTTGCCGATGTCGACGACCGTCGCCCGGTCCCGCGCCAACCGCGCCGCCAACTCCACGGGTTGGTTCGAAGAGCCACCGGCGACGAGAAAGATCCGGTCGGCACCGAGCCCGCCCGAGGCCTTGGACAATGCCTGCTCCAACGCAACAGCACCGTCGTCGTCCGGCGCCGTGCACAACAGGGCGCCGGCCTTCTCGGCCATCCGGCAACGGTCCTGGTCGGGGTCGAGACCGACCACCTGGACCCCGGAGGCCACCAGCAGCTGGACGACCAGCTGCCCGACCAGGCCCAGGCCGATGACGCACGCCGTGTCCCCGATCTGGACGTTGCCCTGACGGACGCCCTGCAACGCGATCGAACCCACGGTGGCGAAAGCGGCCAGCTGGGGCGAGACGCCGTCGGGCACCGCCACACAGAGATTCGTCGGCACCCAGTTGAGCTCTGCGTGAAGGGCAAACTCGTTCCCCGCGCACGCCACGAGTTGACCGACAGCGAACTCCTCGGCCCCCTTGCCCACTTCCTGCACCACGCCCGCGAGCGAGTAGCCCAGCGGTGAGTAGGAGTCGAGGCGGTTCATGGCCTTCTTGTAGGTGGTGAGGGCGCCCTGCTGCTGCACGTTCTCGAGCACCTTCTTCACCTGGTCGGGACGGGCTCGCGCCTTGCCGACCAGTGACAGCTTCGACTCCCCCACCTTCATCAACTCGGTCCCAGTCGAAATCAGAGAGTAGAGCGAACGTACGAGCACCCCTCCGGGGGCACACGAGGGAGCAGGCGCGTCGATGACGTCCAGTGCCCCTGAGCGGTAGTTCTGCGCGACCTGCTTCACCTGTTCTCTGATTCCCTTCCGGGCCCTCGGGTCACAGCCCGACGCCCGCTTGACGAGTCTGGCGGTACCACGTCTCGAGCGTGAGCAACTGCCAGATCTGCTTCGATCGGTCTTCCCGGCCCGTTCGGTGCTCTTCGACCAGAGCGGAAACGGCGGGCCGGTGGAGGAACCCGGTGCTGACGAGGTCGCCACCGAGCAGCGAGTCGTCGATGACCTGGCTCAAGTCCTTGGACACCCATGCCCGGAGCGGAGCCGAGAACGACGCCTTCGGCCGGTGCACGATCTCCTTGGGGAGCCACGCCTCGGCGGCACGCTTCAATTCGACCTTACCGGTCCTGCCGGAGACCTTGTCCTTGCCGGAGAGCGAGAACGCGGCCCGGAAGACCTCGGTGTCCACGAAGGGAACGCGTACCTCGGTCGATGCGGCCATGCTGGCCCGGTCCGTGTAGGTGAGGTTGAGGCCGGGGAGGAACATCCGGGTGTCGGCCAGGCACATGCGGTTGACCCTGTCCGTCATGTGGTTGTCCTCGTAGACCTGCTGATGCTGCTCCACGACCCTGTCGACATCGCGCTGCAACTCGGGGCTCAGGAACGCCGCCAGCTCGGCGGGAGCGTACAGGCTGTAACTCCTGCGAAAGGCCGCCTCCTCGGGCAGTTCGGCGAACGTCACGAATCGCTTGGCCCACCTGCTGTAGCGCAGGCCGCGCCCGGCCGCGGTCAACGGCAGACGTTCGACGACACCGTTGGTCGAGCGGTGCACGAAGCCCGGAAGCTCCCGGTAGCGCCCGGCCATCATGCAGGCCACGTGCTTGCGGTAGCCCCCGAACAGCTCATCGGCGCCCATGCCCGACAGCAGCACCTTGACCCCGGCGTCGCGTGCCGCCTCCGACATGAGGAGCGTGTTGATGGCCGCCGGGTCACCGATGGGCTCGTCGAGAATGTCGACCATTCTCGGCAGCAACCCGACCACGTCGGGCTGAATCTCAATCTCGTGCAGGTCGATGCCGTGGCGCTGTGCGACCTTGCGGGCGTAGACGGCGTCATCCGGCATGGCTTCGAGCCGATTGTCCTCCGCCCGGAAGGTGATGGTGTAGGCGTCAATCTGAGGGTTGGCCTGCTTGGCGAGCACGGTCACGATGCTCGAGTCGAGGCCACCGGAGAGGAAGCTCGAGACCGGGACGTCAGCGACCAGGTGCGCCCGTACCGAGTCCTCGACGACCTCCCTGAGGTCGTAGTGCTCCTCGGCGGCCGCCGATGCCTCCTCGACGACGTCCCAGTACCGTTCGACGCGGTGCGTGCCGTCGGGGCGGAACTCGGCCCACGTCCCCGGCTGCAGCTTCTCCACGCCCTGCACCGAGCACATCTGGTCGGGGACCCAGTAATAGAGCATGGATGCCACGAGTGCCTCGGGCTGCATGTGCAACTCGGAGCCGAAGGAGTTCACCAGCGCCTTGAGCTCCGAGGCGAAGACGACTCCGTCCTTGCGGCGGATGTAGTGCAGTGGCTTGATCCCGAACTGGTCGCGGGCGAGGAAGAGGGAGCCCGTGGACTGGTCGAGCACGGCGAAGGCGAACATGCCCCGAAACCGCCTCAGGCACCCCGGCCCCCAGCGCCGCCACGCCTCCAGGACGACTTCGGTGTCCGAGGTCGTCGAGAAGCGGGCACCACCGGCGACCAGCTCGGACCGAATCTCGCGGAAGTTGTAGAGCTCGCCGTTGTAACAGAGGACGAACGGGTGCTTGACCAACGGCTGCTGCCCATGTTGCAGATCGATGATCGAAAGGCGGCGGTGGGCGAAGTGGACGTCGACCCGCTCGTCGGCGTACGAGAAGGCGCCCTCCTCGTCGGGACCCCGGTGATCGAGGCAACGCCCCATCCTCTCGGTGGCCGCTCGCCCGTCAACCTGCTGGTAGGCGCCAGCAATACCGCACACGGGTCAGGACCCCGCAGCCGTGGAGATCCGGCGCTTCTCCGACAGGTTCTCGTACACCTCGACGTACCGGGGAGCCTGGTGCTTCCAGGCCAGCGCGTGCTCCACCCGGGCGCGTCCCGCCAGGCCCATCGTGAACCGTCGGGGCTCGTCATCGATCAGGTCGACGAGCAGCTGCGCGAACTCGGCGACCTCGTTGGGAGTGGCGTACACGGCGGCATCGCCCGCGGAAATGCGGGTCTCGTGGAGATCGAACGCGACGACGGGCAGGGCGAAGGCCATGTATTCCATGGTCTTGTTCATGGTGGAGACGTCGTTGAGCGGATTCTTGGGGTCAGGCGAGATACCCACGTCTGCGGTGGAAAGGATCGCCGACACCTCGGCGTCCGGGATGCGCCCGGTGAAGGTCACATAGTCGGTGAGGTTGAGGCGATGACTCTGCTCGACCAGGTCGTCGAAGCAGTCACCGGACCCAATGAGGGTGAAGCTGATGTCGCGACGCCCGAGTCGATGGACGACGTGGTCGGCGACCTCCAGGACGAGGTCGACGCCGTCCTGCGGCCCCATGACACCCAGGTACGCCGCGAGATGCGGCCTGGCGCGCCGAAGATCCGGTTCCGCCGCCGTGCGGGTGAGCCGACCCAGATCCGGGCCCGTCCGGACAACCGTCACCGACGTTTGCGCGACGCCGTCGCGCTCGACGGCGATCTGCCGGTAGGAGTCATTGGTCGCGATCACGTGGTCCGCGGTCCGCATGGTCCGCCGCTCCATCAGCCGCAACGCTCGGTAGACGAGCTTGTTCCCGTCCGGGAAGCGAGATTCATACAGCTCCGGACAGAGGTCGTGATGGTCGAAGACGAAGGCGGACCGGTGCAGGAGCCGGAAGAGGATGCCGATGGGCCAGAACAGGTCAGGCGGGTTACAGCTCTGGACGACGATGAACCGACCCCGCAGACTCGCTCTCAGGCTGAGAAGGAGGGTGGCGAGGAACGAATAGGCGTACTCAATGATGAACGACACGCTCGACCCGCCCGGCGCATAGGGGGGGTACTTGTAGAGGTCGACGCCGTCGAGCCTGGAATAGGTCGGGTCGCCGGCGGCCTTCGGGCAGACGACCGCCACCTCGAAGCCGGCGCCGACCAGCGACTGGCACTCGAGCCAGACGCGGCGGTCGAACGGCACCGACAGGTTCTGCACCAGGATGAGCACCCTACGGCGCTTTCGAGAATTCATAGGTTCATTGGTGGGTTGCCTTGGACGCTTGGTCGCGGGCCTGGTCGCACGGGACCCGGCCTCCTGACGATGCTCTGTCACCAAGCGAATCCTTCGTAGCCGTCCAACGCCTCGAGCTCGGGCCCGAGGCGACCGTCGAGGTCGAGTATCCGCGGAGGCGGTGAGGCGAGCAACGCCTCGACGACCTCATTCGTCGAATGGGACACGATGGCGACGTCGGCGTCGGCAAGGGCCTCCTCCGGACCGTCGGTGAGGATGCGCTTGAGGTGGGGAAGCCTGGACTCCACATACTGGCGATTGGAGCCGACCAGGGATGAGGGATTCAGAACGGGATCGTGGATGCGGACGTCGTAGCCCTTGCCGAGCAAGGTCTCCGCAAGGTCGACGTACGGGCTCTCGCGGAGATCGTCGCTGTCCGGCTTGAAGCTCAGTCCGAGCAGGGCGACCCTGTTCCCGCGACCGGCAACGACGCGGTCGATGGCTTCCTCAATGGTCAGGCGGTTGCTGGCCAGGACGCCCGACAACAGCGGTATGTCGACGCTCTCCGCACGTGCCAGGTGCAGCAGCGAGCGAAGGTCCTTCGGCAGGCACGATCCACCGAATGCAAAGGCGGGTCGCAGGTACTTGGCCGAGATGTTGAGCGATGTGTCCTCGCAGAACAGTTCCATGACTTCCCGGCTGTCGACACCGAGGCGACTGAAGATCCTCGCCATGTCGTTGGCAAAGGAGATCTTCGTCGCATGGAACGCGTTGCATGCGTACTTCAGGGATTCCGCGGTGCGGGGGTGTACCACTCGCACCGGAGATCCGAGAAATGCGAAGAGGCGCGAGACCGTGTCGATTGCTCGAAGGTCCGAGGCACCGATCACGGTGTACGGGGGTGCGTAGAAGTCCGCGATTCCCGTACCTTCCCGGAGGAACTCGGGGCACATCGCCACACCGACGTCTGGTCCGGTGTCCTGGAATGCAGACTGCAATATGGCGTTGACGTCCTCGACCGTTCCCGGCGGAACGGTGCTGCGGATCACGACCGTGTGAAATGCCTTCACCGAGGCCGACTCCGTGAGCGACTGCGCGAGGTCCTCCACGACCCGGTAGATGTACGCCAGGTTGGTTTCGCCGCTCGTGGCGGACGGGGTGCCGACGCACAGGAGTGAGATGTCGGCATGCGCCAGGGCATCCGCGGGCCGGGTGGTGGCGTGGAGCTTGCCCGACGCCACCGACTGGGCCACCAGGGACTCCAGGCCCGGCTCGACGATGGGACTCGTCCCCGCCCGTATGGCGGCCACTTTCAATTCGTCGGGATCGACACCCCAGACTTCGTGGCCGTTAGAGGCAAGGCAGGCAGCCGAGACTGTGCCGACATAGCCGAGACCGAAGATTGCGACCTTCATATCGTCGCGTGTGCTTGTGGGGCTGTGAGCCCGCAGGTGAATGACGCCATACCTCAACGAGCGAGGCGTCGGCGATCAGATACACCGCTCACACTCCGACGGGTGGTATTTGCCCTTCAGGCGACGACCTTCGGCGGAAGAGGGCCCGACCGACGCCGGTCAGGAGACCCGACGGCGCCGACCGTTCGAGGGCTCGGGAGGAGTGCCGGGGGGGTTCTCGAGAGACCAACCGGCCCGCCGCGCCAGCGCGACCGCGGCCAGCTGCGAATTGACCCCGAGCTTCTGCAGTATCGACTTGATCTGTGAGCGAACCGTGGAGACCGCGACGAAAGCGCCTTTCGCGATGTCCTCGGCGCAATGGCCCTCGATGAGCTCGTACAGGACGACCTTCTCCCGATCGCTGAGCGCAGCAAAGACCTCGAGACGTTCAGGCCGGCCCTCGTCGACCGGCGGCAATGCCGAATCAACGGAGTACCGCGGTGCCGTCTGCGAGAGGAAACGGCCCCGCAGAAGGAGGGCGATCGTCCGGAAGAGTTCCTCGAAGGGTTCGCGCTTGTCGATGAGCGCAGAGGTTCCGGCCGTCAACCAGGCATTCGACCGGTCGCCGTCGTCCGCGGCATCGATCACGCAGACCTGGACGCCCATTTCGCACACGCCACCGATCAAGGCGGAGCCGGCGTCGACATCGAGGGATCGGGCATCGAGAAGGACGAGGTCGGGCTGCCAGCCGAACCCGTCTTCGATCGCCGGTTCGCTCGCCATGATGTTCATGGTGGCGAACCCGTACGTCTCCAACGCGCTGGCCAGAGCGTCTGCCAACAGGTCGCTGCCGGCGACCAGGATCCGGGCGGGAACGCCCGACGGACCGATTCGATTTTGAATGACGGCGGTCACGGCTTCCGCCCGCTTCGTGCGCTGCCGCGGGGGCTGCGAGGCGCTCTCGAGAGATCCGCCCCACCGCCGTTATTCGTCGCTGAATTGCCACCACTGCTGAATGTCACGCTCTGCCGCCCTATCGAAGCGAATCGGTCATCCTTTGCTCCCTAGGACCACGCCAATATGGTCCGAGATCTTCACGCCGACCCGCGCCGCCGATGATAACGGTGGCCCCTAGGAGGGTCAACCGGCGTGTGCCGCGGACGACGCGGGTCCGATCGGGGGGCGATCGTTGCTTCGTCGAGAAGAGTTGCCAGGTTGCACTGCGATTTCAGTCAGTTGCAGATCACGTTCTTGTTCGCGGTTCGGGCAATTCCTTTAGCGCGAACGAGTGTTTTTGTCCGTACGTTGATGCTTTCGATGCCCACTCCGGGAGTTGTTGTTCATTTGTTGTTCATCGCCGGCGGCATTTGATGCCCGCAGGGGCCCCGGTCGCGCTCAAGCAAGGCGAGGAGGAGGGTCCATCGCGCCGTCCGGGTCGTCGGCGAGCACGTGGATGCAGAGGTGGCCCTCCGAGGCCGGTACGTCGGTCCGTACGCTGATCCGTGGCGTTGACCAGGGATTACCCTTCCTGACGGCGCGGGTCGCTCGTTGGACAGCCGCGAGGACGTTGGCACGATCAGGAACGGACAGCTCCTCGAGGCCGCTCACGTGCTGGCGTGGAAGGACGAGCAAATCCCTGCGATCGGGACCGCTCATGACGACAACGTCGTCGTCGACGGGGTCGCCCTCAGGACGCGTATGGCCGTCAGCCGACCGTCGCGCGACAGCGCATGATCTGCATTGCCATTTCAGGGTGTCTCCCAGGTCGGGAAGCACCAAGAGACCGTAAGCATGATCCATGTGAATCCCCCTCAATCGGTCCAACCCGATCGTTCGCGCACTCTCTGATAACAGAGCGGCAGCAATGGTCATGATACCAATGAAGGCCAGGAATCCTGGGAGAAATCCTCCGCCCGGATGACTGGTGACACGTCCCACGTATCAGGGCTGGACCGGTGCCCTCGGACACAGGGCACACAAATGGCGGCGGCCCATCTCCTCAAGGCGAGCGAGTGGTTGACGCGATCCACCGCCAACCTCCGACCCGACGATCCCCCCACCCACCGCACATTCCAGTTAGAACGGATTCTCAGGGGAGCAGCAGACGAATGCAACCATTGGCGAACATGACATGCCGGCACTGGGGTGGGTGAGGCCGTGTCGTCAGACCTGACCACAGGCCGGTGGGCTCCTTCCGTCGAGAAGGTGACAAAGAGTCTTCTCGAAGAGCCATCGGGCGATGTGGTGGATGCGCCCCTCCTGCAGGTCCAGGCGGGGCAGCTCCAAGACGGCCAGGACGTCGTCGGCCAACCGCCGATCGCCCAGCTCCGTAGCGGGCTGAAGGCGCGACTCCTCATCCTCGATGTCGTTGCCGCCGGCGCGACCTGGTTTGCCTTGGGCACCATCGACATGCCGTCCACGAGCCCGGCTCGTGAGTGGGGTGCCGCACTGGCCGCCTTGCTCGTGACGCTGATCACAATGAAGGTTCTGAGGCTCTACCGGGCGCGCCAGTGCGTGCAGCGAGGGCAGGAGGTGGCCCGGGTCCTCCTTGCCGTTGCCGTGGGCACCGTCGCGCTCAAGCTGGTGCGCGGAGACTGGGGCGACGGCGACCGGATGGCCATCGTCGCCGCCGGATCGTGCTTTCTCGCCCTGGTGGCCCTGCGCAGCATGTTCGGGCACTGGCTGCGTTTCGAGCGTGCCCTGGGCCGTCACCAGCGTGGGCTGATCATGATCGGGACCAACGACGACGCTCTCGCCGTCTCGACCATGCTGAACACGCAACCTGAGCTGGGCTACGAGGTGCGGGGCCTCATCGGGGAACCCAGGCCCCGTGCGGAATGGGAACACTTGTGCAACGGACAGACTCTCGATGAGCTTCCGGAAATGGCCCGGAAGACCGGCGCCAGCGGCGTCCTGCTGGTGGCCAACGCGCTTTCCGCATCCGAGGTCCGGGCCGCCATAGAGCTCGGGACGGCGGAGGGGCTCCACGTACAGGTCTGGCCGGGCTTCCAGGGACTGCGGGCGCGCCGGGTCCGCTGGTCACCGATGAGCGGGGAGACCTTCCTGTACGTCGAGCCGGAGCGGCACCCCAGGTGGCAGCTTGCGGCGAAGCGGGTCGTCGATGTGCTCGGAGCGACGATCGGCTTGCTGATCACTGCGCCCATCATTCTGCTGGCTGCCATCGCCATCCGACTCGAAGATCGGGGTCCGGCCATCTACCGGCAGGTGAGGGTCGGGTTGAACGGCCAGCCCTTCGAGGTCTACAAGCTGCGAACCATGACACCGGGCTCCGAGAGGGACGCCGCCCTCGAGGCAATCAACGAGCGCACCGACGGTCCCCTCTTCAAGGCGGCACACGACCCGAGGATCACAAAGGTCGGATCAGTCGTCCGGGCCTTGAGCATTGACGAGCTCCCTCAGCTCTTCAACGTCCTGACCGGGACAATGAGCTTGGTCGGCCCTCGTCCTGCCATTCCTGACGAAGTTGCGCAGTTCGACTCGGAGCTGCTCCGCCGGCACGACGTCAAGCCTGGTATCACCGGGCTGTGGCAGCTCGAGGCGCGGGACAACCCGTCGTTCCATGCCTATCGCAGGCTGGACCTCTTGTACGTCGACAACTGGTCGGTCGGGCTCGACCTCTACATCATTCTGGCGACGGTGCCGATGGTGATCGCACAGATCCTGAACGCCCACCGCCGGGAGCGGGAACCCCTGCCGGCGGCCGCCGAGGCCGGCTAGACAGCCGCAGCCCCTCCGCCGGTCGCACCCGTGCAGCCGATGCCGCGACTGGCGTCGCAGCCGAACCGCCTGACGTGCGTGTGTGCCGTGCTGCCACCTGGTCTTGCCCACCGCCTCGACCCCGGCGCGTTGCCCGCGGGTCTCGGGCACCGCTGATTCCCCAATCGGAGGCCTGCAGATCCCCAAAAGAGGGGATGACGCGTCCCTGTCTGTTCGGGACTATTGGGTGTGACATAACCGATTGGCAACCGATTGGCGACGAGGGGGCTTTCGGATGACCCGAGCTGGTGTCGAGAGACCTCAGCGATGAGATGGAGAGATTGTGGTGGCGATCAATCAGGCGGCGGATCCTCGACGTAGCAGTTCGCGGAGACAGGCGGAAACATCTTCGGCAGACGATGCCGACCTTGTGCTGATAGTGGAACAGGCTCGCGAGGGCGTGGCCTCGGCGTGGGAAGCCCTCATCGCCCGCTTCGGCGGGTTGGTGGCGGCCATCGCCCGGCGATGCCGGTTGAGTGATGCAGATGTGGCGGAAGTGTGCCAGACGACCTGGCTGCGTCTGGTGGAGAACCTCGATCGGATCGAACAGCCGGAACGGCTCGGCGCCTGGCTGGCGACCACCTCGCGGCGCGAGAGCCTGAGGATCGCCACCCGCCAGGTCGTCGTCTCAGCCAACGACCTCGTGTACTTCATGGCGGACGAGAAGGCGGACCCTCTCGACGCAGGCCTCCTCAGAGGCGAGCAGGAGAGTGCGATTCGAAAGGCGGCAGAGCAGCTCTCGCCGCGCTGCCAGCGTCTCCTCGGCTTGTTGATGGGTGACGACGACCTTCCCTACAAGGAGATCGCCGAGCAACTGAGGATGCCGATCGGGAGCATCGGGCCGACGAGGGGACGCTGTCTCGATCACCTGCGACAGATCCTGGCCGACATGGAGGCTCCCGTCCCGGGGTAGTCGCCGGGGGCGGCACCGTCTCAGCGGTGTCGCCCCAGCACGCCCCTTCAGCCGCGCAGGGCCTCCGCATCCACCCATCTCCCTCCTGCTGCTTCCACCTCGGGAAAGGTCCTGCGGACCTCACTCAGCAGATCGGGCACGAAGAGGAGAACGTCGTGCGGGCCGGTTGCGGTGAGCGCGGCCGGACCGACGATGGGAATGTCCGTCCCCGGCATGCGGAGTCCGTGCTTCGCCGTCGACGTGTCGACGACCGCCGGCAGCAGTCGGCGGTCCACTCCCGCTTTGCAGAGGAGCGCGACCGCACGCGAGGCGGCGCCGTATCCCATGACGGATCTTCCGTCGTCCTGCCGCGAGACGAGCCAGTTGTGGAGACCCCGGGCATGGGCCTCCGCCTGGCTCTGCAGGCTTCCGACCGCAGCCGCATCCCGTACGCCCTGCGCGCTGTCGTCCGACAGGAGCGCCGTCACCGAGTCGTCCTCTTCACGGCCTCCGTCGGATTCCCTGCAGGCGGCCAACAGGATCGTGCCGCCATAGAGCTCGAACGACCACGCCGTCCCTGGCTTGAAGCCGTTGGCCTCCAACATGCCCGCCAGCGCACTGGTCGAGTAGTACGCAAAGTGCCCGTGCCGGAGGGCATTCCACTGGCCCAAGCGGATGATGGTGTCCAGCGAGTGGTACTGGAGCAAGAGGACCCCGCCCGGGGCCACCCGGGCGATTCTCTCCGCCAGAGCCGAGGCCTGATCGGGCTCGTGCATCATGCCGAAGGAGTCGATGACCAGGTCTCCCGGACCGCCGTCGGCGACCGTCTCCAAGCCCCGGTCGTTCAGCAGACCGAGCCACGACCCTCCGTGAGGACTGGGGAACTCGACCACCGTCCTTCGACCGGTGAGCCACCCGGTCGCCGCCAGCCGCTCGACGGCGTCGACGGACTGCGCGACGAGCGCTTCGGGCTCGGTACCGAGCGGCTCCTCCGCCTCAATGGGCTCGCCCAGGAGCTGTGCCAGGCCGCACGTCGAGCACAGCCACATCTGGAGCGGGTACGTCGGGTCGGAATCCCGGTCGTCGGACGCAGGAAAATGATCGCAGGCCGGCTGGTTGCCCAGGTCGAGCACCATCCGGCCGGAATGCCCTGCACACGATCGACAGGCGTGACTGCCCACCACGGTCTCCTCTCGACCGGGACGCCGGCCAGCCTGGCGTGACGTCAACGCGATCCGTCACGACCTCACAGACAGAGCGGCCCCCGAAACGTGTGATACCGGTGCCACGGCCCCCGGGACGGGTCTGCACGCCCCGAACGGCACCCGCCATTGCCACTTCTCAGGCCCTGCTCAGCGTATCAAGGCGGAGGCCCGCACCTCTTTCCAATTCGTCCGCTCTCGTGCCGAAACGGGGAGTCATGTCGTCCCAATGCCTATGCCGCCTCTGCGGCCAGCGCCTCACCCAGACCTTCGTCGACCTGGGGATGTCGCCGCTCTGCGAGAGCTACGTCTCGGCGAACCAGCTCGACCAACCCGAGATCTTCTACCCGCTCCACGTCCGACAGTGCTCGTCCTGCCTTCTCGTGCAGTTGCCGGCGTACGTGTCCGGTGAGGACATCTTCTCCGACTACGCCTATTTCTCGTCGTACTCCGATTCCTGGGTCGCCCACGCCAAGCGGTTCGCCGACTCCATGATCGAGCGGCTCCGCCTCTCCTCGGACAACCTCGTGGTCGAGGTGGCGAGCAACGACGGGTACCTGCTCCAGCATTTCCTGGCCGAAGGGGTCCCGGTCCTGGGAATCGAGCCGGCAAAGAACGTCGCCGAGGTGGCCCAGTCCCTCGGCATCGAATCCGTCGTGGAGTTCCTGGGCTCCATGACCGGGACCGGCATCGCGGAGCGGCACGGACGGGCCGACCTGGTGGTGGCGAACAATGTCTTCCCCCACGTCCCCGACATTCGGGACTTCGCGGCGGGCCTGCGCGCGCTGGTCAAGGACACGGGCGTGATCTCCCTGGAGTTCCCCCACCTCCTCCGCCTGATGCAACGGCGCCAATTCGACACCATCTACCACGAGCACTACTCGTACCTCTCGCTCCTTACCGCGTCCAGGGCACTGGCCACGGCCGGACTCCGAGTCTTCGATGTCGAAGAGCTGGACACCCACGGCGGATCGCTGCGCGTGTTCGCCCGTCCCGAGGAGTACCCGGGTGAGCCGACGGCACGGGTAAAGGCGCTCCTGGACCAAGAGGACCGCGCCGGCTTGCACACGCTGGACGGACATGCCGGATTCGCGGCCGAGGTCCTCACCATCAAGAGCGACCTCCTCGACTTTCTCGTCGGCGCGGCGAGGGAGGGCCGGTCGGTGGCCGGTTACGGCGCGCCCGGCAAGGGCAACACGCTGCTCAACCATTGCGGCATCCGGGAGGACCTCCTCCAGTACACCGTCGACCGCAGCCCCGTGAAACAGGGGAAGTACCTGCCGGGTACCCACATCCCGATTTACGGGCCCGAGCGCCTGGCCCAGACGCAGCCGGACTACGTGCTCGTCCTGCCGTGGAATCTGCGCGAAGAGATCTCTGTGCAACTGGACTACGTCCGGTCATGGGGGGCGCGCCTGGTCTTTCCCATTCCCGAACTCGAGATTGTCTGAGGTGACGAAATGAAAGTAGTCCTCTTCTGCGGCGGACTCGGGATGCGGATGCGCGATGGCATCACAACCGGTCCCAAGCCCATGGCTCTCGTCGGTGAGCGGCCGCTGGTCTGGCACGTCATGCGGTACTACGCCCACTTCGGGCACACCGACTTCGTGCTCTGCCTCGGTTATGGCGCGTCCGCGGTGAAGGATTTCTTCCTCAACTACGACGAGACCCGGTCCAACGACTTCGTCCTGGAGCGAGGCACCCATGAACCGAAGTTGTTCAACACCGACATCTCCGATTGGCAGATCACGTTGGTCGACACGGGGCTGAACTCTCAAATCGGAGAACGGCTGCGGCGCGTTCGTCGCTTCGTCGAAAACGAGCCCATGTTCATGGCGAACTACGCGGACGTCCTCACGAACGCCCCCCTGCCGGACATGATCGACCGCTTCTCGGAGAGCAACGCCGTGGCCAGTCTGCTGGCCGTGCCCCCCCAGTCGTCCCATCACGCCGTCGACATCGCCGACGACGGCATGATCACGGGCGTCACGCCGATGCGGGATCTGCGCCACTGGGAGAACGGCGGCTACTTCCTCTTTCGACCCGAGATCTTCGACGAGCTCCACGAGGACGAGGATCTGGTCGAGGATGCCCTCGTCCGGCTGGTCCGTCGAGGGCGTGTCATGGCCTACCCGTACAAGGGCTACTGGTCACCCGCCGACACGGTGAAGGAGCGGGCACAGCTCGATGACCGCTACCACCGCGCCGATTGCCCGTGGATGATCTGGGATCCGGAGCGATCTGGCCCGGCCGCGGTCTGATCTGACCGTGCTTTCACTTCTCCTCAGTGTGCCGGCGGACAGGCCATTGGCCGTCTTGGCCATCGGCGCGCACCCCGATGACATCGAAATCGGTGCGGGCGGGACCTTGCTCACCCTGGCCGAGAGCCACCCCGGATTGCGTGCCCGCTCTGTTGTCCTCACCGGGACCGACGAGCGTCACGGCGAGGCGCGACAGGCCGCTGCGGCCTTCCTTCCCGGGGCCGATCTCACCCTCGATCTCCACCAGCTGCCCGAAGGTCGCCTGCCCACGGTCTGGGATCGGGTGAAGGACATTCTCGAGGACGTGGCGCGTACGTGGACGCCGGACCTCATTCTGGCGCCGTCGTGCCACGATGCTCATCAGGACCACCGGACGATCGGTGAAGTGGTGCCGACCGTCTTTCGGGATCAGCTCTCCTTGGCGTACGAGATTCCGAAGTGGGACGGCGACCTCGCGCGCCCTTCCGTGTACGTCCCGTTGACAGCCGACCTGGCCCACCGGAAGGTGGAGCTGCTGCACAAGTGCTTCCCGTCGCAGGCCAGTCGCGACTGGTGGGACGACGAGGTCTTCCTGGGCCTCGCCCGCCTCCGGGGCATGGAATCTCGAGCGCCGTACTCCGAAGCCTTCAGCTCGACGAAGTCCGTCCTGCGGCTGTCGGCGCCGTCGTAGGACACGGCTGCAGACAGGGTCTCTTCACCCGTTGGAGCTGCGGGACGCATCGTCGTCGTTCGACCGCAATGTCTCGAGAGTCACAACAGCGAGCCAACGGACGAACAACAAAATCGGCACCCGATCGACCGCGGCGCTTTCGTCAGGGCGAATACCGCCCTGCAGGACATCGGTGACCCGCGGGGCGGGTCGGCCGGCGGTATCAGCGCCGGAAGGCCGCGCTCCAATCACCAGCGGGCTGTGCTGCAGTTCGTCCGACCTCTAGAAGATCGCAAGGGAAGCAATGAAGGTCCTCGTCGCAGGTGATCGCGGCTACATCGGAGCAGTGCTGGTCCCGTTCTTGCGTGCGGCCGGGCACGACGTCGATGGCCTCGATCTCGGGCTCTACGAGGGCTGTGACTTCGGTCCGGGCCCCGAGGACATCGGTTCCCGCGCCAGGCTCGACCTGCGGGACGTCGAGCCCCGGCACTGCTCCGGCTACGACGCCGTGGTCTGCCTGGCGGCCTTGTCCAATGATCCGGTTGGTGAGCTGAATCCTGCCGCAACGTATTCGATCAACCTCGACGGGACCCTCCGTCTCGGCCAGGCGGCCAAGAAGGCCGGCGTCGAGCGATTCCTGTTCGCATCCTCGTGCAGCCTCTACGGTTCGGCCGGCTCGCAAGCCGTCACCGAGGAGGCAGAGATGTCTCCGGTCACTCCCTACGGCGAGACCAAGGCCATGGCCGAGCGGGAGCTCTCCCTCCTCGCCGACGACGCGTTCAGCCCGACCTACCTTCGCAATGCAACCGCGTACGGATTCTCGTCGCGGCTGCGTCTCGACATCGTCGTGAACAACTTGACCGCCGTTGCCATGACGACGGGTGAAGTCTGCCTGCAGAGTGACGGATCACCCTGGAGGCCGTTGGTGCACGTCGAGGACATCTCGCGCTCCTTCCTCGCCATGCTCGAAGCACCGCGCGAGTTGGTGCACGATGAGGCCTTCAACGTGGGTCGAGCAGAGGACAACGTGCAGGTCCGCGAGATTGCGGAGCTCGTCCGCGACGCTGTCCCCGGGTCGAAGATCACCTTTGCCGCCGAGGCCGGACCGGATCTGCGCAACTATCGCGTCGACTTCTCGAAGCTGCACGGGGTCTTTCCAGACCTGAACCTTCGCTGGAGCGTGCCCGCTGGGGTGAACGAGCTCGTCCGGGCGTATGCCGACTACGGCTTCAGCCACGACGATTTCGTCTCGTCGAGCTTCGTACGGCTGCGGCGCATTCAGGAGCTGCTCTCCACGGGTGAGATCGATGACATGCTCCGCCGACAGGCGAGTGCGATGCCAGCGGCCTCGGGCTCCTGAATCGCGAGGATCGGCTGGTCAGTGGGCGTGTCCGGCCCGCCACGCTTGTATCAGGGGCACTTCCTGGCGCTCTCCACCAAGGCGGCTCACGTTCCATCGTCGTACAGGTGGAACGTGACATGACCTATGGGAGTTCTCTTTGTCGGCGACCCATGGACACATCGGAACACGCTTCGTACCGCCGCTCAGCCCTGCCGATACGAGGTGAAGGGATCACGACACTATGACGCGGGAACCGGTGTCGGAGGCTGACACGGTCAGTGCTCGGAGCCCCGTATGAGCATGCGTGAGGCCGGAGGGAAGACGAGCTCCGTCGGGCCCAAGGTGGGCTTCTTCGGACTCTTGGGCTCCGGCAATCTCGGCAACGACGGGTCGTTCGAAGCCGTCCTCGCACGCCTCCGCACAGAGCATCCCGAAGCCGTCGTCGACGCGATGTGCATGGGGGCGGAGCGGATGCGCAGCCACTACGGCGTGCCTGCCATCCCGCTGTTCTGGTCCACCGCCCACATGGGTCGGACCGGAGGTCTCAGAGCGAGACTCCTCTGGGCACTGGGCAAAGGCATTGATGTGTGGCGGACGTTCTGGTGGGTGCGGCGACACGATCTCGTGGTGGTCGCGGGCGCCGGGGTGCTCGAGAACTCACTTCCCATGCGGGCGACCGGCGTGCCGTACGCCATGTTCCTGCTCTGCGCGTCCGGCTGGATTGCGCGGACCAAGGTTGCCCTGCTGTCCGTCGGGGCCACGAAGATCAACCAGCGTCCGACCCGATGGTTGCGGAACGCTGCCGCGCGCCTCGCCTCCTACCGCTCCTACCGTGACAGGGTCTCCTGGGACGTCATGCAGCAGTCGGGGGCGTTCGCCCGGCACGACCCCGTCTATACCGACCTCGTCTTCTCGCTCGCGACACCGAAGCCCGCGGTCGGCGGCGATCCGAAGCTGGTCGGGGTCGGCATCATGGCGTTCTTCGGGGGCAGTGAGGATCGTCGCGACGGCCAGCAGATTCACGAGCGCTACACCGAGGCGATGACACAGTTCGTCTGTGAGTTGCTCGATGACGGCTACCGCGTTCGCCTGCTTCCGGGAGATTCTTCGATTGACGAAGACCAGATCGCATCCGTCATGGCCGACATCGTGACGCGCCGACCCCTGCTTCCACCGGGACGGGTCGTGGCGAACTCCGTCGTGACCCTCGGTGACCTCCTCAGGGAGATTGAGCCCGTCGGCACGGTCGTCGGAGCTCGCTATCACAACGTCGTCGCCGGCCTCCTGCTCTCCAAGCCGACGATCTCGGTCGGGTACTCGCTGAAGCACGACGCGCTGATGGCGGACATGGGCGTTCCGGAGTTCGCTCTGGCGGCCCGGGCGGTCAGCGCGCCGGAGCTGATGGAGCACTTCACCGAGCTGCAGAGCCGGCTGCGCGAGGTGCACGCCGTCATCGAGACCAACCGGGAACTCCGGCAGAAAGAGCTCGAGGAGCAATTCGAGGATCTGGCCGCGCTCCTCGGCAGGGGCAATGGATCCCGTCCGGGTCACCACATGGATCTGCGATCGGCGGAGCGGAGCGTCGCCACGTGAAGGTCCACCAGGTCGAGCGGATCGCCGGTGCACTGTTGCTCGAGCCCGCACCGATCGTCGATGCGCGCGGCTTCTTCTGCCGGACCTTCGACACCGCCATTGCGCGTGAAGCGGGGATAGATCCCGATGCGTTCGCTCAGGACAGCCTCTCGCGGTCCGTCCAGGGCGTGGTGCGCGGTCTCCACGTCCGGAGTGGGGCCGGAGAGACAAAGCTCGTCCGATGCTCCTCCGGGGCGGTCTTCGACGTCGTCGTGGACCTGCGGCCGAGCTCGCCGACCTACCGCAACTGGCAGAGCTTCGAGCTCGACGGGGACGGGCAGCAGTCGGTGTACATCCCCAACGGATGCGCCCACGGGTTCCAGGCCCTCACGAGCGTCGCCGATGTCTCCTATCGGATCGACCGTCCTCACAATCCCTCGGAGGACATCGCTCTCCGCTTCGATGACCCGGAATTGGCCATTCCCTGGCCTCTTCCGGTCGGCATCGTGTCCCCTCGGGACCAACAGGCATTGTCTCTGGAAGATGCCGCGGCCGCTCTGCGGTGACCGGTAAGGTTCCCTGCAGGTGGATGAACGTTTGATTGGTGAGCCGCACGCGTCCGGCGCGTATCACGGTTCGGGCGGCATGCCTCGTACATGTGGTGCCCGTCTTCGCGTCCTGTCCCCGACAGCCCGGCAAGGTATGACGACGACCGATCCGTCCCAGCGCGCCCTGCGGACGTACTCATCCCATTCCCAGGGTTGGCCCCTGTGAGGGCTGTGCCGCGGCTGAGTATCGGGCTTCCCGTCTACAACGGCGGTCGCTACCTCGCCGACTCCCTCGATGCGCTGCTCGGGCAGAGCTACGAGGACTTCGAGCTCATCATTTCGGACAACGCGTCGACCGATGACACCTCCGAGATCTGCCGGCACTACGAGAGCCAGGACGCGCGGGTCCGCTACTGCCGCCAGGCTCACAACATCGGCTTGTCGCCGAACCACAACTTCGTCGCCGACGCAGCCCAGGGGGATCTCTTCAAATGGGCCTCCTACGACGACCTCTACGCCCGCGATCTCCTGCAGCGCTGCGTGGAGGCGCTGGACGAGCGCCCCGACGTCGTGCTGGCGCACTCATGGACAGCCCACATTGACGAGACCGACGCTGTCTTCGCCGCACCCGTGTACCCGCTCACGAGCGACGCCGCGACGGCACCCGAGCGCTTCCGCAGCGTGCTCTTCGGGAGCGGAGGCGACGACATTTACGCGGTGATACGAACGAGCGCGCTCCGACGGGTCATGCCGCTCAACAGCTATCACCACGCGGAGCACACGATCGTGGCCGCGCTCAGCCTCCACGGTCCGTTCCACCAGGTCCCCGAATGGCTCTACTTCCGACGTGACCACCCTCAGCAGGCGGAGCGGGCCTACGCGGCAATGCGCGCCCGCTGCACGAACATGGATCGAAGGCGTGCGGACCGGCTGCGGCACCCGCTGGCCCGCCTGTACGCGGAGTATCTCTGGGGCTACGTGACAGCCATCCGACGCGCCCCGCTGACGTCTGCGGAACGGCGCGCGTGCTACGAGCACATGGTGCGCTGGCTCGCCAGCCGGGCCACGCAGAAGAGGATTCCGGCACGCATCGACACGACGGCCGACGTTCCCAGCGGGCTCGATGTCGACGCGGTGGTCGCCCGGGTACGACAGGAGCAGAGCGCCACCTATCGGGGGTCGAGCTTGCCGATCTCCTTGAACCAGTCGAGCGTCGTGGACAACCCTTCATCGAGGCTGATGGGGCTGTAGCCCAGGCGCTTGTAGGTCTTGGAGTCCTCCAGCTTGCGCCGGTCCGGCCGGGCCTTGGCCGCCTTCTCGGCGATCGCCACCAGCGTCGGCCCGAACACCTTGGCCAACTCGGGATCGTCCGAGGGCTCGACGTCGACCACCTCGTGGTCGAGCCCGGCCAGCTGGCCCATCCGGTTGCAGGCGTTGGCGATGCTGACGACGTCCTCGGGCCGGCCGTCGAGCATGTAGCGCTCGCCGGAGACACCCTTGTCCAGCGCCAGAATGCAGCCGCGGGCGATGTCCTCGCCGTAGACCCAGCTCACCGGGAACTTGAGGTAGCGCTCAATGCGACCCCGGGCGGCCGAGAGCAGGACCCGGTTGAAGCTCGTCGTGCCGAGCGCGTTGCTCGCCACCGGCGACGGCCCGAAGATGGCACCGGGATGCGTGCTCACGACGTCCCTGCCCTTCTCGGCCCGGGCCATGGCGTCCAGAAAGGCCGCCATTTTGGTGATGGTGTAGGGATCCGAGCTCGGTTCCTTGGTGACGGGCGCGTCCTCCCGGTCGAGCCCGCCGGCGGTGTCGAAGAAGGTTCCGGTGCTGACCGCCACCACGCGGCGCAGGTCGACGGCCTCGGCCGCGTCGAGGACGTTCTTCGTGCCGTTGATGTTGACGGCCTCGAAGTCGGCCAGGTTCTGGCTGGCGCCGCCCAACAATGCCGCGCAGTGGATGGCGGAGTCCGCCCCCCGGGCCGCCCGCACCACGGCGTCGGCATCGGTGACATCGCCGGTCACGATCTCGACGCCGAGGGCCGCCAGCGGCGCCGTGTCCGCCGTCTCCCGGGCCAGCGCCCGGACGTGATCGCCGCGCTCGGTCAAGAGCTTGCAGATGTTGGCGCCGGCCAGACCGGTGGCGCCGGTCACCAGGACCGTCTGGCTCATGCCGATTCCTGCAGGAGATGCTCGTCCGGCTTGGCCGCGTCGACCTGGTCGGGGCTGTAGGGAATGACGGGCTCGCCCGAGCCGTAGAGGTCGAGCGTGTGCAGGAAGCGGTGCAGTCCCATGGCGTTGGCACAGGCGAACCCCAGCTCGACGATCTGGGCCGACGTGAAATGCTCGCCCAGCTTGCGATAGGTCTCGTCGTCGATGGCGTGGTGGTCGGCGGAGAGAAGGTCGAGGAACTCCACGGCGAGCCGCTCCTGCTCCGTCAGGTCACCACCGTGACCGGGAGCGATGAGGCAGGCCACGTCCTCGTCCGAGATGGAGTCGTGCTTCCTCGATTGGCTGCAGGGCTGGCACTCGCCGAGCTGCGCACTGCGGATGCGCAGCAGCTCCGTGATGCGACCGCCGAGAAGGGTGTTCTTCCCGTAGCCCTGCCGCGCCATGTTGACCATCATGATCTGCGACGTCTTGTAGGCGAAGATCTGCAGCGGGACAGGTGTGGCGTAGGTCCCCGCGGCCACCCCTTCCTCAATGATGCTGCGGACCTCCGGCGTCATCTCCTCAAACGGAATCGGCTCAATTCTCGGCATGTGCAGAAAACCCCCATCCATCCCCGGGCCAGTTCCCGAAGACCTCGTTCGTCGTGCGGCATGCCTACTGTAACGTCGCTCCGTGCCCCTTGACCCATCCGCAGTGCTCTTGACAGATCGCGTTGCCGTCGTGACCGGCGGCGGCTCCGGTATCGGCCGCGGCATCGCCAACGGTTTCGCCGCCTTCGGTGCGAAGGTCGCGATCTGGGAGAAGAATCCCGAGACGTGTGCGGCAGCCGCGGCGGAGGTCGGCGGTCTCTCCCTGCCGACCGACGTCCGCGACGCAGCCGAGGTCGACCGCGCCCTCGAGCGCACGGTGGCCGAGCTCGGCCCGGTCAGCATTCTGGTGAACAACGCGGGCGGGGTGTTCTCCTCGCCTCTGCTCGAGACCACCGAGAACGGCTGGGACGCGCTCTACCGGGCCAATCTCAAGCACGTCATCCTGTGCACGCAGCGGGTGGCTCGCGTCATGGTCGAGCACGGGATCGGCGGGAGCATCATGAGCGTGACGTCCATTGAGGGCGTGCGCGCCGCGCCGGGGTACGCCGCCTACGCGGCGGCCAAGGCCGGCGTCATCAACTACACCAAGACCGCCGCGCTGGAGCTGGCCCACCTCGGCATCCGCGTCAACGCGCTGGCGCCCGACATCACCATGACCGAGGGCATCGCCGCCATCGCTCCCGACACGGGCGGGCGGTTCGGGCTCACCGTGCCCATGGGAAGGGCCGGGCACGTGGACGAGATGGCGGGCGCCGCCATCTTCCTGGCCGGCGAGCTGTCGAGCTACGTGACCGGCCAGACCATCCATGTGGACGGCGGGACCCAGGCCGCGAGCGGCTGGTACCACCACGCCGAGACCGGCGAGTACGTCCTGGGCCCTTCGTCGTAACGAGCCCTCCCTCCTTCGTTCAGCCGTCCCCGAGCCCGACGTGGGCCCCCATCCCGCCGTCGACGGCGATCATCTGCCCCGTGATGTAGCGGGACTCGTCCGAGGCCAGGAACACGACGACGTCCGCGATGTCCTCGGGCTGGCCCACTGAGCGCGTCAACACGGCCTTGCCGAGATTCGCCACCATCTTCTCGTCCAGGTGGGCGCGCACCGCATCCGTGATGATGAGGCCGGGCAGGATGGTGTTGACCCGGATGCCCTGCTTCCCGTGGCTCGTCGCCACGTACATGGACAGTGCATTGACCCCCGCCTTCGAGACCCCGTAGGCGGTCCGGGTCCGGTCGCCCTTGAGCGACGCGCCGGACGACATGTTGATGATGGAGCCGCCTCCGCCGCGCACCATCTCGGGGACGGCATGCTTGCAGGTGAGCATCTGGCTCTGGAGGTTCACCTCCAGCGTGCGCTGCCAGACATCGAGCGACAGGTCGGTCACTGCCGTGTCACGGGTCAGGAAGTCCGAGTCGGTCAGCGCCGCGTTGTTGTGCAGGATGTCCAGGCGGCCGAAGTTCGACGTCGCGGCCGCGATGGTGGCGACGACCTGAGACTCGTCGGACAGGTCGGCCTGGAACGCCGACGGCGCGGCCGCCGGACTCCGTGATCCCGTTGGCCACGAGCTCGGCGGCGGCCTGGTTGATGTCGACCACCAGGACGGCCGCGTCCTCCCGGGCCAGGGCGCGCGCGGTCGCCCCGCCGATACCTCCGCCGCCCCCGGTGACGATCGCGACCTTGTCGGTGAGACGTCCCATGCAGATCTTTCCTCCGTTGTGATGTGGTTCCCGACCCGACCCTAGGTGCGCTCGAGGATCACCCCTTCGAACGACGCCAGCCGGAGGTCGGGTCCGACCGCCTCCAGATCGCGGGCGCGGTCGGTGCAGATCTGAATGGCGCCGGGGAGACCGGGCAGGACGAGCTCCTCCGCCGACATGTTGAGGGCGACGACGTGGCGCGTCGCCCCGCGTCCAGGCCCAGGCCTGCTCGGGAGTCGCCAGAGACTCGGCCGCGCCGGTGCAGAAGGCCCGATGGTCTCGCCGGAAGGCGATGAGGTCGTGGCACAACACCAGGACCGAACCGGGATCGTCGCGCTGCGTGGCCACGTTGGCCGCGGCCAGGTCTCCCAACGGGAGCCACGGTCGGGCCGCATCGGTGAAGCCGCCCCCCGGGCGATCGCTCCACTGCATGGGCGTGCGGCCGGCGTCCCGCCCCTCGTAGTAGGGATAGAAGCGGACTCCGAGGGGGTCGCGAAGGTCCTCCTGGGCCAGCGCGACGTTCGCCATGCCGATCTCGTCGCCCTGGTAGAGGACCGGGGTGCCGCGCAGGCTCAGCAGCATGAGGAGCGCCAGGCGGACCCGGGCCGGGTCGTCCTCGGCCCAGCGGGTGGGGAAACGGAACATGTCGTGGTTGGAGCCCGTCCACGCCGGCCACGCCCCCGGCGGCAACGCGGCCTCGGTCTCCTCCACAATGGCCCGCATCTCCGGGGCCTGGAGGGGCGCGTTGATGAAATTGAAGTTGAAGGCGAGCCCCAGCTCGTCGGAGCCGTCGCCGTAGAACTCCGCCAGCCGTTCCACCGGGACGGGCGTCTCCCCGATCAGGAGCCGGGGCTCCTCGTAGTCGTCGGCCAACCGCCGCCAGCGCCTGATCACCTGGTGGACCTCGGGCCGGTTGGCGTTGTACACGCTGCGCTGGCCGAACATCTGCGTCTCGAAGTCGTCGTCCTCGGTCGCCGGCGGGTTGTCGCGCAGCTCGGCGTCCTTGATGATCACGTTGCAGACGTCAATGCGGAAGCCGGCCACCCCCCGGTCGGACCAGAAGCGGAAGATGTCGTCGAAGGTCGTGCGTACGTCCTCGTTCCACCAATTCAGGTCGGGTTGCTCCTGCAGGTGGTTGTGGAAGTAGTACTGGCCCGTCGTCTCGTCGAGGGTCCATCCCGGGCCGCCGAAGCTGCTGACCCAGTTGTTGGGCAGCTCCCCGTCCTCCTTGCCGTCGGCCCAGACGTACCAGTCCCGGTGGGCCGCTGTGCGCGAGGAACGCGCGTCCACGAACCAGGGATGCTCCTCGCTGGTGTGGTTCGGCACAATGTCCATGAGGACGCGGATGCCGCGGCCGGCCGCTTCGGCCACCAGCCGGTCGAAGTCCTCCATCGTCCCGAATTCGGGGGCGATGGCGCAGAAGTCCGCGACGTCGTAGCCCCAGTCGGCGTTGGGCGAGACGGTGACCGGTGAGAGCCAGATGCCGTCGACGCCCAGCCAGGCGAGGTGGTCGAGGTGCGCAATGATGCCCGGGATGTCGCCGACGCCGTCGGCGTTGCTGTCGGCGAAGGAACGCGGATAGATCTGGTAGAGGACGCCGGCCTTCCACCACGGTTCGTCCGCGGTCACGCCTTCCCGCCCGGGCGCTCCCCGGCGCCGACGCGCCAGGGTGAGACGTCGAGCATGGGATAGCGGGCGGCGACGCCGGCCAGGGTCTGCGCGTTCCAGTACGGATGGCCCGGTGCCGGGAACCCGAGGACGGTGAGCTGCCGCACGCTGGCGTGCTGGACGAACCGGTACCACGACAGGTCTTCGCCGGCACTGGGCAAGCCGTGCGAGCCGAGCCAGTCGGTGGCGGCCGGCTTGTAGGACACGTGCACCATGAACCGCGCCGTCCGGGGCGTCGTCATGCGCACCCCGCGGTGGTAGACGTCGGGGCGATAGGCCAAAATCGAACCGGCGGGCCCCGCGGCGGGAACCTCGGCGGCGTACAGGTCGGCGTACTCGGTCTGGCTGAGGTAGGTCCGCTCCACCGGGATGTCGGCGGTGAGGCGCCGCGACACCATCCGGGTCGCCGCCGTCTCGGCCGTCACGTCACTCAGGTAGACGAACATCTCGAGCTGCTGGTATCCGGGCTCGTGCCGGGGCACGACCAGCGTGTGGTTGCCGAAGTCGACGTGCAGGAGCTGCTCGTCGCTGAACGCGCCCTCGCCGTACTTGGCGCTCAGCATGGCCTGGTAGAGCCGGAGGTCGGTGACACCGAGCAGCTGCTCGGCCAGGTCGATGATCCGGTCGTGCACGACGATGTCGTTGAGGGCCCCGTCCTCGAAGGGAAAGCGGGGCATGACTCGGTGGGAATCGACCCGGAAGGGCTCGTTGCGCGCCGGGTCCACGTCGTCGGCGAACTCCTCCGCCGTCGGGACCAGCCCGGGCACGACCTCCCGCGCCGCGGCGATGACCTCCGGTGGCAGGACCCCGGGCACGACGCACCACCCGTCCTCCTCCCACTGCGCCTGGTCGGCGCCGGGCAGCGGGCCCGTCACCCGGCCGCCGACTCGTGGTGATCCGTCGTCCCCTGTGCCTGCATCACGGTGCGTGCGGCCTCTCCGTCCCCATCCCCAACGGCCCGGAAGCTTGCCATATCGCAGTCGGGAGGAGGGGAGCCCGCCCGGGTGCTCGCGATCCCCACGACGGCGCCGCCCCGCGCGGAGTGATCGCCCTGGTCGGGGCCCCCTCAAGGCATCACCCGGTTCTTCCGAGAATTCCCTGTGGAGCCCCCGACGGTGAGCCTCTTCGGCGACGCCCGCCCCGCCCCGCCGCGCCCACAACACCGGGCCGCGCCGCGGCACTCGACGGGCCAAGCTCGTTGCCGCCTTCGTCCTGACCGCGTTGGTCGGCGCGGGGTCCTTTGCCGCCACCTACCGCACCATGGAGCTCCTCTCCGTGCCGGCACCGGCGAACGGTTCCATCCCGTCGGGGACCACGGTCAGCGTCCCTCCGCCGGCCACGCCGGCGCAGACGCAGCCCTGAACTCAGACGCCCGACGGCAGGGGCTGCGCCGCCTGCCACTGCGGCAGGGTGACGACGAAGCGTGAGCCACCGTCCTCGTTGACCGGTGACTCGGCGTGCACCGTGCCGCCCATGGCCGCCGCCAGCTCGGCCACAATGGCCAGGCCGAGCCCCGAGCCCATCCGGCGGTTCGGCCCCCGGTCGGCTCGATAGAAGCGCTCGAACACCTTGTGCAGGTCGCCCGGCGCGATGCCGGGCCCGTCGTCCTCCACCGTGATGACGGACGATCCCGCGGCGTGCTCCTCGGCCAGCCCCACGGTGACGGTGGTGCGGGCGAACGTCATGGCGTTCTCCAGGAGGTTGGCCAGCAGCTGTGCCAGCCGTTCCGGATCGGCCACCGCGGGGTGCGGTTGGGCCACGCCGTCCCGATCCGGCACCCGCACCACCACGGCGAGCCCGCTCTTGGCGGCGGCGGGGCGGAACCCCTCCGCGGTCGTCGTCACCACCTCGGCCACGTCGGTCGGGCGCAGGACGATCGACATCTGCCGGGCCTCGAGCTTGGTCAGGTCGAGCAGGTCCCCGACGAGGCGCTCCAGCCGCCGCGACTCGGCGATGATCACGTCGGCCGCCTGGGCGCTGTCGGCGATCGCGCCGTCGTGAATCGCCTCGGCGAAGCCGCGGATGGAGGTGAGCGGGGTGCGCAGGTCGTGCGACACCGCCAGGAGGAGATGGCGCTCCCGTTCCCGGCCGTCCTCCAGGCTCTGGGCCATGCCGTTGATGGAGCCGGCCAACGACGCGAACTCGGGGTAGTCGTTGCGCCGGACCGGGACCCGGCTGGCCAGCTCGCCCGAGGCGATCCGGCCGGTGGCCTCCATGGCCTCCACGAGCGGCCGGGCCATGCGGCGCGACATCTGCCAGGCCACCAGGGCGGCGACGAGCAAGGCCGCTCCCCCCGCCACAATGAAGTAGCCCCAGCTCGGGCCGAGGCCGCCGACGTTCCGGGTCAGCAGGACGGCGAACGTCCCCTCGAACGCGACGTGCCGGCGGGCCGCGCAGACGCGTGAGCTCCTGCTGGGACAGCGTGACGGGCGCCACCGCGTACACGGTGTTGCCCTTGCGCCCCGACGTCGTCCGTCCCGACTGCACGGCGGCCACGTCGATGTCCTGCGCGGTCAGGCCCTCGGGGAGCGTCGCGTGCACCGTGCCGAAGCGGTCGATCGCAATGACGTCGGCGTCCTCGAGCGTCAGGGTCTTCCGCACGACCCGCAGCTCCGCCAGTGACTGCGAGCTGATGTCGGACGACGTGAGCGAGTTCACCTCGGACACCAGCTGCTGCTCCGCCTGGTTGCGCGCCGCGTTGCGGGTCAGAATGAGGCTGCCCGCGCCGGCAATGACGAGCACGACCGCGACCAGGCCGACCATGGCCAGCATGAGGCGGCGGCGCATCGGTCAGCCGAACCGGTAGCCGACGCCCCAGACGGTCGCCAGGGGGAGATCGGTGCCGAGCTTCTTGCGCAGCTGGGCGACGTGGACGTCGACCGTCCGCTCGTCGCCGTACCAGTCGGCACCCCAGACGCCGTCGAGGAGCTGCTGGCGCGAGAGGGCGAGACCGTCGTTGTTGGCCAGGAACGCCAGCAGGTCGAACTCGCGGGTGGTGAGCGCCACGACCTCGCCCGCCCGGCGCGCCTCGCGGCGGCGCAGGTCCACCTCGAGATCACCCACGGTGACGATCTCCTGGGGGGCGGGGCCCTCGCGGGTACGCCGCAGAATGGCCCGCACCCGCGCCACCAGCTCCCGGGGCGAGAACGGCTTGACGAGGTAGTCGTCCGCCCCCAGCTCCAGGCCGAGGACGCGGTCCATCTCGTCGTCGCGCGCCGTGAGGAAGAGGACGGGGACGCTGCTGCGGGCGCGGATGGCGCGACAGACGTCGAAGCCGTCGCGGGCGCCGGGGAGGCCGACGTCGAGGATGACGATGCAGGGGTCCTCCCGCGCGAAGGCGTCCAGGCCCTTCTCCCCGTCGTCGGCCAGCAGCACGCGGAAGCCCTCGCGGCGCAGGTACAGGTCCACCAGGTCGGCGATGTGCGGATCGTCCTCCACCACGACCACCGTCCCGCTCTCCGCGCTCACGTTCCTAGCCTTCCATCTCCCGTCCCCGAAATGGCCCCAATCGGGAATCCCCTTACAGAACCATGATGATTGCCGAACAGCGGGTTCATGCTGGGGGCGCAGCATCTCCAGCGACGAGAGGAGCACCCATGCGCACCCACCGCATTCGACTCGGCACGGTCGTCCTGGCCTCGGGGGCCACGCTCATGGCCGGCGCCGCAGCCGGCGCCGCCACGCCTTCGGGCACCAGCGCGGCCCCGACGACCCTGGCCGGCATAAAGGCCAAGGCGGCGACGGACGTCGGCGATCGGGTCAACGCGCTCAACGCGGCGATCGGCAGGGTCAACGGTGCCAAGGGCCTCGGCGCGAGCCAGGCGGGTCTGGCCTCGTACCTGGGCGCCGACATCGCGCCGCTGCAACAGCTCAACACCACCGTGCAGGGTGACACGACGGTGCAGCAGGCGGCGCACGACTTCGGGACGATCTTCAGCGGCTACCGCGTCTACGTGCTGGTGCTGCCGGCCGCCCGCATCGCCGCCGGCGCAGACCGCGCCACGACGACCGCCATCCCGAACCTCACCACGGACGCCACCAAGGCGCAGAGCCGGCTCACGCCGGCCAACCAGGCCGTGCTGCAGCCACTCATCAGCGACCTCGACGGCCAGATCGGCACCGCCACCAACGCGACCAACGGCCTGGCGGCGACGGTGCTCGCCTTCACGCCGGCGCAGTGGAACGCCAACCACGACCTGTTGGCCGCGTCGCGGTCCTCCCTGCAGGCGGCGAGCGCCGCGCTGGCCAAGGGTCGCGCCGACGTCAAGCAGATTGTGCAGGACCTGCAGGGCTCCGGCACCGGCTCCACCACCGGCTGACACCGGAGCGGGCCGGTCCCGCCGCCGTGTCCGTTACGACAGCAGCATCGCCGTGTTGGCGTTCAACCCGTTGGCCGCCTTGGAGCGGTGCACCACCTGGAACTCGGAGAACTCGGCCAGCCCCCACGGGCCGTTCTCCACGCCGATGCCGCTCCACTTGAAGCCGCCGAAGGGCTGCTGCGGCGCCAGCGCGAGATGCGTGTTGACCCACGCCGTGCCGCACTCGAGCTGCGCGGCCACGTCCGCGGCCCGGTCGGCGTCGGCGCCCCACACCGAGCCCGAGAGCCCGAAGTGCGTGGCGTTGGCGCGGTCGATGGCGTCGCCCAGGTCCCGGTAGGACACGACGGGCAGGGCGGGGCCGAACTGCTCCTCGTCGACGATGCGGGTCCCGTCGGACAGGCCGGTGAGGATGGTGGGCTCGAAGAAGTAGCCGGCGCGGTCCATGGCCTTGCCGCCGGTCACCGCGGTGGCGCCGTGGGACAGCGCGTCGGCCACGAGCTCCTTGACCCGCTCGTACTGGGGCTCGTTGTTGATCGGCCCCAGCTTCACGCCGTCCTCGGTGCCCTCGCCGACCTTGATGCTGCGGGCGTGCGCCGCCAGGCCCTCGACCACGTCGTCGTAGAGGGCCTCGGGCACGTAGACGCGCTTGATCGCCGAGCACACCTGCCCGTTGTTGTTGAAGGCGCCGGCGAAGATCGCCGTGGCCACCTCGGCCGGGTCGGCGTCGTCGAGCACGATGGCCGGGTCGTTGCCCCCGAGCTCGAGCGTGACGCGCTTGAGGTCCGGTGCCGCCGACAGGGCCACCTTCTTGCCGGTCTCGACCGAGCCGGTGAAGCTGATCTTGCGCGGCACGGGGTGCGTGGTCATGAACGCGCCGAGGTCGTCGCCGCCGCTCACGATGTTGACGACGCCCGGCGGGAAGACCTCGCGCAGCAGCTCGCCGACCTTCAGCGTGGTGAGCGGGGTGTAGGGCGAGGGCTTCAGGACGAGCGTGTTGCCGGCCAGCAGCGCGGGGGCGATCTTCCAGAAGGCGAGCGTCAGCGGGAAGTTCCACGGCGTGATGGCGGCGACGACGCCGAGGGGGCGCCGGGCCAGCTCCACGTAGGCGGTGTCGTCGTCCTGAATGATCTGGGCCGGCATGTCGAGGCCGGCGAAGTACTGGCACCAGATGGCCGAGGCGAAGACCTCGATGCCGGCGTCGCTCAGCGGCTTGCCCTGCTCGGCCGTCAGCACCGGCGCGAGATCGGCCGTCGCGCCCATCAGCACGTCGGCCGCCTGCAGGAGGATGGCGCGCCGCGCCGCCTCGTCCGCCTTCCAGTCACGGGCGGCCTTGGCCGCGGCGTCGAAGGCGGCATCGAGCTGCTGGCGGGTGCACTCGGGCGCCTGGGCGAAGACCTCGCCCGTGGCGGGGTTGTGCACGCCGAACGTGTCCTCGGTCGGTACGGCCTCCCCGGCGATGGTCATGACGAAATCGGACATGGCGCTCCTCGACTGCTCGTGCGGGAGGCGGCCCCCACCGCTGACGGCCCAATCCTCCCACCTGCGCCCCCGCCACTCAACGGGACCGGCCCCGACCGTTCAGACGAAGAGCCGGGCGATGAACTCGTCCACCGTGTCGCCGACCCGACGCCGCAGGCCCAGGTCCTCGGGTGCGGCGGCGATGAGTCCGGCCGCCTCGTTGAGGAAGCCCAGGAGCAGGGCGGCGGCCACCTCCGGATCACCCGGCACGTCGACCTGCTCGTCGGCGGCGCGGGCGAAGACCTCGGCCAGCAGGGGGGCGCAGGCCACCGCATCGAGGGCGCGGCACGCCTCCAGCCCGAGCACCGCGGGGGCGTCGGCCAGGATCCGGGCCATGGTGGGATCGGCGCAGGCGTCCATGTAGGCCCGGCAACCGCGGTGGAGCTGGTCCCGCACGCCCGTGCCCTCGAGGGCGGCGGCCACCACCCGCGCCACCAGCTCGCCCTCGAGCTGCTCGACCACGCCGGCGGCGACCTCGGTCTTGGAGGCGAAGTGGTGGTAGAGCGCCCCCCGGGTCACGCCGGCCCGTTCGGCGATCTCGTCGCGGCCGGTGGCGGCGAAGCCCTTCTCGGCGAAGAGCTCCCGCGCCGCCTGCAGCAGGGCGCCCCGGGTCCGGGCCGACCGGGCGGCCTGGGTCCGGCGTGGCCTGGCTGTCGTGCTCGTCGTGCTTGTCGTGGTCGTCGTGGTTGCGCCTGCCGTGGTGCTCACCGCATCACCTCCTCCGGACATGTACATGCGGGCCGCACGCATGTTAGCCTCACGAGGAGCGAGGAGGGGCCATGGGCGCAACTGCCGGGACCGGGACGGGCACACGGGAGGCCGACGTCTGCGTCGTCGGGGCGGGGCTGGCCGGGCTGACGGCGGCGCGGCGCCTGAGCCAGGCCGGCCGCTCGGTGGTCGTCCTCGAGGCGCGGGACCGCGTCGGCGGACGGGTGTGGACGAAGACCAGCCGGGACGGCGTGCCCGTCGACATGGGCGGCTGCTTCGTCGGCCCGCACCACGACCGCATGCACGCGCTGACCAAGGAGATGGGCGTCGCCACCTTCAAGACGTACGTCGAGGGCGACAACGTGCTGGCCACCGGCGGCAAGGTCCGCCGCTACCGGGGCGACATCCCCCGGGTGAGCCCGGTGGCGCTGCTCAGTGCGGGGCAGGCGATTGCGCGCATGAACGCCATGGCCAAGAAGGTGCCCGTCGAGGCGCCGTGGGACGCGCCGAAGGCGGCCGACTGGGACGCGCAGTCGGTGCAGGCCTGGCTCAGCGCGGCGCACGTGCCGACCCGGCTCGCCCGCGACCTGATCGCGGCGACGGTGCGGGCGTGCTTCGCCGCCGACCTCTCCGAGGTCTCGCTCCTCAACTGGCTCTTCCTGGCGCGATCGGCGGGCGGCATTGAGTCGCTGATGACGGTGGCGGGTGGCTACCAGGACGCCCAGTTCGAAGGCGGGGTCGGGCAGGTCCCCGACGCCATGGCGGCCGAGCTCGGCGAGGCGGTCGTGCTGGGGACGCCGGTCGTCGGCGTCATTGCGGGGGACGACCGGGTGACGGTGCGCGGCGCCGGGTGCACGGTGTCGGCCCGGCGTGTCGTCCTGGCGCTGCCGCGCGCCCTGGCGGCGGGCATCCGCTTCGACCCGGTGCTGCCGGCGGATCACGCCTTGCTCATCCACCAGGTGCCCGCCGGCACGGAAGTCAAGATGGTCGCGGTCTACGACGAGCCCTTCTGGCGGCGCGACGGGATCTCCGGCGCCACCGTGGCCACCGACGACGAAATAGAGGTCACCCTCGACACCTGCCAGCCCAACCACGGCCAGGGTGTCGTGGCCGGGTACTCGGCCGGGCCGCGTGCCCGCGCCCTGGCCGAGCTCGGCGAGGCGGAGCGGCGCGACGTGTTCGTGCGCATGCTCACCCGCCGCCTCGGGCCCCGCGCCGCCTCCCCGGTCGAGGTCATGGAGCAGAACTGGGCCCAGGAGCAGTGGACCCGCGGCTGCTCCATGGGCCACTTCCCCACCGGCGTGCTCACCCAGTACGGGCGGCGGCTGCGCGAGCCCGTCGGCCGCTTGCACTGGGCCGGGACCGAGACGGCCTCGACCTCGTACGGCGCCATGGACGGCGCGGTGCGCTCGGGCGAGCGCGTCTGCGACGAAGTCCTGGCGGCGCCGGCCTGATCAGCCGGGCGACGGCGTGCGCGTGTCCGGCCGCGGGCCGGGACCCGTGCCCACGCCGAGCTTCTCGCGGAAGAAGGCGAGGGTCTGATTCGAGCGCGGCGCGCGTCGGCGTGCCCTCCTGGTCGACCAGGTGCTCGGTCAGCACGGAGTGCGCCTTCTTCGGGTGGCCGTGCGGGTTGCCCGGTGCCGAGTCGATCTCCACGGCGATGAAGGCGTCGCCGAGCTCGCGGCGCAGGGTCTCGAAACGCTCCTCGAAGCAGAAGGGGTCGTTGGTGAAGCGCAGGCCGAGCAGGCAGGTGCCCGTTGCGGTGCGCTCCTTCACCCGGGCCAGGTCCCCGTCGGAGATACCGATGTCCGCCTTGAACTTCTTGGTGAGCGGGAACGGGAGCGACGGCTGGCTCAGCACGGGCGCCAGCACAATGTCGTCGACCATCATGGCCAGCGCGAAGCCCCCGGTGAAGCACATGCCGACCACCCCCACACCGGGGCCGCCGCAGCGCTCGTGCTCCATGGCGGCGAGCTTGCGCAGCCACACCGTGATCGGGCTCGTCCGCTTCAGGGCGAAGGCGGAGAACTCGCGGGAGACGCAGGCGGGCCCGATGGACTGCAGCGCGTAGCCCGCCGTCGCCGGGCGCCCCGGGTCCCCGAACACGACCGGCAGGACGGCCGTGCAGCCGGCGGCGGCGACCCGCCGACCGAACTGGGCCACCAAGGGGGTGATGCCCGGGATCTCGCTGATGACGATCACCGCAGGGCCCGTCCCGATCCGGAAGACATCGCGCCGTTTCCCGTCGGCCTCGAAGGATTCCTTGGTGAAATCCTGCAGTTCCGTCTCCCACCTGCCCGCTTCGCCGTTGGCCATGGCGGGACCGTAGCATCGGCCGTCGTATGCGCTCCCTCGACCCGCGCCTGCCCGTTCTGGTCGGGCTCGGCGCCGCGAGCGAGCCGGCGCCCGTGGTGGACCTCATGACCGAGGCCGTGCTGGCGGCCGCGGCCGACGCGGGCGGTGGCGGTGGCGGTGGCGGTGGCGGGTCGGGCCTTCTCGGAAGCATCGACTGCATCGCCGTGCCTCAGGGCAGCTGGTCGCTCACCGACCCGGCGCGGGCGGTGGCCCGGCGGGTGGGTGCGCCCGAGGCCCGCACCATCCTGTGCGAGATCGGCGTCTCCCAGCAGGAGGTCATCAACCACGCGCTGGCGGCCGTGGCGGACGGACGCGTCGACACGATCGTCGTCGTCGGCGCCGAGGCGCGGGCGTGGGAACGCGACGGGGGCGTCGAGCGCGACGACGAGGACCAACCGCCCGACCACGTGCTCACCCGCCCGGCGGACTTCGTGGCCCCGGTCGAGAGCGCGGCCGGCATGGTCTGGCCTCCCGTGCAGCAGTACGCGCTCATTGAGAACGCCCTCGCTGCCGCCCAGTGTCTCCCGCCGGACCGCCAGCGCGACGAGATCGCCGCGTTGTGGGCGCGCTACAACGCCGTGGCCGGACAGAACCCCGAGGCGGCCTTCCCGCAGCGACGCGATGCGACGGCCATCGCCACTCCGGGGCCGCACAACCGGCCGCTGTCCTCCCCCTACAACCGGTGGCACTCGAGCCAGTGGACCGTCAACCAGGCCTCCGCGCTGCTGATCTGCTCGGCCGAGCGGGCCCGTGCGGCGGGCGTCCCGGCCGACCGGTGGCTCTTCCCCCACGTGGCACTGCACTCCTCGGCGGCGGTGACCCTGACGGCCCGGCGCCGCCTGCAGGAGTGGCCGGCCATGGGTGTGCTCGGCCGGGCCGCGGCGCACCACATCGGGCGGCCGCTCAACGAGCTCGGCCTCGCCGAGGTGTACTCGTGCTTCCCCGCCGCCGTGCGGGTCCAACAACGCGAGCTGGAGCTCGACCCCGCCGGGACGCCCACCCTCAGCGGCGGCATGGCCTTCGCCGGCGGGCCCTTCAACCATTTCGTTCTGCAGTCACTGCGCCTGCTCGGTGGGCGCCTGCGCGGCGAGCCGGCCGAGCTGGGCCTCCTGACGACGGTGTCGGGCATGCTCTCCAAGCCCGGGCTCGCCGTCTGGTCCGCCACGCCGGTGGCGGCGCCGAGCCAGCCCCTCCTGGCCGACCTGGCCGCCGAGGCGATCGCTGCCACGGAGATCGTGCCGGTCGTCGACGCCGCGCCCGCCGCGCCCACCGTCGGGGACGGTCGCGTCCTTCACGGTGACCTACGGCGGGGAAGGTGGTTTCGACCCCGTCCGGACGGTGATTGTGGCCGACCTCGCCGACGGGCTCCGCACCGCCGCCACCTGCGAAGATGCCACGACCGCCCGCCTGGCCCTCGACGAAGGCCTCATCGGGCGGACCGTCTCGGTGAAGGACACGACATTCAGCCTGTGAGCGAGCACCCCCCGCGGAGCCGGCCCCGCCTCGTCGACCCGGACCTCGCCGCCCGCGTGCCGGGGCTCAGGCGGGTCGCGGTGACCGCAGTGGCCCTCTCCGTCGTGAGCGCGGTGGCGGTCGTCGTGCAGGCGGTGGCCCTGGCCTCCGTCGTCGAACGCTCCCTGCTGCACCACGCATCGCTCGGTTCGGTGACCCCGGCCATCGTCGTGCTCGGCCTGGCCATCCTCGTGCGGGCCGCGCTCCATGGCGTCGGCGACCTCTCGGGCCTGCGCGCCGCCGACCGCGTCGTCGCCACGCTGAGGAGCCAGTTGTTGGAGCATGCCCTGGCGTTGGGGCCCGGCTGGCTGGGTGGTGAGCGCCCGGGTGAGCTGTCGCTCACGGCCACCAGGGGGCTGCGCTCGCTCCATACCTATTACGCCGCGCTACGTCCCCCAGGCCGCAGCGGCGGCCGTCATCCCGCTCATCCTGCTGGTCTGGGTCGGCACCCAGGATTGGCTCTCGTTCGTGGTGGTCATCGCCCTCGTCCTGGCGGTGCCCGTGACGATGATCGCCTTCGGCCGGGAGGCGACCAAACGCTCGGCGCGGCAGTGGCGCCGGCTCGGCTCGCTGGCCGGGCGCGTCCTCCACCTCATTGAGGGTCTTCCGACCCTGCCGCGCCTTCGGCCGGGAGGCGCAGGGGCGCCGGGAGGTGGAGGCGGCGACCGAAGGCGTGCGGTCCGCCACCATGCGCACGCTGCGGGTCGCCTTCCTGTCCGCACTCTCCATGGACATGCTCGCCGGGTTCGGGGTCGGGCTCGTCGCCATGGTGCTCGGGCTCCGCCTGCTCTGGGGTGAGCTCACGCTGCAGACGGCCATGGCGGTCCTCCTGGTGGCGCCGGAGATCTTCATCCCGCTGCGCCGCGCCGGCGCCGAGTTCCACGCCAGCACCGAAGGACAGGCGGCGGCGGCGCGCGTGCTCGAGGTGCTCGAGACGCCGGTGCCGCCCTCCATGGGCGGCGGCGAAGGCGCTGGCGCGGACGCGGGCGAAGCTCTGGGTGCAGGCGCGCAGGCCGACGCGGGTCTGCGCATTGTCGGCCTTGGCGTGCGCTACGAGCACCGGGAGCGCGCCGCGCTGACGGGCATCTCGCTGCAGGCGCCAGCGGGAAGCCGTCTGGCGCTGACGGGGGCGTCGGGGTCGGGCAAGTCGACGGTGCTGGCTGCGTTGTTGCGCTTCGTCGAGCCGACCGAGGGCACCATGTCGTTCGGCGGGCGCCCCAGCGACGCCCAGACCGTTGCTGTGTGGCGGAGCCACTTCTCCTGGCTGCCGCAGCGACCGCACCTCTTCAATGCGACGCTGGCCGAGAACCTCCGTCTGGGCGCCCCCGACGCGTCCGACGACGAACTCCACGGCGTGCTCGCCGCCGTCGGCCTGGCCGACCTCCTGGCGAACCTGCCCGCCGGATTGTTGACGGCCGTCGGGCACGACGGCCTCACACTGAGCTCCGGCGAGCGCCAGCGCGTGGCCCTGGCCCGGGCCCTGCTGCGCCCCGCACCGATTCTGCTGCTCGACGAACCCACCGCGGCTCTCGACCCGCCGACCGTGGCCCGCCTCGCCCCGGCCCTGGAGCCCTGGCTCACCGGGCGCACCGTGGTGGTGGCGGCCCACGAGCCGCTCCTCCTCCCCCACTTCGACACCGTGGTGACGCTGCCGGCGCCGGTCGGACCGGACCTCCCGCTGGTGGTCTCGCCGTGAGCCGGGCCCGCGGACCACTGCGGAGAGTCCTGGCCGAGCCGGGCACCCCGTACGGGCGGCTGGCGCTGGCGGGACTGCTCGGTCTGGCCGCGGCGGCGGCCACCATCGGCCTGCTCGCCGGGTCGGGCTACGTGGTCGGCCGGGCCGCACTGCAGCCGGGCCTCTCCGCGCTCGTCGGCATCCTGGCCGCGGTGGAGGTCCTGGCCTTCCTGCGCGGGCCGTTGCGCTACGCCGAACGGCTCGTCGGTCACGACGCGGCCTTGCGGGCGCTGACGCGGTGGCGGGTGTGGCTCTACGACTGCCTGGCCCCGCGGGTGCCCGCCGCACTGGCCGGGTGGCGCAGCGGCGACCTGCTGGCGCGCGCCATCGACGACGTCGATGCCCTGCAAGACCTCTATCTGCGCACGCTGCTGCCGGTCGCGATCGCGACGGGGGCGGCCGTCATCGGAACCGTCGCCGTCGGCCTCATCCTGCCGTGGGCGGCCCTGGCCCTCGGCGTGCCGCTGCTGGTCGCCCTGACCGTGCCCGCCGTGCTCACCTGGCGCCGGGGCGGAGACGAGGACCTGGCCGCGCTCGCCGGGACGCTCTCGGCCCAGGTCGTCGACGCGCTCGCCGGGGCACCGGAACTGCTGGCCTTCGGCGCCGACGAGCGCCTCGTGCACGCCGTCGAGGAGCTCGGCACCCGGACCGACGCGCTGCAGAACCGTCACGCCCGCCTCGGCATGTCGGCGACCGTGCTCATTCAGGTGTGCCTGGCTGTCGCCGTGACCGCCGTCCTGGCCACCGGCGTGGCCGCCGTCCACGCCCATCATCTCGGTCAGGTCATGGTCGCCGTCCTGCCGCTCGCCGCGTTGGCCACCTTCGAGACGGTGCCGGGCGTCCCCCTGGCCATGGCCCGCTCACTCGAGGTGCGGGCGGCGGCGGCGCGCCTCTTCGCACTCGAGGACGTCCCGGTCCCCCTCGACGACCCGGTCGTCGCGTCTCCCCTCCCGGCGGGCGTGCCCGAGGTCGTCTTTGCCGAGGCCGCGCTGCGGTATGGCCCCGGACTTCCCCGCGCCGTCGACGGGGTGAGCCTGCGGCTGCCGGCGGGCGGGCGCGTGGCGGTGACCGGGTCGAGCGGTGCGGGCAAGTCGAGCCTCGTGACCGCGCTCTTGCGGTACTGGCCCCTCGAGGACGGCACGCTGTCGCTCGGCGGCACCGACGTGCGGCAGCTGCGCCAGGCCGATGCGCGCGCCGCCTGTGCGCTCGCCGACCAGCGGGCGCAGCTGTTCGCCGGCACGGTGCGCTCCAATCTCGTGCTCGGCCGCCCCGACGCCGACGAGGAGGAGATCGCCGCCGCGCTACGGGCCGCTCGCCTCGATGCCTGGGTGGCCGCGCTCCCCCACGGACTCGACACGCCGGTCGGGGAGGACGGCGTCACCCTGTCCGGGGGCGAGCGCCGGCGTCTCGCGGTCGCCCGCGCCCTTCTGGCGCCGGGCCCCGTGCTGGTGCTCGACGAGCCCACCAGCGGGCTCGACCCCGCCCTGGCCAACGAGCTCATCGACGGCGTGCTGCGCGCCGCGGGCGAGCGGAGCGTCCTGGTCGTCACGCACAGGGCCAGCGAAGCGGCCCGCTGCGATGCCACGGTCACGCTCGAGGCCGGCCGCGTGGTGCCATGACTTCCTGAGCGGTGGCCGCAATGGCGGTTGTGCTTCCGTTGTGCTCCGTTGTGCGTCCGTTGTGAAAAGGGCCGATGCATCCGGGGTGATGTGCCCCCCCAGGCACGGCCGCTGCACCTGGTCGGTGGGTCTTTGGTTGTAGAGCGCAAGTCCTGAGCGGCCGTTGGATTCCCCCTTGTGAGAGGAAGGGGAATCACGTGACAGGAGGCTCATCGGCCACAGCCGGTTATGACACCGGCCCAGCCCAGTCGGCACTCGAGCTGGCCGCGCTGGTGGCGCCCGAGGAGCCGGCCCGGGACGGACGGCTGGCCCGAGGGCAGCGGACCCGGCGCCACGTCGCGGAGGCCCTCGTCGAGTTGCTGATCGCCGGTGATCCGGACCCCACGGCGAAGTCCGTCGCCCGGCGGGCCGGCGTGTCGTTGCGCCTCGTGTTCCACCATTTCGCCGACATGGACGACCTCTACCAGTTCGTCGCCGCGCTGCAACTGCGTCGCCAATGGGCCGACATGCCCCAGCTCTCCCCGAGGCTCTCCCTGCCGACACGGATAGAGCGGACGGTCGCACACCGGGCCGCCCTCTTCGAAGAGACCTCGGAGGTCCGGCGCGCCCTGGTCTGCCGCGTGTCGACGTCGCCCGCCATCCGAAGGGCGCTGGCCGTCGCCGACAACCTGTTCCTGCAGGATCTGCAGGCCACCTTCGCCGCCGAACTGGCGGCCCTGCCGGAAAGCACCCGTGCCGAGTATCTCGGGGCGATGGACACCGGCACCTCCTGGGAGGCCTGGGAACGGCTGCGCTCCACCTCGGGCATGCCGGTACGCGGGGCCCGGAGGGTCATGTCCCTCATGCTCGAGAGGCTGTGCGCCGATGGCGGCATCGGCGCCGATGCGGATACTCATGCCGATGCCGGAGCTCAGACCGGTCCGTAGCCCGCCGTCGCCAGCGTGTCGGGCAGTCCGGCGGTCGCTCCGCCGAGGTTGACCCTCAGGAAACGAAGCTCTCCAGAGCCCTCTCGAAGATTTTGGGGGACACGTAAAGGTCGGAGCGGCTGGTGCGATTCGGATTCCGCACCGACTCAGCCACCGCGTACGAAAAACTCTGACCAAGTGTCTCCGCCAGTGTCCAGAACACGTATGCGTGCCCATCCGATGCCCAACGAGGTTCAAGGAGTTCGAGGTTCTTGCATCTCGTGCTGGCGAAGAGCATGTTCGTCTGGCCGGCGCCGTGCGGCGCAACGATCGACTCCGCCTGTGAGAACAAGCGAATCTGCTCGGCGACGGTCATGCCTTCGGTCTCCACGAGCTCGAACCCGTGCCGTTCGAGGATCGGCGTGAGCGTGCTCTGGTTGACGACCCGAGCGTGCGTTGCCCGGCTACGCGAGATGTACAGCCGGCGCCTCGGTTCCACGAAGGACGTTGCCGTCGCCGCGTGGAGCCGCTCGCGCAGCCACGTCACGGCATCCGGGACCTCGGCGCCCGAAGGTGGCAGAGAGGCGAACCAGAGTCGTTCACATCGCCAGACCTCACCGTCGGGAAAGGGGACCAACTCCTCGTCGACCAACCCCAGCATGTGCAGCGTCTCACGCTGGAAGTCTCGCAGTGTGGGCGGGACGAGAAATTTCACTCTCCGAGGGAGATGCGGCTCGGTCGCATGCAATCGCAGCAGGGCGTCGTGGAGCCAGTGGTAGTAGTTGCCGGAGTTCGAGAACTTACCCAGCAGTGAGAAGTAGTCCCCCTCCTTCCAGGCGATGCGTGACGGCAGCGGCCTGAGATACGCGGGGTCGATTTCCAAGTGATTGCGCCCGTAGATCGCTTCGACGGCGAACGAGCCGTCCGGGAGAACGACAACGCCGTTGGGCCCCGAAACGCAGGTCTCCGGGAGGCAGGCCAGAAATCGCGCGGCGATCCTCCTGGTGAGCCTTCGTTCGAAGCTCGGGTGTGGTGCCGTCGCGAGTGCGGCCGGCGGCTGGCGACTCAGAAACGCGGTGTCCGAAAGGGGATAGGCCTCCACCTCATGCACGCCACACCATTCGGCCAAGTCATCGACCACCGGTGGATGAACCCGGCCGACGCGCCGTGCTGCCGCACGCACTCGCCTCGAGAGACGGTCCATCGTCGCTGCCATTTGGTCTGTCGTTCCTGAACCCCCGAACTACCAGGCGGTGCGACCACCGTCGAGCACCAGAGATGCTCCTGTCATGTACGAGGAAGCGTCCGAACACAGGAACACAATCGCCTCGCCATACTCACCTTCACATGCCATACGGCCGAGCGGTATGCGCTCCGAGACTCGCTCCATGAAGGTCGGGTCTTGGTCCCGGGCTACTCCACCGAGACACAGCACGTTGGAACGTACGCCGCTGTCCGCCCAATACGTTGCCAGGTAGCGGGTCAGCCCGATGAGTCCGCTCTTGATCACTGAATAGGTGACAGGTTTGACCGGCTGCTCACGTTCGGGTCGTCCATCGACTCGGTACAGCCGCTGATCGGGGGCGACCAAACCAAGATCCGAGCCAATGTTCACAATGACGCCCCGCCCTCGCTCGGCCATCAGGGTGCCGAACGCCTGGGAGCAGAGAAATGCCCCCGTGAGGCCGACGGCAATTTCAGCGTGCCATCTCTCAAGCGAGAACGTCTCGAGGCGTTCGCCCTGGGTGAGACCCGAGGCGCCCACGGCCGCGTCAAGCGCAGCGTTGTTGACCAGCGCGTCGACCTGGTGCCCGCCGGACGAAAGTCTTTCGGCGAGATCCGAGACGGCACGAGGATCGGTGATGTCGACCCGTTCGTGCAGGAGCCGCTCACTGCGATCGTCGCCAGTTGGAAGCTCGCGGTCGACACTGATCACCGCCGCGCCTGCGTTGAGCAGGGCGGCTATCCATTGTCGTCCGAGAAAGCCGGCGCCACCGGTTACCAAGACGGTTCGCCCATCAAGCTGAAACCGGTCACTCGTCATGTCGCCTTTCCCCCCTGGGCCGCACGCTCTCGTGCCTTGCGTCGAAAGGAGAAACGCACGATGGTCATCGGCGGTGGTGAAAGGATCGTCACCCCGGGTGGCCTCCATGGTGACGAGGCCATCGAATCCGTGGTCCGACAATGCCTCGAACACGCGAACGAACGGCACCTCGCCGGTCCCGAAGCACACGTTCTCCTGGGCGGCATTCTTGTCCTTGGCGTGCAGATGCCACACTGCGGATCCCAGGATCCGCAGTTCATCGGCCGCATCGAAGCCCAATGCCGTCGCGTTCCCCACGTCGTAACACAGTCCCACGCGAGGAGAGCCGACGGCGTCGAGGAACCGCAGACTCTCGACGGCGGAAACGCCAAGCTCCACGACGACTCTGACGTCGTCTCCGAGGCAGTCAGCGAGCTTGTGAAGAGAACCCGCGGCCAAGGTGCTCTCCACCGACTTGAGATCGCTTGCTTCAAGCAGCGGCACCACCACGACATCGACGGGCAGACCGCTCACGACCGGTTCCAGTCGATCCACCAGTTCAGTGCTGATTTCGTCGATTGGGGAGGCCAGCACTTCGTTGACGCAAAGACTGGGCACCCCGACCCCGATGGTCTCGGCCATGGAAACGATCTCGTCGCGTCCTTCGGCTGACCATATCGGATTGCCGAAGTCTCGGAATCTGTCAGCGACCAACTCGATATGGTTCAGCCGCAGGTCTGCGGCCGCTCGGAACTCCTCGCGCCATTGTGCGCCGGGTGACGCTTCGAGCTCCCCGGTTGTCGAAGTCACGAGACGGCCCTGCATGATGCCAATCCGTTGCTCCAACGGCCGCGGCCTACACACGGGACAAATTACAGGCGGCGTGCGACAGCAGATCTTCGGTCACCGCCACGAGCGCGTGCACCAGGAGGAGATGACATTCTTGAATTGCCTGAGGGTCGTCGCTCGGCACTGCCAAGACGTGCGTGCACCGCTGGTGAAGGGGGCGAGCCCCCGGTCCCAGTAGGCCGATGGTGATCATGCCGAGACCCTCCGCGGCCTCGACGGCTCGGACCAGGTTCGCCGAGGCGCCGCTCGTCGAAAGAACAACGAGGACGTCGTTCGGACGCCCGAGTGCTTCCACCTGGCGGGAGAAGATGCACTCGAATCCATAGTCGTTTCCAACGGCGGTTACCGTCGACGTGTCTGCATGGAGAGCTATCGCCGGGAGACCTTGGCGCTCACGAGCAGAGTCGAGACGTCCTAAGAGTTCACCGGTCAGGTGCTGCGCCTCCGCAGCAGAACCGCCGTTTCCTGCCGCCAAGAGCTTGCCGCCACTACGGAGGCTCCCCGCGATGGCCGCGGCGGCGACCTCAAGCGGCGCTTCGATCTCGCAGAGACGGTCGAGTGCCCGACCCAGCGATCCAACGCGCTCGTCAAGAACCGTCATCAGCCGCTCCCCTTCCCCAACCGTCGGAGTCGCACATCCCGTGCAGCACCGCCATCGCCTCCCCCACGACGCCGCGTCCGCCCCGCACCGTAAGGACGTGATCGGCGGCGGCTCGTGCTGCGGCAGTGCCATCGGAAGGGGCAAACCCGATGCCGGCAGCTTCGAGCGCCGGTCCGTCGCGGTCGGCGTCTCCGATGTAGCAGGTTTCCTCCATGGCAAACCCCAGCCGACGGGTCAGATCCCGGAGGCCCGCCAGCTTGTCCGAGGCACCCCATATCGCTTCGCTGATACCGAAACGCCGAGCCACGCGCTGAACGGCCGGCGATTGCTCACCACTGAGAACGGCCGGGGTTATGCCTTGTCGTCTGGCCGCCGCCACCGCGTCAAGGTCATGGAAATGGACCGAGCGCGCTTCATCTCCGCACGGCAAGAGCAGAACGGTGCCGTCGGTGAGCACTCCGTCGACGTCAAGGACCATCAGTCTGATCTTCTGCATCGACCCCGCGTGCCCTCTCTTCCAGTGCCCTGCCGCCGGACCCGGGTCATACGGGATGGCGCTTCGGATCGACGAACGCGAGTTCCAGCCCTGCTTCCCGGCTCCGGAGTGCCTGCTCCATCGGCGCTATGTCCTCGGGATAGTCAAGATCGAACAGCACCGTCTCGACGAAGAACGGGAGAACGGTGTCGCCCGACATTGACGCCTTGCCCAGCACGGCACGCGGGCGCACGACGTCGACATAGCCGTTCTGCCAGTAGGCCGGCGGAAGCGTCTGGCGCGGCCGCGACTGACAGTCCTGTATGCCGGCGAGCTCGACCAATGGCTCCATGGTGCCATCGTCCCGAACCTTCCACATTTTGTAGGGGCTCTGCTGGACGATTGAGACCGCCCGCACGGAATCAGCTTCGGGATGAGCATGGAGAAGATCGACGGCGTCGTCCAGGTCCGACACGCGTCGCACTGGTCCGGTGGGACGCAGGTGGACGATTGCTTCTGGACGGTACGACTCTCCTTCGGCCAGATGTGTCGAGCGCGTGACGAAAGACGTCAATGTCGGGCGACAGATCGTGGGCGTATTCCGCCGGCCGAATGAACGGCACCTCGGCTCCGTAGCTTTCGGCAATCGCCGCGATCTCGTCGTCGTCGGTACTGACGACGACCCGCGTTATTCGGCTGGAGGCAAGCGCCTGTAAAATGGACCAGGCAATCAGGGGTTTTCCCGCGATTTCCATGACGTTCTTGCGGGGGATCCCCTTCGATCCCCCGCGGGCGGGTATGAGGGCAAGGACCTCGCCAGCGATGTCACCGTGCTGCGAAACAGCCGGTTCCAGGTTCCACCCCAATTGGCGAGAAGTCATGCAAGGTGCCCGGCTGCATCAGTGCGCGGCGACCAGGGGCTTCAGGCCGACACGGCGTAGCTTTTCCCGCACGGGCAACTCGCTGTCGTAGACGACCTTGACCCCATCCCCGAGCGCTTCGTCGACGGCTCTGATGTCCCGGACGAGGCGCTGGAAGCCCAACGGCTCGACCGACGCAGCCTGATCGGAGCCCCACATCGAACGATCGAGCGAGATGTGACGTTCGATGACGCACGCTCCGAGCGCACGGGCCGCGACGGAGGTCGCCAGGCCAACCTCGTGTCCGGAATAGCCGACCGGGACCCCGTACCGCCGACGAAGCATCTCGATCGTCCGGAGATTGAGCTCTGAGGCTTGTGCCGGATAGGTGCTGTTGGCGTGCAGGACCACGAGATCGTCGGTTCCGAGGACCTCGACCGCATGATCGATCTCTTCGAGCTCGCTCATCCCCGTGGAGAGGATGATGGGCTTTCCAAGCAGGCGGTGGTACCGCAGGAGGTCGTCGTCGGTCAGCGACGCTGACGCGATTTTGTAGCAAGGAGGATCGAACCGCTCGAGAAAGTCGACGGATCGCTCATCCCAGCACGAGGCGAACCACATGATCCCGTAAATTCGACAGTACTCGTCGATAGCCTCAAATGCCTCTTGGTCGAACTCCAAGCCGCGCTTCAAGTCGCCGTTCGTCTCACCGAAGGGGCTCTCGCGGGGTCGTGCGAGTTCCTCGGGGCTGTACACCACATCGACGGTGCGCTTCTGGAATTTCACGGCGTCAGCTCCCGCGGCGACGGCCCCCGAGATCAACTTCCGTGCCAGGTTCAGATCGCCATTGTGGTTGATGCCAATCTCGGCCACGGCAAAGCAGGGCTCACCCGGGCCAATTCGTCGATCTCCGATCTGCACCGCATCCCTCACCGGCCACCTCCAGGATTCCACTTTTGATCCGACGTCGTATGGCTGTCGCTGGCGGATCACGCACGACGCCCAGAGGACAAATCGTAATCTCGCAGGGTGCTCCCGACGACTGGGGCAACCTCCCCTAGGAATGGGACACCTACCCGGACGGGGCTCCGTCGACGCGACGGGGAATGTCCGTTGGTTGGGCCTGTCGCGCGGGCGTGACGAAGGAGTGAAATTGGGACTCCCGTGTCGATGCGCGTCGAAGATGTCGACCACGGCTGGGTCGGAGAGGAGCGACGGCAAGGGACGTTGAGACCATGTCCAAAAGTCGTCAGGGTGCGGCGTGAAGTCCGTCGAGACCCGGTTTCTCACGGCGGTCAGGTAGTAGCAGAGCCAGGCTCGTTCGACTTGATCGGGAGCGCAGGGTCAGCTTTCCGTGCAGCCCACGATGGAGGAGGTCCAAATACTCCTCGCGTGACCCCGCCGACCACACGAACCCCAAGTCCGCGTAGTAGCAGGCGCCCGAAATCACTACGGGCTTTCCCATGGCTGCCGCCTCGATGCCGATGGTGGAGACAAACGGAAGTACCAGGCGTGCCGCGCGCAACAGGTCGTACGAACTCACCGGGTCGTCGGCGGCCACGAACTGGCACCGGGAATCGTTGCCGAACCGGCGACGGAGAAGCCCGGCGACATCCAGGTTGCTGCGCTGGAGCGGACGGCGCTCGGAAGGATGTTGCCGGACAACGACAGGTCCGGCGTCTTCGGCGAGCAGAGCGCCGACCGTTGACACCAACCAGTCGGCGGTGCGTCTCGAAGTTGACGTGTCTCCCGAGCGCGGCCGTGTCCCACTCCACGTTGAGCGGGATCAAGACGCAGCCATCGGGGTACCGAGATGACTTTCTGTGCCGGGAGCATCTGAAACCCGTAGTGGTCAAGGTTGGCACTTCGATCACGGAACTCTGTCATGGCGACTCTGACGGCCTCTTGGCGGACCTCACGATCGGCGCTCCACAGCGAATGGAACGCTGTCGGGATGTCGCCATTCTGCGCAGCAACTCCGTCGGCGCAGATTTGCGCGATTCTGCGGTCGGTGTCGAATGTCGCGACTCTGCGTCCTCGGGCCTTGCCTTCTCGCAGGAAGAGCCCGCTGCTCCCGTAGACTCCTCCGGGAACCACCAAGCACTCCGCCTCGCATCGGTCAAGCGCGCTCTTTACCAACGGCAGCGATCGCGTCAGGGACTGCCTTATCTCCTCAACGACACGGCACTGGTCTCCCGTTGGTGTCGCAGCTCCCCTCGTCACCCACGTGGCGTTCTGGTCTGTGAGCCGGCCAATGGCATCGACGATCTTCTGGGTTCAGCGCCACTTCGGCCTGGTCGCTGAGCCTCGTGACCGGCACGATCCGCTTGACCCAGTCCAGGACGTGGCCGATAGAGCGGTTCTGCACCTCCAGGTGGGCGTCCGGGAAACGGGTGTCGTCCCAAATGAATGTGACGTCCCGACCCCGAAGGGCCAGTCCCAGGCCGAGCATGCTTGCGTACCAAGGAACCGGCGTGCTCACCCAGGGCATGACGACGACGGCAACCCGGCCAGTTCCCCCTCCGACGCAGGTGACTGCAGTTCGGCACGCTTCAGGTAGCGCAAGAAGACGTCCCCGGATTTCGGGAACCATCTCTTGTAGTCCTCGAGCCGATACCCCCGAGGGGGCAGACGTCTCGAGGGGGGCGCGTAGTACACCGCACGGCCCCCTGCCTTGATCGCGTCCTTGAGCGGTGTCGGAACGACGCCCTTGACCCCTTCGATGCGCGGAGCGAAGCTCATTGTCCGCCTCCACTGCCTGTTTCTGCGTTCTCCACGCTCGAGCTCGGAGGCGACAGGGACCCGATCGGGGTGAGCTCTCCGGAAACGGCCGAGCGGTCGATCGCATCACAAATGCGGACGACCGCTATCCCGTCTTCAATGCCGCACCCGGACGGCTCGCCCTCTCCGATGACGCCGAGGAAATGCGCCGCTTCGCTGAGGAACAGGTCGTTGCGTCCCTCCACGCCGGGGTAGGCAACACTCCGGCAACCTTCTCCGTTTGGATCAGATACCTCGAGGAGGCCGGTCAGGTAGTCCCAATGGACGCTGCCCTCGGAGCAGATCAGGTCCATCCGGTGCATCGGTGGGCGACACCAGTAGTCGAGATGGACCTGCGCAGTGAGTCCCTCCGCGAAAGAAAGGACCACATCGGCTGCTTCTGGGACCGACAATCCGAGGGGTCCGTCCTGTCTCAGCGTGGCGAAGAGCGTGATCGGATCACCAAAGATCATCCGGAGGTAATCGAACGGATGGCAGATCGTGTGATGCACGCCCCCTCCGAGCTCGGCTCTCGCGGCATAGCCCTTCCGCCAGTCTTCCCACGGATGCCATGACGGGAGGTGCTCGGCCCAGATCACGCGTGCGTGAAGCGGCACCCCCAGTTCCCCTGAACGAACCAAGTCACGGATCCGCTGCAAGGCGGGATGAAAGCGGAATTGGAACCCGACGAGGGCCTTGAGCCGCAGTGCCGTGGCGGCAGCCTCCAGCTCCTCCACACCATCGAGCGAGTGAGAGATCGGTTTCTCAATCAACAGAGCACACCCTGCAGCGGCGCACGCCAACGCAGTCGGGACATGCATGCTCGTCGGGTTCGCGATCACTGCGAAGGAGGGACTCTCCTTTTCGAGTGCTTCGGAGAGGTCCGAGTAGATTCGTGCGGGACCTGGAGATTGCAAGGGAAGGGTCCCCTGACCCGAATGCACAACCGCCCAGTCCGTGACTCCGAGGCGGTGAAGGTTCGTGAGGTGGCGGCGCCCGATGGAGCCATAGCCAACGAGGAGACCGGTCATTGCGCGGGAACGCGCTCCTCTCGGTCATCCCGCACGCCCGATGATCCCAGCACGGCCGTGATCAGGGAGCTGAGCTCCGATGTTTCGCTGCGGTGTCGCTCACAGACTTCCCGCAGACGATCACGAAGGTCGGCGCGGTTTTGAACATAGTGGCGTGCCTGCCGGATCATCGCCGGTATCTCCGAGCCGAGATCGGTCCCGTCGTAGGGGGTCCCGATAACTTCCAGCATCTCGCACCCACCGTGGACCTTGTGGCTCGACGACGCGAGCGTTATGGATGGACAACCCATTATCGCGGCAAGTATCGGGTTGTGATAGCGGCCGGTCAGTAAGAACTGAGCGTCTCGAACCAACCGTCATCCATTCGCGGTAGTCGACCGTCGGCGTCGATGTAGAGCGAGTTTGTCTCCTTGGCGATCTCCTCGACGTAGCGATCGGCTGGGTCGCTCCGCACGAAGACAGCGTCAGCCGTGACATCTTTGAGCTCCTGCGATCAGGCGGTACAGGGCCGAACGACGACCAGGGCGATGATCGATGGGCATAGGGCCGGGATCGAAACAGAAATACGGTCGTCTCACCAATGCGGGCACGGATGACGTCGGACAGAGAGGTCTGGGCGGGCATCAGCAGGCGTCAGGCAAATGCGGAGTCAGGAATCAGCTGAACGGGACGTGTGGTGCGTAGTGAGCGAGGTTCCGGAGAGACGCCGGTTCGCGCACGGCCACCGCGTCGAGAACCGGCAAGTGTCTTGCGCACCATGGCCGGGAGAATGGGCATGACATCGGTGAGGTGGACCGTGGCATTGACGAAGACGGTCGGAATGCCCATCTGACGCTTGCAGAACCAGGCAATGAACAGCTCACGGATCGCGCTCAGGTTGGTGCGATAGACGCTTCCCTCGCCATTCAGGACTACCAGGTCCGCTCCCTCGAAGCGGTGCAGGAGCTCATCTGCTCCCGGGCCTCCTCTTCCCCGCAACCAATCCTCGGCCACAGCCTCAAATTGGTCGGCAACCGCCGGATAGGTCGCGGGGAGCTGTCGCATCCCGGCGCCTCCATTCGTGAATGCGCCGAGCCCGTGTGACGTGTCGAGGAGCCAGTGGGACGGAATCGGCCGAATGGATGCGTTCGGCGCTGTCTGCATCAAGATCCTGTACAGCCCGTCCACCAATGCATGCGCGCCAAAATTGTCCTGGTCGCGGCAATCGTTCAGGAGCACGATCGTCGGCCCGGGAGGGAGGTGGGGATGCTTGGCGGTATCGGTCGGGCGAGCCTCGCCGAAACATCCGAGAGCGCTTCGGGCCGCGCAACGCGTGCATGAACCCGACCCAACACTCGCTTCGGCTGCCGCAAGAAGCGCCGACGGTCGCCTACCAGGAAACCCACCACCGGTTGCTATCACCCGGCAGTGAACGGATACCTGGAGGGAAGTCCCTTGGGGGGATCTTCTCGGTGTGACGGTCTCCAGCAGGGCCATAGCTTTCCCATAGGTCGACAGCGGCGTGAATGCCCGGGACGGGCGCATGGCTCGGTCGGTTCGAAGAAGGGGTTCGGTGGTGAGGCAGCGCAGTCATCGGGACCGCATTCGGCAGCGACGCAGCGGAGTGGTTGTGTCGCCCATCCTTGCACCGACGTCGTGCTGAATACTCCCGTCATTCTCAGCGTGTTCAACCGCCCGGAAACCACTCGCCGTGTTTTTGAGGCGATCGAGCTGGCAAGGCCGAAGCAGCTGTTCGTGTTTGCCGACGGTCCTCGCTCGGCGGCGGAAGAGGTTGAGTGTGCACAGGTACGGGGCATCGTCGAAAATGTCAGCTGGGCCTGCGATGCGAACTATCACTACTCCGAGACGAACCGCGGAGCTCGGGCGTGCTACACATCCGGCGTCGATTGGGCCTTCTCTGCAGTTGATGAAGGGATCGTCCTGGACGATGACTGCGTGCCAGATCCGACCTTCTTCCGGTTCTCCCAGGACATGCTGCAACGGTACCGAGACGACCAGCGGGTGATGATGGTGTCTGGTACCAACTATCTGGGCCACTGGAAGACAAGCACGCAGAGTTATCACTTTTCCCATTTCGGAAGCGTGTGGGGCTGGGCCTCGTGGAAGCGTGCCTGGTCGCTCTATGACGCCGGGATGTCGGCCTGGGGTGACGAGACCGTCAAGAAAGGGATACGCGAACTACTCGCCGACGACGAGGTCTACGCCTACCAAGCTCGGCGGTTCGATCGCCTTTTTGGGGAACCCTCCGATCGCCACTCGTGGGATCTCCCGTGGAGTTTGGCGCGACTCGTCCACGCAGGTGTCACCATCGTTCCCTCGGAGAATCTCGTCACGAACATCGGCAACGCCGAGGGGAGAGGTTTGCCTCCGGACCATCCACTGGCGAATCTGAAGGGTGCGCCACTTGCGTTCCCGTTGCGATCTCCCACTGCGGTCTCCGTCGACCGAGAGTACGACCGGCTCCACACGAGACGAATCTTCGAATGGTTCGAGATGCAATCCTCAAATTGACGCCGAGCGCCGCCGGCGCTCCCGCACGATGCACCGGCGACTTTCCCGACGAGTCGGACAGCTCCGCCGCCGCGTCCTGTCCCACGCCGGACGCTGACTCTGCGCTCATGGTGAGCGTCGTGTCTCTGTACGGGTTGCTGCCGGTGGAGCTGGAGGCAACTGCTGCTGTGCCCCGGCTCAATGCCCAGCTCCTTGCGGCGCTGAGCGCAGTCCACTCCGACTGGGACTTCCTGGCGATCTCTCCCGAGGCCAAATCGGTTCCCGGTGTAGAAGCCATTGGCGTCGCCCAGCCCGCATCGGCCAGAGCCAAGGTACGCCTGTCCGGGTCGCGGGTTGGACGTCGGCTCACGGGCAGGAGGGCGGCCACCCAAGAGAGCTTCGGCAAGGCACTCTGGGCCGAGGCTGCAGCGGTCCGGCTCGCTGCAGCCCGCCCGGATCGACCTTCGACGGTCGTCATCTGCACTCATGCCGAGGCGGTTCTTGCCGTCCGACGGGCCATGCCCCGTTCCCGCATCGTGCACTGGATCCACACGCCAGTCATCTGGGGGTTCCTCGACGCCGGATTGGCGGCGGACGCGGCCGTTGTCCCCTCGGCCGCCGTGTATCGGAACACCTGGCGTTCATTGGGCAACCAATATCCGGCGCCGATTTGGATCATCTCCAACTGGATCGACGAACGCTCCTTTCATCCCCTTCGACCGATGGAGCGAGACGCCTCCCGGGCCGCGCTCGGCCTAGAGCAGGATGATCTCGTAGTGGCGTTCATTGGTCGCCACTGGATCAAGGGAGCAAGGGTCATTGAACGGGCCGCCATGGCGCTGCCGTCCCTCGGGCGGCGGGTGGTGCTCGTGAGTGCGGGTGAACCTCGATCTGAGCGCCGGATCCTGGCCCGCAACGTGGAACTGTGGAATCTCGGCCGCCTGCAGCCAGATGAGGTCCACACGATGTACGGGGCCTCCGACATCGGTGTGGTACCGAGTGTCGTCGAGGAGACCTTCCCGCTGGCTGCGCTCGAGATGATGGCCTGCGCCCTGCCGGTCATTGCCAGTCGCGTCGGTGGCATTCCCGAACTCATCGACGATGGCGTCACCGGCTGGCTCATCGATATTCCCAACGCCGTCGACTCATGGGTCGACGCCCTCGTCAGACTCCTGACCGACGGCGAGCAGCGCTCCAAGCTTGGCGCAGCCGCGCTGACGTCTGTGCTCGAGCGCTTCACAGCCACACCAGCTCTGGAGGCCTGGAGCCGCGTCCTCAGCCAGCTTGCAACCGAGTAAGAGCCGGTCACCGTCAGCGGACGACGACGGCGAGGCCGTCAGCGAGCTCTTGCAGAAACGACGGAGCTCGGGGGGTGCGCACTCCGCGACTTGCCGTTGGTCTCGCTGGCGGCGTCACCGGCCCACAGAATCTCCGGCGCGGACTCGGCAGATGGATCCAATTCCGGCCGAAGTTCCCACTCCCACGGGACCACGAAGCACCCATCGTCGAACCCTCCGCTGGAGTCAAACCGATACCCCCCGTCGAACACATCCGAGGGGCTGACCTTGAACGTGCCAGCCGACCCGACGAAGTCGACCGTCTTGGCCCCCTCCTTGATTTGCACCTCCACCCGATAGTCACCTGGCGTGAGGGGCAGCGCGGGCACGTTGATGACGATCCGCTCCCAGTCACTCCGGCCTTGTGCGGCCTCAAGTGGCACTGCAAGCGAGTTCATCCGCAGCAGGACGGGTATTCTGCTCGACCCGATAGAGACGAAGACCCAGGGTTCACGGATGTGATTCAATCCTGCGACACGTATCTCTATGCGCAGCAACTCCCCCATCCGGATGTTGTCCGCTGGTGCGCCTCCGGCCGGCCGGATCTCGAGCCGCTGGAGGAGTGGCTCGTACGTTCCGTTGGAGCGGTCTGCGGAGGCAAGGTCGAAAACACCTGGCATCTCACCAGCTTCGCCCTTAGGGAATTTTCGGAGATATTCGGCCATGGTCTCGTCCGTCGGGCCATCGAACACGAGCCGACCTCCGGAGATGAGCAGAGCCCTGGGACACAGATGCTCGACAGTGGCCAACTGGTGACTCACATACAGGACGGTGCGCCCCTCGTTCGCCGCGACCGACTTCATCCTCTCCAGACACTTCGCCTGAAACGCGACGTCGCCGACAGAGAGAACCTCGTCCACGATCAGGATCTCCGGGTCAAGGTGAGCCGCGACCGCAAAGGCAAGCCGGATGCGCATGCCACTGCTGTAGCGCTTCACCGGAGTATCAATGAATTTGTCTACTTCCGCGAAGGCGAGGATCTCGTCCAGCCGTCGTTTGATCTCGCGTGTCGACATGCCGAGGATCGCCCCGTTGAGATACACGTTCTCCAGGCCCGTCAGCTCCGGATGAAATCCGGTCCCCACCTCCAGGAGCGATCCGACGGTGCCGCGGATGTCGATGTGACCGCGCGTTGGCGGAGTGATGCGGCTGAGGACCTTCAGCAACGTGCTCTTGCCTGCGCCGTTGTTCCCGACGATGCCAACGGCCTCGCCCGAGGCGACCTCGAAGGAGACGTCGTCGAGCGCCCTGATCCGCTCCTTCCGAAGCCCGCTTCCCCGCAGGGGTGAACGGGCACGCTCCCGAAGGATTGACGGCAGCGACTTCGTCCTTCCGGTCAAGCCCAGGGAGTAGACCTTCGACACGTGAGAGACGCTGATCGCCGAGCTAGACGACATCGGCGAACTTCCACTCGAGACGTGCAAAGACAATCAGCCCTGCAATCAGTGCCAGAAGCGTCACGACAGTGGTGTACGCGATAGCCGACATGGAGAGAATCGAAGACGAGGTCTGCCCAACCAGTGACCAACGGCAGCCCGACACGATGGTTGCCATGGGGTTGAGAAGGTAGATCGTCCGGAGCTCTGGGGGGACGGAGGCGACGGAGTAGGCCACCGGAGTGACGAACAACAGGAGCGGCATGATTGCTTGCGTGGCGTACTGCACGTCTCGGCGCAACACCGCCATTGAGGACAGCATCAGGCTCACGCCGATAGAGAGGAGAAGGGCCAACCCGAGCCAAACCGGCAGCAGCAGAAGCCGAAGCGAGAAGCCGATCCTGTAAGCCACGAGAAGAAAGAACATGACGCCGCAACTGATGCCGAGGTTGACCAGGACCGGCGCCAGTGCCGAGAGGGGAAGAAGAAGGCGGGGAAAGTAGATCCTTGTGAAGAGAGTCGAATTAGTCGTGAGACTGGTCGCTGCCCCGGTCACCGAGTTCGAGAAGAGATTCCATGCCAGCAGGCCTGCGAACGTGAAGGGAAAGTACGGCACCCCGCCGGACGGGAGGTGAGCCACTCGTCCGAACACGAAGCTGAGCAACGCCGCCGAAATGACCGGAGAGACCACGAGCCAGATGGACCCCATGACAGTTTGGCGATACATCACCGTGATGTTTCGGCGGCAGAGGAGCCAGAGGAGCTGACGGGAACGGAAGACGGCTCCGAGGTCGGGAAACCAGTGTCGACGGCTGTCGATCCGCAACCAGCGATTCTCGGCTGCGACACTCACCGCTGGCTCAGTGCTCATCGGAGAATTGCACGCACGATCATCGGCCGGAGGCCCGCAACAGGTCGATCTTGTTTTCCGTCGTCATCCGCGTGACCTTCGACGCACAGTAACGGGCAGAGCCGACATCCCTCACCGAGAAGAAGCCCCTAGGGGACCCCGGGGCCAGCCACGAGTCGGGCCGATCCAGGTGGGTCGAGGCAGAGCAACGCGGCCTGATTCAATAGGCTGGAGCAGTGAGTCGTCGGCACACCGCGTTCGGCCATCAGGCCCATCGATCCGGAACAGGGGCGTCGTCACCCTCGATCCTCTTCGTCTCGCACGACGCCTCCCGCACCGGCGCTCCCATCGCCCTCCTGACCTTCCTGCAGTGGCTTCGAACCCATACCGACTACCAATTTGAGATCTTGCTGGGCCGCGGGGGCGCTCTGACGGCAGCCTTCGCATCTCTGGCGCCTACGACAATCGCGGACGCCACGGCGAGCCGATATCTGGCCCACCTGCCGGCCCAAAATATCCCACCAGTCCTGCTCAGCAGCTGGAACACGCAGCGACTCCGCATGCTCCGCCGGCGCCTGTCCGAGGTGGATCTCGTGTACTCGAACACCCTCCAGAACGGCGCACTCTTGCGCGCACTCTGTCTCCCGGGACAACGAGTTCTCTCGCACGTGCACGAGCTGGCATGGTGGCTGGACTACCGCACACCGGCTCGCGATCTTGCCTACACCAAGGACGTGACAAGTCATTTCATTGCCTGCTCCCGCGTGACGTTGGAAAACCTTGTTTCGACGCAGGGGGTGTCACCCGAACAGATCACCTTGTGCCATGCGTTCATCGCAATCAACGAGGATCAGGTCGCCCGAGCTCGGGCGGCCCGGCAAGCGACCAGGAAGAGCTTGGGAATATCTCCCGACGCACTCGTCGTTGCCGGAGTCGGGACGTTGGATTGGCGGAAGGGAACAGAGCTCTTCGTCCAACTCGCGGCCATGGTCATCCGACGCCTCCCCGACGCAGAAGTTCACTTTCTCTGGGCGGGGGGTGAGGCTGCCGGAGCGACCCGGGGAGGGCTCCTGATGGACACCAGTCGGCTTGGCCTCGGGGACCGAATCAGATTCATCGGACCGCTGGAGGAGACGGCGCAGCTCCTCGCAGCGACGGATGTGTTCGCCTTGACCTCGCGGGAGGATCCCTTCCCGCTTGTCATGCTCGAAGCGGCAGCTGCAGGCGTCCCCATTGCCTGCTTCGCAGGTGGCGGCGGTGCGCCCGAATTTGTCGAGACAGACGCGGGGCGAGTGGTCGAGTATCTCGATGTCTCCGGCATGGCCGATGCGGTCATCGACCTGCTCGAGCGGGGAGACGAGAGGCAGCGGATGGGAGTGGTGGCAGCGGAGCGGGTGCGGAAGCGTCACACTGTTGACGAAGCCGGTCCGGTCTTGCTCGACGTGATGCGGCGCTCGTTAGGTTCCCGAGTAAACGCCGCCGGGCCCTCCGGATAGCGCCGAGGGCTCCCTCACTGGGCCGTTCGCCTCCAGAAGGCTCCGGCTCCGTCGACGTTCACGATCGGTTCATCGATCTTGTGCTTCGAGCGATAGTCCTCCACCGCCTGACGGCACGCGGAATACGTGCCGTAGTCGTCCACGATGCAGTAGCCCCCCGGCGAAAGTCCGGGGTAAAGGTTCTCCAGGCCCTCGAGCGTGGACTGGTACAAGTCGCCGTCGAGCCGAATGACGGCCCATGTATGCCCGGCCAACGTCGGCAATGTGCGCTCGAACCACCCCTGGACAAAGTGAACCTGGTCGTCGAGAAGCCCGTATCGCTTGAAGTTATCTACAACGTCCTGCCGACTGACGGCCAGCCCTAGTTGATTGTGAAGGTCGCTGAACCCGTCCAATGGATACCGTGTCGTGTCGGGCTCAGGAACGCCAGCGAAGGAGTCTGCGAGAAACACGTGCTTGTCGCCGACTCCGTAGGCAGCCAGGATCCCCCGCATGAAGATCCCACAGCCGCCGCGCCAGATTCCAGTCTCAATGAGGTCACCGGGTACTTGATCCCGAATGACACTTTCGACGCAGTCACGGACATTGTCCAGGCGCCTCAGGCCGATCATCGTCTCGCCCGAAAAGGGCACGGCGCTGTCGTAGCGCCCGTCGGTGAAGAAGTCCGGAGAGACGTCGATCCGACGGGCAAGTTCATACCCCTTGCGGGACAGCAGGCGCTGGGTTCCGTACCGGAGCCATGACGCCACCCTGAAGCGACGGATAGGGCGTCCCGACGGAACTGCGACGAGGGCTGACTGCGTCGGATGCAGAGCATCGCTGACAGCCTGCTCGAGCAAATCCAGGTACCGGTTCGCCGGGTCCATCGTCTGATCTTGTAGCGGATCGAGGGTTCGATCTCCTGGGCAACTCCCCTAGGGCCACGAGCCCCGGCCTCGGCGCTCCGGGTTTCCCCCCCAGACCACGGGGCCCAAACCCTCGTTTCGCGCCAACGGTCTCACAACTCTCGGAATTCTGAGGCCTGGTCATAACGACCGACTGCTTCGAAGCCGATTCGCTACAGATAGTGGATGCTGGGAAGGGGGTATTGAGGGGAGCACACACGCTCCGGCTCGGCCGGGGTGACCCGTACGCGAGCCGGGTCCGCCCTCGCCCTGTCCTCTGCAGCCTCCCCTCAGGAAGGGGCCAACTCGCTCGGCTGAGGCGCCTGGCCGTCGCCCTCGTCATGCTTTCCTCGTTCGCGGTGATGCTTGGGTTCGGCACAGGAGGGGCCGATGCTGCATATCAGCCCGGCACAGCCGCGAACCGGACTGTCATGTGGATCGGGGTCGATGATCTGCTGTCGATGTCCTCTGCAGATTTGACCCAGTGGAGTCAGGAGGGTATCGGCGGGTTTGCCGCCAATGTTGGTTTGCTCACGGGCATGGGCGGAACCCAGAAGTTCACGGCGGATCCCAACGCCGATCTGTCGTCAAGTCCGTACGTCATTGAGGATCAATTTGAAGAACTCCAATATTGTGGCGGAGGCTCACGCCCTGGGGATGAAGCTCTACCTGGGCCTCGACCTCATGAACTACTTCAACACCGCTACGCCATTGGCGGATTGGTTCGACGATTCGGCCTGGTCCAACACCGTTCTTCCCGGTGTCGCCGGGACTCGCCGGTGCGGCCCACCAGTTGGGCTTCGACGGTATCGCCATGGACGGAGAGTTGTATCAGGAAGTGGGAAACGTCAAGACCGCCACCTGGGCGTGGAATTACCCGGGCAGTACCCACTCGGAGCAGCAAACCCGAGAGAGGTCGGGCTGCGGGGCAGCAACTCATGGCCGCGATTTTGCAAGCCTTCCCGAACGTGCAGATCGCCGACGACGCCGCCAGGTTCCCCGACACCTGGGACGCCTATGTCATCGATCAGAGCGAGAATGTCGAGGACGCCTACGCCGCCAACCTCGACATCAATTTCTGGGACGGCATGACAAGTGTCGACGGGTCATGCCGGCATCTGGTTGCACGACGAGACCTTCAAGAGGAAGACACCGGCCCGACCAGTGGGAATGCTCTCAGACGTGGAACTCTGCCCTGACCTACGAGGTACAACAGCCTCTTTTCGCTTTTTTCTCTAGATTTCACGTACTGGTCATACGCCGCCGACCAGATGTCCTCCTGCCGCCTTCGGCATGGATCTGACGGCGACGTAGCCAATGAAGGCCAGCTGGCGGCGCCGGCGTCGCCCGCCTATGTGGCTACCTAGTTCAGGCGTTTCGCATTCGCGGAATGGGAGCGCTAGCTTCACTGACTACGCATATGCCTCGCCGAGCCAGACTTCGACTACAGCCCCTACGTAAGTGCCTGGCAGGCCGCTGCGACGCCCGGACACAGTCCTACGGACCCCGCTGAGCACTGTCGATAGTAAACGAGACGACGACCGGAAATACCGTCTCCCTCAGCGGTACGAGCAGCGACAGTTACGCAATCAGAGACGTGCGCTACACGAGCTCGTCCGGAGCGTCGGGCGCGGCCACGGCGAGCTGGCAGATCGACGCTGGGAGTTACTCGACCGGCTATGTCAGCCACACGAATTGGAGTGTGCCCAGTATCGGGCTGCTTCCCGGGGAGAACACGATCACCATCACCGCTGAGAACATTCACGGAATCACCTCCAGCAAGACGATCACGGTCGGTGAGGGCCCATCGAGCGGAACAGGTGGATCGACGGGCACGGGGATACCGGCCGGCGGCTCCGGCGGCTCTGGCGGCTCTGGCGGCTCTGGCGGGACTGACGGCGGGGGCTACTGGCTCGTGGCCTCCGACGGCGGGGTGTTCACCTTCGGCGATGCGGCGTTCGAAGGTTCTGCCGGCAGCGTCCACCTGAACGCTCCGATCGTCGGCATTGCGGCCACACCTGACGGCGGGGACGACTGCCTCGTGGCGTCCGACGGCGGGGTGTTCAACTACGGCGATGCGGCGTTCGACGGTTCTGCCGGCAGCGTCCACCTGAACGCTCCGATCGTGGTCTTGCGCGGCACCCACACCTGACGGCGGGGCGACCGGCTCGTGGCGTCCGACGGCGGGGTGTTCAACTACGGCGATGCGGCGTTCGAAGCTTCTGCCGGCAAGGGTCCACCGGAACAGCCCTATCGTCGGCCCCATGGCGGCCACACCTGACGGCGGGGGCTACTGGCTCGTGGCGTCCGACGGCGGGGTGTTCAACTACGGCGATGCGGGCTTCGAAGGTTCTGCCGGCGGCGTCCACCTGAACAAACCGATCGTCGGCATGGCGGCCTCCACACCTGACGGCGGGGCGACTGGCTCGGGGCGCCGACGGGGGGGTGTTCAACTACGGCGATGCGGCGTTCGAAGGTTCTGCCGGCAGCGCCCACCTGAACGACCCGCTGATCGCCATGGCGGCCACACCTGACGGCGGGGGCTACTGGCTCGTGGCGTCCGACGGCGGGGTGTACTCCTTCGGAGACGCCCGCTTCATGGGTTCGACCGTGGGATGGACCTCAACGCCCCCGTGGTCGGAGCAGCATCATGACACCACAGGGGATCAGGTCCAGGGCGTGACAATGGCCCGTTCCTCAACGACAGGTATCGGCGTAGAGATCCATCGTGGAGGACACCATCTGTTCCATTGAGAACAGACGCTCAGCCCGAATAGCCGCCTGTTCACCCAGCCGCCGTCGGAGCTCTTCGTTGCGACCGAGTCGGACCAAGCCCGTGCCAGCTCGTCGGACGAGCCCGAGGCCACGAGCATGCCGGTTCCTTCAGTCACGACTTCGGGAATCGACCCTACGCTCGTTGCCAGCACTGGCAGGCCCGCCGCCATCGCCTCGAGCGCCGCCAACCCGAAGCCCTCGCCGAGCGAAGCCTCGGTCGGGAAGACGAATACGTCGCACGCCGCTGTGAACGATTGCATGTCTTCTACGAAACCGAGGAATCAGGTCGCAGTCACCGACATCCGATCTCGCCGCAGACTCGAGCGCCGGCCGAAGCGGCCCATCGCCGGCCACCAGGAGTCGCAATGCCGGCACCTCCACTCTCGCCCTGATCAGGGCGTCGAGAAGCACCTGGTGGCCCTTTCCCTCAATCAACCGTGAGGCTATGCCGACGGCGACGTCGCCCTCAGCGAGTTGCAGGCGCCGGCGCTCGAGTGATCGGCGCGCCGCTGCGTGTCGCCAGGGTGCGGCATCGAGTCCGTAGGGGATCACCCGGAGGCGATCCGGTCGGGCGAGCCCAAGCTCCAGGAGAAAGCGACGCACATGGTCGGAGATCGCCACACGGCACGGGGCAGGGTTCCCACGAGACGACCCATCTGCCTGACGGGGTCCCGCCGATAGAACGATGGCGCGCGATGGACGACGAAACGGCGGGGACTCCGACGATTCGGGCGGCGAGTTGGCCGTGAAAGTCACCGTGGATGAGGTGGGTGTGCACAAGATCGGGTCGTAGCTTGTGTAGGGACCGGGCAACCCGGGCCACGGCAAGAGGATTCGCATCGGGTCCGGCCGGCATCGCGACCCAATCCAAGCCCAGAGCGCGAAGCTTCGAGGTGAAGGCGTCACCGTTCGCCGCGACCAGCGAGCACACATGGATGTCGATCCCTGCACGAGCCAAGGCCGGAAGCAGCGTGAGCAGATGTCGTCGAGCTCCACCCATGCCGGTGACCTTGTGCACGTGAACCACGGTCAGCCGGGAACCGCGTTCTCTCGTCACCACCTCCGAGAGGTCGCCGCCGGCGCCCTCATTCGGCACCCGAATCCTCCTCCACCCATCACACTCGACCGCCGGCTTCTGAATACCCGAGCATCACCAGGCGAGCCCTGATGGCCGCTCGCGTTGCCCCTGACGGCCAATCGCCTGCTGTGACGCTTGGCGTACCGGTAATCAGGTCGGGTCCGTGTCGGGGCGTCGGGTGCGACGCCTTGGCGTCACCGGCCTCCCCGTACACCGGAACGAACGCCAACATGAGCCGCCGGCGAGAGCGATCACCGCCAAAAGGCCGGTCAGGACAAGTCCTGTGGACACGTCCGACCGCGTGATCATCAGGGCGATCCAGCCCAGCGCCACGGCGAGGCCGTACAGGAAGCACACGGTAGCGCGGACCGAAAATCCGACGAAGACCAGACGGTGGCTGACGTGGTCGAGCCCTCCCTGAAGGGGGGTCCGTCCATGAAGAACCCTCGAAATCGAAACGAGCGTCGTATCGAACACTGCCACCCCGACGATCAGTATCGGGACCACGAACGTCAGACCGTTGGTGGTCGGAGGACGAAGGTCGAGGCTCAGCACCGCCAGCATGAATCCGAGAAACAAGCTCCCCGAGTCGCCCATATAGACACGCGGAGGATGGAAGTTGTACCGGAGAAATCCTAGAGCGCAACCCGCGAGTCCCAGGGCAAGACTCGCCAGCAAGAACTGACCGTTCTCCAACGCGACGGCGAAGAGAAAGACCGACGATATTGCAGCGATGCCTGCGGCCAGGCCATCCATGTTGTCGAGCAGGTTGAAGGCATTCGTGACGATCACGACCCAACAGACGGTTGCTACGGCCTGAAATGGCCGTGGGCCCGGAATCCACGCTCCATTGGTCACCGTCCACACCCCGAATCCGCGCAGATCTCAAGAGCGAGCCGAGGCCAGGGACTCAGCCCTCGGAGATCGTCGACGAGGCCCAAGACGGCAAGACCCACCGCGATGGCAATGCACACGGCCACATTGGACACATCGCGAGGGTCCGACGAGACCAGGAGTTCGGCCAGCACCGTGGCCACGAGGAACGAGATGACCATGGCCGAGCCACCGAGGTACGGAACCGGTGTCTTGTGAGACTTTCCGGCAGCCGGGACGTCAAGGACGTCCAGGCGCTTCGCCAGCCGGATAGCGACAGGGGTGCACAGCAAGGCCACCACGGTCGCTCCAGCGAATATGCCAAAGCACGACCACCATTGCAGGTCGGTCATGAGCCCTCTCTCGAGTCGGACCTTCAGGAGTCTCGCTTGGAGCCGCAGTGTGGACTACTAGCACCATCCCCTAGTGGCTTCGGTCGCCCGGACTCCCCTGGGGGAACTCTCGGGTGCCCCGCTGCTCCGGGCAGACCTAGGTTCGTAACGACTCGAGCCGTGTGGATGTTGTCGAACGTGGCAAAAGGAATCAGGAGGAGGTGCTCGAACGGTGGACATCGGGTTTCCGAGCCTGCCGGGCGCGGCAGCACGGGCGCCGGCGGTGACCGGATCGACCTACCTGATTACCGGAGGAGCCGGCTTCATTGGTTCTCACCTCACCGAGGCACTTCTCGGACGCGGTGACCGGGTGATCGTGCTTGACGATCTGTCGACCGGTTCCATGAACAACCTGGCGGGAATGGTCCATCATCCCGACTTGTCGACCGTGACCGGTTCGATCCGCGACGAGCTTGTCGTCGACGAACTCATGCACAAGTGCGATGTGGTGGTGCACCTCGCCGCCGCCGTGGGTGTACGTCTGATCATCGATCAGCCTCTCCGGTCGTTCACCACCAATATTCGTGGTTCAGAGGTTGTCATCGAAGCTGCCCATAGGTACCAGCGCCCGATCCTGATCGCCAGCACATCGGAGGTCTACGGGAAGAACGGTCATTCAGCCTTGAGCGAGACCTCCGACCGCATCCTCGGCCCCACCACCGTCGCGCGGTGGGCCTACAGCACCGCAAAGGCGGTCGACGAGATTCTGGCGATGACCTACCACCGGAGCGGGGCCTGCCAGCCGTGGTGACCAGGCTCTTCAATACGGTCGGCCCCCGCCAGAGTGCGGCCTACGGCATGGTCATTCCAGCCCTCGTCAAGCAGGCGCTGGCAGGCGAGCCTCTCACGGTGTTCGGCGATGGACAACAGAGCCGCTGCTTTTGTCACGTTGCGGACACGGTGGATGCTCTCTTGCGGGTGCTCGACAACCGACGGGCCGTTGGCTCAGTTTTCAACGTCGGCTCGACCGAGGAGATCAGCATCCTCGAGCTGGCCAAGACAATCGTGGAAAGAACGGGCTCGAACTCTGAAATCCGCCTCGTGCCCTACGACGAGGCGTACCAAGAGGGGTTCGAAGACATGCGCCGACGCGTGCCAGACATCTCGAAGATCGAATCACTGACGGGTTGGCAACCTCGGCACAGTCTCGAGGACATATTGGCCGACACCATCGCCGACATCCAGAAGGAATTCACACGATACGCCGGCGCCGAGGTGGTCGGAAGGGGAAACGGCCTCGTCACCTCGAGTTCGTCCCTCTGAGAAATCCGTGGCGCGGCCTTCACGGGCATCCCTCAAAGGGCGCGCAAGCTTCTCGCCCGCACTTCGCTGATGCTTTCCCGAGCGCCCGACCCAAGCGCGCTCCAGGGCACAGCCAGTGTGCCCAGGGCCAGGGCAGCCAGCAGGGTCTCGGCTTGACCGCCGAAGAGTGGGTTGTCGTTCCACCAAATGAGGACCACAACGAGCACAAGGCAGGCCCAGCGTAACGCCGCTCGGATCGCGGGATCGGTAGTTTGCGCACGAACCTTTCTGACCCTTCGTCGGATGCCCACCGCGACGACGACAAGCGCCAACAGGCCGATCACGCCCTCCTCGGCGGCCACCTGGATGTAGGCGTTGTGCACGCTGCCGACATCACACGAGCTGGTAGGTCCGGCGCTCGTCAGCTGATGCGTGGCGAGGCAGTTCGACACACTGGGAAAGAGCTCGGCCGGCGCGCTGGGAAACCACGAGTGCAGGTCGGAGACGACGCTCGGATCTCCCATAACATTCGGCAGTGCGCTCCGCGAGAAGCCGACTCCCACAATCGGATGGTGGAGGAAGATGTCGATTCCTCCCGCACCGAGGATGACGCGACCCATGGTGCTACTGCTCGCGAATTCGCTTGAGCCCGGCACGTTTGCCGACCGTACGCCAAGAACGATGGCCGCGACTGCGACCAACGCAACGACGAGTTGCATCGGTCGCAACAGCCCGGATGACCGGCCATGACCTGCGCGACGAGGCGGGGGGGCCAAGGCCAGTACCAGGCCGACTGCAAATATTGAGGCCACCGACCGAGAGAAGATGAGCGAGAGCACTCCGAGTCCTATCAATGCGCCGCGAGCCGACGGCCTCCGTGGCACCATGCCATAGACAACGGTCACGATGAGCACTGCGGCCAACAGCCCTTCGGTGTCGGGTCCGTTGCCGCCTTGTATTCGGCCGGAGAGCTGACCGTTGGCCTCGGCATCGATCAGGGCCCGCCCCAGTTCAATGGCACATGCACCCGCGACCATCCCCATCACGAAACGCACATCTGATGGACGCTTGATCACGTAGGGCATGAGCCAGACGATGCTGAAGGTCTCCACCAGTCGCAACCAGCTGACAAGCGGGCTGAAGAACCCACTGCTGTCGATCACCAGAACAGGGATCAACGAGAAGCCGAACACGAGCAGGAGTATGGCGAGCGAGCGCTGTCCGATATCCCGCCTCTGCACCTTGATCCGGCTTCCGACGAGCAGCAAAGAAGCGATGAGCGCCACGTAGGGCACATCGGTCAGACGCAGATTGACGTGCCCGAGCGACGATGAGAATTGTGACCAGCCGAGGAAGGTCGAGAGGACAAGAGCTGCCAAGAGCCACTTGGGGTCTATCCGGCGTACGAGCACGAGGGCGAGAACAAAGAGGGGAGCCGAAATCACGACAATCGGCGCAAACCGAGCCGGCATGCCTTGGGCAACCAGGGCGACGACCACCGCGGCTCCGATCGTGATGACGGCCCGGGCCAACGGCCCGACCTGTGGACGGGACTCGGGACTGGCAGTTCCGGGGCGTATCCGCCGCACTGGGGACGTGAGAGCTGTCACCCTGAGCCCTGGTCGGTGCCAGGCCACGGCGCCGTCACTCGGCCGCCAGCTCCTCGTAGATGCCCGTGATGTCCTGCGCCAGTCGCTCGGCACCGAAATACCTGTGTGCTCGCACTGCCGCTGCAGCACCCATCGCCCCTCGGAGATCCTCATCATCGAGAAGTCGAGTCACTGCGGCGGCGAGGGCGCCGACGTCGGTCGCAGTGACCATGCCAGTCCTTCCGTTGGCCACAACTTCGCATGCGCCACCCACATCAGTGGTGACACAGGGTCGGCCCGCGAACGCCGCCTCAATCAATGAGACTGGCATCCCTTCGTTGTCCGAGGTGAGTACCACCACGTCTGAGGCGGAATACACGGTCTCGACGTCGGATCTCCAACCCAGGAAATGGACCGGAGCCCGCATTTGCGCCGCCAGTTGACGCATCGGTTCGAGGAGCTCACCGCCTCCGGCAACAACAAACTCCACGTTGGGATGGGTGCCTACGAGCGCTGCGGCCAGCTGCACAAACCGTTCGGGGCGCTTGATGGAAGTGAGGCGGGCCACGAGCGTGACCACGACTGAGTCGGCCCGCAGGCCGAGCGCGACCTTCGCCTCAGAGGGGGACGGAAGCGCTCCGAGCCGCGTACCCGGTGGGACCACCCGAAACTGCTTGGACCGCCCAACTCCCGCCGACAGAAGATCGCGCCTGATCTGATCCCCCACGGCGACGAGCCGGGTGGTCCGTCGAGCGAACACCCGCTCCACACCAACGACCGCCGTACGGCCGACTGGTGAGAAATACCCATGCAGCAGATGTCCATGGAAGCTGTGCACCGTCGCAGGGACCCCGCACGACCAGGCGGCCAACCGCCCCAGGACGCCGGCCTTGGCGGTATGCGTGTGAACGATATGCGGGCGGAACCGGCGAATGACGTCTATCAATCCGATGAGCGCACTCACGTCATCGAGCGGTCGAGGCGCACGTCCCAGACCGCGGATGGGGAGCACTGGCAGGTGAGGCGCGCGGAGGGAGACGTAGTCACCCTCCGCCTCACCGACCGAGCCGGCCACGATCCGCTGATCGAAACGGCCCGGGTCCAGCATGTCGCTGAGGACCGATGTCTGCAACGCCGGACCACCGACGTTCAGCCGAGCGATGACACGCAACACCCGTATTCGCCCATCGCCCCAGACGTTCGAGCCGCCCAGATCATCGAGGTCAGTCACGTGCGCCGGTCCGACAAATGGAGCGAGTTCGGTCATCTGCGGCTCCCGAGGGGAGGATGGTGGATCCGATCATCCGCTCGAAGGATGCCGCGACTCACCCAGAGGTCGACACGCAGCGCCTCGTTAGGAGTTGCCGTCGACACCGGCTGCCCCCGCCATGCGGTCGCGGGTCAGATGCGTCTCTTCCGTCAACAACGATGGGTAACCGGACTCGTACGGCGCGAGTGAGTCAGCAATGCGTCGCGCTTCTTTCTGGTCCCTGTGAGCGGGCTCGGTGCTCGCCCACTCCCGGCCCGCACGATTGAGGACCACGCCCACATACGGGGCACCAGCCCGGTCCAAGAGACCGAGGGAGCGTCGTAGCCGCCTTCCGTTGCCCGTACGGACAGACGTCACCAGGACGGCGGCGTTGGCGACCGCCGCGACCACCATCCCATCGCTCCCCTCCAGAACGGGTGGGCTGTCGATCACCACCGTGACGCCACTGTCCCGCACTCTGCCGATGACTTCCGCAAACCGTGGTGAGCTCAAGAGCTCTGAGGGATTTGGCGGTCGGGGGCCGGCGGGCATGACTACCAGCGAGTCGAGTTCGGGAACTGGCTGGAGCGCTTCGACTGTTGTTGCGTCCCCGATGAGCAACGACGTCAGCCCGACTCTGTCTGGAACTCCAAAGAGCTCGGCGAGCTGTGGATTCCGGAGGTCGGCATCGATCAAGACCACCCGACGTCCCGCCCGCGCCATCAACACCGCCAGATTCGCGGCTGTCGTCGTGGCACCCTCACCCAGGGTAGGAGCGGCCACCTGCACTACGTTGCCCTCCCCGTCCGCCCCCACGAACTGCAACGTCGTGCGCACGGTGCGGTAGGCCTCGACTGAGGCCGACGTCATGTCCCCCAGTGCCAGAACGCCGGCGACGCCATGTCGCCGGCGGGCGAGCTCGGGTATCGACCCGATAACCGCCTGTCCCGGAAGCGCCGATTCGACGTCCTCACGGGTGGTGATGGAGTCGTCGAGGTATTCGAAAAGGAAGGCCAGCAGCACGCCGAGGAGCAGTCCCGCCCCGAACCCGATCAACGCCGCCCGCGCGACGCCGGCGCCCACTGGAGCGGTAGGTACCGTGGCAGACGTCACCACGGTTGGGAGCAGTGCGTTGGCAGCGGCCTGTTGCTGGGCTTGTTGGACTTGGTTCTGGAGGGACACTTGCTGGCCAAGCAACGCGTTCCGCAGCGCCACGTTGGTCGCTTCGGCATTGCTGTCCGCGCCTGGCGCATTGATTTGAGAGGTGAGGGACGCGATCTGCAGTTGAAGGGATTGGATCTGCTGCTGGATCACGGCAGTCGACCCGAGCGCCTGGCTTTGGGCCAATGATCGGCGATAGGCAACGTACGCATTGGCCCACGCATTCGTCTGTTTTGCTGCCAGATTCGCCGACGGCGATGTCGAACTGATCTCGACGATCGCTCCGGGCTGTACCTGGTTCGCCGAGATCGTTCCGGGATCGCCGATGTGCTTGGCGACGATTGCCCGTACGGCGTTGCTCTGGAGGATCCCTATCTCGGTGGCGATGACCGTTGGGTCGACCGAGGTTCCAGGAGTCGGAGCTTCGGTGAGGACCTCTGCGCTCGCCCTGTACTGACGCTGCTGGTGCAGAAATGCGCCCACGCTGACGCCCATGGCGATCACGACGGCGAGCGCGACGATCCACTTACGTCGCCAAAGGATGCGCAAGTAATCCCGTAGGTCCTTTTGCCTCACTGCGACGTCCCTTCCCGCGGACACCGCAACATGCTCGTCGGCTGCCCCCTGACCAACAATGGGCACTCACCCCTGGGGGCGACTACCCATGTCAGTTGCTTTTCAATGACCTCGCGCGCGTCAGGTTCAACGATTGAGCACGTCTTTTACTGCTTCGACAAGAGCCTCCGTGAGTGCCGACGTCGAGAACTGGCGCTGGAAGAGACCGTGTCCCTCCGTAGCAAGTATTCGCCGCAGACTCGGGTCGGAGGTGACCTGCGAAATACTATGAGCCAGGGACTCGGGGTCGCCCGGGCGACACAGCACCGCATGCACACCGTCGACCAACGCCTCCCGGACCGCTGGCGTGTCGGCAGTGACGAGCGGCTTGGCCATCGCGAGAGCATCGAACACCTTGTTCGGGATGACTCGCTGTGCCTTCGGTGATGTTCCGAACACACCGAGACACAGTTCGCTCTTGGCGATCAGAACTGCGAGATCCTCGTAGGGCACGGCCTCCGACGTGCGCACCGAGCGCAACCCACGTCGCTCGGCTTGGCCGCGGATGGTCCGAAGCTGTGGGCCGCCTGCCACGATTGTGAAGTTGACGGGCTTGTGCCACTTCTCGAGTATCTCCGCCGCCCCCAGAATGTGGTCGATCCCATGCAGGGGGGTCACATTGCCGTAGAAAAAGACGCCACATGGTGGGTTCCCCACCTGCTCCATCGGACGCATGACCGTGTCGTCGGTTCCAAGCCAGACTCTGCGGAACTTCTGTCGGTTGACTCCGGTCAGGGCGCTCAGATACGAGATGTGGCAGTCGGTATCGAGCAGGATCAGATCGGCCAGGCGGCAAGCGATCCGGTCCTCGGTTCGGTAGCGGCGCGCCTGAAGGCTTCCGGGTTCCGCAGTACGGCGGTCTTCGATGTTCGTCTCGTGGAGCCCGACGAGCGGATCGAAGATCACACGAGCTCCGCTTGCCATGGCAACCGCCTTGGCCGCCATGACATCGCTATGTCCGGGAAAGCCGATGAGCACGACATCAACTTTTCGGCGCAACGCCCGTCTCAGAAGGCTTGGAGTCCTCAAGAGGAACGTCCGCGAATCGACGATGTCGATAAGGTCCGCCCCAGCCGCGCCGAATGCTCTGGCCAGGAGACGGTTACGGGGGTAGTTCCGGTCGCAGAGACCGAACCGCAGGATGGTAACGCCCGACAGCGCGTTGGCCAGAGCACTCCTCACCGGATCTGCTTCCTGGCGGGTTTCCATCGCCTGGTGCAGCTTACGCGGCGGCTTGCTCGCAGGTTTGGCGGAACTGTCGCCGAAGCGCTGGCAGACTCCCCTGGGGGTCAGGGGGAATCTGCCCGGTGCGACGACGGAAATGTCCGGATCTAATGGTGGGGTGCGGCGGAGGGCCACGCGACGACTGGCGACGTGGACAGCCGAATGGTTGGAGCGCGCCCCGGGCGCCACCAGCAACCCAAGTCGGGTCACGCACAATCCGGTCGCTGTCGTTCTCTTGGCATGGGATCCGATGGCGGCGCGCCAAGCGGCTCGCGAGCTGGTAAGTCATCTCAAATCGGTCGCGCCAAGCGCGCAGTTCGTGCTCGTCGACAATCGGGGTTCGGGTATGGACTGGGCCGGTGAAGAGGGCTTTGAGCTCGTGTCCGGCGACAACGCGGCACGCGAGTTCTCGGGACTCCAACAAGGAGTCGACCACGTGGTCGCCCGCGGCATCCCCGCATGCTGGATTCTTGCCAACGACCGATACCCGGCGAACCGCGACTCTCTGTTTCCCCTCGTTGACGGAGGCACGCTCGACGCGGTCGTCGCAACCGGCGCGATCTCGGGCCGCATCAACGGGTACCCCACGCCGTCGCAGGCCTTCGGTCTGACGATCGATTCCTGGGCTTGCTCGAACTTCCTTGTTGTCGCCGGCAGATCGCTTGTCCGGCTCGGGAGCCTCGTCACGGTCGGGAAGGCAGAGCTGGGGTCGGTAGTCAACCCCGCGCTGGCCGGGGCGCCCCTCCTGAGAACCGATGGACCTCTCGATGCCGCGCACAGGCGCTACCTCACCGAATGGCTGACCGGCGACGGAAGCTCACTTGCTCATCACTGGTACCGACACCAGTCTGCAACCGCAGGATCGTGGGATGACCTTTGCGGGAAGACCCAGAGCATTTTGAACGAGCAGCTCCTCTCGGCGAGGGCGCGCCGAGCGGGAATTCCGGTGCTGACCCTTACAGGCGCCCACTCGCTCGGTCGTCTCGAGGCAGCGCCGCTCTCGTACCGCCTCCTCGCTGCGTCAATCAGGACCTGGCCCGGACGATCGCCACGGCTGCTCGAGGGGCTGATCGGCCGGAATCTGGTCGCCATCCACCGAGTTCGCCCATGGCATGGTCACGGACTCGCTGATTCGCTGAGCGTCCAGTCGCGCCATGGCGAATCAAGTCAGCGAGTTGCCGCAACCCCGATGGAGAGATAGAGCAGCGGAAGCAGACCGCCGTAGCGGCTTCATCCCGGAACCTGCACGGTTCTGCTGGTCGTCGAGCCGGAAGTGCTCACTGCCACGACTCGGATGTGACGCACTCCCGTTGCGACCGGTGCACGGATCACCCAATTCATCCTCCACTGCCATCCAGCGGTGTCGTCACCTCGCTGTCGCTGCCAGCGCATGACCGCCGCGCCCTGGTGTGGCCCATCGCGCCAATAGACGGCACGGACCGCGTCGCGGTCAGTGGCATAGCCGTGGATCACGACGGTCCCGTCCGTCTCCGATGCAGCGCCGCGGCGGGAAGCGGAGAGAACGGTGAGGCCGGGAGCAGAAGGCCGAGGATCCTTTGCTCTCGCCGTCTTGCGCAGCGCCGGGACGTAGGGTCCATAGTCGAACTGGCTGAGCGGGTTATAGGCATAAATGCCATACGTGCCGTCCATTGTCCACTGCTCGAATGCACCGAGCTGCTTCGCAACGTATGAGGTGGACCGAGGGGCCGCATAGGAGCCCTCGTGGGCCACGTCTCCGTCAATCCAGGCAAAGGGGGACTCGTCTATTCGTGACCAGGCGTAGCTCCAATTCGACAGCTGTTGCGACAGCACGCTGAAGAACGAGTTCTGCTGGTACTGAAGAGCCGCATTCCAGGACGCCCCCGAGATACCGGTTTGCTTGTAGAAACTGGCGTCCAGGAACAACACGCGCCTGTAACCGTCGACACGGGTGAGACCGTCCCAGAAATTGGTCTGGACCGTTTGTCCGTATGGATCCTTGAGCCCCTTGCCCACCTGCTGGACCAATGCATCCCAGGTGCCCGGGAAGAGGGTGTTGTACGCAACGATGGAGACGCCGGGAAACCCCTGAAGCAGTGCCGTCATGAGCTGCTGCCCTCGCAGGCTCACCTCTTTCCGGACAGCCTGCTCGCTATGGACGTTTCCCGGATAGTCCCAGTTCCAGCTGGCCGTGCTCGCAGGACCCTTCTGCGTGTAGAGCTCCTGATCGAACGCGACGCCCCCGAAACCGAGCGCCTTCGCCGCGGCACCGAGCCCACGGACGTCGGGGAGCACTGTCTGGGACCAGGCGGCGTCGTCGAACCACTCGGCCAGAGGCGTTCGGACATTCTCGTAATTGACCAGGTAGAAGCCGAGGAAGGCCGTCATGCCGAGAGCCCTGGCACGTGATGCGAACGTCGATGCGGCGAGCGTCCGTTCGAGCGCGTAGCTCGATGCGTTCAGATCGGATCCGAGGTCGCCGGTAAAGGCCTGCGTCCCGCCCATACCGTTGAGATAATTGGTCTGGCAGACGAACCCCGCTGCGCCTCTCGCCTTCCACTGCTTGAGCTGCGCGTCACTGAGGCTGGCGCAGTCCTTCCAACCGACCCAGAGCAGATAGTGGGCGCCAACGCGGGTGGTGCTGGCAGGCTGGGCGTTCCTGGCGATACCGGCGCCCGCTTCCGTGTCTGCCGCTCCCAGCCCGCTGAGGGCCAAGGTGGAAGCAAACGAGAAGCTGAGAACCAGATGCCAGAACGTTGTCAATCGTCGGGTCACTCAGAGACCGCTCCGATCCAACGCGCCAGCCGCCCAACGCCCTCTTCGTACTCCGTCATGGGGTCCCGTTCGATGACCCGCCGACGACCCTCGAGCCCCATCGCCTCAGTCTGATCACGAGCATGCAGGACCTTGACCAGGGCCGCGGTCAGCGATGGAGCGTGGTCAGGGGTGACCAGATAGCCCGTCCTGCCATCCTCGACCACCTCGGCCAGGCCTCCCACGGAACTGGCCACCACCGGTCGCGCCCGCGCCATGGCTTCGATGACCACTCGGCCCAGTCCCTCCGAACGCGACGGGAGGACCAGGCACCACGACCGATCCAGCTGGCAGCGGAGTACATCGGGTTCCACATGACCGAGGAAGCTCACGCTGTCCTGTACGCCGAGTCGCGTCACCGTTCGCTGCAGCATGGGAGCCATGGTGCCGGCGCCGACGATCAGAAGCTCCGCCCGAGGGACCATCCGGGTCACTCCGGGCCAGGCCGAGAGGAGGACGTCGACGCCCTTGTAGCGCTCCAGCACGCCGACGAACATGACCTTGAGCTCGCTGGGCAGCGGCCGCGGCGGCTGTTCGAGGAACGTCGAATAATCGCCAAATTCGATGAACTGATCGGTCGGCCCGTCGAATCCCGTCTGGTGGGCCTGGCGGCTCATGGCGTCACTGACGAGTCGCAACCGATCAGCGTGGTGCACCGCCCATGCGCACAAACGATCTGAAAGCGGACCCAACAGTCGCCGAACCCGACCGCCGTACAATCTGGGGGCAGTGCGCCAATCGCCGTGCACCTCAACCTGAACCCGAGGCCGGACTCGGCGCGGGAGCATCCGGCTCAGCAGGATCACCCCGAAGCCCTCGAGCGGACTCTGGCAGACGACGGCGCAGGGCCCGCGGCCAAGGGTGGCTGCGACCGCCACGACGGGGCCGGCAATGTAGAAGACCAGTCCGCCCAACAACCGAGGTCTCAGCACGGGGAGCGACAGATGGATTGACCCTGTCCCCCGTTCGATCCCCATCCGTCCGGTCTTTACCCATATGGACCGGAGATGGGGATCAACGAGGGCGGCGCGCCGTGCGCCAAGAGATGAGCGCGGTCCTGGCAGTTGAGCCTTCCCGATGAAAACGGCGAAGGGTTTCGGACCAGTCACCGTGGTCCTGCGTGATGCCTCGTCGCGCCAATCACCGCGGCGCTCTCGAACGCTCGCCATGCGGTTCCCTCCGATCACCGGGTCACCCTCGGCGGACCGAGTCCGAGGCCGCCACGACTCGGTCCGCCCAGTGGTCGTTTGAATGCTCTCGCTCCACCCTGCTCCTCAGCTCCGAGGAGATCAGAGTCATTTCAGCGTTTGATGCTCGTCCGAGCTCGGCGATTCTCTCGGTGAGTCCGTCGAGGTCATCGGGTTCGAACCGCAGTTCGAGCGGCAACCCGTCAAGCAGGCCTTCGAATGCCCGGCTGGCTGCGAGCACAGGGCGCCCGCAGGCTGCGGCTTCGAACACCGTCTTGTCGGCGCTTCCGTCGGTCGTGGCGTTGACGAGCGCACTCGAACGCGAGAGAAGCTGAGCTACCCGGGAATGCTCGACCCCGTCGTGGAGGCTGACCGCATCCTTCAGGAATGGGTCGCTGATCAAACCGTCGAGATCAATTCGATGTCGTCGCTCGGCATCGTTCGTGGCCGGTCCGAAAATTTGCAGCGTCGCAGGCACTCCGTCCTTGCGCACCCTCCGCAGAGCTTCGATGATCATTGGAAATCGCTTGTCCGAGGACGTGCGACCCAACGCGACCAGGTTGAACTCGTCACCGCCCTTGGGCGGGCTGTAAGGAAACATTGCCATGTCGATGCCTTGTCCGATGCATCGCACCTTGGGGCTGGGCCGAGGAAAGGAGCCCGGGGCCGTGGTCAGCACGGCGTCAGCCAGGCGTTCGGCCACTCGGAGCCTCCGCGTGTCGGCAGGATGAGCGAACCACAAAAGCATGGGGACATTCGCAGCTCGCATAGTCGGGGCCGCCAGGGTGAGGTAAATGGGGCACATGTGGGCCAAGAGCGACGTCTGGCCTCGCTCCCGAGCAAGCTTCTGGAGCACCCATTCGTAGCGGAGGAACCGCCGAGAGCGCCCGTGACCCTTCTCCTTGCCGAGCGAGATCACCTCTGCGTGAAGGTCGCCAGGCACTGACCGGACCTCGTTGGCGATGACGACCAGGCGATCCACGCGGCGACTGAGCGGCGACAAGTACGTGGGCACGAATCCAAGAACGGCGTCAGCGGGGTCGAGGACCTGCGTGACGAAGATCAGCGTCTTCTTCCGCCTACCCGTCATGAGTGCTCACGCGACGCGAATGGTCCTGCCGGGCCCGTCTGGGCTGCACAGAGCTGTTGGTAAATCTGAAAGCCGCGGGACACTGACCGGCCGAAATCGAAGCGTGTGTGGACCCACGATCGTGCACGTGCTCCTACGGCCGAGCGGTAGTCCGGGTGACGGAGGCAGAACAGGATCTTCTCCGCCATCTGCTCTGGGTCGGCGGTGATCGCCGCGAAGCACCCACTGCCGGCCTCTTCGACGATGCCCTCCGCTGCGATAGGTGTGGCAACGACCGCGAGACCATAAGCCATCGCGTCGAGCACCTTGAACTTAATCCCGGCACCGAGGGTGAGCGGCGCGACGAACAACGAGGCACTCCGGTAGATGTCGTCGAAATCGTCCACATACCCGGTCACGACCACGGACGAGCTGCGTCGTTGCCAGAGCCATTGCGGCGGGTTGGCGCCTCCGACGATGAGCGTGGCACCGGCCATCTCGGCCAACACCCGTGGCCAGACTCGGGCGAGAAACCAGGCGATGGACTCCGCGTTCGCCGATCGCGACATGGCTCCCGTGAAAGCGACCACGGGACGCTCGCTCCCGCATGCAGGCTCGTCGGGAACCTGGACGTTCGGATCGATCACCTCCACCGGCCGAGTCACGCCCATTCCCCGAAGGAGATCAGAGTCCTTTTGCGTGAAAGTAAAGATCTGATCGATCTCAGCCAAGAGCCGGGGTTCGACTCGCAGGGCTCGGTGGGCTCGTACGGACGATCCGATGCGGGTCTTGACATGGCGGGCTGATTTGGCCTCGCGCCGGGCCTTTTGGGTCATGACGTCATGCATGAATGCAGTGATCGGCAGCCCGGGTCGCAGGTTGCGGACGTCGTTGGCCAACGGAAGAAGGTGCTGCCAGTGGATTTCCACCAGGTCTGCAGAAGCCACGGCATCTGCAAACTCGGGTGAAGCCCTGAACGCTTCGAGACACGCGATCCCAGGCGTTATGCCACCTGTCCGTGCGTCGTGGAGCCGAGCAACCCACGGGTGGGGCGGGGGACCTATCGGGACCATGGTCACCTCAACGCCCGGGGGCAGATCTCGGGGCGCCGAGGCGTTCTCGACGCTGGCCGGAGTCACCAAGTGCACGCGGCTGCGGGTGCTGAGCGCCGAGAGCCAGGCCCACGAAAAACGGCCACCGGCGTGGGCAATGCGGCGATGCGGGAGATGTGGCGAGAGGAAGACCAATTCAACCACTGTGTGCCCTCCTACGATCGGGCCAGCGTTGCGGAGCTGGCGCTGAATGGTCCGGCCAGCTGCCGGGCATCATTGGTGGCACGCTCATGAGCTTCGAGGTACGCCCGTCCCCAGCGTTGGCACGGTTCGAGGTGATTGCCTTCGCCCCACTCGTTCCAGGCGTTGACAAAGAGCAAATCCTCTTCGGCTTCCGGCTGTTTCAGACGCTCGCAGATCTCTCGTACCCACCACTCGTAGAGGGTGGGTGTCGAGCCGAGCAGCACCGTTGCACCGCCCCTCGTCCTCCGAGCGGAGTTGTCGAACCCCGGACACACGCAGGGGTGGGTCGTATACCGAGGTTGGGGAGATCCGAGGACCTGTTCGACGTGCAACCGGTAGTCGTGAAAGTGGTTCGTTCGGTACGCGCTCCTTCGATTGAATGCTTTTCGTACGGCACGCCGACCCACCGATCCCTTCACGGCGGGCCCCAATTTTCTCCAGTCGGGTGCAAACGTGACGGCGGCGTCGAAACCCAAGGGGCCGGGGTCGACGCGATCAGCATCAAAATTTTGCACGATGCACAGATACGGGTCGCCCGCACCGAGCCGTACCGACTCTTGTCGCCAGAGGTCCGTCGTTCTCCGAGGGTCGGGCAGGCTGCTTACCCGGTACACGAGAAACAGCGGCCGACCCTGCACCCGGATATACCGGGGATCGGTGAATGCCTCCATGAGCCAGTGAATGTGCCTGAGATCGTCCGCGGGCGAGTAGCCCTGTTGCAGAAGGACGTCATCGTGGCCTCCGTCCCACCGTCTCGTCCACGTCTCGTTGGCCCAGCACAAGCAAAAAGGAAAGTCCGGCTGGTTCGACCGCAACACCTCGTTGAACGGCCGCTCGAGCAGCCGACGCCCTTCGAACCAGTAGTGGTAGTAGCAAAACCCGTCGATTCCGTACCGAGCTGCCAGCGTCGCCTGGGCCATTCGGGTCTCTGGCACGCGCAGGTCGTAGAACCCGAGATCGGCGGGAACGTGGGGTTGAAAGTGCCCGCTCACCATTGATCGCCCCTTCGAGGCAGTCGTCCACTCGGTGAATCCTCTCCCCCACCACCCGTCGTTTTCGGGTATTGGGTGGAACTGCGGAAGGTAGAACGCAATCGACCTCACATCACATCTCGTTTCGGGAGAGATCGCGCGACGAGGCGCCCATTCCGCGTTCCTACCATGGGGTCGGACGACCAATTTCAGGGTCGAAGACCCCCAAGGGTCAGGTCAACGTGCTACGTCTCGTCGGCTCTCGCGCATGCCATCTGCCATGCAACCGTCTCGCGAAGGCCGGCATGAAACCCAACCAGGGGTACGTAGCCAAGATCACTTCCAGCCGCCGTGATGTCTGCCTCGCTGTGACGGACATCGCCCGATCGAGGCGAGGCGAAACGAGGTTCCACGCGGCGACCAACGAGCTTCTCCAACCTCTCGAGCAGTTCGATCAACGACGAACGCTTACCCCCCGAAATGTTGTACGCATGTCCGCTACAGCGCTCGCCCGGCGCGGCGACCGCCGCCAGGTTGGCTCGGACCACATCCGACACATAGGTGAAATCCCGGGTCTGCCGGCCATCGCCGTGAATGGTGGGGGCCTCGCCTCTGGCGAGAGCATCAATGAAGAGCGGGATCACCGCCGCGTAGGCAGAATCGGGTCTTTGGCGCGGCCCGAAGACGTTGAAGTAGCGCAGCGCGACCGTTTCCAAACCGTAGAGCTCCGCGAAAACCCGGCAGTACTGCTCCCCGGCGAGCTTCGACACGGCATAAGGGGACCGCGGGACGCTGGGAGTCCTCTCGGGGGTGGGGAGGACGTCGGATCCTCCATATACGCTGCTCGAGGACGCGTACACCACTCGTTGCACTCCGGCTCGCCTCGAGGCATCGAGGACCGCCACGGTGCCGTGAACGTTCGCCGTGTCGGTCGCAAGTGGATCCTCCACCGACTTGAGCACGGCGCGATGGGCGGCCTGATGGAGAACCACGTCAGCACCCTGGATCACCGCATTGGTAACGGTTGCGTCGGCGGCATCCCCGACGACCAGGTCCGCAGACGTGGGCACGTTGTCGATGTTGCCGGAGGACAGATCGTCGAGCACTCGGACGTCGTACCCCTCATCCAAGAGGCCCTGGGCCACGTGCGACCCGATGAAGCCTGCTCCACCCGTCACGACTGCAACGCGGCGCCTCACCCGGCGCCGCCTTCCGCAGCGAAGTCCTCCGAGACTGCCACCACCAGCTGCCGTCCGATGGCCACGCTCACGGCCTGGGCGTGTGTTCGGACCTGCAGCTTCTCGAAGACCCTGATCTTGTGGTTCTCGACGGTCTTGTAGGCGACGCCGAGGCGGCGGGCAATGGCTTTGGTGGACAATCCCTCGACCATCGCCTCCAGCACCTCGGACTCGCGGGGCGTCAGGGAGCGGGCGATGCGGGCGTCGCTGCGGGCGAGATCCTGCTTGAGCCTGCGCCAGTGCTGGACCATCGTGACGGCGACCGTGGGGTTCAGGGCCACTCCCCCGCGGGCCACCGCCTGGACTCCGGTTGCCATCTCCAGGGGCGAGCTGTCATCGAGCATCACGCCGTGGACTCCCAGATTCGAGAAGGTGGATCACCCGGTCCAACGATGGGTTGGTACAGATGACGATGATCCTGGTCCCAACGGCGAGCAGGGCATCCATGATCTCGTCGAATTCGCTCGGAGATCGAGTCGCTCACGACAATCACCTGCGGTGGGGACGGCAGGCAACTCGTCATGATCTCGTCTGCCGGTGGCGATGCACCCGACGACCTTCAGGTTGTGACGCTGGGCACAGGCCCGGGCGATGATGTCGCGCGGCAAGGGAATCCTCATGGGCGACCACCACCGAAACGCATCCCCTGACCGGCCGGCCGCCATCGTCTTCTCCGAGCAGCTCACCGGCAGACGGCCGGCCCCCGTTCACCCGGGTCGGAGTCACTGTGGCGCCATTCGTCCTGGTCATTGCGCGTCCGCGAGGGTGGGCACGTCCTCGGGCCGAAGGTAGCCCTTGCGGAAGGCGACCGACACGGCATGTGCCTGATTCTGTACCCCGAGCTTGCCGAAAATCCGCTGCTTGTGGTTCTCGACGGTCTTGTGGCTGACGCTCATATGGGTCCCCGATCTGCCTCGAAGTGCATCCGGCACCGATGAACCTGCAGGACCTGGATCTCGCGGGCGGTCAGCTGGCGCGCCGGTTGGTGCTGGCTGGCGGCCAAGCGGCCGGATGATGGCGGGTGCCTGAGCGGCACCGGGGCCGTCAGCTCACCGAGGAGCTCGCGGGCATTGGCCCGAAGAGACACGAGGCGTCGCAAACCGCATCGGCGGGCTCTCGCCGTCGCGCTTCCCCTCACGACCGGTACAAGCCGACGAAGTGCAGCGAAGGCCACACTCGTTGCAGTCGGTAGGCGAGTCGGCATGGGTCCCATTCGCTGACGTCCACTTCGAGGAGGACCACGGAAGGCTTCGTCTTCTCGCAGAGTCGCGAACAGCGCCTCTCCGCCCACGACGCTGCCGACAAGTTCGATCTCCGGCTCTGCGTCGAGAATCAATGCCAGGCCCTCTCGCAAGAGCCGAGGACGTTCCTGGATCACCACTGACACCGTCATGTTGCCTCCACTCTCGTCGGGCTGCTGTGAGAACGTTCGATGTTCGGCGTCAGCTACCGTCGAAACCGGCCACAGTGAGAACCGGCCTGGCCGGGCGTTCTCGGACCATGGCAGGGAAACCCCCCCATGGGGGTGCCGCCCGACGCGTCTCGGTGCGCGACGATGCAGCCGTGCCAGGAAGACCACGGCGACTCGATCGCACCAGGGTCGTCATCGTCGGCCAGGGATACGTTGGCCTCCCGCTTGGCGATGCGAAGCGTGAGTGTCGGCTATGAGGTCGTCGGCTATGACACCGACGAGCAGCGGACGAAGTTGCTCAACGCCGGCGAGTCCTTCATCGAGGACATCAACGAGCGAGGATCTCCAGTCCGCCGTGGATACGGGCCGGTATCCACGCATCCAGCGAGAGCCGTTCCTGCGCCGGGTTCGATGTAGCCGTCGTCACCGTGCCGACGCCCCTTACCGAAGGACGCCCAGACCTTTCCTTCATCGAGGCGCGCCTCTCGCACACTGGCCAGGTACGTCCGCCCGGGCGCCCTCGTGGTGTTGGAGTCGACGACGTACCCCGGCACGACGGAGGAATTCGTGGTGCCAATGCTCGAAGAGGGGTCGGGCCTGATCGCAGGCGAAGATTTCTTCGTGGGCTACAGCCCGGAGCGCATCGACCCCGGTAACCGGGTCTGGACTCTGACGAACACACCCAAGGTCGTCTCCGGAATAAACGAGAGCCTCCCTGGAGCGGGTCGACCGCTTCTACCGGACCCTGGTCGACCGCACTGTCCCGGTGTCGGGAACCCACGAGGCCGAGCTCACCAAGCTGCTCGAAAACACCTTCCGGCACGTCAATATTGCCCTGGTCAACGAACTGGCCGTTTTCGCCGCCGAACTGGGCATCGACGTGTGGGAGGCCATTGGCGCCGCGGCCTCCAAGCCCTTCGGCTTCATGCCCTTCCATCCCGGGCCCGGCGTCGGCGGGCCACTGCCTGCCCATCGATCCCGAGCTACTTGTCGTGGCGAGTCAGTCGACGGATCGGGAAGTCGTTCCGCTTCGTCGAGCTGGCCAATGACATCAACGAGCACATGCCCGACTATGTCGTGCGACGTCTCATCGACGCACTCAATCGGGACGGCAAGGCCCTGCGGGGTGCCCGAGTCCTGTTGCTCGGGATGGCCTACAAGCGCAACACCGGCGATGCCCGGGAAGCGCCCTCGGCGAGCGTCGCCAAGCAGTTGCTGTCCTATGGCGCTGAAGTGCGGGCGGTTGATCCCCACGTTCTCGACTCCGACGTCATGAATGGCGTTGTCCTGGTCGACGCCACCCACAAAGAGATCGCCTCGGCCGACGCGGTGGTGTTGTTGACGGATCACGACGCGTTCGACCTCGATGCTCATCAAGACACACGCCAGTTACGTTCTCGACACGCGGCACCGGATCGAAGGAGACCGCGTCGAATATCTTTGACCTCGGCGAGACGTACCCGGCGGCCGACGTGCTGCTGCGGGAGACGTCAGCGGTGAAGGACACGGTCCCTGTCTTCTGAGCCTCGAGGATTTGGCACGCCAGCCCGTTTCATGGCCATTCGTGGCCGCTGTCGGCGACCCCGGCCTTCCCTGGGCGGCGTCGTCCTGCGGTGTCGTCGACGGCACGCTCGTCTTCGGCAGCTGGCACCTCGTCCTGGGCGGCGTCGTCGTGGCACGCTCGTCCTCTTCGGCACTGGCGCTCTTCGGCACCCTGTCCTGGGCGGTCTCGTCTTGAGCAGTTCGTCGTCGCCTTCGTCCCAATGTGGCCTCCGAGACCCTGTCACCGGCTCGCTCAGAGGAGGCCAGTAGCGGCGCCGTCTTGGTGTTCGCTTCGTCGTGGCCGGTGGAAGCGAACGCCCGCGCTCCATCCTCGCCCGCGGCGACACGACGCGCTCCCTCCCAGACGGAATCCGGCAGAGGCGATGGCAGGCTTCTCAAGGCGGATCCGAGATCCGTGAGCCACCGTGCCTCGGCTTGGCAGAGGGCGCACGAGTGCAGATGGTCGTCCCCAGCGAGAGCCGTCTCGGGATCGGAGGAGCAGCAGATGCTCCTCAGCGTTGCCCGACAGCGGTCATTGAGGTCCCTCCGAAGATCGACGTAGGCCAGGCGCACGGTCAGCCGGCCCGCCTGCGGATCGATCTGGCCCAGGAGGCGCTCCACGTCCGGCTCCGCAATATCCTCCACCTCGGTCGCCCAGAGAAGCGCCTGCACGTCCCATGACAGACGCCGGCTGAAGGCGCGGCGCAGGGCCGCTGCCTGGGGATTGAGGGGTGCTGCGTGTGCCCCGCCCCTGATACGGCGGGTGCCCGGGCTGAAGACGCGGGTGGCCGCCGCCTCGGTCGTGGCGACCACGATCTCGAGCTTCAACCCCCGGTGGAGGTTGCGCCGCCCCTGGGGAAGCACTCTGCGGGTTACCTCCCTGACGACCTCGACCGCTGTCGACTCGTCGCCTTCGGCGGGTGCGTCCTCCCCGGTGAGCGTGCTCGCGATCGACCACATCGTCTCGACGTGTGCGTGCAGGGCGTGCGAAAGCTGCGCATCCTTGCGCTTCCGTGTCTGCCAGGGGACCACGGCCCTATCGAATCACCGCATCAAACATGAGTGAAATGAGGGATAGTCCTTACTGGTGCTTCCCGAACCCTCCTCACAATCGTGCTGCACCGCACGGTCAATAGTGCCGTACCGCACTGTTCCGTGTGCCTGAGACGCCGTGCCTGCCGCTGCTTGTGAATCGTTTCTCTGGGTGACGCCTGGGCACGAACATCGGAAAAGTTCATTTCCTCGCAAAGATACCTGGGTATAATTTCCCCCTAGAGGATGTGCCGCTGTCGGGAGTGTCGGAGGAACGCGGATTGGCATGTCGTGTTTCTCCTCCGCAAACCGGAGGGGGGGAGAAAATGAGGATCGCGGTGTACGCGTCGACCCAACTTCTCCGCGCTGGCCTCGAGGAGGTCTTCACGCACACTGCCGGGGTGACGGACGCCATCACGGCCGGCACCACGGCGGAGTTCATCGATAGATGCGGTGACGTCAAACCTGACGTGGCGGTGCTCGAGATCGGGTCCTCCACCGAGGAGGCCATCACGGACCTCCGCCGCATGCTCCCAGCGTGTCGCCTGATCGGGATCTCGACCGATCGCCAGACCGATCATGAAATCGGGGAGCTCCGCGCCGCCGGTCTGCACGACGTCGCCTCCATCCGCGATGGGGTGGCGACCTTGCTGAACCAGCTGCAGACCGACGACGGGACAGAGGGCGGCAGCCCGTCGCGCGAGCGACCCACCCAACCCACTCCGGTTCCCACGCAGACCCAGGATGCAACACTCACCCGGCGCGAGGTGGACGTCCTGGCCCATGTGAGCGCTGGGTTCACGGCGGTCGAGATTGCCGATTGCCTCGGCGTCGCTCCCAAGACGATCGAGAATCACAAGCAACGGATCTATTCCAAACTCGAGGTGCACAACCAGACACATGCTGTGTCCATTGCGTTGCAGCGGGGCATACTCGATAGGACGTACACGCGTGGCGGCCCGACGGCGCGGAGCCAGCGCAGCGCGTGATGCCCCCCGTCCGGATCGTCATCTTCGATCGCAACCAACTGGTGCGCGAGTTTCTCGGCCGAGCGTGCCGCGAGCGTGACATGCAAGTCGTCGCGGAAGTGTCCACCGTGGCGGAGTGCGTTGTGGCGGCGTCGCAGCACCGTGACGTCATCGTTGTGCTCTCGGATCCACTGACCGACTCCCCCATCGCCGACACGGTCAGCCAGATCGTCCGTGAAGGGGCCAAGGTGGTGGTTTTCAGCGACAATCCATCCCCTGAGCAGGTAATTCCTGTCCTCGAGCAGGGCGCTTCGAGCTACCTCATGTATGACTCCCGACCGCAGGACATCGCTGACGCGGCGCTCAGCGTCGCCGGCGGCGGGGTCGTGCTCCATGCCTCCGTGGCGAGCTTCGTGCTCGAGGAATGGCGCCAGTTGTCCAGGAACACCGGTCCACAGCAGACGTCGCTCACGCCGAGGGAGCGAGAAGTCCTCGCGGCGCTCGCCGAAGGCTTGACGACGAAAGCCATCGCCCGGCGACTGGGCGTCGCGATGAAGACCGTGGAGAGTCACAAGAACCGACTTTTCGACAAGCTGGGCGCGCGCACGCAGGCGCATGCGGTGTCGATCGCCATGGGCCAGAATCTCGTCGGCCCGGCCGACGATTGAGCGACCGCGTCAGTCGTCGGCCTCCTCGGCGAGACGGCGGCGCACCTCGGCAACGGCCGGCGCCGGATACCCGAATCGGTTCGGCCGCCAGCCGAGCTCAATCTTCTGCGCACCCGGTCCGTCCTCCTTCCAGATGTGGCAGGTGTTGGTGAGGAAGGAGAAGGTGCGATCGCCCATCGACTGCCCGTCCCCGCCCGCGCCCTTCTCGGCGTCCCAGGCGCCCGACGAGGTGAGCCCCTGAATCACGACGGGCCCGATCGCCCGGGCCAGGAACTCCAGGTGGCTGCAGCCGCGCTCACGTCCGAAGCGCTCCTGGACGGCGCTGGAGTAGCCGCGCGCGACGGAGAGGCCGATGAGGTCACGGAAGTTCGGCTCAATCTGCGTGCACTCGGCGTGCGGGAACGTCTGCATGTCGGCGACGGCATCGACGATCGTCAAGTCGGCGCGGCGGACCACGATGCCGAGCTCCATGACGTGCAGATGGCGCGGCGAAGAGCCCCCACCGGCCCAGGGCCGCTCGTCGTGCAGGGTGCCCACCACGGCGAGATAGTCGCCACGCAGGTACACCTCCATGCCGATGGTGCGCCGGTGCACGGGCTCCTCCCCCGAGCCCGGGGGCGGGCGCAGCGCGGCCAGGTCGTCCCTGATCAGGCATGGCGGACCACCACGGCCACCTCGTTGTAGCTGTGCAGGATCGGTGCGTCGCGGTTCCACCCGATGCGGGTCACCGAGGCCGTGCGCAGGTGCAGGCGCCAGTACAGGTCGACCGTGCCCAACGCCCACGCCACCGCCGCCTTGATCGGGCTCACGTGGCTGACGACCACGACATCGCCGTCGGCGCGCCGGGCCCCGGCGCCGTCGGTCGCGAAGAGCTCCTCGCAGGCCGCCGTGACGCGCCGGTCGACCTCGGCCAGGGTCTCTCCGCCCTCGGGCCGGAAGTCGCGGTCGCTCCGCCATCGCCGCCAGACCTCCGCCGGGATGCCTCCCAACGGTTCGCCCTCGAACTCGCCGTAGTCGACCTCCACCCAGCGCTCGTCCACCTCTGTGGGCGGGCCGAGCGCCAGCAGTTCGGCCGTGTCCCGGGCCCGGCTGAGCGGGCTCGAACGCACCTCGGCCACCGGGTCGTAGAGCAGGGCCCGCGCGTTCTCGGCCTGGACCCGCCCGGTGTCGGTCAGGTCGGCGTCGGTGCGGCCGAGCAGCAGACCCTGCGCGTTGGCCACTGACTCGCCGTGGCGGACGAGGATGAGCATGGTCAGGTGGGGACGAGGATACGGCCGCACTGCTCGCAGGTGGCCACCTCGTCCGGGGGCAGGGCGCGGATCTTCTCGACCTCCACCGAGGACAGCTCGAGATGGCAGCCGTCGCAGTGGCTCCCCACCAGGCGCGCCGCGCCGGTCCCCTTGAGTCGCGACCGCAGCGCCTCGTAGCGGTCCGCGAGCGTCGTGGGCAGGAGGGCCGCCTCGGCCGCCCGGGAGCGGATGGCCTCGGCCAGCGCCGCATCGATCTCCACCTGGCCCTCGGCCACCGTGCGACGAAGGTCTGCCGCCTGCGCCTCCAGCGGATCGGCGCGCTCGCGCAGGGCCGCCAGCTCGGCGTCGATCGGGTCCTGCTCGAGCATGGCCACCAGCTCCAGCTCCTCCAGCTCGGACCGGCGTTCGGTCAGGTGCCGCACCTCCTCGTTCATGGCCTGCAGGTCGCGGCCCGAGGAGCTGGTGGCGGCGTACATGTGCTTCTCGACGACCTCGCGGCGCGCGCTGACGCCGGCGATCTGTTCCTCGAGCTCCTTCTGGGTGGTGGTGAGTACGCCGCGCCGTGCCGTCGCGTCGTCCAGCTCGACCCGGAGGGCGGCGAGCCGCCGCTCCACGTCGGCGAGACCCGACGACTCGACGAGCGCGTCGCGCCGGTGCTGGAGCTGCGTGATGGAGGTATCGAGGTCCTGCACGGCGAGCAGGTGCTGCAGGTTCTCGCTCACGCCAGGGCCTCGTAGGCCGACCGGGCGAGGGGAAGCGCGTCGATCAGCGCGGGATCGGCCATCTGCATGGCCTCGTCCCACGTGCACCAGCGGGCGTCGGGGCTCTCGTCGGGCGGCGGATGCGGATCGGTGTCGGCGCCCAGCAGCAGGTAACGCAGGTCGAGATGGGTGTGTCCGTGGGCTGCCACGTGGACATCGAGATGGATCAGGAGCGGACCGGCCGGCGGATGCTCGACGGCGAGACCGAGCTCCTCGGTGGCCTCGCGCACGGCCGCCTCCTCCGGACTCTCGCCGGCATCGATGTGGCCGCCGGGCTGCATCCAGATGCCGAGACGCTTGTGGCGGTGCAGCACCGTGCCGCGCCGACCGACCACAATGGCCGACGCCGTCACATGGGTCGGGCCCGAGTGCTCGTCGTAGGGCGCGCTGAGCCGGCTGAGCTCGGCGAGGAAGCGTTCCCGGGCCGCGACCTCACGTGGTGACTGCGGCTCGTGGCTCTCCACCAGGATGCGCAGGTCCTCCGCCGTAGCCGGACTCCCCATGAGCCGCATCCCTAGCACAGCTCGCCGCGCCACACGGTGGTGGCATGCCCCCCGATGCGGACCCGGTCGCCCTCGGGACGCACGTACAGCGTCGCCCCGCGCCGGGAGAGCTGCTGCGCCACCAGGCTGTCGCGGCCCAGCTCAGCCGCCCAATAGGGCCCGGCGGAGCACTGGGCCGACCCCGTGGCGGGGTCTTCGTCGATCCCCACGTTGGGACCGAACACGCGCAGCACATAGTCGGCGCCCGAACCTGCGTCGGCGGCGGCGGTCAGGAGGAGGGCCTTGGCCCCGGTGGCCGCGATGGCCGCGAGGTCGGGCTCGTACCGGCGGACCGCCTCGGCCGAGGAGAGCGCCACGAAGGTGAAGAAGCCGGTCTGCCCGCTGGCCACCACGGCGCCGGGCCACTGGTCCTGCAGGGGGTCGGGCACCGGGCCGGGGAGGACGGGGTCGGCCGGGAAGTCGAGCTCGATGGTGTCCCCCACGAAGGCGGCGCGGAGGGGGCCGCTGCGTGTGTGAAAGGTCAGCGACCCGGTGCCGTCCACGACGCCGCTCTCGCGCAACGCGTGCGCGGAAGCCAGGGTGGCGTGGCCGCACAGGTCGATCTCGACGGCGGGCGAGAACCAGCGCAGACCGAACGTGGTCGGATCGTCGCCCGGGGTGAGGTAGGCCGTCTCGGCGATGCCGAGCTCGAAGGCGATGGACTGCATGCGCCCGTCGTCGAGCGGCTCGCGCAGGAGGCAGACGGCCGCGGGATTGCCCCCGAAGGCCACGGCGCTGAAGGCGTCGACCCAGGTGATCGGGATCGTCATGATGCCCATGATGCTAAGCGGGTCAGGGCGTCCTCCAAGACGTCGGCCCGCTTGCAGAAGGCCCAGCGCACCAGCGTCCGCCCGGCGTCGCCATCGGCGGGGTCGTAGAAGACCGAGCTCGGGATGGCCACCACCCCGCAGCGCTCCGGCAGGGCCAGACAGAACTCCTCGGCGCTCAGGCCCGGGGCGACCGGCGCGATGTCGGTCGTGGCGAAGTACGTGGCGGCGGGCCGGAAGACGTCATAGCCGAGCGCGCCGAGACCGTCGCAGAGCTGGTCCCGCCGCGCGCCGAGCTCGGCGGCGAGGAGCCCCATGCGATGGTGGGCGAACTGGAGGCCGCGGGCGATGGCGAGCTGGAACGGGGCCGGGCTGGTGTAGGTCAAGAACTGCTTCGCGGCGCGCACGGCGGACACCAGCGGCGCGGGGCCGCCGACCCATCCCACCTTCCAGCCGGTGAAGGAGAACGTCTTGCCGCCCGAGGAGATGGTGAGCGTGCGCTCCTCCATGCCGGGCAGCGTGGCGAGCGGGATGTGCGATCCGTCGAAGACCAGGTGCTCGTAGACCTCGTCGGTCACCGCCAGGAGGTCGTGGGCACGGCACAGGGCGGCGACCTGCCCCAACTCATCGAGCGAGAACACCTTGCCCGTCGGGTTGTGCGGCGAGTTGAGCAGGATGAGTTTGGTGCGGGGCCCGACCGCGGCGGCCAGCTCGCCGGGGTCGAAGTGCCAGTCGGGCGGGTGCAGGCGGACGAGGCGGGGGACGGCGCCGGCCATGGCGGCGCCGGCGGCGTAGGAGTCGTACGTCGGCTCGAACATGACCACCTCGTCGCCGGGCTCGCAGAGGGCGAGGAGTGTGGCGGCGACGGCCTCCGTGGCCCCGACGGTGACGAGCACGTCGGTGTCCGGATGGAGGTCGAGGCCGTACCAGGCCCGCTGGTGCGCCGCGATCGCCTCGCGCAGTTCGGGGACGCCGTTGCCCGGCGGGTACTGGTTGCGCCCCTGGCGGATGGCGTCGACCGCCACCTCGCGCAGCTCCTCGGGCCCGTCGGTGTCGGGAAAGCCCTGGCCGAGATTGACCGAGCCGGTCGCCACCGCCAGCTCGGACATGGTGGCGAAGATCGTGGTGGTGAAGGGCTGGAGCCGCCGGGTCAGGTGTTCGTGCCCCGGAGCCACTGCGACGATCGTACCAACGGCTTCGTGGCTCGCCTATCGTCTGTCCGGACCGTGCTCAGCATCGCCAACTACAACATGCACTGCGGGATGGACGGGTGGGGCCGGCCCTACGACTACGTCGCTGCGATCGCCGCGCTGGACGCCGATGTCATCGTGCTCGAGGAGGCCTGGACCGTCGCCGGGGACGAGGGCGGCGGGCAGTCGGCGGAGGTGAGCCGGGACCTCGGCTACCAGATCGTTGCCCACACGCTCGGCGAGGGCAGACGGATCCGCCCGCAGCCGGTGACGACCGACAGCTGGTTGACCCGACCCATCTGGAAGGACGAGAACAAGGCGTTGTACATGGACGGCGTGCGGCCGGTGTCGGAGAGGGTGAAGGAGATGCCGCGCTGGCAGGAGGCCGAGCAGGGAACCTGGGGCATCGCGATCCTGGTGCGGCCGGCGTTGGAGATCGAGGCGACGCGGGTGCTGCCGATGCGGACGTTGCGGGCCGACCGCGTGCGGCGGGCAGCCCTGGTCGTGGACGTGACGGTGTCGGGTCGACCGATCTCGGTGGCGGGCACCCACATGTCGCATCTGCACATGGGCTCGTTCCACAACTGGGCGGAGCTGCGCCGGCAGCTGCGGACCGAGGCCCGACCCGACGCGCTGCTGGCCGGTGACATGAACACCTGGGGTCCCCTGGTGAACCGGTTCATGCCGGGCTGGCATCGGGCTGTCATCGGCGCGACGTGGCCGAGCTGGCGCCCGCACAGCCAGATCGATCACATCTTGGTGCGCGGGTCGGGGTTGCGACCCGTGACCGGCGTGGTCTTCCCGCATTCCGGTTCCGACCACCGGCCGGTGCGGGCCGAATTCGAGGTGGGATAGGGGTTTTTTGGGGATCACGGACTTTGTCGGCTGACGGGCCCGACCGTTCTTGTTGTCGATGGCCGAGAATGCGATTGACCTCAGCAACGTCGCCGGTCCTCGTGGCCTCGGTGGCCTCGGTGGTGCCGATCTGATCGGTGCCGTGGCGGCGGAGTCCAACGAGGAGCTGGCCGCCGGTCTCGACGAGGACTTCCGCCAGATGACGGCCGCCCAGGGGAGGATCTTGGTCCGCCTGGGCGAGTTCGACCGGCGTCAGGGCTTTCGCGACGAGGGGGCGACCTCTGTGGAGGCCTGGACCACCGAGCGCTTCGGGGTCTCGGCACCGACGGCCCGGGCGCTCGCCCATGTCGGCGAGGTGGCCTGGAACCTCCCCCACCTGGTGGGTGCGCTCTGCGAGGGGGCGCTCTCCTTCGACAAGGTGCGCGCGCTGGCCGATGTGGCGACGCCCGAGTCCGACGCGCCGCTGTGCGAGCAGGCCAATGCCTGCACGGTGCGTGAGCTGGCCGACATCGCCCGCACGACCGCCGAGCGCGAGGCGGCCGAGCGCCAGGCCGCCGGACGCTGTGCCCGGGCCCGTTCCGAGCACGACCGGCGCTACCTGCGCTTCAACGACACCTTCCGCACCGTGACGGCCCAGCTGCCCGCCGAGTCCTACGCCGAGGCCAAGGCCTGTCTCGAGGCCGTGGCCCGCGAGATCCCTTCTGAAGACGAGTCTCCTCGGCAGCGAACCCCTCGGTGGGCCAGACACGCTGGGACCAGCGCCTCTGTGACGCCTTCAAGGAAGTCATCCGCAAGAGTGCCTCCGGCACCTCGAACGGGGCGAAGACGGCCAGCCCGTTCTTCGTCGTGGCCCACGTGGCGCTCGGCGCCCTGGTCCAAGAGTCAGGGGAGGCCAGCGAGCTGGCGGGTGAGCTCGAGCACGATGGGCTGATCGACACCGAGACGGTGCGAAAGCTCGCCTGTGAGGGCACCTTGGCCATAGCGGTCGACGACGACGTCGGGCACACCATGTACGAGGGCCGGGCCCGGCGCTTCCCGACCGGTGCCCAACGCCGAGAGGTCAGGCGCCGAGACCGACATTGTCGCTTCCCGGGCTGTGCCAACGTCACCTTCGCCGACGTGCATCACATCGTGCCGTGGAAACTCGGGGGTCTGAGCGACCTGGACAATCTGGCTCTCACGTGCCGACATCACCATGGTGTCGTGCACCGAAAGGGCTGGACCATGACCGGCAACGCCAACGAGGAGCTGACCTTTTGCGGCCCGACGGGCCGGGTCATGACGTCGCGCCCTTCGCCCCTTTGGACCAGGGTCACGGCCGGTCGTCGGTCGGGAGCGTCGGGCTGAGGCGTTCGCTCCTTCGGCTCAAGAGGGCGGGTCCGGCTCGTCCGTCAGGTCGGTGACCGCCTCGTTCACGCTGGAATACAAGTGGCTTTTGCCGATGCGCTTCTCCAGGCCGCTGCGCTGCAGCATGTCCTCCAAGTGGTCGCCTGCTCGCGCCATGGCGAAGGCGACATGGGCGCGGTCGCACTCGTCCAGGACGCGTCCGAGTTCCCGTGACCCGGTGAAGTCCACGTCGGACATCCCCAGCGCATCGAGGACGAGGAGGCGGGTGCCCGGAGCGCGGGCGAGTGCGCCGGCCACCTCGTCACGGAAGTGCACCGCATTGGCGTACCAGAGCGGCGTGGCGAACAAGAGGACGAGGACACCGGGCAGCTCGGCCGCATCGTGCTCGGCCGAGAGCGGCGCCCAGCTCGTGGTCCCCGGCAGCCGTCCAAGCACGTGGAGCTGGGGGCGCGCGCTCAATCTGATCCGGTCCAGGATGGCGAGACCGACGGCCACTCCGATGCCCTGCTCCACCCCGATGAGAGCCACGGTGAGGAGGGTCACGGAGGCCAGTCCGAACTCGAAGAGGTCGAAACGAGCGATGGCGCGCAGCTCGCGGGGCTTGAAGATCCGGATGGCGACGTAGATGAGGATGGCCGACAACGTCGTGAGCGGTACGTCCTCGAGGACATTGGCGATGGGGATGAGGAGGACGACGAGGAGGGCCGCCCCGAGCGGTCCGGCTTGGGTGCGACCACCGGCGGCGGCAACGGCACCGGTGCGGGGCGGGCTGGCGTCGACGGGGAACGCCCCCACGAGGCCCGCGACGACGCTGCCCGCGCCGACGCCGAAGAAGTCCCGCCCGGCGTCGGCGTCGTAGCCACCCTGCTCGGCGAACGCACGCGTGGTCGCCGCGGTCTGGGTCACGACGACCAGCGCGACCACTGCCGCCAGCGGCGCCAGGTTCTCGAGCGTCGACCAGGACAACCCGGACAGCCCGAGGTGCGGGGCGCCGCTCTGGATGCTGCCGAGGACGGCGACGCCGTGCGCCTGCAGCCCCAACGCCGCCACGAGCGCCGTCGAGCCGACCAGGCCGATCAAGCCGCCGGGGATCCGACGGTCCAGGTGGGCACTGACGAACATGACGGCCAGCACGCCGAGGCCGATGGCCAACGTCCATCCGTTCACCTCGCCGAGATGGTTGAAGACGTACGCGATGCGGTGCGTGTTCGAGCCGGTGGCCGCGGGCAGCCCGAGGAGGTCTGGCAGCTGGTGGATCACGATGATGACGGCCACCCCGGACAAGAATCCGAGGACGATGGGCGTCGACAGGAACTCGGCGATCCAGCCGAGCCGCAAGACGCTCACCAGCATCACCATCAGCCCCACCATCACGGCCAGGATTCCCACCAGCTCGACGTAGTGGGGGGAGCCAGTGAGGGCCAGAGCGGACACCCCTGTGGCGAACAACGGGGCGATGGTCGAGTCCGCCCCGACCGACATCTGCGGGTTGGACCCCAGCAGCGCGAAGAGCGCCGTCCCGGCCACGAAGGCATAGAAGCCGGTGATGGGTGGCATGCCGGCCAACCGGGACGTGGCCAGCTGCTCGGGGACGGCGATGACCAGCAGCATGAGTCCCGCCACCAGGTCGGCACTCACCCAGGCACGTTGATAGCCGTGCAGCGACAAGAAGGCCTGGGGTCGGTGCATGCCGACATCATGGCGTGTTCGCCAGATTGACCCAATTGAATAGTCTCGGAGCGACGGTCGAGGATCCTTCCCGCCGCCAAGGAGGCAACACCCCATGAGCGACTATCCCTACGCCGACCGCTTCGCCATCAACCGCGTGCTCCCGGAGAAGGGCATGAGCCGGGACGAGGTGCTGGCCGAGCTGCGCACCATGGCCACCGAGGAGGACGCCTTCTGGGAGACCGGCAAGTGCTCAGGGACGATGTACTGCGGCGACCACGACCACTACCACTTCATGAACGAGGCCTTCGGCCTGTTTGCCCACGTGAACGTGCTGCAGCGGGACATGTGCCCCAGTGCGACGAAGTTCGAGGCGGAGATCATCGCCATGACGCTCGACCTCCACTCGGGCGAGGCGGCGGTCGCCGCCGGTGACGATCCCTGCGGCCTCGTGACCACGGGCGGCACGGGCAGCATCCTCCACGCGATCCTCGCCTACCGGGAGCACGCCGCCCAGACCCGCAACGTGACGCGACCGAACGTGATCAAGCCCGAGACGGCCCATCCCGCGTTCGACAAGGCCTGCCACCTCTTCGGTGTGGAGCTGCGGCGGGCGCCGATCGACCCGGTGTCGACGCAGGTGGACGTGGACTGGGTGCGGGACCATATTGACGACCAGACCGTGGCCCTCATCGGGTCGGCGTGCAACTACGGCTACGGCACCGTCGACCCCATCAGCGACCTCTCCGACCTCGCGCTCGAGCGCGGCGTCGGGCTGCACGTGGACAGTTGCCTGGGCGGGTTCATCCTGCCCTTCGGCCGCGAGCTCGGGTACGACATCCCGGCGTTCGACTACTCGGTGCCGGGCGTCACCTCCATGTCGGCCGACACCCACAAGTACGGGTACGCGTTCAAGGGCTCCTCGGTCCTCAGCTTCCGCTCCAAGGCCCTGCGCAACGCCCAGTACTTCTACCTGACGGACTGGAGCGGAGGGAAGTACACCTCCCCCGGCATGGAGGGCTCGCGCTCGGGTGGGCTCATCGCGGCGACGTGGGCGGCCATGGTGCAGTACGGGCACGCCGGCTATCTCGGCTACGCGCGGGAGATCTTCGAGACGTCGACGGCGATGCAGGAGGCGGTCACGTCGCATCCCGAGCTGCGCCTCGTCGGCCGGCCGACCTTCCTCTTCTCCTTCGCCTCAGACGAGTTCGACATCTACCACGTGAACGACTTCATGCGGACGAGGGGGTGGCGTTTCAACGGCCAGCAGTACCCCAACGCGCTGCACATGGCGGTGACGAGGCCGCAGACCCAGCCCCAGGTGGTCCCCGAGTTCGCGGCGGACCTGGCCGACGCGGTCGCCTACGCCAAGGAGCACGCTGACGAGTCGCCCCGCTCGGGCGCCATCTACGGCGGGGTGGCCGGCGGCATGACCGAAGAGGCGGACGAGTTCATCCGCGCCGTCATGGCCGACATGTTGGACGGGCAGTCCACCATCCCGCCCGCCTGATGACCGAGCGCGTCCCGACCGCCTTGATCGACGGGTGCGTGGCGGCCCAGGCGACGCTGCTGGATGCGCTGGCCGGGCTCGACGACGACGTGGCGCGGGGGCCGAGCCTCCTGCCCGGATGGACCGTCGGCCACGTGCTGACCCACATCGCCCGCAACGGCGACAGCGTGGTCTGGCGGCTGGAGGGGGCGACACGGGGCGAGGTGCGCGACCAGTACCCGGGTGGGCTGGAGCAACGCGCCGGCGACATTGAGGCCGGCGCCGGGCGCCCGGCGGCCGAGCTCGTGCGCGACGTCGAGACAAGTTCCCGCGCCGTCGAGCGAGTGATGGCCGACCTTTCCCCGGGTGGGTGGGACGCGCTCTCGCGGACGTCGAAGGGCGTGGTGGAGACGTCGCGGGATGCGGCGCTGTCGCGCTGGCGCGAAGTGGTGGTGCATCACGGGGATCTTGGTCTGGGGCCGGTCCCGTTCCCGCCCGCACTGGTCGAGGCCTGGCTGCCGCTCGAACTGCCGCGTCTGGCGGAACGGAGTGACCCCGCCGCGCTCTTGTCCTGGGTCATCGGGCGCGGCGAGCCGCCCATCCTCGCCCCCTGGTAATCAGCTCGAGACGAACGCGTTGCCCGACCGGTCGACGGCCACGCAGTAGGACACCGTCGGGCACGAGATGCTCGTGAGCGCGTGGCCGCTGTCGATCACGGTGCCGGCGCTCCAGGCCGTGCCGTTCCAGGAGAAGACCCGGCCGCCGGAGTCGACGGCGCGGCAGAACGTCGTGGTGGGGCACGAGACCCCGGTCAGGCCCGATGCGTTGGTGCCGGTCACGGGCGGCTCGGTGGCGATCGATGCGGGGGCGGAGAACGACGACCCGTTCCAGGTGAGGACGGCGCCGTTGCTGTCGACCATGACGCAGAACGTGGTGGAGGCGCAGGAGACCGAGTTGAGCTGGCCCTGGGTGTCGATGTCACCCGGTTGGGTCCAGGTGTGGCCGTCGAACACGGACGGCCCGCCCTCGGCGGCGACGCAGAACGTCGGGTTCACGCACGAGATCTGGTTGGCCGCCCCCCAGGCGCCGATGTTGCCGGACCACGAGGTCCCGTCGTAGGCGAACGAGTTCCCCTCACCGTCGATCGTGATGCAGAAGGTGGGCCCGGTGCAGTCGATCGCCGTGATGCCCTGCGCGGCCGAGATGGTGGCGGGGGCCTGCCACCCTCCTGCGGCGTTCAGGAGGGCAACCTGGTTCAGGTTCGGGGCGGCGGCGCAGAAGCTCGTGGCGGCACACGAGAGGTAGGACAGGCCCTGGGGCGACGGGTTGGGCACCGGGGTGCCGAATGCGCTGACCTTGTCCAGGAACAGGCGGTAGGTCTGACCCGTGGTCGACCCTATGACGCAGGACGCCGGCGCCGGGCACGACACGACGGACAGGTTGGTGTTGGGTGCGATGTGGATCGCGTCGGACCACGTGCCGGCCGGTCCGGTGGTGGTGGTCGTCGTGGTGGGAGCTGTAGTCGAGCTTGGGGCTGCGCTCGGGGCGGGGGTCTGGCTCTGGCTGCAGGCGGCCGCGATGAATGCGAGTGCGATGGTGGCGGTGAGCGTCGTCGTGCGTGCGCCCGCCGGGAGCCGCACTATGAGTGGGCCGGGAGGCCGTTCGCCTCGATGGCGCGGTGGCGTGACCAGGTATCGAGGACGATGAGTGTCTTGGTCCCCGTGAACGCGGCCGCGACGGCGCAGCTGCTCTATGACCTGTCCGAGTCGCTCGACGTCGGGCACCTGGAGCCAGACGAGCGCGTCGGGGTCGCCGGCCGTGGTGAACACCGCCTGCACCTCGGAGAGCTGCATCGCCGTCTCCTTGATCTCCTGCAGGTCGGCGGTGCCGGCGAACCGCACCTCGGTGAAGGCCTGGATCGGGCGCCCCGCTTTGCGGTGATCGACGACGACCGTGTAGCCGGCGATGACCCCGGTGCGCTCCAGCCGCTCGATGCGCCTGGTCACGGCGGAGGCGGACAGCGAAACCTGCTCGCCGATGTCGGCCATCGTCCGGCGGGCGTTCTGCGAGAGCAGTTCGATGATGTGGTGATCGATCGGATCTAGGTCCTCAGTTCCCATGGTCACGAGCCTAACGAAACCGGGTTGTCGTGCACGTTCAGTGCACCGGGGGGCCGTGGAGTTGCTGCTCCGTTGCGTGCGGGGGCCTACGAGGGCTCAGATCTCCCGTCTGTGCACCGCCACGGCGTAGCGGTCGTCGGGCGAGAAAGGGGCCTTGTCCCAGGTCGACCAGCGGTCCTGCAGGACGAGGCCCGCCTGGGCGGCCAGCGTGTCGTGCTGGAGGGGCCCGAAACCACCTGGTCGCAGTGAGTAGCCCGTGATGAGGTGCCCGTTGGGGCGGAGCCAGCCGGCGGCGTTCTCTATGACCTGTTGCTCCGAGCCGGGCGGCACGAAGATCAGCACGTTGCCGGCCATGACGATGACGTCGAAGGACTGCTCGAAGTCCAGCCCGCGGTCGGCCAGGTCCCCGCGCACCCACATGAGGTCGGGTGCCTTGGCCCGGGCCTGGTCGAGCATGGCCTCGTCGAGATCGACCCCGATGACGTCAAGGCCCCTCCGGCTGAGCTCGATGGCGACCCGGCCGGTGCCGCAGCCGGCATCGAGGACGGTGCTCGGTGAGAACGAGGCGACCAGCGCGGCCTCACCGTGCATGTCCATGCCGGCGGCCGCGAGGTCCTGGAACCTCCGGTCATAGTCCGCCCCCCTGGGGACGTCGCTGTTGTCCCAGGGGCCCGGCACGTTACGGGAGGGAAGCGCCCCCGGGCAGCGTGGTGATGGTCGCGCCGGCCGGCACGGCGAACAGGCTGGCGGGCGGCTTCGAGGAGTACTTGGTCAGCTTGAAATAGCTGGACGAGGAGGAGGAGCCGGAATAGGACAGGATGCCCTGCTTCGTCACGCAGTACTTGCTCGACTTGCCCTTGACGGAGACCGACACACAGGTCGAGGGCTGCCCGGCGAACGTGGCCGACGACGATGAGACCTTGATGCCGAGAGCACGGGCGACGGTGGCGTTCTTGGCTTCAGAGAACAGCGTAAGTGCGATGGTGGGGCTGAAGAAGCTCTCGAGCCCGAGCAATGGATTGGATCCCTTGGACGCCACGCAGGTGACGGCGCTCTTGGACGTCGTGGTGGTGGATGAGCCTGAGTTGCCTGAATTGGCTGAGTCGCCGGAGTTGCCTGAATTTCCTGAATTTCCTGAGTTGCCGGAGTTGCCGGAGTTGCCGGAGTTGCCTGATGTCCCGCAGTAGTAGGTGGTCTTGCCGTTGTTGATGACGCTGCCCGAGGCACTGGAGAAGTTCGATTTGGGCGGGGCCTGGGCGATGGTGACGGTCGTCTGCGGGTTGCTGCCGTTGTACGAGGCGTATTGCGCGTAATAGGTCATTTTCTTGGCCCGGTTGATGTTGTTGGTGAGTGCGTTGAAATTGGGGGCCGACTTGCCCGACGCGGGCAACGCCGGGAGCAACAGGACTGCCCCGAGACCAGCTGCGGCGACCATGGGGATGCAGCGCACTCGCACGTTCCGAACGGTAGCCGGTTACTTGCCAATGGGGGGTGCACTGTCGGGCCAGTCCGGGCCGTGACGACTCGGGCGCTCTGTAGGGTGACGAACATGTGCCTCCTCGTCGTGGCGTCGCGGGTCGTGACCGGAGAACCGTTGATCGTCGGCGCCAACCGTGATGAGGTCCTTGACCGACCGTCGACCGCCGTGACCGTGCTGGACGGGGGCCCGCCCCGCATTCTGGGCGGGCGGGACGAAGTCTCGGGGGGCACGTGGCTGGCGGTCAACGAGCATGGTGTCTGTGCCGGGCTGACCAACCAACCGTTGGGGAACGCCAAGGACCCGTCCAAGCGGTCTCGGGGCGAGCTCCCGCTGGAGCTCGCCCGCCACGCCACTGCATCGGAGGCCGTCATGGCGCTCCTGTCGGCGTTCCACCCGGTCGACTACAACGGCTCGTGGCTCCTCGTCGGTGACCGCGACGAACTGTTCTTCGTCGACTTCACAGGCTCGGACGACGGCACGGCGATCGCCCTGCCGCCCGGGATCTACGTGCTCGAGAACCGCGCTCTCGGCGAGACCTCACCCAAGGTCGATCTGGTGCGAGCAGCGCTCGGAACGACGGCTGACGGCGAAGGGTTGGTCGAGGATTTTCGCCGCATCCTGACGGACCACCGGATCCCGGACGGTGACGAGCGGCCGAACGCAGCCAACTGCGTGCATCTCGAAGGGTACGGGACACGGTCGTCGTGCATAGTTCGGGTCCCGTCGGGAAACGCCCCGCCCCGCCTGTGGGTGGCGGACGGGCCTCCGTGCACCACTTCCTACGACGACGTCAGCGCCCTGTGGGCGCTTCCGGTCGGATGACGCAGGATCAGTCGCGGACCAGGGGCTTGTAGCGGAGGCGGTGGGGCTGGTCCGCGTCGACCCCGAGTCGCTTGTGGCGATCCGCCTCGTAGTCGCTGAAATTCCCCTCCCACCACCGGGCCTCGGACTCCCCTTCGAAGGCGAGCACGTGGGTGGCGATGCGGTCGAGGAACCAGCGGTCGTGACTGATGACGACGGCGCATCCGGGGAAGGCCAACAGCGCGTCCTCGAGGGCGCGCAGGGTGTCGACGTCCAGATCATTGGTCGGTTCGTCCAGGAGGAGCACGTTGCCCCCGCTGCGCAGCACCTTGGCCAACAGCACCCGGTTGCGCTCGCCTCCCGAGAGCTCTCCCACCTTCTTCTGCTGGTCGCTGCCCTTGAAGCCGAACCCGGCCACGTAGGCGCGGCCGTGGAGCTCACGCCCGCCAACGATGATCCGGTCGACTCCCCCGGTGATCTCCTCGTAGACCGTGGCGTCTGGCGCGAGCGACTCCCGTGATTGGTCCACATACGCCAGCTGGACCGACGAGCCGATGGTCACGTCGCCCGCGTCCGGCTTCTCCTCGCCGACGATCATCCGGAACAGGGTCGTCTTGCCGGCGCCGTTGGGCCCGATGACTCCGACGATGCCCCCGGGGGGCAGGGTGAACGAGAGGTCATCCATGAGCAGCCGGTCACCGAACGCCTTTACGACACCGGCCGCCTCGACGACCTGGTCTCCCAGGCGCGGACCGGGCGGGATGGACAGCTCGACCTTCTCGGCGCGCCGCTCGGCCGACTCGGCCTGGGTCACCAGCTCGTTGTAGGCCGTGATGCGCGCCTTCCCCTTGCTCTGGCGGGCGCGCGGCGACATCCGGATCCACTCGAGCTCCCGCTCGAGCGAGGCCTGACGGGAATGGTCGGCCTTCTCCTCGGCCGCCAGGCGCGCCTGCTTCTGCTCGAGCCATGAGGAGTAGTTGCCCTCCCAGGGGATGCCCGCCCCCCGGTCGAGCTCCAGGATCCAGCCGGCCACGTTGTCGAGGAAGTAGCGGTCGTGGGTCACCGCGACGACTGTGCCCGGATACACCTGCAGCGTCCGCTCCAACCAGGCCACCGACTCGGCGTCGAGGTGGTTGGTCGGCTCGTCCAGGAGCAGCAGGTCAGGCTTGGACAGGAGGAGGCGGCACAACGCCACCCGCCGCCGCTCGCCCCCCGAAAGGGTTCGCACATCCGCGTCGCCCGGCGGGAGCCGGAGCGCGTCCATGGCGATCTCGAACGTGCGGTCGAGCTCCCAGGCGCCCGCAGCATCGATTTTGGTCTGCAGATCGGCCTGCTCGGCCAGCAGGGCGTCGATGTCGGCATCCGGGTCGCCGAAGGCGGCGCACACCTCGTTGTAGCGGTCGACCAGCTGCTTGGCCTCGCCCACACCCTCGGCCACATTCCCGGCGACGTCCTTGGACTCGTCGAGCTGGGGCTCCTGGGCCAGATAGCCGACCGTGAACCCAGGGGTCAGCCTGGCCTCTCCCGAGAACCCGTCGTCCTCACCGGCCATGATCCGCAACAGCGACGACTTACCCGAGCCGTTGGAGCCGATGACGCCGATCTTCGCCCCTGGATAGAAGGAGAGGTTGATGCCCTTGAGCACTTCACGATCGGGCGGGTAGAAGCGCGAGAGACCGCGCATTGTGTAGATGAACTGGGGAGCCACGGCGACCAGTGTGCCCGATGCGGGGTGGGGCGCCGCGCCGGGGGCCGCCTCAGCGGCTGGAGGCCCAGCGGATCCGGCTCACCCTGCTCTCACGGACCATGCCGGTTTCCACGAACCACCGGGCCGAGGCCTCGAGCGCCTCGACGGCGGGCCGGGGGGTATACCCCAGTTCCTCACGGGCCCGGCTGATGTCGAAGGACATCCGTGAAGTCGACATCCGAGCCGCCTCGAGCGGCACGGACGGGTGCCGGCGCAGGAGCCGTCCCTCCACCAGCTCGGAAACAGCTGCCACGGCCAAGGCCATGGCGTTGGGCACCTTGCCGTACGGCGCCGGGAGACCGGTGAGTAGGGCGAGCTGGGCGAGCAATTGCTCCAAGGTCAGGTTCTCGCCGCCCAAGATGTAGCTCCGGCCGGTCCGGCCCTTCTCGAGCGCCAGCACCTGGCCGGCGGCCAAGTCGTCCACGTGAGCCACGTTCAACACGGTGTCCACGAAGGCCGGCATGCGTCCGTTGAGGAAGTCGAGGACGAGCTTCCCGGTCGGCGTGGGCGCCCGGTCCCCGGGGCCGACAGGGAACGTCGGGAGGACCAGCGAGGCCGGCAGGCCCTCGGCGATGGCGCGCAGCACCTCGTGCTCCGCCACGTATTTCGACCGCTTATAGGAGCCGTAGAGGTGCCGCACGTCGGGAAAGGATCGCTCGTCGGCCGAGTGGGAGCCCGAGACGTGCTCGAGCCCGAGCGTGCCGACGGTGCTGGTGTACACCAACCGTTCAACGCCGGCCTCCGCAGCGGCACCGAGGACGTTCCTCGTGCCTTCGACGTTGATCGTGTAGAAGGCTTCGGGATCCCGCGCCCAGAAGCGGTACAACGCCGCCACGTGGAACACGGCTCGGCACCCGCTGACCGCGCTCTGCACGCTGTCTCGGCTCCGTAGATCGCCCATGACCTGCTTGACTTCGAGCCCTTCGAGGTTGGTGGTGTCGGCGCCGGGTTCCACCAGCGCGATCACCTCCTGTTCGCGCGCCAGCAGTTGCCGGGTGACCGCTGAGCCGATGAACCCGCTGGCTCCCGTGACGAGGACCCGGTCTCCGGATGCGAGGTTCAAAGCCGTGTCCGATGCAGCGCGCCCTTGGCCATCGTCTTCCCGAACTCGAAGATGAGGCTGGAACCGCGCTGGGCGCTCGCCAGCACGTCCTCGAGCGCGTCGGCGAAGAGCTCGACCTCGTCCTCCCCCGCGATGAGGGGCGGCAGCAGCTTGATGACGTTCATGTTGTCAGCCGCTACCTGCGTGAGGATTCGGTGCCGATGGAACAGTGGTGTCACCACCATCTGAGAGAACAGCGCGGGACGGACCGCCTCGACCATCTTGAAGCGGCGGCGCAGGCCCGGGGTCGAGGGCTCGCCGAAGACCAGCCCGATCATGAGGCCCTTCCCCCGCACCTCGTGGAGGAATTCGTACTCCTCGACCAATGGTTCGAGTGCCTTGGTGAATGCCTTCCCGGTCCGCTGGACCCGGTCGAGAATGTCCTCGTCGTCGAACGCGGCCAATGTGGCCAAACCCGCCACCATGGCCAACTGGTTCGTGCTGAAGGTCGACGAGTGCACCACAGCCTTCTCCATGGAGCTGTACACGGCGTCGGACACCGGAGCGGAGCAGAGCATCGCGCCGACGGGCACGAAGCCCCCTGACAACGCCTTGGACACCGTGATGATGTCGGGGGTGATGCCGAACTGCTCGTGGCAGAAGAAGGTGCCCGAGCGCCCGAGACCGGCCTGGACCTCGTCGAGGATCATGAGAGCCTTGTGGCGGCGGCAGAGCGACTGTGCCTCCTGCCAGAACTCTTCCGGCGCCAGGTTGACCCCCTTGCCCTGAATCGGCTCGGCGATGAACGCGGCCACATCGCCCCGCCGGAGCTCTCGGGCCAGGGCCGCTGCATCACCGAACGGGATCATGTCGCAACCCGGCAGCAAAGGCCCAAAGCCCTGGCGGAATTCCTTCCCGCCATTGAGGGCGAGCGCTCCCGTCGTCAGGCCGTGAAAGGCGTGATCGCAGTAGAGGATCCGTGTGCGCTTCGTGGCGGCCCGGGCGAACTTGATGGCGCTTTCCACGGCCTCCGCACCGGAGTTCGTGAAGAACACACGCTCGATGCCGGGATGTGACCGGGACACCAGCTCCTCGGCCAGGACACCCGACAGCAGGGAGCAGTCCATCTGGACGAGGTTGGGCAAGTCGGCATTTAGGGCGTCGTGTAACGCTCGAACGATTGTTGGATGACTTCGTCCGAGCGCGAAGACCCCGAAGCCGGAGAGGAAGTCGAGGTAGCGGTCCCCCTTGTCGTCAATGAGATAGCAGCCCTCCCCCTTGACGTAGAACCGATCGAACTCGATCTGGCCGAGGACCTTGGGGAGCTGAGGGTTGATGTACTTGGTGTGGAGGGTGAAGTTCTCACCCTTGCGGTCGTCCAACACCGTCTTCAGATCAAAGGGCATGCAGTGCTCCAGGGTTTCGCTCGCCGGCCGGTGGCGACAGGTTACTTGGACGACGCACCGGTCATGATCCCACACCATCGGTCCTGAGCTGGGCCTGAGCGCTTTTCATGCGATGATCATCTGCGTTCGACCCTGACCACCATTCACTGGACGAAAGGCAACAGCATGGCCACCGGTGCCCCCAACATCGTGCTCGTGATGTCGGACCAGCACCGGGCCGACGTGATGGGATGCGCGGGGGACCCGAGCGCACTCACGCCCTCGCTCGACGCCCTCGCGGCCGAGGGAGTCCGCTTCTCGCGAGTCTCGTGTCAAGGCCCGCTGTGCATGCCGGCGAGAGCCTCTTTCATGACGGAGCGCTACGTGCGCGACCACGGCGTCTACACGAACTCGTCCGAGATCCCTCCCGACAGCCCAACCTACGCCTGGGCGTTGCGGGAGGCGGGCTACCACACCGCGCTCCTGGGCAAGGCGCACCTCTACCTCGACGAACAACTCTCCGTGGCCCACATCGACGACATGGCGGGGAGGCTCGAGGCGTTGGGGTTCGCCGAGGTCTTCGAGACGGGCGACAAGTTCATCGGAAAGATCCCGACGAAGTACACGGATTACCTCAAAGGTCGCGGCCTGCTCGATGCCTACAAGCAGCACATCGCCGATCGCAGCTACCAGGGTGAGAACGAAGACGGCCAGAACGCGACGAAGTGCGTGCCGATGTGGGACGCCACTCCGACGCCCATCCCCCTCGAGTCGTACGTCGACGCGTGGCACGGGGACCAGGCGGTGCAGTGGATCGAGCGCTACGACCGCCAGGAGCCGTTCTTCCTCTTTGTAGGCTTCCCAGGTCCGCATGACCCCTGGGACGCGCCGGCGGAGGCCGTGCGGCGGTACCGCGGCGTCGACATCACCATGCCCACCTCCACGCAGCGACCCGTCATCGACGGCACCGGTAGGTACGGCAGCTTGTTGAACGCGTTCCTCTGGCTCTCGGATTCGGAGTCCATGACCGACGACGCCATCCGGGGCATGCGGACGTCGTACGCCGCCGACATCTCGGTCATCGACCAGGCGGTCGGGGACATTGTGGGCGCGCTGCAGCGCAGGGGCCTGTCGGACACCACGTGGGTCATCTATACGAGCGATCACGGCGAGATGGGCGGCAATCACGGAATGATGTCCAAGTGCGTCCTGTATGAACCGGCCGTGCGTGTTCCCCTGATCGTCCGTCCGCCGGGAGGCTGTCCCCCGCACGTCGTCGACTCCCTCGTCGAGCACGTCGACGTGCCGGCCACGGTGCGTGCCATCGCCGGCGCACCCGACGTGGCCGACTCCGAAGGGCGCTCGCTCCTTGCCGGCATCGACGACCCGGCGGCGCCACCGACCCGGTCCCTCACGGTCAGCGAGAATTGGGGGTTCGCAGCGTTCGAGACCGAGCGCTACAAGCTGGTGGTCGACGAGGACGCACTGACGGCCTGCCAGCTCTTCGACCTGTCGGAGGATCCCGCCGAAGACCACAACCTTCTCGCCGACCCGACGATGGCACCGGTGGCGGAGGAGATGATGGAGACCCACGTCCGCCCGTTCTTCCGTATCCCGCCGGCCCGCCCGATCCCGAGCTTCTTCACCGGCGGCTACGACACCTAGTCAGCGACCCGTGCGGTTAGCCCAGTCCGAGCGGGTCCGCGGTGAGCACCTGGTCGACGTTGAGGCTGTGGCGCCCGGCGACCTCGTTGCGCAACCAGGTGCGACGCGAGCCGATCGCCTCCAGACGTTCGGCTGTGACGCAGGTCGACAGGTCGTCGAAGATCGCCATGAGCTTTCGTGAGATCTGAGGGTCGCCGGCCCCGTAGAGGGCGATCTCGGTGAAGGCCAGGTCGAACACGCGGCTCCAGTCGGGGACCGGGATCACCAGGCGGACCGCACCGGCCGAATCGAGGTAGACGCCCGACGGGTCGGGGCGATCGGCAATGGCCCGCAGGATCCCGTGCAGCCGGTCGAGTGTCTGGACCGCCGTCGTCGGGTCGTTGATGGCCGGGGACACCGCTCGGATGGCGATGTCGACGAGCTGGCGGACGCCGTAGCACGGGTCCTGGTAGAGCGTGCGCACAGCGAGACAATCCAATGCCTTGAGGAGTTGGTCGCTCTTCGGTGCGGTGCCGTCGTGCACCTCGAGCAGAGCCGAGCCCTGCGCCATGTAGGTGCCCACCGGCACGCAGAACCGCAGCACGCACGCATGCCGGCTGGCCAACTCGGCCAGGTGATGGGCGTCGACGCCGTCGATGACCGCATCCGCATGATCGAAGGGTACGAGTCGCGTCGTCCGTGGGGCGGGTGGCTCGGGGACCTCGTGGTAGCTCGCAGCCGGCAGGAACATGGCGAGCATGGCAGGCAGCGTCTCCTTGTGGACCGCCTGAATCACATAGCTCACCCGCATTGAACGCACGGTCGAGTGCACGAAGACGACGAAGACGAGCACCGAAGCCATGACCAGCAGGAAGGCCAGGCCAACCGCACCCTGGGGAACGGTGTGTGCCGCCGTCGTGGTCCCGACCTGGGCCAGCAAGGTCAACGAGTAGACGAAGGTGGCGATGAACGTCGACAGCGCGAGCTTGGTCACCGGCTTGCGGACGAACGTGCGCAACACGCGCGGCGAGTACTGGGTACTCGACATCTGCAACGCGACCAGCGTGATGGAGAAGACGACGCCGGTGAAGGTCAGCAGGGCCGCCGCAATGGTGGCGAGCAACGTCCGGGCGTCGTCGAGGTTCGTCGGGAAGAGCCCTTGGTGGAGGGTGAAACTACGCAGATGCCTGATGGCGATGTCGCCCGCCACCCACGCCGCGATGGCCGCGACCGCTGGCCACAGCCAGAGCGATTCGCGGCGCCACTCCCTGAGGTGGGCGCGCCTTGAACCGCCGGGGATGGGGATCCGCCCGCGCAGCGTGGTCACTGGCTCTCCGAACGGTCGGCGACGTCGGGCGCGCCGGGAGTGCCGGGTGACGCGCCGGAACCCTTGTTCAGCCAACGCAGCCCGACGAGCGGGTAGATCAGGACCGAGAGCATGCCGGCGGCCACGAGGGCGGCGGCGTTCTGCGGCTTCATGCGGTGCTCGCTGACGCCCAGCGACGTGATCACGACGATGATCGGCAGACCGGTGGCCGACAGGACGGCCAGAGTGCGGGCCTCCACCTTCGCCACGGCGCCGCGGAAGAACGCCCACGTGGGGAGCGACCGCGTGAAGAGAAAGATGATGGTGAACATCGGGACCAGGAGCAGGACCTTGGGCATGTGGATCAGCGTGTGCAGGTCGAACTTGATGCCGCTGTCGATGAAGAAGATGGGGATGAGGAAGCCGAATCCGATCGCCTCGAGCTTGCTCGTGATGGGCGCACTGTCCTCGCCCTCGCCCTGGATGAACAGCCGTACGACCACACCTGCGGCGAAGGCACCCAGCAGCACGTCGAGACTGAGCTTCTCGGCCAGGTAGACGAGCAGGATGACGAGCAGGACCGAGATCCGCACCGGAAGCTGTGCCGTCGAGTGGAGATGCTTGCGCATGAGGGCGATGAGGCGCGGCGGATGGACCTGGGTTGCCAGCAGAGCGGCGACGACGGCGACGGCGACGAAGAGGGCCAGGAGGAGGAAGGTCAGCCGTGCATCACGGTTGGTGAGCAGCACGGCGACGGCGACAATGGGGCCGAACTCGCCGACGGCACCCACCGACAGGATGGAGGGACCGACGGGGGTATGCAGCACGCCGGCGTCGTGCAGGATCGGGAGCAGCGTGCCCAGGGCCGTGGTAGTCAGGCAGAGCGCCACGACCGTGTGGTCGAGCACGAGTCCCGTGGAATGAAGGAGGACGCCGACGCCGAGCGCGAGAACCAGGGACGCCCCCCACGATCCCGCTGCCCTTCCGAGGTGGCCCTGGCGCATGGTCGAAAGGTCGAGTTCGGTCCCCGCCAAGAACATCAGGTAGGTCAGGCCGAAATCGGCCAGGGCCGTCACGATGCTGTTCGGGTGCGCGAGGTTGAGCACGTAGGGTCCGAGCAGGATCCCGAAGATGATCTGGATCACCACCTCCGGAATGGCGACGAACCGGCGCGACCATTCGCTGACGATCGGTGCAAGCACCGCCGCGATCCCGATGAGGACCAGCGTTGGGATGGCGTCTTCGATCATGTGTCTCCAACTCGCCCTGTGACCGCCCGCTGTGGCACGCCGCGCCACCTCCTCGGCCCACGCTACGCGCCGGGTGCCCGCAGCGGCGTGATTTCAGAGGTTTGACGCCCTTGCGGCCGTGCGGAAGCATGTCCCGACCAACTCGCGCCGGGGGTCTGCACATGGGGAAGTCGTCAGTGGTGGTTCGCACGTGGGCCAGGGGTGCCGCGTGACGTCAGCCTTCGTCAACCCGTCTTGGATGCCGCACTCCGTCGGCGAGGCCGCCCGCGCCGGAGACGCGACCGCGGACGACCTTCTGTCGGGCCGTGCGTGGTCCCACATGCTCGACGGCCTGCGGCGCGCCTCCGAAGTGGTGCTGTCCGGCGACACCGAACGGAACGCGGCGGACATGGCGGCGGGCTTCCGGCACTTGCTCGTGTTGCTCGGCATCGGCCTGGACAACGCCTTGCGGGAGGAATCCGGCTCGGTGCTCGCCGTGAAGCCGTCGGGCGTCGACGGGATCTACAAGTGGGGCATGGACTGCCCTGACTGCATTTATGCCGGCGCGCCCCTACGAGGCGGTGAGACCTATCGCCTCTGGGGAAACCGCGGCACGGCGCGTTACGTGGGGCTGCAGTCGATGGCGGGCATGGCCTCGTCGGCCAACGTTCTCCTGGACGAGCTGGATCTGGGCCCGAACGGCGAGGTGGATCTCGTCCTGTCGGCCGACCCACAGGACGGGAACTGGTTGGCCATCGCCGAGAATGCAACGACACTGGTCGTTCGGCACTTCTTCTATGACTGGGACACCGAGGTGGCCTCGACCCTCTCCATTGAGCGGATCGGTGCCAAGAGCGAGAAGGCGGAACGCCCCGCTGAGGACCCGCGGGCCGTCGTGGCCCGGCAGCTGATCGCCCTCGGCGACTTCGTCGTCGCCAACCTCGAATTCTTCCTGCAATTCTCCCGGCCGGAGACCCCCAACACGTTCCTCCCGCCCCTCGACGGGACCGCCATGGGCGCGGCGGCGGAGAATCGCCCGGTCATCGGCTCGTGGGAGCTCGCACCCGACGAGGCCCTGGTCATTGAGGTCTCGCCCCCGGAGGGCCTGTACTGGAGCTACTCCCTCGGGAATCCATGGTGGGAGACGATCGACTACGGCTCGCACCAGAGCAGCCTGAACGGGCACCAGGCATCGGCCGACGAGGACGGCATCCTCCGCACGGTCATCGCCCACGAAGACCCGGGCGTGGCCAATTGGCTCGACACGGCCGGGCACAGCGCCGGTCCCATCATTCTGCGCTGCGTCCGTACCGAGTCGGCACCCGTGCCGACGACACGGCTGATCAAGTTCTTGGAAGTGGAGCGGGCGGTGCCGGCGGGTACCCGGCGGGTGACACCGGAGGAACGGTCGGCCATCATGGCGGCGCGACGGCTTGCCGTGAGCAAGCGGTTCTGCCGATGACTCCGGGCACCGGACGCGGCACGGCGCGGGCGAAGGAGGTGGCCCAGCGTGGATTTGGGATTCGCTGACGCGACGGCGGTGGTGACAGGCGGGAGCAAGGGCATGGGACGGGCCGTGGCCGAGGTCCTCGCGACCGACGGGGCGCGGGTCGCCGTCATGGCGCGCGGACGCGATGCCCTGGACGAGACCGTCGCCACCCTGCGGTCCCTGGGTAGCCCCGACGCGGTGGGTCTCAGCGTCGACATGACGGACCCCGCGTCCATTGCGGAGGGATTCGGCGAGGTGGGCGATCGCTGGGGATCGCTGAACGTCCTGGTGCACACCATCGGACCGGGCGCGGGCCGGTTCGAAGACCTCAGTGACGCGGATTGGGACCAAGCCTTCGCCCTTGGCACCATGTCCGCGGTCCGCACCGTCCGCGAAGCCGTGCCACTGCTCCGGGCTGCGGATTGGGCTCGCGTGGCGATCTTCTCGGCGCATTCCATTCAGCGCCAGAGCCCCATTCTGGTGGCCTACACGGCGTCCAAGGCCGCCGTCACGAGCGTGGCCAAGAATCTGGCCAAATCCCTGGCCCCGGACGGCATCCTCGTCAACGCGGTCTGCCCCGGCTCCATCGTGACAGCGAGCTTCACCGAGAATCTCCGAGAGATCTTCGCCGCCGAAGGCCTGGACCCATCTGATCCGCACGATGTCATGAAGTGGATCGATCAGACGTTCCACCAACCAGCCGACCTCGGTCGGGCTGGGCTCCCCGACGAGGTTGCCTCCCTCACCGCCTACCTCGTGTCCCGCCGGAACGGCTACGTCACGGGGGCCTGTGTCAATGTCGACGGAGGCTCGGACTTCGTCTGATCACCTCGACCTGGCCGATGACGCCGGTCGGTGACGTCGCTAGGAAGCGGAGATCCCTGAAAGCGGTGCCACGAGTCGGACCCCGGTGAGCGCTCCGAGGAATGCGGCGTCACCGTAGCTGTAGACGGCGCCGTTCGAGCCCACGAGCCAGTAACCCGCCCCGCTCGGCGTCCGGCTGATCCCGACGACCGGCGGCTGGCCGACGATCCCCTGACCTGGGACCGAGCCGAAGTAGGACGCGTTCCCGAAGGTGAAGATGCCACCGTCGGAGCCCACCAGCCAATAGCCCCCGCCATTGGGGGAACCTGCGATACCGGTCACCGGTGCATTGAGGTGCTGACCGCCCATCGACCCGATGAACGCGGCATCGCCGAAGTTGAAGACACCTCCATCGGACGCCACGAGCCAGTAGCCGCCCGCATCGGCTGCCGCCACTCCGACGACCGGTGCGTTCAGTGGCCGGCCCCCCATGGACCCGGCGAAGGGCGCGTCACCGAAGCTGAAGACGCCGCCATCTGCCGCGACGAGCCAGTATCCCTGACCGTCGGGGGTGCTGGCCATGCCCACGATGGGTGCGTTGAGACGTTGGCCACCGGTCGATCCGTAGAACCGGGCGTCGCCGAACGCGAAGACGCCCCCGTCTGCTGCGACAAGCCAGTAGCCACCGCCGTCCGGCGTCTCAGCCATGCCCACAACCGGCGCGTTGAGTCGCTGACCGCCCATGGACCCGACGAACTGGGCCGTCCCGTATGTGAAAACACCACCGTCGCGGGCCGTGAGCGCGAGGCCCTGGTTCGAGGCGGGCGGGAAGGTCATCTGCTCAACGAGCGTGCGGAGCCCGGGGTCGTTCTCCTGTTGCTCGGTGGCGGAGCTCCCGGCCGCGAGGCATGCCACTGACCGCACGCAGGTGACGGTAACCAAGAAACTGAGTGCGGCCACGTTCGGGCTCGGTTCGATCGACCAGGAGGAACCGTTCCAGTTCTCAATGAATGCGCGTGGCTGGAAGTTGCCGCCACCCCCGCCACCGAATGTCCCCTGGGAGCCCACCGCCCAGCACTGGTTCGAGCTCACGCAGGTCACACTGTTGAGGATGCCACCGGTCGTGGCCTCCGGGACGGAGCTCGAGACGTCGCTCCAGCCGGTGCCGTTCCAATGCTGCAGTAAGAGCCCCGACGCCATGCCGCTGGTATCGGTCGTCGCTCCGGACGCCCAGCAGTCCGAGGAGCTGACGCACGTGACGCCGTAGAGGAAGCCACCGTTGGGGCTCGGCTCGGTGGCGCTAGGTGCCACCGACCACGACGACCCGTCCCAGTGCTCAATCAGCCCCTGGTCACCGACCGCTCCGGGGAAGATAGGAAGGAAATTCGGATTCTGCTGGACCGGCCCGGCGTTCCCGACAGCCCAGCAGTCGTCGGCGCCGACGCAGGTGACGCCGGAGAGTTGTTCGAAGGCCTGCCCTGTGTCCGCGCCCGGTACGAGAGTCCAGGTCGATCCGTCCCATTGCTCAATGACCGCTTGGAGGTTGGCCCCGGTGTTGTCAGTCGAGAAGCCGACGGCGACGCAACTGGTGGCGGACACACAGGTGACACCCTGCAGCACCGCGCCCTGCACACCTGGACCGGTCGGGGTCGGGCTCGGGACGATCGACCAGGAGGAACCGTTCCAGTTCTCAATCAGCGTGGCCGACGGGTTCCCGTTGCCGGCGACCCCGAGGATTGCGCCGACCGCCCAGCAGTCGGCGCCGTTCACGCAGGAGACGGCAAACAACCCGCCGCCGTCACCGGATGGGACGGGTGCCTGCGGACCCAGAGTCCAGGTCGAGCCATCCCAGCTCTCGACCAACGGGGAGAACGTGCTCGTCGTGTTGATGTTCTGAATGGAGATACCGACGGCGACGCATTGCTGCGCATTGGCACAGCTCGACCCCAGTGCGATGTCGTCAGCACCGGTGCCCGGAGTCGTCGCCACGTACCAGCCCGAAGTTGCCGCCCCGCCGGATACCGCGCCGAGAAAGAGGCCGGTGCCGATGACCGCCACGGAGATCGCGCTTGCACAAACCAGACGCAGAGCACTCCACCTTCGGTGACGGCTCGTCATCGTTCCACACCCCCCTGCAATCGCGAAGAGTTGCTGCTGACAATGGTGGCACCTCTCTGCCCTGCACCCATGGATGCCCTGGTCGCCGATTCCCGCAATTGCCCGTTTCGGGCGATGGCATCTGCCAAGCTCTTGTGGGTGGCGATCGAGGACGACGAGGACATGCCAGGCATCGAGCGCCTCCTGGCGCTGACGGACGGCGTCGTCGCCATTGCGCTGACCCTCCTGGTCCTGCAGTTACAGGTGCCCGTCACCCACTTGCTCAAGACGAATCCGGACTCAGCAAGAGTCCTTTGGGACGCGCTCGACGTCGACGCTGCTGAGATGTCCAGCTACCTGGTCTCATTCCTTGTCATCGCGCAGTTCTGGATGGTGCACCACCGTGTCCTCCGGGGGATGAAGGGACATAGCGAAGGCCTGGCCTGGCGCAACTTCGGCTTCCTCCTGGCACTGACCCTGATGCCATTCACGTCGGACCTGATCGGCCGATACGGCAGCAACCCGGTTGCCATCACGTTGTTCGGGCTCAACCTGGTCGCCATCAGCCTCAGCACGCAGTGGATCTACCTGTACGCGGCGCGGCACAACCTGGTCGTCGATGCTGCCAGGTCGGCCGAGGACGAGCGGACGGCGAAGGTGCGTGTCGTGCTGGTAATCAGCATCGTCTCGTTGTCCATCGTGTTGGCCTGGACCGCCCCGAAGCTGGCGAAGTTCACGTGGTTGTTGTTCCTCGTTGTCCCTCCCACGGCGATCCGACTGTCCCGGGCGCTCAAAGGTTCACGATGGGGGCCCAAAAGGACGGCGACACGCCCAGCGAGGTAGGCACGCGGTAGTCGGGAGCACGTGGTGCTCCGCCAGCCCGGCCACCGGGTGCCTCAGCGGGTCCCGTGGTGTGCCGAATAGGCCGTTTCCTGGGCCTTCACGTCGTTGACCAGGTTCCCCAGCGCCAGGTTGACGTCGTCGAGGTGCAGGCCCCAGGTCGGACCGAGCACCGGCGTGACCACCGGTCGGGTGTCCCCGGGACGTGCATCGATCTGAAGCCAGGTGGCGCCGCCCGTGCTCTGACACGTGGCCGTGTAGAGGTCGGGGTAGGTGACCCACGGCTGCCCGGTCGTGGCCGCCGACGAGACAAAGTAGGGCGTCAACGGCGCCGCCGTGGTCTGGCCGAGTGCAGCCGGATTGGTGCAGGCGACCTGCTCGCCGTGAGCATCTTTCTGGTCCGATTGCAAGCTGACACCTTGTCCTGGCCGTCCGAACAGCGAGTCGACAGGCGGCGCCGACGAGAACGACGAGTAGGCGATCACGCAGCCGGTCTCGCTCGCTTTCGTGCACTCCGGAATGTGCGCGAACGTGCCACCTACCGTCTTCCCCACAGGCACCTGGACATTGCCTCCGAGGATGATCGCCGACACCATCCGGTCGCGCAGCGTCGGCTTGTCGTCGACCTGCGAACGGAGAAGGCGGATCAGGTTGGCCGCTCCCTGTGAGTGTCCGATGAAAACGACAGGCCGCCCGTGGTTGTCATTGGCCAGATAATCCTTCCACCCTGCGAGCAGGCTCTGGTAGGAAATCTCGTCTGCTGCCGGATCGTTGCCCAAGCCCTTACTCAGTGATGCGCTGGTCCGCTGACGGTAGGTCGGTGCCCACACATTGCACACTTGGGAGAACCTGGAGGCCTGCGACACGGCGGCGGCTTCGACGGCCGGCGTCACCTCCGCCGACGTGTTGGACGTGGCCGCCGACGCCGTCACCGTGGGGTAGACGTAGAAGCAGTCAACGGCCTGGTGCTGGGGCACCGGGGAAGCAGGGACGACCGTCTTTGTCCCGTCGGCCGCCACCGAGTTGGCGCCTTGCGGGTACAGGCAGGGGTCGTCCGCCAGCCCCGGCCGGCAGAGCCACGTGACCTCGGAAGCGCTCGCCGCCGTGGGTGCTGCGGTCGCACCACAGGCTGCCACGATCACCCCGCCGGTCAACAATCCGGCGCATGTCACTGCGAGTGCAAGCGACCGCAACCCTCTCCGCATCCGGCGCCCCGCTTGCTTCGAGCTCATGGCAGCAGCGTGCCAGGGTCCACAGAGAAAGTCAACAAACTTGACCGACCTGACGATCGACATACGATGGGCAGGTGACAGCGCACGTAAGCCGCGCGCGAGACGGATGTGGGCCTTCCGCCGGCGGACGACCGGCGCGCTCTGAGCTGGCTCCTCCGCCGAGCCGTTCGTCGCTACGCGGCACCGGTCGCGGGCGCGCTCGATGCCGCCGGCTTCGGTGATCTACCCCAGCGGGGTGTCTGGGCGCTCAGCGCGCTCGCGCAGACGGAACCGGGGCTCAGCGGCCGTGACCTGGTGGCGCGCATGGGGATCTCCAAGCAGGCTGTCAGCCAGCTGGTCGACACGCTCGTCACCTCGGGGTATGTCGCCCGGCAGCCATCCCCCGACGACAGGCGCCGCACGCTCTTGCAGCTCACCGCCCGCGGGCGGAACGCTGTGCGCGTCATTGACGACACCGTCGCCGACATGGAGGCGGACATGGCCGCCGCCATCGGACGCGAGCAACTGCATCTGCTGCATAAAGCCCTGCTCCAACTGGACGAGGCGGACACTCTCGATTAGCGGAGTCCTCGGAGGTGATATATCCATGGCGCGATGGCGACCCGTCCCAATGCCGACAAGACGACGTTGCACAACGAGGTCATCGAGCGCGGCGATCACCTGTTCCAGCAGCTTCGGACACGCGACATGCCATCGCCCGAAGGGCACCTGGTGATCGAAATGGACGTCCGTCCCGAGCTCTCGAACGTGCGCGGGGCGCTCCAGGGAGGCCTGATCGCGGTGCTCATCGACGTCTGCGCCGGCCGTCTGGCCTACCAGTCCTGCGACCGCGAGAACGGGTTCAGCACTGCCACCTCGGACCTCACCATCCATTTCTTGTCCCCGGTCGCCGTCGGACCGGCCCGAGCCGACGCCTGGATCGTGCGACAGGGGCAGTCCAATTTCGTGCTGCAGGTCGAGGTGAAGGACGTCGGTCGCGACAACAAGTTGGCTGCCGTCTCGACGATCGCCTTCACTGTTCTGGCTCCGCAACCCTGAGCCGGTACCGGTTTCGCCCCTACCGCTGAGCCCGGGGCCAGTTCCAAGGAGTTGCAACGCCTGTGCGATAGAACGGAAGACCGCACCCGCACTGCCCACAGGATCCGTACCAGTACCAGGAGAGAAGGCGCGCAACCATGACGTTCGTCCCCTACGACCGGCCCGTACGAGCCGCCGTCATCGGCCTCGGTCGTATCTTCGACCTGAACATCCGGGCTTACGTCGACAATCCGGACGTCGAGGTGGTCGCGCTGGTCGACCCCGATCCGCAGCGCCGTGCCGAGCGGCAGGCTGCATGGCCCGGGGCGCGCACGTTCGCCACCGCGGCCGAGTTGGCATCGAGTGACGTCGAGGTCGATGCGGCCGAGGTCTTGTTGCCGATCCCCCTCCACGCCGAGGGGGTATGCGAAATGCTCGGCTACGGGTGGCACCTGAACCTTCAGAAGCCCATGTGCAGCGACCTGGACGAAGCCCGGCAGATGCTCGAGGCGGCCCGGGCGAACGACCGGGTACTCCGTGTCATGGAGAACTACATCTTCTATGAGCCGTTGCGCAGGCTGAAGGAGACGGTCGAGTCGGGAGAGATTGGCTCGGTGAGCGGCTACCACATGAAGATGGTGGGCAGCGGCCGTGGCGGCTGGGACGTCCCCATGTCGAGCTACGAGTGGCAGTTCGCCCAGATGCGGCGCGGCCGGGGCGTCCTCGTGTTCGATGACGGCTGGCACAAACTCGCGACGGCCCTGTGGCTCTTCGGCCCGCTCAGAGAGGTCCGGGCCTGGGTGGGTAGCACCGAAGTCCTGCCGACCATTGCGGTCGATGCGCCGACCACCGTGACGTGGGAGCACCAGAACGGAATCCGCGGCGTGTGGGACATCACGCTGGCCCCTGACATGTATCTGCGATCCGACTACTACACGAATGACGAACGGTGGGAGGTCACGGGCAGTCGGGGGTATGCACGCGTGAACCGCTGCACGGGCCGAGGCATCCAACAGCCGAGCTTGGAGACCTACGCCGAAGGCGAGATGCGGGCGTATCACGCACTCGACGACGACTGGGCCAGCAGCTTCCGGGACTCTGGGCGCCACTGGTTGCGCTGGCTCCGTACCGGGGAGGGTCCGCTCATGTGGAGTGCCGAAGAGGCCGTCGACGTGTTGCGGTTCGCGCTCGCCGTCTACGCCAGTAGCGCTGCCGACGGAACGGGTATCGACCCCGCATCGATTCGTGAGGGCTGACGCATCGCCCACCCTGCTGACGGCCCCGGACCCTAGGTGAAGGGACATTCCCGTGGACGCGCATGAAACTGCGAATGCATACTCTCGCCGTGGCTCGATCGCGTTGGCCCGTCAGCTCGTTGCTCGTCCTGACGGCAGTCGTGGCCAGTGGGTGTGGGTCCGCTCCTGCGCCATCGGCCACCCATCGAACGACGACGACTGAGAAGCACGTCGTTCATCTCGAGGTGGGTGGCGTCACCGTCAACCCACGACTGTCGATCCATGAAGGCCAGCTGGTCATCGTGAGCGTGCAGGGTCTTCCTCCCGGTTCGATCTTCTTCGTCTCCGAATGCCTCACGCCACTGGACGTCAACGCCTTGGGTTGCGGTGGTCAACTGGCGATCCAGCCGTTCAGTTTCGCCAACCAGGCTGGGAACGGTTCGATGTCGTACGTAGCGCATTCGTCTGCGGCGACCTCGACGAGCCGCACGCTCCAGCCCTGTGTTGGAGAATGCGTCATCGTTGCGACGACCGGCGACCCTGTGGGGACTCCCGTGCACGGGGTCTACTACTTCGCACCGATCAGCTTCACCGAAGGCTGAGTCTTCGTCCGTCAGCACGTCGTAGGAGTGGCTGGAGTCACGCCACCGCGCGGGCCCAAGGACCGGTTGTCGTCCCCCACCACCGAGAGCGCGGGCACAATAGGCTGTCGCCAGGGACAGGAGGTGTGGTCGATGACGATGGGCGGCGACCTCAATGCCCTCAACACCTTTCCCATCACATGGTGGATCGGTCATCCGGACGCAGAGTCCGAGCCGCAGAAGCATGGCGACGGTCACTATCCGTACGCCCGGCGAGTCCGCAACGGCTGGCAGCGAAAGGGCGACGGGGGTTGGGTCTCCTCGTCCGAGGATCCCAAGCTGTGGGAGGTCTTCTGTGAGCAGTGCGGCGACACCGACGGACCGCCTGCCGCCCAACCCGAACCGGCGCAGAGACTCCGCGGACCCTATCCCTCGAAGCACAAGGCAGAGCACGTCGCCACGAAGCATTTCGAGGAGATGAGGCCCGTCTGAGCAGGCATCCCACTCGCTGCGCAACATCGGTCCGCGCAGGGAACGGGAGGCCCGTCCAACCCGCTACCGTGACGTCGTGACCAGCCAGCGACTGCCCGGTGGAGTGGTGCACAAGCTTCCGGCGGATCTACGGAGTGCGCTGATCGCCAACCCCACCGCCCTCGATGCATGGGTGGACATCACACCGCTGGCCCGCAACGAGTTCATCTGCTGGGTCGAGGATGCCAAGCAACAGAAAACCCGGGAACGGCGCATTCGTCGCACCAAGGAGGAGTTGGAAGAGGGCCAGCGTCGGCCCTGCTGCTGGCCCGGGTGCGCGCACCGCGAACGGACCGGCAGGCCGGTCAGCGGGCGCTGAGGGCTGAGGGCGCCGGGACCCAGAAATGTCGTAGGAGAGCCGGGCTCTGACGTACACGTCGCACGTTCGCCTCCGCCGAAACGCACGAAGCTCCCGGGTTCACCCAAGAACAGACGGCCGGAACGGACGACTGCCATCAAGGCCACGTCCCGATGGTGGCACGGACTTTTGCCGAATAGTTACGGACAAGTCCTCTCGGATGAGTTACCGGTCCCAATGGTCCGTTGACCGCAAGAGGGGCCTCGGTCAGAATGACTGGATTCGAGAGGAGTCAGGGCGATGACATCGAGGCGATGCGCTCCGACCTTTCGATGTGGCACTCGCCCCTCTCCGTATGCCACCAAGAATACGGTGTCCGCCGCGTCGGCACAGACCAAGGAGGACAAGGTGAAACGAGTGACAGGAAAACGCCCGTCTGCGGGGAGGCGGGCGGCACACGGCGTGTCGGTGCTGATGGTCGTCGCGATTGTGTCGCTGGTCGCGGGGAGCACGGTCGCATCGGCAACCGCGAGGGCGCGCCCTCACCTCGAGCCGAAGCTGTTGGTGGTCAGCCAGATGCCGATTGGCTGGAAGGTGGCCTCCGGTGGGGCCAAAAGTGGATGCCTGGCTCAGATCCCATCCACCAAGGGACTCAAGACGACCGCATCCGATGATGTGGCGTTCAGTGTCGGCGGATTCCTCAACCGATTCGAAGAGAAGTTGGTTGTGTTCACTGGTCCCGCGAAGTCGGCCTACCGCCGGGTCGTGCGGGGATTTGTCGCATGCAAGCACGTCGACATGACGTCCGGCGCCGTCCGATGGACCGGAAGCTATCAACCGATGGCATCTCCGAAATATGGAACCCGGTCAGAGGCGTTCAAGGCGTCGATCACCAGTTCCAAACGTGGGTTCAGCCTCAACTACGTCGTCGTGGTGGCTCAGCTCGGCAACATCGTCATGGTCACGTCTGAGACCTACGGAGGTCAGCCGAACGTTCCGCGATTTGAGGGCTTCGTCACGGCAGCAATCGCGAAGGTTCACGGGACCGCCACGAACTTTCACCACACACTTCTCTACAAACCAAAGCCCACAACGTCGACGACGACCAAACCTCCGACTCTCTAGCGCTTCTCCCGCTCGCCGTTGTCCGCGGCCCGCTTGGACGACTCGCCAACACGACTCCGGACCGGGTGCCTCCAGACCGGCCCAACCTTCGTCGGTCGCTTGGGCCCTCGGACCATTGCTCCTGGCACGACAGTGCCGAAGCGTCCCACCGACCCAGCGAAAAGGAGCAGGACCTACCGGCCCGGTCCTCTCGACCGCCCTGACTCTTCGCCCGCGCGATTCGCTCTGAGGACCCAGTGCTTCACCTCGTGTCGAGCCTCGGGATCGAGGGCCCTCGGCGGCGCATAGTCCTGAACCATCCCGACGAGGACGAAGCCCGCCTTCTGTGCCACCCTCTCCGAAGCGATGTTCCCCCGGAGCGTCATGAGGTTGACCACTCTGAGCCCGAGCACGTCAAAGCCCCAACGACACGCCAAGGCCAGGGCTCGGGTCGTCGCACCGCGGTGACGAGCCCAGGGGGCGGCCCAGTAGCCGGCGACTGCGGATCGTGCTGTGAAGTCGACCTCACCGAGGGCCATGGATCCGAGCAGCTCGCCGTTTCGGGCGTCGCAAAAGGCGAAGGCCGCGCGCCCTTCCTTGGTCCAAAAAGCGTCGTGCTGCATGATCCATCCGCGGGCGTGGTGCTCCTCGTAGGGCTCGGGGATACCGGCCGTCCAGCGCGGGATTTCGGGATCCTGACAGGCCCGGGTCACGGCCGCGACGTCGTCGAGGGTGAAGCGGCGCAGGCTCACCACTCCGTCGGTCAGTGGCTCCGTCAGCGCCGGGAGTGCAGGCACGAGTGAGATCGTAGGGTGCGTTCCGACGGTCTGGCACTGGGTTTCTGGGACGGCAGAACGGGGTGTACCAGCGACCCCCTAAGGACTTCTTCGTGCCCGATGCGATTTGAGGAACCGGTTCTGTCGGTGGGCGCTGAGGAAGAACCACCGACGGCGGGACGCGCGCTCGGAACGAGCGCGGACAAAGCCCAAGCGGGGACAGGGCCGGAAAATGGTCCAGCCAGCCGGGCGGAGCCGGAGGCGAGCACGAGACGGCGGACCGCGGGGGCGAACCAGGGAGCGGGGCGATTTGGAGGACGAGGGTCGTAGGGTCAGGGACCTGGCCGACTTGTCCGCCTGGGCCACTCTTCCCAGCAAATGAGAAGGAAAACGGCGTCGAGGACCACACTCAGTTACCAGAGGCCGGACCCTGGCGACCACGTGACGAGCAACGCCACTAGACGCCCAGGCCAAGCACCAAACCCATTACGGGTCCGTAGAGCCGTTCGACGAAGGCCTTACGGCGAGGGTTACCGCGAGCCATTGGCAGGCAGCGTTTTGGGGACGTTCGGGGGGTCACAACCGTCCACCGGCGGACCGCCTGCGGATTGACGCTGTTATCCCGTGCTGGGCTGCGCCGTAACCGGAGTGAACGTCCCGTTGGGGCAGCTCTGCGTCCCACCCGTAATGACGGGCGCTGAGATAGAAACGCCACTGACGTAGGAAACGCCGCTATCGCCGTATGTGACATTGACGCAGACCCCCAGGCTGGCGAGATCAACATTTGCTGCCGGTCCTGCTGGTCCTGCGGGCCCTGTCGCTCCCGCCTTGCCCGGAACTCCCGCAGCGCCGGTCTCTCCCCGAGGACCTTGAGGCGCTGGGAACAGGGCGTGACTGGCAAGGCCGCCGACGAAGCCGAGCACGAGGGCAAGGAGGACGACGACGGAGAGGGCGGCAAGGCTGAGTCCGAGTAGCCCTGCCCTTGGAGGTGCCGGCTCCACCGCTGGTGGCATCGCGTGCTCAGCGTAAGTGGGTGTGGGTTGTGTTTCTGTCGTGTCTGTCATGTCGCTCGCCGATCAGTTAGGCCGGTTGGCCGAACCCAAACCCCATCGTTCAAGAGAGTTTCGGCACCAGGACCCCGCCACTTGAGCGGTGTCGGGGGACCTCGCACAAGGCGGCCCAGAGCAGGACCTTCCCCCCTGAGCCTGACCCAGTGCACGAAGCGGGTGAATCGATCCCCGGTGCGACGCCGATCTGATGATCCTTAGCGACTGACTGACTTCACGAGCATGTCGGCCCGCCGTGGCGATGAAAGCTGCGCTTCAGCACTAAGGCCACCGCCTGGACGAGCTGGGGCCTGGCCGTGAACCGCCGCATGCGAAACGACGATGGAACCTTCGATGACCTGCCTACCGAGTTCTACGACCTCGTGTTCTTCGGGAACTGGCGGAGCACGTGGCCAAATGCTTAGGCAAAGGCGACCGGGTGGTCGTAATCGGACGACTCGCCGAGGACCGCTACACAGCCGGAGACGGCGCTGAGCGCACGAAACGAAGCTCGTCGCACACGACATCGGTGCGTCGCTGCGCTTTGCCACCGTGACCGTCCAGCGCGTCGAGCGGAGAACGCCCGGCTACGGGAGTAGCTGCTAGTGGCTAGCAGCCATCATCCGAATGGATACAGGGTCCCATCCTGAGCGACCAAGGTGTAGCCGTTGCCATTGGCGAACATCCCGGCGATAGGAGAAGCGAGATGTTGGCTACCCGCGGATCCAAGGAATGGGGCATCTCCGAAGGCAAACACTCCGCCATCTGACGCCACCATCCAGTATCCCCCACCATCGGGTGTATTGACGATCCCTTCAATAGGCTGATTGAGCTTCAGACTGCCCAGCGATCCGTAGAACTGCGAGTCGCCATAATTGAACACCCCGCCGTCAGTGGCGACGAGCGTGTAGCCGCCGCCGTCTCTGGTGACCGACATCCCGACGATGGGCTGGTTTAGTCGAATGCTTCCAGCTGAGCCATGGAACTGAGCGTCGCCGTAGCTGAAGATGCCTCCATCGGAGGCAACGAGCCAATACCCCTGTCCATCCGATGTTGGCGTCATGCCAACGATCGGCTTGTTGAGCGGTAGCCCAGAGGCGTCTCCGTGGTTCACTGCGGGGGGACCTGAGAAATCACTTTCTCCAAAGACATGACCAGTTGAATCAGCCACCCATGCGTTGCGGGAAATGTCGCCACTGCCGACGCTCGAACTTCCCGCACAGTCAGTGCTATTGGCCCAAACGGATACCAAATGATCGGTGGTGCCAAACTCATTGATGTTGCCTCTGGGAACCAGCGGTGGGAAGTCAGGTTCGTTGTTGTTCGCGATGTATGCCTGGTAGGTCACGGGCGAGTAGGGGAAGCCGGCCGCGTCGGGCACAATCACACCCGGCTGGACTGAAGCGTCGTAGGTGCTGCGTTGGTCCCCCACCGACCGCGGAGCAGTTGAGAGGCACCGTGTGAGGTGCGGCCACGCTGGCGCCGGCTCCGCCCAATGGGGCGACGATCCCAAACGTAACGGCCAGCCCCACCACAAACGGAAGTGTGCGCTTCAGCATCGACCTGGTACTCCTGTTCATCTAGAACGGCCCGTTTCTACTCGACCAGAACGAGCCTTGCTCAGGAACGGGCTGGATCGAACCCGCTCATTCCGAACGCCGCCGTCCGAACTCTCTGAGCACCGTCAGCCCCTCCAGGTGGTCCGGCAGGCCACACACGCCACCAGCGGTCGCCTGAGGGTGGAGAACCATCGCCCGGTCCAAGACGGGTCTCGTGATAGTGGTCGGCCTGTCCCTGGCGGTCGTGGACCATTCTCCAGCACTGCATTGGCTCTGAGATGAAGGCCTCGGCCTAGCCCGGACCTTTCAGTAACTCTCTGCTGAAACATCCGCAAAGACGCGGAAAAGCCCTCTTGGCGATGGAAACTGTCGGTTGCGAGACCACAGAAACCCGATCCAGGAGGGCACTTCCGAGATGAATCGTAACGCGCGACGACCAGGCATCGTGGTGACCACCGGCGGCCAAGGCGTGGTCTCCCACGCCGGGGCACGACTGCTGTGCGAACTGGCCGATGACGTGGGCCTTACCGAGGCGCTGTCAGAGGCCATGGCTCCGACCAAGCAACGCCGTCGGGGCCATGATCGCGGCCAGGTGCTCGTCGATATGGCTGTGGCCATTGCCGATGGGGCCACCACGCTCAGCGACGTGCGCGTGCTCGGTGACCAACCCGGCCTCTTCGGCGAGGTGGCGTCGGTGCCGACGATGTGGCGCACCCTCGAGGCGACCAACGCACAGCGCCCTCGAGCGCATCGAGGCCGCTCGGGCCAACGCTCGAGCGACTGCCTGGGCGGCCGGGATGGACCCGGGCTTCTACGTGATCGACATCGACGCCACGCTTGGTCAATGCGCACTCGGACAAGGAGGGTGCGGCGCCCAACTACAAGCACGGCTTCGGCTTCGCGCCCATGGTCGCCTTCCTCGACGCCACGGGCGAGGCCCTGGCCGCCATCTTGCGCCCGGGCAACGCCGCGGCCGGATCGGCCCAAGATCACGTGGCCCTGCTCGACGCCGCGCTGGCCCAGCTGCCGGTGGACCCACTGGCGAGCGAGGTCATCGCCCGGACCGACTCGGCCGGGGCCAGCCACGGCTTCGTCGATGCCTGCCGCGAGCGCGGCGTCCGCTTCGTCGTGGGTCACCGCCTCAGCGCCGAGCTGGCTCGCCTGGTCGTCGACCTCCCCCAAAAGCGCTGGATGTCGACCATTTCGGCCGACGGGACCCAAGAACGTGACGCCGGGGTGGTGGCCGAGATCACCGACCTGGTGGATCTCGGACTGTGGCCCCAAGGCACCCGCATGGTGGTGCGACGCGAAGAGCCCCACCCAGGCGCACAGCTCACCTTCAGCGACGTCGACGGCCATCGCTACCAGCTCTTCATCACCGACCACCCCCAAGACGATGTGGCCTTCCTCGAAGCCCTCTATCGGGGTCGGGGACGCTGCGAGCGGCGCATCTGCGACGCCAAGGACACCGGGCTCGAGAACCTGCCTTCGGCCAGCTTCGCCATCAACGAGGCCTGGCTCGTCTTGGTGCTCATCGCAAGCGACCTGCTTGCCTGGATGCGCGGCCTGTGCCTCGAGGGCGCTCTGCAAAAGGCCGAGCCCAAGCGCCTGCGCTACACGTTGTTGCATAGTGCGGGGATCCTCGTGCGCTCGGCGCGCCGGACCACCTTGCGCATCGCGGCAGGCTGGCCGTGGGCCGACGACCTCGTCACCGCGTTCGCTCGACTGCCCGGGTGGATGCCGGCGACGACCTGAAGGCGCGTTCGTCCTCCTCAAAACGATCCACACGACCACGCCGGGACCCGCACGCCCCAGAGCGCGTCCAACGCCGCTCTTGGCGACACCGAACACAGCGTGTCGACTCTCGCCTCACAGCCAGAGGCCGTCATTCGACAGGGTCAGTCCTGCGGCCGCGTCATTGGTGACCTCAGATGCTCCAGCGGCGGGTTATTGAAAGGTCCGGGCTAGGGATCGCCGAGCTGAGGCATCCAGTCCATTGAGGTGGGGGTAGACCGCCGTCGCTCTCCGGCCTATGTAACGCCCCGATCCGGTGCGAACTGGGACACCTTCGGTAGACAATCAGCGCACAGGTTGCCGGATTGGGAGTTGTGGCCTCAGCTGAATCCGCGCCGCCGAATAGAGATCGCCTGCCCGTGCCTACGGACTCGGCTATTGGCGCTCAGGTCCCGCTAAGGCAGATGGGTGATGATCATCATTCAACGAGAAGGTCTGCCAGGTCCGACCCAAGTCAAGAGAGCCAAACACCGACAGGCATGGGGTTCCTCCCACCGGGCGCCGTCCATTCCGATCCCACCTACAACAAAAGGGCACTAGATGAAGAGACTCTTACTGATCGTGGTTGGGGCCATCGCAACGACGATCGCTCCGCTAACCGTGGCTAGCGCTTCAAGCGCCAAGACGAGCCTTCAGACGGTCAGTTTGAGTGGTGGTCAGAGCGTTTCGGTTACATGTTCGGGAAAATCCATATCGGTGACCAAGTCCGGCAATAAGGCAGTGTTCGTCTGCGCATCACGGCCGGTCAAGGCGCCCGCATCAACGCCACCGAAGCCTGCCAAGACGGGTGGTAACGGATCGTCCCCGTCGTCGCCGATCGCTTTGGGACAATCAGGCAACGTTGACGGATGGACGGTCAAGGTCATTAGCCTCACCGCCGCACCAACCGACAGTCTGAACCAGCCTCCGCCGGCGGGCTACACGTTCATGCTCTACACGCTGCAAACCACTCGCACTGATTCCAAACCTGAAGCCCCAATACTGCTCACCCCGAAGTTGCTCGGTCCGTCAAAGGCAGAACGCAGCGCGATTACATCCCCGCTTTGCTTCGGTGGCACCCCGTACAACGATCAAGTTCTCCAAGGAGGCACGGTCATGACCGGCGGCTGCATTTCCGTCAAGAGTTCTGACGTTGGTCACCTCGTCATGGGTGTCGGGCTCTTCAATGACACGTGGTTCGCAACGCAATAGCACGCCAATTGGATCGAAGGAACCGGCGGACCCGCCAGCCAGCCACAGGTGATGTTGGGCGCTGACGGGAGCCGGCTGTGTCCTCTTACACGTACTGTAGGGTGCCTCACTCGTGCCCGATTCGTACGGGGACACCCGTCGACAGCGGGTCGACGACGTCCGCATAGACGCCCCTGGGCGATCTTCTTGTCCCGACATAGGCTCAGCGGCCAATGGGCGCCAAGACACCGATCCCCAGCTGGCTTCCGGTCCTGATGTGCGCTCTCTCCGAACCCCGCGATCTGCGATCAGTGAATCCCGCGTTTGGCGATCACCGAATCCCGCGTTGAGCTGACCCCGGTTCCTCGAGTGGAAAGGTTAGCGGCGCCTCCTTCCTGAGCTCGCTTCGGGCTCGGTGGCGGCCGTCTCGAGGGCGTGGTGCTCGCGCATCCGCCACGACGGCCCCTTGATGTTGAAGACCACGGCGTTGTGCATGAGGCGGTCCAAGATGGCGGCGGCCACGACGGGGTCGCCGAAGATCTCCCCCCATTCGGGCAGGCCCCGGTTGGTCGTGATCAAGGTGGGGTGGCCGCGCTCATAGCGGGTGTTGACGACGTGGAAGAAGACGCCGGCTCCGCCGCGTTCGATGGGGAGGAGGCCGACGTCGTCGATGACCAGCACGCTCGGTGCGGTGAGGGTCTTGAGCTTGGAGCCGAACGTGCCTTCACGTTTGGCCCGCACCAAGGTGTTGACCATGTCGTCGGCTGTGGTGAAGTAGCCCCGGAACCCGGCCTCGACGGCGGTGGTGGCCAGGGCGACGGCCAGATGGGTCTTGCCACAGCCCGGTTGGCCCAAGAAGAGGATCGGCCGGTTCTCCTCGATGAAGCGCAGCGTGGCCAGGTCCTCGATCAGCTTGCGGTCGACGCTGGGCTGGAACTCGAAGTCGAAGTCGCTCAGGTTGCGCCGGAACGGGAAGCGGGCGAAACGCAGCCGGGCGGCCAGCTTTCGATTCAACGTGGCGTTGGCCTGTTCGCCGATCACCCGGGCCAGGTACTCGACATGGCTCCACTCGCCGTTCTTGGCTTCTTCAGCGATCAGGGCGAAGCATTCGGCCGAGCGAGTGAGACCGAGATAGCCCAGATCGTCTTTGAGCTGCTCATAGAGCGAGTTGGTCACGACCCGGCCCCGTCGGTCTCATAGCGGGCCAGGTCGGGCACCTCGACGTCGACGTCTCCGGCGATGTCGAGTCGGAGCGGGAGCGTCACGGCCCGAGGGTCGTCGGGCACCACGATGCTGAGGTGGCGGCCCCGGCTGCGCGACAGGGCGGCCGCCTGGGCTTCTTGGAAGTGCCAGCGCGTCCCAGACCTCCATGCCCTCGGTGTCGGAGATGGCGTGGGTGGCCACGTGCTCTCCGGCCCAGCGGATCTCGATGCTGGACCCCTCCACCTCTTGGCGCACCTCGACGCGCTGGCCCAGACAGCGTGGTGGCACCGAGTAGCGCACGCCGCGCCACTCGATCTGGGGGATGGCCACATGGACCCTGCGGGCTTCGACATAGGCCGTGTCGAATCGCCTGCGGGGCAGGGCTCCGAGCAGGGGCACTTCGGCGGCCAGTCGTTCGGCGGGAACCGCCCCGATGCCGCGGTGCAGCCGGGCATGGACGCGCTCCTCGAGCCAGCGGGCCGCCCGCTCGTTGAGCTCGGCCAGGCTCCTCGGTGCCCCGGTCGCGCTGCATTCTTCGAGAAAGCGCTCCTTCACGTCACGGAAGGGCCGCTCCACCTTGCCCTTGCGCTTGGCGTCACGGGCCTGGCAGGCCCGGATCTCGGTGCCGCAGAACTGGGCGAAGCCATGGGCCGGAGGGTGAAGACGGAACCGCCGTCCCTGCGATGTCCCGAGCGCCCCCATGCGGTCGGTGCGCAAGACCTTGGGGACACCGCCGACGAACTCGAAGAAACGCACCAACCCCTCGAAGGTGTGCTCGCGGTCGACGGAGCGGGCGAACCACCAGATGCGCACCCTCGAGAAACTCAAGATGGCCGAGAAGCACTGGACCTCGCCCAGTCCCCATTCGCGGGTCCAGTGCGACACGTCGGACCAGTCGAACTGGGCCTCTTCGCCCGGTGCGGTCACGATCCGCGTCGAGGCCGCCGGGGCGGCGGTGAACCTCGGGCCGCGCAGCGTGTTGAGGTGCCGGGCCACGCTGACATAGGAGCCGGTGTAGCCCCTGGCCCTGATCAGCTCGAAGACGCTGGTGGCCAACAGACGGGGGGCGCTGCGCAACAGCGCGGCGATCTCGCCCGCCCAGTACTCGTCGATCACCGCGACCGTGGTCCTCGGCCGCCGCTCGGGCGGCCCGCCGTTGCGCAGCCAGCCGCTGATGGTGCTCGGGTGATAGCCGGTCTCTTCGGCGATCTCCTTGATGCTCATGCCCTGGCGCTTCATCGCCATGACGTCCATGAACTCCTCCTGGGTCATCATTGCTGTGGTCCCTCCAGTGGGCTTGGTGCAGTGGGTGCCCAAGACCCTGGAGGGGCTCTTGACCGACCGGGTGGATACCGGTCCGGAGGAACGAAAGATCAGCTCAGCGCGGGTTTCGCTGATCGCAGAACGCGACTTTCGCTGATCGCCGATCGCGGGTTTCAGTGATTACAGAACGCGGGTTTCAGAGATCGCGCACACCTGACCAGCCTCGCCGTCATCCTCTATCTCGTGTGGGCCTTCACGAGTCGCCCGTTCAGGTCCCAGCAGCCGACGACTCACTACGAGAACATCACCACGACCACCGGCGCGATCCATCTTCCACCGGTCACCACCATCACGCCCACCACTGTGCAAATCGTGCCCCTGCCGCCCTCGAATACGGCGTGTCCGAATGGCGCTTCGTGCATCCCTCAACCGTCTTTCGCCCCGGCACCTTGAGCCCGCTGAATGCCTCCGAACTGCCGCCAAAGCGCCCCTCCGTAGGTCCGCCCCGCCGTCCGCCGTCCTGGTGCTCGCCTTCGGCTCCGCCCGGCTGGCTGGCTGGCCCGCCCCCCGTTTTCCGGCCCTGTCCCCGCCTGCGCTTTGTCCGCGCTCGTTCCGTGCCCCTGGCCCGCGGTCGCGTCGTTCCCCCTCTCTCCCCGGTTCTGTCGGTGGGCGCTGAGGGACTCGAACCCCCGACCTGCTGCTTGTAAGGCAGCTGCTCTAACCAGCTGAGCTAAGCGCCCGAGCGCCACGCCATTGTGGCCCATCCCCGGCTGCGCCCCGGTCAGGGCACTGCCGTCCCGGGTCAGGGCAGCTGTTGGGAGAGCGTCGTGCTCCACGGCCGGGCCAGGGCCCGCAATTCGGCGCAGCGCTCTGCACCGAGCACCGCATAGGGGGCCGCGGCCAGCGCGTCGGTCCCGTCTTCGAGTGCCCGGCGCTGCGCCTCACCCAGCGCGGTGAAGCGGAGCTCATCCCCCTGCTCGAGCCAGCCTCGTAGCCGCAAGGCGTCGACGGCGCCGTCCCAGGCCTCCTGGGGCCAGCCCCGCGTCGAGCGCAGGAGGCGCTCCGGGACATCACCGGCCGCGGCGTGCGTCACCAGGGCCTCCAAACCGGACAGTCCGCGCACGACGAGCTGCGCGATGTGGCCGTCGCCGCGGTACTCCCGCAGGATCGATTGCGCGTGCCACAGCACCAGGTGCGGCGGGGCGGGCCAGGCCACATTGGCGTGGGCGGCGGCCAGCGGTCGCCCCTCCATCCGTCGGCTTGCCTCCTCGGCGGCCAGGCGCGCCAGCTCGGCCGCCCGTTGCATCTCGTCCGACGACAGCACCTCCTCGCCCAGGAGGCGCCGGTACGCGGCGTCGACCGCGGTGAAGCGGGCCCTGACCAGCGCCACGGGCGTCGCCACCTCCCACACCGCAGGGATGGCCGCGTGCACGAGCTCGGGGTTGAAGTTGAAGAAGGTCGAGACGACGACGTCGGCCGTCACCGCGCCCATGGGCGCCGCCCGCGACGCGAAATAGCCCGCCTGGCCCGTGATGCCCAGTCGGGCGTACGCCTCGACGGACTCGGGCACGAAATACACCATCCCGTGCAGCGGCTCGAGGGTCCGCCACGTCTTGCGCGCCAGCAGGGCGCCGGCGGCGTCTCCACCGTTGTCGTCGATCACAGTCCCTCCTCCGTGGCCAGTCTCTCTGCCAACTGACGCGTCGCCGCCACGATCGGCCGTCTGCTCGAGGCGTCCCGCACGATCAGGTCCCTCCCCTGGCGCTCACCTTCCGCCACCCCTACCTCGCGGCAGATGAGCAACCCCGCCAGATAGTCCCAGCCGTAGAGCGTGCTCGCCCCCACCACGAGGTAGGCGTCCAGCACCCCCTCGGCCACGGCGCAGCACTCGAGGGAGGCCGCGCCCAGGGCCCGGTACTGCGCCCAGCCCGGGTACAGGCCGGGAAAGCCCGAGATCCCCACAATGGCCCGCTCGAGGTCCTGGCACCCGGAGGGTGCGATGGCCTTCCCGTCCTTCTCCGCCCCCGCGCCGCGCACGGCGGCGTAGCGCTGGCCGGTGGCCTGGTTGGTGACCAGGCCCACCCGAGGGCCTTCGGCGTCGAGCACGCAGATGCTGGTGGAGTAGAAGGGCACCCCCCGGTGCGCGTTGGTGGAACCGTCGATCGGGTCGATCACGGCCAGCAGACCGGAGGGGCCGTCGCCGGTCACGCCCGACTCCTCGGACAGCACGGCCAGTCCGGCGCCGTGGAGCACGGGCAGGGCCGCGCCGTCGGCAGCGAGGTCGAGCCGGTACTGCCCCGGCTTGCCGCCGCTCGGGCCCCAGTCCTCGAGCACGTCGAGCGCACCGCGCACGGCATGCATCGCTTCATCGAGCACTTCCAGGAGGCGAACGTCGTCCACGGGTGACGAACCCTATCGGCCTTCGTCGCGCCCACCCGCCTGGCCGCCCTGCCTTCCACGGCCATTAGGCTTTTCCAGCTGTGGCTGCCATTGACGTTGCCGGGTACGTTGCCGACCTGAAGGATCATTCCGTCGACCACGGGTTCCACGTGCACGATGAGCGGCACTTCGTCGAGACCTACTCCCTGCGGCAGGTCTGGGAGGTCGACCTGCACCCCGAGGAGGGGTGCGGTGGTCCCCTCGACCTGCATCTGGCGCTCGACGTCGACCCCCGCGTCCTCCTCTCCTTCGAGGACGCCGTCGTCCTCTTGTCCGAGGACGAGGAGCCGCCGGACGAGTTCCACTTCCCGCTGACCTTCACCTGGGCGCTCCCGCCCCTCCCGAGCGGGCCCGACCTGCTCCGGCTGGCCATCGACCTGGCCGGCGTCGGCGGTATCGAGTTGCCCCTCGAGGTCTCGGCCATCGACTCCTTCGCCAACGCCACCGACGGCTCTGAACGCCGGCTGAGCATCGTGGCCCGCTATCCGGTGTCGCTGGCCCGGGTCCTCAGTGGCGAGGAGCTCCTCTGTGACGTCTTCGACCGGGCCCTCGCCGTCAGCCGCTTCCTGCTCGAGTCCGCCGAACGCTGGCTGGGCTGACGTGCGGCGCGCCAGGCGCCCCGGTGTCGTCCGAGCCGTGGCGGTGCTGGCGCTGGCGGCCGGGGCGGCCCTCGGCCTGAGCGCGTGCAGCACCCAGAGTGGGCAGGAGCTCGCCCGGCAGGCCTGCGTCCACGTGCACCGATCCGTCGCCGACTACCTGCTGTCCGTGCGCCCGGGCACGTCCGCGGCTGCCGCGGCCCAACTCCAGGACAAGGCGGATCAGGAGCTGCGGGTGGCCCTTCCGCTGGCCGCCGCCGCCAACTCCGACGACGGCTCGTGGAACGCGCTCGATGACGACCATCTCCGAGGGGGCCACGGTCGACGAGGGCCACCTGCTCCCCTCGTTGCGGGCCCAGTGCGTCGTCGCCAACGCCAACGCCAACGTCAACCCGCAGTCGCCCACCGGGAACACGCCCCCCAGCCAGAACGTGAACCCCGAGCCGGCGTCACCCGCCGGTTGAGGGCGGCGTGGCGGACCCGGCCATTTGCGCGCGTCCGGCCGCCACAATGGCCGGCATGATCTTCGGGGCCAGATACACGCCCCCGGCCGCGGTGAAGTGCACGCCGTCGGTGTCGCGGATCGTCACGCCGCCGACCTTGGAAGCGAACTTCTTGTCGGGGCAGGCCGCACCGAAGAGGTCGACCGCCGAGTCCGTGGTCGGGTGCTCGGCCGCGACCTCGCGCACGAGCTTGTTGTAGACGGCCAGCCGCGCCGGATTGTCCTCGGGCCACGGGTCCCCGTCGGGCTGCTCCCCCTCGTCCGTGCACGGGGCCGTCAGGAACACCATGTGCGCCCCGGTCGCCGTCACCAATTGGGACGCCTGATCGAGCTGGCTCTTGACGTAGGCGGCGTAGGCCGGGTGCAGAATGTTCGTCCACTTCCCGTTGAACTTGCGGTCGACCACCTCCCAGCGGCCCGCCAGCACGGCGACCACGTTGGGCTGGTCCTGGCTGATCGCCTCCCGCCACTGGTCCTGCCACGGCTCGTTGGCGGCCGGCCCGCCGGGCTGGACCCCCGACCCACCGCACGCGAGCGGGGTGTCGTAGAGCGTGCCCATGAGCTCGACCTGGGGGCTGTCCACCACGCCACAGCCGATGATCCCCTTGTCGGTGAGCTGGTAGCCGTACTTGTCCTGGATGTTCTGCTCGCCCAGGCCCAGGCCCAGGGTCAGGGCCACCGAGTCGCCGAAGAGGAGGACCTTCACCGGCGGGCCGGCGGTCGAGGTCGACGGCGCCGTCGTGCTGGTCGTGGTCGACGACGACCCGCTGACGGGCGGCAGCGCCGTGCTGGCGACGGCGGTCGTCCCGGTCGTGGCCGCCACCACGGCCACCACCACGGTCGCGACACCGGCGGGCACGACCAGCCACGCCCGCCACTGGCTGACGAACGTGCCCATGCGGATCGGCCGCTCGACGAGATGGAAGGACACGACCGAGACGGCGAAGGTGACCAGCACGCGCAACCCGAAGAGCTCGTAGCCGTAGAGCCCGGTCCGGGAATGGTCGAGCCAAATGAAGATGGGCCAGTGCCAGATGTAGAGCCCGTACGAAATGCGCCCCACGTAGCGGACCGGGGCCACCGACAGCAGGCGCGGGACGATGCTGTGCGGCGCCGCCACGGCCGCCAGGATGACGCTGGCCACGGAGAGCCCGATCAGGAAGAACCCACCCGAGTACGGGAACGTGGACGTCGAGGTGGTCAGCACCCACAGCGCCACTGCGCCCACCGCGCCGACCACACCCAGCGCCCCGCAGAGGAGCAGCCCGGACGGGCTCTCCGGCCGCCAGAGCTCGCCCTTGGCCAAGCGGCCCTCTTCGTGGCGGCGCTGCGTGAGCAGCACCAGCCCCACGGCCAGGGCGCAGCCGATGAAGAGGCACTGCGAACGGGTGTCGGTCCCGAGATACGCCCGGTTCGTGTTCAACCCGCCGTCGTACACGTGGTACATCCAGATGGCCGACGCGACGGCCGCGGCACAGCACAGGGCGAACAGGGCGCGCAGGCTGCGGGTGAAGTGCAGCACACCGAGGACCACCAGCGGCCAAATCACGTAGAACTGCTCCTCCACCGCCAGCGACCACGTGTGCAGGAGCGGCGACGAGGCCGACGTCTCGTTGAAGTAGTTGGAGTTGACCAATATGAAGTGCCAGTTGCTGACGTACAACAGCGTCGCCAGGGCGTCGAGCCGGAGCGCGCCGTAGGTCCCCTTCGGCACGATCACCGCCGCGAAGAACGCGACGAAGAGCAACATCAAGAGGAGCGCGGGAAGCAGGCGGCGGGCCCGCCGGGCCCAGAAGGCGCCGAGCTTGATCGTCAGGGCCTGGCGCCATTCGCCGATGAGCAGCGAGGTGATGAGGAACCCCGACAGGACGAAGAAGGCGTCGACCCCCATGAACCCGCCGTCCATGTGGGGGATCCCGCCGTGGAACAGCATCACGGCCAGGACGGCGCAGGCCCGCATGCCGTCGAGCGCGGGGAGATACGCCAGACGAGTGTGCGAGACCGCGCTCTCGTCGTCCTGCATGGGCCCCATCCCTCCTCGGTCGCTCGGGCCGCACCGCACTCTGGGTGGCCGGGGACCCGCATTCTCGCAGAAGCGGCCCGCGCCCTCGGAGCGGGCCCCTCTCGCTACCCTGTGCCCCCCTGAGCCCGACCCGCCCGCTCGCCCTGCCCGCTCCCCCCGGCCGTGCCCGGGGTCGCCGCCGCCGTGCCGTCACGGGTGTGCTGGTCCTCGCCGTCCTGGGCGCCGGCGTCCTGGTGGTCCGGCACGTCCTGGGTGGGCCACCCCTCAGCCCCCTGCGGGCCCGCATCGTGGCCGTGGCCCAGGGCCAGGTGGGGTACGCCACCGACCCCTCCGACACCTATTGCAACAAGTTCAGCGCCTACTGGTACGCCGGCGTCAGCGACTGCGGCAACGACAACCGGAGCGAGGAGTGGTGCGCCGACTTCGCCGCCTGGGTCTGGAAGCAGGCCGGGGCCGAGGTGGACTACCAGCTCGCCCCGGGCTATCTCAACAGCAACTCGGCCAGCTTCTACGTCTGGGGGACCGACCACGGGACCTGGCACGCGGTCGACTCCGGTTACACGCCGCAGCCCGGCGACGTCGCCGTCTACGGGCTCGACACCTCCGCCGTGACCGCCGTCCACGTGGCCGTCGTCACCGCGGCCACGGGCAACGACGCCGCGCCCGATGTCATCAACGGCGACGGCGACCGGACGGGCTACAGCGTGGTCGAGGTCGGCGACAACCAGGCCTTCGCCGACGCAGAACAGAAGGGTGCCCCGCTGTCGGGCTACGTCTCCCCCGTACCGGGAAGCTAGGCCCCCGGCGTGTACCCGGCCGGCAGGGCGATCGACTTCATCTCCAAGAAGCCCTCCAGGCCCTCGGGCCCGAACTCGCGCCCGACGCCCGACTCCTTGTAGCCGCCGAACGGGGTCGAGAAGTCGATCGGCACCGGCGCGTTCAGCATGTAGGTGCCGGTACGCACCTGGCGCGCCACACCCAGACCGCGGTCGTTGTCGCCGGTCCACACCGACCCGCAGAGCCCGTAGTTGGAGTCGTTGGCGATCTCGACGGCGTTGTCGTCACCGTCGTAGGGGATGACCACGAGCACCGGCCCGAAGATCTCCTCCTGGGCGATCTTCATTTTGTTGTCGACGTCGGAGAACACCGTCGGCTCGACGTACCAGCCCTTGGCGAACGCAGAGCCGGACGGGCGGCCACCGCCGAGCGCGACCGTCGCGCCCTCCTCGCGCCCGCTGTCGAGATACCCCTCGATCCTGCTCCGCTGCCGCTCGGCCACCACCGGGCCGACCTCGGTCGCCGGGTCCATCGGGTCGCCCACCTTCATGGCGGAGACGCCCGAGACCACCGCGTCCACCACCTCGGCGTAGCGCGCACGCGGCGCCAGGATGCGCGTCTGGGCGATGCAGGCCTGCCCGTTGTTCATGATGGCGTTGGGCAGCAAGGTGGGGATGGTCGTCGCCAGGTCGGCGTCGTCGAGGATGATGGCGGCCGACTTGCCGCCCAGCTCGAGCGTGCAGCGCTTCAGCCGCTCCCCGCAGAGCCCGCCGATGCGCTTGCCGCCGACCCCGGACCCCGTGAACGAGATCTTGTCGACACCCGGGTGCTTCACCAGGTGCTCGCTGACCTCGCGCCCGGCCGGCACCACCGACAGCACGCCCTTCGGCAGCCCGGCATCGGCGAACATCTCGGCCAGCCGGAACGCGTCGAAGGGCGTCTCGGGGGCCGGCTTGTAGACGACGGTGCACCCGGCGGCCAGCGACGGCGCCAACTTGGCGGCGGCGATGAAGAGCGGCACGTTCCAGGGCGCGATGGCCCCCACCACGCCGACGGGCTCCTTGGTCACGAGCACCTGCGGGTTCAGCATGCCCGTGCGCACCTCGTCGAAGGCGTACGTGGTGGCCAGGTCGGCGTAGTAGTTGAAGATCATGGAGGGGGCCATGACCTGGCCCAGGCCCGAGAACGAGATCGGCGAGCCCATCTCCTGGGTGATGATCGCCGCCATGTCGTCCATCTCGGCCATGATCTGCGCCGCCACCTTGGACAGCACCTCGGCCCGCTCGGCCGGCGTCATGCGCGGCCAGGGCCCGTGGTCGAAGGCGGTCCGTGCCGCCGCCACCGCCTTGTCGATGTCGCCCTCGGTCCCGTCGGGCACCCGGGCGATGACCTCCTCGGTCGACGGTGAGATCACCGAAATGGTCTCGGTCCCCTCCGGAGCCACCCAGTCGCCGCCGATGAACAAGCGGTCGTAGTCCCGAATCGCCATGCGTCCCTCCCAGGGATCTCAGGGGGGTCCGGCCCCCGCCGCCGGAATACCGGTCGGTAACCCAAGGGTAGCGGCGGTCCGGCCGCAGGCGACAGTTCCCGGCGGTACCGGGCGGCGCCGTCAGGCAGCCTCAGCCCGCCTCCTGGACCGGCTCGATATGGGCGAGGACGCCGCCGTCGGGCTCCACCCAGCCCTTTCCGGCGGCGTACGCGCACATGCCGGCGAAGCCCTCCTCCCAGCTCTCGTCGGCTGCGGGCCCCGCCAGCGCCCGCAGCGCCACGGGGTCGACCGCGACGTGCGCGCCGTCGGCGGTGAGGCGGCCCAGACCGGAGTGCTCCACCACCCGGGCCAGGTCACCCTCGCCCTGCAGGGCCACGGAGAAGCGGGTGAATTCGTCGGGCCGGCGCAGCGAGACCGTGGCCTCGGACAGGTCGATCACAATGAGCACCGCGTCCGACGCTACCCGCCGGCTCGGTGAGGGGCCCGGGTGGTCGGTAGAGTGCCGCTCCGTGCCCGACATCAGCCAGCGTGACCCCGAACAGGTGGCCTCCATCCTCTCGCGCTGGTTGTCGACCAAGTCGACCGACGGGTCCGCACCCGAGGTCTTCGACGTGCAGGCCCCCGGCTCCAACGGCTTCTCCAACGAGACGATCCTCTGCCGAACCCGCGGCGCCGACGGCGAGGAGAAGCGCTTGGTCGTCCGCGTCGCGCCGACCAAGCACCTGCTCTTCCTCGATGCCGAGTTCTCCACGCAGTACCGGGCCATGCGCGCCCTGGCCGACGGCGGCTCGGCGGTGCCCCTCCCCCGCCTCGGGTGGTACGAGGAGGATCCGCAGTACTTCGGCGTGCCCTTCTTCTCCATGGACCACGTCGAGGGCCTCGTCCCTTCCGACAACATCCCGTACACGATGGAGGGCTGGGTCATTGAGGCCAGGCCCGAACAGCAGGAGCGCATGTGGTGGAGCGGCATCGACGCGCTGGCCGCCGTGCACCGCACCGACTGGCGGGCCACCGGGCTCGAGTGGCTCGGCAACCCCGCCCGCGGACGCCCGGGCCTCGAGCAGCAGCTCTCCTACTACCGGGACTTCCTCGACTGGGCCACGCAGGGTGAGAAGGTGCCCGTCATCGAGTCGACCTGGCAGTGGCTCCTCGAGCACCAGCCCGCCGAGGAGGGCGACGTGGTGATCAGCTGGGGCGACAGCCGCATCGGCAACATCATCTGGCAGGACTTCGAGGCCGCGGCGGTCGTGGACTGGGAGATGGCCTCGCTGGCCCAACCCGAGCTCGACCTGGGTTGGTGGCTCTACTTCGACCGCCAGTTCTCCGAGGGCCTGGGCGTGCCCCGTCCGGCCGGCTTCGGCACGCACGAGGACACCATCGCGCGCTACTCCGACATGATGGGCCGGCCCATGCGGGACATCTTCTACTACGAGATCTTCTCGGGCTTCCGCTTCGCCGTGGTCATGTACCGGCTCTCGGACCTCGTCTTCGACCGGGAGGACATGGAGGGGGACGCCGACATGGCCACCGACAACATCGCCACCCAGCTCCTGGCGAAAATGCTCGACCTGGCGCCGCCGACCTAGCTGTCCGAAATGGGATCGCCCGTCGGCCCCACGGCGACGCCGGCGGCCATCAGGCGCTGGCCCAGCCAGTGCGTCCCCTGGTCGCCTTCCTCCCGCATGGCCTCCTGCCACCCTTCGAGGATCTTGTGCAGGTCGTCGACCGTGGCGATCTTGGCGATGACGTGCACGGTGATCTTGTTCTCGTACCCGGGAGGGTCCGTGACGTGGATCCCTCCGAAGGGGTCCTCGCGCACGTGGGGCTGCGGCTCGCGGAGCACGTAGAGCTCGCCGGTGTCCTCCACGTAGTTCAACTCGTGCTGGACGCCGTCCTTCCCCAGCCACTCAGAGCCCAGCTCGAGCTCGGCCGAGGGCCGCCGGCGGGGGTCCGCTTCGTAGAACTCGTCGATGTCCATCGGCGGCACACTATCGCCGACCAGGGCCATTGCAGCAGCCGGCGGATTTTCCGGTCGTGGGCTCGGCGGTGGGAGGGATCGGGGGAGGTCCGGCGACGACGCTCCCGCCATGTCCACCACCGCTTCGAAACCGCGCGTCGCCCTCATCGACCAGATGGCCGCCGAATGGGAGTCGCTCGGCCGGTCCGCTGCCGCCGTCCGCTCCCTTCGCACTGTCGCCCCGAGCGATCCGGTCCTGTCCCGGCTCATCCTCGGGACCGCGGACGATCCCCCGCCCTGTCCCACACCGTGCGACCTCGTCGAGCACATGCGGAATGCCTCGGGCCGGGCGGCGCGCGAAGAGGCGGCCCACCTGATCCGGGCCATGCTCCGTCAGGCCGGCGCCGACCCGTTCATCAGCCGGATGCTCGTCCAGGCCCTGCTCCCGGGATTGGTCACCGTGGCCGGAAAGCTGCGCTGGGGCCAGGGCGGGGACTGGCAGGACGGGGAGGAGTTCTTCGGGGAGCTCCTCTCCACGACCTGGCTCGTGCTCCAGGAGTGGTCGGGACAGGATCGCCCCTACGCGGTCCTCGATCTCCTCTCCGCCATTCGCTGCCGCCTGCGCCGCCAGCTCTTTCGGTCCAAGGACCTCGAAGGCCGCACCGTTCCCCTCGGTCCCGACCTCGCCGAGACGCCGGCACGTTCCCTTCGGGCCGAGACCGATCTCGAGGAACTGGCGCGCATCCTCATCGAACTCCACGAGGAGGGGATGCGGCCCGACGAGGTCCAGGTGCTCTACGCCCACCACGTCCTGGGCTATTCGATGGCCGAGCTCGCCGCCATGACCGGACGCGATCGACGCGCCCTCTACGCCCGACGAGACCGCGGCCAGCGCCGCCTGTGCGCGTGACCCCCCGCTGCAACCGGTGTAACCGGCGCGCTCGGTGCGCCCGGTGGGTTCAATGCGACCGGTGCGGACGGTGCGACCGGTGCGGAAACCGTGACGCGTGCGTATCAGAGCGTCACGCGTGCACATCGTGTGTTGGTGTTTGGCGGTAGGCGCGAAGGCGGCGAAGGCCTGCGTTCGCGGGTTGTGCGGGGCCGCCCCAACTGGTGGGTCATCCTCGCCGTCTCACTGGGCCTGATGGCACTGCTCGTGGCGACGGCGGGTGGCACCCCTTCCGCGTCACGCCAAGGGGACCGTCCGACCCGGGCGGCCGCCCGGGTCGCCGCGCCGGGCGGGCACGAGCAGGCGGCAGCGCCCACTCCCAGTGCCACGACGACGACCACGACGACCACGACGACGACGCCGACCGCACGGTCGGAGCCGGCCACGATCGCCACGTCACTCCGCACCATCGGGACGGCCGGCACCGTCAGCGCACCGCAGACGTCCGCACCGAGCGTCACCAGCCCCACGGTTGCGCCGGCGACGACGACAACGACCGCCCCGAGCGAGGCGGTGCCGGCCGACCGCACACAGACGCAGGGCTACCTCAACCCCCCGCTCCAGTCGTCGAACAAGTACGGCTTCACCGGGAGCGGCGCGATGGAGGTCTCGGTGGTCTGGTCCGGGACCACGTACCTCACCATGGAGGTCAGCTGCCCGAGCGGAGACCAGAGCGTGGGAGGGACGTCCGCCATGGCCGCGTCCCTGCCGGACGCCAGCGGGAGCTGCCTCGCCACGGTGAGCGAGCCCGCCTCGGAATCGAGCTCGCTGACGTACACCATCTCCATCGGACCCGCCGGTGGGTAGCGCGCCGGTGCGCCGGAGTCCGCAGCGGGTCCTCGACGTCGTGGGCGCCGCATGCGCGGCCCTCCTGGCGTTCACGGCCGTGCCTGCCGTGCTGGTGGCCGTCGTCGGCAATCCCCTGACCGGAGGTCTGGGGCACGCCTGGCGGCCGCTGCCGCGAGATGTCCTGTGCCTCCTGGTCCTGGCGGCCTGGGTGGCCTGGGCCGCCTGCTGTGGGCAGCTCTTGCGGGCGGTGGTCGTGCACGTGCGCCGCGGCGAGGTCGGACTGCGCCAGGGCTCGTCGGTCCTCGACCGCCTGGCCGCCCGGATCGCCTTCGGCGTCCTCGCCCTCACGAGCATCGGGACCCCCCTGTCCCTCGCCGCGGCGGCGGGTGCGGGTGCCAGCTCACCGGCCGCCAACGGGCCCGGCTCCTCTCTCTCGGCCCCCCTCCCGAGCGGTGCGGTCGCGTCCCCGGCGCCGCGACCGGCCCGGACCTACGCGGTACGGCAGGGCGACTCGCTCTGGGGCATCGCACACGATGCGCTCGGCGACGGCGCGGATTGGACGTCGCTCGCCGCGCTCAACCTCGGGCGCGACGTCGGCGGCGGGTCGCGCTTCGTGGACCCGGACCAGCTCCGCGAGGGATGGCGTCTCCGCCTTCCTGCGGAGGCCCATGACCGGGAGCGGTCTCGAACATCGCCGCACCCGCAGCCACCAGGACACCTACCCGAACTGCTCGCCCTCGGCCTCGGTTCTGTGGCCTGCGCCGCCTTCGCCCGCCGCGCCGGGCGGCGGCGACGGCTGAGCGATCGGTTCGTGGGCGATCCGATCCGGCAACCGTCGGAAGGTGCGCTGGACGCGGCCACGTTGCTGGAGCGCTTCGCCGGGACCCCGGCCCTCCATTCGTTCGAAGCCGCCAATTGCATGCTGGCGGTGGCTCTGGAGGGTCGAGGCTCCCGCCCACGGGTTCGAGCAATCTGTGTCTCGCCCTCCGGTGTCACCTTCATGTTCAGGCAAGCCGACCCTGGTGAGCCCCCCGAAGGCTTCGTCCAGACGGCGGACGGCACGGGATGGCGTGTGGGCCACGATGCGCTCAGCGAGTACGACCCGTGCTCCCCGTTCCTCCCCGTCGTGATCCCCGTCGGCGACGACGCCGACGGAACGTGGCTCGTCCCGCTCGAGGCGGGGGACGTCCTGCCCGTCCTGGGCGAAGAGGCGCCGGCGCTCTGGCGCGCCGCACGTGCCGCCGCCGGATCGTGGGCCTGGTCGGACACGATCCTGGTGACGGACGATCCCGACGACCCACAACTCCGCGCCGAGGCCACGGCCGAGCCGTTCATGGCCCGGCGGGTGCTCTTCGGCGGTGACCCCGCTTCGCTGCCGCCGGCCTTGGCCGCGCGCTGCGCCGTGATCACGACGGAACCGGTGGCCGCCAGTGACCTGACCATCCTGGTCGACCGCCGTGCCGCCACGCTGCACCCCATGGGCCTGGTGATCCGACCCCACCTCCAATCGGCGGAGACGGCGCAACGACTGGCGGAACTGGTGGCGCCGCCCGTCGAGTGGGACCCTCCCCTCCCCGCCTCCCCGCCGCCCCGGGAGCCGCCGCGGGACGTGAGCCGCCCGAGCAGCGGAACGGACGCGCTCTCGCCGGGGACCGTTGACGTCCGCCTCCTGACCATGACGCCGCGGCTGGACGGACTGCGCAACGATCTCCCGCCGAATCGAGCCCGGCGGGCGGTGGAGCTCGTCGCCTACCTGGCCCTGCACCAGCCCGACGTCGTGACGAGCGATCGGCTGCGCACACGCGTCCTGGGCTCGTCCGACGCCGACGCAGCCGCCAAGACGTTGTTCAACACCGCCTACGCGGCGCGCGCCGCGCCATGGGCCCCGACGATGAGGGCAATCCGCTCTTTCCCACAGGGTCTCGTGACGGTTTGTACCAACTCTCGCCCCAGGTCACCACCGATGTGGAGCGTGCCGTTGCACTCTGCACCGAGGCGAAGACGCAATCGGACCCGCAGGCGGCCATCGCCTTCTTCCGGGCTGCGCTGTCGCTGGTCGAGGGGGAGCCACTGGCCAACGCGTTGTCGGGATACGCCTGGTGGGAGGCGGAGGGACACGGCGGGCGGATCGCCGCCACACTGGTTGATGCCGCCTGCCTCATGGCCCCGCTGGCGTCGGAGGAGGGGCTGTTCGATCTCGCCCGCTGGGGACTGGGGCAGGCTCGGTTCGTCGAGCCCTACAGCGAGGCCCTCTCCCGGGCGGCCATGCAGGTGGCGGCCGCAGAAGGGGACGCCGACCGCCTCCGCCTGGAGTGGCGCGACTGCCAACGCCGGATCGACGCCCTCGACCCGGGCGCGTCGCCGTCGGCGCGTACGGAATCTCTGTACGGCGAGCTGTCCCGTCGCGTTCTCGTCGGTGTCGAAGAGGCGGCCGCCCTGTCCGTGCCGGACGCCGCCGACTAGGAGCCGGCCGCCTCCGAATACTGCAGGACCACGTCCTCCAGGCGGGCCACCCTGCTTCCCTTGACGAGGGCGGCGTCACCCGGGCCGAGGACGAGCAGCAGCGCGACGGCGTCCTCGGTGCTCGCCACTTGGGCGGAACCGTAGAGGTCGGTCTGGAAACCGACCACTTCAATGCCGAGCTGCTGGGCCGACCGGGCGATGCGCCGATGCTCGGCCTCTGTTTCCGATCCCAACTCGGCCATCAGTCCGAGCAGCGCCAGCTTGCGCCCATCGGGCAGGGCAGCCATCGATCGCAGCGCGGCCTCGGTCGACGCCGGGTTGGCGTTGTAACAGTCGACGACCAGCACGGGACCGTCGGGGATCCGCCGCACCTCCATGCGGAGGGGCGACCCGGTGGCGGAAGCGAGCGCGGCGACCACGCCCTCGAACGGAGCGCCGCACCACAACGCCGAGGCGGCGGCGGCCAGCGCGTTCGGGACCTGTTGGATGCCGTGCACCGCGAGGCGCACCTCCCCCGTACCCCACGGCGTCGACATGTGGAACCACGGCCGGAGATCGTCGTCGAGGACGATGCGCTCAGCGCGCACGTCGGCGTCGGCGTCCACCGCGTACGTGACGATCGGACACGGGCTGACGGCGGCCATACGAGCCACGAAGGGATCGTCGAAGTTCAGCACGGCGAGACCGTTCGGAGGCAGCGCGGTCACGAGCTCGCTCTTCGCCCGCGCCACGCCCTCGAGGTCACCGAAGTACTCGACGTGCGCCATCGCAACGCTCGTGACGATGCCGACATCAGGGCGGCCGACCGCCGTCAAGCGACTGATGTGGCCTGTCCCGCGGGCGCCCATCTCCAAGACGACCCACTCGACATCGTCCGGCGCATTCAGGAGGGTCAAGGGGAGCCCGAGCTCATTGTTGAACGACCGCTCACTGGCGGCCACCCGGAAGGACGACGCGAGGCAGGCCTGCAGCAGATCCTTGGTCGTCGTCTTGCCGACCGAGCCCGTGATGCCGACCACCCCGCCCTCCATGCGCTTACGCGCCAGGACCCCGAGCTGCAGCAGCGCCAAGGCGGTGTCCGCTACGACGATCGCCGTGCCGCCGACGGGCTCTCGCTGTGTGAGATAGGCGGCGGCTCCACCATCGAGTGCGTTGCCGATGAACTCGTGTCCGTCGCGTTCGGCGACGATGGGAACATAGAGCTGCCCGGGCAGCACCGTCCTCGTGTCGATGCTCGCCCCCTCGACGGTGACGTCGGGTCCGGCCTGTTCCCCACCCAGCCGGTTTGCGAGTTCAGAAATGGAGAATCGCACGCATCACGCTCGCGATTGATTGTATAGCCTCGGTCGATGCCTGATCCGGGAGTGTTGGCGGTCGTCTACGGCGGCCCGTCCGCCGAGCACGAGGTGTCCTGCGTCTCGGCGCGCCGCATCGTGGCTACCGCACTCCACGCCGGCTTCACGGTGAAGGTGATCGGGCTGACCCACGAGAGACAGTGGGTGGATGCCACCCACGTGCTCTCCGACGTGGCCGATGTCGAAGCGCTGTCCTCTCCGGACGACCTCGTTCAGCGCACTCCATCACTGGCACTCAACCACCTCGGGGAGGCCCTGTCGCCCGATGCAGTGGTGTTCCCCGTCCTGCACGGGCCCTTCGGTGAAGACGGCGTCCTGCAGGGACACCTCGAAGCGATCGGCGCGCCCTACGTCGGCGCCGGCGTTCTGGCTTCGGCCATCTGCATGGACAAGGGCATCGCCAAGTCCGTGCTGAGGGACCACGGGCTCCCGGTGGCGGACTGGCGGCTGGTGGACCGGCCCTCGTGGTCGATTGAGGTCATGGAGGAGGCCGTCGAGTCGCTGGGCCTTCCGGTCTTCGTGAAACCCGCCAACCTCGGCTCCTCCATCGGGGTCGCCAAGGCATCCGATCCGGCAGCACTCGGCGACGCGGTGCGTTCCGCCTTCGAGTTCGACGAGCACGTGATCCTCGAGGAGTTCGTCGCCGGTCGCGAGCTCGAGTTCGCCGTGCTGGGGAACGAGGATGTGCAGGTGACCCGCGCCGGCGAGATCATCGCCAGCCGGGAGTTCTACGATTACGACGACAAGTACGTGCTGGGACTCGCCGAGACGGTGGCGCCGACCGACCTGACGGAGAGCCAGCTGCTGCGCGGCCAGCAGCTGGTCCGGTCCGCCTACCGCGCGTTGCGCGTCGAGGGGCTGGCTCGCGTTGACGTGTTCCTGCGCGAGGACGACGAGATCGTGATCAACGAGGTGAACACCATGCCGGGCTTCACCCCGATCTCCATGTTCCCCATGCTGTGGGAGGCCGAGGGCGTTTCCTTCCAGGCGGTGGTGCAGGAACTGGTGACGCTGGCGCGCGCTCGCCACGTCCGGCGACAGTCGCTGCGCACCCACCGCGTGCGCTAGGCGTCCCCGGAGCGGGTCGGGCGGCGGCGGGGACGGGCGGCCCGGCGCGCTGCCTCGCGCGCGGTGATGCCCGGGAGCACTCGCAGCACGTAGAACGCGCTGAGCGCGCCGGCCACCAGAATGATCACGAGCGGAGCGGGGTTGAACGTGTCCTGCACCGAGACCGACGCCAGGACGGCCAGGACGCCGAACAGGCCGATGCCGAGCGGCCCGAGGATCCCCAGCCCGCGCACCCGGAAGGGGCGCGGCAGGTCGGGCTCGCGGGTGCGCAGACGCAGCGCGCAGAAGCCCGCCACGGCGTAGATCATCCCCTCCAGGGCGGCGCCCACCGCCACCAGGACCTCCCAGGCGTGCGTGAGCGCGACCAGGAGCGCCACGACCGCCGAGAGCGCGCCGAGGACCACCACGGGCACCCACGGCACCGCGCGGCGGTTGAGTTGGGCCAACTGCGGGGGCAACGACCCCTCGCGGGCGGTCCCGTAGATGAACCGTGACGCAGTGATGAAGCCGCCGTTGAAGGTGTTGAGCGCGGTGACCGCCGTCACCGCCGCCATGACCCAGAGCCCCGAGTGACCCAGCGCGGCCACGCCCAGGTAGAGCTGCGGGTAGGCCGAGGTCAGCTCGTGGTGCGAGAGCGTGTGGCTCATGGCCACGGTCGCCACCGCACACACGACACAGAGGATGCCGATGGCGATGAGCATGCCGCGATTGATGGAGGAGGGCTTGCGCACCTCCTCGGCGCTCGTCGTGACCCATTCGAAGGCGCTGTAGAGGAACACGCCGAGCGCCACCGCCTGGAGGAGGTCGCCGGGATGGTGCCCGTGCAACGGCTGGAAGGGCGTGTGCAGGCCATGCCCGCTGCGGACCAGGGCGAGCACGCCGATCGCCAGCGTGGCCGCGATGACGATGGACGTCGCCACGTCCTGGAGGAGTCCCGCCACGGTGATGCCGCGCAGGTTCGTCACGACTGCGATGGCGAGCAGTCCCACGATCCAGATGGAGGCGACCCACGCCGGCTCGCCGAACGCGTGCGCCAGCGCGCTGCCGACGATGAAGGCGTCGGAGGCGATGACCAGCACGATCGTCGTGAGATAGGTGAAGGTGATGGTCAACGCGATGCGGTCGTCCATCGCCCGCTTCATGTAGAGGCGGATGGCCGCAGCCGTCGGGAACATCCCGTTGAGCTCGCCGAAGAAGCCGTAGGCCAGGAGAGCGAGGGCTCCCGCGACGATGATCGGGATCCAGGCGGAGTCACCCGCCACATAGACCACGAGCCCCGCCGCGGCCAGGTACTCCAAGGCGGCGAACGCCAGGCCGGTCGAGGTGGTGACGACAGTGCGCAGGCCCAGCGCCCGGCGCAGGGTGGCCCGGGAGGAGAGGGTGTCGGTCATCGGTGGGGACGATTCAGGAATCGAGGAAGGCCACCATGGAGATGGCGTCGATCCGCATGACGTCCTGCTGCGAGCCCAACAACGTGATCTCGCCCGACATGTACTTCTCGGACGGGTTCAGGTCGCCCCAGAACATGTCGCAGAAGTCCTCGCTGCTCCCCGTGACGACGACGTCGGGTTGCCCCTCGTGGCCGACCGTGAGGTCGGACAACTGCTGTCCTTGCACGCGCATGGTGAAGCCCTGCCCGGTGTCGGTCGTGGTGAAGTGGATCACGCGGTCCCAGCCCCGCACCATGTTGGTCAGGCGTGGGTTGGCGTTGCTGCGCGTGCGCCACTCGGCGTAGGCCTCGAGGAGCTGCTCAGTCGAGGCCAACGGGCTCCCCCTGCAGCGCGTGCACCACCTCGTCGGCGGCGCGGCTGCCGGCTGACAGCGCGCCGTCGAGGTAGCCGCACCACTGCGTCGCCGTCTCGGTCCCGGCCCAGTGCAGCGGGCCGACGGGCGCGCGCAGGGCGGGACCAAGGTCGGTCAGTGCACCCGGCGCGCTGACGGCGACGGGCCCGCCGCGGGTGAAGGGCTCGGCGGGCCAGTGCTGCTCCACGACTTCGATCGGCGCGCGTGCCCTGGGGCCGAAGGCGCGCACGAGGTCGTCGAGCACGGCGGCCTGGCGGGCGGCGGGGCCGGCCCGCTCCATGCGGCGGCAGTCGTCGCCCGCGATGAAGCCGACGATCGCACCGTGGGAGGCGTCGTCGGGCGAGTTGTCGAACGCGCTCTCCATGACGGAGCCCGGCGCGACGATCTGCCCGTTGAGCCCGTCGGCCCGCCAGAACGGCTCGTCGTAGACCACGTGCACCTTGGTCACGGCGCCCATCGGCATGCGCTGGCAGAGCTGATCCCTGTTCCCCGGGAGGGGCGGCCAGAAGAGGAGGCGGCCGCAGAGCGCCGGCGCCATGGCGAAGATGGCGCGGCGGGCCCGTACCTGCACGTGCTCGTGGGGCGCGCCGGGGTCGGCGGGGTCGGCGCCCGGAGGGACGAGCCGGCCCCGCACGGTGACGTCGTCCGGACCGTAGGTCACCGACTGCACGGGGGCGCCGAGGATGACGCGCTCGTCGAGCTCGGCCGCCATGCCCTCGGCCAGTTGCTGGGAGCCGCCCGCGAAGCGCCGCTCCTGCGCGCCCCCCGTCGTGCGGGCCAGGTTGGTCAGACCGCCGCCGGCGTGGAGGTAGAAGAGCGTGAAGAGGAGCGAGAGCTCGCCCGAGCCCGTGCCGAAGATGGCCTTGACCGCGACCTCGAGGATGGCGCGGGCCGAGGGCGAGGTCAGGTGGGTGTCGAAGTAGCTGGCGAGCGTCTGCGCATCGAGGGCGGCGGCATCGGCGGCGTCCCAGGGCGCGTCGACGGGCACCTCGAAGGCGGCGAGGTCCAGATCGAGCATGCAGGCGATCCCGTCGGCGGCGCCCTCGGGGTCCGAAGTCGGGATGAGCCCGACGTAGAGGTCCCGGCTTCCCTCGCGCAGCTCGACCCCCTGCCCCTCGGTGAAGGTGGGAAAGGTGGCTACGCCCATTTCGGCCGCCAGCGCGGCCAGGTGGTCCTGGGTCGGCCCGATCCACTGCCCGCCCCGGTCGATCGTGGTTCCGGCCTCGGTGACCTCGGTGAAGGAGCGTCCGCCGACGCGGTGGCGGGCCTCGAGCACCAGGACCTCCACGCCGGCGCGGGCCAGGTCACGGGCGGCGGCCAGGCCCGAGTAGCCGGCCCCGACGATCACCACCTCGCACTCGCGCTCCATGGCCCCGTCCTCCCGATGGGGCATCGACGACCCCGTTCGGCCACGATAGGCGCAGGTCCGGCGGGTGCTGCGAGCACCCCCTCTGTACCGTGCGGAGTGTGGTGATGACGTTCGAGGGCTTGGAGACCGACACCTGGGACTCGCTCCCGGGGGCCAACCGCCTCACCGTGACCCAGCGCGAGGCCATCGAGTCGGACAAGCCACTGCTCTGCGTCGTGGCGGGAGCCGGCGCCGGCAAGACACGGGTGCTCACGCTGCGCGTGGCCCGGCGTGTGCGCGACGGCTCCATCGAGCCCGACCGCACCCTGGTCACCACGTTCAGCCGCAAGGCGGCGGACGAGTTGCGCACCCGTCTCTACTCGCTGGGGGTGTCCGGCGTGAAGGCCGGCACCTTCCACCGCACGGCGCTCGGCCTGTTGCGCGAGCACCGCGAGCTGCGCGGCCGTCCCCTCCCCGTGCTCCTGCCGGACCGGCGGCGCCTGCTGGCCGAGGTGACGACCGGCGATGCCCGCCGGACCCGCGCCCTCGACGGCGAGATCGGCTGGGCCAAGGCGAGCCTGGTCTCGCCCGAGCAGTACGAGGCCGAGGCGCGCCGGCACCGGCGGCGCAGCGGCATCAGCGCCGAGCAGGTGGCGGACGCCTTCACCCGCTACGAGGCGGAGCGGACCCGCCGGCGCCTCCTCGACTTCGACGACCTCATCGTGTCCTGCGCCGACGCGCTGGCGGGTGACAGCGAGTTCGCCGACTCCATCCGCTGGCGCACCCGCCACCTGTTCGTCGATGAGATGCAGGACGTCAACCCGGCCCAGTTCCGCTTGTTGACCGCCATGCTGGCCGACGAGCCCGACCTCTTCGTGGTGGGCGACCCCAACCAGTCGGTCTACGGGTTCAACGGGGCCGACCCGACCCTGCTCGACCGGCTGCCGGAGATCCTCCGCGGCACGGCCGTCATCCGGTTGGACGAGAACCACCGCTGCACGCCCCAGGTGGTCGCGGTGGCCACCGCCGTGCTGCGGGAAGGCGGGACGTTCGGGACGGGGGGCGAGGTCGTTCTGCCCCGCACGACACGGGTCGACGGGCCCGTCCCCAAGGTCGTCTCGCACGCCACCGCCGAGGACGAGGCGGCCTGGGTGGCCGACCGCGTCAAAATGTCGCGCACGCCGGGTCGGCAGTGGTCCAGCATCGCCGTGCTGACGCGGACGAACGCCCAACTGGCCGTCGTGCAGGCCGCGCTCGACGCGGCGCGGGTGCCGAACCTGATCGCCGGGGCCGACCTCGGGCCGGCATCGGACCTGCGCGGCGAGAGTGGGCGACGCGGCGTCGAAGAGGAACGCGAAGAGCAGCCGATCACCGCCGCCGACCGGGACCGCGTGGTGTTGACCACCTTCCACCGCGCCAAGGGGCTCCAATGGCCCACGGTCATCGTCCTGGGCCTCGGCGCCGGGCTCATGCCCATCGCGTCGGCGCAGACGCCCGCCGCCATCGACGAGGAACGGCGCCTGCTCTATGTGGCGCTGACCCGATCGGAGGAAGAGCTCTGGTGCAGCTGGTTCGACGACTCCGGCTCGGGCGCCCGTCGCGGCGGCCCCAGCCCGTGGTTGGCGGCGATCGAGCAGACGATCACCGAGCTCGAGAAGGAAGCCGCGCCGACGGAGGCGACGGAGGTCTCGCGGCGGGTCGCGGAGCTCCGGCGCCGCCTCGCCGAGGGTGTCGACGACCGATAAGGTCGGGCCGCCCGATCGATGGGGGTGGCATGTCGGAACTCCTGGAACAACTGCGCAAGGTCGTCGGGGAGGACAACGTCCTCACGGGCACCTCCGTCCACGCCGACTACACCCACGACGAGGCGCTGACGACGGTGCCGGTCGTACCGCTGGCCGTCGTCATGCCGGCCTCGACCAACGAGGTCTCCGAGGTGCTGCAGCTGGCCAGCGAGCACGGCGTGCCGGTCATCGCCCGGGGTAGCGGGACCGGGCTCTCCGGCGCCGCGGTGCCGGTCGCCGACGGCATCCTGCTCGCCTTCGACCACATGCGGCGGATTGTGGAGATCGACACCGAGAACCAGGTGGCCGTGGTGGAGCCGGGAGTGACGCTCGAACAGCTGAACGGCGAGCTCGCCCCGCTGGGCCTGATCTACCCGGTGTCGCCGGGCGAGCAGAGTGGATCGTTGGGCGGGAACGTGGCGACCAACGCCGGCGGCATGCGAGCGGTGCGTTACGGCGTGACGCGCCATCACGTCCTCGGCCTCGAGGTGGTGCTGGCCGACGGCACCGTCCTGCGGACGGGTGGCAAGTTCGTCAAGTGCTCGAGCGGGTACGACCTGACGCAGCTGCTCATCGGCTCCGAGGGCACACTGGCCATCACCACCGAGGTGACGGTCAAGGTCCAACCCCGGTTCACCGAGTCATCGACGGTCCTGGCCCCGTTCGCCACGCTGTCGGAGGTGGCCCACGCGGTGCCGCACATCGTGCACAGCGGCATCGACCCCTCCATCCTCGAGTACATCGACGTGCTGGTGATGGGCGGCATCACCCGGGCGGCCGGCCTCGACCTCGGCGTGCCCGAGGAGATCCGGGAGCGCACCCTCGCCTACCTCGTGGTCGTGCTGGAGGGCATGGATGCCGACCGCGTGGAGGAGGACGTCGAGCGCCTCGCCACGTTGTTGGAGGAACTCGGATCGCTGGACGTCTACGTGCTGCCCCCCACGTCGGGGGCCGCACTGATCACCGCCCGTGAGCGGGCCTTCTTCGTGGGCAAGGCGGCCGGGTGTGACGACCTCATCGATACCGTGCTCCCGCGGGCGACCATCCCCGACTACCTGGCGCAAGTGGCGGTGCTGGCGCAGGAGCACGGCGCCCTCGTCACCGGCTGCGGCCACATCGGTGACGGCAACGTGCACATCACGGTCTTCCAGCCCGACGACGAACGGCGCCACGCCCTCATGCAGGCCAGCTTCGAGCTCGCCCTGCAGGTCGGGGGTGCCATCTCGGGCGAGCACGGCATCGGGACGGCGAAGTTGCCCTACTTCCTGGAGCTGCAGGATCCGGTGTCGCTGGAGCTGATGCGCTCCATCAAGCGGGCCTTCGACCCACGCGGGATCCTCGGGCCGGACCGGCTGCTCGGGGTCGAGCTGAGCAGGGCGAGCGCGTGAACGGCGCCCGCGCCCTGCTCTCGACGCTGGTCGACGCCGAGGTCGACGTCTGCTTCGCCAACCCCGGGACCTCGGAGATGCACTTCGTCGCCGCCCTCGACGACGTGCCGGCCATGCGGGGCGTCCTCTGCCTCTTCGAGGGCGTCGTCACCGGCGCGGCCGACGGGTACGGGCGCGTGGCCGGGCGACCGGCGGCGACGCTGCTGCACCTCGGGCCGGGCCTCGGGAACGGGTTGGCCAACCTCCACAACGCCCGCCGGGCCCGGACGCCGCTCGTGAACATCGTCGGTGACCACGCGACCTACCACGCCCGGTACGACGCGCCCCTGCAGTCGGACATCGCGTCCATCGCCGGCCCTGTGTCGGGGTGGTTCCGCTCCACGGCCCGTGCGGACGACGTGGCCGGCGACGCCGCCGATGCGGTGGCCGCCGCCTGGGGCCCGCCGGGCTGCGTGGCCACCCTGGTCCTGCCGGCGGACGCATCGTGGTCCGAGTCTGCGACGGGCCCCTCTTCACCGAAGGCGCGTGGCCGGGCGAGCGTGGTGCCGGGCGACACCGTCGACGAGGTGGCCAAGGCGCTGCGCAGCGGCGAGCGGACGGCGCTCCTCCTCGGCGGCAGCGCGCTGCGGCCCGAGGGGCTGCAGGCGGCCAGCCGGGTGGCCACGGCGACGGGGGCGGCGCTCCTGGGCGAGACCTTCCCGGCCAACCTGGCCCGCGGTGCGGGCATCCCGGCGGTGGAGCGGCTGGCCTACCTGGCGGAGATGGCCCAGGCCCAGCTCGACGGCGTCGCGGCATCTCGTGTTGGTCGACGCCGCGTCGCCCGTGTCCTTCTTCGCCTACCCCGACAAGGCGAGCGACCTGGTGCCGCCGGGTTGCGCCGTGCACACCCTGGCCCGGCCGGGCGAGGACGCCGGCGGTGCGCTCGAGGCACTGGCCGACGCGCTGGGCGCGCCCGGGGACGGTGGCCTCCCCGCGCCCTTCGGCCGGCCCGACCGTCCCGCCGGTGGCGTGACGACCGAGTCGCTGGCGGCGGCGGTGGGCGCCGTCCTGCCCGAGGGGGCCATCGTCGTCGACGAGGGGAACACCTCGGGCCTCTTCGTCTCCGCCGCGACGGCGGGTGCGCCGCGGCACGACTGGCTGACCCTGACGGGCGGGGCCATCGGCATCGGCTTGCCCATGGCCACCGGCGCCGCGGTGGCGGCGCCGGAGCGCCCGGTCCTCTGCCTGCAGGCGGACGGCAGCGCCATGTACACGGTGCAGGCGCTGTGGACCCAGGCCCGCGAGGGGTTGAACGTGACGACGCTGGTGCTCTCCAACCGGAGCTACGCCATTTTGAACATGGAGCTGCACCGGGTGGGCGCCGACGCCGGTGGACCGCGGGCCCGCCGGTTGCTCGACCTCACGGATCCCGAGCTCGACTTCTGCGACGTCGCCCGGGGCATGGGCGTGCCCGCCCGCCGGGTCGAGAACGCCGAGGACCTGACGGCGGCGCTGGCGGCGGGCTTTGCCGAGCCCGGCCCGGGCCTCATTGAGGTGCTGCTCTGAGGCCACTCGTGCCTGCGACGAGCAATGACGGGACAACGTTCCAATAGGCCGACAACAAACGGTCTTCGCCTGCCGAATAGGTTCCAACGGCTCTATAGCGCCCGAAAAGGGCCTGTCAGCATGGCCGACGAAAGAGGGCGTGCTCCACGGAGTGCACCCGGGGACGGGTCTTTACCGAGGAGGCGTAGATGCAGATGGAGACGGACAGCCATCCTTCTTCCGATCCTCATGCCATGGACGCCGCCCTCGAGCGGCTGCGGCGGGACCTCCTCCGCACGCCCCCGGTGACGGTGGCTTCCGAGCAGGCCGAAGAGCCCGCCGACGAGCCCGACCTCATCGACTACGCGTCGGTCGAGTTCGAGGTGGAGCGGATGCGCAAGCGGCTGGCCATCTGGGAGATCTTCATGGCCTACATGCGCGACGGCGCCCGGAGCTGGTCGAAGCTGCAGCAGGCGTTGACCCCCGAGGACTTCGACAAGATCACGGCCATCTGCGACGGCGTCCCGTTGCGCGACCTGCTGCTGGACCTGCGGTAGGGAGAGTTCGAAAGGCGAGACCCAGGCCGATTCAGGTCACGCGTGGCTGAGCAGCAGCGGCGGCTGCTGCTCTTGGCGACAGCCAGGCGTGCGGGATCCGGTTCACGAAGGTGCGTGGCCGTGCGGTGGCGGCCGTTCTTGGCGGAGGCCACGCACCTTCGGGGTCGGTTTCGGTATCAGGAGTCGGCGAAATCCACCACGACGGGGGCATGATCGGACGGCTTCTGCCCCTTGCGCGCGTCGCGATCACGAAATGATCCGGTGGCGCGCTGCACGAGATCGTCGCTCACGAGGACGAGATCGATGCGCAGGCCGCGTCCCTGGTGGAAGTCGCCCGCCCGGTAGTCCCACCACGTGAACGTGCCGGGATCGTTGAAGCGGCGGAACACGTCGTCGAGTCCCCATCCCTCGACCGCTTGCAGCGCGGCGCGCTCGGGCTCGCTCACGTGGGTCGCGCCCACGAAGGCCGCCGGGTCCCAGACGTCGCCGTCGTCGGGCGCCACGTTGAAGTCGCCGCAGACCGCCACGGAGGAGCCGGGCGGACAAGTCTGATCGAGTGTGGCGCGCAGGCGGGCCAGCCAGGCCAACTTGACCTCGTACATCTCGTTGTCGAGGGTCCGCCCGTTGGGGACGTAGACCGAGAAGACACGCGTCCCGGCACACTCGGCCGACACGATCCGGCGCCCGGCCTCGTCGTCCGGGGTGCCGAAGCCGCGGGTGACCTCGGCCAGGCCGACCCGGCTGATGATGGCGACGCCGTTCCACCGGCCGTCGCCGTAGTGGAGGGACTCGTAGCCCAGCTCGGCGAAGGCCTCCTCGGGGAACTTGTCGTCCGCCTGCTTGGTCTCCTGCATGCAGAGGACATCGGGCTGTTGCAATTCCAGCCACTCGGTGACCCGCGGCAGGCGGGCCGTCAGTGAGTTCACGTTCCACGTGGCCAGGCGCATCAGTTCGCTCCCCCGTCGACGATGACAAACAGAAGATCAGCTTCGCAGGCCGTCTGCCCGTCCACCGCCGCCCTTCCGTGCCCCTTGCCGGCCCGGGCGGACAGGCGGTTCATGGTCACCTCGAGCTCGAGGGTCTCACCCGGAACGACCTGGCGGCGGAAACGCGCCCGCTCGATCCCGCCGAAGAGCGGCAACTTGCCGGCATAGCGCGGGTCGAGCAGCACGGCGATCCCCCCGAGCTGGGCCATCGACTCGACCATCAGCACCCCCGGCAGGGTGGGCCGCCCGGGAAAGTGGCCACCGAAGAAAGGCTCGTCACCGGTCAGCTCCCATCGTCCGCGGGCGGAGACGCCGGGATCGACCGCACTCAGCTCGCTGACGAACAGAAAGGGCGGCCGATGGGGAAGGACGTCCTCGGGTCGGGGCAGCTCCGTCACGGGAGCGTTCCGACCCTCATGCCTTGCGGGCCTTCTTGGCCGCCGCCTTCTTCGCCGGGACCTTCTTGGCCTTGGCCGCCTTCTTGGCCACTGCCTTCTTGGGTGCCTTCTTGGCCGCCGCCGCTGCCTTCTTCGACGCCTTCTTGGCCGGTGCGGCCTTCTTCGCCGCCGCCTTCTTGGCCGGTGGCGCCGCCGCGGGCTTCGCCGTGGGCGGCGCGCGTGGCCGCCGGCGCAGCCTTCTTGGCCCGCTTCTCGGCAGCCGGCGCGATGGCCAGCTCGGCCACCCGGCGGGGCGGGTCCAACCCGGCCAGGACGAAGGAACGCACCTCGCCCTTCTTCAGCACCTGGCGTGCCTTGGTCGGGGGCGGTGTGCCCATGGCGGTCAGCGGGATGTAGCAGTGCAATTCGCCGCCACCGGGCATCGGGACGTCCACCATCGCCCCGTGCGACGTGAACGACACGACCTCGCCCTCAATGGTGCTCCCGACGGGGAAGGCGGCGACGAAGTTGATGAAGGTCAGCGGCTCGTTGACGGCGGGTGGCGGCGTCGGACGCTGCCTCTGGTTCCGCCCACCGTCGTCGCCCGATGGCGCCCGCTCTGCACGGCGGCCGTCCGAGCGACTGCGGGACGGACCGTCCTTCTTGTCCCTGGCCCTCTTCTCCGGGGCCGCCTTCTTGTCCGCCGCGTGCTTCTTGGCCGTCCCGCGCGGCTTCTCGGGCTGCGGCGGGTGGAGGGCCTCCTCCACCGCCTCGTCGATGGCGCTCGAGAAAACCGGGTTCACCTTGGCCCGGCCGGGAGGGGGGGCCGTGGGCGTGATCGGCCACGACGTGTCGACGGGTGGCGCCGGTGCCGGCGCCTGCTTCGTGGCGCTCTTGCGGGCCTTGGACGACTTCTTGGCCGCCTTCTTGGCCGCCTTGGCCAGCTCGGCGGCCTTGGCCGGGGCCGACTCGGGGTCCTTCTTCGCCCTGGCCTCGGCGGTGGCGGCCCGGCTCTTGGGTCCGCGGATGGGGAGCCGCGGCGTGAAGATCCACCCGACGCCGGGCACCGGCTTCCCGCCGATCAGCCGCCCGTCGTCGAAGAGCCACGGATGCTCGCCGTGGAACTCCTGGAAGGAGTCATTGGACAGCACGGTGGCGCCGGTGCGCTCCGCGATCCGCAGGACGAACGCGTCCCCGCGTCCGATGGCGCCGGCCGGCGGCGAGATGATCTCGCCGTTGAGCATGGCCTGGCGCACCTCCTCGCGCTCGGCGTCGTCCACCCGGTGCTCGAAGGTGGCGTCGACCACGACGATGATGCTGGCATCGGGGTCCTCGGACGCGTACGCGCGCACAGCCTCGTCGAGCTGCTGGAGGCTGGGGAGCGTTCGTCCTTCGGTGGCCAGGTTGGACCCGTCCACCACGACGTGGTGCGTTTCAGCCAATGGCACGTCGCAACAGGTCGGCCTGCTCCAACTGGTGCAGGGCGGCGCTCCCGATGGCCGGACTGGCCGATTCGGTCCGGCTGACGTGACGCAGCCGCAGGCGCTCGGGCAAACAGGCGTGGAGTCGGGCGTGCACGAAGGACCAGGCTCCCATGTTCTCGGGCTCCTCCTGCAGCCACACCACCTCGGACGCCCCGCCGTAGCGCTCGAAGATGGCGGTCAGCAGCGACACGGGCCAGGGATAGAGCTGCTCGACCCGGACCACCGCCACCCCGGCGGCCTCGGCGGGCTCGAGCTCGGCCCGCCGCTGCAGCGCCTCCTGGGCGATCTTCCCGCTGCAGAGCACAATGCGCCCGACCGTGGAGGGATCCGCAACCGACGGATCGTCGATCACGTGCTGGAACGATCCCGATTCCAATTCGGCGAAGGTGGACCGCGACGCGTGGGCCCGGAGCAACGACTTGGGGGTGACCACGACGAGCGGTCGCTTCGGGCTGATCAGCGCCTGTGAACGCAGGAGATGGAAGTACTGCGCCGAGGTGGACGGAACCGTCACCCGCAGGTTCCCCCGCGCCGACAGCGCAAGGAACCGTTCGAAGCGCGCCGAGGAGTGCTCGGGACCCTGACCCTCGTAGCCGTGCGGCAGCAACAGCACGAGCCCGGAGAACTGGCCCCACTTGTTCTCGGCCGCCACCATGAAGTTGTCGATGATGATCTGGGCGCCGTTGGCGAAGTCGCCGAACTGGGCCTCCCAGGCCACCAGTGCCTCGGGCGCCTCGACGGAGTACCCGTACTCGAAGCCGACCGCGGCGTACTCGGAGAGCAGGGAGTCCCGCACGGTGAAGTTGCCCATCGACCCCGCCGGCTCCAACGTGTCCGCGCCGATGCGGTGCAGGCCGTCCCGGATGTGCGCCAGGGGGACGTACTCCTCGCCGTTGGAGTAGTCGACCAGGACGGCGTGGCGGTGGCTGAAGGTGCCGCGCCGGGTGTCCTGGCCGGTGAGGCGCACGTTGACGCCCTCGTACATGAGCGAGCCGATGGCCAGCGCCTCCGCCAGCGCCCAGTCGACCTGGCCTCCGGCCACGAGCTCGTCGCGCTGGACGAACTGGCGCTCCAGCTTCGGGTGGATCATGAAGCCGTCGGGCACCGAGCGCACGACGGAGGACAAGGCATGCAGCACGTCCGGCGCCACGCCGGTCTCGGGTGAGGGCGTGTCGCCCGGGCCCGGATCGGGCGCGGGCAGCTCGGTCGGCGCCAGCGAGGGTTCGCCGCGCACCTCGTCGAGCACCACCTGGAGGCTGGCATTGAAGTCGTCGAGCGCCGACTCCGCCTCTTCGAGCGTGATGTCGCCCCGGCGCACCAGGGTCTCGGTGTAGAGCTTGCGCACCGAACGCTTGGCCTCAATGCGCTGGTACATCAGCGGCTGGGTGTAGCTGGGGTCGTCACCCTCGTTGTGCCCGTGCTTGCGGTAGCAGACGAGGTCGATGACGACGTCCTTGTGGAAGGTCTGCCGGAAGGTGAAGGCGAGCCGGGCGGCCCGGACGCACGCCTCGGGGTCGTCGCCGTTCACGTGGAAGATCGGCGCCTGGACCATTTTCGCCACGTCGGTCGGGTACACGGAGGTGCGGGCCGACGCCGGCGCCGTGGTGAAGCCGAGCTGATTGTTGATGACGACGTGCACCGTGCCACCGGTCCGGTAGCCGGACAGTCCGGAGAGGTTGAGCGTCTCGGCCACCACGCCCTGACCGGCGAAGGCGGCGTCACCGTGGACGAGGACGGACATGCACGGGAACCCGTCCAGGCCCTCGGCTGCCGCGGCGGGCGTGCCGTCGGTCGGCGGGGAGATCCTGTCCTGCTTCGCCCTCGTCATCCCCTCGACCACGGGGTCCACCGCCTCGAGGTGCGACGGGTTCGATGCCAGCGTGATGGGGAGCTCCTCGCCGGCGCTGCCGTGGAAGACCCCGCGGGCGCCCTTGTGGTACTTCACGTCGCCCGAGCCCTGCACGGAATCGGGATCCAGGTTGCCCTCGAACTCCTCGAAGATCTCGCGGTAGGACTTGCCGACGATGTTGGCCAACACGTTGAGACGGCCGCGGTGGGCCATGCCCATGACGACCTCGGCCACCCCCGAGCCCGCGGCGGCGTCGAGCAGCGCGTCGAGCAGGACGATGGTCGACTCCGCGCCTTCGAGCCCGAACCGCTTCTGCCCGACGTAGCGGGTGTGTAGGAAGCGCTCGAACACCTCCGCCGCGTTGAGGCGACCGAGGATGTGCCGTTGCTCGTCGATGTTCAGGGTCGTCGGCAGGCCTTCGACGTGCTGCTGGATCCAGCGCTTCTGCTCGGGGTCCTGAATGTGCATGTACTCGATGGCGAGCGTCCGGCAGTAGGCGTCGCGCAGCACGTGGAGGATCTCGTCGAGCGTGGCCACGTCGCGCCCGGCGAGGCCGTCGGCGACGAACTGGCGGGGCAGGTCCCAGATGGTCAGCCCGTACGTCATCGGGTCGAGCTCGGGGTGGATGTGCGGTGGCTCGGCGTCGAGCGGGTCCAGGTGGGCGATGAGGTGGCCCCGCACCCGGTACATGTTGATGAGCGTCTGCACGTGCACCTGCTTGACCAGGCGCTGGTGCTCACCCTCCTCGCTGCCGGCGCCGGCGTTGCTGTCGACCTGCCAGCGCACGGGCTCGTAGGGCACCCCCATCGACTCGAACAGGTCGTCGTAGAAGCCGTCGGCGCCGGTGAGGAGCGCGGCCACCCGGGCGAGGAACAGGCCCGACTCGGCACCCTGAATGATGCGATGGTCGTAGGTGGAGGTGAGCGTCACGACCTTGCCCGAGGCCGAGCTGGGCCACCACGCGCGGGTCGGCCGCTTCGAACCCGGCGGGATAGCCGAGCGCACCGACACCGATGATGGCGCCCTGCCCCGGCATCAGGCGCGGCACGGACTGCACGGTGCCGAGCGTCCCGGGGTTGGTGAGGGACACGGTCGTGCCGGCGAAGTCGTCGGGTCCGATTTTGTTGGTGTGGATTTTGCGGATGAGGTCCTCGTAGGCCAGGACGAAGGAGCGGAAATCGAGTTGGTCGGCCTCCTTGATGCACGGCACGAGCAGCGTGCGGCTCCCGTCGCTCTTCTCCTGGTCGACCGCCAGGCCGAGCCCCACGTGCTTGTGGTGGATGACACCCGGCTTGCCCGTCCCGCCGGCGTCGGCCACGAACGCGGCGTTCATGGCCGGCACGTCGCGCAGCGCGCGGACGACCGCATAGCCGATGATGTGCGTGAAGCTGACCTTGGCGCCGGTGGTCCGCGCCAGCTGATTGTTCAGGATCAGCCGGTTGACCTCGAGGAGCCGGGCCGGCACCGTCCGCACGCTGGTGGCCGTGGGCACGGTGAGGCTGGCCTCCATGTTGGCGACGATGCGGGAGGCCGCACCGCGCAGCGGGGTGGCCTCCTCGTTCCCCGCCGGAACGGAGGGGCGCGGAGCCGGGGCGGCGGCCGCCGGCACGGCGGCTCCCTGCGGGGCGGTCGCGGTCGCGGTCGCGGTCTCGGTCGGCGTCGGGAGTTGCGGCGCGGGAACGGGCGCGGGCCGGTAGTCGGCAAAGAACTCCCGCCAGCTGTCGCTGACCGAGTCGGGATCGGCCAGAAAGCGGTCGTACATGTCGTCGACCAGCCAGGCATTGGGGCCGAACGAGCCCCCTGCGCTGCCGAACTGGGTCATGAGCCAACCCTACCGGCGGCGGTCGGGTCTCATGGGCAGTCCCGCTAGCGTCTGCCCTGCCCATGACCTATCCGGCCGCCCTCCACTTCACGCCGCGGCCGGCCGCCGAACCCGGTGCGGGCACGGTCGTGTTCGTCCACGGATCGCTCGACCGGGGTGACAGCTTCCGGCTGGCCATGCGCCGCCTGCCCGAGTTCTCCGGGCTGGCCTACGACCGACGGGGCTACCAGGGCTCCCGGGAGGGCGGGGTGGTGGATCTGGGGGGCCACGTCGACGACCTGCTCGCCATCGCCGAGACGGTGCGCGCCGAGGCCGGCGGTCCGGTGGCGGCCATCGGGCACAGCCTCGGCGGGAACGTCGTGGTGGCCGGCGCCCTGGCCTCCCCCCGGGCCTTCGATGCCATCGGGGCCTTCGAGCCGCCCATGCCCTGGCTCGGCTTCCGCCGCCGGGGTGGGATCCTGGCCCCCGCTGGCCGACGATCCCGGCGAGGAGGCCGAGCGCTTCTTCGACCGGATGGTGGGCGAGGGTGCGTGGGGCCGCCTGACCGAGGAGGGCCGGGCCCAGCGACGGGCCGACGGCCCCGCGCTGGTGGCCGACATGCGCAGCATGCGCACCGAGGGGCCTCCCTTCGACGTCACCGCGCTGGACGTGCCCTCGGTGTTCGGCCGGGGCGGCCCGACGTCGGCCGCCCACCACCGCCGCACGGTCGAATGGCTGGGAGCGAACGTCCCCGGAACGGTCGTCTACGAGATCGCCAACGCCCAGCACGGTGCGCACCTGTCGCACCCCGACCACTTCGCCGCGATGGCGCGCCTCGTGATGGAGCGGGCCGGAAGCCCTGCCGCCTGATCAGGCGGACGAGAACGGGGGCAGGCCGCCCTCGCTCACGGCGTCCTGGGCCGCTGCGTGGTGCGGGTGCTTCAGGCGCCGCGACAGCATCTCGTCGTACTCGACTCCCTTGCCCTCGCTCTTCATGCCCGTGATCAACGGCGAGTTGGACAGGAACACCGCGCCCATGAACATCACGAGGAGCGAGAGGGCCTCGAGCGGGCCGTAGGGACCCGACGTGCGCAGGGAGTCGCCGAAGAGGGCGATGCCCATGCAGATGCTGGCGAGCGGGTCGACCAGCACCAGCGTCGACTGCGAGGCGGCCAACGGGCCGGCATGGAAGGCGTTCTGGGTCAGGAAGAGACCGAGCAGGCCGAACACGATGACGCCGTAGGTCTCCCAGTGCTCGAACAGGGTCACCCAGTTGGTCGCCGCGTAGTCACTGACCACTTTGATCAGCGCGGCCGTGAAGGCATAGGCGATGGCGGCGGCACTGCCGAACATGGCGGCCTTCCACCAGCGCGGGCCCCAGCGGGTGGCAACCACCGTGAGGACGATGAGCGCGGTGGCACTGCCGCCCACGACGATCCAGCCGAGGTTGGTGGGCACCGCGTCCCCGCCGCCCGGGTCGGCGAAGAACAGGAAGCCGGAGAGCCCGAACGCGATGGCGCCGGCGCCGACCCACTCGCGGATGGAGATGGAGAAGCGGAAGTACGTCCCGAGGATGGCGACGAGGAACAGCAGTTCCATGGTCAGGATCGGCTGCACGACGGAGAGTCTTCCGATGTGCAGGGCGAAGGCCTGCAACAGGAATGCGCAGACCATGAAGCCGAATCCCAACAGCCACACACCGCGGCGGATGGCATGGGCCATCAGGCTGAGGCGCATGGTGGACTCCTCAGGGGCGTCTTCGACGCCCATGCGCTGGAACACGCTCGTCAGCGCGTTGGAGAGAGCCGCAGCTACTGCAAGGACATAGACCATCGCCTCGTCATCAATTTAGTAGTTAGGCGTCACAGTTCACGCAGGGGACTCTCAGCTCGCACTCAGGTTCTATCTGACGCGCCAAAATCCCTGTCCGCGCAAGAATCATGTGCAAACGGCCGCTGCACACCGGATCGTCACCATCCCCTCGGTGTTTCTGCAGGATTTCTTTGGGGCTTGACCGAAAAGAATGTGGCAATTGCGTTACATTTACGAGCATCTTCCGACATTGACAGGGGACGTTGCACTGTCAGAGGTAGTGGAAGGCGCAGTTCGTCGGCCGTCACCGGGGCGGCCGACAAGCGAGGGAGCACAATGGGACTCAAGGGGTACGTGAAGCGGTCGGCCTTCGCCGCCATGGCGGCGGCGGCGCTGGCAGTGTCGATCGTCGCGGTGGCGCCGGCGACGAGTGGCGCGGCGACGAAGGCATCGTCATCGTCGGGTGGCACGGCCACCATGGCGCTCGACGAGAACCTCGCCGGGTTCAACATCAACACCTCGGCCGCCTCCGAGTTCGTCCTCCAGGAGATCCTCAACATGGTGTGGCCGCAGGTCTTCATCATCACGAACAAGCTGCAGCCCGTCCTCAACACCCAGCTCATGGAGAGCGCGTCAGTGACGAGCACCAACCCGCAGACCGTCGTCTACAAGATCAACCCCAAGGCGGTCTGGTCCGACGGGACGCCGATCACGGCGGACGACTTCATCTACAACTGGCAGGCCCAGAGCGGCAACCCGGCCTACACCGACGTCGGCGGGCAGCCCTACGACGCCGCCTCGACCGCCGGCTACAACCAGATCCAGTCCGTCGTGGGCTCCGACCCCTCCGGCGGGGCCGCCTGCGACCCGGGCACCACCGCCGACCGCAACGTCGGCCTGTGCCCGAACGGACGCACCTTCACGGTGACCTTCAAGCCGTCCTTCGCCGACTGGCGCAGCCTGTTCAGCGGCGCCGGCATCGTCCCGGCCCACATCGCCCGGACCGTCGGCTGGAACACCGGCTTCACCGGCCCGACCCAGACCATCTCGGGCAGCTGGTACAAGATTCAGAGCTACAACGCCGAACCAGTCGGTGGTCCTCGTGCGCAACCCCACCTACTGGGGCACGCCGGGCAAGCTCAACAAGCTCGTCTTCCAGTTCTTCTCGGACGACAGCCAGCTGGTGCCCGCCCTGCAGAACAAGGAGATCAACATCTTCAACCCCTCGACGGTGAGCCTGTCGATCGCCCAGACGGCCAACCAGGTGCCGAACACGACGAAGGTGACGCTGCCGGGGCTCGAGTTCGAGCACTTCGACTTCAACCAGGCCGACCCCTACCTGGCCAAGCTCCAGGTGCGTGAGGCCATCGCCCACGGCGTCGGACCGCCAGTCGCATCATCACCAGGACCGTGGGCGAGATCGAGAAGGGCATCACGCCGCTGGGGAGCCGGATGCTCGTCTCGACGCAGAAGGGCTACAAGGGCACCAGCTACGCCTTCAGCACCTCGCAGGCGACGAACCTGATGAAGGAGGCGGGCTTCAAGAAGGCGTCGGACGGCTACTTCCAGCCCGACTACGGCCCGCAGAAGGGCAAGGACCTGACGTTCACCATCCAGTCGACGTCGGGCAACAGCATCCGCTCGCAGACGGAGGAGCTGTTCCAGGCCCAGATGAAGGCGATCGGGATCAAGATCAACATCCAGAACTACGACGCCAACACCTTCTTCGGGACCAACCTCCCGAACGGCACGTTCCAGATCGCCGAGTTCGCCTGGGTGACGACGCCGTTCGTGTCGGGGAACCAGCCGATCTACTGCTCCTACACCAACACCACGAACTGCGACGAGAACTGGAACCACGCGGCCAACGCCGACGTGGACAAGAACATGGCCGCCGGCTCGGCGGCTCCGAGCCAGTCCCAGGAGATCGACGACTACAACAAGGCCGACGCCATCCTCTGGCACAACATGGTGACCCTGCCGCTGTACCAGAAGCCGCAGTTCTGGGCCTGGTCCAACAACCTCAAGGGCGTGCTGCCCAACACCTCGAGCGTCGGCGTCACCTGGAACGCCGAGGACTGGTCAATCGGCTCGTAGAGGATCGTGCAAACGTGAGGGAGGGGTTGGCCACTGCCGGTCGGCCCCTCCCTCAACGTTTCCGGTCTCCACACCTAGACTCCCGCCATGTTCGCCTACGTCATTAGGCGCCTTTTGATCAGCATCGTCGTCCTCTTCTTCGCGACGATCCTGGTCTTCCTTCTGGTCAGCACCGCGGGCGACCCGCTCGCGCTCCTCCGGGCCAACCCGCACACCCCGCACTCGACGATCGTCGCCCGCGAGCACCTGCTCCACCTGAACGACCCGCTGTGGCAGCGCTACTGGATCTGGTTCTCCAACGCGATTCAGGGCAACCTCGGCAACACGACCAAGGGTCAGCCCGTCGCCCCGCAGCTCTGGTCGCATCTCTTCGTGACGCTGCGCATGGTGATCGTCGCCACCATCGTCGCCATCCTCGATCGCGATTGGTCTCGGCGTGTGGGCGGCCGTACGACAGAACAAGCTGACCGACCACGTGATCACCGTGACGAACTTCGTGCTCCTGGCCACGCCGGTCTTCGTGCTCGGGCTCGCCCTCAAGGAGTTCGTGGCCATCCCCATCAACCAACATGTCGGGCAGCACCATCTTCTACACCGACGGCGAGCAGAGCCCCACGCTGAGCGGCTCCTTCTTCAGCCGACTCCCCGACTACGCCGGCCATACGGCCCTGCCCGCGTTGACCCTGATCCTGGTCTCGTACTCGGCGTGGGCCATCTATCAGCGCTCGTCCATGATTGAGACCCTCGACGCCGACCACGTTCGTCTGGCCCGGGCCAAGGGGTTGAGCCGGCGCCGCGTGCTGGTCCGCCACGTGCTGCGCAACGCGCTCATCCCCGTGACCACCGTCATCGCACTCGATTTCGCCGCTGTGCTCGGAGGCGCCATCCTCACCGAGTACGTCTTCGGCTGGCAGGGCCTCGGGACCTGGTACATCCAGGGCGTCACGACGCTCGACGTCAACATCATGCTGGCCTACCTGCTCGTCACGGCCACCTTCGTCATCCTCTTCAACCTGCTCGCCGACATCCTCTACGGCGTGCTCGATCCGAGGATCCGCTATGCCTGACGAGGTCCGCGAGAACTTCGTCATTCAGACGCCCGAGCACGTGGCCGAAGCCGAGGCGGGCATGCACACGCTGGCTTCGCCCGGAGTCGGCCTCGGCTTGTCGGGGTCGGACACCTACGGGCTGACGGGGGAGGCCAAGGGTCAGTTCCGCATCGTCCTCGGGCGCTTCTTCCACCAACGCCTCGCCATGCTCGGCCTCTGCATCTTCGTGCTACTGGGGCTGGGCGCCGTCCTCGTCGGCCACTTCTGGCAGTTCGGCTACACGGACATCACCAACAACCTGAACGACCCCCCCTCGTGGACGAACCCCTTCGGCACCAACTCCATCGGCAACGACATGTTCGCCCAGGTCATGGCCGGGGTGGAGAAGGACATTGAGATCGCCCTGACCGTCGCCGCCATCGCGGTGCTCATCGGGGTGACCATCGGCGCCATCGCCGGCTTCTACCGGGGGTGGGTGGACTCGCTCCTCATGCGCTTCGTCGACCTCGTCCTGGTGGTGCCCATTCTGGCGATCCTCATCCTCCTGTCGTCCAAGCTGGCCAAGCAGTCGAGCAACTGGTTGGGCCTGGCCCTCATCATCGGCCTGCTCTCGTGGACCTACGTCGCCCGACTGGTGCGGGCGGACTTCCTCTCGTTGCGCGAACGTGACTTCGTGGAGGCATCGCGTGCACTGGGGGCGACGAACCGGCGCATCATCGTGAAGCACATGCTGCCCAACGCCATCGGGCCCATCATCGTCAACGCCACCCTGACGGTCGCGCTGAGCATCATTCTCGAGTCGACCCTGTCCTTCCTCGGGCTGGGCGTCCAGCCGCCCAATGTGTCGTTGGGACTGCTGGTCGCCCAGGGGCAGGACTCCGCCACGACCGAGTGGTGGCTCTTCGTCTTCCCGGTGGCCCTCCTGATCGTCCTCATCCTCTCGATCTTCCTCATCGGCGACGGCCTGCGCGAGGCGTTCGACCCCAAGAAGAGCCGAGTGAGGGCCTGATGCCCGAGCCCGCCCTGCAGGTCGAGCACCTCGAGGTCGACTTCCCGACGAAGGACGGCGTGGTCCACGCCGTCCGCGGCGTCGACTTCTCCCTCGTGCCCGGCGAGGTCCTCGGCATCGTCGGCGAATCGGGGTCGGGGAAATCGGTGACGGCACTGGCCGCCATGGGGTTGCTCCCCAAGGGCGCGCGGGTGCGGGGCTCCATCCGCTTCGGCGACACCGAACTGCTCACCATGAAGGAGAAGCAGCTGACCAACGTGCGCGGCACCGGGATCTCCATGATCTTCCAGGACCCCATGACGGCGCTGAATCCCGTCTACACCATCGGATGGCAGATCACGGAGGCGATCCTGGCCCACCAGGACATCTCCAAGGATGCAGCGCTGGACCGTGCGGTCGAGCTCCTGGCCAAGGTGGGCATCCCCAATCCGGCCGAGCGGATCGACAACTACCCGCACGAGTTCTCGGGCGGCATGCGCCAGCGGGCGGTCATCGCCATCGCCATGGCCAACGACCCCGAGGTGATTCTGGCTGACGAGCCCACCACCGCGCTCGACGTGACGGTGCAGGCGCAGGTCCTCGATTCCCTCAGGACGGCCATGACGGAGACCGGCGCCGCGCTGCTCCTCATCACCCACGATCTCGGGGTCATCGCCGGCCTGGCCGACCGCGTCCTCGTCATGTACGCCGGGCGTCCCGTCGAGACCGGCACCGCCGAGGACGTCTTCTACCGGCCCTCCATGCCCTACACGCTCGGCCTGCTCGGCTCGTTGCCGCGGCTCGACGGCGACGGTTCGGCGCGGCTGCGGCAGATCCCGGGCGCCCCTCCCTCCATGCTCGGCGACCGGACCGGCTGCCCGTTCGCCGCCCGGTGCCCGCTCGCCACCGACCTCTGCCGCGAGACCGAGCCCGAACTGGTGGTCGTCGCCGTCGGTGACGTCGGCCCCGGGCGAGCACCGGGCGGCCTGCCACTACGCCGAAGCGGTGGGCCGCGGCGACTACGGCGCGGTCTTCTCCGACGGCGTGGTGGACAACGTGATCGCATGACCGACACCAACGACGAGGGGACGGAGATCCCCCGAGCGGCCGCGGTCGCGCCGCTGCTCGAGGTCACGGACCTGGTCAAGGAGTTCCCGATCCGGGGCGGGACGTTCGTACGCCGGCGTGTCGGCGCCGTCCACGCCGTCTCGGGGGTCTCGTTCACCATCGCCCCCGGGGAGACACTGGGCCTCGTCGGGGAGTCGGGATGCGGGAAGTCGACGACGGGTCGCTCCGTGTTGCAGTTGACCCGACCGACCTCCGGCTCCGTCGTGTTCGACGGGACGGAGCTGACCGAACTCGGTCCCACCGAGCTGCGGAAGGTGCGGCGCGAGATGCAGGTCGTCTTCCAGGACCCCTTCGCCTCGCTCGACCCACGGCTGCCCATCGGTCAGGCCATCGCCGAGCCCCTGCAGATCCACGGGGTGGGCGACCGCAAGGCCATGCAGGAGCGGGTCGCCGAGATGCTCAAGCTCGTGGGCCTCGAGCCGTACCACGCCAACCGCTACCCCAACGAGTTCTCGGGCGGCCAACGCCAGCGCGTCGGCATCGCCCGGGCCCTCGTGCTCCAGCCCAAGCTCCTGGTCCTCGACGAGCCCGTGTCCGCCCTCGACGTGTCGATTCAGGCGGGGATCGTGAACCTGCTCGACGACCTGCAGAAGGAGCTCGGCGTCGCCTTCCTCTTCATTGCGCACGACCTCTCCGTGGTGCGGCACATCTCCGACCGGGTCGCCGTCATGTACCTGGGCAAGATCGTCGAGATCGGGGACCGCACGAACGTCTACCAGCGCCCGGCTCATCCCTATACGCAGGCGCTCCTGTCGGCCGTGCCCATCCCCGACCCCAGGTCGGAGCGGGCCCGGAAGCACATCGTCCTGGAGGGCGACGTGCCGAGCCCGCAGTCACCGCCCTCGGGCTGCCGCTTCCGCACCCGCTGCTGGAAGGCCCAGGACATCTGCGCCACCGAAGAGCCGGCCCTGGTCGACCGGGGCCAGGGGCACCCCGTCGCCTGCCACTTCGCCGAGGTCACCGCCGTCGTCTGATCGGACCAGGTGGCCCAGGCCGCACCAGGGGAGGTCGCGGACGAAGGCCCAGCTGCGGCGGTGGATCGCCGTCGGGCCGTAGCCGCGCAGGGCCAGCTGGTGGACCGGCGAGGGATAGCCCTTGTTGCGCTCGAAGGCGTAGGCCGGGAAGTGGTCCGCCTCTTCGCGCATCATGCGGTCCCGGACCACCTTGGCCAGGACCGAGGCCGCCGCCACCGACGCGCACTTGGCGTCGCCGTCGACGATGGGCCGCACCGTGCCCTCGAACGGATGGTCGGGATGGCGCAACAAGTCGACGGGCCCGTCGACCAGGACGGCCTGGGGCGACTGGCCGAGGCCGTCCAGGGCGCGTCGCGCCGCCACCCGCAGCGCCTCGGTCATCCCCCACTCGTCACACTCGGCCGGCGAGGCGTGCCCGACGGACCAGTCCTGGCACCACGCACCGACCGCGGTGAAGATCTCCTCGCGGCGCGCCTCGCTCAGCATTTTGGAGTCCCGCAGCCAGGCCGGCATCGACCGCAGCTGCACGCGGGGCCGCACCACGGCGACACCGACGGTCAGGGGGCCGGCCCAGGCGCCGCGGCCGACCTCGTCGAGACCGGCCACGGCCTCGTACCCCTGCGCGCGGAGACGGCGCTCCTCCTTGAGATCCGGAGAGCAGACCGTCATCGGGCCACGCGCGCGCCCGCCTCGTACGATGGGGGTGTGAGCACCGACGGGGGGGAGTCAGCGAATGCACAGACGCGGACCCCGTTGGCGCCGGGGACCAAGGTGGACGTGCGCAACCGCTTCCAGGGCACGTGGGTCCGGGGTTTCGAGATCGCCGAGGTCACCGACGACGGGTACCGCATCCGGCGCATGTCCGACGGCAGCGTCCTGGGCGAACTCTTCTCACGCGACGACGTCCGCCGCGAGCGGTCCCGTCAGGGCTTCTGGTGGCACTGAGGCCTCAGCCCTGCTGGGCCTTCAAGACACCCTCGATGTAGTCGTCGATCGGGATCGCCGAGAGCGTCAGCGTCTTGAGGGTCCCGCGCGAGCCCAGGACCAGCGACACCCGGGCCATGGTGGTCTCGTCCGGCGCATCGAGCACCGTCGCGAAGTCGTACTGCCCGAGCAGCGCCCATTGCGCCACGACCCGCACGCCCATGGCCTCGACCTCGGCGTTCACGGCCTTCAACCGATCGGGGTTCTCGGTGAGCGTCGCCGCCCCGTCCGGCCCCACCGTTGACAGCATGAGGAACGTTGCCATGCGTGCACGCTACCGCAGGCGCCGGCCCGCTCCACGGTCCCGCCCGGTCAGCGGAGCTCGCTCCGGACGACCTTGCCCAGCGCATTGCGCGGCAGCGCGTCGATCCGCCGCACCTCGCGGGGGCACTTGAACGGTGCCAGCTCGGCTGCCGCCAGCTCGTGGAGCGAGTCCGGGTCGGGATCACCCACCACGTAGGCCACCACCGTCTCGCCCCATTCGGCGGAGGGCACCCCCACGACGGCCACCTCGACCACACCGGGGTGACGGGACAGGACCGCCTCGACCTCGGCCGGGTACACGTTGTGGCCGCCGGTGATGATCAACTCGGTGCGGCGGCCGCGGACGGTCACGTAGCCATCGTCGGCAACCGACACGAGGTCCCCCGTGGCGAACCAGCCCGCGCCGGGGAAGGGATCCCGGCCCCAGTAGCCCCGGCACAACGACGCGCCCCGCACGAGGAGCTCGCCGATGCCGTTCTCGTCGGTGGCGTCGAGCGCGGCCTCCACGCCGGGCAGCGGGCGGCCGACCGAGCCGGGACGACGCTCGCCGACCAACGGGTTGGACAGCGTCAACAAGGTCTCGGTCATGCCGTAGCGCTCCAGCACGTCCACGCCGGCGCCGGCGAGGCTGTGCCACAGATCGGGCGCCAGTGGCGCCGAGCCCGAGACGCACAGGCGCAGCGGCCCCAGTGCGGATGCCCTTCCCGTCGCCGCCAGGCGGTGGTACATGGTCGGGACGCCGAAGAAGAGGGTGCCCTTCGGCGCCGCCCGCAGGATCGCCTCCTCGTCGAAGCGGTCGAACACGACGGCGGAGGCACCCGCAGTCAGCGTGCCGAACAAGCCCGCGCAGAGGCCGTGCACGTGGAAGAGCGGCAGGCAGAGCACGAGACGATCCTCGGCCGTCCAGTCCCACGCCGTCAGGAGCGCCGAGACGCCGGCCAGGAGGGAGGCGTGTGTGTGCACGGCTCCCTTCGGCCTGCCGGTGGTCCCGGACGTGTAGACGATCAACGCGTCATCGTCGGGGCGGCGGGACGCCACGCCGGCGGACCCGGCGTGCGCCGTCGCACCCGCGAGCTCGTCGACACCCACGACCGGCGGTCCGCCCGAGAACGCGTCAGGTCGCGCGCGGTCGCAGACGGCCAGTACCGGCCCGGCGTCACGGACCACATGGTCGATCTCGGACCCGGTCGCCGAGGGGCTGATGGGCACGAGGACCGCACCGCGGCGCACCACGGCGAGGAGGACCTCAATGGACGTGAGCGTGGCCCGGGCGCACCACAGCACACGATCGCCCGGGGACACGCCGCGGCCAGCCAGCACGGCCGCCAACGCCGCCGTGCGGCCGTCGAGCGTTGCGGCGTCCGTCACCGGCGCACGGCCCCATCCGTCGAACAGCGCCGGTGCCTCCGGATGGGCCGCCCAGGACGCGGACCACACCTCCGGGAGCGTCCGGCCAGGCGGCGGAGGGCGGTGGACCGGCCACTCCCCCGCGGGAACGAGCGCCTTCACCGCCGGCGACCGCAGGTCATAGTCTGACGGTCATGACCGCCCGCCGGATTGCCATCGTTCCGCACACACACTGGGACCGGGAATGGTACAAGTCCTACCAGGACTTCCGCCTCGGCCTCGTGGAGCTGATCGACGCCCTGCTCCCCCTGCTCGAGCGGGACGCCAGCTATCCGCACTTCATGCTGGACGGGCAGATGGCGGTGGTGGACGACTATCTCGAGGTTCGCCCCGAGGCCGAGGGACGGTTGCGGGCGTTGGCGGCCTCGGGCCGCATCAGCATGGGGCCCTGGTACATCCTCATGGACGAGTTCCTCGCCTCGGGTGAGACGATCGTGCGCAATCTGCAGATGGGCCTCGGTCGCGGTGCCGCGTTCGGGGGTGTGATGGAGCTCGGGTACCTGCCGGACATGTTCGGCCACATCGCCCAAATGCCCCAGATCCTCCGTCTGGCTGGCTTCCACGACGCCGTGGTCTGGCGGGGTGTGCCCTCGCAGGTGACGAAGAACGCCTTCCTCTGGGAGTCGCCGGACGGCTCGTCGGTCCGGGCCGAGTACCTGCCCGTCGGCTACGGCAACGGCGCGGCGCTCCCCGACGACGCCAAGGCGCTCATCCGCCGGACGAGCGACAACGTGGCGGAGGTGGCCGACTTCCTCATGGGCGACCTGCTGTGCATGAACGGGTCCGACCACCTCATGCCCCAACCCTGGCTCGGGCGGGTCGTGGCCGAGGCGAACGATCTGCAGGACGACTTCGACTTCGAAGTCACCTCGCTCCCGCGCTATCTGGCGAATGCCCCGACCGAGGGCCTGACGACGGTCGCCGGTGAGCTGCGCTCCGGGGCCCGGGCCAACATGCTCATGGGCGTCACCTCCAACCGGGTCGACGTCAAGCGCCGCGGTGCCGTGGCCGAACGGGAGCTCGAGCGCCGGGCCGAGCCGTTGGCGGCGCTGTTCCAGGCCCCGGACGAGTACCCGGACCGCCTGCTGGAGCTGGCCTGGCTCGAGATGGTGCGCAACTCCGCCCACGATTCGATCTGCGCCTGCTCCGTCGACGACGTCGTCGACGCCGTCCTCCATCGCTACGCCGAGGCGCGGGCCATCGGAGAAGGGCTGGCCGCCCGGGCCGTCAAGGGCTTCGCCCGCTCGCTGGCCCACACCGGCGCGACCATCCTCAATCCCTCACAGAGGGCGCGCGCCGGGCTCGTGGAGCTCGTCGTGCGGGCGGACGGTCCGGCACCCGCCGGTGTGCAGATCCTGTCCGAGCGATCCGGGCTGCCCGGTTCGATGGTGCTCGATGCCGACACGGTGCGCACGGTGCTCGGGATGCTGCAGGGGCCGCGCATCAGCGACGACGCGTGGATCCACGACGTGCTGATAGAGGACACCGACGAGGGGATCGACATCACCATCGCCGTCGGCACCGAGGAGAAGCCCGGTGTCCCCATTGCCGAGGCCAAGCAGGACGTCTACACGAGGCTCGGGGCGCGTCCCGACGCCGTGGTGCGGGTCGCCATGGACCAGCCCTCGACCCGCAAGATCCTTGCCCGCACCGGCGAGGTGGCCGGTTACGGCTGGCGCGCCTTCGAAGCGGCCCCCCTGGCCCACCGGGTCGAGGTCAGCGAGAGCGACGGTGCGGTCGCGCTCACCAACGGGCTCGTGCGCATTGACGTCGACGCGGCGACCGGGACCTTCGCGCTGGACGGCACCCCCGGCTACGGCCGGCTGGTCGACGGCGGCGACCTCGGTGACTCCTACAACTACTCCCCGCCGCGGCAGGACTCGTTCGTGGACACCCCCCTGGCGGTCACCGTCCGGGTCGACGAGCGCGGACCCGTGCGGGCGCGCGTGCGCATCACGGCCACCTACGACTGGCCGGACCACGTGGACGGCTCCTCGCAGGCACGCGTCGGCGGGCACAGCGTCGACGTCGACACCGACGTGGAGGTCCGGGCGGACGACGCCACCGTGCGGGTCGTGACCGCCTTCGTCAACCCGAGTGGCGACCACCGGCTGCGCGTCCACCTCCCGCTCCCGCACGCGGCCGACCACTCCGAGGCCGAGAGCGCGTTCACCGTCGTCACCCGGGGCTTGACGGCCGAAGGACGGCCCGACGAGTTCGGCCTCCCCACTGCGCCGGCCAACCGCTTCGTCAGAGCCGGGAGCCTCACGGTCGTCCACGAAGGTGTCTGCGAGTACGAATTGATCGACATTGAGGAGGACGCGGCGCACACCATGGCGCTGACGGTCCTCCGGTCGACCGGCATGCTGTCGCGCCTCGGGATGGCCTACCGGCCCTTCCCGGCCGGCCCGCTCACGGCGGTCGAGGGCCTCCAGATGCGGGGCAAGCAGATTGAACTGCGCTATGCGCTGGCGCTCCACTGCGACGACCCCTACGGGCTCGCCGACGACGTCCTGCTCCCGCTGGAGCCCGTCAGCAGCTTGGGTGGTGGCCCACGCCCGGCCGCAGGCAGCGAGTTGGCGGTGCACGGGGCCGAGGTCAGCGCGCTGCATCGCGTCGCCGGCGTGCTGGAGGTCCGGGTCTTCAACCCGACCCCGGACCCGACGGTGGTGTCGATTCCCGGGCGCGCCGGATGGCTCGTCAACCTCCGGGGCTACCCGGAGGCCCCCTTCGAAGGGTCCTTCGAGCTACGCCCCTTCGGCATCGCCACCGCCCGGCTGCGCGCCGTCTGAGTCGGTCCGGTTGGCGGTGAGCAACCGCTCGCCGACGCCGCGCAGTTCCTCGAGGTCCCGCAGGACCTCCGAGATCCGCTCCCAGCGCACGTTGCGCCGCCGGTCGGCGGCGGCACTGGTGCCGTCGGCCTCCTGACCGGCCCGGCCGCACCACCACAACTGCACGCGGCCCAGGTCCTTGAGCAACCGGGGCCGCAACGCCTGGCCCGTGAACTCGTCGGGCGCCTCCGCGAGCAGCGCGCTGTGGAATTCGTCCGACATCAGCACCGTCCCGGGGTTGCCGATGTTCACAATGCGGTGAGCCAGATTGACGGTGGGACCGAAGTAGTCGCCATCACGCAGCAGGACCGGGCCACAGGCCAGGCCGACCCGCACGTCCGACAGCAGGTCGTCGTCGGCGTAGGCATCGGCCAGGCTGAGGCCGATCCGCGCCGCGTCGGCCACGCTGTCGACCACGAACATGACCTCGTCGCCGATCATCTTGACCACCCGGCCGCGGGCACTGGTCACAATGTCGTGCGAGATCTCCTCGAAACGGCGCACCACGGCAGCGAGCTCCTCGTCGCTGAGGTGCTGGCTCAGGAGGGTGAAGCCCACCATGTCGGCAAAGCCCACGGCGATCACCGGGCTCTGGCCCGGTGCCAATCCGTGACTGCGCAACATCATGCTGCGCTGGATGCCCGCCGCCACCTGGCGTCGCCACACGAACTCCAACAACTTGGCCATGGCGGGAATGGTCACGTCGGCCACCTCGGCGAAGGCCTCCGCGGAGAGAACCGGGTCGACCTCCGCACTCACCATGTCGCCCGGCACGAGCTCCGCCTCGGCGATGCGGGCCATGGACGAGCCGATCACCCGGGCCATCTGCACGGCCGTCTCGGCGTCCGCCGCACCGAGGGCCTGCAAGCCCTGGAAGAGGCGGACCGCCTCGAGGTCGAGGTCGGTGAAGGCACGGTCCTCATCGTCGACGCCCGGGAATCCGAGGGCACGCCAGAAGCGTTCCAGCATGCCGACGCCGACGCCGGTCAGCTCGGCCACCTCGACTCTGGTGTAGCGCCGACGCGACGGGACGAGCAGTCGATCCGCGGCGAAGAGGTCGATCACCCCGTCAGCCACGGCCTGGTCGATCTCCTCCTCGGTGGCACCGTGCATGAGGAGGATCTCCCTGACGTGCTCCAGTGCCCCCTCCCGACGAGCCTCGTCGTCGGCGTCGGGCAGCATGTCGTAGCTGTGGAAGAGCCCGCTCATGTCGGGAGCCCCCGCAGCAGCGCCTCGTCCCATTCGGGACGCGACGGCCGCCGCATCAGGTTCAGCAGTGCGTCGGCAGGAGAACAGCGCCCTTCCACGATCGCCTGCACCTGCTCCGCGATCGGCATCTCGACGCCATGCGCCTGGGCCAACCCGACGAGCGGCCCCGCGCTCTTGATGCCCTCGGCCACCATGTGCATGCCGCCCACGATGTCCTCGAGCGACTGCCCCTGGCCCAGGAGAAAGCCCACGGTCCGGTTGCGGCTCTGCGGGCTGGCGCAGGTCGCCACCAGGTCCCCGACGCCGGCGAGGCCGCCGAAGGTGAGCACCTTCCCGCCCAGGGCCACTCCCAGCCGCCCCAGCTCGGCGAGACCGCGGGTGATCAGGACGGCGCGGGTGTTGTCGCCGAGCCCCAAGCCGTCCCCGATGCCCGCCGCGATGGCCATGACGTTCTTCGTGGCGCCGGCGATCTCACACCCGACGACGTCGGTTCCCATGTAGGTACGGAAGGTGCGCGTGTGCACGAGCGCCTGCACGCGGGTGGCCAGGTCCTCGTCCGCCAGGGCCACCACGCAGGCGGCGGGATGCCCCTCCGCGACCTCGCGCGCCAGGTTCGGGCCCGTCAGGACACCAGCGGGCACCCCCGGCAGCACCTCGGCCACGACCTGGGACATGCGCAGGTTGGTCCCCATCTCGATCCCCTTGGCCAGGCTCACGACGGCCTCGATCCCTCCCGCCAGAGGCTGCATTTCGGTCAGGACGCTGCGGAATCCGTGCGACGGCACCGCCATGAACACGATGCGCACGCCGTCGAGTGCTTCGGCGAGCGACGACGTCACGGTCAAGCCATCGGGGATCTGGACGCCCGGGAGGTACTTCTCGTTCGTGCCTGTCCGGGCCATTGACGCCGCCAGGTCGGGCGAGCGCACCCAGAGCGAGGCGGGATGCGCGGCACCGACGATGGTCCCGACCGCGGTGCCCCACGAGCCCGCTCCTATCACCGCCACCCGGTCGTTCATGCCACCAGAGCCTACGACGGCACTGCAACAGCGTCCGCGTCCACCCGTACACTGTCCCGGTGTCGAGGGCCACCGTGCCGGCAGCGCACCACACGGGCCAACCCGCCGACGCCGAGCTGGGTCCCGATGTCGTCCTGATCCCGGTCAAGGCCTTCCACCAGGCCAAGAGGAGATTGGGCTCGGCCCTGTCGGATCCCGATCGCATCAAGCTCGTCCGCACCATGGCCGCACAGGTGGTGGCGGCGTGTGTCCCACTGCCCGTCGCCGTGGTCTGCGACGACCAGGACGTCGCGCAATGGGCGTCGGAGCTCGGCGCCACCGTCATGTGGGAGCCCGGTCAGGGCCTCAACGGTGCCGTGCGGGCGGGGATCGACCGCCTGGCCCGGGCCGGCGCCCACTGGGTCACCGTTGCCCACGGTGACCTCCCGCGAGCGCAGGGGCTGGGCGTGCTCGCACCGTTCGACGGGGTGACCCTCGTGCCGGATCGCCGCGACGACGGCACCAACGTGCTGCGACTCCCGGCCGCATCCGAATTCCGCTTCGCCTACGGCCCGGGCTCGTTCCGGGCCCACCGGGCGGAGGCGACACGCCTCGGACTCCCGGTGCGCATCCTCCGACACCCGAACCTGGCCTATGACGTCGACTGGCCCGCCGACGTCGTGGAGCTCAGCGCGACGACCTGACAGGCGGCGGACGCGGAGCCGGGGGCCCGAAGGCCCCCGGTCTCGCGTGTTCCCGAAGGAACGAAGCGCTCAGCGCCGACGCGCCGCCTTGCGTGCGGTTGCCCGCTTCTTGGTGGCCTTGCGAGCCGGAGCCCGCTTCGCCGCCCTCTTCGCAGGAGCCCGCTTCTTGGTGGCCTTGCGCGCCGTAGTGCGCTTGGCCGCCTTCTTCGCCGGAGCCCGCTTCTTGGCAGCCTTCCGCGCTGGAGCCCGCTTCTTGGTGGCCTTGCGTGCCGGAGCCCGCTTCGCCGCCCTCTTCGCAGGAGCCCGCTTCTTGACGGCCTTGCGAGCCGGAGCCCGCTTGGCTGCCTTCTTCGCCGGAGCCCGCTTCTTCGCAGCCTTCCGTGCCGGAGCCCGCTTCACGGACTTCCGAGCCGGAGCCCGCTTGACGGCCTTCTTCGCCGGCGCGCGCTTCGCTGCCTTCTTTGCGGGGGCCCGCTTTTTCGCGGCCTTCTTGGCCGGGGCCCTTCTTTTTGCGGCTACTGCCACAGGTGCACCTCCCTAGGAGCATGGTCACTGAATAGAGGTGAAGCCTGCGCCACGTCGAGGTCGATTGCCTCTCGCCGTACGCACTGCCGCACCGGTTTCACTTGCAACTGCGTCGGTCGCCGCAACTGCGCCAGCGTCATGAACGCCACCACACCACGCCAAACCGACTTGATTCCCCGAACTGCGACGTCGCGGTGACGCCGTGCCACGACGGAACGAGCGCGCGAAAACGAAGCCGACAGATTTCGTTTTGCGCGCCACACTTCGTTGTGTCGCAGCACATGTCATACCCTCCCTCACACTTCGGGTAGACACATTCTTCTGTTATATGCATGCTCAGGTCAAGCATTCTTATTTCGCGGCGTCATTTTGCACGCGTTGACGACAACGTTTCACTCTGCATTGCGCGCGCGAAATTGACCCACGTCCTGCGTGCGCGCGTCGTCATCGCCATGTTGTTGTCGTGACATTGCGTGATATGTCCCATGGATTTTCCTGTTCCCCAACGCAAACATCGCGTGTGTGGAACGCCATGGTCATGCGCATGTCGGCGCGGACGATTCGTGCCTGATTTCGACTCCCGCGCTGCATTGGGTCCACCGTGTGGCGAGCCACGGGATCTATGTTGGAGTTGGCGCGCAAGGTTGGGTGTGGGCCGGCGCACAATGCTCGGCACTCGTGCTCGGCCCGCCGCGCTCTGGGAAGACATCCTCCCTGGTCATCCCCAATATTTTGCTCTGCGACGGACCGGTCGTCTCGACCTCGACCAAGCCGGACGTCATGCGGGCGACCGCGCCGGCGCGCCGCGCCGAAGGATGGTCGTTTCTCTTCGATCCGAGCGGCGAGGTGCCGTGCCCACCCGGAGTTGCGCGCGTCGGTTGGTCACCCCTCACGACCGCCTCCGATTGGGATGCAGCGGTGGTCACCGCCGACGCAATGGTCGGAGCGAGCCGCTTGAGCGGACAGCGCGGCGGCGAGCACCACTGGACCGAACGGGCGGGCGCGTTGCTCTCGACGCTCCTCCACGCAGCCGCCATCGAAGAGCTCACGATGCGGGACGTCCTGAAATGGATCGATCGCCACAATGGGGCCCCCGCCCTCGAAATTCTCGCTTCGCAAAGCGGAGAGGACGCTCCGCCCACGGATCTGCTCACCGGGATCGTGGCGACGGATTCCCGTGAGCAGTCAGGTATCTGGTCCACCGCATCGGGTGTCCTGGCCGCGTATCGCACGGAAGGCGCACTGGCATCCACCCGCACCACCCCGTTGGACCTCGAGGCGTTCTGTGACGGAGCGAACACGCTCTACATCTGCTCTGCCGGGCGACGCCAGCGCCAGTTCGCACCGCTTGTGGTCGCCATCCTCGGCGACGTGCGCGACGCTGCCTACGCACGATCGCGCGACGAACACGCCGGGCCGCCCACGCTGCTCGCCCTCGACGAAGTCGCCAACATCGCGCCGATCCCCGACCTCCCCTCCATGGTCAGCGAGGGCGGTGGGCAGGGGCTTCTGGTGTTGGCCTGCCTGCAGGACCTCTCCCAGGCGCGTGTCCGCTGGGGGGCGGCGGCCGACGGCTTCCTGTCACTGTTCGGCACAACCGTGGTCCTGCGCGGCATCGCCGACACATCGACGCTGCGTGACATCAGCGCGCTGGCCGGCCACCGGGAGGTCGCCAGCACGACCATCAGCGAGTCGGTGGGCCGTTGGGGCCGCATCCGCCCTTCGACCTCAGTGGGCAGCACCCGTCAGGCACGGCTGCCGGTCGATGCCGTCGCACACGGCGCGCCGGGGCGCGCACTCGTCCTGGGGACGGACAAAGAGGTCTCCGAGGTCGCGCTCACTCCCGCGCACGCCTGCGCACCCTGGCGTGACCTGTTGCCTCCGGCCCGAGAGCTCGCCTCCTTCGGGACGGCCGATCGGGGCCGCTGACCGACCGATTCAGCGCCCGAGCCCGCGCTCCACCGTCCGGGCCTCGCGCCATCCGAGCCGGGCCCGTGCCGTAGTCACCACCCGCTCGGCGCGGACGTGATCGGCAAGCCGACGGGCCGGCAGGGAAGCCAGGCTCTGCGACGGAGCAAGACCGAATGGCTCTGGCCTGTGCGTGAGACCCCATCGCTCCCGGAACGCGTCCAGCGTGCGGGCGGCGCCCAGCCACACCGCGTGGTCGTCGGGATCGACCGGCCTAGGACCCAGGGCGCGCAGTTGGTGGTTCCCCGGCACGACCTCACGGCGCGGTTGGAGCCGTTCCCCCACTCCGGGCGGTCCGGGCGGGACCCATTGCGCGACGAGTCGTTCGAGCGTCACGGCGTCGGCACCGTCCCTGGCGGCGGTGCCGAAGGCCTCCACCACGTCGCGGCGGTGCGCCCCGCCGTGCGCCGGCAGGGAGATCACCCCTGCGTAACGGTGCTCGTCGAGCACGGCGGGTCCCCTCTGGACACGGCCCGGCTCCAGCTGGAGGTCGCCGCCGACCGCCGCGGCCCGCTGTCGCCAGAGAGCCGTCAGATCGGCAAACGGCGCGCTGGGCGCCTTGACGGGACGCGTCGCCGCCCAGGCGACCCGTGCCCCACGAGGCGAGTGCGCACCGTGTTCGTGCATGTGGCGGCGTATGTCCGCGCCCCGGCTCGAGAACTCGGCCAGCAGATCGGGCCCGATACCGGCCACTTCGGACGAACGCCCGGGGCGGGCGGTCCAGCGCGCGCCCAACGCGAAGGTCAGCCCGGCGCGCAGATGCGCCTCGTAGACCGCCGAGGCGGCCCGGCGGTGCGCGTCCATCCCGCGTCGGTCACAGGCGCTCCAGCGGCCGTCGGCACCGTGGACGAGGTTGGCCACCACGACGTGGCTGTGGAGGTGCGGGTCGCCGTTGCGACTGACTCCGTGAGTGAAGACCGCCGCGACCGCCCCACTGGTGGGCACCACGACGCGGTCGGGGCCCGACCGTCGGGCGGCCGTGATGCCGTGCTGTTCGAGGTACGAGAGCGATCCGGCGACGGCCCGGCCGTGCGCCGCCACGACGGCGTCCGCGACGTCTGCACCGGCCAGGGCGAACAGCACGCTGACGGACTTCGGCGCGCTGAACGTCAGGTCGAACGCCCCCACGGACGCCCGTCCCGAACCGAGCAGCACCCCGGACCGCGGCTGGCGGCCTTCCAGCACTCTGGTGAAATGGTCGGCCTGCACCGTGCCGGTCAACCCGAGCCCGGAAGCGGCGCTCCCGAGCCAGCGACCCGGCCCGGCCACGGGCAGCTCGAGGGCCAGGTCGGACAGGTAATAGTCAGCCTTGTCCCGCCCGATCCCGTGGATCCCGAGCATGGTGGCCTCCCCTCACCCCCCGGCGGGGGTGAACGGTCGGCCGATGATCAGGTGCGGCGGAGCTCCACGACGGGGATGACCCTCGTCGTCGCCTTCTCGTAGTCGGCGAAGCCTGGTTGCACCGCGACCTGGGCGGCGTAGAGGCGGTCGCGCTCGGGTCCCGACACGATCGGCACGGCGGTGGCGCTGAAGTGCTCGTCGCCGAATTCGACCTCGACCTCGGGATTGGCCACGAGGTTGTGGTACCAGTCGGGACTCGTGGGTGCGCCCGCCTTCGAGGCGACGACATACAACGTGTCACCCTGGACGAGCGCCACGAGCGGGTTCACCCGCTTTTTCCCCGATTTGGCTCCCGTGGTGGTCAGCAGCACCACGGGTGCGCCGGCGAACCCGCCACCGACCTTGCCATGGTTGGCCCGGAATTCCTCTATCACCGTCCGATTGAAATCGCCCATGTCGCTCATGGGGCGACGTTATCCGCCTCGCCAACGGCGTAACGCGCCAGCACGCGGCGGGCCGCGTCGCCCGCGAGGCCGGTCAACTCGGGCGGACTGACGACCCGGACCTCGGGGCCGAGCTGCAGGAGCAGCCGCTCGAACCAGGCCATGCCGGAGACGTCGAGCACGACATCACTGACGGTGCCGTCGGCGTCGCGTCGGACGGCGCGCACGGGCACCGATTCGGGCACCCACTGTGCGCCCGGGCCGAGTTGCAGGTGGACCTCGACCGCGCCGGGCCCCGGCACGAACATCTCCTCCAGGGGCCGCGCCTGGGTCTGCGCCGGGCCGGGGCTGCGCTCCAGGGGCCGCACGGCGCCGATCCGGTCGACCCGGAACCGCCGCATGTCGCCCGCCCGGTGGCAGTAGGCGTCGAGGTACCAATGCCCGTCGATGGTGGCCACCTGCATCGGTTCCACGATGCGCGTGGTGAGCTCGTCGCGGGAGCCGGAGAGATAGTCGATCTCCACCGCCCCCTGCGCCTCGGCCGCCTCACGGACGGCGGCGAGGTGAGCCGGCGCGTCCACGTCGAGCCCGACGGCCTCCCGGGACCCGAGCGCGGCATCGAGCTTGGCCAGGGCCCGACGCAGCGCGTCGTCCTCCGAGCCCGGCACCGTGAGCAACAGCCGGGCCGACGCCGCGACGGCAAACCCCTCGGCCGGGGTGAGGCGGCGGGGCCGGGCGTACTCCGCCGGCAGAAAGGCCCTGACCGAGCGCTCGGACACCTCAATCTCCATGAGCGTGTCGGGCGTGTAGGGCGGGATGCCGCAGCAGGCCGCCAACTCCAACTCGGCCACCAGCTCCTTCTCGCTCATGCCGAACCGCTGCGCCGCGTCGGCAATGGGAGCCTCTCCCACCTGCGCCAGCCAGCCCACCAGGGCCAACAGGCGGCGGAGGCGGCGGCTCGTCTCCTGACCGGGCGGGGTGCGGGCCGTCGCCGGCTCCCCCCCGGCGCCTGCTGGGCCGACCTCCGGGTAGTGGGCTTCGGCAAAGAAGGTCGACGCGGGAGCGGTCAACGCGCCGAGCCAGGCGATGAGCTCGTCCCGGAAGGCGTCGGGCTCGATCACGACGACGTGGTCGAGCAATCCGAGCACCCAGGAACGGATGGACGCGAAGGACGAGACGCCGAGGATCAATTCGACCGACCCGTCGCCGAGCCGGCGCACCACCTTGTCCTCACCCACCTCGTCAATCACCCGGCGCGCTTCGAGGGCGTCGACCCTCACTCGCATGTCGACGCGGTTCTCGTCGTCCACTTCCCACGGCTCATCGGGCAGCGCGGCCTTGACGTCCACCGTGACGTCCGCGGGCACCACGGCGTCACCGGCCTCACCGCGAGCAACCTCGCCTTCAACCCGATCCACCCGGAAGGTCCGCACCGCAGTGCGGTCGAGGTCCCAGGCCACCAGGTACCAGTGGCCGAAACGGAACCACAGACCCACGGGGGCGACGCGCCGCTGCTCCGCCCGGTAGGTGAATGTGGCCGTGGCGTGCGTGCGCACGGCCTCGAACAGCTCAATGAGCGCGGCCGGCGGCACGAGGGAGGCAATGGGGCGCACGTCACTCAACCCGGCGGCGCCCAGTTTCAGCAGCGCATCCCGACCACTAGGATCGCCCAGGTGGACGCCGGCGACGGCGAGGTGGAGCGCGACCTGCTCATCGGGCTCGAGGTCGAGATCGGGCAGGTAGAACGACTCACGCTCGATCTGGTACCCGTACTGCTCGTGGCCCGGCAGCCGTTGCGTCAGCACCGGGATGCCCTCGTCGCGCAGCAGTCGCTTGTCCCGCTCGAAGGCCTGGCGGCGCGCGGAGTGCTCGGTGGGATACCCCGGAACCTGGTGCGCGATGGCGTCGAGGGTCAGGGGCTGGCGCGTGTCGAGCAGCACCAACACGAGATCGGTGACGCGCTCGAGCCGGTCGAGTTTCGCGGGGGCCTCCATCGCCCAGAGCCTACGGCGAGCGCGGCCAGGTGATCGCCGCCACCCACCCCTTCGAGTGGCATCTCCACCTCGTCTGGCTGCTCGCCCTGGTGGGCCTCGTGGTCGGCTACCTCTGGGCGACGCGCCAGCCCGGCTCCGCCGCCGGCACACGCCAGCAGCTCCTCTTCTTCGGTGGTGTCATCGTCCTCGCTGGGGCCCTGACCTGGCCGCTCGGCGACCTGGCCAGCCACTGGCTGCTGCTGGCGCTGGTGCTCCAGCGTCTGTTGTTGACCCTCGCCGTGCCGCCGCTGCTGGTGCTCGGGACGCCTCGTCCCGTCATCGCCCGTCTGACCCGGCCGGCGGCGGTCGACGCCGTGCTCCGTTTGGTGGTCCGGCCGATCCCCGCCGTGGTCATCGTCACCGTGGTCGCGGTCGCGACGTTGACCGTCGGCGCCGTGAACCTGGCCGCGCACTCGGTGATCGCCCGCGCCCTCATCGCGTTGGTCGTGCTCGCATCGGGCTTCGTGTTGTGGGCGCCGGTCCTGGCCGAATTCCCCGGGGCGCAGCATCTCTCCGCCCTGGGGCGCGGGGGCTATCTGATCGTGCAGTCGATTGTGCCCAGCTTCCTCTCCATCGTCTGGATCTTCGCCCGTCACCCCCTCTACCCGACCTTCACCTATGCGGGCACCGTCGTGGGCATGAAGCCGTTGCTCGACCAGGAGCTGGCGGGCTTCCTGGCCAAGATCAGCACCATCGCCGTCCTGTGGACCGTGGCCTTCGTGATCATGACGCGGGCCCAGGCCGCCGAGACCGCCGGCAAGGATGCCGAGCCCCTGATGTGGTCGGACGTCGAACGCGAGATTGAGCGCGCCGATCGCCGTGAGAGGCGCCAGCGGTCGCCCGGTCCGCCGTCACCCTGATGGTGGCGCAGACGTGGACATGAGGGCACAATGTGCGCCTATGAGTGCAACGGTCAACTTCCGTGTCCGCGGGCAAGCGGACACCCCGAGACGAGCGACGGCGCCGTCTCGGGCAGAACTTCCTCCAGCCTGACCTCGCCGACGCGCTGGTCGCCGAAGCGGCCTTCGTCGCCGGTGATCTCGTCGTCGAGATCGGTGCGGGCCGCGGCGCCTGCACGTTCGCTCTCGCCCGGCGCGGCGTTGAAGTCGTTGCGCTCGAACGCGACCCGTACTGGGCCGAACACCTGCGCCGCGAGGTACGACGACGAGCCACCACGGGGGTGCATGTCGTGTGCTGCGACGCCCTCCGCTACCGGATGCCCCGCCGCCCCTTCCGCGTGATGGGCTCGCTGCCCTTCGGCGCCACCACTGCGCTGCTGCGCCACCTGCTCGACGAGCCGGACGGCGGCCTGCGCCGGGCCGATCTGATCGTCCAGTGGGAGGTCGCGCGCAAACGGGCCGCGACGCCTCCCCGCACCATGCTGTCGGCGACCTGGGCCCCCTGGTGGTCGTTCCGGCTTGGACGCCGCATCCCCGCCGATTCGTTCCGGCCCGTTCCTTCCGTCGACGCCGGTGTCCTCCGCGTGGAGCGCCGGACGCCATCGCTCCTGCCCGAGCACATGGCCGGCGCCTATGCCACGTTCCTCCGCCAACAATGGAACTAGCGTCTCCTGCTCGTATGGAGCAGGCGTGGTCCGTGCCCGACGTCTATCTCTTGACAGAGGGGCGGGAGGGCGCAGTGGCCGTCCCCCATCTCACGCTGACCTTCTTCGACTCCGGCCTGACACTGGACAAAGCTGACGGCGAGCCGGTGTGGGACAGCGAATGGGCCGGGCTCACCGAGCTCTCGCCGGTCGAGCGCTCCGTGCTGCCGGACGGCCGCGAGGGGGTGGTCATCGCCGTCGTCGAGCGCGAGGGCCACCACGTACACCGCTTCGTTCTGGCCACGGACGACGCCGCCGCCATGGAAGCGGCGCTACGGGATCGTGCCGCGGCGCACGGCCTGCGCACCAGATCAGAGCGCCCAGCGGTCTCGCGGCTCTTGACGGTGGGGATCGTGGCAGCGGTGCTGGCGACGCTCACGGTCCTGCTGCTCTCGGCCGTGCACGCCATCCACATCTGAGCGGCTGCCCGCTAGGCCAGCGAGGCGCTCCGCAACTCGTCGAGCGACAACTCGGCGGTCTGGTTCCCTCCGCACTGGGGGCAGTGCTCCACGTGGCGCCACGACCGGAGCAGGCGGGTGCCCTCGGGGTTGAGCAACACGACGAACGACTCGGAAATCGGATCGATCTCCAGTCCGTAATAGGCCCGCCAAGCGGTGGTGGCGGCGTGGGCCTCGAGGGCGAGACCCTTCAGGACACGCCGGAAGCGCATTCTCTCGGTGTCGAAAATCCACGTGCTGTGACACGACTCCAAGACGAACAACTCGTCACCTGTGGGGGGGACCACATCGCCGATCATGCCCGATCATTTACCGGGTTCGGCGTCGAATGCACCTCAGCTTCGTTACGAAATGATGACAATCCAAGTTCCCCCAGTTGAACCCCTATTGAGGACCGGCATCGTGCTTTCGACCCACTATCAACTCCCGTTTCGTGCAGAGCTGACGCAAGATCCCGCACAGCACGATGCGGCTCTCCGCCGGGTCGACCACCTGGTCGACCAGGCCCCGCTCCGCAGCCGGCCAGGGGTTGAGGTACGCCTCTTCGTAGGCCTGCTCCCGGTCCGCCCGTTCCCCGGGTTCCAGGCCTCGGTGGAGGATCTGGACCGCGCCCGACGCCCCCATCACCGCCACCTCGGCTCCCGGCCAGGCCAGGCAGATGTCGTTGCCGATGCCGCGGGAGTCCATGACGATGTAGGCGCCCCCGAAGGCCTTGCGCAGGATGAGGCACAGCCGCGGCACCGTCGCCTGGGCGTAGGCGAACGCCAGCTCCGCGCCGTGCCGGATCATGCCGCGCCATTCGAGGTCCTTTCCCGGCAGGAACCCCGGCGTGTCGACCAGGCTGATGATGGGCAGGTTGAAGGCGTCGCACAGCCGGACGAAGCGGGCGCCCTTCTGTGACGCCGCGATGTCGAGGGTCCCGGCCAGAATCCGGGGCTGGTTGGCCACGAATCCGACCGGCATCCCACCCAGACGGGCGAACGCGATCACCAACTGTCCGGCCCACCGCGGCCACAGCTCCCGGAATTCGCCATCGTCACACAGGGACCGCAACACGTCCCTGGCGTCGTAGGTCGCCGCTTTGCGGTCCGGGATGACGTTGCGCAGCTCGGGTGTCGGGCGCAGCACCGAATCGCCGACGGGCGCCGTCGGAGGGACCTCGTCGGTGTTGGACGGCAGGTACTCGAGGAGCTCGGCGACGGCGCCGTCCACATCGTCGGACTGCACCGCGCACAAGCCGCTGGCGGTGGCATGGACGCCGGCGCCCCCCAGCTGACCGATCCCGACCTCTATCCCGGTGAACTCCGCCACCATCTGCGGACCCGAGACGAAGGCCACCGCCTCGGAGCTCATGACGACCAGGTCGGAGAGACCGAGGAGCAGAGCAGGCCCGGAGACCACGGGCCCCGTCGCCGCTGCGATGACGGGCACCTGCCCGCTGCAGCGGACCAGAGCTGCGGCGGCGCGGCCCCATCCGTGTAGTGCGCCCACGCCATCGAGCACGTCGGCCCCACTCGACGCCACGAAGAAGACGAATGGGATGCCGAGCTCGCGGGCCTGGTCGGCCGCTTCGGCCAGCCGGATGCCGTCGGCGTGCGTGATGGCGCCGCGCCGCATGGTGCCGAGCGACCGGGCAATGACCGCATTGCGCCCGCCGATCCGTCCGACTTCTGACGTGACGGCACCGACGATCCCCTTGCCGACGGCGGGCGCCTCTTCCAGTTGGGTCACCGGAACCGAATGTAGACCAGCGGGCGGAGCCGGCATTGCGGCCGGGACGGCCTGCGGCGGGAGGTCGGGACGGGGAGAATTAGGAGTGGTCGACCCCGGGCCGGCGCCAGGGCCCGGAGCGGCCGCCCGACTTCTCCCACAGCGCCAGGTGCTCGACGGTCATGGTGCGGTCCGCCGACTTGCACATGTCGTAGACCGTGAGTGCGGCGACAGCGCACGCCGTCATCGCCTCCATTTCGACGCCGGTGCGGTCGACCGTCTCGACCTGGGCCTCGACCTCGACGTAGTCGTCACCGATGGAGAAGTTGACGCCGATGGAGCCGACCAGCACGGGGTGGCACATGGGGATCAACTCGGCCGTCCTCTTGGCCGCCTGAATCCCGGCGATCCGGGCTGCCGCCAGCACGTCCCCCTTGGTGATGGCGTTGTTGGCCACCTTGGTCGTGGTCTCGGGCAACATCGATACCCGGCAGCGGGCCAGGGCCCGGCGATGGGTGGGCTCGCGTGGGGTGACGTCCACCATGCGGGCACCACTCAGCGGGTCGAGGTTGGCCAGCATGCGGTCGGACACGAGGGTGAAGTCTACGACCTGCGGTGACCGCGGTCCGACGTTGCCGACGTGTTCCTGCGGGTAGACTTGGCAGTCTCAGGCAGTGAGTGCCAACGAGCGGCCCCGGAGGAGTCCATTGCCCACCTACGAATATGCGTGCACGTCGTGCGGGCACCGCCTTGAGGCGGTCCAGAGCTTCACGGACGATCCGCTGACCGAGTGTCCCGAGTGCGGCAGCGCACTGCGCAAGGTCTACGGAGCCGTCGGCATCGTGCTGAAGGGCAGCGGCTTCTACAAGACAGACTCCCGGGCGGCCTCGGCGGGCAACGGTTCGGGCAAGAAGACGGCCGACAGCTCGAACGGCGACAGCTCGAACGGCGACAGCTCGAACGGCGATTCGGCCTCGAAGAAGAAGAAGGAGCCCGCATCAGACAAGAGTGGATCCGGGACCGGCGCCTCCGAGAAGAGCAGCCCGAGCAAGGACACCGCGCCCGCCTCGAGCACGGCGAGCTGACGGCTCAGTCGCCGCTGAGCGCCATATCGGCGATCGCCAGGGTCTGACCGGCGGCCACGCCCGGCAACCAGCGCAGGTCACCGCCGATCTCCACCACCGACTGCAGCATCCGCTGCAGCGTGGAGGCCACGGTCACCTCTCGCACCGGCTGGGCCAGCACACCCCCCTGGATCATCAGGCCCTCGGCCCCGACCGAGAAGTCTCCACTGACCGTGTTGACCCCGGAGTGGATGCCCGACACCGACTGCACGTACAGGCCGTCGCCGACGGCGGCCAGGATCTCGTCGTGACTCTTCACCCCCGGTGACAGGACCAGGGCGCGACAGCCCGCTCCCGGCGTCCCGGCGAAGCCGCCCCGCACGGCCGAACCGGTCGACACGGTCCCGGCCCGGCGGGCGGAGACGGTGTCGTACACGAACATCTGCAGGATGCCCTCGGCAATGAGCACATTGCGCCGCGAGGCCAGCCCCTCGCCGTCGTGCGAGGAGGCGCCGTAGGCCCTCGGGTCGGTGGGGTCATCCACGAGGGTGATCCCATCGCTGCCGATCGTCTCGCCGATGCGGCCGGCGAAGAAGGACCGACCCTTGACGACCGCCTCTCCGGACAGGGCCGAAGCCATGACCGCCAACAAGGTGGACACGACGCGCGGGTCGAACACCACGGTGCAGTGGGCAGAGGGCACCTTCTGCGCCCCGAGCATGCGGGTGGCCCGGAGGACGGCGTCGTCCATCGCCTCGTCCGGGACCAGCTCGGCGGGCCCGCGGCCGACGCTGAACCCGCCGCCGGTCTGGGTCTCGGCGCCTTCCCCGACGATGGCCTCGACCGACACGGACGCGCTCGTACGCCGCCGCGACGAGGAGATGCCGGTGGTGGAGGCCAGCGCCACCTCGACCCGGCTGTCCGAATAATTCGCCGAGGAGACCTGGCGGACCCTGGGGTCCGCGGCACGGGTCGCCCGCTCCAGCTCAATGGCCAGGGCGACCTTCTTCTCCATCGGCGTGGACTGCACGCCGTCGTCCCACAGGTCGATCTCCACGGCCTCGACGCCGTCCGGCGTGGCCAGGACGACATCGGGGTCGGGCGTGGCGAAGCGCGGATTGTCGCGGGCGTCCGCCAGCGTGGCGGCGATCACCTCCGGCTCGAGCGAGCCCGCCCACGCGAATCCGACCTGGCTGCCGGCGCCCTCGCCGTCCCCGACCACGATGCGGATGCCGACGCCGGAGGAGTCGGCCGAGGTCAGCGACTCCACCTCGCCCTCGTAGGCGGCGACGTCGGTCTCGGTGCCCCGGGTCACGTAGACCTCCATGCCCTCCCCCGGCAGGGCCCGCCCGACGACGTCGTGGGCCAGGTCCAGCAGGTCGTCGCTCACGCCGTGCCTCCGAGGGTCACGCCCGTGATGCGCAGCGTCGCCTGCCCGCAGCCGACGGGGACGCTCTGCCCGGCCTTGCCGCAGGTACCGGGCGTCATGTCGAAGTCGGTGGCCACCGCATCAATGCGACGGAGCACCTCGGGCCCGTTGCCGATCAGGTTGGCGTCGCGCAAGGGCTCGGTGATGCGACCGCCCTCAATGAGATAGGCCTCGGTCGTCCCGAAGACGAAGTCGCCCGTCGCCGTGTTGACCTGGCCACCGCCCAGCTTCTTCACGTAGACGCCCGACGGGGTCTGGGCGACGATCTCTTCCGGATCCTCCGTGCCGGCGAGGAGGTAGGTGTTGGTCATCCGCACCATCGGGAGGTGCTGGTAACTCTGCCGCCGCCCGTTGCCCGAAGAGGCGCGACCCTCCTTGCGCGCCCGCAGCCAGTCCCACATGTAGTCGGTGAGGATCCCGTTCTCAATGAGGACGTTGCGCCCGGGTAGGCACCCCTCGTCGTCGACCGCGAAGTTGCCCCATTCCCCCAGCACCGTGCCGTCGTCGACCAGCGTCACGAGCGGGCTGGCCACCAGTTGCCCCACCTGGCCGGTGTAGACGGACGAGTCCTTGACGATGTGATCGGCCTCGAGCCCATGCCCGCACGCCTCATGGAACAGGATGCCGCCGCTGCCCCCGGCCAGCACGATCGGCACCTCTCCCGACGGCGCCGGGCGCGCCGACAGCTTGGCCAGCGCCCGCGCCGCTGCGGCCTCCGCAATGTCCTCCACGCGGTGGCGTTCGAACGTCTCGTATCCCTCGGTGCGGCCCAGCGACTCGTGGCCCGTCTGCAACCCGGTGTCCCCGTTGGCCACGCAGGTGACGTTGAAGCGCGTGCGGATCTGCTCGTCCTGGGCGAACAACCCGTCCGAGTTGGCAATGAGGATGCGCCGGCGGCTGTCGCCGCAGCCGACCGAGACCTGGGTGATGGCGTCGCCCGCGGCCCGGGCGGCCTCGTCGGCCCGGGTGAGCAGCTCGAGCTTGCGCTCCTTGCCCACCGAATCAGGCGCCGTGCGGTCGCCCCGCCCGTGGGCGGACAGGGGGTCGAGTGCCACGGTGCGTACACCGTCCCCGCCCTGGCGGGCCACCGCCGCAGCCGCCCTGGCCGCCGCGAGCAGCCCGGCCTCGCTCAGGTCGGCCGTATGGGCGAAGCCCGTCGTCTCGCCGTCGACGACCCGGATCCCGGCGCCCCGCGACCGGCCCGAGGAGAGCTCCTCGACCCGGCGGTCGTCGAGGAGGGCGCCGGCGGTCACGGCGTCCTCGGCGAAGACCTCCGCCATGTCGCCACCGCCGACCAAGGCGGTGGACAGGACGCGTTCGAGCACGTCAGGGTCGATGAGGGCGGTGTCGGTCACGGCGGTATCGTAATCGCCGTGCCTGCCGATCCATCCCAGCCGCCCACCGCAGCCGGGCACGGACCGCACGCCGGGTTGAGCGCGCAACTCGAGCTGACCGTCGCCGCCGAGGACACCGCCGAGCATTTTCGGTCGGGTGACGTCCCGGTGCTCGCCACCCCCCGGCTCGTCGCCCTGTGCGAGGAGGCCACCTGCCGGGCCACCGACGGGCATCTCAACGAGGCGCAGTCGAGTGTGGCCACCCGGGTGCAGTTCGACCATCTTGCTCCCGTGGCCGTGGGCTCCGTCGTGTTGGCGGAGGCCACGCTCGTCAAGGTCGAAGGACGGCGCCTGATCTTCACGGTTTCCGCGGCGAGGCTCGAAGGAGACGGGGGCGGGCTCGTCGGGGCGGGTCGGGTCACCCGGGTCGTCGTCGACCGGTCCACCTTTCTCGCCAAGGCGGGCGCCTCGGGCCCGTCCTGAGCGCGACCCCGCTCACCACCGACGGGCGGTACCTGCTGGCGGGAGCCGGGCCCGTCGTGGCGTCGTTCGCCACCTTCGGTCTCTTCTGGGGCAGCTGGGCCGTCATGTTGTTCAACATCCAGCACACCTTCTCGCTCAACGACGCGCAGCTGGGCCTGTTGCTGGCGGTGGCCATTGCCGTTGCAGGTGCTTCCAGCGCGGTCATGGCGCACTTCTGTGACCGCGTCGGAGCCCGCCGTCTCCTGTGGATCGCCCTGCTCGCCTGGTCAGTGCTGCTCTGCGTCCTGGCGCTCACCCGTGACACCTGGTCCTTTGCGGTTGCGCTCGTCCTGGTGGAGGTGGCGGGCGGCTCCATCGACACCGCCATGAACGCCGAGGCTTCGCACCGCCTGATGACCAACCCCAAGGCACTCGTGCGCCTCCACGCGCTGTTCAACTCGGGCGCACTCGTCGGCGCGGCCGTCGCCGCCCTGGTCATTCACGCCGGCGTCTCCTGGCGCTGGGTCTGGCCCGGCATTGCGGTCGTCGCCGTGTGCGTGGGCGTGTGGGCCCTCGTGACCGATCCCGGCACCGCCCTGTCCGCGGCGGACTCCGTCGCCGCATCGCCCGGCGCCTCCCGCCACCCGTTGCGCCGCCTGCGCCGCGACGGGCTGCTCATGTTGCTGGCGGTGTTCGCCCTGGCAGAGATCACGGAGGGCGGCGTCGACACGTGGGGCGTGCTGTATCTGCGCAACCACCTGGCCACGGGGGTGTTGCTCGGCGCCGGCGCCTATGTCGTCGGCCAGCTGGTCGCCGCGACCACCCGCGGGGCTGGCGGCCACCTGCTCGGCCGGCTCTCCACCCGCCGGGCCCTCATCACCGGCGGCTGTGTGGCCGGCGCGGGCATCCTCCTCGAATCGCTCACCTCCGTCTCGGGCGTTGCCGCGCTCGGGCTGGCCCTGGGTGCCGGTGGCGCCTCGCTGTTCTGGCCACTCGTGATGAGCACCGTCAGCCGGATGGCGACCCAGGTGGTGAGCGCGGTGGGGGCGTTCACCGCGGCCGGGTACGTCGGTTGGGTCGCGGGCGCCCCCATCGTCGGGTGGATATCGCAGAACCTGGGGCCGGCCCGCGGCCTCCAGGTCCTGGCCCTGGCGTCCTTCGGTGTCGCCGTGTGCACCGTGCTGAGCCCCAAACGCAGGGAAGGCGTCCAGGCCAGCGGGTAGCCTGAGGCCCATCGCCATGATCCTGCCAAGCATCGAGACGCCCGCTGATCTCAAAGGCCTGAACGAAGAGCAACTCGTCGAGCTGTGCGAGGAGATCAGGTCCTTCATCGTCGACACCGTGACGACGACCGGGGGACATCTGGGCTCCAACCTCGGCGCCGTCGAGTTGACGCTGGCCCTCCACCGCGTCTTCGACTCGCCCCGCGACGTCGTGCTCTGGGACACCGGCCACCAGGCCTACGTGCACAAGCTCCTGACCGGCCGACGCTACGGCTTCAAGACCCTGAAGCAGGCGGACGGGATGTCGGGCTACCCCAACCGGGCCGAGTCCGAGCATGACTGGATTGAGAACAGCCACGCGTCCACCGCTCTCTCCTATGCCCACGGCATCGCCAGCGGGTTCGAGCTGCGCGGCATCGACGGCGAGCGCAAGGTGGTGGCGGTCGTCGGTGACGGCGCGCTCACGGGCGGCATGGCCTACGAAGCCCTGAACAACCTGGGGCATTCGGGGCGACGCGTGGTCATTGTGCTGAACGACAACGGTCGCTCCTACGCCCCCACGGTCTCCCAGTTGTCCCAGAGCCTGACGACCCTGCGCCTGAATCCCACCTACACCGCGGCACGCGAGCGCCTGCGCCTGCGCCTGCGTGAGCTGCCCGCCCTGGGCGAGCTGGCCTATTCCGGCGTGCACTCGGTGACCAGCGCACTACGCGACATGGTGGCGCCGCACACGTTCTTCGAGGCGCTGGGCGTGCGCTACGCCGGACCGATCGACGGGCACGACATCGAGCACATGGAACAAGCCTTCAGGCACGCCGCCGAGTGGGACGGGCCGATCGTCGTCCACGTGCTCACCCAGAAGGGGCGGGGCTACGCCCCCGCCGAAGAGGACGACATTCAGCGCCTGCACGACGTCAAGGCGACCAAACCCGTCACGCTCGAGAACACCGTGGGGAACTCGGCCGGCCGGGCGGTCGGCGGCTACGCCAGCTCCGATGGAGGCGGTATCGCCTCGCCGGGCTCCACACCCGAGAGCACGTCCGACGCGTCGCCTCAGCGAGCCAGCACCTACACCGACGCCTTCACCCGGGCCTTGCTCGACGCGGCGGAAGACGACCCGCGCATCGTGGCGCTCACCGCGGCCATGCCCGGGCCGACAGGTCTCCTGGCCTTTCAGGCCCGCTTCCCCGACCGCTTCTTCGATGTCGGCATTGCCGAGCAGCACGGGGCGACCGCAGCGGCCGGCATGGCCATGGCGGGTCTGCGACCCGTGGTGGCGGTGTACTCGACGTTCTGGTCGCGCTCATTCGACCAGGCCAACCTCGACGTGGGCCTGCACGGCTGCCCGGTGGTGTTCGTGCTCGACCGGGCCGGCATCACCGGTGACGACGGGCCGAGCCATCACGGCATCCTCGACCTGGCCCTGGCACTCTCCATCCCGGGCATGACGGTCTTCGTTCCGTCGTCGGCCGAGGACGTGGGGCCGATGCTGCGCGCCGCGCTCGAGCTGCCGGGGCCCTCCACCATCCGCGTGCCCAAGACGGCGCCGCGCCATGTGGACCCGGGCGACGTGGGGAGCGGCCTCCAGGCGCGTCAGCTGCGCGCCGGCGACGGGTCGGTCTGCCTGCTGGGCGTGGGCAAGACGGTCGCGGCCTGCCTGAACGCTGCCGACAGGCTCGCCGTGGAGGGGATCGACGCCACCGTCTGGGACGTGCGGGTGGTCGCGCCCCCCGACATCGCCATGCTCGAGGATGCCGCCCGCCACCGCCTGGTGGTGACGGCGGAGGACGGCGTCCGCCACGGGGGTGCCGGCGCCTTTCTTCTCGACGCCATGGCCGCCCAGTCGGAATCGACGGGTCGCCCCGTGCCGGCGACCCGGATCCTCGGCGTCCCGCGCCAGTACCTCGCCCAGGGCAAGGCGGACGACATCCTCGCCAGCCTCGGCCTCGACGGCGCCGGCATCGCCGAGAGCATCCGCCAGGTGCGGCTGGGCGTCCCCGCCGAGCCGCGGCCCGACTGAGTCAACGCCGGGACGGTTGCCCTAGGCCGAGTTGGCGCCGTTCTGCCGCACGAAGTCGTTCACGGCGTAGTAGGCCTCAATCGACTCCCCGGCGTCACCCCAGAAGCCTTCCTGAATGTCGTGGGCCATCTGGCCCTTGCCGACGAAGTGGTTGTTCACGTCCGTGATCTCGAGCTCGCCGCGACCCGAGGGCTCGAGATCGCCGATGATGTCGAAGACGCCGGCCTCGTAGCAGTAGATCCCGGTCACGCAGTAGTCCGAGGCCGGATGCTCGGGCTTCTCGTCAATGTGGGTGACGCGGCCGTCCGTGCCGAAGACCGGCACGCCGAGATGCCGCAGGTGCTCGGGCTCCTCCACCTTGGACAGCAGAATGCGCGCCCCGACCGGGTCGGCGCAGAACGCGTCGACCATGGGCCGAATGGACCGCTCGACGATGTTGTCGGCCAGCATGACGAGCACCGGCCCGCCTTCGGCGAAGTGGGCGGCGAGCCCGAGCGCCTCGGCGATGCCGCCCGCCTTCTCCTGGTACGCGTAGGACAGCTGGTTGATGCCGTACTCACGTCCATTGCCGAGCAGGCGGAGGAACTCGCCCGCGTGGGTCCCGCCGGTGACGAGCATGATCTCGTCAATGCCGCTGGATACCACGGCCTCGATCGACCACGCGATCATCGGACGGTCGTAGATCGGCAACAGATGCTTGTTCGTGATCCGGGTCAGGGGATACAGCCGCGACCCGGTCCCCCCGGCGAGGATCACGCCCTTCACGACCGCGCTCCCGCCGGCGGCACCGTTGGCATGACCTGCTTTCTAGTCGAAGGTGAGCACGCCACGCGCCACGCGGCCGGCATGCATCTCGTCGACGACCTCGCCGAAGCGGTCGAGCGGGCGGGTCAGTGACACCAGCTCGTCGAGCATGAGCATCCCGGACTTGTAGAAATCGACCATGAGCGGGATGTCGTGATGCGGGCGGGCCGAGCCGTAGCGGCAGCCGAGCAACCCGCGATCGACGTAGGCCAGCGCGTTGACGTCCACCGACACCTCCGTGCCGCGGGGCGGGATGCCGATGGCGACCGCATTGCCGGCCCAGTCGAGGCAGTCGAGCGCGCTGCGGAGCACGGCCGGGTGGCCGACGCAGTCGAAGGCCCACGTGACCCCGCCCAGCGGGAACAGCGCGCCGGCGGCCGACTCCCGGTTGGGAGGGACGAGCCCGCGTACGGCTGCTGCGGCGTCGCCCGCCCCGGCGTCGACGAAGTGGGTGGCGCCGAACTGCCGTCCGAGCTCCTCCTTGGCGGCCACGGTATCGACCGCCACAATCCGGGTCGCCCCCGCAATGCGCAACCCCTGAATCACGTTCAGGCCCACGCCGCCGACGCCGAACACCGCCGCCGTGTCACCCGGCTTCACCTTGGCCCGGTTCAAGACCGCGCCGACGCCCGTCAGCACGCCACAGCCGATGAGGCAGGCCGACGAGAGCGGGACGTCCTTGGGAATGCGCACGGCCTGGACCTCGCTGACGATCGTCACCTCCGAGAAGACGGAGGCGGCGGCGAAGTTCGACGCCGGCTCGCCCTTGAAGGTGAAGGGCGTCGAGATGTTGCCGAGGGAGCTCTTGCACCACGTCGGGTGGCCGGTCCCACAGGCCCGGCACGCGCCGCAGCTCGCCAGGGTGGCGATCACCACGTGGTCGCCCGGCTTCACGGACCGCACGGCGTCGCCGACGGCTTCGACGATGCCGGCGCCCTCGTGGCCGAGCACGGCCGGAGCGGGGAACGGGATCGTCCCGTCGATCACCGACAGATCGGAATGGCACACCCCCGCCGCCTGCATGCGCACCTGCACTTCATTGGGCCCGGGACCCCGGACCTCGAGCTCGTCGGTGACCTCGACGCCCTCCCCGGTGTAGACGATGCCTCGCATTGTGTGCTCCTCTCGTTTCTACGACTCGTTGGTGACGACGTGGTCTGCGCCGTCTGCATGCCGCTGGCGCAGCTCCCGCTTGAGAACCTTCCCGCTGGCGTTCACCGGCAGCGCGTCGAGCAGGACGACGCTGCGGGGGACTTTGTAGTTGGCCATCGCTCCCCTCGACCAACCGAGGATCGATCGTCCGAGCGTAACGGGGTCCTCCCCCGCCCCGTCCCCCGTGGGGACGACGTAGGCACAGCCCACCTCTCCCATCCGCTCGTCCGGCACCCCGACGACGGCCACCTGCGCCACCGCCCCGTGGCCGCGCAGAATCGCTTCGATCTCGGCCGGGTAGGCGTTGAAGCCACCCACGACGAACATGTCCTTGACCCGGTCGGTGATGGTGACGTTGCCGGCGGGGTCGAGGACGCCGATGTCCCCGGTGTGCAACCAGCCCTCGTCGTCGATCGCCTCGGCCGTCGCGGCCTCGTTGCCCCAGTAGCCCGGCATCACGGTGTAGCCCCGCACGACGATCTCGCCCGGTTCACCGGTTGCGACGGCGCGACCAGCGGCCACCGCCCTGACCTCCAGTCCCGGAATGGCCCGGCCCGAGGTGCCGGCCACGACCTCGGGGGGATCGCTGCGGCGGCACATGGTCACCGTCCCGCACGATTCCGTGAGGCCGTAGGCCGTCAGGACCGTGTCGAAGCCGAGCTCGTCGCGCATGGCCTGGACCAGCTCGACCGGCACCACCGCGGCGCCGGTGACACCGAGTCGGAGCGACGTCAGGTCGTGGTCGGCGCGTCGGGGGTCCGCCAGCAACGTCTGGTAGAGCGTCGGCGGCCCGGGCAGCACGCTGATGCGCTCGCTCCCGATGCGTGCCATGACCGCGGCGGGGTCGAAGACCGGCTCGGGCACCACGGTGGCGCCGGCCATGAGACACGCGAGAATGCCCGCCTTGTACCCGAACGTGTGGAAGAAGGGGTTGACGACGAGGTAGCGGTCGCCCTCAGCGAGCCCGACGATGGAGGACCACGTGCCGAACGTGCGGAGCGACTGCGCGTGCGTCGCCGCCGCTCCCTTGGGGTGGCCGGTGGTGCCCGAGGTGAAGATGAGATCGGAGACGTCGTCGGGTTGCACGGCGGCCGCCCGCGCCGCCGACACGGCCGGATCGACGTCCTCCCCTGCCTGCAAGAAGGCGTCCAGGCCGGTGGCCGAGACCGCGGGCCCGGTGGCCGCGTCGCCCGCCTGCTCGCGTTCGTCGCGCAGCAGAACGACGCGTGCCAGGTCGCCGGTGTCCTGACCGGACAGCATGGCCGGGTAGTCGAAGCCCAGAAAGCCCCGCACGGTCACCAGCGTGGAGGCGCCGGAGTTGCGGATGATGTACGCCGCCTCGCCGCCCTTGAACCGCGTGTTGAGCGGCACGACCACCGCACCGGCGCGCAGCAGTCCCAGCGCCGCCAGCATCCACTCGGCGCAATTGGGTGCCCACAGGGCGGCCCGCTCCCCCGGCCCGACGCCGGCTGCGACGAAACCGCGCGCGAAGCGGTCGACCTCCTGGGCGAGCTGCGCGAACGTGAGGCGCAGCTCCCCGTCGACCAACGCCTCCGCCGCACCGTGGCGCAGCGCGGCGTCGTCGACCAGGCGGGGCACCGTGCCCCAGATGAGGTCGGCCCGCGGGTCCTCCTGGTCGGCCGGCGCGCCGCCGATGCCGCTCACGGGTGCTGGCTGCTCACGGAGATGACCTCTCCGGACAAGTAGGACGAGTAGTCGCTCGCCAGGAACACAATGACGTTGGCCACCTCCCAGGTCTCGGCACCGCGGCCGAACAGCTCGCGCCGCCGGAGGACGGCGAGGTCTTCGTCGGGGATGGCGCGGTTCAGGAACGGGTGCTCGGCCAGGCTGGGGGAGACCGCATTGACCCGCACCCCGGCCGGGGCCGCTTCGGCCGCGGCGCAGCGCGTCAGGGCCATCACCCCGGCCTTGGCCGCGGCGTAGTGCGCCTGTCCCGCCTGAGCCCGCCAGCCGAGCACGGACGCGTTGTTGACGATGACACCCGCCTTCTGCGGCAGCATCCGGGTCAACGCGGCGCGGGTGCAGCGGAACGTACCGGTGAGGGTGATGTCGAGCACGGTGGACCACTGCTCGTCGGTCATCTCGACCAGCGGCACGGTGCCACCGAGGCCGGCGTTGTGCACCGCCACGTCGAGGCGGCCGAAGCGCGCCAGCGCGCCGTCATAGAGCGCGCCCACCTGCGCCTCGTCCCGCACGTCACACGCCAGCGCGTGCACGCGGTCCGCTCCCCCGGCGCCGGTTTCCTCCGCCAACTGCTCGGCCGTCTCGGCCAGGCGGCGGGCGTGCGCATCGGAGACCATCACCGACGCCCCCTCTTCCAGGCAGCGTCGGGCGGTGGCCGACCCGATCCCGGTTCCGGCCGCCGCCGTCACGATGACGACCTTGCCCTCCAGCAACCCGTGGCCGCCCGGGGGCGGCGGTGGCGGCGGTGGATCGAAGGTCGCATTGAGGCTGGTGCTCACGCCACCCCTTTCGGTTCGGGCGGCAGGCCGAGCACCCGCTCACCGATGATGTTGCGCTGAATCTGGTTCGAGCCACCGTAAATGGTCTCGGAGCGGGCGAAGAGAAAGGAACGCTGGACCTCGCCGAGCCCGTAGCCGCCGTTCTCCGGGAGCAACTCACCGTCAAGGACGGTGGCCGCCGGGCCCAGGATGTCCATGGCCAGCTCCCCGAGCCGGCGGTGCCAGCTCCCCCAGAAGAGCTTGGCGATGGAGGCCTCGGGCGGGGCGGTGGGGCCGTCGACGCCGGCGAGGCTGCGCAGCGTGTTGTAGCGCATGATGGTCAGCTCAATATGCGCCTGGGCCAGCCGCTGGCGCACGACCGGGCGGCGGGCCGCGCCGTTCTCCTCGGCCAGCGCCACCAGCCGGTCGAGCTCACGCCGGAACCCGAGCTGGAAGCCCAGCAGCGCCACGCCGCGCTCGAACGCCAACGTGGCCAGAGCGACACGCCAGCCCTCGCCGACCCCGCCCACCACGTTGTCGACATGGGTGCGGGCCCCGTCGAAGAACACCTCGTTGAACTCGCTGGTGCGCGTCAGCTGGGTGATGGGACGCACCTCGACCCCCGGCTGGTCCATGGGCACCAACAGATAGGACAGGCCCTTGTGCCGGGTCGACTCGGGGTCGGTCCGGCACACCACGAAGCACCAGTCCGCCTGGTGGGCCAGCGAGGTCCAGACCTTCTGCCCCGTGACCACCCACTGGTCGCCGTCACGTTCGGCCCTGGTCTTGACGTTGGCCAGGTCGCTGCCGGCGTCGGGCTCGGAGTAGCCCTGGCACCACAGCTCGGCGCCCTCCCGGATGGGCGGCAGGAAGCGGGCCTGCTGCTCGGGCGTGCCGTAGTGGATCAGGGTCGGGCCGAGCAGCCCCTCGCCCATGACGTTGACCCGGCCGGGTGCCGCCGCGCGGGCGTACTCCTCGTTGAAGATGACCTGCTCGGTCATGGTGGCGCCCCGACCGCCGAATGCGACCGGCCAGCCCAGGCCGGTCCAGCCGCCCCCCGCCAGCACCTTCTCCCAGCGACGGCGTGCCTCGAAACCGAAGGTCTCGTCGCCCGAACCGCCCCGGCCACCCAGCTCGGCGAACTCCCCCACCAGGTGCTCGTGCAGGAAGCTCCGGATCTCCTGGCGGAACGCCTGGTCCTCGGGGCGGTCGCGCAGATCCATCGCCGGGGAGCGTAGCCAAGCGGGCATGCCCGACCTGACGGGTCGTCAGATCCTGGCCGTGGCCTCCTGCCACGCTGGGGCGTGGGTGCCGACGGGAGACGTGGGCACCTCCCAGCGGGGCGGCGTGAGCGGCAGGTGGGCCGCCGGCCCGAGGTGGTGCAGGCGTCCGTAGCGGCGTGTCGCTGGTCACCAGGTACGGGGCGAGGTCGCCGAAGCCGGTCGACGCGCCGGGCTCGACCGGTGCCTCGGTGAACCAACGGGCGGTCTGACACAACGAGGCGCGCACGTGATAGCTGCCCCCCTCGTGGGCCCGGCGCCACAGGGCTGCCATTGTGCCCAGGGCGGCGAGGTACCCGGTCGTGTAGTCGCAGGCCGCGGCGGGGACCAGCGCGGGATGATCGATGGTGCCCTGGCCGATCACCATCCCCGAGACGGTCTGGGCCATCTGCTCCCAACCCGGACGGAGGTGCCACGGACCACCGTCGCCGTAGCAATTGATGGTCACCACCACGATGCCCGGCCGCGTTGCCGCCAGCTCCTCGGGCCCGAAGCCCCTTCGGGCCAGCGAGCCACCGCGATAGCCCTGGGTGAACACGTCGGCCCCGCGGGCCAGCTCGCGCAGGGCTGCCGCGTCCGCCGGGTCGTCGAGCTCCAGGCAACAGGAGCGCTTGCCGTGACTGGTGTCCATGACGAAGAGGGGGATGTTCTCCAGGCGCGCCGAGTTGACCAGGAGCACCTCGGCTCCGTGCTCGGCCAGCGTGCGGGCGTTGGTCGGTCCGGCCAGCAGGCGGCTGAGGTCGAGCACCCGCACCCCGTCGAGCGGGCGCCCCGCGCCGCGCGGCACCTCGGTCGCGCTCTCCCCGATCTTCTCGACGCTGACCCGGCCCCACGGCGCGATGGCCGCCGCCTGCGGATGGGCCGACCACTCCGCCACGGTGCGGGCCATGGCACCACAGGTACCCGCGTCCGCCAGCGCGTCCTCGAGGGCCGGCGCGTCCCAGCGGGCCACCCGCTCGGCCACGACGTCGGTGCCGCTGGCAACGTCGCACCCGAGGACCGCGCACGTGCGCGCCGCCAGGTGGGCGAATTGACCCTGCAGGTGGATGAAGCGGCCGTCGCGGCAGCGGTAGAGCTTGACCAACGGGCGCTCCCGGCTCATGGGCGCCGCCGGCAGGTCCGAGCCCTCGAGACGCTGCAGCTGGAAGCCGACCAGCGAGGCCCCGGCATGCCCGCGGTCCACCGTGACGGGTTGGGCCTCTCCGGTCCGTTCCTCCCACAACAGGGACGCCGCCGCGCCGATGGAACCCAGGACCGAGGCGGCGCACTCCACCACGGGGAAGGGCGTCGCGTAGGGCTGCCCGTCCCCGACCAGCTCGACCCGTTCGGCCAGGGCAGGGGGCAGTCCCACCTCACGCAACAGCCCCGTCGCCAGCCCCGCGCCCACGGCCGCATCGTAGGGCGGTGCCGCTGCCGGGCGAGGCGCCGGCCGGGCCTGGAATACTGGCTGAGCAGCCCAGCACGGCACGTCCCGGGCACCACGGCACGAGCGGCGTGTCAGAGGGAGGGAGACATGGCGTATTCCGAGGGCCGGATCGTCCACGACGCGGACGCCCACATCATGGAGACGCCCACGTGGCTGCGGGACCACGCGGAGGCGGCCTACCGGGACCGCATGCCCGTGTTGCGCTACCCGGGCGGCAACGAGCTGCGCCAGACCGGCGACCCGGCCGACCAGCAGCGCGACCTCATTGCGGCCTTCGACGCGCTGCGGGCACGGCACGCCTCGCCCGAGTACCGCGCCGACGAGCAGGCCGAGATCATGGCGCGCAAGAACTTCGCCGCCACCGGATCCTTCATTCCCGAGGACCGCTCCCGCGCCCTCGATCTCCTGGGGTTCTCGAGCCAGCTCGTCTTCAACACGTTCCACAACGGGCGCCTGCACGACATGGAGCACGCCGACGCCGACCTGGCCTACGCCGCCGCCCGCGCCCACAACCGCGGCATGGTCGAGTTCTGCTCGGCCGACCCGCGCCTGCTGCCGTCGCTCTACGTCCCGCTGGCCGACCCGGCGCGGGCCGTCGCCGCCACCGAGGACGCGCTGGCCCAGGGCGCCGCGGCCCTGCTGATCGCCTCGGGGTGCCCGCCGCGGTACTCACCCAGCCACACCGACCTGTTCGGCGTGTGGGCCCGGGCCGAGGAGGCCGGCATCCCCGTGGTGTTCCATGTCGGGGGCACGGGGACCCTCATCGACCCCAACTACTTCGTCAACGGCAAGCCGGTGCCGCCGGACTTCCACGGGGGCGAGGAGAACTTCCGCTCGGTCGACTACATGGGGATCCCGGTCCCGCCGGCCCAGACGCTGGCCACGCTCATCTTCGACGGGGTGCTCGAGGCCTTCCCGGATCTGCACATCGGGGTGATTGAGCAGGGCGCCATCTGGGTGCCGTCGTGGCTGCGCCAGATGGAGTCCGCCTTCGAGGCCTTCCACCGACACGAAGAGCGCCTGCGGGGGCTGTCGCTCCGGCCGAGCGACTACGTGCACCGCCAGTGCCGGTTCACGCCCTATCCGACCGAGGACGTCGGCTGGATTGTGGAGCAGGCCGGCGCCGATCTCGTGCTCTTCTCCTCCGACTATCCGCACGTGGAGGGCGGGCGCAAGCCACTCGAGCGCTTCGAGGCCTCACTCGGCGACGCCGATGCCCAGGTGCGCCGACAGTTCTACGCCGACAACTTCCTCTTCCTCATGGGCAACGCGGCCGCCGCGCTGGCCGCCTGAGCGGTGCGCGCCGTCAACCCCAGGTTCACCCACTCCGCGGGAGCGGGTGACGAATGTGCGCGGGAGACGTCACGACCGCTCCGTGTGATGTGCAGTCGACGGCCGGGTAGTGGCACATCGTCTTCTGCAGCCACGGTTCCAGAGTGGCCGTCGGCTCCTGCGTGCTGTGCGCCGGGACCACGCCGATGCCGCCGATGAGAAACATGCTCACACCGATCACCACGCCGCAGCAGAACAATTTGAGCCTCTTGCGAGCGCCCACGCTGAACCTCCGCACTGGTGGCCCCGCGCAGACCGATAGCGGGAACCACTCATAAATTGTCCAAGAGTTGACAATTTGAAACACGGGTCGATCACGCCACCTGCTGGGAAAGGGTCACGATGTTCACACGCAAGCACCGGGGAGAAGAGCCGGCGTTCGAAATCACCAAGACCGACGAGGAGTGGAAGGCTCAGCTCTCCGCCGAGCGCTACGCCGTCCTCCGCCGGGCCGGCACCGAGGCCCCGTGGTCGGGCGACCTCCTCCACGTGGACGGCGCGGGGGTGTTCCGCTGCGCCGGTTGCGGTGCCGAGCTCTTCGACACCGGGGCCAAGTTCGAGTCGGGCACCGGGTGGCCCAGCTTCGACCGGGCCATCGCCGCGGGGACGGTCCTGGAACGCAGGGAGCGCTCCTTCGGCATGGCGCGGACCGAGATCCTGTGCGCCCGGTGCGGCGGCCATCTGGGGCACGTGTTCCCCGATGGGCCGACCGACACCGGACAGCGCTACTGCGTCAACTCGCTCTCACTGACCTACGCGCCCGAGGACGACGCCCCGACGGGGGAGGGATCTCCGAGCGGAGCCTGAGCCTCAGCCGGACGACGCCCGGCGGCGGCGCAGCGCGACCCGATTCCGCAGCACCGTCGCGCCGACGCACGCCGCGACACCTGCGCCCGCACCCACCACGACGGCCGGATCGGCGGCCAGGCGTGCCGTCCCTCCGGCGACGCGGGCCGTCAGCCCGGGCCATGTCGTGATGAGCCACGGCACCATCAGGCCTCCACCGCGAGGGCCTCGGCACCGTCGGCGTCGGCGTTCTCGGGCGAGACCGACCCCCGGCGCTCCACCTTGTGGACGTCGGCGGTGGCGAAGCGCAGGCTGGGGCCCACCTCGTCGGCCGTGATCTCCACCTTGGAGCGGTGCTCCCCCTCCTCGGTCTCCCAGGTCCGGTGCTCCAGCCGCCCCGTGACGACGACCCGCATGCCCTTGGTCAGGGTGAGGGCCACGTTCTCGGCCAGATCGCGCCAGCAGATGACGTCGAAGAAGGAGGTGGACTCCTGCCACTCCTGGGTCGTGCGGTCCTGCCAGCGCCGGTTCACGGCGACGCCGAGCTGGGTCGTCGCCTGCCCCTCGCGCGTGTAACGGATCTCAGGCTCCCGGGTCAGGTTCCCCGTGATCGTCGTGGTGTTGGCCATCTGGCTTCCTCGCTTTCGTGCACGCCCTCGCTCCGAGGACGCGGCACAGCGTGGTGGGCGCCCCTTGGCGCGAACCTTGCAGTGAACCTCACCAGCCAGAAAAGATTGAGCACCCGGGCCGAACGAGCCGGGCTGCGCTAGGGCTTGGGCTTCATCCCCAGACAGCGGAGAACGAACGCACCGAAGCGCCCCGGCTCCTTTTCCCTGTGGTGATCGGCCGAATGCCCGTAGCGCGATCCGAACACGCCGGACGAGTCGCCCGTCAGGCCCTGCAGGGGCAACGTGTTGGGCTCCTCGTACTTCGGCACCTTGGCCAGACGCCGTTTCTGCTTCCGGGGCTTGTCGCCGGCGCTTCCCATGCACTCAGTCTGACCCAGATGGCGAGGTGCCCCGGCCCGTCGTCATACTCGCCGCAATGGGCGGAGCGCCGACCGCTCTCATCGACCACCGTCGCGATCGGCCCGGAGGATGCGGCCACCGACGATGTAGAGCGTCACGCCGATGACGAGCGAGCCCACGATGATCCAACGGATCACGGCCGTCTCCGTCGACGTCGGCGCGCCGTTGGAGCTGATTTCGGCGAAGCCCCCACCGATGACCAGCGCGGCGAACGCAAGGATGCCGCAGACCAGCGAGCCCTTGCGGGCGTTGTTGCAGAAGAAGCGGGACCGCGAGAGGTCGGGCTTCGAGCCGTTCGAGCCGCCGAGCTGGCGCCCGTCCGTCACGCCATGGCCTCCCGACCCGTGCGCGCGGTCGTCGCTGCGCTGTGCCCGTCCTCCTGCATCGTCGTGCAACGTACCGCACGTCGATCTGCGGCATGCCCCTTCCGTGCAACCCGATGGCACCCCGATCAACCCGCTCGAGAACTAGGTTGCGCCGGGTGGGGGACGTGGGCGGGGGCCTCATGGAGGAAGCGCCGGCAGCGCTGAGCAGCGCGCCGCCGGCCGCACGTCGGCCGGCCCGGACCAGCCGCTGGGAGTTCTGGCGTTCCCCGCCCGATCAACCGCGCTGGGCCCGACCGGCCCTCCTGCTGGTCGCCGCGTTGGCACTGCTCTCGTACAGCTGGGGCAGCGGGAGCGCGCGACTCGAGACGTTCTACGGCGCGGCGGTGCGCAGCATGTCGCAGAACTGGCACGACTTCTTCTTCGGCGCCTTCGACCCGTGGGGAACGGTCTCGGTCGACAAGCTGCCCGGAGCCTTCTGGCTGCAGGCCTTGTCCGTCCGCCTCTTCGGCTTCCACATCTGGGCGATGGTGCTGCCGCAGGCCATCGAGGGGACGTTGACCGTCCTGGTGCTCTACCGCGCCGTCCGCCGGGTCGGCGGCGCCGGGGCCGGACTCGTGGCGGCCGCCGCCCTGGCCACGACACCGGTCACCATCCTGTTGAACCGCGGCAACATCTCGGACTCGCTCCTGATTTTGCTCCTGGTGCTGGCGGCGGACGCCACGACGTCCGCCTTCATGACGGGACGGCTGCAGCCCCTCGTCCTCGCGGGCGTCTGGGTCGGCCTCGCCTTCCAGGCCAAAATGCTCCAGGCCTGGGTCGTCCTGCCGGCGCTCTTCCTCGCCTACATACTGGCGGCGCCGGTGGCCAGCCTGGAACGCCGCGTCGGGCAGGTCGCCCTCTCCCTCCTGGCCGTGGTCGCCGTCTCCTTGAGCTGGATGTGCGTCGTCTCCCTCGTTCCCGCGTCGGACCGTCCCTACGTGGACGGCAGCTGCAACAACTCGGTCTTCAGCCAGGTGTTCCTCTACAACGGCGCCGATCGCCTCAGCGGCGACCTCCTCGACCAACCGGGCTGCAGCCCGCCCCCGGTCGGACGGGCCACGTCCACGAGCGGCGGCGCCCCCACCCACGCGCTGGCGCGCGGGCCCGCCCGCTTCCTCGACGGCGGGCTCGGACGCGAGGCGGCGTGGCTCTTCGTCCCGTCCCTGGCCGCGCTGGTCGGCATCCTCGTGGCCCGCCGGCGGCGGCCCCGCACCGACCCCTGGCGCGCCGCCGCGCTGCTGTGGGGCATCTGGCTCTTCCTGACCTGGAGCTTCTTCTCCTCGTCGCACTTCCTCAACGGGTACTACCTGGCGGCGCTGGCACCGCCGATGGCCGCCCTGTGCGGGCTGGGCTTCGCCCTGGCCTGGAAGCTCCGGGAACGGACGCGGGTCGTGCCCGTCCTGGCGATGGCCGCCGTCGCCGTCGGGGTGGCCTACGCCGTCTACCTGGTGCCCGATGCCGCCGGGGTCCGCCCGTGGGTCATCGCCACCAGCGCGCTCGCCACGGTCGGGGCCGTGGGCTGCCTGGCCTCCTCCCTGCGCCGCGACCGGCGTCCGTGGGAGCGGCGCGCCGGCCTCGGGCTCGCCCTGGTGGCGCTCCTCCTCGGCGGCGCGTGGGCCTCGGCCACCGCCGTGGGCGACGAGCTCGGCCCCTTCGACTCGCCCTACCAGCCGGCCGCGATCACCTCGTCCCAGCAATTGAGCTGGCAGCGCGCCGTCGCCGGCTGGCCGGCGGACGCCGTCCGAGCGGCGCGCCTCCCGTCGACCCTGAGCGCCCTCACCAACGAGTCCTCCGCCCAGGCGAGTGGCCAGGTGCTGGCGACCGGCCACGAGTTCCTCGCCGTCGGCGGCTTCTCGGGCCAGGTGCCGGCGACGCCGCTGCGGACGTTCATCGACGACGTGCGCCGCCACCGCGTGGTCGCCGTCCTGGTCGGGACGGACCCGCTGACCCGCAACCCCGACATGCGCTGGGTGCTGGCGCACTGCCACGCGCAGACGGGCGCCGAGGCAACGGTGCGCTCGGACAACGGGGTGTCCCGGTTCTACCTCTGCGCGCCGGTCCATGCCGGAGGGTCACCGGCGCCACCGACGGTGGCACCGGCGTCAGACGTCAGACGTCGAGGAAGCGCCGGATCGCGATGAGGGAGCCGATGGAGCCGATCGCCATGCCGACGATCACCACGACGACGTTGGTCAACAGCACCTCGGACCCGGACATGTGCATGGCGGTGAAGATGTTGCTGGAGGTCTTCCCGTTCCCCTCGTGGTTGATGAAGAGGTAGACGAAATAGACCACGACGGCAGCCAGTAACGATCCGATCAGGCCCTGCAGGAGGCCCTCGGACATGAACGGCACCCGGATGAACCAGTTGGTGGCGCCGACCAGCTTCATCACGGAGACCTCCCGGCGGCGGGCGAAGATGGCCATGCGGATGGTGTTCAGGATGAGGACGGCGGCGGACACGATGAGCACGATCGCGATGGCGAGGCAGACCCATTTCGAGACGTTGATCACCGTCTCCTCGTTGTGGATGGTCTGCTGCGGCTCGGTCACCGACAGCACGCCGGCCGTGCCGCTGAAGGTGTGGACCACCTGGGCCGCATCGGTCAGCGCAACGGGGGTGCACCAGTAGGAGGTCGGCATCTCGGCTTCGGTGGTCGCCTGAATGACATCGGAGGGAAGCAGCCGGTGGGCCTCGGAGAAGTTGCGGGCCTTGTTCCAGTAGGCGCACGGCTGCACGACGTAGTTCAGTTGCGACAGCTCGGTCTTGACGGCGGCGATCTCCTGCGCGTTGGCGTTCGGCTGCATCCAGACGGTGACCTGCGTGCCCCGCTCCAGCGTCCCGGTGGCGTTGGCGGAGCCCTGCCGCAGCAGCAGTGCCGCGCCGACGAGCGACAACGAGACGGCGACGGTGAGAACGGCGGCGATCGTCATGAGACGGTTGCGCCACAGGTTCGACGCCGTCTCGCGGACGACGTAGTCGACGGAAACGGCCATCGTTAGACGGCCTCCTGTCCCGAGCCGTCGAAGCCGTACACGCCACGCGCCTGGTCGCGCACCATGCGGCCGTTGCTCAGCTCAATGACGCGTCGGCGCATTTTGTCCACCAGCACCTCGTCGTGCGTCGCCACGACGACCGTCGTGCCGGTCCGGTTGATGCGGTCGAGGAGCTGCATGATGCCCTGACTCGTCTGGGGGTCGAGGTTTCCCGTGGGCTCGTCGGCCAACAGGATGAGCGGCCGGTTCACGAAGGCGCGGGCCACGGCGACCCGTTGCTGCTCGCCGCCCGAGAGCTCGTTGGGCAGGTTGTCCCGCTTGTTGGCCAGTCCGACCAGGTCCAGCACCTGAGGTACCTGATTCGCCACCACGTGGCGGGGGCGACCGATGACCTCGAGGGCGAAGGCCACGTTCTCGAAGACGGTCTTGTTCGGCAGGAGACGGAAGTCCTGGAACACGCAGCCGATGTTGCGGCGGAGATACGGCACCCGCCATTTCGGCAGTTCCACAATGTTGCGGCCCGCTTCGAGGATCTGACCCGTGTCGGGAAGTTCCTCGCGCAGCAGCAGTCGGATGAAGGTGGTCTTCCCCGATCCGGACGCGCCGACGAGGAAGAGGAATTCGCCCTTGTCGATCTCAACGGTGATGTCGCGCGAGCGCGACCGTTGAGCCCTTGTAGGTCTTGGTGACGTTTTCGAATCGGATCATCAGTGAGAGAGGTGTCGCCCGGGCCGGCGTAGGCAGGGCACCGCACAATCCTAACGAGTCTCCATTGCGGTTTCGGGTCAGCGACTCCGACGCAGGTCACAGGGTTCTGCGGCGCGGATCGTGGAGAGTGCCACCGCGGCCCACCGGGCCCACACCGCCCGCCAGGATGCGCCGCGGTGCGGGTGCTCCGGGCGGCGGACGGCACGCCGCCTCTTCTCCGTCTGCCGGGTTCTCCCCGCGCCACGGCCGGCGCCGCCACCCGCCCACCCGAGGGAAGCCCTCCGGGCCCGTTGGGCTACCGGCGCTGGTCGGCGACGACCCGGACAACCCGGTCGGTCGACGTCGCGGCAGGTCATGGGGCCTTCGCGTCGCCGCCCGCCCCCGCCGACGGTGCGCGATCGCGGTACCCGTGACGGGCCTCCGGGTGCGGGCGCCGGCAGCCACGGTCGCTCACACTCCCGGTTGCGAGCACGGGCCCGTCACGGCGGGAGCCGGGTCGCTCCCGACCGGACCGGCGCGCCGCACGGTCAACGGCGCATGACGCCGGTCGCCACGCGCGTCGGCGATCGGCCGCGCACGGCACGGCGAAGCAAACGCACCGTGCTGCGTCACCGACGCCGCGCCAGTCCAACGGTCGCCGCGCCACGTCGAACGCAACATGCACGCACACACGCGGCGGCACGACAAAGCGCACGGCAATGGACCTCGCGCACGGCGACTCCGTGCGCCCGGCGCGCTGGGCTAGGAGTTGCCCTCGCGCTGGCGACGCAACTCGGCCTCCATGAAGGAATCGAGATCGCCGTCGAGCACCGCCTCGACGTTGCCCGTCTCGTAGTTGGTGCGGAGATCCTTGACGAGTTGGTACGGCGCCATCACGTAGGAGCGGATCTGGTTGCCCCACGCGTTGTCGACCCGGTCACCGCTCAACGCGTCGAGCTCGGCGCGCCGCTCCATGCGGGCGCGCTCGGCCAACTTGGCCCCCAGGATCTGCAGCGCTTTGGCCTTGTTCTGGTGCTGGCTGCGCTCGTTCTGACAGGAGACCACCAGCCCCGTCGGCAGGTGGGTCAGGCGCACGGCGGAGTCCGTCTTGTTGACGTGCTGGCCACCCGCCCCCGAGGAGCGATATGTGTCGATACGCAGGTCTTTCTCGTCGATCTCCACCTCGGACGACACGTCTTCGAGGAAGGGCGTGACGTCCATGGAGGCGAAGCTGGTCTGACGGCGGTGCTGCGAGTCGAACGGTGACATGCGGACCAGGCGGTGCACGCCCCGCTCGGTGGCCAGGAGCCCGTAGGCGAAGCGGCCGTGGACGATGAACGTGGCGGAGAGCAGCCCGGCCTCCTGCCCCTCTGTCGCCTCGTCGACCTCCACCGTGAAGCCGCGGCGCTCGGCCCAACGCTGGTACATGCGCAGGAGGACTTCGGTCCAGTCCTGGGCGTCGGTGCCACCCGCGCCGGCGTGCACCTCGCACACGGCGTCGAGCTCGTCGTACTCGCCGGAGAACAGCGACTGCAGCTCCAGCGCCCCGAGCCGCGTCCCCAGGGCGTCGACCGTCTCAATGAGCTCGGCGTCGAGCGCGGCATCCCTGGCGCCCTCGGCGGCTGACTCCTGCGTGAGCTCCAGCAGTGCCTGCGCGTCCCCGAGCGCGCTGCGCAGCGCGTCGAGCTGGTCCAGGTCGGCGGAGACGCGTCCGAGCTCCTTGGTCACGGCGCGCGCGTTGTCGGCGTCGTCCCAGAGATCGGGCCGGGCCACTTCGGCCTCGAGCTCGACCCGGCGCACGTCGAGCTTCTCCCGTCCGAGGTAGCGCTCCGCCTCGGTCAGCCGCTCCCTCAGCGCTCCGAGCTCAGATGTGAAGTCGCGGGGGAGATCGGCCGACGGCCCGTCAGGCGGCGCCATGGCACAACTTGAACTTCTTGCCGCTCCCGCACCAGCAGGGCTCGTTGCGGCCGATCTTCTCGTGCTGCTCCTTGACGATCGGCACCAGGGCATCGGGATCGGGTGCGTTGGGCTGCTTGATCTGCGCCTTGCCACCGCCGGACCGTCCGTTGGTGCCCGCCCCATTGGACCGGGGCAACACGGCGGTCTGGGTGGGCACGTTGGCGCCCTGGTCCGCCAGCAGCGCCGACGCCAGCGCCCCGGTCTCGGCGACCGGGTCCTCGGCGGCGGCGTAGACCGCCTTGTCGAGGTCGGGCTCGGCCGCCGTCTGCTGGACCGCCTCGACGTGGAGGATGTAGCGGAGATAATCGTTGTCGATCACCTCCATGAGCTGACCGAACATGGAGTAGCCCTCCTGCTGCCACGCGTTGAGGGGATCGGCCTGGACCGTCCAGCGCAGGTGGATGCCGTCCTTCAGGTTGTCCATCTCGGCCAGGTGGTCGCGCCAGCGCGCATCCATGATCTGCAGGTACACGTCGCGCTCGATCTGCCGCATGGTCTCGGAACCACCCGGCATCGCCTCGCCGTGCTTCTCGTAGTAGTCGAGGGCCTCTTCGACGATGGATTCGACCAGGTCCTCGGTCGTCGCCGCCTGCTCGAGGTCGGCCACGGAGAACTTGGTCGGGTAGTACTGCAGCAACGAGTCGACCAGACCCTTGAGGTCCCAGTCCTCCTCGAACTCGGTGGGACAGTGCTCGGCCACGAGCTTCTCCGCCACGCCGGCCAGGAGGTCCTCGGTGTGCTCCTCGAGGTCGTCGCCGTCGATGATCTGCAGCCGGCGCTCGTAGATGACCTTGCGCTGCTGGTCCATCACCTCGTCGTACTTGAGCGCGTCCTTGCGCATTTCCGCGTTGCGGGCCTCGACCGTGTTCTGCGCCCGCTCAATCGCCTTGGCCACCGTCTTGGACTCGATCGGCACGTCGTCGGGCAGGGTCCGGCCCATCACCCAGCTCATGGCCCCGGTGGCGAACAGGCGCAGCAACTCGTCGTCGAGGCTCAGGTAGAAGCGGCTTTCCCCGGGGTCACCCTGGCGGCCCGAGCGGCCGCGGAGCTGGTTGTCGATCCGCCGGCTCTCGTGGCGCTCGCTGCCCAGCACGTAGAGCCCGCCCAGCTTGCGCACCTCTTCGCCCTCGGCCCGGCACCGGGCCTCCATGGCCGCCTTGCGGCGCTCCAACTCGGCGACGCCCTCTTCGCTGTCGATGTCGACGCCCTCGGCGGCCAGCTCGTGCTGCGCCAGCAGCTCGGGATTGCCACCGAGGATGATGTCGACGCCGCGGCCGGCCATGTTCGTCGCCACCGTGACCCCACCGCGCCGGCCGGCCTGGGCCACCACCTCGGCCTCCCGGAAGTGCTGCTTGGCGTTGAGGACGTTGTGGGTCACGCCACGCTTCTCCAACAGGCGCGAGAGCAGCTCCGACTTGGCCACGGACGCGGTCCCGATCAACATGGGCTGGCCGAGCTCGTGGCGCTCGACGATGTCGTCGGCCACCGCGTTGAACTTGGCCTCCTCGGACTTGAACACCAGGTCGGGCTCGTCGAGGCGCTGCATGTCCATGTTGGTCGGAATGGGCACCACCGGCAGGCCGTACGTCGCCGCGAACTCCCCGGCCTCCGTCTCCGCGGTACCCGTCATGCCCGACAACTTGTCGTACAGGCGGAAGTAGTTCTGCAGGGTCACCGTCGCCCAGGTGTGGTTCTCCTCCTTGATGGCCACGCGCTCCTTGGCCTCGACGGCCTGGTGGAGACCGTCGGACCACCGACGACCGTCCAGCGTGCGCCCGGTGAACTCGTCGACGATCTTCACCTCGCCGCCCTGGACCAGATAGTCCTTGTCGCGCTTGTAGAGGTCCTTGGCCGTCAGAGCCTTCGTCAGCTGGTGGACGTAGTTGACCGAGACGGCGTCGTAAATGTTCTCCACGCCGACCGCCTGCTCGACCTTCTCAATGCCCGCCTCGAGGGGGACGACCGTCTTCTTCTCCTCGTCCACCTCGTAGTCGACGTCACGGGTCAGGGTGCGGGCGATGGAGGCGAACTGGTAGTAGAGCTGGGCCGCCTCGTCCGCCGGTCCCGAAATGATGAGGGGGGTGCGGGCCTCGTCAATCAGGATGGAGTCGACCTCGTCGACGATGGCGAAGGCATGCTCACGCTGCGCCATGAGATCCCGGCTGCGGGTCATGTTGTCGCGCAGGTAGTCGAACCCGAACTCGCTGTTCGTCCCGTACGTGATGTCCGCGGCGTAGGCCGCCCGCTTCAGCGCGGGATCATCGATGTCAGAACCGATCCGCCCGACGGTCACGCCGAGCCAGCGGTGGACCCGACCCATCCATTCGGAGTCGCGGGTGGCCAGGTACTCGTTCACCGTCACCATGTGGACACCGCGGCCGTCGAGGGCGTTGAGATAGGCCGGGAGCGTGGACACCAGCGTCTTGCCCTCACCGGTCTTCATTTCGGCGATCCAGCCGAAGTGCAGGGCCATGCCCCCCATGAGCTGCACGTCGAAGTGGCGTTGCCCCAACACGCGCCAGGCCGCCTCGCGCACGACCGCGTAGGACTCGACGAGGAGGTCGTCGAGCGTCTCGCCCTGGTCGAGGCGCTCCTTGAACTCCACCGTCTTGTGGGCGAGTGCGTCGTCACTCAGGCCCTGCATCTCCGGCTCGAGGGCACCGACCAGCGGGACGAGCTCGGCCAGCCTCCTGACCTTTTTGCCCTCGCCGGCGCGCAGGACCTTCGTGAAAACGCTCATGGGAGAACGATCCTACCGGCCGCGGCGGGTCCGGAGCCGCCGCCGGGCCATCGCGGCGAAATGGGGCTGCGTGCGGCTGACCTGGTCTTTGACCCCACACTCGCCTGCCGCGAGGGTGACGCGCCGGCCCCGGCGGTACGACGGCAAGCCGCCCTACCCAACGGCACCATGGTGGCGCGCATCGCCTCGTCTCCACCCGCCCCCGACAGCCGGGGACGCAGCGGGCAGGGCTTACCTCTAAGCCGCACCATGCTCAGCGACCACAAGTCGCCTTACGTGGGTCGTTTTGCCTGCGACTGGCCTCGACTTTCAACCACAGACCCGCACGCAGCCCGGCGTCATCCTACGCCCGGGCCGCCCGCCTACTGCCCGGGGACGTTGGAGCCGGAGGAACCCGAGGCACTGCCGGCACTGGCGGGGGTGGCACCCTCCAGCACCGTCACGTTCGAGATCTTCCACACGCCGTTGACCTGCGTGAGGCCGGCAACGAGGCGGACGACATCGGCCTGGGGCGAGCTGATTTTGTTGTTGACGTACGTCTGGTCGACGACTGCGTAGACCGAGGCGGTGCCTGCGCCCTGGTTCTCCGACTGGACGGCCAGGTAGCGGATCTGCCCGCGCGATTCGGCCAACGCCTGCTGCAGCGCCTTGCGAATGGATGCGTTGAAGAACTGCTGCGCCTGCGTCGCAAAGGCACCTGTCGCCATGCCACTGACGGCGTCGAAGTCCGAGTCCACCGTCTTGGCGTTGAAGTTGAAGAAGTCGGTCAGGAAGGCCCGGGAGGCACTCACGACCGCGGGGTCCTGCGCAGGCCCGCTGGGGCTCTTGGTGGCGTAGAGGATCCCGAACACCAAGGTCCCGGCGATTCCGAGCGCGGCCACGAGGCTCACCAGACGGAAGGCCCGCCGGTTCGGGACGGCGCCCTCGCCGTCGCCCCGTCGCCGCGTCCTCTCCCGGCGTGGCGACGGGGCGGTCGACGGCTCGTGGTCTGGCGTGGTCGCACCGACCACCTTCACTCCTCTGTCGATTGTCTCGTTCGTCATGGTCATGTCTCCGTTCTCCCTCCGTGTGTCACTGCCGGCGCACCAGTCGGCGCGCCGGGACATCTCTCAGGCCCGCCGCCGGCTGCGCCGCCGCGCCGGGCGGGCGCCCCAGGCCAGGAACAAGGCCGGGACCACCAGGCCGCCGAGCACCAGCAGGAGGCCCTGGCGGTTGGCCGGCTCGTGGTACGACGCACTGGCGACCTGCCCGACCGGCGTGGCGGAGGCGACCTCGACGTCGGCCTCCTGCGCCGAAGGCGCAACCACGTGGCCGCCGGCGGCGGGTGTGAAGCCGGGCTGGGTGGCCGGCCCCACCCCGTTGCCGAACGCGGTCACGCACCCGGCACCGGGAAGCGTGTTCGGAATGGAGCTCGCCGCTCCGTAGGACTGTGCCTGTTCGTCGATGACGGGCGGGAAGAGCAGCCGGGTGCGCAAGAACGTCTGGTTCGTGGCCGAGCCGTTCGTCCTCGTGGGCTTGGCCACCCCGGGGACGGCGATGTTCTCGACGGCGCCGAAGAAGTACGTGTTGTACGCCAGGCCCTGCGACAGATTGGTCAGGTTGGTGGGCTCGGCGACGTTGGAGAGGATGTCGGCGCTGTCGTGCAGGAAGCAGCCCAGGTTGGCCGACTGGGAGGTGAGGAGGTCGTCCACGGCGTTGAACGCCGACGACCCCGACGTGAGCAAGGTGTGGAGCCCCGCCTTCTGTTGGGCCAGCACCTGGACCAACGCCGCGGTGTTGGCCAGGTCCTGACGAAGCTCGGGCGCGACCGCGGTGATCGCATTCAGCGAGGGCGGCGCATTGGCCAGGAGCTCGGTGAACTGCTGCTGGTAGGCGACGAACTCCTTCGAAAAGGTCGTCCCGGCGCTGACGAGCGTACGCAGGTTGCCGGCTTGGCCGGCCAGCGACGTGGCCAGCTCCCCGAGCAGCTTGTTCAGATCGCCACCCGGGATGGCCCGGAGCAGACGGGTGGCCGAGGCGACAACGGCCCCCACGTTGGCGGGCACCTGGTTCGGTGCGACGGGCACGCTGGCGCCGCCGGCCAGGGCGGGCGCCGGTCCACCGCGGGACGGCACCAAATTCACCACCTGCTCACCGAGGTCGTTGGCGATCTGGACCGATGACTGGACGTCGTCGGGCACGGACGTCCCGGGGTTGATGCGCATCGTCACCTTCGTCGCCGTGCCGGTCAGCGCCGTCGAGGTGACCGTGCCGACGGGCACGCCGTTCAGTTCCACCTCGAAACCGGGATAGAGACCCGACGCGTCGGCGAACTGCGTGGTCAGCATGGTCGGGCTCTGCAACGGGTTCCCGAGCAGGTTCACGACCCCGTAGACGACGAGAGCGAAGCTGACCACGAAGAAGACGATCAGGTTCACCACGAGGCGGCGGTTGATCACTTCGAACCCGCCCCGGCTGCATTCGGCGCGCAGGTGAAGGCGGGCGTGCTGTCCTCACCCAGGCCCGGAATGCCGCAGACGATGATGTTCTCGTAGAGCTGGACGTACCCGTTCTGCACCGCCTGCGGCAGTGCGGCGTCGGCCACCGGTATTTCGGACAGGAGCCCGGCCAGGTCGGCTTGATGCTGCGCCAGCTGGCCGCTGACGGCCTGCAGCGTCTGCAGCTGGGTCACGATCTGGGGGTAGTAGTTCTCGAGGATGCTGCGCCCCTGGGAGGAAAGGTCGTCCAGGGACTGCAACAGGGTCTCGAACTGCGACGAGTTCTTGGCCAGGATGGCCACCGTCTGCGACAGGTTGGACAGCGCAGTGGCGGTGGCGCCGCTGGAAGGGGCCAGCGAGGCCGTCAGGCTGTTCAACCCGTCGACCGCCTGCGTGATGTCGCCCGTGTGCTGCGCGTAGCCGTTGGCGACCGTCGTCAGGTCGGCGAGGAAGGCCTTGAGCGAAGCCTCCTGCCCCGTGAACCCCTCGCCACCGGCCTGAATGATCTGCTCGAGCTCCGTGGTGGAGATGGCCCCGAAGACCTGCGAGCCGGCCGCCACGAATTGCTCCACGTCGGGCACCAGGGAGGTGCGGGTGATCCGGGCCCCGTCGGCCAACTGCGGGGCGGCCGCCGCGGCGGCGCCCGTCTCCTTCTTCGGGACGGTGAGCTGCACGAACTGATCGCCCAAAATCGTCGTCCGGTTGACGGCGGCGCTGACGTCGGCCGGGATGCGTACACCGCTGTCGAAGGCCAGCGTGACCTTCGCCTTGTCCCCGTCCAGCGCGATGGAGCGCACCGAGCCGACGGGCACGTCGGCCAGTTGCACCTCGGCTCCGTTGGCGAGATCACCCACATCGGTGAAGACCGCCGTCGCGGTGCGTTCGCTCCCACCGCCCGACACCGAGCAGCCGGTCAACGCGAGGACCAGCGCGGTCAGCAGCGGTAGCAGCACGACGCGCCGACGCGCCGAGGGCCGGGCGAGCCGGGCGCGCATCAGAACCACCCCTCCACGTCATGCACCCAGCCCGCCAGAAGCCCCCGATGTCCCGGCGCGTGGTGGGCGTTGTTCCGCCCCCGGGGCACGGGGGGCAACAAGGATGCCGCCGGGGCAGTCAGCGTCGGATCGGCGTTGGTCGAGGGCGTCGACGGCGTGCCCACGGCCAGCGTCGCCGTGGAGCTCTTCGCCGCCTGGGAGACCTGGTTGGAAAGGAGGCCGCCGAGCCCCGAGCTCGAACCGCCTGACGAGTTCGCACCCGAACCAGAACCCGAGCCCGAGCCACCCGAGCAACCGAGGACGACGCCGAGGAGGCCGCAGGGGGTGGTGGTGGTCGTCGTCGAGCCCGGCACGGTCGTGCTCGTGGTGGTGGTGGAGGTGGAGGCCGGGCTCTTCTGGCCGGGCGTCGGCGCGGCGGGCGCCGACGGTGCGCCCTGGGAGCCCTGCTCCGCGTTGGAGATCTGGGTCAGGCCTTGCTGCAGGAGCGACTGCGCGGTGGCAGCGCTGCTCCCCCCGCTCAGGGTGTTGAGGATGGTCGGGATGTCGTTGAGCAGTGGGTCGAAGAATCCCGACGAGGGGTTGCCGCACTGGTTCAGGGTCGAGATCACCGCGGCGGACAACCCGCTGGAATGGTCGGCCACGATCCGCCGGCAGATCCCGGCCAGGCGGTCACGCAAGAGGCCCGCGATGTAGGCACCCGTGACCCCCGGTGCCGTCGCAAGATTCAGGTCGAGCCAGTTGTAGTTCGGGTCGTAGGCGCGTTCGGCGCCCTGGAAGAGGTTGTTGCCGTTCTGCAGGATCTCGTCGACCGAGGAGAGGTTGCGATCGAGCGTGCGGCCGACGGTGGTCACCGTGCCCACGTCCGCCTCCAGCGGCTGGAGATTGGGCACGAGCAAGCTGACCAGACCCGAGCTCGCCCCGGCGAGCTGCGTGATGGCGTCGTTGAGCTGGCCCGAGTGCTGGGCCACGGTGGTCGACACCGTGTCGTACTGCTGGACCAGTTGCTCTATCTGGCTGGTATCGGTATCGAGCGTTCCGGTCAACTGGGCCAGCGTGCCGTTCAGTCGACCGAGATCGTTCCCCTTGTCCGCCAGCAGCTGCACTGTTCCCGCCGCCGATGCGATCAGTTTGTTGAGGTTCGCACCCTGGCCGTCCAGGTCGGTGGCAAGGTTGCTCACAAGGTTCCCCACCGCGTGGGGATTGATGGCGTTGAGGGTCTTCTGCAACTCCTTCAGCAACTCGTCCGTCGAAACGGGGATCGCGGTGTGGTCCGGCGGGATGGTCGCACCGGCGGCCAGACTCGGGCCTCCGGTGTAACCGGGATTCAGGTCCACATCCGGAGAGCCCAGCAACTGAGGCGCCACGAGGGACGCAAAGGCCGAAGAGGGAATTCTGGTTCCCAGGTCCACGGCCAGACTGACGTGGACCTTGTCACCGACGTTCTGCACGTTGGTGACGGTGCCGACCTTGACGCCCAGGACGTCCACGGCGGCCCCGGAGAAGAGACCCGGAGCACTCGAGTAGACGACGTTGATCGGGTAGGTCGCCGCCCCTCTGGTCTCTTCGACGCCGACGATCACCGCGGCGCCGAGGACCGCAGCGGCCACCGCGAAACGGACGGCCTTCGCCGTGCGCCCGGCGCACAACCAGCCCATCATCCGACCCCCTGCAGCAGCGGGCTGATCAGTTGGGAGAGCCCGCCCAGGCCTGAGTTGGGCCCGGTCAGACTGCTTCCCCCGGATGGCGAGCTGGTCGACGAACCGGTGGACGACGTCGAGGGCGTCGCCGTCGTCGCGGTCGAGCTCGACGCGGGAGAGGAGCTGCTCCCCGAGCTGGCGTTCGATCCCTCGCCCGGCAAGGGGCCGGTCTGGTCGTCACAGGAAGCGGGGTCCGGCCCGAGGACCTGGTCCAGTACCTCGTCGAACGCTCCACACGGGCCGATGACTCCAAACGAGTTGGTGAGCGATGCGGGGTTGACGAAAATGTTGCCCCACGGCACGGGACTGGACCCGCTGTATGCAATGGATTGGAATCCCTTGAGCGCGCCGCCGAGGTAGCTGACGCCCTCGGCCAGGTCTTCCTGGTGCTGGCCGACAACCGTGAGATCGGAGTGCAGGCTCTTCAACAATGAGTTGAGAGCGGGAGCATCCTGGCTCACCAGGCTGTTGGTCTGGCCGGCCATGGCGTCGACGTTCGTGATGAGGTTGGACAGGTCCTGGTTGTTGGCCGCGAGACCGGTCGACACGGTGTCGAGGTTGTTGACGATGGAAAGCAACTGCTGGTCCCGGCCCGCCAGGGTCGACGAGAGGGTGTTCGCCGAGTCGATCAGCTGCGAGACCTGCCCCGAACGCTGATCAACGGTGCTGGTGAGGGCGCCGAGGCCGGAGATGATCTGGGCCACCTGCGTCTGCTTGTCCTTGGTGATGGCAGCCAAGGAGGTGACGAAGTTGTTCAGTGCCTTGGCGTTCGTCTTGGAGAGCAGCGAGTGCGCGGTGTTCTGGAGCTCGTAGAACTCGGTTGGCACTGACGTGTCGGTGATGAGTGCCTGGGGCTTGAGAGGATCATCCCACCCGCTGACCGGCTTCAGGGTCACGTCCACGACGCCCAGGAGCGTCTCGACCTCAACGGCAGCCGTCGTCGTGTGCGGCAGCACGACGGAGCGATTCACCGACAGCTGGGCATCAACGGCATTGCCATGGACCTGGACCGAGGACACCGTCCCCACGTTCACGCCGGCCTCCATCACTTCGGTGCCTTTGGCGATGCCCGCGGCGTTGGCAAACCGTGCCTCAATGGTGTAGCCCGAGCTGAAGAAGCTCCGATTGAGCAGCAAGATCGCCAACACGCACGCCGTCATCACGAGCACGGCGACGATGCCGACGACCTTTGGGTTGCGTTCGGTCACGGCCTTCACTGCGAGCCTCCCGACGTGAGGCCGCTCACCGCTTGCAGATTCAACCCGAGGTTCGAGGCGGCCAGCGGGTCGGCGCCGGAGCCGGATGAAGCCTTGGCGTTCGACGAGTTCGACGAGGAGGTGGAACTCGGCAGCCCCGGCGTGGTGACACCCGACAACGGGGACGGGAGCGGGGGGCTCCCAAGGGGGCCCGAACCCGAAGGCGGATTACCGGGCTGGTAATAGGGACAGACCGACTGGCCGGCAAGGCATGTGTAGACGGTCTCCACGGCGAACCACTGCCCCCACTGGGAGATCTGGATGTACGGTGCCAGACCCGCCCCGAGGCTCGAGAGGCTGTTCGCCAGGTTCTGCTGGTTGTTCTGCACGTCCGCGGCGACGGTCTGCAGGTTGTCGATCGTGCTCGTGATGGTGTTGTGGTTGTTCCCGATCAGCCCGGCCAGGTCGGTCGCCACCAGCGACAGGTTGCCGACGACGCCGTCGAGCAGCGAGTTCTTGGATGCGAGAGCGGATGAGACGGTCTGGAGATTCGTCACCAGCGAATCGATGTCGCCGGAGCGTGAGGCCAGGGCCGTCAACACCTGGTTCAGGTTCCCGATGATCTGCCCGACCTGGGAGTCGAGCGCCTGCACGGTCGAGGACACGGTGGCACCGCTGTTGATCAGTTGGTTGATCTCGGCGGTATCGCCTTCCAGTGCCCCGGACACGTTTTCGACGAACGCATTCGCCTCTTTGGCATTGATGGACGAGAGGACCGGCCCTAACGAGTTCAAGAACGTGTCGATGCTGGCGTCGGTCACGTCGTGCGTGAGCGGGATGGTGGACCCTGGCGGCAGGATCGGGCCATCGCGACCAGGGAAGAGCTCGATTTCCTTCTGCCCGATCACGTTGTGCCACCGCATGCCCACGTCCGTGGACCGATGCAGGGTCACCGTGTTGTTGATGCTCAGGGAGATGAGCGCGTGACCGTGCTGCACGCCGATGCTCGAGACCTGCCCGACGGGGACGCCTGCGATGTTGACGCTGTCACCACTGGCCAGGCCGGTCACATCGCTCAGCTGCGCGTCAATGGTGTGACGACTGCTGAACAGCGAGATGTTTCCGATCTTTACCGCCAGTCCCACCAGCAGGACGAGACACACCAGGGCGAACAGGGCGAACTTGACCGCCGACTTCGGGACGTGCCGGCTGCTCATCACACGCCCCCGAGAAGCTGGGTGATGAGGCCACCAAGGTTGGTCGGCGTGGACTGATCGGGCTGCCCGACCATACCGTAGGCCTGGTTGGCCGTGGCCGCGGCCGCGCTGTTGGACCCGGACGTGACCGATGCCGACGGCGGTGGTGTCGGAGCCGTCGTCGGCGTCGAGCCGGCCTGGAGTGCGTTGAACGTCGCGAGCTCGGAGGAACAGTTGAAGGCTGAGCCGCTCCCTGCCAATGCCTGCTGAATCGGCTGCAGGAACGACATGCCACCAGTCGGCGGTGCGATCAGATTGCAGACCAGGCTGTTGACGTCGCTGAAGAGGATGAAGGTGTTGAAGTAGGCGTACGTGCTGCCGTCCGGCAACTTGTTCAGCCCTGATGCACCCTCGGCGATCTTCTGGAAGTAGTGGTAGGAGCCGTTGATCACCTGGCCGATAGAGCTCTGCTGTGCGAGCAGCACTCGCGACACGTTGTCGCCCGATTCCAAAATGGTCGCGATATCAGGGTGGTAGGTCGACAGCAGCGCAGCGAGACGGTCGGAGAAGGGGATCAGCGTGTTGAGGAGGTTCTCGTAGTCGGCTTCTTCCGCGTTGAACGATGGCAGGCCGGCATTGATCGCTGCGTTGAGGTTGTTGAGGTCGCCGGCTGCCGGCGCGATCGCCTGCGTGAACTTGGCGAAGGATTGCAGCGCAAGGATCTGGGCGTTGAGCGTCCGATCGAGAAGGCCGGCCAACTGGGTCCCCGCGCTGATGGACGCGGCGATTTTAGGGCCCTCGCCCTGCGAGGCCTGCGCCAGCTCCCCCAACACGGTCGACACATTTGTGGTGTTGATCTTGTTCAGCAGGGGCGTGGCCGCCGCGAAGAGATCTCCCAACTCGTCGCTGCTCTCGGCATGGGCGAACGAGGCGCCCGGCGTCAGATACGGGCCCGCATCGGAGTTCTGGTCGGGCGTGGAGAGGGCGACCTGCTCCGCACCGAACAGGTTGACCGGTTCGACCGTCGCCGTCGCCGTCCTCGGTACCTTGAAGGACGGCTCAATGAGGACGGTGATCTGGGCCAGGTTGTGCTCGAGCGAGATCGTGGACACCCGGCCCACCTGGACACCCCGGAACACCACGGCGGAGCCCGGGTTCAGACCCTCTCCGGCGCGGGGGAATGTGCCGCTCAGGGCGTAGTCGCCGGCAAAGTCTCCGTTGGCCAGGCGGACGAGGGTGACCGTCCCGAACACCAGGCCAGACAGCACCGCGAGGCTGACGACAATGCGGACGAGCCTCTTCATCCGACCAACCTGGCCGTGGCGTTGACGCCGCCAAAGAGGATCAGCGACATGAACAGATTCACGACGACGACGAGGATGATGGAGAGTCGAATGGCCCGCCCGGCGGCCACGCCCACTCCGGCCGGCCCGCCCGTGGCGTTGTAGCCGTAGTAGCAGTGCACGAACGTCACGAGCACGGCGAACACCATCGCCTTGAGAAACGAGTAGAAGATGTCGAGCGGCGGGAGATAGAGACGGAAATAGTGCGTGTAGGTGCCGCTCGACAGACCGAAGAACTTCGTCACCACCAACTCCGAGGCGAGATAGCTGGCGAAGAGCGCCGCCAAATACAGGGGGATCATCGTGATCAGAGCCGCCCAGACCCGTGTGGCCACCAGGTAGATGACACTGTTGACGCCCATGACCTCGAGTGCGTCGATTTCGTCGCTGATGCGCATCGCACCGAGCTGCGCGGTGAACCCGGCTCCCACCTGTGCGGCGAGTGCGACGCCGGCCACGAGCGGGGTGATCTCGCGTGTGTTCGCCAGGGAGGTGATCACACCGGTGAAGGCCTCAGCACCGATCTGCTGGAGACCATTGAAACCCTCGAGGCCGACCTCGGTCCCTGTGAAGAACGAGATCGAGACGACGACGAAGAACATGCCACCACCGACGACCAGCGCACCGGATCCGAGGGAGATATCGGACATCAGGACGAGGATCTCTTTGGGGTACCGCAAGGCGCGCGGCAAGGCGCGCACGATCTTCACGTAGAACTTCAACTGCTCGTACAGCGCGTCGAACACGCCCAGGACGGCGTCGCCGGAGTCGATCGCCCTGGTGCCGATCGCCTTTCCGGCCGACGCGAACCCCGCGGACTCATCCCGGGCTGGGGCATCGATCGCCATCAGATGCCCTTCTGCGGAATGAAGTTGAAGTAGAAGACAGTCAGCAGGAAATTCACGAAGAACGACAGGATGAAAGTCACCACAACCGCCTGGTTGACCGCGTCTCCCACACCCTTGGGCCCGCTCTTGCAGTAGAGGCCCTTGTAACACGCGACCATCGCGGCGATGAAGCCGAAGATGCCCGCTTTCACCAAGGCAATGACAAGGTCCGCCATTTGGCTGAGCTCACCGAAGGTGGCAAAAAAGCTGCTGGTCGTGATGTGGATGGCATGCGTGCCGAACCAGAGTCCCCCGGCGATACCGGCCACGCTGACGACGGCGTCGAGCAGCACGGCGACCACCGTGGCGGCAAGGAGGCGCGGCAACACCAGGCGGTGGAGTGGGTTGACACCCATGACCTCCATCGCGCTGATTTCGTCGCGGATGCGACGCGACCCGAGGTCGGCGCACATCGCCGAACCACCCGCACCGGCAATGAGCAGCGCTGTCGCGACCGGCGCCTGCTCGCGCACGACCGCCAACACCATGGCTGCACCGAGCTGCGATTGCGCCCCGATCTGTTGGAGAAGTGATCCGACCTCAAGCGCAATGACCATGCCGAAGGGGATGGAGAGCAGAATCAAGGGCAGCGTGGTGACGCGGGCCAGAAACCAGCACTGATCGAAGAACTCGGAGACAGGGACGCCCTTCAGCGGAGCTTGCCGAAGTGCTTCGAAGGCTGTGGCAAACATGTTGCCTGTCTCCCGCGCGGCTGAGGCGATCTTCCCGTCGTCGGTGACTGGGCGGCTGGGCCGCGGCAGTACGCCCGTTGCAGTGGCGCGTCCGCTCGGCGTACCGAGCCGGCGTGCCATCTCATTGCGGCTCAGCGGCTGTGTCGTACCGGGCTGCGGGGGCACGACACCTGTGCTGTCACCCGTCTCAGCCAACGCCGTCCCCCCTTCCGAGGCCTCCTCCGGCACGCGAACGGGTCAAGCGGCCCGCTCCCCCGTTCCTTCTTGCACAGAGAAAAACGGGACCCGGTGTCGAACCTTGCGGCAGGCGTGCAGAGAGTGTGTCGGTGGCACTCGCTCCGGCGGCTGGCCCGCACGCCGGCGATGGCCCGACGAAGGCGTACGAACGGCATGCGACACCGATCTTCCCCTTGTTCGCACTTCAAATTCTCAACTTTGTTGTGCAACAATTTCCAACCCCTGTTCACAAAATTTCGGATCACGATCTTTCGAAAACCCTCACAAGACGGACATAATGTGACGTAGCTCCGGGTGGGAGGACGAACGGGGGGGAGGGACGGGATCAGTTGGCGCTTCGCGAAGAAGAGCTCACAAGCCTCTGTGACGACGTCGACCTCGATCGCGATCGCGCGCTCGTCGAGCGATGCCAGGCGGGTGACTCTGCGGCATTCGGAAACCTCTACGCGCGGTACTACGAGCGGCTTCTCCGCTTCTGTCTGCGCCGGCTGAACGACCGGCACGAGGCCGAGGATGCCGCGCAGGAAGCATTCGCCCGCGCCTGGAAGGCGCTCCCGCGGTTCGCCGGCGAGCGGCGCTTCTACCCCTGGCTCACGGTGATCGCCGGCAACATCTGCACTGACATGTTGCGGCGGCGCTCCCGGAGTACGCCGACCGACGACCTGGAGCTCAGCGCGCAGCAGCCCGTCGGCGTCGCCGCGGAAGACACTTCAGAAGAGCTCGTCCTGGCCGCCGTCGACGGCGAGCTGGTGAACCGGGCGCTCGATCGCCTCTCGACGCGCCACCGTCACGTCCTCGCCATGCGCGAAGGCTCGGGGTGGACCTATCAGCAGATCGCCGACCACGAAGGCGTGGAGATCGGAACCATCGAAACGCTGCTGTGGCGCGCCCGCCAGGCCCTCAAGCGCGAGTTTGCGGTCGTGTCCGAGTCGAAGGAAGCCTTGGCAGGGTTCCTCATTGCCACAGGCGCCCTGATCCGTCGCACCGTTCTCCGCGCGGCGCACCGCGGCGCGACCGTGCAGCACAGCGGCGGAGGTTCGGGGACGATGCGCAACGCGTTCGCGGGCGTTGCCGTCACCGGCGCAGCCGTCGCAGCGGCCTTCATCGCCCCGCACGCGCTGTCGAGCGGCCCAAGCGGTGCGGCACCGGCGCCTGGCTCGGCGCTGGCAGCGCCACCACTTGTGCTGGGATCAGTCCATTCCGGTCGGATCGGGAGCGGCGTCTCCGCGGTTGGACAAGGCGCGGTCGGATCGAGCGGCGATGCGGGGACGGGCGCATCTGGGGGCAGCGGGTTCGGAGCGGGCGGCAAGAGCTCGGGAGGAACCACGTCGCTCCTCGGTGGCGCTCTCGGCAGCGCGTCGTCATCGGGGACCGCAGGTCTGACGGGCGGGCTCGACCAGGCGGCCGGGGGCCTGAACAACACGGTGAATGGCGCTACTGGAGGACTGAGCCAGACAATCGGTGGGGCGGCCGGCAGCCTCAGCCAGACCGTCGGCGGCGTGACGGGTGGCCTCAGCCAGACCGTCGGCGGCGTGACGGGTGGTCTCAGCCAGACCGTCGGCGGCGTGACGGGTGGCGGGAGCGGTGCCGCTGGGCTCTCCACCACGGTCAGCGGAGCCACCAGCGGCGTCAACGGACTGACGCAGGCAGTCGGGCTGGGAAGTGTGGTCCCGGGGACGTCAGGCTCGGGATCGTCGGGCTCGAGTGCCCCGGTCACCACGACGACGACCACGAACCCGGTCCAGGGCATCCTCGGCGGCCTGCTCGGGGGCTGACAAGCTCACCGCCCCCCATGCGGGGCGCAAGAGCCGCACTCGGAAGGGGTTCTCCTCATATGGACAACCCGCACGGGACCACCGGACAGACCTGGATCGCTCCGGGGGAGCCGATCATCTCCCTTCGCGGGGTCACGAAGTCGTTCGGTTCCCACACGGTGCTCGAGGACATCACCTTCGACGTGCCGAAAGGCAGGATCACGGCAATCCTCGGGCCGTCGGGGACCGGGAAGTCCGTCCTTCTCAAGAACATTCTCGGGCTGCTCCGTCCCGAGCTCGGGGAGATCTGGGTCGACGGTGACCAGATAGTGGGCCTGCGCGAGAGACGGCTCTACGAAGTGCGCAAGAAGTTCGGCGTGCTGTTTCAGGACGGCGCGTTGTTCGGCTCCATGAACCTCTACGACAACATTGCCTTCCCGCTACGCGAGCACACCCGCAAGAACGAGGCCGCTATCAGGGAGCTGGTCCACAGGAACGCGGAATTGGTCGGGTTGATGGATCACCTGAAGAAGCTCCCAGGAGAGGTCTCGGGTGGGATGAAGAAGCGGGCCGGACTGGCGCGGGCCATGGTGACGGAGCCCGAGATCGTCCTCTTCGACGAACCGGACTCGGGGCTCGATCCGGTTCGCGTCGCCTATCTCGATGAGCTCGTGGTCACCGCCCAGAAGGAAACGGGCGCCACGTTCTTCATCATCACCCACAATATTCAGTCGGTGATGCGGACCGCGGAGTACATGGGCGTCTTGTTCCGCTCCAACCTGGTGAAGTTCGCCAGCAAGGCGGACATGCTCGCCACTGACAATCCGATCATCCAGCAGTTCCTGGCCGGTCGGCCCGAGGGTCCCATCGGCATGGACGAGATGGCGGACGCCGGAGGGGACGCCAGCCGCTACATCGAAGGCGACACCGCATCGCTGGCTTACGGCCCGCTCGCCCGCCCCGGCGAGCCGGCCCTCGCGGCGCACGCGCCGAGCGACCAGCCGGTCCCGCGGTCCTGGCGACTCAACGAGAAAACGCCGCCGGCGCCGGGTGGTGCGCTCCCGGGACCAGCGGCGTCTTCCGATTACGGACGGCTCAGTCGCCGGCGGCAGCCCCGCAGACCGTCTCGACCATGAGGGCGCTTACGACGTAGGGGTCCATGTTGGCGTTCGGCCGGCGGTCCTCCAACCACCCCTTCTTGTTCTTGGCCACGGCCCACGGAATCCGGATGGACGCCCCCCGGTCGGAGGTGCCGTAAGTGAACTGGGTGAAGTGCGCGGTCTCATGCGCTCCGGTCAGCCGGCTCTCGATACCGATGCCGTAGTTCGATACGTGCTCTTCGACCCGCTTCCCGAGGGCCTCACAGCCGGCGATGATGGCGTCCCAGCCACCGTCCTCCCGCATGGCCTTCGTGGAGAAGTTCGTGTGTGCGCCGGCGCCGTTCCAGTCCCCGAGCACGGGCTTCGGCTCCAGGGTGGCGAACACGTCGAAGTCCTCCGCGATGCGGAAGAGCAACCAGCGTGCCGTCCAGAGCTGGTCACCGATCAGCGGCGGCGGGAGGACCCCGATCTGGAACTCCCACTGGCCCATCATGACTTCGGCGTTGGTCCCCTCGATCCCGAGCCCGGCCTTCATGCAGGCGGCGGTGTGACGCTCGACGATCTCGCGACCCGGCATCTTGTCGCCACCCACACCGCAGTAATAGGGGCCCTGTGGGGCAGGAAACCCGGCTTCCGGCCAGCCGAGCGGGCGCCCGTACTGGAAGAAGGTGTACTCCTGCTCGATCCCGAACCAGGGCTCCTGGTCGGCGTACTTCTCAGCCAACTCGGCCGACCTCCGACGCGTGTTCGTGCTGTGCGGCGTCATGTCGGGGTGCAGGACCTCGCACATCACGAGCTTGTCGCCTTCCGCCCGCAGCGGGTCGATGCAGACGAACACCGGCTGAAGGACGCAGTCCGAGTCGTTGCCCTCCGCCTGGTTCGTGCTCGACCCGTCGAAGCCCCAGATCCCGGGATCCTTGCCGTCCTCGACGATCCTGGTCTTGCTCCGGAGGAGCGGGGTGGGCTCCGTCCCGTCGATCCAGATGTACTCGGCCTGGTAGCTCATGAGTTCTCCTGTGCTCCCCTTCTTCTCCGTGGTCAAGTGCCGGGGCGGGGAGTCCCGGCACCTTGCGGACACGGCGCCCCACACCTGCTAGCGGTTGTCAGTCTCGTCGGACCCTATTTCACCGCCGTATCGGTTATGTGAACCGACGATGAAATCCAGCTGAGGGCGTGTGTACCCGGGCTGCATCGTACCGACAGTTCGCTCGCCGTCCCACCGCCAGGCCCCGGACGCGCCGGTGGGCCGGATCTCTCGATCCGACCCACCGGGTTGCCTCTCGGCATCATGGCCACCCTGAGGAGCGGCCCCTACTCTCTGCGGTCGAAACCGCCCGACGGTTCAGCAGGCGCCGCTGTTGCCCACGCAATTGTTGGCGTTGCTGAACAGGCCGGTGATGCCCCCGCCCAAAGCGGCGATGGCCACGACGGCGACGACGGCGATCAAGCCCACGAGCAGTGCGTACTCCACCATGGAGGCACCCCGCTCGGTGCGAGCTCGATCGAGCATCGTTCCGTGCGCAGTCCTGACTGCGACGAACGCATTCATGAAATAACCGATCATCAAACTGCTCCCCTCTTAGCCCCTAAAAGGATGCCGGCACTTCTCCGGTACCCGCTTAAAGCATCGGGCACGGGGGTGGCAAGGTAAATAGGACTTTCTGACCTATTGCACTGCGTCAAACGCAACTTTCCCTTTAAAATGCCATCTCGCTTTTTGCACATTGCGTCTTGGGAAACAGACCCCAAATACGACGGAGGGCTGGGTCCGCCGAAGCCGACCCAGCCCAACCGTCATCCCATGGGGAAGGGGGAATATTCCCTTAGGGAATGCATTGCCTCAACGCGGAGGCTGTGGAAGCCTCAGCAGGCGCCGCTGTTGCCCACACAGTTGTTCGCGTTGCTGAAGAGGCCCTTGATGCCACCGCCCAGTGCAGCGATGGCTACAACAGCCACAACGGCGATCAGGCCGACCAGCAGCGCGTACTCCACCATGGAGGCCCCTCGCTCGGTCCGTGCCCGCTCGAGCAGATCACTGTGGAATCCGCGCACTGCGAAGAACGCGTTCAAAAACAGTTCAGTCATTCGGTCATTCCCCTCTTCTTGCCCCAACCTCCTCGGACGATTGTCCGGATTGCATTGAAGCACCCAGCACATTCTCAACTCGATGCAGGTCCAGATTCCATAGGCTTATTGGACCATTTGGGCTGGGAGTTCGCACTCATGCCGGTTGCTATTCGATCGTCACGAGGCCCATGACCACCGCTCGCACCAGCGTGTGAGTGCGGTTGGTGACATCCAACTTCTGGAAGATGGCGGCAAGATGGTTCTTGGTGGTCTTCGGACTTATGTAGAGCCGCTGCGAGATCTCACCGTTCGTGGCACCCTCCGCGAGGAGTTGCAACACCTCGAGCTCCCGCTGCGTCAGCGACCACGGGCCCCATTGCCGGTCGTCCCCACGCCGGTGGGCGGGAACCTCGGGATCACGGAAGTCCTCGTCGGCGACGACCCGCAGATCGTCTCTGGTGAGGCCGGCCCGGGCACCTCGCAGGTTCTCGCCTCTGTGCACGGTGGTGTTGACCGACGGGCCGGAGACCGAGACGTGCGTGTAGAACGTCCATTCGGGCCCGCTCCCGACCTCAAGTGCCGGCACCGGCTGCGCGGTCGGCCACAGGATCGAGGCTGTGTTTGCCATTCCCTCCCCCTCATTCCGCCCGGATACTGTGTCCGGTGCGACTCCACCCCCACCGCTACGCGGCGGAAACTCCCAGGTCATTGTATGCTTTTCGACTCAAGCGACAGTCGCAGCATTGTTGCGGCAGGGGTGCGACCCGGAGAGAACGCACAATTCTCCGCGGGGATTGGTGGTCGCGCTTAGCCCGAGTGGAAGGCGTGCTTGATCGGTCCGACGATGGGGCCGAGCACGATGATCATGATCGCCGGCAAGAAGCAGAGGGCCAACGGGAAGAGGATCTTGACGGGTACCTTCGCCGCCTTCTCCCGGGCTCGCTGGCGGCGCTTGTCGCGCATCTCGTCGGCCTGCGCCTGCAGCACGCGTCCGATTGGCAGACCAAGAGCATCGGCCTGCGAGAGCACCACTGCGAATGTGACGAGGTCATCAATGTCGGTACGCAGCTTCATGTTCTCGAGGGCGTCGTGGCGGGACAGCCCGAGCTCCATCTCACGCAGCGTCAGTCGCAACTCGTGGCACACGGGGGATTCGAATCGCGCACACGACACCTGCATCGCCTGCTCCAGGCCGAGCCCGGCGGCAACCGAGATGCACATGAGGTCCAGGAGATCGGGGAGGTCGTTCTGGACCGTCAGGCGCCGGGTCTTGATGCGGCGACGCAACCACCAGCTCGGTGCCAGCCCGCCGATCATGGGAAGGATGAACAGGCCGGCGAGACCCATCTTGAGGCTGACGGCGCCGCTCACGAGTGCCACGAGCCCCAACCCGAAACCGAGCATGGCCGAGCCCACCTGCACGGCCACGAATTCCTCCGCACGGATCGTCCCCGTAAGCCCGGCCTTGAGGAGGTCGGCGTGCACCCGGTCGACCTCGCTGGATGGGTAGAGCCGAGAGAGCACGTCCTTGAAACCCCGGGCCGCAGGCCCGAAGATGCGGGTGACCAGCGGCGTCTGCACCCGCTCCACCACGGGCTCCGCCTCGGTGAAGAGCTCGGCATCGGTACCCAGCGAGCGAATGAACGCAAGCCGACTGGAAACCTTGTGCGAACGCCACGCCGCGACACCGACACCGCACAGTCCCATCACCATCAGTGTGATGCCGACCAACGGCACGATGTATGTCGCATTCATGTTCGTTCGCCTCCGTTCAGATTTTGATGTTGACCATGCGGCGCACGATCCAGAAGCCCAACGCCATGAGCCCGGCCGTCCCGATGAGAACGATGAGACCCGCGCCGTGCATCATCGGCTGGAGATAGTCGGGGTCCTTCATTTCGAGCGCGCACACCAGGAAGAGGGGGATGGCAAACAGGACGTAGCCGGACATGCGGCCTTCGGCCGAGAGCGTCTGTACCTCCCGACGCACTTCCTGGCGTGTGCGCATGAAGTCGGCCAGCGTTTTGAGGATGGGGGCGAGCCGCCCACCGGTGGACTGCTGAATCCGCACGGCCTCGACCGCCCAGGTGAGATCCTCGACGCCCGAGCGTTCTGCCATGTTCTCGAGGGCCACCACGAGGTCTGAGCCAACGGCCACCTCGGCCATGACCCGGTCGAGCTCCGCCGACAGCGGCGCCTTGGCGTCCCGTCGGTACATGTCGATGGAGCGCTGGAAGGTCTGCCCACCCTCGACAGAAGCCGACATCAAGGCGAGTGCGTCGGGCAGCTGCTCCTGGATCTGCTTGATCCGCTTCGCCGAACGCCGCGACGGCAGGTACCAGGCGATACCGGCGACCAACGCGATGGCGATGAAAGACCCGATCGGAGATCCGGTCATCACGCCGATCACCACCGCCAGGGCGAAGGCAATGGCGGAACTGATGACGAGATACTCCCCAGCCCGCAGCGGGATCGCCGCCCGCTCAAGCCGCCGTTCCAGGGCGCCGTGGGTATCGACCCGTCCGAAGATCCCGGCAATCCGGACCGTGACCGCAGAGAGCTCTCCGTGCTCCGGAGACTCGGACACCACCTCGACCGGGACCTCTGCGGTTCCCATGGTGTCGTCGAGGATTTGGGCCAATGTGCGCTGTTTCGTGCGCACGCGCATGATCAACGCCACGACGGCCAGCGCAAGCCCTCCACCGATGAGGACCGCTGCCATGAGCGCCGTACCACTTGAGCTCATTTGGGTTGCCTGGACCACTGGGCTCACTTCCCGTTCTCGCGCCGGCGGGCGAGCATCTCGTACATTTCCTCGGACGGTGGCTCAATGACGCGTCCGGGCCGAGCGGGTCGGTGGTGACGGCCCGTGGACCGTCCACCCGAGGCAGATGAACCGTCTCCTTCGTTCCGGAAGAGGTGGGCCGGCACCTCGACACCATTGAGCGCCAGCTCGTCGAGGATCTTGGGCCGCAGGCCCGTCGAGACCAATCGCCCGAATCCTTCTTGCATGTCGACGCGATGGAAGATGTCCTGGAGGAGGACGGTATCGCCTTCCATGCCCTGAATCTCGGTGATGGAGTGCACCACACGGGGGCCGGCGGGCGTGCGCTGCAGTTGCACGAGGCAGCCGATCGCCATGACGATCTGCTCCCGGACGGCCCGCTGCGGCAACTCGACGCCTCCCATCATGACCATTGTCTCCAGGCGGCCGAGGAGCTCGCGCGGGGTGTTGGCGTGCACCGTCGTCATGGACCCCGCGTGACCGGTGTTCATGGCCTGGAGCATGTCCAGCGTCTCGGCGCCTCGACATTCTCCGACGATGATCCGATCGGGGCGCATACGCAGAGAGTTGCGCACGAGGTCGCGGATACGGACCTCTCCCGTCCCTTCAGCATTGGACGGGCGGGTCTCGAGGGTGACGACGTGCTCCCCCTGGATCTGCAGTTCGGCAGACTCTTCGATGGTGATCAGTCGCTCACCGTCCGGGATGTAGTTGGAGAGTACGTTCAGCATGGTGGTCTTTCCGGTACCGGTACCGCCGACAACGATCAGGCTGATCTTGCCCCGCACCAGGGCCTCCAGGAAGACGGCGGCGTCCATGGAGAGCGAGCCCAGCTTGATGAGGTCCTCCATGAGGAAGGCCCGCTCCGGGAATTTCCGTATGGTGAGAACCGGTCCGTGCAGGGCGAGCGGCGGCACGATGGCGTTGATCCGGGAGCCGTCAGCCAGCCGAGCGTCCACCATCGGCGAGGACTCGTCGACGCGGCGGCCGACACCGTGCACCATCCGGTCGATGATCCGGCGATATTGATGCGGCGAGTTGAAGACGATCTCGCTGCGCGTGAGCTTTCCCTTGCGCTCGATCCAGATCTCGTCGTACTTGTTGCACATGACTTCCGAAATGGTGTTGTCGGCCAGGAGCGCCTCGAGCGGGCCATAGCCGAGAGAGTCCTCGAGCATCTCCTCCACGAAGCGTTGACGTTCGATGGGCGAGATGCCGATGTCCTCGCGCTCGAGGATCTCATTCACCGTCGAACGGACCTTCTCGCGCAATTCATCGGGCGAGAGGTCGGCCGCCTTCGGGGCGATCTCCGCCAAGACCTTGGCCTGGACCTTCTGCTTGGACTGCTTCCAGGCGGAGTCCAAGGCGGTGCGGTCGGCGACCCGGCGCATGGGGTTTCCCTTGGAGCCAGGCGCCGGGCCGTTGATCGACACCCGCCGTTCCACGCCGCCGGGCGGCCCCGGGTCACCCTCTCGACGATTACGAGATGGAAGGCCCTCTTCTACCGGTGCCTGAGCCTGGGGTGCCGGAGGGGCGCCGTCGGCGGCGGCCAGCTTCTCTGACAGGTTCATGTCCCTCAGACCCTCTCGAGCTCAGGCGCCTTCTCGGTGCGACCCTTCCTCTTCCGTCGCCAGAATCCGCGCGACTCGCCGATCTCAGCGGCATTGGAGCCAGCATCGAGCGCGGGCGTCCCATCGTCGGAAAGGAATTGATGCATGCCTCCCGCCAGCTTTTTCCCAATGTCGGAGTTGGCTGCGGAGACGAGCGCTGGCTTGCCCTTGTTGATCGACTTCATGACTTCGCGCGAGTACGGGAGGATGGAGACGATCTTGTTGTCCAAGACCTCCTGGACGTCGTTGATGTCGATGCCGATGTCGTCTTCGACCTTGTTGAGCACCACGCCGATCGTCTGGCTGTTGATGCGGAGCTTCTCCAGCGTGCTGAGGAACACCCGCATGTTGCGGATGCTCGGCAGGTCGAGCGTCACCATGCACAGGACCCTGGTCGAGTGGTCAAAGGCGGCCAGGACGATCTCAGAGAGCTGGGCCGGGGTGTCGACCACGATGTAGTCGAAGTGCCGACGCAACGCTCCCATCACCTTGTAGACATCTTTCGGAGCGATCATGTCGGCATCAGCCGGGCTGAACGGCGCGGCCAGGACCGAAAACCCGAGCTCGTGCTCCTCGAGGTACTCCTCGACGTGCTCGTCGAGATCGTCGTCGTCAACGGGTTCTCGGGACAACAGGTCCGAGATGGTGAACCGGGGGCGCAGGTGCAGCGCCGTCGAGACCTCGCCGAACTGGAGGTCCAGATCGACCAGGCACACGCGTTGGCCCGTCTGCGCGGCCAGGTAGCAGGCCAGGTTGGTCGCATAGAAGGTCTTGCCACATCCACCACTGGACGACGCCACGGTGAAGACCTCGGCGAACTGGGGTCGGTCGACGACGACACCGTGTGCGACGGCCGGCAGCGTCGGGCCTTCGCCCGAGGCCGAGACGTCGGCGATGTCAAAGGCACGCTTGAGCGCCGTGGCCAGCTGACGCTTGCTGGTCGGGTATTCAATGAGATCGACCGCGCCCGTCCGCACGATGTCGCCCAAGTTGGCCTTCGGCTTGGGTCCGAGTGCGAGGACGACGGCCGGAACCGCTCTAGCCGCCCGCAACGAAGCCAGCCGGGCCATGCCGGCATGGCTGTCGAAGACGGGCCCGGCAACGAGCACGTCGAAGGGTCCCTGCTCCTGGACCTCCTCCACCACGTCAATCACATTGCCGCTGGTGACGACGTCGTAGCCCGGTCCGAGCGACGCCTGGATGGCCCGGCTCAAAGCGGGCGACCGGCTGATGACGAGAATCCGGCGGGTGCTCATGGTGCCGACGTCGTCTGGTCCGTGCCGATGCACTGTCCGACCGGTGGTGGCGAAACGTCTTTCTGGGTCTGCACAACCGAGACCGACTCGTTCTGGGAGAGGAATTCCATCGCCCTCGCATTACTTGGGCTCATGGCCAGGAGAAGTGTCTCGGTGGCCGGGATGGCGCGTCCCGCCGCTGTCGGCTTGCTCGAGAAGCTCGGTACCGTGCTCTGGACGTCCAGGACCTGGATGTCGGACATGGCCAGCTCGGTGCAAGGGACAGGCAGGCCAGCACCCGCAGAAGGAGCATTGGGAGCGGCGGACAGCGATTTGATGTTGGCATAGACGTCGACCCGGGCTCCCGGCTGGAGATACCCGGCCAACGCTTGTGTCCCGGTCAGCGAGACGGTCACCGCGTTCATACCTGTCGGTAGCGAAATGGACGAGGTGCTGGCGGTCAGCTGCGTCGAGCTGATGGCGTGTCCCTTTGTGACTGCCTGGGTGAGGACCTCATCATTCAGACCCGTCAACGAACCGAGGTCGGTTGGTGCATAGGACTTGGTAGGGATCAGCTCAATGGCGACCAACCCACTGGACACCATCTCCTGACCCGTCGTGCCGGCCGGAATATCGCTCTTGGCGACGACTGCCGATGTGCTCACAGGCGCCTGAACGTTGCCGCCATTGCCGGCCTTCTTGCTCGCGCCTTCGACACTGGCAAACGCGATCGCGCTTCCGGCGATGAACAAAATCACCCCGATCATCACCAATATCAGTGTCTGTCTCTTCACTGAACCTTCCCCCTCTCAACCAGCGGACAACAAGAAGGTCCGTCACGGACCGACCCGTCGCTTGCTCCGTTGGAGGGTACGACGGGAAGGGTGGAACGTACATAGGTCCTTCTGACCATTCTTCAGTGCAGCGTCCCAGGTGGGACCCCTAAATGGTCCATATGTCCTATGTACCCGCGACAGCAGTCGGCCCAGAATCAACACGCACGTATCGCAGCGACCCAACCCTTCAAATTGGCTCAGGAGTTGGTACGGCCGCCCGAGATACAGAGGAGGGGATTCGCCTTGGGACCGCGCTGGTGGAGGATGCCGAAGCAACTGAGGCGACGCCGAGACGAACGCGGCGCGGAAATGGTCGAGTTCGCATTCGTCGTGGTGCTCCTCATCGCACTGCTGTACGGGATCATCTCCTACGGTCTGATCCTGGCGGCGCAGGCCACCATCACTCAGGCGGCGGCCGACGGCGCAAGGGCTGGGATCGTGGCATCGTCCCCCGGGGGTTCGACCGGTCCGCCTTGCACGACGTCTGCTTGTACGGTGAGCGAGGCGCAGGCCGCGACGGATGTTGGGTGGATGAGCAAGGGAACGTGCGGTACCGCCAGCACCACGATCACGTGCGTCTCGACAGAACAACCCTGCTCGGCCAACCAGAACAACGAGTGCCTGACGGTCACCGTCAGCTATTCTTACAACCAGAGCCCGCTGTTCCCCGAACTGCCGGGAATGGGCGTCATCACACCCTCAACGATCTCGTCGAGCAACACCCTGCAGATCTCGAACCCGAGCTCCTAAGTGCCGAGGCTCAACGCTGTGAGGGGCCTCCGGTCCGAGAAGGCTCGAGACGAACGGGGCGCGACCCTCGTTCTGGTGGCGGTGAGCATGGTGCTGTTGCTCTGGGGCGGAGCATTCGGGGTTGACCTGGGTCTCACTGTCGTGGGTGGACGCCAGACGCAGGCGATTTCAGATACGGCGGCCCTCGACTTGGCCCGCTACGTCAACGTGGCGGACTGGACCACCACGCTCAACAGCGCGTTGCTCACCACCAACTTCTTGAACGGCAAGATGACCTACACAACCACCGACAACAATTCGAATGCCGCGCTCACCGAGACTCCCGGTGTGTGGCAGAACGGTACCTTCACTCCCCAGGGCGGGAAGATCGGAGCCAACACGGTCAATTGCTGGTTCCACAATCCGCCCTTTCCCAACGCCTGCAACGCCGTCAAGGTCTCGGCCACGCAGTCGGTGCCGCAGATCTTCGTCGGTGGCCACTCGTCGGTGACGCGAACCTCCATCGCCGCGGTTACCCCCGAAGCCGCGTTCTCGGTCGGCTCGTATCTGGCGTCAGTCAATTCGCAGCAGTCGACCGTGCTCAACGCACTTCTCAGCACTCTGGGAGGATCGGCCAACGTCACGGCGGCGAGCTATCAGGGTCTGGCCAACACCAATGTCACGATCAACCAGCTCATCACCGCCTCGGGCGGTCTCTTGACGAGCTCCAATGTCATGACGGCCTCGTTGCTCGGCTCCCAGTGGCTGTCCATCTGGAGCAATGCCGTGGCCAACCAGGTCGCCCAGGTCAATTGCGGTAGCACGCCAACGCCGTTGCCTTGCACGGCGGCGACGGCCCTCAGCGCCCTCGGGTCGACGGCATCGACGTCGGCTTCGCTGTGCCAGTTGGTTTCCATCGACGGCTCGACGTGCTCCCCGACGAACGCCACCCTTTCGACGCCGGCTCTTTCCACCAGCCTCAACGCGCTGCAGACGCTCACCACGGAGGCCGAAGTGGCCAACGGCACCAACACCATCGACCTTGGATCCTCACTCGGACTCCCATTGGTCACGGATGCCAAGCTTTCGTTCGGCTTGACGGCCGGACAGGTGCCCCAAGTGGCCTACGGTCCTACCGGCACGACCGCGTCGACGGCCCAGATCAGCACCGATCTCAAACTCACCGTGCTCGGTGTGACCGGGACGCTCGACATCCCACTCTCGGGCGCACAGGCCACCGCCACGCTGCTCGGAGTCACCTGTGCAAACAACGCCCTGAAGACCGCCAACATCCAGCCGGCAGCCACCACTGCGAGCGGAACCGTCACGCTGGGCGGAGTCAGTCTTGGGACTCTGAGCGTGACGGGGTACAGCGGAAGCCAGTTCGGCTACGGGCCCTCCGTCGTGCCGCCCTCTGCGACCACGGTAGCCAATGACAGCAACCCGATAGTGGCCGGCTCGAATTCTCCGGCGTTGAACTACTCCCCGCCCATCAGCACTGGCAGCCCCGTCTACAGCCTCCTGACCTCGACTCTGCCCGGCGTGCTCGGCCCGATACTGCAGGCGGCCGGTCTCTCGGTCGGCGGGGTCGAGGTGGCCGATCTCGGGACGAACTGCGGCGCCGTGTCGCTGGTCCAATGAGCACTCCCGTCACGCTCCTCGCCGGGGCGACTCTCGGCATCGCGATCAGCTCAGCTCTGGTGCCGTTGACCAGGCGTGAATTGGCGGCCTCGGTGGCTCGCGCCTCGACGGCTGACGCGGGAGGCGTGGTGACCGACCTCGCTCCCCCCCGAGTCACTTGGCGCCACTGGGTCGCCCTTGCCATCCTCTCTGGCCTCCTGCCGGCCTACGTCCTCCATCAGGTCGGTTGGTCACCCAATGCGGTGCCGCCGCTGTTGTTGCTGATCGGGCTGATTCAGCTGGCGTACTGCGACCTGAGGCGCCGACTCCTGCCCAAGACCCTCGTCTACGCGTTGAGTGCGGTGGTCGTCGCCAGCGGGGTAACGGTCGCCGTCGCCACCAGCGAGTGGGACCGGCTCCTGGGGGCGACCCTGGGAGGTCTGATCGCCTTCGCCGTGTTCTTCGCCATCAACCTGATGAACCCTCGCTGGATGGCCTTCGGCGACGTGCGCCTGTCCTTGGTGTACGGCTTCGGGCTGGCCTGGGTGAGCCCGATGGCGCTCTTCCAAGGGTTCCTCTACGCCAACCTCGTGGCCGTCGTCGTCGGCCTCTTCCTCATGGCCGTCCGCCGAGCCGATCGGCGCTCGGCGCTGCCCTTCGGTCTCTACATGGCGCTCGGAGCTGCAGTGGTCCTGCTCCAATGGAGTTAGACCGAACCGCCGGTTGACCAGTGGGTCAGAGGACCTTCACATTGTGTGCCTCGTCGCCCCGACGACCGGCGCCGATGGTGAACTCCACCGTTGATCCCGGAGCAATGCCATTGCGGGCGTCACCCTCGACCTGCGAATGGTGCACGAAGAGGTCTTCGCCGCCCTGGTGCTCCACGAACCCGTAGCCCCGAGCGCTGTTGAAGAACTTCACCGTTCCAGTGAGCTTCCGGCTGCGGGTGCCTCCGCCGTTTCCCGCAGAAGGGGCGGGCATGGGTGCAGAAAAGGGAGCCAGCAGACCGGGCTCGAGGCCGAGCGCATGCTGCACGCCACGGACATCTTTGTGCTGTTCGGGGGTCACCAAGGAGACGACGGTCCCGGTGTGACCGGCCCGCCCGGTCCGACCGGACCGGTGCACGTAGTCGATGTGGTCCGTGGGGGGATCGAAATGGACCACGCACGGAAGGGCGTCGACATGGATGCCTCGTGCGACGACGTCTGTCGCCACCAGCGCGTCAGCCTTCCCCTTGGCGAACGAGTCCAGGGCGCGCTCCCGTTGGCCCTGCGTACGGTCGCCGTGCATCGGGACGGCCCGCACCCCCTGGGCCTGGAGCTGCCGGACGACGCGGTCGGCCCCGCGCTTGGTCCGGCAGAAGACGAACGCCTGCCCGTGGTGCTCTATCAATTTGGCCGTGATGGCAACGCGCTCGGCCCGGTCGACCTTCCAGAAGTGGTGGACTACGTCGCCCTTCGCCTCCTCCGTGGCCTCAATGGCGACCCGGACAGGATCATTCTGGTAGTTGCGAATGACCGACTCGACTTCCCTACCGATCGTGGCCGAAAAGAGGAGAACCTGGCGCTTCGGTGCGGTCTGGTCGAGCAGGCGTCGGACAGCCGGGAGGAAGCCCATGTCCGCCATCCGGTCTGCCTCGTCGAGCACCACGGTCGAGACATCGTCGAGGCGGACATCGCCGCGCTCGATCAAGTCCTCGAGGCGCCCCGGACAGGCCACGACGATGTTGACGCCCTTGTGCAGGGCACGCACCTGGTCGCGATAGCCGGTACCCCCGAAGATGGAGACGACCCGCTTGCTGTCATGCCCGAGCAGGTCTCCGATGACGTCATGCACCTGGGTGGCCAGCTCCCGTGTGGGAACGAGGACCAGTGCCCTGGGGCGGCGCGGACGCGATTGGACTGAGCTGACGACGAGTGGGATGCCGAAGGCAAGGGTCTTGCCCGATCCGGTCGGCGCCTTGCCACAGATGTCCTTCCCCGCGAGTGCGGGAGGGATGGTCTCCGACTGAATGGTGAGTGGTTCGGTGATCCCCTGGCGGGTGAGGCGGTCGGCGAACCGCGCGGGCACGCCAAGGTCTGAGAAGGAAGAAATGACAAGACTCCAATCGAGGAAATGTGGCCTACTCGATCTGGATTCTCGAACGGGCCCCGCCGGGCGAACACCCGAGGCAGCACTCATGTTAGCAGGTGACGGGGTTAGCCTGCCGTCATGTCGCAGCTCACACCCGAGCTGAAGGAGACCTGGGACACCGACGGGTGGTGCGTAGTGCCGGGAGTGATCCCCCCGGTCGAACTCGCGGCGGCGCAGGAGGCCATGCACCGCCACTTTCCCACTCCCGCAGAGATGGCCGAGAGAGGCGGTGCCGAGGCGGGCGAGTGGCACACCTGGGACGCGCCGTGGCCGGAGTTCCCATTCCACAGCTCGCGCCTCAACGCGCTCGTACTCCACGACCACGTGGTCGACCTTGCCGAAGGGTTGCTCGGCACCTCGGAGCTCGCCCTCTACATGGGCATCGTGACGGCGAAGTATGCGTCCCAGTCCTCGGACTACAACCAACTCCTGCATGCTGACTACCCCAACCACATGCTGGTCGTGCCCCGACATGCGCCCGGCTTCCAGCAGGTCGAGTTCTTCGTCTATCTCACCGACGTCACCATCGAGGACGGTGCCACTCGCTTCGTCTCGTGGCAGAAGACCAAGGACATCCCCGTCGAGCGGCACACACTCAACTATGTCGACTACGCCGACCTGTACGCGGATCCGTCGCACGCGGCGGCCCCGGCAGGATCGGTCGTCGCCTACCGTCCCGACGTGTACCACCGTTCGGCGGACTTCTCCGACCCGGGCCGCTACCGCGTCATGCTCCACGTCTCGTTCCGCCACCGCGACGCCGGCTGGGGTGGCTACCAAGCCTGGCCGTTCCGCGGCTTCTCCCCCGAGCTTTCGAAGTACGTCCAGCAGGCCACGCCGCGACAGTTGGCACTCATGGGTGTGCCCGAGCCCGGCCATCCGTACTGGAACGAGGCGACGCTGGCTGGTGTGCAAGCCCGCTACCCCGCTCTCGACATGAGCCCGTGGCGGGACGGCGCCCGCTGAATGTCACCCAGGAGGCAGCGGCGCCCCCGGTACAACCTGGGGCCAAGGTGTCGTCCGTTCGGCCACGAACGCCAGGTCGAGCAGGAGCTGCTCGCGGTGATGGCCGGCCAACACCTGCAGCCCGACCGGCAGTCCGTCGATCAATCCGGTCGGAATGCTCATGGCGGGACTGCCGTTGAGGTTGGACGGCGCAGTGAGGGCCGCCTGGTTCATGATGGCCCGCACGAACCCGATCTCGTGAACGAGGTCCCGACCGGGAAGCGTGGCGGGCGGCGGACCCTCCGCCTTAAAGGCCACATCCGGATGCGTCGAGCAGAACACGAAGTCGGCCGCGTCGAAGAGGTCGGCCATCGCTCCGTTGAGCTGCCGGCGGTATTGCTCGATCGAAGCCGCCCGCTCGAGGCTGTAGCGCTCCCGGGCGCTCTCCAGCCCGGCTCTCATCTCGGGCGACAGCTCTTCCACTCGATCCGGGTAGGCGTCACCCAGGTCGGCCACGAAGGGGGGCTGGTTCGCCATGGCCCAGGCGCCCCGCAACGGCGGCAGAGTCGGAGCCGCCGTGACAAGGCGGAGACCGGCCGCTCGGGCCAGGTGCTCTGCGCCGGCTTCAACGGCCTCGGCGACCTCGTCACGGACCTGCGCAATCCCGAGGTCGACCAGGATTACCGCGGTCATCCCGGACAGATCATGTGTGCCGAGTTCGGCCTCCCACCCCTCCACCCGGGGCAGACTCAGCGGATCACGACGATCGAATCCATTGCAGACGTCGAAGTAGCGGGCAGTGTCGCGCACCGACCGGGTCAGGCAGCCCAAGACGGTCGTCATCGGCTCGATGGTCCCGTCCGGGCCTTTCGGGATCCGCCCGTAGGTTGCCTTGAGGCCAAAGAGGCCACTGAACGCCGCCGGGCCCCGTATGGACCCACCACCGTCGCTCCCCGTCGCCAGCGGCAGCAATCCGCCCGCTACCGCCGCCGCCGTTCCCCCCGAAGAGCCGCCTGGAGTACGCGCCAGGTTCCAGGGGTTGCGCGTCGTCCCGTGCAACTCGGTTGACGTGCAGTTGATGCCCCCGAACTCCGGTGCCGTCGTCTGGGCGGCCAGCACGGCCCCGCTGGTGCGGAGGCGGCTCAGGGACGTGTCGTCGTGATCCGCCACCCGGTCGCGAAAGATCACCGACGCCTCCGTGTACGGCCAACCCTCCACCTTCTCGAGTTCCTTGACGCCGACAGGGACCCCTCCGAAGGGCAGCGAGACATCAGCGCGGCGAGCCGACTCTCTCGCCCGATCGAAATCGGTGAAGCTGAACGCGTTGAGCGGCGACGCCTCCATAGCCGCGATGGATGCGTCGAGGGCCTCGAGCGGCGAAAGCTCCCTGGCCCGGAACGCTTCGACCAGGCTGCAGGCATCCCTCAACCACGGCTCGTCCACAGAAGGCACGGTACCCCGCGACCGCTCGCCCGTGATGGTCGCTGTCGATAGCGTGCGGGCATGAGGACCTCGGAGCTGACCACACCCGCGCTCTTGGTCGAAGAGCGTCTGCTGGACGACAACATCCGTGCCATGGCCGACGCGTTACCGGGCAGTCGGATGCGTCCGCACGTGAAGGCGCACAAGTGCACGGTGCTGGCGAGACGCCAGGCCGCGGCGGGCCACTCCGGATTCACCTGCGCCACCGTGCGCGAGATGGAGGGGATGGTGCGAGCGGGACTGGGCGAAGATCTCCTGCTGGCCAACGAGGTCGTGGACGCGGCGCGGCTGGGTGTGCTTGCTGAAGCAGGGGCGCGCGTCACCCTCGCGGTCGACTCGGACGCCACGATTGCTGCCGCGGCGAGGGCTCGCGTGCCCGAAGTGGTGATCGACGTCAACGTGGGCCTGCCTCGTTGCGGGTGTCCCCCCGAGGAGGCCGGCCGTCTGGCCGACCGTGCCCGCGCCCTCGGGCTCGAAGTCCGCGGCGTGATGGGGTACGAGGGCCACATCGTCGGGCTGGAGGACCGGGCGGCCCGCAGCGCCCAGCTCGAAGACTCCATGGGCCGACTCGTGCTGGCGGCCGACCAGGTGGGGGGCGACATCATCTCGGCGGGTGGAACGGGGACCTATGACCTCAACTCCTGGGCCACGGAGATTCAGGCCGGCTCCTACGCGCTCATGGACACCGCCTACGGCAAGCTCGGGCTGCCGTTCGCCCAGGCGCTCTCGGTCCTGTCCACGGTGATCTCGGTCTCGACCGGCTGGGCCGTCGCCGACTGCGGGCTGAAGTCGCTGGGCATGGACCATGGCAATCCGTCGCTCGAGGGAGCCGAGGTGTGGTTCTGCTCGGACGAGCATCTGACGTTCGCTCCGGCTGCTCCGCTCCGGGTCGGAGACCGAGTGCGTGTGCTTCCGGCGCACGTCGACCCGACTGTGGCGTATCACGAGTTCCTGTATCTGGTCGACGGCGATGAGGTGGTCGAGCGCTGGGATGTCGACTTGCGCGGTTGGTGACAGCCTGGCCGATCGAAAGGTCCCGGACGGGCTCCGGTGCCCCGGTAGGGTCTTGCCCGATAAAGGAGGCCGGTATGGCAGACACAACGTTCACGATCGGGGCCGCCGCCACCTGCAGCGACGGGCCGTGCGGCACCGTGAGCAGAGTGGTCATTGACCCGGTGGCCCGCGAGCTCACCCACCTCGTCGTTGAGCCCGAGCATCGCAGTGGGCTGGGCCGTCTGGTTCCCCTCGACATGGTTGAGGCCGGCGACGGCGACCTCCGCCTGCACTACACCCTTGCCGAATTCGACCAACTGCCCTCGGCCGAGGAGATGGACTTCCTGCCCGGTGGCAGCGGCTACGACGCGTACGCCGCCCATGAGGCCTACTACTGGCCCTACTTCGGCCTGGAGGGCGGCGCCGACCCAGCGCTCGCGTTGGCCAGTGCGGTCGAGACCAAGGACACGCTCCCTCCGGGTGAAATCGGCGTTCGCAGAGGCGAGGCCGTGCATGCGAGCGACGGTGAGATCGGCAGGGTGGAGGGGCTCGTCGTCGATTCGACCAGGGGACACGTCACCCACGTCCTGTTGCAAGAGGGCCATCTCTGGGGCCGTAAGCAGGTCGCCATTCCCATCGACGCCGTCGAGAGGATCGACGACGGCATCACCGTGACGCTGACCAAGCACGAGATCGAGTCCCTACCAGAAGTCGGCGTCGCCGCGCACCCCGGGTAGCACGCTCGGCCCGCCGGTCGTCAGCTTCCGCTGTTCTGCTGCTCCTCCGGTGGAGCGTCGGGGAAGTCCCGTAGTGAGCGCATCGGTGAGGCCAGGAGCCAGACTCCCGCGAGAGCCTGGCCCAGCGCGCCGACCCACAAGGTGGTGCGCAGCCCGAATGCCGCCCCCAGGAAACCGCCGATCAGCGCCCCGATCGGGAGGACTCCCCAGACGACGAAACGCATGGTGGCGTTCATGCGGCCGAGGAGCCGGTCGGGGCACAGGCGTTGACGGAAGCTGACCTGGTTCACGTTGTAGACCGTCGCTGAGAAGGACACCAGGAACAGGCCAAAGCCGAAGTAGAGGAGCCCCGCACCGGGCGTGGTCAGTGGGATCAGCAAGGCTCCGACACTGACGCCGATGCCGATGATGGTGGCCCGCGCCCCTCCCACACGACGAGCAATCGGCCCGGCGGCGAACGCGCCCAACACTCCCCCGACGCCCGCCAACGCGAACAGGAGGCCGATCTCCCCGGGGGAGGCATGAACCTGCCGGACCAGAAAGACGATCTCGACTGCCGCGGCGATGCCGCCGAAAAGGTTGGCGGTGGCGGTGGTGGCCGCAATCGCCCGCAAGAGGGCGTTACCGAACACGAAGCGCAGGCCTTCGGCGATCCCGCGCAGGAGTCTGGGATGTCCGCTCTCCGGCACCGTGGGTTTCGGCTCAGGGGCGGCAATGGCACCGACGGCCGCAGCTGACACAAGGAAGCTCAGCGAGTCCACGGCGACTGCGACGGAGCTTCCGAAGGCCTGGACGAGGCCGCCGGCCACGCTGGGGCCCGCCACCGCGGCGACCTGCGCGCTGCCCGTGAGCTTGGCATTGCCCTCCACCAGATGCTCCCTTCCAACCAGAGTGGGGAGATAAGACTGATATGCGACATCGAAGAAGACGGTGAGGATGCCGCTCGCCAGCGTGACGACGAAGAGCTGCGCCAACGTCAGGCCACCCAGCCCGTACGCGACCGGTATGGACCCCAGGGCCAGCACCCGCCCTCCGTCGGCAACGATCATCAGCCGGCGGCGGCGCAGCCGGTCCACCCAGACGCCGGCCGGGAGCCCGACGATGAGGAAGGCAGCCGTTGACGCTGCGGTCAGCAACCCCATTTCGAAGGTCGTCGCATGCAGCGTGCCCACGGCGAGGAGCGGAATGGCGAGAAGGCTGACCTGTGAGCCCAACTCGCTCACGGTCTCGCCGCCCCAGAGCAGGCGGAAATCGCGGTGGCGCAGGAGGACGCCCTTGGCCATCGGCGGACCCTAACGCGGGGCGGGCAACCCGCTGTTCGTTATGCCAGGTGGACGGGCCGAGCAGGAGCCCCGACCCGAACCTGGGATAGACCGGCATGGTGCGTGGCCACCGCGTCGTCATCTGCATTGGTCTTCTGGCGGCGTGCGGCTGGTGCGGTTGGGTCAGCGGCGAGCACAGGAGGTCGGGGGCTGCGGAGATCACATGGCTCGTCACCCTCTGCTTCGTTTTCCTCTTCGACCTCGCGCTGTGGCGTGGCAGAAGCGGTGGGCACCGGGGTCTCCACCTGCGGCCGGCCGACGAGCCGTGGCCCCGGCCTGGTCGCGGCGGCAACGGACCGGCCTTTCGTGGCGTGGCGCCGTGGCTGGCGTTGGCGGCGGCGGCGCTGGCCTGGGACGTCCTGGGCATCGACAGCGGCCCGCACCAGTACCACCTCACCATCAGTGCCCTGGCACAGGCCTACCGTCCGCTGAATGCGGCGCTCCTCCTGGTCTGGATTCTCGTCGGGGTCGGGTACGAGGCCGCTCGCGTCCGCGCCCCGATCGACGACACCGGAACGCCCCGGGACGGAGGCGACCCGCAAGGTCCGGAGTACCGGGGCACGTTCGTCGCGGCCTTGGGACCATTGGGGGTCCAGCGCGGCAGCTCCGCGCTGCTCTTACCGCAGAGCCCGCCGCTCGGCATCCTGTTTTGGGTGGCCATCCCGGTCGTCGCGGTCCTCATTGACGTGGCTGCTCGTCGTTCGGACGGCCGCGCCGCGACGGCGGAGGAGTTCGTCCGATTCATCTCGACTTCAGGCCTCGCCAATCTCGCGCTGATCGCGGCCTGGGCCTTTGCCGGGTTTCACCTCTTTGCCCGCTGACCTTCCGGATCGACGCGCCGCGGAAGGCGACGGACTTCTGGACCTGCGCCGATCACCCCATCACTTCAGGGTGCGGTCATCAGCGCGTCGAGGCGCGCCAACGTCAACTCCATGTCACGTCGGGTCTTCTTCGAATAGATGTCGCCCAGCCGCAGGAGGACCCGTTGGTGATCGCTCGTAATGTCCCAGCTCTCGCGCACCAGAGTCCGCTCGCCCTGTGGGACGAGCTCGTAGCGCCAGATCCGACCAGCGACGTAGGGCTCGAGCTTGCCCTTGGGGCCCGTCTGCCAGGAAATGCGCCGGCCCTCCTCGAACTCGACGACAGTGTTCACCGTCGAGTAGCGAACACCCATCTTCATTCCCATGCCAAAGGTCACACCGAGGGCGAGACGGGTTGACGCCGCGTCGTTCGCTCCTTGGAGCATGCCCGAACCGTCAATCAGTGCGTGCTTGGCCGGGTCGGCCAAGACGTCGAAGATCGAGTCCGGCGAAGCGCTGATGAGCCGCTCGACGGTGAAAACGTTCTGCTTCATTTCCCACTCCCCTGCTGCTTCGCCGGAACGCCGAGTACTGCCGCATCTTCCTTCCGGCACGACGGAGCCGCAAGGCGACCGTCCGAACGGAGGCACGTTCGCGTTGCTGCCGCTGAAGCACGACACCCAGGACTCAAGGCTTTCCGATGGAGGTGATGGGATCTGAACCCACGGCCTCTACGTTGCGAAAGTACGGGTTTCGGCGATTTGACCAGCCCATCAGAAAAGTTTCTGGTTAGAAGCGTTGCTAGCTATCCCCTCACATTCCCTCCCCTCCCGATAGCTTCACTAAGGCCACGCTGGCACATAGTTGGGGCGTCTCCACTGAAACCGGAAGAGCCGCGCAAATCGAGATGCTTCAGCTCGGCAAGCAGCTGGCTGTAGGTGCCCTCGGTTCCCTCGAAGGTCCGAACCACATGGACATCACACCCGGCAGGCGCGGCGCAGTGGTACGTGCTCAAACGCCTAGGGCCAGCAGCTCACCACCGACTTCGCCGTCACCACAGCCCAAGGCCATTGGCTGGTGCGCGTCCCTTCGGGAGCGACGGGGTGAACCCGTCTTACCGGGGCCGCGATGCACCCAGAGCGCCCGAAGGTCGCGACGCGTCTTGCGAAGCGCAAGAGACGCCTCAACTCCGGCCGAGGCTCGAGCGATCCCGCAGCACAGTTTGTCGCCATCTCATTCTCTGTACCACCCCGACAGGAGGCCTGCTCTCTCTATTTTGATCTTCGAACTGCGAGCAGGAGACCGCTCGCGTGACTCAACTCGGTCGAGGCGAGGCGGGAATCGCCAGAAATATGACGGCGAATCTCATCTCTCTTCTCGAGATGAGCCGCCCCTTGGGCTGGCGAATTCCAATGCTGCGATTGGAAGTCATCGAGCAAGAGAATGCCGCCAACATTAAGCGCATCGATCGTCAAGTCCAGGCCATACCATTTGCCACCCTCCGCGTCGGCAAAGATGAGATCGAAAGAACCCAGATTTGGCAGTTCAACCATCACGTCACCTGCGATAAACTCAACAAACTCAGGCCAATCGAGCTCCTGCGCCCACGCCAACCTCTCGGCGTCACGATCGATTGTGACAACCGTTATGTCGTCTCGTGGGCCCAGTCCACTTGTGATCCATGCCAGTCCGACTCCCATCCCCGTTCCGATCTCGAGAATCCTGCCGCCTGACGCGATCGACGCCGAAAGCACCGCAAGGAACTCGCCGGTCGCATCGTCACAGGAGAATGTGAACTGAGCCTGGAACCTGCTCCGTTGCAGAGCCTGAACGAGAGGGGGAACTCGCGCCTCGCCCGAGGGGGGAACCTCACGAATCATCGATCGAGGGCCTATGCGCCATCGGCGGAGTTGGAGACACGCCGTTGTTGAATCTCTCGTCCCTAACAGTCTTTTTGGGCTGGATTGTGACTCGTTAGTTTAAGACGTAGGGCAACGGCTTGTGGACATCGCCACACGGGGTACAGATCGCTCTCCGGCGGTGTGAGCACTTCTGGTGGGAACGGGCCGATTTGCTCCGCGGCTGCGCTCACTTTGTCCACGTCGAAGCCGAACACCTTCGCCGCCGTCTCGCCCAGCATCCGGCGGGCCTCGTCCTCTGGAACCTGTTCAGCACCAAAAGTGGCCCGCAGATATTCTCTGGTGCCATACCCTCCCCCATACGTCCCCTCATGGTGGGGGTAATCCATACCCATCATCATCTGGCCCAGACCGATGGTGTGCCGAGCTGCGACTTCGGCACGAGAACAAGGAGGCTCCCAAATAGCACTGACGCCGAAATTGCTCGCTGGGGGCCAAGGGCATGATATCCCATAAATCACGGCGCAGAATACTTTCCCCTATAGGCGTAGTCCATATAGATAATCACCAATCGTCCATAGCCAACAGCCTTGCTCGGTGAAGACGACCCTCAGTTCCGGATGTAGCTCGAGTACCCCACCCCAAATGAGGTGAGCCAACATGTTGTGGATACAGAACAAAGCCTCATGAACGTACAGTCTTTGGGCGGCGGCAGGGTGGGGTGCACCCGGGGGCGAGGAAAGACGTCGTCGTCCCAGACATCGGAGGATGGCAGTTGGCGACAAGATCCAGATCCGTGATGGCACTCCACACACGGTCGAAATTCGGATGATAGAGAGGGCACTTCGGGTCGAACATCGGCAGACGATTCCCTTGAATCCACCATCTTTGAACCGTCCGAGCTCTTTGATGGTCTCTTCCACATCTGACCAAGGGGCGCTCGGAGCCGTTGCCGCTGAAATTTCACCCCTTCTTGAACAATCTACAAGCCATCGGTTGTAAGCCCTGTTGCCCGCCGCCACGTGTTCGGAGTCAGCCACCCTTCCGAGAATTAAGCTTTCGTTGGTGAGCCCACGAGTTCGAATGGACGGCCGAAGTCAGGAAAGACGACTTCGGCAGCGATGCCGTCCATCGACATCTGTTCCCGTCGTGCCTTCAAGTTCGCCGCGCCATCCGCACGCGCCCGGTTTTCATCACCGTCCGTTCCCACACCTCGAGAACGTCGGGATCGAGGTGATGCCGAAGCGCCGGAGGCTCGAAGTTTCGCGATCCGGACTTCTGGTATTCGGCGAGGAAGATATCGAACTCGTCGACATAACGTTTCTCCAGGTATGGGCGGAAGTCGGCCATGGGTGGCGCAGCATGAGAGTCACTCGTGATGATCATCGTCTGTCCATTGTCAGTCCCCCGGATTCCTGGTTATCGGGTTGATTTCTCTTCATCGCCGAGGATATTTCGGCAAGCTCTGCTCGGCTTCGTGCTCGTCTTTCCTTCCGAAGACCCCCGACACCGCCTGTGTCGTCACCGCTTCTACATCCGATACAGATCGGTTGCGTTCCCGCCCGACGATTTTCTGGGCGTCGTCCCTTTCAATTTTGCCGAAAATATACCGAGATGTACCGACGGGTGCACGGCTACGTGCTGTCGAGGTGAGGAAAGTCGGATGCCCACATCAAAAATATCCGCCCATACGACGCGATGGTAAAGGGGAGTGTCGCGTGCTAATGCTGAAACGTTGCCCACGCGTTCCGCCGCAGTAATCACTTGGTTTCATCGACAACGCCAGTTCGGGCGCCAATTGGTCGTGGCAAAATGGTCTGCTCGAAACAAGAAATGGGGGATCCGGGGCACGTCCACCTCGCAGAGGATGACCTTGAGGCGAGGAAATCGCTCAAAATTACCCCGAGAATCATCTCCGCCAGTGACACCTGAACCTCTGACACTGCCTCGATCAAAGTTTCGGCATCGGACAGCTTGAATGGCTTCTGTGGTATGGAGATGCAGTGCCCGCGGGAACTCAAGTTCTTCGGCAGCAGACCAGAATGGGTCGTGCTGGGGCGAAGACGCGGGGTAACCCTCGACGGCGCTCCCGGAATCAAACCCGCTCGTAGGCCATTTGCTGTTGCATGCTCCAGCTCTTCGATCGCTGCGGGCGCGCTCTCTACGTCGATCAAGGCACGCCCGACCACCCGTTTCGGATAGTAATTTCATACCCTTCTCCCAACGTTGAATGCACGAAAGCACGCACGGCGCATTCCGCCTCGTCCATCGCAACAGCGAAAACCCGCACGTCGAGTACGCACTTCCGCGACCACGCCGTCCTGGTCTTGAGCCTCGGCCGCGCCGCCGGATCGAACGCAAATACTAGCGCGCGGCGAATCCCTGCTTGTTCGCCTCTTTCATCTCTTCAAACCTGCGTCCCGCGCTCTAGTCGATGCGACCGGTCGGGGCAATCCTTCTGAGCCCGGAAAAACACAAAACTCGCCGTCTATCCACACGACCACAGATGAGTTCCACGAACCCCACTCTGTCCTCGGTGTTCAGTTTCGCAACCGCCTATCCACACGTGACACGAACAGGTCTGGCGGCTCCACGAAATGCGAGTCAAGCGAAACAATTTTATCCGTCACTCCTCACAACTAGTTTCCTTCTAAACGACGCCCACGATCCCCTACATCCGACCACGACAGCCGGACAAACCGGAGCCACTCATGACACAGTGCAAGAAGATCTCGAACACGCTGACACTTCACGATCGAGGGGACGACGCAGGATAAAGTGTTGTGCTCCCTCCGTCCACTGGGATGTGGACCCCAGTGATGAAGCACGCGCCTCGTCACTGGCAAGGAAGAGGACAGCGCAGAGCAATATCCCAGGCGTCCCCCTCGATGCCCAGAGGTGTATTGGCACCCATATTGGTAATCTTCGTCGGGTCGATGGCCTTTTCCCGCAGGGCATGATCTGCCATAGGGGTCCGAATCGCACCGGGCACAACGCAATTGATTCGAATCCCCTGCCGACCATAGGCCGTTGCGATATCGACCATCATGCCCAAAAGTGCGGCTTTCGACGCGGCATAGACAGTTTTAGAGACTTCGGCGACCCCTCGGATCGCCCCCACCGTCGTGATGTTGACGATGGATCCACCACCGTTCTTGCTCATTACGGGAATGGCGGCCTTCACCAGCATGAAGGGAGCGTGCAGATTGATGGACATGACGGTGTCGTACAGGTCCGGCGTCGTGTCGAGGATGCTGGTCAAGGGACCCAAAGCGGCGTTGTTCACCAAGACATCCACGGTGCCGAACGCCGTCACCGCCTCATCGACGATGCGTTGACCCGATGCAGGATCTTCCAGGTCAGCGACCACAACGACTGACTCACCGCCACACTCCTTGATCGGGCTTGGGTTTCGAGCGCCCTCTCCTCGAACTTATCGACCAGGACAACAGGGCACTTCCTGGGCGAAGAGGACGGAAGTCGCTTTACCCGTACCCACACCCGGGCCTCGTGAGCCGGCGCCCGTGACAATCGCAACCTTGTTCGCCAATCGCGCAGCCATTTGTTACTCCTTTTCAACGCGTACTTACGTTTGCTGTGGCTATCACTCGACCCATGCCAAGATGGATTTGTTCAACTAACCGCTGATTCCATAGACATGATCTGCGTTGTCCTGCAGGACCTTGGTTAACATTTGGTCAGACAACCCACCGAGGTTTCTCGCGATCGTCTCCTGCGGACTAAAATCCGTGGAGTCCGGACTCCGAGACCACAAACCCGATCTGTGTGGATAATCAGTCTCGAACATGAAGTTGTCCGGATACAGGTCGATCAATCGGGCCACGTCGGACTCAAACCAGAACGTGCCGAAAATCTGACGCCGGAAATACTCCGACGGAAGGAGGAAGCCGGGGAACATGTCCCGGCCTGGGCCCTGGATGAGATGCCAGTCCAGGCCCTCGATGACGAAGGGGACGTAACCCATGCCGCTCTCGACGGACACGAACTTCAGATCCGGGTGTCGATCACACACGCCGCCCATGATCAACTCGACGACGCACGCAGCATTTCCAAGAAGTACTTTGGATACGTTCCCAACAACAGAGAGCAAGTCGCTTTCGGCGAGCAGCTCAGCAAGCTCTTCCTGCGCAGAGCTGCGACCGAATCCAACGTGGAAGTTGATCGACAAGCCAGTTTCTTCGATCATCCGGAAAAGAGGCTCCCAATGGGTGGACCGCAGTGCAGGGAATCCAAGGCGCTCGAAATTCCCACGCGAATAGCACGCCCTTGTGCTGCAAATCGACACAACGACGCAATCCGGCTTTGCTTGCCTCGATGTCCCACCATGGTAAGAAGGCAATTGGGAGGATGGATTCGGGTCTTCCGAGCAAAACTCGGTCTGAAAATCGTTGTACGCCCGCACACACTCGAGCCGCAGTTGGGATCGAGCTCCAAAAAGACGGCTGGAATCAACCCCAATATGTTGGGGTAGATCACCTGTGAATAAATACCATTTTCATCCATCCACTTGAGCCGTGGCTTTGGCTGCCAAGTACTCGGGTCCGCTTGCTCAAGTGGGGGAGGGCGCGCTGGGCCATCCCACCCCGGCATAGCCTGCTGTGCGACGTTGGCAACCTTGGTGTCACGGATGACCCAGCCGTCGATACCGGTCTTTGGATCCGTCGCGACGTGCGGAATGTCATCTCCCCACTTCGAGGACCCCCGGCTCACCCAGAGGTCTGGGGGCTCCGCGACATGGGAGTCCACATCGTTGGCACGAGAATCCGATCGAGAACGCCGGATGTCTTGCGGGCGCTTCTCCGCCGGTTCTTTATTCGAGAGTCTCTTATCCACCTGTGACTACCTTTCGGTTTTGGGCGGCGTTGACGGAACCACATTTTCTGATCCGTTTACACGTCAAGGAATGGCGTATACGACCAGCGGTTCATGAGTTCGGGCTCTGAATCGGTGACGAGATAGGTGTCCTCGGCACGGTATGCACCATCTCGGTCCCATACGACGGCTCAAGCCAACGCCATGCCCTGCGTCAACTCGAGTTCGTCTTCGTGCGGCAGTGACCTGAGTTGGGACGGTGCCACGTCTGAAGCGACGAGGAAACCGTCCGGGTCATAGCCGAAGAACGGAAACTCCGCAGGCGCTAAGCCGATTCCGTGTGCAAGGAGTGTGTGACTCAACCAAGGTTGGCCGATGCCCAGGGATTTCGCGGCTTCCGTCGCCGCTGTCACCACACTTGCGGCCGTACGGCCGGGACGAAGTCGTCAGCCACCCGATCTCGTACCTCGAGCCAGTGACCGAACTGCTCGCGTTCATGGACCCGGGAGGATGTCTTCCCCAACAATCCCGGTGCGACCGTAGTCGGACTCGCACCCGTAGTATCCGATGCCGCAATCGGGCCAGACAACCCCGCCTTCTTCGAACGGGCGATCGGGCTCAAGCGGAAAAGGAAACGGAGGCTCCCCAGCGGCATTGTAGGCCTCGTGTGTGGGTGCGATATGGAACGATCCGCTCCGCCCAGCCTTCGCTGCCGGGCCTCCGCGCATCGTTAGAATGTCGCCTTCAGGGTCGAGCTCTGTGAGCAACTCCCGCTGCGGCACCATGAGGTCTTCAACCGTGGCACCTGGCTTTAACCGCTCAGTGCCGACTCCATGACGAGACCCGACACGCGATTCGAGCGCCGAAGGCACTCGATCTCGTCACCATCTTTTCATCCGTGCTGCAGTCACAACGTCTGCTCCGGAGTCGGTCACCTGCGTCTTCTTTGGATGGCCCAATCTCACCTGCAAAGATCTGAGGCAGGCCAAGGTTGGTCGGTCGACCGCTACGCAGCCGGGCGGTGAGCTGCCGAAGCAATCGGCAATCTGTTGCGCCGTCGTGTCCCAGGTATCGAGGACGAACTCCGAGACAAAGGGATCGCGGTGGCCGTTCACCGGACTTGTCGGCGCATCGAACGTCCGCACCACCTCGTCGGAAGTCACGACTGCCACTGCCCAGGACCCGCTCTCGCATCGATACGAGCCGCTCGCATACTCGACGTTTAAAGGATCGACAAGGACAAGACGCGTCCACGTCGTGCAGACGCATCGACGCACTCAGCCTTTCTCGGCGATCGTTCGCCATTCGAGCAATGTCGACTTCAGAACCGAAGAGCTCGCCAAGTCGAGTCATCGTTGTGGTGATACTCCTCTAATCCGGACTGCGTTCCGGTGGTTAATGCAAGACTCCCCACCTTGGATCTCCCACGACACCTCGATTCGAACGGTCATCGTGAGCTCGCCGAGAGCCAATTAGGCCGAGACGATCTCACCAACGGTCGGCCCGATCTGCTCCACCACTGGGGCCAACCTGGTGGGGTCGACACCATAGGCCTCAACTGCATTCCCACTGACCATCGCCACGACATCGTCCTCTGATATCTCGTTCATGAGCTCCCGCAGCTTTTCTTTCGTGTGGGGCCACTGAGATTCGAGATGCGGATAGTCCGATCCCCACATCAGTCTCTTGGAACCAATCGCGCTCAGAGCCATGTCGAGTTCCGATCGCTGCACACCCGTACGCGCCCGATCCAACACTGCCGGTGGAAGTACTCGCTCAGTCGCAATTTCAACCTCTGCTGCACTTCGCTAAACTGCCACCGAGGGCCGTCAACCAAAAGCATCCAGTTGCAGACACAAGGCATCGACCTGCCCAGGCGACACCCTGCTCCAGGTAAAGACGAGCTGTAATGCGGGATGGCGCTCTAGCACCCCCGCTCAAGATCAAGAACCAAAGCGGCCGATGCGCCCAATACTGGACTTCCATCGAGTAGAGCGACTGGCCCTCTATCGCCTCTTCCCCGTGATCGGGGCTTCCCGGGCCGACGTCGGTACTGGGTTTTCGTATCCACTATTGAGCACGTCGCCCAGAGCGGGTCATATCGCCGGTCGTTCCAGAATGTCTCACCAATGTC